>JBFWWV010000003.1:0-372571 GCA_050245995.1 Planctomycetota bacterium | reverse complement strand
CGCGGCTGGAGATCGACCCGGTGACCGGCGAAGTGGTGCCGACGGCGATGAGCGAGGCGCTGGGGCACGGCGCCTGGGCGCTGTGCGTCAGCGAGGCCAAGCTGGAGCCCGGCGACGAGATCCTCGTGGCGACCTACCGTGGCCTGCACATCCTCGACCGCTTTGGCCTGCAGACCAAGGCGAGCAGGCGCGACCTCGACTGGGAGCTGTTCCGGCCGACGTCGATCCAGGTCGCCGACGTGATCCCCGGTGGCTTCTCGGAGATCTTCGTCTGCTCGGATCCGGGTGTGATCGCGGTGTTCGACACCGACCTCAACGAACTCGGACGGTTCGTCGAGCCGGGCGTCGTCGACATGAAGGTCGTCGGCGTGCACGACCAGAAGGTCGAGCTGGCGCTGCTGTCGCACCGCGGCTTCGTCGTACGGGTGCTGTGGGAGATCCAGAGCGACTCGGTCGAGGTGCTGGCGGTGTCGCCGCGGTTCAACGGGATCCCGGGCGACATGGAGTTCCGGGCGGGTGGTACCGAGCTGGTGGTGTTGCTGGCGGACACGCACGCAGGTCACAACGAGTGCCTCTGGGTGCTCGATGCGGGGACCCTGGCTCCGACCTCAGCACCTGCGAGTTGGCAGATCACCAGATCGTTCGCCAACGGCCAGAACACACCAGACCCGCAGTACGGCGCCGGCGGCGACCTCGAGGTCGTCGAGGCCCCGGGCCTCGAGGGCTTCGTGCTCCTCAAGTCGGAGCGCCTGATCCACGTGCCCTACCCTTCCGCCGGAACCGAACAGCAGATCCGGGTCCTGGACTACCCGCCGATGATGCGGCCGCTCGACGTCGTGACGCTCGGCGACAAGCTGCTGGTCTCGACCGAGGCCGGCTACGTGTGCTGGTTGCCGCTGGCCGACCTGCAGGGTGGGCTGTCGTTCGGGAGCCCGACCACGAGAAGCGCCGGCGTCGCCAACGGGGCCCCGAGCCATTGCAACCGGACGTTGAGTGGGACCTGGGGCATGGCCGTGCACCCCGGAGATCCGACGGGGTCCCCGCCGGTTCCACCGACATTGCATGGGATCGACCAGGCCGGCAGCAGATGGTCGGTCGGCGCAGCAGGCGACGTCACGCTGGTCGGCGAGTCTGCCATCCGGGGCGTGGGCACACCCCCAAACGCGACCGTGATGCCGCAGGCAGGACCGTTCCGGACGATGCGCTACGCGCCGTGGGTTGCCGGCAGCACGTCCACAGCAGCAGAGGCGAACGTGCTGGATGTCACCCAGCCGACGCCGCCGTCCAGTGGTGGTCCGGCCAATGGATTCTTGAGTCCAAGCCCAACGACAGTGATCGAGACAGCGCCTTGGGTCCCGTTCGACCCGACGAATCCGGCGGCAGAGATCTCCTACCCTGGCAATCCCAACGTACCGTGGGCACGCGACCTGACGTTCTCCATTCCTCACAGGCTCTACGCCTATGATGGCTTTGCGGTTTTCGCCAGAAGTGGCGATGCCCTCGAGGCACCGGGGCCATCGGGGACCACGCGGCACCTCTGCTGGTGGAGCGGAGACCACTATCCGAACAACTACTGGCCCGATCGGGTCCAGGGATTCTATTCGGCAGATCCGGTCCTGCCCGCCACCCAGTCGACGATTCCGATCTGGTGGAGTTCGACGGGAACGGCGACACCAGGGAGTCAGACGACCGGCGACCAGATCTTCGGTCACACACTGCGCAACCACCTGATCGAGCCGTCGCCGCGTTCGGATGCGCAGGCCTTGCGGCTGTTCGTGGACCCTGAGCCGGCAGCGAACGGCGCACATCGGGTTGCGGTGACCACCGCCGGCGGTCGCCTTCTCGTCCTCGACGCCGGCACCAACGGTACCGACATCGGCGACGCGCCGCTCGAACTCGACCAGGCCTCCGGCAACGTGCTCGACTACGGCTCTTGGTGCACCGCGCTCGAGATCGTGTCGCGCGGTACTCCGCTGGCCGATCTCTACATGGCGCCGATGGCATACTACACGGCTCGCACCAATCACCACGACCCGCTACAGGACGAGACGACGCCCGCGGACGACCTGGTCTCGGCGATCGTCCGGGTGGAGTACCTGGGCGCCGCCACGTTCTCCAATGCGACCCTGAGTCAGAGGGAGATCACCGTCCTCGACGGTGGCAGCGCCAATCGCCCGAAGGTCTTCGGGGTGTGCGGCATGGCTGCAGGTCAGTTGCCCGAGCCGACGACCGGGCAGCCGAGAGACGTACTCGTCGTGGGCGCCCTCGACGGCCACCTGCTGATCTACGAGACCCTGCCGACCGGCGGGCTCGGCAATCTGCTCTACGCGACCCAGGTCGAGGGCTCGGTCGGCAACTACAACTCGATCGTGTTTGCCGACCTCGACCAGGACGGTGAGAACGAACTCTACGTCGCAGGCTCGCTCGGCCTGCGGAGGTGGGTCCGATGACAATGGAATCCATGAGTGGTGTGTCCCGCTGGGGTCTCGGTGTCCTGTGGTTCGTGGTCGTCCATGGCGGCCTGTGCGCGCAACGGACCTGGATCGTGGACAAGTACGGCCGTGGTGGGGAAGACTTCGACAACCTGCCGGCGGCAGTTGCCGCGGCGTCCGCCGGCGACACGATCCTGCTTCGGGCGACCGGCCCCGATCCGGTCCTGGACGGTTACGCCACTGGTGGGATCTCGATCACCGAAGGCTTGAAGATCGTCGGTGAGGATGGCGGGCCCCCGGTGATCACGTACGGATCCTGGACGGTGCGCAATCTGCCGGCCGACCAGCATCTGGTCTTGAGCAATGTCCTGCTGCGCGGGGTCGGGCCCGCAGATCTGTTCCACCTGGACTGTGGGAGTTGCGCCGGCCCGATCACACTGGATCGGGTGATCGTGACCGCGCACTCGCAGATGATCGCCGGGATGACCTATACGTCGGTGCACCCTTGGACGCGCTTCGTCGACTGCGACCTCGTGACGTTCAGTCACTGCACGATCGACACCGTGGACACGTCCTGGCAGTTCGTCCGGTCGCGCGGGATGATCGACGATACGACCATGCTGCAGAGCATGTCGTGGCAGGGCTTGATGGCCATTCAGGTTTGGCTGGGAGCTCTGCGCGCCGAAGACAGCGAGCTGTGGATTTCGGGCAGCACGATCATCGGGCCGTCGCCGTGGACCACACTCAGCGGGGCCGGGAACCTGTCGGGCCCGGCCGTCTACCTGTGCCGGTCGACGGTGCACGTCGGCGGCGGCAGCGCGATCACCGGCGGCACGAGCTACTTCGGGACCCAGTACGGACCGTTCCGGAACGACTGCTTCCGCTTTGGCGACCCGGACATCCCGCAAGTGCACTACGACGGCACGGTGCAGTTGAGCCATTCCCTGGAAGGCAACATCACCTACCACGCAGTTCCTCGAGCCGCCGTCCGCTACACCCAGACCGCCACGACACTCACCATCGCCCACCACTTCGACCAGCAACCGGGCGCCACCCTGCTGCTGATCGGCCAACACCGGCTGCCGGCGTGGAGCGACGTCATCGGCCCGGTGTTCCTCGACGCCGTGACCGCGTGGAGCGACCTCCGCATCGCCCCGCAGACCGGTCCGGTCACGCACGCGTTCGCGATCCCGCCCGGCATCCCGCCGGGCACGCTGCTGGCGGTGCAGGCCTTCAACTGGCTGCAGCCGGACACGTTCCTGACGTCGAACGTCACCACGGTAGGGTTCTGGTAAGCGATGGGATCGTCGTCGGCGATCATCCGGGTTGCTGGCCATCGGCTCTACGCGACCCAGGTCGAAGGCTCGGTCGGCAACTACAACTCGATCGTGTTCGCCGACCTCGACCAGGACGGTGAGAACGAACTCTACGTGGCCGGCTCGCTCGGCCTGCGGAGGTTGGTCCGATGACAGTGGAATCTATGAGTGGTCTGTCCCGCTGGGGTCTCAGTGTCCTGTGGTTCGTGGTCGTCCATGGCGGCCTGTGCGCGCAACGGACCTGGATCGTGGACAAGTACGGCCGGGGTGGGGAGGACTTCGACAACCTGCCGGCAGCGCTCGCCGCCGCGGCTCCCGGGGACACGATCTTCCTGCGGGCCACGGGCCCGGACCCGCTGCTCGACGGCTACGGTATCGGGGCTGCCACCGTGACCGAGGGGTTGCGGATCCTCGGCGAGAGCGGCGGCCTGCCGGTGATCGTGAGCGGTTCCTGGACGGTGCGGAATCTGCCGAGCGACCAGCACTTGGTGCTCAGCAACGTGAGTCTCCGTGGAGACCCGAACGTGGAATTCTTCTTCCTGGATTGTGCTGCCTGTGCGGGGACGATCACGTTGGACCGCATCACTTTGACAGGGCTGTTCCTGGGTCCGTCGGGTACCCCTTTTGGTTCGGGGATGGCGTACACACCTGCCCACCCCTCGACTCGGTTCGTCGACTGCGATCTCGTGACCTTGACCCACTGCACGATCGACACGGTGGACACGTCGTGGCAGTTCGTGCGGTCGCGCGGGATGATCGACGACACGACGATGGAGCAGAGCCTGTCCTATGCGGGTCTGGTTGGCAACCAGCTCTGGCTGGGTGCGCTCCGCGCCGAAGACAGCGAGTTGTGGATCTCGGGCAGCACGATCACCGGGCCTTCGCCAAATGTCTCGATTGCCGCGTCCGGGCACAGCTCGGGCCCGGCCGTCTACCTGTGCCGGTCGACGGTGCACGTCGGCGGCGGCAGCGCGATCACCGGCGGCACGAGCTACTTCGGGACCCAGTACGGCCCATTCGGGAACTTCAGCTGCTGGCGGAATCCTGCGGATTGGCCACACATCTACCATGACAGTTCGGTCTTGTTGCGACACGGCCTGGCAGGCAACATCGTCTATCACGCTGGCCCGCAGGCTGCCGTCCGCTACACCCAGACCGCCACGACACTCACCATCGCCCACCACTTCGACCAACAACCGGGCGCCACCCTGCTGCTGATCGGCCAGCACCGGCTGCCGGCGTGGAGCGACGTCATCGGCCCGGTGTTCCTCGACGCCGTGACCGCATGGAGCGACCTCCGCATCGCGCCGCAGACCGGGCCGGTCACGCACGCGTTCGCGATCCCGCCCGGCATCCCGCCGGGGACGCTGCTGGCGGTGCAGGCCTTCAACTGGCTGCAGCCGGACACGTTCCTGACGTCCAACGTCACCACGGTCGGGTTCTGGTAAGCGATGGGATCGTCGTCGGCGATCATCCGGGTTGCTGGCCATCGGCTCTACGCGACCCAGGTCGAAGGCTCGGTCGGCAACTACAACTCGATCGTGTTCGCCGACCTCGACCAGGACGGTGAGAACGAACTCTACGTGGCAGGCTCGCTCGGCCTGCGGAGGTGGGTCCGATGACAATGGAATCCATGAGTGGTGTGTCCCGCTGGGGTCTCGGTGTCCTGTGGTTCGTGGTCGTCCATGGCGGCCTGTGCGCGCAACGGACCTGGATCGTCGACAAGTACAGCCGTGGTGGGGAAGACTTCGACAACCTGCCGGCGGCAGTTGCCGCGGCGTCCGCCGGCGACACGATCCTGCTTCGGGCGACCGGCACCGATCCGGTCCTGGACGGTTACGCCACTGGTGGGATCTCGATCAGCGAAGGCTTGACGATCGTCGGTGAGGATGGCGGGCCCCCCGTGATCACGTACGGATCCTGGACGGTGCGCAATCTGCCGGCCGACCAGCATCTGGTCCTGAGCAATGTCCTGCTGCGCGGGGTCGGGCCCGCAGATCTGTTCCATCTGGACTGTGGGAGTTGCGCCGGCCCGATCACACTGGATCGGGTGATCGTGACCGCGCACTCGCAGATGATCGCCGGGATGACCTATACGTCGGTGCACCCTTGGACGCGTTTCGTCGACTGCGACCTCGTGACGTTCAGTCACTGCACGATCGATACGGTGGATACTTCGTGGCAGTTCATACGGTCACGCGGGATGATCGACGACACGACCATGCTGCAGAGCATGTCGTGGCAGGGCTTGATGGCCATTCAGGTTTGGCTGGGAGCTCTGCGCGCCGAAGACAGCGAGCTGTGGATCTCGGGCAGCACGATCATCGGGCCCTCGCCGTGGACCACTCTCAGCGGGGCCGGGAACCTGTCGGGCCCAGCCTTGTACCTGTGCCGGTCCACGGTGCACGTCGGCGGCGGCAGCGCGATCACCGGCGGCACGAGCTACTTCGGGACCCAGTACGCCCCATTCGGGAACGTGGGCTGCTGGCGGAATCCTGCGGATTGGCCACACATCTACCATGACAGTTCGGTCTTGTTGCGACACGGCCTGGCAGGCGACATCGTCTATCACGCAGGCCCCCAGGCTGCCGTCCGCTACACCCAGACCGCGACCACGCTCACCATCCAACACCACTTCGACCAGCAGCCCGGCGCCACCCTGCTGCTGATCGGCCAGCACCGGCTGCCGGCGTGGAGCGACGTGATCGGTCCGGTCTTCCTCGACGGCCTCACTGCCTGGAGCGACCTGCGCCTCGCGCCGCAGACCGGTCCGGTGACGCACACGTTCGCGATCCCGCCGGGCATCCCGCCGGGGACGCTGTTGGCGGTGCAGGCGTTCAACTGGCTGCAGCCGGACACGTTCCTGACGTCCAACGTCACCACGGTCGGGTTCTGGTAGCGGTTGCCCTGGCCGCTCGAGGGTCCGCACCGGTCGCGACCCACCAGCTACCGCGGCATGGAGTCGTCGGGCTCGGCGAGCAGCGCCCGCGCCAGCTCCAGCAGCGAGCGTGGCGCCGAGCCCTCGGCCTTGTTGTTGACCACCACGGTCACAGGCAGCTGGCGCCGCAGGGCGTCGGCGCACAGCGCCACGATGGCCGCGCGCCGCGGCGGGTCGGGATCGACCAGGCGGTCGAATGGCTGGTAGCGCGCCTTCGCCTCGTCGTAGCCGAGTCCCTGGTGCAGCATCCAGCGCACCAGCACGGGGCCGGTCGGCGGCACCAGTTCGCGCTGTCGGTCGAGTTCGGGCAATCGCGGGTGTAGCGAATAGCAGTGGTGCGCAGAGGCGTCCTGCAGCGCCGCGGCGTAGCGCGCGGTCAGCAGTTCGCGATCGCGCAGATCGACGTGCCATGCGACTCCGCGCGGCAACGCCGCGAGGAACGCGTGCAGCCGGTCGGCGAACGCGTCCGGCGCGCGCGTGATCGCGGGGCCCTGCGGCGGGAACTGCAGCAGCAGCGGTCCGAGCGCATCGCCGAGGCCGAGCGCGGCCGGCGTCAGGACGTGTTCGATCAGGGTGTCGACGTGCAGGTAGCGCGGGTTGGCGCCGCCGTCGCGGCGCCGCGGCGTGGTGCACTCGCTCCAGGCCTTGACCAGGAACCGGAAGTCGGCGGGCACGGCGGCCGCGTAGGCCGCGAACTCGCTGCGGTCGATCGGCGCGTAGAACGTGCGGTCGACGCCGACCGTGCGCAGCAGCGGGTGCTGCGCATAGGCGCCGAGGCCGTCGCGCGCCAGCCGGTTCGCCCGCGTGCCGGCGGCGTAGACGAGGCCGTTCCAGCCGGCGAACGACCACGACGACGTGCCGAGCCGCAGCGCCGACGGCAGCCGCGCGGCGAGCGCCTGCACGTCCGCGTCGACCGGCGCCGGCCGCACGGGCCCGTCATCCTGGCCCGGCCCGGGCTGCGGATCGGGCGGGCCGAACAGGAACTGCTGCTGCGGGCGCGGGCGATCCTCGGGCACCGCGGCACTGTAGCGGCCGGGGGCGAGGGGGCCATCGGGCCTTCGCATGCGCCGGTCGGTGGCACCCTCAAGGCCCTCGGCGGCGCTACCGATCCACTGGCATGGAGCGGACGGGTGCGCGTCGGAGGGTGCGGAGAGTGCGGCGCGGCGCGCTGGCGCTGCTGGCCTTGGTCGCCGCGGGCTGCGGCAGCTCGGTCGAGCCGCCGGGCGGTGTCGAGCTGGGACTGACCGGGCTGCGTCTGTCGTCCGGAACGCTCGAGCCGCCGTTCGCGCCGGGCGTGCGCAGCTACGCAGTGGCGTGTCCCGTGGGCACCTCAGCGCTGTCAGTCACGGCGACGACCGCGTCGCTCGACTTCGAGCTGCACGTCGGCGGCGCCGCCGCGCGCAGCGGCGAGCCGTCGGCCGCGGTGCCGCTCGACCAGGCGATCACCGACGTCGTCATCGCCGTGCGCGCCGGGTCGGGCGAGGTCGTCGAGTACACCGTCAGCGCCGCGCGCTTCGACCAGCGCGCGAGGCTGCAGGCCGCGCAGGCCGGCGCCGGCGACGCGCTCGGTCGCGCGCCGGCGATCGCGCTCGACGGCGACGTGCTGGTGGTCGGCGCGCCGCTCGAGGACAGCGCGGTCCCGGGCACGACCGGCACCGGCGGCGACGACGGGCTGGCCGACAGCGGTGCGGCGGTGGTGTTCGTGCGTCGCGACGGGGTCTGGTCGCAGCAGGCGCTGCTGAAGGCCGCGAACCCTGGCGACGGCGACCAGTTCGGCAGCAGCGTGGCGATCGCCGGCGAAGTGATCGCGGTCGGCGCGCCGTGGGAGGACAGCGCCGGCAGCGGCGTCGACAGCGGCCTCGACGGCGACGACTCGCTGACCAGCAGCGGCGCGGTGTACCTGTTCCGCCGCAGCGGCGAGCAGTGGTTCCAGGAGGCCTACGTGAAGGCGCTGGTGCCCGGGCTCGGCGACGGCTTCGGCGAGCGCGTGGCGCTCGACGGCGACACGCTGGCGGTCGGCGTGCCGCTCGAGGACAGCGCCGGCGTGGGACCCGACAGCGGCATGGAGGCCGACGACAGCGTGCCCAACAGCGGCGCGGTCTACGTGTTCGAGCGGCTTGGCGGCGGCTGGACCCAGACCGCGTACCTGAAGGCGCCCAACACCGGCCTCAACGACTGGTTCGGCAAGGCACTCGCGCTGCGCGGCGACACGCTCGCCGTCGGTGCGCCCAACGAGGGCAGCGCCGCCAGCGGCGTCGACGGCGATCCCTTCGACGATTCGCTCGGGCTCAGCGGCGCGGTGTTCGTGTTCGCGCGCAGCGCCGGTGCGTGGCAGCAGCGCGCCTACCTGAAGGCCCTGGTGCCCGGCGCCGGCGACCGGTTCGGCAGCACGCTCGCGCTGGGCGACGAGCTGCTGGCGGTCGGCGCGCCCGGCGAGGCCAGCGCCGCTGTCGGAACCCTCGGCGACGCCACAGCGCAGCAGGACGACACGGCCCCCGGCGCCGGCGCGGTCCTGGTGTTCGCGCGCGCGGCCGGCAGCTGGGAGCAGCGGGCCTTCCTGAAGGCGACCAACACCGACGCCGGCGACGCGTTCGGCAGCAGCCTGGCGCTCGGCGACGCGCTGCTGCTCGTCGGCGCGCCGCACGAGGCGTCGGGCGGCGCCGGCGTGCGCAGCGGCGCCGAGGCCGACGACGGCAGCGCCGCCGCCGGCGCGGTCTATGCGTTCGCGCCGGACGGCGTCGGCGATGGCTGGCAGGCGCGCGGCTACCTGAAGTCCTCGCGTCCTGGCATCGGCGCGGCGTTCGGCGCCGCGGTCGCCGCCAGCGGCAGCGCGCTCGCGGCGTCGGCGCCCGGCGACGACGACGTCGCCGCGGACAGCGGCGCGGTCTACGTGTTCCGCTGACCGCGCCGCGTAGCGCGGGGCGTCACGCCAGGCGTCGTTCAGCCGTGCTCGTGGAACGGCACGCCGAGCGCGAACCGCACCGCGGTGCACTCGGCCACGCCGTGCAGCACCTGCTGCGCCGCGACGACGCCGGCGACCTCGACCAGCCGCTCCTGCGTGCAGAACACCACGCCGTCGCCCGGCTCGGTCGACACGGCGTGCTCGCGCAGCTTTTGCCCGCGCACCGAGCACAGCCGCAGCGCGCCGCCGGCCCGCGCCGCGGGCTCGGGCCCCAGTGTCACCGCCAGCTGGAACGGGAACACCACGCGGCCGGCGACGTCGCGGTGCGGCGCGTTGCAGCCGCCGGCGGGGTAGCGCAGCAGGATCGGCGTGCTGCGGCGCTGGCCGGCGGTGACGCACTCCTCGAGGAACTGCGCCAGCGTCGCGGGAAAGCGCGCGCGGCGGTGCAGCAGCTCCATCCACGCATTCGCGATCGGCTGCAGGCGCAGGTACACCTCGGCGCGCAGCGCCTGGACCAGCGGCGGCAACGGCGGCTGCAGGAACCGGTACTCGCCGCGGCCGGCGGTCTCGGCGTCGAGCACCACTCGGTGCTCGAACACGTCCTGGTCCCACAGCGCGCGCAGCGCGGCGCACTCGTCCATGGACAGCAGCGCGGGCAACCGCGCAGCGCCGCGCTGGCGCAGCTCGTCGGCGATCGCGGTCCAGTCGAATGGCGCGGTGCGTTCGAGCACGCCCGGCGCGCCCGGTGCGATCGGCGGCGTCGCGGCCGGCGCGTCTGCGGCGGCGGGCACCATCGCGGCGAAGCTGTCCAGGCGCTGCCGCAGGAGCTCGTCGTCGGGGCGCAGCTCGACGGCGCGGCGCAGGAGGCGCTCGGCCTGCGGCCACTTGCCGGCGTCGGCCTGCAGCTGCGCCAGCTCGGCGAACGCCTCGGCGTGGGTGGGCGCCAGCGCGATCGCGCGGCGCAGCGCCGCCTCCGCGTCGTCGTCGTTGCCGCAGCGGCGCAGGATGCGGCCGAGGTCGAGCCACAGCCGCGCGTTCATCTCGCCGCCGGCCAGCGCGCGGCGGGCCAGCTTCTCGGCCAGGGTCAGGTCGTCGTCGAGCAGCGCCTCGAACGCTGCGTCCATCGTCTTCTCGGCCCTGCGGCGGGCCTTGCGTCGTTCCTTCGGGGAGCTCATGGAGGCCGGCCGCACTCTACGGCGGCGTGCGCGCGTGGCGAACGGCCGGTGCCAAGGGCGCTCCGCGGCGCCGGGACTTCAGTCCGGCGGCGGTGTCGGCCGATGCCCCGGACGATGACCGCGCCGACCGAACCCGTCGTCGACCTGGCGCCGCGGCGCCGGTTCGCCACCGAGTACCGCTACGTCGATCGCGCGACCAAGCCGCGCTACGTGGTCGAGAAGTACCGCGACCTGCTGCGCGGGCGCGTGCTCGACGTCGGCGCCGACGGCAGCCAGATGCGGCAGGCGCTGCCGGCCGGCTGCGACTACGTCGGCATCGGCATCGGCGAGCCGCCGACGATCCCGGTCGACCTCGAGCGGCAGGGCGTGCCGTACGCCGGGCGCACGTTCGACTGTGTGCTGTGCCTCGACGTGCTCGAGCACGTCGACCGGCCGCACGAGCTGTTCGATCACCTGTGCCGGGTGTCGCGCGGCCACGTGATCGTGTCGCTGCCGAACTGCTGGGGCGCGTTCTGGACCATGCTGCGGCACGGGCCGTACAGGCCCGATCGCGCGACCAAGTTCTACGGCCTGCCGACGTCGCCGCCGGAGGACCGGCACAAGTGGTTCTTCCACCCGGGCGAGGCCGAGGCGTTCGTGCGCGAGCGCGCGCGGCGCCTTGGCGCCGCAGTGCTGCAGGTCGACTGCGAAGGCGACGAGCACCAGGAGCACTGGCAGCGCGAGCTCACCGCGCTGCAGGACGCGGGGCTCGTGCACGCGGGGCTCGATCCGCGCGCGCTGTTCGCGGGTGCCCTGTGGGCGGTGCTCGACGTGCGCGGCGCTGGCTGAGTCCGCGGCCCGTCAGCGCGCAACGAGCCGCTGCAGCTCGGCGGCGGCGCGATCGAGCACGGCGCTGCCCGGGTGCTCGCGGCGCGCGGCGTCGAGCAGCAGGATCGCCTCGCGCACGCGGCCGCGCTGCAGTTCCTGCCGCACGCGGGCCAGCTGCTCCTGCGGCTGCACGACGGTCGAAGGGGTCGCGACCGGACGCTGCGCCAGCGCCGCGCGCAGGAATCGCGCGTGTGCCAACGCCTGCACGCGCCAGTCGAACGGCTGCACCGCCGCGCGCGCGCGTTCGCCGAGCCGGCGCCGCAGGCGCGGGTGGTCGCGCAGGTGCTCGACCGCGGCCACCAGCTGCGGCAGCTCGGGCTCGACGATCAGGGCGCTGTCGCCGTCCCGCAGCCACTCGGCGACCGAGCCGCTGTCGGTCGTGACGATCGCGCGGCCCATCGCCGCGGCCTCGAGCACCGCGTTGTTGTTGCCCTCGCTGGCCGACGCGCAGACGTAGGCGTCGATCGAGTCATAGAACGCCGGCATGTCGGCGGGGTCGCGCTGGCCGTCGCGGTAGCCGCACTGCACCAGCCGCACGCCGGGCAGCCCGCCGAGCGGCTCGATCCACGCGGCGCTGCCCTTGACGGTGGCGTTGCGGTTGCCGCACCAGCCGAGCACCAGCTGCTCGCCGGAGCGATCGGCGCGGGTGGTCGGCCGGAACCGTTCGAGGTCGACGCCGTGGCTCAGGTGGACGATGCCCGGCACCGCCTCGCGCAGCACCTCGACGAGCCGCCGCGACACCGCGTGCACGCGGCCGAACCGCCGCCGCAGGCAGGCACCGAACTCCTGCGGCGCGCGGTCGCGCCACGCGGTGAAGCTGCGCACGCCGGTGACGTACTTGCCGGGGTCGCGGATCTCGCGGCCGTCGACCAGGTTCCACTCGAGCGGATACACCAGGTCGAACGCGTCCTCGTCGAACGGCTCGCCCTGGCACCGGGTCGTGAACTCGAACTCGTCGCCGAGCCGCGCCGAGAGCTCGCGGCAGTGCCGCGCGAAGATCCAGTCGGGCACGTCGGCGATCAGCAGCACGCGCGGCTTCGCCGCTGCCGTGGCGCGCGGTTCGCCCGCGCCGGCGAGCACCGGCGGCAGCTGCGGGGTGGCCGCCGCCTTCTTGACGAACGGGTCGGCGACCGCGGTGCCCGGCGCCACCGGGCGGCGCAGCAGCGCGAGGCCGTAGTTGTGGTCCAGCGTCAGTTGCTCGAACGGCCGGCCGGTGGCGACGTCGACGACGCCGCGCAGGCGTTCGAGGACCTCGCCGAGCCGGTAGGCCCGCACCGCCGCGTCGTGCACGGCGAGCACGCCGCCCGGCCGCATGCGCGCGAGGCATTCGCACAGCTGCGCCTGCACCCACGCCGGGTCGAGCCCTTCGGCCGAGAAGCAGTCGAGGAACGCGAAGTCGACGCCTGGCGCGATGCGCGGCCAGAACGTCTCGACCGCGCCGTGGTGCAGGTCGGTGACGCGGCGCTCCAGCGGCGACAGCAGCGGGCCGAAGTCGACCAGGTCGCAGCTCGCGAGCCGGCCGCCGTTCTCGGCGGCGGCGCGCGCCAGCACGAACGTCGAGCGGCCGAACCCGACCTCGACGATGCGCCGCGCGTCGAGGCCGCGCGCGAGCGAGTAGAGCACCAGCAGGTGCTTCGACGTCGAGTAGCGGTCCGCGTGCCAGCGCAGCAGCACCGCGTCGGGCAGCAGCCCTTCGTAGGCGAGGTCGCGGTCGAGCTCGTCCTGGCAGTGCATCGGCGGCGGCACCGGAGCGTCGCTCATGCCGGCACCGCCATGCGCAGGAAGCGCCGCACCTCGCGCACGAAGCGCCACGCGTACTGTTCCTGGGTGTAGAGCGCCGCGTAGGCGAGGCCGTCTTCGACGCGCCGCTGCAGCTCGGCCGGGTGGTCGAGCCACCAGGCCAGCGTCGACGCCAGCCGGTCGTCGGTCCACGCCGGGTCGAGCTCGATCACGAACCGGCGCAGCTGGTCCTGCGCCTCGTCGGGCAGGTCGGCGGCGAGCGCGGTGCCGCACATCGGCACCTCGACGTACTTGCCGTAACGCGACCGCGGCGCGCCGCTGCAGGTCACGCCGATGCGCGCCGCGTCGACGGCGGCCGCGAACTCGCGCGCGTAGCGGTCGGTGTGCGCGTCGCCGAGGTCGTAGCCCGGGTGCGCCTGCACGGCGCAGCGGTAGCGGCCGGCGAGGCGGGCGAACACCGCCGGCATGCGGTCGCGCAGCGGGTAGTGCCGGCCGAGCACCGTGGTGACGTCGGTGGCGCCGACCAGCAGCAGGTCGGTGGTCTTCGGCGCGCCCGACGGTCGGAACACCGACGCCTCGGCGCAGTGGGCGATGTGCACCAGCTCCGGCTGCCGCGGCAGCGGCTGCGTGCGCAGGCGCTCGCGCCACTCGAGCCAGTCGTTGCGGTGGTGACAGACGACGAGGTCGGCGTTGCTGCCCTGGAGCTCGCGCAGCGTCCAGTCGACGTCGTACATCTCGTTGTAGCGCACGCAGCGCGGCGCGCGCGTGGCCGCGAAGCCCGGCAGGTCGAGCGGCTTGTAGCCGATCACCAGGTCCGGATCGCGGCCGCCGAGCAGGCGGTCGAGGTTGTCCTGGACCGGCGCGCCGTCGTCCCAACCGCGCCACCCGGGTCCGGTCCAGACCACGTCGGCGATGCGGCCGATCGCCCGCATCGAGTGGAACCGGACGCGCGACATCTTCCGCTCCCAGGTCTCGCGCCGGCACAGGTAGACCAGCTGCAGCGGGACGCCGCGCGGCGGCGACGCCGACCGGAACGGCGGCGCCGCGGCGCCGGGAGCACGGGGGATCTCGGTCATGAGACCCTCGTGCTATCGGCAGTTCGGCGCCGGGCGCCTTAGGCCGCGGGGGCCGCGCCCGTCACGCGTCAGCTACGCGGTGGGCACGATCAGCGTGTCGATCCACGGCACGGCGCCGGACACCGGATCGGCCTCGAGGCGGATGCGGACCTGCAGGAACGGCAGCCCGTCGGCGACGTCCTGGCTCGTCGACCAGGCGGTCGCGTTGCTGCCGAAGGCGTCGATCGCGCCGCGGAACTCGAGGTCGATCGAGGTGCCCGGCGGGGCGTTGGCGGCCAGGACCGGCGGCATGTAGTCGGTGCCGGAGCCGAGGCGCCAGCCCGAGGTCGCGACGGAGGCCGTCCGCCGGAACACCAGCTCCCAGTCCGGCAGGATCGAGTTGGATTGGCCGACGGCGGCCGCAGCGGGCTGGAGCGGCGACGGCTGGCCGTTCTGGCCGGCGATCGCGGCGACCGAGGCGGCCGGCAGCGGCGAGGTCGGCACGACGAGCGCCAGCAGCTGCTGGTTCTGCGGCGCGCCGAGGGTCGCCGTCGGGCTGCACCGGGTCTCGATCATCAGGCTGCTCTGGCCGTCGTACTCGAACACCGGCTGCACCGGGAACGCGAGCCGGTTGTCCGGCGGCAGGTCCATCACGCGCACGTCGTACGGACCCTGATGCAGCACGACCGGCGGGGTGATCGCGTTCTGCGCGAAGGTTGTCGACAGGCCGGACTGCGGGTCCAGCGGCAGCATGGACCACGGGTCGATCTCGTAGTCCGGTACGACGCCGGTGTGCGCAGCCAGCATCTCGAACTGCGCGAACGACTCGTCGACGACCGCGCCGAACAGCGGGGTCCACAGGATGCCCATCAGCCACTCGGGCACTCCGCTGGCGCCGAGGTCCGCGGCGCGGAACACCATCTGCATCCGCGCGCCGGAGGGGTGCAGGGACTGCAGCTCGTTGCGCACCAACACCGGCGTCGCCTCCTGGGGCAGCGGGCGGACCCGGCGGGTCGAGGGCGGCAGCGCCTGCAGACGCGACCGCACCGCGCGGTCGAACACTCCGCCGAACTCGCCGGCCGGGTTGTCGAAGTCGAAGGTGATGTCGGCCTGGCCGCCGTGCGCGACCAGGCTGTCGCCGTTGCTGGCCATCTGCGAGCCGAGGCCGAAGCTCGGCCGGAACAGGCCGGCCTGCAGGAACACCGGCACGCCGGCGGGCAGCCCGTTGCTCGCGAACGAGAACGCGCCGTTGCCGAAGCCGAGCGCGTCGAGCTGGCCGGCGGCCAGCACCAGCGCCGCGGGCGACAGGCCGAGGTCGAACTGCAGACCGAACAGCGTGGTCGGGCCCGGGTCGGCGTCGGCGACCAGCAGGTAGGCGTCGCCGGCGCGGCCGTTGAGGAACCAGCCGACCGACGCCGTCGGCACGAGCTGGGAGATCGCGCGCGGGGAGAGGGTCAGGCGGGGCTGCTGGGCCTGGAGGCCCGGCGGCAGGATGCCGGCGAGGACGAGCGCCACGGCGGTCCGGAGCGAGGGGGTAGCCATGTCGCGGGGTTCTCAAAGACCGTGCCCGCCGAGCGACGCGCGGCGGCGCTGTGCGTGGCCGGACCGGTTGTTTCGCGGCGGTAGCGATTGGTCGCCGCTCCGTCCCGGGTGGGCTGTGCGTAGCATGGCGGCGTGATCGGTCGCTATCGCATCGAGCGCGGACGCGCGCTGACGGCCCTGCCGCCGCGCGTGCGCCGCGGCCATAGGCAGGACACCCGCAAGCACACCCGCCACTGCCTGCGGCCGACGGCGGCGATGGTCGACGCGATGCTCGCGTCGCCGCCGGCGCAGCGCGCCGCGGCGTTCGCCGCGTTCGAGCGCGAGTACCTGGCGCTGCTCGCGGCGCGGCTGCGCGCGGATCGCGCGCCGTTCGACGCGCTGCGCGACCTGGGGCTGCGCGGCGACGTGTTCCTCGGCTGCAACTGCCCGACGGCGAAGAACCCCGACGTGGCGCACTGCCACACGGTGCTGGCCCTGCGGTTCCTGCAGCGCGAGTACCCCGAGCTGGACATCGAGCTGCCGCGCGCGGCGACGCCTCCGCGTCGGTGAACGCGGGCCGCTGACGCGGATCCGCCAGGTGGGTCGCCGCGGCGTTACGCGGTTCCCCGCCGGGGCTATCGGCCGGCGCAACGGACCCTCCCCCGGTCTCGGAGCACGGACCGACGAGGTGACGAAGTGAAGAAGTTGAGATCCGACGCGATTCGCCGCGCGTACGGTCGCGGCGACGACGATGCGTTGCGCCGCGCGCGGCGCCACCCGAAGGCGATGGTCGCCCTGGCAGCGTGGTTGTCGTTCCCGTGTGCGGCATGCTACGCGACCGGCCCCGAGCCCGATGCGGCGCCGTGGCACCTGGGGCTGCGCAGCGGCTTCGGCGCGTCGACCGGTTCGGAGCTCGCCGTCGGCTACGACGTGTCGCCGAACGTGGCGCTGGGCGGCCTGGTGCGCGAGCGCGTGCTGCTGGGCGCCGTGTTCGCCAACTCGTTCGCCATGTTGAGCGGCGGCGAGGAGGTCGACGTCGACCTGTTCGAGGTGGCGGCGCAAGCGCGGTTGTCGCCGATCCCGACCGGCGGGACCCGGCCGTGGCTGGACCTCCTGGCCGGCTGGAGCCACGCCGACTCGGTGCGCGGCTCGCCTTCGGCCGACGGCCCGCTCTGGGGGGTCGAGATCGGAGTGTCGCAGTACGTGTCCGACCGCGTGGCGCTGGAACTCGGCGTCGGCTTCGCCCGGGTCGACCTGGATCGCGGCTTCGGCACCGAGGACGCCGCCGAGGTGCAGTTCGGCGTGCTGATCCGGTTCTAGGAGGCTGCGCCCAACGGGCGCGATGCGGCGTGCGCGTGGTTCCCGGGCCGCCGCTGTTGCGGCCGGCGGCAACCGGCGCCCGCCGTCGCTGTCGCCATGGCCCCGAATCCGGCCGGAGCGCTTAAGGTGCGGGGGTACACCGGGCAGTCCCATTCTCACCCCGTTCCACAGCACCGTGAAGGGCGAAACCGAACGCGAAGCGCTGACGGTGCGTCTCCTCGTGGAAGGAGACCCCGAAGGACTGCGGCGGCTCGTCCTCGACCACGGGCCCACGGTCCGGCGGGTGCTCCTGAAGGAGTTTCGCGACGCCTTGGACGAGCAACAGGTCGACGAAGCGATGAGCCAGGCCGCGCAGCGCGCGTGGAAGAGCCGCGGCCGCGTCGATCCGCGGGTCGGAACCCTGCGGGCCTGGCTGCTGGTGATCTCGCGCAACTGCGCGCGCCGCGTGCTGCAGACCAAGCGTCGCGGTGGGGCGCTCGCCTACGTCGACGACCTGGACTCGGGCAGCGCGAACGGCGCGGCGTCCCTGCCCGACGTCGAGATCCCCCGGCCGCTCGTCGAGCCCCCGTTCGTCGCGGATCTGCGGCGCTGCATCGAGGCGTTGCCGCGCATGCAGCGCGCGATCGTGCTCGCGGATCTCGCGGCCGGCGGATCGGCGCCGGGCAAGGAACTCGCGGCCAGCCTGAAGACCAGCACCAACTCGGTGTACGTCAGCCGCAATCACGCGCGGCGGGCGCTGCGCAAGGCGATGCTCGACTTCGGGCACGACTTCGACGATCAGATCGGCGGTGCGGGGGGAGGCCTCGGCGGACCGCCGGGCGCGCCCCGCTCGCCCAGGCGACGCGACAAGTCCGCGCGCCGCAACAGGTAGGTGCGACCTCAGATGGCAGACTCGGAATCAGAGGAGAGGAGGACCGTGAACGCGATCGGCAAGGGAAGGCCGCCGACGGAGACCCCGGCGGACCATGCGTGGAACACGATGATCGACCGCATCGACATGTTCGGTGCGGACGATCGCGCCCGCCTCGCGGCGGCGGAAGCCGATCTCGCGTCCGCGAGCGCGGAGGCCGCAGCCGAGGGAGGGCGCCATGTGCCGGCCGTGGCCGCGTCGCCGCGGCGCATGCGCCGCGGGATGGTGGCCGCGGTCGCCATCGTCCTGTGCGTCGCGTTGACGGCGTCGGCGCGGCTGTTGTGGACGGGCTCCAGGTCCCTGCTCACCATGCCCTTCAGCACGGTGATCGAGTTGCTGAACGACCCGAGTTCGCCGCCGAACGACCGGTCTCGCGCGGTCGGTGTCGTGACGCAGGTCATCGCTCTCGGCATCGACACGATGCAGACCCTGGAGGCGTCTTCGGACTCGCCGCCCGAATTGGTCTCGCTGGCGCAGGGGCGCCTCCAGGTGATCCGGCCGTTGCTCGACGGCGGCGTTGTGCCGCGAGAGCTCTACGCCAGTTGGAAGGAATCGAATCGAGTGGCGTTGGACGCCACTCAGCCGCTCTCCGAGCGCCTTCGCGGCGCGAGGCTCAGCGCGGCGCTCTCGGCCACCGGGTTGGTCGCGCTGCGCGACATGATCACCGATGGTGGATCACTGGCCGAGACGCGGCGGATTCACCTGGGTCAGATCGAGCGGCAACTGCGCCACTGAGTCGACCCGTTCCGGCCTGGATGGCTGCAGGGCTCGGGGATGCCCGGGCTGCGGCCTCAGCTGTCGATCGGGCGGTACTCTTCTGCTCCGCCCGGTTCGCTGAAGAAGGCACCGAGCCAGCCCGGCACCACCCAGTTCGCCGAGCCCTTGCCCGAGGCGTCGGTGTGGATCACCAGGGTGGCCTGAGCCGGCCCCTTGGTCGTGGTCCCGTCGATCGTGATGACGACGGTGTCGTTCGGGCGGCTGGGGTCGCTGAGGGTGATCGTCACCGTGCTGCCGGGGACCAGGGGGCCCTGGGGCACGTCGAGAACCGACTGAGCGGCCGCCGAGGTGGTGCTCAGCGCCAGGAGGATGCCGGCGAGGGCCGTGCGCGAGAGAGTCATCGGTCGTCTCCTTGGGGATGCAGACGAGAAAGGGAATCACGCCATCGGGGGGCGTGACGTCGTTGCCTTCCTTCGGCATCCGATGGCGCTCGCCTCAGTCGAAATGCGTGCGGTGCCACCGCACTTAAGGTCCGTGGGTACACCTCGGCGAAGAGACCGATGCGCGACGGACTCGAGAGCGACGACCGCGGAGCCGAGCACCCCTGCCGGGTGCGCGCGCCGCGCGATACTCGTGGGCTACGGCGCAGAGGAAACGAGTGCCATCAGTGTGCGATGGCATCGCAGCGCGTCGGCGTTGCGCCCCGGGGCCGGCGTTCGGCTGGTTCGCGGCGCGCGTCGGCGTTCCGGAGAGAGATGCAGCAGGGCCCAGAAGTGGGAACCCAGAAGTGGAAAGCTGGACTCGAGGTCGGTCGCGGCGGGCGGGCACCCGTGCTCGCGCCTCCCGACGGGACCTCGATCGCGGACGCGCCCCCGTAGGGGCTCCTTAGGTCGTTGCTGCCGTCCGCTCCGACGCCGCGAGGTGTCGGCATGCGGGCGGCAGCCGCACCGGGGACGTCCGGGGGATTTCCCTCAGGCGGATCAGCCGCCGAGCTGCACCTGCAGCGCGTCGCTGGCCGCGAACGCGCCGAGCACCGGCCCCGGTGCGTCGCCGACGCCCCACTGGAAGAACACGTTCAGGCCGATGAGGGCCGGATCGTTGGGCAGCGGCACGCCGGCCGCCGCGGCGCCCAGGGCATCGGTGAACAGCACCGCGGCGGTTTCCAGCGGAACGTCGACCAGCAGATTGCAGCCGCCGCCGAGGCCGATGCGCGTCGCCCGGAAGCCGTAGACGGCGAACGCGATCTGCGCCGGCCGCGCGTTCTCGACCGTGACCGCGAACGTCGCGTTGCCGATGCGCGCGGTCCCGCTGCTGCCGATCCGCGGCACCGGGCTGCCGAACGCGGCGCAGCCGGCGCCGTAGGGGATCGCGAAGGCGACGCCGGTGCCGGTCGGGTCGTACACCCAGGGCTCGTTGCCGCTGGCGCCGTCGTCGGCGGCGAAGAACACCCGGCTGCCGGTCGCGAAGAACGGCCCGAAGCGCACCGCGCCGCGGCCCGGTGCGCCGAACGCCGACACGGCCATCGTGTTGGCGGCGGTGCCGTCCGAGACCCAGAGCTGCAGGCCGTTGGCGAGGTCCGACGCGCCGAACAGGAGCTGCGAGCCGCCGAATGCGGCGGTGAGCGTGCCGGACACAGGGCCGCTCAGCGGGCCCGGCCCGATGTCGCGCACCGGGCGCGTGCCGATCGCGGTGCCGTCGGTGATCCAGAGCTCGGCGCCGACGCCGGTGAGGTCGTCGGTCAGGAAGAACAGCCCCGCCTGCGTCCAGGTCAGGTCGGTGTAGGGCGCGAGGCGCCCCGCGCCCATCGCGGTGACGACCTGCGCCTGCTGGGTGGCGCCGTCGATGACCCAGATCTCCCGCTGGCCCGTGGCCACGGCCGTGAGGAACAGCTGCGTCGGCCCGGCCGTGAGCTCGCGCGGGAACGAACTGATCACGCCGGGCAGCAGGTCGACGACCAGGCCGGTACCGGCGGCGGTGCCGTCGGTGCGCCACACCTCGTTGCCGCTCCCGGGCGCCGTCGCGGTGAAATAGGCGAAGCCGCCGACGACCGTGAACCCG
Organism: Planctomycetota bacterium; assembly: GCA_050245995.1. Lineage (GTDB taxonomy): Bacteria > Planctomycetota > UBA1135 > UBA1135 > UBA2386 > JBFWWV01. The sequence continues at coordinate 351,620 of JBFWWV010000003.1, read as the reverse complement.
TCCGGGCTCGAGCTGTTGGCGCCCGGGTGGATGTCCAGCACCAGCTGGGTCCCGGCGACGGTGCCGTCGCTGGACCAGAGCTCGGCGCCGTGCACGCCGTCGTCGGCGCGGAACACGACGCGATTGCCGACCGCGGTGAAGTTCTCGGCCAGCAGCGCGATGCTGTCGGCGCCGCCGGGGCGCACGTCGAGCAGTTCGAACGTGCCGGCCGCGGTGCCGTCGCTGACCCAGGGCTCGCGTCCGTTCGCGCCGCGGCCCGAGAACACCACGAGGTTCCCGAGGGCCTCCATCCCGCGCGGCAACACCGCCGGGCTCGTGTTGGTCAGTTGGACGGTTCCGCCCGGTGTGCCGTCGGCGACGAACAGCTCGGCGCCGTGTCCGAACAGCGTCGCCTGGAAGAACACGCGGCCACCGGCGGCGACGGCGTCCTCGGGGTTCGAGCCGAACGAGCCCGGCTGCACGTCCGCGAGCAGCGCCGTGCCGGTCGGCGTGCCGTCGCTGGCGTACGGTTCGGTGCCCGCACCGTTGGAGCCGGCGACGAAGAACACCTGGCCGCCGAGGTCCGCGAACTGTTCGGGGTTGGAGTTGCTGGCCGGACCGTTGACGTCCGCGAGCAGCGCGGTGCCGGCGAGGGTGCCGTCGGTGACGCAGGGCTCGCTGCCGGCGCCGCCGAACACGCCGGCGAACAGCACTCGCGCGCCGAACGCGGTGATCGCCTGCGGCTGCGTCGACGCGACGCCCGGCATCAGGTCGGCGACCAGACGCGTGCCGGCGACGGTGCCGTCGGTGGCGAAGAACTCGGTGCCGGCGCCGGTCGCCGAGGCGCCGAACCAGAGCTCCGCGCCGACCGGGGCGAAGCCGCCGGGCGACGAGCCGCCGCCGCCGAGCGCGAGGTCGGCCAGCGCGAAGGTGCCGCCCGCCGTGCCGTCGCTGCGCCAGGGTTCGGCGCCGGCGGCGTCGCTGGCGCGGAACACCGCCACGCCGTGGATCGGGCGGAGTTCGCTCGGCGAGCTGCTGCCGGTTCCCGGCGCGAGGTCGACGACCAGCGCGGTGCCGCCCGGCGTGCCGTCGGTGCGGAACAGCTCGCGCCCGTGCACGCCGTCGTCCGCCGCGAACAGCGTCACGCCGCCCAGGTCCAGGAACTCGCCCGGCGCGGACGAGCCGCCGCCCGGCAGGAGGTCGGCCAGCAGCAGCGTGCCGCCGGCGGTGCCATCGCTGACCCACGGCTCGCGTCCGGTGCCCAGCTGCGGATCCGCGGCCGCGAGCACCCGCGCGCCGAACGGCGCCAGCGCGGTGAACCCGGTCGAGCCGACTCCGGGGTTGAGGTCGGCGGCGAGCGTGGTGCCACCGGCGGTGCCGTCGCTCGACCACAGTTCGTCGCCCTGCACGCCGTCGTTGGCGACGAAGAACACCCGGCCGCCCGCGACCGTCAGCAGGTCGGGCGAGCTGGAGCCGCTGCCGGGGCGGATGTCGGCCACGCGGGTGGTGCCGGCGGCGGTGCCGTCGGTGACCCACAGCTCGGCCCCGCCGCCCGGGTCGGCGGCGCGGAAGTACACCGCGTTGCCCATGCGGACCAGCCGGGCCGGCGCGCTGCTGCCGTCGCCGGGCACCAGATCCGCGACCAGCACGGTGCCGGCCAGGGTCCCGTCGGTCTTCCACAGCTCGCGCCCGATGCCGTCCACGGTGGCCGCGAACAGGACCTCGTTGCCGAGCACGACCAGGTCGTCCGGGCTGCTGCTCGCCGCACCGGCGCGCAGGTCGACCAGCAGGTGTGTGCCGCCGACGGTGCCGTCGGTGACCCACAGTTCGGCGCCGTGGGGGCCGCCGGCGCGGAACACCGCGCGGGGACCCAGCACCGCGAACCCGGTGGCCCCGCCGCCCGGTTGGCCGCCGGCGGAGGTGACGAGGTTGGCGACCAGGCTCTGCGCCGGCGACAGGGCGCCGAGCGCCAGCGCAGCGATCAGGGCCCGGGCGGCCGACGGCGCGGCGCGGAGCGGGGGCGGAACGAGGGTCCGGTGGCCTTTGCGCATGGTGGATCGCACGTCGAACGACAGGCCGCGACCCCGACCGTCACGACGGTCGCGGGAATTCGTCGCGTTCCGATGCTGTCGGCCGAACGAGCACGGCGCGCGCGTAGAGCAGCGCGAAGCCGCGGCGCCAGGCGTTCTGCTGCGACTTGGAGCCCGGCTGGGTCGTCACCACGGCCAGATCGCAGCCCCGTTCCGCGGCCAGGGTCAGCCGATGCGACAGCAGCGCGGTCTGCACGCCGCGCCGCCGGTGCGCCGCCAGCGTCGCGCTGCCACACAGCTGCGCGAGGCCCTGCGCGACGCGCATCGACCCGGCGCCCACGGGCTCGCCGCCGCGGCGCGCGAGGAACAGCTCCATGCCGTCGGCGCCGGCGAAGTCGGTGACGATCCGGCGCAGCGCCGTGTCGTCGTACGTCTCGTCGGGGCCGACCCCCTGCGCGTCGGGCGCGGCGAACCCCGTCACCAGCACGTCGAGCCACGCCTCGAACGCCGACGGCTCGACCGGCTCGACCGTCAGGTCCGCGGGCGGCGCCGGCAGATCGCGCGCCGGGAGGTCGATGCCGAGCACGTGCTCGAAGCTCTCGAGCGCGTAGCCGCGCCGCGTCAGCGTCGCCGCCAGCGCCGGGTCGGCCAGCGTCGCCAGCTCGAAGCGCACGGGGCACCCCACGTCGTCGAACGCGCGCTCGAGCGCCGCGAACGCGACGTCGTCGGGGACCGCGGCGAAGCCGGCGCCGGCGACCTTGTCGAGCGGCGCATCGGGCTCCGCGTAGCAGGCGACGCCGCCGGCGAACTCGCGCACGAACGCGGATGCTCTGCCGCGCGCGCGCACCCGCGCCGTGGCGCTGGCGATCAGCCGTGCTTCGGCGCGCTCGATGCGCGCGGTCAGCTCCACGGATGCGAACGGCACGGCGGCGAGCGTAGCCCCGCGTGTGGAGGCGGGCGCCGGAAACCCGGGTCACGGTCGCGCATCATGCCGCCGCGGCGCCGACATCCTACCGGCGTCGGTCCTCGGTCGTCCTCGGCGGGCTCTGCTTGCTCTGCTTGCGCTGCCCGAGCAGCAGGCGGTTCTCGAGGTGACGGCGTTGCGCGGCGTAGAACGCCAGCAGGAAGCGATGGTCGTCGACGTCGCCGTCGCGCCAGTCGACGCGCTTCCGGATGCTCTGGGCAACCGCTGCGACCGCCTCGCGACCGCCCGGGCCGCGCGCCTTGCGCAACACGTCCTCGAGCACCTGCAGCTCGTCGATGCCGTAGATCTCCAGCTGCGCCGGCCGGAACCGGATCGGGTCGGCTTCGAGCGCCCCGGCGCGGCCGCCGCGTGCGGGCTCCGCCGCCAGGTCGCGCAGCAGCGTCGCCGTCGGCGCCACGATCACGCGGGTGCCGGCCAGCAGGTCGCCGATGCGCAGGCGATGTCGATTGGTCAGCGGGAAGAACATCAGCAGCAGCACCCACAGCGACCCGACCAGGGTCAGCACGCCGCGGTGCTCGCCGTGCAGCACCGTCGGCATCAGCATGAGCTGCAGCGGCAGGAACAGCTCGACCTCGCGTGTGAGGTTCCGCGCCAGGACGACCTCGGTGGTCAGCGGTCCGCCGTCGGCCCGGATCACGCGCAGGTCGAGCCGGCGCTTGCCGGGCGTGCGGCCGTTCCACCGCGCCTCGAACCAGGCGAAGTACGCCTGCCTCGCCAGGAACGCGAGCAGGAACAGCGGCCCCGGGCCGAACGGCGGCACCAGCACGAGCGCCGCCACGAGCACCGCGCCGACCAGCAGCAGCGCGTCGAAGCAGAACGCCACGAGCCGTTCGGCGCCCGTCGCGGTGCGGAACGACAGCTCCAGCCCCTCCGGGGTACGGATCACCTGGGTCGCGTTCATCGTCGGAAGCGGCCGCAGAGGCCGAAGTACAGCGACCAGCAGAGCAGGGTGATCGCGGCGAGCGCGTAGCGCACCGGCAGGCTCTGCACCGTCTGCCGGAACACCCCTTCGATCATCCCCGCGAGCAGCAGCATGGCGACGGCGCCGGCCAGCACGGCGCCCATCGCGCGACCGACGTCGGCGAGCCGGTCGAGGCGGGCCGCGCGCCCGGGCAGGACCAGGGCCTGCGCCAGCGCCAGCGCGGCCCCGCCGGCCAGGCAGATCGCGCCGAGCTCGGTGATCCCGTGCGGCAGGATCCACGAGAACCACTCGGCGCCGAGCCCCCGGTCGCAGTACAGCGCCGTCATCGCGCCGAGCATCAGGCCGGTGTAGAGCAGCAGCAGCAGCGCGGGCACGCCGAACAGGAAGCCGAGACCGTAGGTCAGGATGGCCACCGTTGCGTTGTGCGTGAACAGGAACGCCGCGAACGTGAGCAGCTCGCCGTCCTCGCCGCCGAACAGCGTGGCGCGCAGGAACTCGGTGGTCGCGCCGGGGTCACGGCCGCTGGCCATCGCGGCCGGCACGAAGTACCAGTAGGTGTCGGGATCGCCGGCGTACAGCGCGGCGGCGATGCCGGCTCCGAGCAGCATCGTCGCGGTCGCCGCCAGCACGTGCCAGCCGATGCCGCGGACCGCGGCCGGGAACCGCGCCGCCGCGAACTCGACGGCGACCGCCGTCACCGTCCGCCGGGGCGCGTAGACGCAGACGTAGGCTCGCGCCACCAGCGCCTCGAGGTACGCGTTGAGGCCGCGGTCGAGCACGCTGGCGCGGGCGACGGCCAGCGACGACACCGCCGCGCGGTACAGCACCGGCAGCCGGGCGAGGCGGTTGGGTCCGAGCCGGCGCAGGCCGCGCCGTTCACACTGGACGACGAGTTCCTCGAGCTCCAGCCACGCCGCCTCGCGTTCGCGGCGGAACCGGACGCTCCAGGGGCTGCCACCGGCGCCGCGCTCGTCGCTCACACCAGCTCCCGGCGCTTGATCTGCAGGTAGCGGTCGATCAGCTCGACGGCGACGCGACGGCTCGGCGCGTCGATCACCTGGCCGCCGCTGCGACGCACGCGTTCGAGCACCAGGTCGCGGTCGTGCGTCATCTCCGCGGCCACCGCGCTGCGATGCAGCGCCTCGGGCGAGTCGGGGCGGGCGTCGGCCAGCCGCGGCAGCAGGGGGTCGCGCAGCACAACCAGCAGCACCAGGTGTCGGCGCGCGAGCCGCTGGACGCTCGGCAGCATCAGCTCGGCGGCGATGCTGTCGACGAAGTCGGTGAACAGCACGACCAGCGTGCGCCGGCGCAGTCCGCGCAGCAGTTCGGTGAACGAGCGGGTGTAGTTGGTCTCCTCGGCGGTGTAGTCGATCGCCGTGAGCTGCTGCTGGATCGCCTGCATCGCCGCGAGGCCGGCCGCCGGCGCGACGGTGGCGCGGCGATGTTCGGCGAACGCGAACATGCCGACGCGGTCGCCGGTGCGCAGACACACCTGGCCGAGCTGCAGCGCCGCGTGGATCGCGTGGTCGAGGCGCGGGATGCCGTCGAGCGGCTCGCCCATCAGGCGCCCGCAATCGATGCACAGCATCACCTGGTGGTTGCGCTCGGCGCGGAACTCGCGGCACAGCAGCGCGCGGTGACGGGCCGACGCCTTCCAGTCGACCGCGCGCCGGTCCATTCCCGACACGAAGTCGCGCAGCGCCTCGAACTCGCTGCCGTCGCCGATGTAGCGCTCGACCCGCTGGCCGAGCTGGAACTCGCGGCTCGACGCGATCCGCAGCGCCTGCCGGCGTGTGGTCAGCAGGTCGGGCAGCACCTGGAGCTCGTGCGCGCACGCCGCCCTGTGCTCGCGCCACAGCAGGCCCAGCAGGCCGCGCCAGCGCAGGTGCAGCGCGTGCACCCGCAGCAGGCCGCGGCGGCGCGGCCGCAGCGGCGCCTCGAGCTCCTCCGGGAGTCCGGGCCGGCACGAGAACTCGAGCGGCGGCACCGGATCGAGGTCCCCGGTCACCTCGAGCTCGGCCTCGACCCGCGCGGTGAAGGCGGCGACGACGCGGATCCGCACCGCCGCCGGCTGGGTGAGGTGGACCGCGCCCGGGACGTCGACCTGCGCGGCGACGCGGCGGCTGCCGGGCAGAAGCGCCAGCTCGAGCGCCAGCGCCGTCGCGAGTGCGCCGACCGCCAGCAGCCACACCAGGGCCCAGTCGTCGCCGAACAGCACCGGCGCCGCCGCCACGGGCAGGCCGCCGAGCGCCAGCGCCATGGCACGCGGCGTCGGTCGCGTCATCGCGGTGCCTCGGTCTCGGCGACGACCTGCTCGACCACGGCCGCGGCCTGCAGCCCTTCGATCTCGGCGGCGGGAGTCAGCACCAGGCGGTGCGCGAGCAACGGTGTCGCCAGCTGCTTGACGTGGTCCGGGACCACGAAGTCCATGCCCTGGATCGCCGCGAGCGCGCGCGCGGCCGCCGCCAGCATGTTCACGGCCCGGGGCGACGCGCCGCAGCGGACGGCGGCGTGATCCCGGGTCGCTCGCACGAGGTCGACGACGTAGTCGAGCACCGGCTCCTCGATGCGCAGCGCCGCGGTGTGCGCTCGCGCGGCGTCGAGGAACCCGGCGTCGGCGACCGGCTCGAGCCCGAACGCGTCGAGCTCGGGCACGGTGCGTCCGTGCACGGCGGCCATGCGGCGCTCCTCGTCGCGGGACGGGTAGCCGATCTGCAGCTTGAACAGGAAGCGGTCCAGCTGCGCCTCGGGGAGCGGATAGGTGCCTTCCTGCTCGATCGGATTCTGGGTCGCGACGACAAGGAACGGCGCGCCGAGCGCGTGGCTGTGGCCGTCCAGCGTCACCGACCGCTCCTGCATCGCCTCCAGCAGCGCCGACTGCGTCTTCGGCGGCGTCCGGTTGATCTCGTCGGCCAGCAGGAACTCGGTGAAGATCGGCCCCTTGCTGAGGCTCCACTGGCCGGACTGGAAGTCGAACAGCGTGGTGCCGAGCACGTCGGCCGGCATCAGGTCCGGCGTGAACTGGATGCGCCGGAACTGCAGCGCCAGCAGCCGGGCCAGCGTGCGCGCCAGCAGTGTCTTGGCGGTGCCGGGCACGCCCTCCAGCAGCACGTGGCCGGCGGCCAGCCAGGCGCACAGCAGCGCGTCGACCGTGTCGTCGTGGCCCATGACGACGCGGGCGACCTGGGCACGGGCGCGTTCGGCGGTCGCGCGGATGTCAATCGGCGGTTCTGTGTGCATCGGGGTGGCTCAGGTGGGTTCGCGGTGCGATCCGGTCGGTGATCTCGTGCAGGTGCCGCGCGGCGCGCAGCGAACGGCGGTCGCCGGCGGCGGTGTCGCCCAGCTCGCGCAGCACGCCGTCGAGCTCGTCGGCGTCGCCGCTGCGGGCGGCGCGGCGCAGCAGCCAGCGGCGGAACCCGTCGTCGTCGAGGCTGGTGGGTGCTCCGAGCCGCAGCGCCGCGCTGCGGACCCGTCGTCGCGTGTAGCCCCGCAGCGACGACCCGAGCGAACTGGTGCGCAGCAGCGCGGCGACGTTGTCGATCAGGTAGCCCTTGCCGTCGGCGATCGCCGGCGGCGGGCGCAGCGCGGGACCGAACCGGCCGCGAGCCATCCACAGCACCAGCGCGAACGCCAGCAGCAGGTGGGCTGGCACCAGCACGAGCGGCCAGCTGCCGATCGCGTGCCACAGGTCCGGGTCGGCGGCGTGGCCGTGGACCGTCTCGTCGAACGTGATCTGTCGGCCGTCGGCGAGCAGGTCGAACAGGGCCGCCGCGAAGTGTGCGTTGTCCGCGAGGGCGTGGTTGGCCAGCACGTCCGGGTCGCTCAGCACGTGGACCTTGCCGCGCCGCGCCAGCAGGACGCCGTCGTCCCCGGTCACCAGCGGCTCGATGGTCGGGTCGAGCCCGACCAGCAGCTGCGCCTCGCCGGGCACCGCCGGTTCCGGCAGGTCCCCGCGGGTCTGCAGCGGCCCCGGCGCCGCGAGCCGGAGCCGCGTGGTCCGGTCCCAGAGGCCCTGCTCCGCCAGCTGGCGCAGCACGGAGCTGCGGTGGTCCTCGTCGCGCAGGGTGCTGTGTCGGACCCACCCCGGTCGCATGGGATCGGATTCGGCCTTGCGCTTGGGCAGCACGACCAGTGTGCGCGTGGCGGCTGCGGCCAGCGCGGTGTAGTCGACCTCGGCGTCCGGGTCGGGCTCGGCGAGCACCAGCACGCCGCGGGTGGGCGGGTGCTCCGGGCTGCGCTGCTGGCGCACGTCGTGACCCAGCTCGCGCAGCAGGTGCACCAGGCCGCGGTGGCCGATCGCCGAGCGGCTGAAGCCGTCGGCGCCGTCACTCGGCACCCGCAGATGGTCGCCCGGCGTGACCAGCAGCGCGAATGCCGTCACCAGCGACGCCAGACCGAGGGCGCCGACCGTGCGCGCCGCGCGCGGCGAGAACGGGCTCAGCGCGGGGGACGACATGCCGCCTCCCACAGTTCGAAGGCCGCGCGTGCAGCCGCGTAGCCGTCGGCGTCGACGGAGTGCCCGCCGAAGCGCCAGCGCTCGGCGCGGTGCACCAGGTCGCGCAGCGGCGCCGCGCCGCCGGGCAGCTCCGCGGCGGCGCGCAGCGCCTCGCGCGCGGTGGTCGACGGCCGCACGGCGCCGGGCCGCGCCGCCAGGAGCTGCAGCGCGTGGTGCAGCAGCGCGTGCACCGCCGCACCGAACCGACCGCTCGCGGCCAGCGCGTCGGCGTCGGGCGATTGCAGCGGCGCCGCGGTCGCGGCCGCGGCGCGCGGGGTCGCGCCCACGGGGCGCATCGGCGGGGGCGCCGCCCGGCGTTCGCGGCCGCCGCGGAGCACGAGTCCCACGATCGAGGCGACGGCGACCACCACGACGATCCACAGCAGCAGCTGCGCGAACGAAGCGCCGAACAGCAGCGCGCCCGAACCGAGCGTCCACCCCGGGCGCTCCGCCGGTCGATCGGTCGGCGACCGGTCGCCCGGGCGTTTCGAAGGGCCGGTGCCGGGCGCGCTGCCGGTGCCCTCGCCGGGCGCGGCGGGCAGCGCCGTCTGGCAGTCTTCGCGCGCGAGCACGCGCTCGGCCAACGCGCGCGGATCGGCGTCCTGGGCGGACAGCGCCGGGCACGTGACCCAACCAGCCAACGACAGCAGCAGGAGTCCCCTGGTGAACGGCATGCGCGAGACAGCGAACGGCGCCGGCGCGCAGCCTAAGGCACCACGAGCCCGGAGCAACCCGGCAGCCGACCGCGGCGGCTGGCATCCGCATCGTCACGGGTTATGGTGCCGCGACCGAACGGCCGTGTGACCCCGCGGTGTCGGTCCCTCTGGTTGGGTAGCAAGGAGAAGCTCGTGGCAGCCCCGTCCTCGTTCCGACTCTCGGTCGGTGAACTCGTCTCGACGTCGCTGGGCGTCTACTTCCGCAACTTCGTGCCGTTCGTGCTGCTCGGCCTCGTGGTGCAGTCGCCGGGCATCGCCTTGCAGCACCTGGCGGCCGCGCCGGCCGGGCAGGAACCGACGCTGGAGCAGGCGATGACCGGGCTCGGCCTGACGGTGTTGCAGAGCGTCCTCACGTTCCTGTTGACCGGCGCGATCTCCTTCGGCGTCGTCATGCAGCTGCGCGGCGAGCGCGCGCCGATCGGCCAGAGCATCGTCCGGGGGCTGCAGTCGTTCTTCCGCGTGCTCGGCACCGGCATGCTGTGCGGCCTGCGCATCGTCCTGTTCACGCTGCTGCTGGTCGTGCCCGGCATCCTCGAGGCGATCCGCCTCTACGTCGCCATACCGGCGGCGGCGATGGAGGGTAAGGCCGGCAACGACGCCGCCCGGCGCAGCATCGCGCTGGTGGACGGCAGCCGCTGGCAGCTGTTCGGCGCCTGGCTGCTCATCGTCGTGCTGAGCGCCGTGTTCGGCGGCGTCGCCGGCATGATCCTGGCCGGCGTGACCGATCACCCGGCCGACCTCTGGATGTGGTTCGAGATCGTCGTGACCGTGCCGTTGAACACGTTCTCGTCGACGATGATGGCGGTCGCGTACTTCCTGCTCCGCAAGGGCAAGGAGAACGTCGACGCGCGCGAGATCGCCCGGGTGTTCGACTGAGCGCGCGCCGCGGCGGGGGATCGCCTCTCGCCCAGTGCCGCGCCCGGACGTGACCTGCCTAGTACGCTCCCGCGGCGAGGTCACACATCGAGCGATCCCGCGCCCCAGGTGCTTCGCGGGCGTGACGAACCGCGCGGTGTCCGGCCGGGCGCGCGGCGTCGACCGCGGCGAAACCGCGCGAAACGCCGCGATTCCGGCCGTTCGCGCGCCGGCGCCGGGCCGCGGCACGCCGCTTGAATCGCCAGCGCACCCCTCTCGGCGGGCGAACCGACGCGCCCCCGTCCAGGTGTCGTCGCGGCGACGCGGCGGCAGCGCGCCGAGGACCGTCCTGTCCGATTGCACGGAGCACCCCATGGCTCTCCCGATCTCCGCCCGTTCTCGCCGCGGTCGCGCGTTGCGTCCGTCACCGGCGTCGGCGCCGCTGCTGTTCGCGGCGTTCCTCTGTGGCTGCAGCGGCAGCGGCGGCGGCGGCGCGCCGCCGCCCGTCGGAGCGGACCCCGACGGCCAGACCGTCACGCTGCAGCAGGTCGAGTTCGGCCGCCTCGCCGACGTCTACGGCCTGCGCACGACCGCGGAGGGCCAGATCGTGGAGCTGTACCGGCGCGACGTGCTGATCGGCCGCGACATCCAGGACGAACGGGTGCCCGGCACGATCACCGAGCAGCGCAGCGACGGGGAGATCCGCTACGACTTCATCGGCAGCGATCCGGACTCGCGGCAGGTGCGGGTCCTGATCCCGCGCGAGCTCGACAGCGCGGCGTTCACGACGCTGCTCGAGCGGCTCGACGACGAGGTGCGGCCGGTGGCGCCGCTGCGGTTCGGGCAGGCCGGCGACGGCCGCGCCTTCTCGGTGGTGCCCCGCAACGCGGCGATCCGGCTGCGCTTCTCGCGCGCGCTGCGGGTCACCGACGACTTCTTCGTGGTGCGCGACGCGGACGGCAGGGTCACCGGCGTGCGCAACAGCGCCGCCGTGCAGCTGCTGCAGATCGGCGGCGACCCCGACAGCCCGGGCGCGTTCGAGCCGATCCCGACCCGCGTGATCGTCGGCCACGACTCGCTGGTGCTCGACCCGGTGCTGCTCGGCACCGAGGGTCTGCAGTACTCGACCAGCAACAACGCCACCGGCCTGCCCGGGTCCCCCGACCAGTTCGGCGCCAACATCCGCATCGCCCTGCCCCTCAGCGGGCCGCTGGCGCTGCCCGGTCTGCGACCGGACTCGTGGAGCGGGCGCGACAACGCGGGCGTCACGTCGGTGGTGCGCGACTTCCGGTCCGGCAACGCCGCCGACGACAGCGCCGACGTTGCCAGGGGTTTCGTGCGCGACGCCGAGCCGCCGCGCCTGATCGGCGAGCTGCCGATGTACCTCGAGCGCGTCGATCGCGTGAACGGAGTCACCGTGGAGGTCACGCTGTGGAAGGGCGGCATCGTCCACGACATCGACCGGGGCGACGTGGTGCGCTTCGTGACCGACAGCAGCAACGTGGCGTTCGGCGCCGGCGAGGTCGTCGTCGACCCGCGCGACGACGCCGGCGACCCCGGCGCGCAGCGCGTGCGGGTGCGGCTGCGGACCGTGCCGGGGCTGGAGTCGATCGATCCCACCAATCGCCCCGACTTCCCGGTCCAGGCCTCCGCCGTGGAGGACTGGCTGCGCCAGAACGCGCCGCTGGCGGTGCTGGTGACCGAGTTCCAGGGCGGCAGGATCGACCCGGACACCGGCGAGGTCGTCCGGCTCAGCGACGACCCGCGCCGCTTCGGCCTGTTCAGCCCCAATCCGCAGCCGCGCCCGGACGGCACGCAGAGCGAGCCCAACGAGAACGTGTCGCCGTTCGCGGGCGCGGTGCTGCGATTCAGCAAGCCGGTCGATCTCGGCTCGGTGGGCTGGGCCGACAGCCTGTTCTTCGCGACGCGCAACCTGACCGACCGCGACGCGGTCGCGGCGTTCCAGCGCGAGCGGCCGTGGCGCGGCGTCGGCAACGCCAGCGGCGTCGGCATGGCGGCGTCGGCGTTCGACGAGGCCAAGTACCGCACCCCGCACCTCGTGGCCGCACGCGTGCTCGACGAGGACGGTTCGCAGACCACGCTGCGGCTGCAGCCGCTGCAGGGATTCTACCTCGACCAGGAGATGCGCGCCGACGGGATGCCCGAGTACTTCCTGCACCTGGTGACCGGCGACGACGGCATCCGCGACCTCGCCGGCAACACGCTCGACCTGCAGACCAACGACCCGAACCGCAGCCAGGGCCTGGTGATCCCGTTCGAGCTGGACCCGCGCTTCGAGGACAACCTGCCGGTCTACGTCGTCCGCCGCTTCGCGAGCCGCGACGAGGACGAGAACCCGTCGTACTACCGGCCCGACGAGGTGCAGGGCGATGGCGCCGATCCGTCGCCGGCGGCCCTGCCGCTCGAGGACCTGTTCGGCGCGATCGGCCGCATCGACGGCCGGATCCAGGGGCGACCGACGGCGCGCCTGCGCTCGGTGGCCGACGACCAGAACCAGCGGCCGGTCGACCCGCAGGACAGCGTCCTGCGCTGGTGCCCGCAGATCCTGGACGGCCTGACCCAGGTCGCCTCCAACACCGCCACCGCGGCGTTGGGCCTCGGCGTGCAGAACCCGTTCAATCCGTACGGCTGCCGGCTGCAGACCGTGTGGCGCGAGATCGACCTCAGCCTGTCGCGCACCGATCCGTTCGACTTCAACCTCGACGTCGAGCGGATGTTCTGGGCGCCGGCGACGACCGCGGTGATCGAGTTCGACGAGTTCGATCGCGTCGAGGTCCGGCTCGGCCACAGCGAGTCGCGGCCGGAGCCGTGCGTGAGCAACCAGTGGGCGCTGCCGACGCTGCCGAACTCGGGCCTGATCGACGAGTTCGACCTCAACTGGCTGCGCAACCTGCGCGCCGGCGGCGGCGCGCGCGACGTCGAGAGCCGTCCGCAGCCGCACCAGGCGCTGGCCAGCTCGCCGTCGAACCTGCGGGTCAACTCGCAGGAGGCGGTGCTCGAGCCGAACGGCCAGAACCGCTACCTGCCGATGCCCGCGTTCCGGCGGCCGTACTTCGTGTTCCGCGACGAGACGGTGATGGAGCAGGGCGGCAACAGCCGCGTCGGCTCCGACGTGGTGAACGGCATCCCGACGTTCCTGCCGTGGGTCATCTCGCCGTGGAACCACGGCATCGGCCGACGGGTCGTGCAGCCCACGGGCGGCGGTCCGACCCAGTTCCTCAACGGGTTCTGGAACAGCAGCAACAACCGCCAGCTGCGCGGCTCCGCGCCGGACCTGGCCACCGACGGTCTGCTCGGCAGCATCGCGTTGCCGCTGCTGGCCGACATCGTCGTGCCCTGCGACTCGCCGGGCCTGCCGGCGGGCAACGGCTACGTCGCCTTCGGCACCGTCGGCTGGCAGACCTCGGTCGCGCTGCAGTCGAGCCCGACCCCGAACTTCCGGGTCTACACCGCCGGACGGCCGAACTTCCCGAACTCGCCGCAGCCGCCGATCTGCGTCGACCCGACCGCGTCGCCGATCGCGCTCGGCGGCTACGCGGCGCCGCCGCCGTACTCGACCGGCGGCCGCACGATCCCCGGCGACAACACCTTCTACTGGGTGATGATCGACTTCCTGAAGCGCGCCAGCGTCGCGACCAGCGGCTTCGTCGACCTCTACAACCCGCACCGCGTGCCGCTCGGCTTCGCCGACTCGCGGCTCGGCCCGTACTTCCTCGACCGCACCACGGGCGCGGTGCAGCTGCCGTCGACGGTGCGGCCGCGGTTCTCCTACGAGATCGAGCCGCCGTTGACGCAGCTGCCGGCGGGTACGTCGGTGGTGCCGCAGTTCCGCGCCGCCAGCGTGGTCGATCCGTCGCCGTGGTACTGGAGCGAGTGGGTGCGCGACGCCGGCCTCTACGGCGCCACGATCCCGATCGAGGCGCTGCTGCCGACCGACGACAACTTCGCGCTCGACCCGTACAAGGCCGGCGACGCCCACATCCGGAAGTTCGACGACCGGCCGATGCCGCTGTCGGGCGGCGTGTCGCGCAACTGGTGGAGCCACCTCTACAACCACACGGTCACCGACTACGCGCTCGACCCCGACCAGCTCATGGACGACGGGTGGCTGGAGCGCTTCTCGGGGCCCAACGACACCTTCACCCGGCGGAACGTGCGCTACGTCAACTGGCGGCTGCTGATGTCCAACAACGTCGACGCGTCGCCACCGGTGTCGCCCGAGATCGAGACGTTCGCGCTGTCGTACCGCTTCGAGCGCGTCCGCTGACGCGCAGCGCGCTCAATCGCCGATCAGCACGCGCAGGCCGCCCGACACCGACACGCCGAGCGGCGCCGTCGCGTCGGCGACGGCGGCCTGCGCGATCAGCGGCAGGCCGCGCAGCAGCCGGTCGGGCGGGATCGCCAGCGAGACCGACGCCAGGCTGAAGCCGTTGGTCGGCACCAGGAACGTGAACAGCGAGGTCGAGAAGTACAGCGAGCAGCCGCTGCCCAACGGCACGCTGGTCTGGTCCAGGCCGATCAGCATCAGCACCAGGTTCCCCGGCGGCAGCGGGAACGTCGCCGCGTTCACGTGCACCGATGGGTTGCCGGGCCACGCGAGGTCGGCGGACACGAACGGCGGCTGCGAACCGCAGCCGCTGCCGAACGTCGTCGACGCCGCGGGCGTGAGCGCGCCGTAGTGCCAGGTGGCGACGCCGAGGCCGCCGTGCATGACCATCCGCCGCCAGGTCGCGTCCCAGACCATGTCGTGCTCGTCGCGGCCCGACAGCGGCGTCGGTCGCTGCACCCACGCGGAGCCGTCCCACTCCCAGGTGTCCTGGATGCCGCTGCTGCCGGTGGAGCCGGAGAACAGCACGCCGACCTGCCGCACCGGGTCGTAGGTCAGGGTCGGATCGAGCCGCGCCGACGGGGCGGGCGACGGCGTCGGGTTCGACCACGCGCTGCCGTTCCACTCCCAGTGGTCGCCGACGGGCACCGAGCCCGTCGTGACGCGACCGCCGAACACGACCAGCCGGTCGCGTGCGACGTCGTAGCACATGGCGTGGTTGGCGCGCCCCGGCGGACGCGCGACCGCGGCCACCGGCGTCCAGCCGGCGCCGTCGAGCGCCCACAGGTCGTCGCGGAACCCGGTCCCGTCGAGGCCGCCGAACAGCATCACCTTCTGCCTCGCGGCGTCCCAAGCCATCGCGTGGTAGGTGCGGGAAGACGGTCCGGCGATCGGGCGCTGCGACCACGTGGCACCGTCCCACTCCCAGGTGTCGCCGTGGTACGGGCTGCCGCTGCCGCTCGGCTGGAAGCCGCCGAACACCACCGCGCGCTGCCGCAGCGCGTCGTACGCCATCGCCGCGCTGGCGCGCGCCGGCGGCGCGTTCAGCGGGTTGCGCTGGGTCCAGACGATGCCGTCGTGTTCCCAGGTCCAGGCCAGGGACGGACCGGCGAGCACCCGGCCGCCGAACAGCACCGTACGGCTGCGCGTCACGTCGTAGGCCATCGAGTGCTGCAGCAGTCCCGACAGCGCCGACTCCGGAATGCGGGCCTGCAGCCACGCGGTCTGGGAGGGCAGCGCGGCGGTCCCGAGGGCGCCGGCGGCGAGCACGAACGGCAGATGACGGCGCGGCCCCGAAGCGGACCGGTGGCGGGTGAGCATGGATGGTCTCCTCGACTGGATCTCCTCGACTGGATCTCCTCGACTGGGTCGCGAGCATGGTAACCAAGACAGGCGCGGCGTGTGCTCGGCCACTGCTCCGCGTCCCCATGTCCCCGGCCCGAAGGCACACCGATGCGCAGCGCCGCCCAGCTCGCCCTCTCCTTCCTGCTCGCCTCGCTCACACCGTCGGCGCCGCGCGCGCAGGAGCCGGACGCCGAGCGCGCGGGCGTCCGGCTGCTGCGGGTGCCGGAGCGCCTGGCGTTGCCCGCCGAACGCGGCGCCAACATGCTGCTCGAGGTCGAGGCGCCGGCGGCTGCGACGGAGGTCTGGATCGGCGCCGAGGGCACCGCGCTGCGCGTGCCGCTGGTCGCCGTCGGCGATCGGCGTCACCAGCTGAACCTGGCCGACCCGCGGGTCGCACGGCTGGCACGGCGCGCCGACGCGGCGTTCGTGGTGCACGCACGGCTCGACGGGCGAACGCTGACGAGCGCGCCGGTCGCGTTCGCGCGCGCCGAGATGCCGGCGGCCGAGCTCCGGTGCGCGATCCGCTGCGCCGACCGTCCGGCGCCGGTCCCCATTGCCGCCGGGACGGCGCGCTGGTTCGACGTCGCGTCGGTGACGCGGATCGAGATCGCGGCGCCGGTGGACGACGTCGTGCTGCTCGCGCGGGCCGGGTCGACCGACCTGCCGGTGCCGCGCGCGCGGGACGGCGACGCGTTCGCGCTCGAGCTCGACGACGCGCTGCGCGCGCTCTGGCGGGAGGCCGGGACGCTGGCGATCCTCGCGCAGCGCGGCGCCGAGATCGCGCTGTGCTGCGAACTGCGCGCGGTGCCGACTCGGCTGCGGCCCGGCGGGGCAGCGGCGCCGTTCGTGGTCGGCCAGCGCCGCAGCGCACCGATCCCTTGCACCGACGACTGGCTGCAGGTCGAGCTCGACGACATCACCGCGGGCCAGGTGCGGCTGACGGTGCTGGGCGCCGGCGGCCGGGTCCTGGTGCCCGCCCGCAGCGTGCGCGACGGCGACGTCGTGCCGTTGCCGCTGGCCGACGACGACGCGGTGCTCGAGGTCGTGATGCTGCACAACCTGCCGTTCGGCGAGGACTGGGCGGACCTGCGGGTCGCGACCCGCGCGCAGCTCGGTGACGATCGCATCGAGTGGCTGCTGCGCCGCATCGCCGGCGCCGCCGGGTGCCGCTTCGAGCGCAACGGCCGCACCTACTCCGGCGCCGCCGCGGCGCAGCACATCCGCCGCAAGCTGGCGGCGCTCGCCGCGCGCCCGACGCTGGCCGACTTCGTCGACGAGGTGGCGAGCCGCTCGAGCACGACCTCGACCGACTACCGCGTGATCGACGCCGACGGCATCGCGATGTCGATGCGCGACTGGCTGCGCGCGGAGCTGCGCGAGCGGCCATCCGCGGCCGACCGCGACCGCTGAGTCGGTCGGGCTCAGCTGCCCGGCGCGCCGGCGTCGGTCTCCGGCAGCACCCAGCGCGGCGTCGGGATCCGCGGCGAGCGCGCGACCAGCAGCAGCACGCCGCACAGGATGACCAGGATCGGCACCTCGACGTTCACCGGCAGCGAGCCGCCCTGGCGCAGCACCGACAGGCAGCTGGCCGCCAGCAGGAACGGGCCGACGACGACCGTGGCCTTGTCGACGCCGCCCATCGCGAACGTCAGCAGGCCGAGCCCGGCGAGGCTAAGGGTCCACGCCCAGTCGATGCGCGGGGCGACGTCGAGTGCCGTCAGCAGCCAGCCGGTGCCGAGGGCGATCACCAGGATCGGGACGAACAGCGTGGTCTTGGCGGAGTGCATCGTCGTCGCAGGGGGGATCGACCGATCGGGACCCGCAACTGTGCTCCGCGTCGTGCCCGACGGGCGGGTCACTCGGGCGGGCGGGCGGCGAGGCGCTGCCGCAGGGCCATCAGCAGGCCGCCCCACCACATGCCGGACGCGCGCACGACGGCCGCGTCGTCGGCGCCGTGCCGTGCCGGGTGACCTTCCCGCAGCCCGGTCCAGCCGTGGTGGCGGACGGTCACCAACGTGCCGCCGGCGGCGGCGGCGAAGTCGACCTCGACCCAGGTGCGCTCGTCCGGCGCGAAGGTGGAGTTGCGCCAGTCGAACGCGAACCGCGCCGGCGGCCGCCACTCGGTGACGCGGCCGAGCTCGAACTGGTGCGCGCCATCGGCGTCGCGCCACGACTCGTAGACGCGGCCGCCGATCCCGGGCTCGATCGCGATCGCGGCGTCGGTGACGCCCGCGTGGCAGTCGGCGTGCCGGTACTTCGGGCCGCGGCGCCACCAGCGGTCGACCTCGGCGGTGAACGCCGCGAAGGCCACGGCCGGCGGCACGGCGACGTGCACCGACACGGTCGCCGCTGCGCCGTCGCTCACGGTCGATCCTTGCCGCCGCGGGTGCGCGCCACGTGCGCGGCGAACGACTCCAGCTGCTCGCTCCACAACGACTCGACCGCCGCGGCCCAGTCGCGCAGCCGGACGAACGGCTCGCGCCGCAGTCGATACACCCGCGCGCGCGCGTCGCCGTCGTCGCCCAGCGCCTCCACGAGGTCGCTGCCGCGCAGCACGCGCAGGTGTCGGCTCAGCGCCGGCGGGCTCACGTCCAGGGCCGCCGCGAGCCGGCCGGCGCGCTGCGGGCCGCGCCGCAGGCGCTCGATCACGGCGCGGCGCGTCGGATCGCCGAGCGCCGCGAACGCGCGGTCGACGACGCGGTCAACCTTCGCGGACATGGCTCGGACCGCCGCCGCCGGTGCGCATGCGCTGCATGAACCACCACAGGTGACCCTCGGGATCCACCGCCGCGTAGCTGCGGTCGGCCCAGTAGTCGTCGCCGTAGTCGGTGGTGGTGGGCTCGTAGACGATCTCGGCGCCGGCCGCGCGCGCCGTTCGGCAGTGCGCGTCGACGTCGTCGACGTGGACCGCGAGGTTCGCCGTGAAGCGGCCGTCGAGCTGCTTCGGGCTCGCGATCCGGGCCATGTAGGGTCGCGCGGCGTCGCGGTCGGCGTAGGCGGGGCCGGCGCCGCCGACCATGATCAGGCCGTCGCCGGGGAGCTCGAGCTCGCTGTGCTCGATGCGGCCGCCGTGGCCCTCGACCCGCAGGCGAACCTGGAACCCGAACGCGGCGCACAGCCAGTCGATGGCCGCGGCGGGGTCGAGATAGAACACGGCTGCGGAGATCCGCGGCCAGCCGGGCGGGGGTGCGCGCATGCCATGTTGTTAACGATCGGGTGAACTAAATGCAAGCCCCCACACGGCGCCGGCGGGCCCGGCGCGCCGCGCGGGCTTGCCTCGCGGTGCGGGCGGCCGTTGGATGGCGCGACCATGCACGCCGTCCCGTGTCCGCGCCGGTCCTTGTCGCGCCTCGCGTCGTCGCTCCTGCTGCTGCTGTCCGCGTGCGCCACCGACGCGCCGGGTCGCCTGTCGGAGGTCCGCTGGGTCGACCTGTCGCACGACTTCGCCGCCGACACGGTCTACTGGCCGACCGCGCCCGGCTTCGAGCTGACGGTCGACGCCAAGGGGATGACCGAGAAGGGCTACTGGTACGAGTCGAACACGTTCCGCGGCTCCGAGCACGGCGGCACGCACCTCGACGCGCCGGTGCACTTCGCCGAGGAGCGCTGGACCACCGACCGGATCCCGCTCGACCGGCTGATCGGACCGGCGGTCGTCGTCGACGTCCGCCTGCAGTGCGAGCAGGATCGCGACTACGAGGTCCGCGTCGACGACCTCGAGGCGTTCGAGCGCCGGCACGGCCGCCTCGCGCCGGGCACGATCGTGCTGCTGCACACCGGTTTCGGCAGGTTCTGGCCCGATCGCGCGCGCTACATGGGCACCGACGCGCGCGGCCAGGCGGCGACGTTGCAGCTGCACTTCCCCGGCCTCGGACCCGCGGCCGCGCGGTGGCTCGTGCAGCGCTCGGTGCACGCGGTCGGCATCGACACGCCGAGCATCGACCACGGCCAGTCGCGCCTGTTCCACTCGCACCGCGAGCTGTTCAAGGCCAACGTGCCCGCGTTCGAGAACGTCGCCAACCTCGAGCTGGTGCCGGCCACCGGCGCGGTGATCGTGGCGCTGCCGATGAAGATCCGCGGCGGCAGCGGCGGCCCGCTGCGCATCGTCGCCGCCGTGCCGGACTGACGCGGCCGGCGCGGCGCTACAGCGGGAACGCGCCCTCGTTGACGCCGCGCCCCTCGAGCGCCAGCACCTCGGCCAGCTGTTCCTTCAGCTGCGGCGTGACCTGCGCGTAGACGTCGGTCACCAGCGTCTCGTCGGCCGGCGGGCCGACGCCCTCGGCGGCGGCGATCGCCTCGTTGACGGCCACCTTGATGCGCTCGAGCAGCGCCTGCTCGCGCGCGTCGTCCCAGTGGCCGCGGTCGGTCAGGAACCGCCGGAACCGGTCGACCGGGTCCTTCTTCTCCCAGGCCTTCACCTCGGCCTCGTCGCGGTACTTGCTCGGGTCGTCGCTCGAGCTGTGGCCGAGGCGGCGGTAGGTCACGGCCTCGATGAACGTCGGGCCGTCGCCGCGGCGGGCGCGGTCGACCGCGGCCTTGGTCACGGAGTACACCGCAAGCACGTCGTTGCCGTCGACGCGCACGGTCGGCATGCCGTAGGCCACGCCCTTCTGCGCGATGGTCGCGCTGGCGCTCTGCTTCTCGATCGGCACCGAGATCGCCCACTGGTTGTTCTGGCACACCAGCACGCACGGCGAGTCGTAGACCGCGGCGAAGTTCATGCCGCAGTGGAAGTCGTTGGCCGAGGTCGCGCCGTCGCCCAGGTAGCCGAGCACGACGACGTCGTCGCCCCGGATCCGCGCCGCCATCGCCGCGCCGACCGCGTGGCTGATCTGCGTGCCGATCACCGACGACATGCCGTAGTAGTTGCCCTCCTTGTAGGTGTAGTGGCACGGCATCTGCCGGCCCTTGCAGCGGTCCTCGGAGTTGCCGATCAGCTGGTGGATCGCCGCCGCCAGCGGCAGGCCGCGCATCATCGCGGCGGCACCCTCGCGCAGCGCCGGGAACACCCAGTCGCGCGGCTCGAGCGCCGCGGTGGAGCCGACGGTCGCGGCCTCCTGGCCGAGGATCGGGCCGTAGAAGCCGATGCGGCCCTGCCGCTGCAGCATCAGCATGCGCCGGTCGAACTCGCGCACCTGCACCATCTGCTCGTACAGGAACAGCATGGTGTCGACGGCGAGGCCCGGGTCGGCGCCCACGAGCGCGGAGCCGTCGTCGGTCAGCACCTGCACGAGCTGCGGGGTCGCGGCGTCGGTGGCGGTCGCGCGCGGCGCCGGCGGCGCGCGGCGCGTCGGGGGCGGCGGTGCGGCGGGTGCCCTTTGCTTCGCCTTCGCCTTCGCCTTTGCCGGCGCGCGGGACGGGGCCTTCGCGGCGGTCCTGCTCTTGGCCTGGCCCTTGCTCGCCGCCTTGGCGCTCTTGGTCTTCGCGTTGGCCTTCGCGGCCGACTGCTTGCTCTTGGTCTTCGCTGCCATCGAGCCGCGGGATGCTACCCGCGTGCCGCGGCGAAGTCGCGAGGAAGCCGCCGCGCGTTGCGGTCAGCCGCGGACGCGCTCCATGCGCGGGTCGTACAGCGGCCGCAGGTGCGGCACGGCCGGCACGAGGTCGCCCGCGACCTCGAGCTCGTAGCGGCCGGCCAGCACCTCCTCGCCGGTGACGCCGCCCGGCGCACCGACGTAGCCCATTCCGATCGGCCGGCCGATCGTGTAGCCGAAGCCGCCGCTGGTCAGCCAGCCGGCGCGCTTGCCGTCGCGGTGGATGGTCTCGCGCCCCAGCAGCACGATCGCCGGGTCGTCGACCGTGAACGTCACCAGCATGCGCGGCAGGCGGCCGGCGTCGCGCTGCCGCAGCAGCGCCTCGCGGCCGCGGAACGGCGTGTCGCCGGTCAGCTTGACCGCGAAGCCGAGGCCGGCCTCGAGCGGCGTGTGGTCCGGCGTGATGTCGCGGCCCCAGACGCGGTAGCCCTTCTCGAGCCGCAGCGAGTCGATCGCGCGGTAGCCGGCGTGGCGCAGGCCGTGCGGCGCGCCGGCCGCGCGCAGCGCGTCGTAGACGGCGGCGGCGCCGGCGGTCGGCACGTGCAGCTCCCAGCCGAGTTCGCCGACGAACGTCACGCGCATCGCCAGCACGTCGTGGCCGGCGATGCGCACCGTCCGCGTGCGCAGGAACGGGAACGCGGCGTTGTCCAGGTCGGCGTCGGTCACCTGCGCCAGCACGTCGCGCGCGCGCGGCCCCATCAGGCCGATCACCGCGCGGTCGTGGGTGACGTCGTCGAGCGCGACGGCGGCGCCGGCGCGGAAGCCCTTCCGGATCCAGTCGGCGTCGTGCGTGCGGTAGCCGGTGCCGGTGACGACGTAGAACGTGCCGTCCTCGAGCGGCGTGACCGTCAGGTCGCACTCGATGCCGCCGCGGTCGTTGAGCAGCTGCGTGTAGACGATCTGGCCGGCCGGCCTCTGCACGTCGCCGGCGCAGATCCACGACATCGCATAGGCGGCGTCCGCGCCGCGCACGACGAACTTCGCGAACGAGGTCGAGTCGAACAGTGCCACGGCCTCGCGCGCGGCCCGGTGCTCCTCGCCCACGTGCGGGAACCAGTTCTGGTAGCCGTACGAGTACTCGTCCTTCGGCGCCGTGCCGGCCGGCGCGAACCAGTTGGCGCGCTCCCAGCCCATCTTCTCGCCGAAACACGCGCCGGCCGCCTGCAGGCGGTCGTACAGCGGCGACTTGGTGTGCGGGCGCCCGGAGTGGTGCTCCTCGTGCGGCCACGACATCGTGTAGTGGTGCGCGTAGGCCTCCATCGTGCGCCGGCGCGCCCAGTCGGCGTCGCGGTGGTGGGCGCCGAAGCGGCGGATGTCGACCGGCCACAGGTCCATCTGCGGGCCGCCGGCGACGATCCACTCGGCCAGCGCCTTGCCGGCGCCGCCGGCCGCGGCGATGCCGAAGGCGTTGAAGCCGGCGGCGACGAAGTAGTTCCGGACCTCGGGCGCCTCGCCGAGCACGAACGTGCCGTCCGGCGTGAACGCCTCGGGGCCGTTGATCAGCTGGCGCACGCTGGCGTTCTCGAGCGCCGGCACGCGGCCGAACGCCGGCACCGCCAGCGACTCGAAGTGCTCCCAGTCGGGGTCGATCAGCTTGAAGGTCCAGTCGCGCGGTACGCCGCCCAGCGCCCACGGCTTCGGGTCGAGCTCGTAGCCGCCCATGACCAGGCCGCCGACTTCCTCCTTGAAGTAGACCAGCCGGTCCGGGTCGCGCAGCGTCGGCAGGTCCGGCGTCACGCCTTCGATCGGCTCGGTGATCATGAACTGGTGCTGCATCGCGTGCACCGGCACCGAGACGCCCGACATCAGGCCGAGCTCGCGCGCCCACAGGCCGCCGCAGTTGACCAGGACCTCGCAGCGGATCTCGCCCTTCGCGGTGCGCACGCCGGCGACCGCGCCGTTCTCGAGCAGCACCTCCTGGACCGGGCACTCCTCGACCACGACCGCACCCTGCTGGCGCGCGCCCTTGGCCATCGACACGGCGAGGTCGCTGGGGCTGACCTGGCCGTCGGTCGGCAGCAGCGCCGCGCCGACCAGGTCGTCGACCTGCATCAGCGGCCACAGGTCCTGCGCCTCCTTCGGGCTCAGCAGGTGCATCTCCAGCCCGAAGCTGTGCGCCGTCGTCGCCTGGCGCCGGACCTCGGTCCAGCGCTCCTGCGTGCACGCGAGGCGCAGGCCGCCGTTCGCGCGCCAGCCGGTGGCGTGGCCGGTCTCCTGCTCGAGCTTGCCGTACAGCTCGACGCTGTACTTCAGCAGCTGGGTGATGCTGGCGGAGCTGCGCAGCTGGCCGACGAGGCCGGCGGCGTGGAACGTGGAGCCGCTGGTCAGTTGCGCTCGTTCGAGGACGACGACGTCCTTCCAGCCGAGCTTGGCGAGGTGGTAGGCGACGCTGCAGCCGACGATGCCGCCGCCGATGACGACGACGCGCGCGTGAGCGGGGAGATCAGCCATGGTCGTTCTCGAGGATGGTCCAGCGCTCGCGTTCGGCCTGTGCCCGCAGCGCCGCATCCGGCTCGATCACCCATCGGACATCGCTGGCCTCGCGCAGCAGTTCGACGTCGAGAACCGAGTTGCCGGCGGCCAGCAGCACCGGCGGCGGCGCCGCCGCGCGCAGGCGTATGGCCTTGCCGGGTCCGGTGGTGACGGTGCCCGTCGGCCGGCCGGTGCAGCGGCCGTCGGCGTCGACCTCGAGGTCCAGCGCCAGCACGTCGGCGGGGGCCACCGGCAGGTGCTGCGGCAGCGGCTCGAGCACGATGCGGGGGGTGCCCGACACCACGAACGTGCGGAACCCGGCGCCGGCCAGCAGTCGGAGCGCGGCGATCACCGTCGGCTGCCAGCGTCGCCCGGGCGCCGTGCGCCAGAACTCGGCGACGTGCGCCCGCAGGTCGGCGACCGCGTGCCCGCGGTAGAACGCGAGGATCGCGAGGCAGCCGGCGGCGGGGTCGCGGTCGTTCGCGGCCGTGTAGCCGGGCCACAGCGCGCCGTCGAAGTGGCCGCGCTCGATCATCCACCGCGTGAAGTCCTCCGACACGTCGCCGCGCCACAGCACGCCGTCGGCGTCGAACGCCGCGGCGCGCGGGCCGGTGCGAGAGGCGAGGCGGGTGATGGCGTCGGGCAGCTTCGCGGTCAACTGCGGGCGACGATAGCCGGCGATCGTGAACGGACAACGATGCGCCGGAGAAGGAGCGACGGGGCGCTACGCGGCGGCGCGCGTCCGCTCCCAGCGCGCCAGCCGGCCGAGGCCGAACGCCACCAGCCCGCCCGTCCCCAGCAGCAGCCACAGCGGGCCGATGCCGGTCAGCGACGCCAGCGTCTCCTTGCCGAGGTCGGCGGTGCCCAGCAGCGTCGACTTCATCCACGGGTGGACCTCGGCGTAGAGCCACGCGCCGGCCAGCATGCCGAGCACGCCGACGATCGCGTGGCGCGAACCGGCGCCGATCGCGGCGACGCCGGTTCCCGGGCAGTAGCCCAGGATCACCATGCCGACGCCGAAGATCAGGCCGCCGACCGCGTTGCCGAGCAGCGCCGCGTTCTTGACGTGCAGCGGCACGTCGAGACCGAGCGCGCGCATGCCGTAGATGCCGACGCCGCCGACCACGACGGCCGTCAGCATGATCCTGATCATCGTGAAGTCGCGCAGCAGGAACTGGCCGAGGATCACGTCGAAGCGCGTGACGCCGCCCTTCTGCAGCAGGAAGCCGAAGACCAGGCCGGTCAGCGCGCCGAGCAGCAGCACGGACGGGGAAGCGAACAGATCAGCGAGCATGACGGCGGCCCTCCTTGCCGTAGATCAGGAACGCGGTGGCGATGCCCGAGCCGAGCATCGCGGCGATGAACACCCAGGACGACACCGCCAGCTGCAGCCCGCCGCTGATGCCGTGCCCCGACGTGCAGCCGCCGGCCAGTCGGGCGCCGAACAGCAGGATCGCGCCGCCGACGAAGGCGGCGCCGTAGCGCAGCGCCACGCTGTCGCCGAACCGGGCCCGCCACAGCGCCGGCACCGTCTCGCGCTCGCGCTGGCCGGCCAGCCGGGCCGCCAGCAGCGCGCCGATCGCCAGCATCACCACCAGGGCGAACTGCCACTCGAAGATCGGCTTGGGGTCGGCGGTCGTGCCGATGTACTTCGTCAGGTATTCCGTGCGGTCGAAGTGGTCCGGCGCGACGATGCGTTCGATGCCGCCGACCGCGTGCACCATCGTCGTCGACGTGCCGAGCGGCTTGCCCATGAGCGCGAACGTGATCCAGGACAGGACGCCGATGCCGGCGCCGACGGCGTACGGGGACCAGCGGGGCATGCGAAGGAGTGCGGTCATGTGCGGTTGCCTCGCCGGCGGAGAGACACGGCGCGCGGCGCGGGTTTCAGCGGGGCCGGAGATTTCTGCGTGAGCGACGGCGCGGGCCCGGACGAGGACTGGCGGGTCCCGCGCGAGCAGGCGATCCCGCGCCTGGTCGACCGCTACGGCGGCCGCCTCTACGGGCTGGCCCGGCGGCTGTGCGGGTCGCCGACCGAGGCCGAGGACCTCGTCCAGGAGGTGTTCCTCGCGGCGTTCCAGGCGTGGGACGGCTTCCGCGGCGACGGCGACCCGAAGGGGTGGCTGTTCGCGATCGCGGCACACGCGTGCCAGCGCATGCACCGGCGGCGCAGCGGGCAGCCGGCGCAGGTCGAGTCGCTCGACGTGCAGGCCCCGCTCGCCAACGCCGAGGTCGGCGTCGCCGGCGACGGCCTCGCCGCGGCGCTGCGCGCCGAGGCCCGCGAACGGGTGGCCGCCGCCGTGGCCGCCCTGCCCGAGAGCTACCGGCTGCCGCTGGTGCTCAAGGACTTCGTCGAGCTGCCGCTGGCGGCCGTCGGCGAGATCCTCGGCATCCCCGAGGCCACCGCGAAGACCCGCGTGCACCGCGCGCGGCTGCGCGTGCGCGAGGCGCTCGAGGAGGTGCTGCCGCGCAGGCTGCTGCCGCCGCCGGCGTACGACGAGCAGATGTGCCTCGACCTGCTGCGGACCAAGCAGGAGTCGCTCGACCGCGGCGTGCCGATGCCGGGCGCCGACCGGCTGATCTGCGAGCGCTGCCGCGCCGTGTTCGGCCAGCTCGACCTGGCGGCGGAGCTGTGCGGTGCGCTCGGCGACGAGGAGTTGCCGGCGCCGGTGCGCGCGTTGCTGCGCGAGCGGCTGACCGCCGGCTGATCGACGGCCGGCGCCGCGGGCGGCGGCCGCGCTTCTGTCGGGTCGGCGGCCCGAGTAACGTGCGCCGCGTGCGAGTGCTCAACCCGTTCGATGGCTCCCTCGTCTGCGACGTGTCCGACACGACCGACGCCGAGCTGGCGGCGATCCTCGCCGCGGCGCAGGGCGCCAGGGACGCGTGGCGCCGTACGCCGCTCGTGGAGCGGAAGGCTCGCGTCGCCGCCGGCGTCGCCTGGTTCCGCGCGCACCGGGACGACGTCGCGCGCGACGTCAGCCGGCAGATGGGCAAGCCGCTGGCGCAGGCGCAGGGCGAGGTCGACGGCCTGTGCCTGCGGGCCGAGCACATGCTGGCGATCGCGGAGCAGGCGCTCGGCGCCGACGAGCTGCCGCGCGACGGCGGGTTCACGCGGCGGATCGAGCACGAGCCGCTCGGCGTCGTGCTCGACATCGCCGCCTGGAACTACCCGCTGCTGATCGCGGTGAACGTCGTCGTGCCGGCGCTGCTCGCCGGCAACGTGGTGATCCTCAAGCACAGCGCGCGCACGCCGCTGTGCGGTGAGCACTTCGCGAAGGCCTTCCCGCACACGGCCGCGGTGGTCCTCGACCACGCGCGCACCGCCGCGCTGATCGGCTCCGGCGCGATCGACCACGTCGCGTTCACCGGCTCGGTCCAGGGCGGGCGGCACGTGCTGCAGCAGGTCGCCTCGGCGCCGCGGTTCCTCGACACCGGCCTCGAGCTCGGCGGCAAGGACCCGGCCTACGTGGCGCCGGACGCCGACCTCGAGTTCACCGTCGCCAACGTGGTCGACGGCGCGATCTACAACGCCGGTCAGTCGTGCTGCGGCATCGAGCGCGTCTACGTGCACGAGGCGGTGCACCGGGAGTTCCTCGAGCGCGCCGCCGCTGTGCTCGCCGCAGTGCGGATGGGTGACCCCATGGAGGCGGGCACCACGCAGGGCCCGATGGCCAGCCCCGACGCGCCGGCGTTCCTCGCCGGCCAGGTCGACGACGCCGTGCGCCGCGGCGCGCGCCTGCTGCGCGGCGGCGCCGTCGCCGGCGACCGCGGCCAGTTCTTCCAGCCGACGCTGCTCGACGGGTGTCCGAACGACAGCCGCGTGATGCAGGAGGAGAGCTTCGGCCCGCTGCTGCCGGTGTTGAAGGTCGGCTCCGACGAAGAGGCGCTGCTCCACATGAACGACTCCGCGTTCGGCCTCACCGCGTCGGTGTGGACTCGCGACCGCGCGCGCGCCGAGCGCATGGCCAAGGATCTGCGCGCCGGCACCGTGTTCCAGAACCGCTGCGACTACCTCGACCCGGCGCTGCCGTGGACCGGCTGGGGCGACAGCGGCAAGGGGTCGACGCTGTCGCGCTACGGGTTCCTGGGACTGACGCGGCGCAAGGCGATCCACTTCCGCGACTGAAGCACGCGCACGCAGAGGACGGTGTTGGTGCTGTCCGTAGCGCGGACGGCTGCCTCGTCGGGTGCTTTCGGCTCTGTGTGCTCTGTGCTCTCCGTGGTTTGTTTTCTGGGGTACTCCCGGAGGAACAGGGAGAGCACGGAGAGCACCGGGAGGGGCACAGAGCAGAGGGCGCTCGACTCAGGGGGCCGTCACGCGGCACGCAGGCATCCGCGAGCCAGAGAAGAAACCACAGAGGACACGGAGAGCACGGAGCAGAAAGCAGCCGCCCAGCCAGGGCATCCGCCAAGGCGGGCGAGGCCTCCGCGGTGTGCGCGTGCGTCGCGTCCGGTGCGTTGGCTCCTGCTGGGCGGCTGCGTTCGTGTGGTCGTTTGCTTTCTGCTCTGTGTGCTCTGTGCTCTCTGTGGTTTTGTTTTCTGGGGTACTCCCGGAAGAACAGGGAGAGCACGGAGGGCACCGGGAGGGGCACAGAGCAGAGGGCGCTCGACTCAGGTGGCCGTCACGCGGCACGCAGGCATCCGCGAACCAGAGAAGAAACCACAGAGGACACAGAGAGCACGGAGCAGAAAGCAGCCGCCCAGCCAGGGCATCCGCCAAGGCGGGCGAGGCCTCCGCGGTGTGCGCGTGCGTCGCGTCCGGTGCGTTGGCTCCTGCTGGGCGGCTGCGTTCGTGTGGTCGTTTGCTTTCTGCTCTGTGTGCTCTGTGCTCTCTGTGGTTTGTTTTCTGGGGTACTCCCGGAAGAACAGGGAGAGCACGGAGAGCACGGGAGGGCACAGAGCAGAGGGCATTCGACTCAGGTGGCCGTCACGCGGCACGCAGGCATCCGCGAGCCAGAGAAGAAACCACAGAGGGCACGGAGAGCACGGAGCAGAAAGCAGCCGCCCAGCCAGGGCATCCGCCAAGCGGGCGAGGCCGCTGCGGTGTGCGCGTGCGTCGCGTGCGGTGCTGACGGGGTGGAATGGGGCGAACCGCGCGGTCCTCACTCGGGCGTCACGTACGCCGCGGTGATCCCGCCGTCGACCGTGAACGTCGAGCCCGTCACGTAGCTCGACTCGTCGGATGCCAGGTACAGCGCCGCCTGCGCCATCTCCCTGGCCTCGCCGAAGCGGCCCATCGGCACGTGTACCAGGCGGCGCTGCTTCTTCGCCTCGGTGTCGAGGAACTTCATCAGCAGCTCGGTGCGCAGGGGGCCCGGGCACAGCGCGTTGACGCGGATGTTCTCGCGCGCGTGGATCACGGCGAGCTCGCGCGTCATCGCCAGCACGCCGCCCTTGCTGGCGGTGTAGGCCAGCTGCGGCGTGGCGGCACCGAGCAGCGCGACGAACGACGCGGTGTTCACGATCGAGCCGCCGCCGGCGCGGCGCAGCGCCGGGATTCCGTACTTGCAGCCCAGGAACACGCCCTTGAGGTTGATCGCCATCGTCAGGTCCCAGACTCGCTCCTCCGTGGCGATCGCGTCGTCGTCGGCCGAGTGCATGATGCCGGCGTTGTTGAACAGCACGTGCAGCGCGCCGAAGCGCTCCTCGGCGGCGCGCACCATCGCCTCGCAGTCCGCGGCCTTCGACACGTCGGCGTGCACGTAGATGGCTTCGCCGCCGGCCGCGGCGATCTGCGCCACGGTCTCCCGGCCGGCGTCGTCCTGCACGTCGGCGGCGACGACCTTGCAGCCTTCGGCCGCGAACAGCACCGCAGTCTGGCGGCCGATACCGCCGGCGGCGCCGGTCACCAGCGCCACCTTGCCTTCGAGACGAGCCATCGAGAACCACCTCCGCCGGTCGTGCCGGCCACCGCGAACTCGCCTGCTTGTAGCCGCCGAGCGCGCTCGGCGCCAAGGTCTCGGCGCGGCGGGCGCGGTCTCGTGCTCCGCGCTCGATGCCGACGGCCGCTAGCGATCGGGAAACGGATCGAGCGCGGTCCAGGGCCGGATCTTGTGGATCCCGCCCTCGCCGTCGTCCGCAACGAAGTATCCGGAGACCTCGACTCGTTTGCCCACCGACAGGCTCTGCAGCACGTCTTCGAATCGGCTGCGGCGATCCTCGTACGTGGCGGGCAGTTCGCACACGAGGAGCTCCTGACCCGCGGCGAGGAGCGCCCGGCCGTCCGGCTCGACGTCGAGTTCGATCCGCCACACGGCTCCTGGCTTCGCCTCCATGGCGACGATCGTCCCCGTCGCGGAGACCATCGCGTCGGGATTCGCCCCTGCAGGGCGGATTCCCGAGCCGTGACAGCCGCAGAGCGCCAACCACAGACACAGCGACCAGCGAGAGCGCATCGGCGCGACGGTAGTCGGGGGGATGCGCCGGGGAAAGGATCCGCGACGCTGGCGGTCAGCGCCGCGAAGCGCGCGACCTGGCGGCCGCGACCAGCGCGTCGAACAGCCGCTGCTGCGCCGGATCCGCGGCGGCGGTGAGCTCCGGGTGCCACTGCACCGCGAGCAGGAAGCCGTCGCCGTCGCGTTCGATCGCCTCGACCAGGCCGTCCGGGGCGTGCGCCGTGGCGCGGAAGCCGGCGGCGATGCGATGGACCGCCTGGTGGTGCCACGAGGCCACGGTCGGCGCGGTCGTGCCGAGTGCCCTGGCGAGGCGCGAGTCCGCGGCGACGGCGACCGGGTGGGGGATCGGCGTCTTCTCGGCCGACCGGTGCGGGACCGCGTCGCCGAACGCGTCCGGCACGTGCGCGACGAGGTCGCCGCCGAACGCCACGTTCAGCACCTGCATGCCGCGGCAGATCGCCAGCGTCGGCAGCGACGTCTCGACCGCGCGCCGCGCCAGCGTCAGCTCGTCGGCGTCGCGGTCGCGGTCGACCTTGTAGTTCTCCGCGTGCGCCACGCCGCCCCACGTGTCCGGGGCCATGTCGCCACCGCCGGTCAGCACGACGGCGTCGACGGCGGCGAGCCAGCCGGCGAGGTCGCCTTCGCCCGGCGGGAGCAGCAGCGGCGTGCCGCCGGCGCGGCGGACCGCGTCGACGTAGGCGGCCGGCAGGCCGAACCACTGGCGCTCGTCGCGGCCGTAGGTCACGAGGCCGATGCGCGGGCGCGCGGCTGCCGGCGACGCGGCCATCAGATCTGCTCGAAGTAGCGCCGCCGCTCCCAGTCGGTGACCGCGGTCTGGAACGCGCGGCCCTCGGCGCGGAAGTGGTGCGCGTAGTGCTCGACGACGTCGGCGCCGAACGCGCGCGTCGCGAACTCGCCCTTGGCGAACAGGACCGTCGCGGCGCCCAGGCTCTGCGGCACGGTCTCGACCGAGTCGGCGTGGTAGACGTCGCCCTCGAACATCGGCGGCGGTTCGGTGCGGTTCTCGACGCCGTCGAGGCCCGACGCCAGCGCGGCGGCGAAGCAGAGATACGGGTTGCAGTCGGCGCCCGGGATCCGGCACTCGATGCGCAGGCTCTGGCCGTGGCCGACGATGCGGAACCCGGCGGTCCGATTGTCGTGGCTCCACGCCAGCCGCGTCGGCGCCCACGAGCCAGACTGGTAGCGCTTGTACGAGTTCACGGTCGGCGCGTAGAACGGCATCACGTCCGCGGTGTGCGCCATCCAGCCGCCGAGGAACCAGCGGAACGTGTCCGAGCACCGCACCGGTCCGAGCTGCTGCTCGCCGGCGAACGCGTTCTTGCCGCCCGACCACAGGCTCAGGTGCACGTGGCAGCTGGAGCCCGCCTGGTCGCCGTCGAGCTTGGCCATGAACGTGACGCTCATGCCGAGCCGGTCGGCGAGCTCCTTGGCGCACTGCTTGTAGACGACGTGGCGGTCCGCCATCTCGAGCAGCTCGGTGTAGCGCACGTTCAGCTCGTGCTGGCCCTTGCCCCACTCGCCCTTGCTGTTCTCGACCGGCACGCCGGACTCGCGCAGGTGGCGCCGCAGCTCCTGCTGCAGCGGTTCGCCGCGCGCGCCCTGCAGCATGTGGTAGTCCTCGATGTGCCAGCCCGCCGGCTCGAGGCCGCGGTAGTCCTGCTGCGCCGCCTGCTTGTAGGAGTTGGCGAACACGTAGTACTCGAGCTCCGACGCGCCCTGCGCCGTGAAGCCGAGCTTCGCCGCGCGCTCGAGCTGACGCCGCAGGATCGAGCGCGGCGCCACCGTCACCGGCTCGTGGCGCTGCACGTCGTGGACGTCGCACAGGACCAGCGCCGAGCGGTCGAGCCAGCTGGCAACGCGCAGGGTCGCCAGGTCGGGCACCAGGTGCACGTCGCCGTAGCCGCGCTCCCAGTTGGCGAACTTGTAGCCGGGCACCGGGTTCATGCCCATGTCGACGGTCAGCAGGTAGTCGCAGGCGTGCGCGCCGTCCTTGGCCGCCGACTCGAGGAAGAACTCGGCGTCGTAGCGCTTGCCCATCAGGCGGCCGTAGTGGTCGGTGAACGCGACCAGCACGGTGTCGATCTCGCCGATCTCGACGCGACGGTCGAGCTCGGCCAGCGTCAGCATTCCGCGGTTCTTCATCTCACGACCTTCGCGCAGCGACCGTCACGGCTGCGTCCGTCACGGTCCGTCAGGGCAGGGCGTCGCGGTAGGCGACGTACTTCCGGTGGTTATCGTCGCGGTAGGCGTCGTACTCGAACTCGATCTCCGACAGCGCGATCTGCAGCACGGCCCAGAGGCTCTCGCGCAGCGCGGCCATCGCCTTCAGCACCAGGAATTGACCGTGCGCCGCGTCGCCGTCGTCGCCATGGCACCGGAGCAGCTCGCGGTCCTGCTCCGCCGTCAGCTCGCAGTTGCTGCTGAGGCCGGCAAGGTCGAACAGCGGGTGGCCGAAGCCGGCGTACTCCCAGTCGATCACGGCGATGCGCTGGCCGTCGTCCATCAGGTTGCCGGGCATCAGGTCGTTGTGGCAGAACGTCGGCACGAACGGCGCCATTCGCGCCTCGAGCGCCGCGACCTCGCCGAGCAGGCCGTCGGCGCCGGCGCCGCCCGGCAGCGGCAGGCCTCGATCGCGCGCGAAGCGCACGTAGGTGCGCGCGACCAGGAACGGCGAGAACCAGCTCAGGTGGCCGGTGACCATCGGGCCCGCGTCGTGGATGCGGCGCAGCACCGCGGCGATGCGCGCGACATTGGCGGCGACGGTAGTCGGCTCCATCGGTCCGCCGGCGACGAACTCCGCGACCATCGCGCCGTCACTGCACCACAGGATCTCGGGCGCGATGCCGAGCTCGGCGGCGGCTCGCGTGCAGGCGATCTCGTTGCGCCGGTCGATGCCGAGCACCGGGTCGTCCGTTCCGAATCGCACGGCGAACGCGCGGCCGTCGCGCGTGGTGGCGCGGAAGTTCTGGTTGGTCAGGCCTCCGGACAGCGGCTGCACCTCGACCGGGCGGTCGAAGAACGGCAGCGCCCGGACGTCGCGCTCGTCCGCCATGACCGCGCAGCCTGTCGCACCGGCGCGCCGGGCGCAAGGCCGCGGCGCGCCCGCGACCTCGACTACAGGATGTCGAGGATGCCGCCGCGGCCGTCGGTCAGCGTCTCGACCGTCGCCCGGTAGTTGGTGCCGACGGCGATCTTGCTGTTCCACGGCAGCGGCTCCTTGTCGCCGACGCCGCCCAGCGCCACCGCCGCGAACGCGCGCGACAGCTCGGTCAGCGACTCGTCGTCGAGCATGCGCCGCAGGGGCGCGATCGTGCGGCGGTCGCCGATCAGGCCCAGCGCGGACGCGATCGCCGCCAGCTTGGCGAGATTCGGGTCGCCTTCGGCCAGCAGGTGCTGCAGGTCGTCGGCGACGCTCTTGTCGCCGAGCTTGCCCAGCGCGATCGCCGCGCGCTGCAGCAGCAGCGGGCGCCGCACCGAGCCCTGCAGCACGGTGCGGATGTCCTCGCGCGACCGCAGGTCGCCCAGCAGCGCGAGGCCGATGCACAGGTGCCCGGCCAGCTCGTCCTGCATGCGGTTGGTCAGCAGCAGCCGACGCAGGTCCTCCGCCGCCGGCTGGAACCGGCACAGGCCGAGCGCCACCGCGAAGGCGGCCAGGCTGTCGGGGTTCTTGACCTCGCGCAGTGCGTCGCGCAGCGCGCGGCCGAACTCCTCCTCGACGTGCCCGGCGCCGCCGGCGGTGTGGTCGGCCTCGTAGCGTTGGTGCGCGCACAGGCCCATCGCCAGCGCCACCCACGGCTTCTCCAGCGACTTGCCGGCGCGGTCGAACTCGCGCAGCAGCATCGTGCGCGCGTGGGCGCCGCCGATCTGACCGAGCGCCACGATCGAGAAGTAGCGCGTCTGCGCGTCCTTGTGCTCGCGCCAGGTGCGCAGCAGCAGGTCGCACACCCAGGCGTCGGCGGCGGTGTCGTCGGCGCACGCGCGGCCCAGCCGGCCGAGCGCCAGCGCGGCGGAGCGGCCGAGGTCGCGGCTGCGGCGGCGGTCGGGCTCGGCCAGGTCCGCGGCGAACCGGCGCTTGAAGCCCTCGGCCAACCCGGCGTCGGCGTCGGTCGTCGTCGCGCCCAGCAGCCGGGCGACGGCCGTCGGCACGTGCGCCTGCAGCAGCTGTTCGCCCGGACCGACGTCGCGACGGTAGTAGGCGTCGAGGTACTCCAGCGCGTCGCGCCGCAGCGACGCGCCCGCCGGGCCGTCCGAGCAGGGCAGCAGGCTGATCCCGTGGATCGCGGCGACCTCGAGGTTGCGGCTGCTGTCGCGCTCGTCGGCGAGCAGCTCGCCGAGTGTCGTCAACACGCGGCGCGCAAGCGCCGGGTCGTCGCTGCGGTGGGCGATGAGACCGAGGCCGTAGCACGCGAAGGCGCGCGTACGGTCGTCGACCTCGGCATGCGCGCACGCAGCGCGCCCGTCCGCGGTGTCGCGGCAGAGGTCGATCAGCAGATCGACGTTGTCGGCGTCGGCCTGGGCGGCGATGCCGAACGCCAGCGCCGCGGTCTCGCGCAGCTCCTGGTCGCGCGACCGGAGCCGCGGCAGGAACACGTCGCGCAGCCGGAACCCGGGGTGGTCGCGGCCGACCTTGGCCATCGCCACCATGCACGACGAACCGATGTCGCGGTTGTCGGTCGAGTCGATCGCCTTCTTGAGCGCCGGCAGCACCTGCTCGAGCACGTCGCGTTCGGTCGGGCGCAGGTGATCGGCGGCCTCGACGCGGCGCGTCGCGCCGAGCCAGAACTCGGCGCTGCCGCTGACGGCGACGCGGCTGTGGATCGCGTCCTTGAGCCGGATGTGCGGGTCCTTGTTCATCTCCCACCACAGCTCCCAGCGGGTCTGGTCGTCGTCGAGCTGCAGGCCGCGGCCGCCGGTGGTGGGGCCGCGCGTGCCGGCCGGTCCCGCGGGGCCGCCGGTCGTGGGAGAGCCGCTGCCCGGGCCAGCGGGGCCCGGTGCCGCCGGGCCGCCCGGACCAGGAGTCGACGGACCGCCCGGACCGGGCCCGGCCGGACCACTGCCGCGGGTGCCCGTGCCGCCCGAAGGACTCGGCGGCACGACGTCGCCGGGGCCGCGGTACATGCCGCCGGCGTACTGACCGCCGTGGGCCGGAGACGTGGACGGAAGGAGGACGAGGGCCCCGAGCACGAGACCCGCGAACAGCAGCCGTGTCGCCATGAAACTCTCCAGTGCGTCCGCGCCGCGCGGTGTTCGGGGGAGCGGCCAGAGGCCGCCGGACACCGCGCCGGGCCGGAGCGCCGCGCGCGCCGCAGCAACCGACGTACCTCCGGGGGTAGGTCGGGTTACCGATTCGTCGTCCTCGCGGGAGGCAAGGGGTTGCGTCGCGCAGGCGTTTGGGTCAGTCCGTCGCGCCGGGGCCGCGCGTCGACCCGGATCCGCCGGCGCACCGACGGCCGACGGCGGTCCTTCGTCGTGGATGGCTATGCTCGCCGTCGTGTCCGCTCCGCTCCGCAGCCTGCGCCGCCTGGTCACACGCCTGCGCACCGGCCGGGTCGGCAACGCCGCCGCGTCCGAGTGGCCGCGGCTGGCCGCGCGCGCCGCCGCGCTGGCGGCGCGGACCCCGGACGTGCTGGTCCGGCGCGAGTGCGCGGTGTGCGGCGGCACGAGCCTGCGCGTCGCCGCGGCCGGCTGGCGCCCGCCCGGCGCGCAGCTGTATCCGGGCGGCCGTCGGATCCCGCGGCGCGCGCGCCGGGTGCCGCTGATCTACGAGCAATGCGCGGCCTGCGGCGCGGCGCGGATCAACCCGACCTTCCGCGACGACTGGATCGACGGCGTCGAGGCCGCGGCGGCGCCGCCGGCGACGCACTGGATGGAGGATCCGGCCTACGTCGCCGACAAGCAGGCGTCGGTGCTCGCGCACTGCGAGCGGATGCAGGTGCAGCGCTTCCGGAGCGAACGCAACGCCGCGCTCGACGTGTCGTGCGGCGCCGGCGTCGGCCTCGCGGCGCTGCGCGACCGGCTCGACTGGCGCGACTGCCGCGGCACCGAGTGCGATCCGGCCGCCGTGCGGATCGCCCGCGAGGTGCGCGGTCTCGACGTGCAGCAGGGGCTCGTGCACCGCGTGGCGCTGCCGGCGGGCGCGTTCGATCTCGCGGTCCTCGACAACGCGCTCGAGCACCACGCCGATCCGCTGGCGGCGCTGCGGGCGGTGCGCGCGGCGCTCCGGCCCGGCGGCGCCGCGCTGGTGATCGTGCCGAACTTCGACGGCCACACCGTCGCGCACCTCGGCGTCGACTACTGGAACCTCAACTGGGGCCACTGGCACTACTTCACCCTGCCGTCGCTGGCACGGCTGCTGACGACCGCGGGCCTCTGTCCCGAGCGGGCCTACTGCGAAGGGGTCGAGGCGCCGACCGCGATCGCGCTCGGCGCCGCGCCGGCGGGCACCTTCGTCGAACTGGACGGCGCCGCGATCGCCGCGGTTCCGCCGCTCGAGCGGCGGCTGCGCGGCGACTACCTCACCGTGCTCGCGGTCGCGGTCTGAGCCGGTGGTGCTGGCGCGCCGTCAACGCGGCTCGACCGAGTGGACGGTGAGGGTCCTGGTCGCGGGATCGTAGCTGCAGATCCAGACGAAGCCCTGGCTGCCGCCGTAGCCCGTGAGGACGTACTTGCCGTCGTCCTCGCGATCGATCGACGTGAACGTGCTGCAGCCGGCGGCGCCGAGCATCAGGATCGCGAACGACGCGAGCGCCGCGCGCGGTGCGCGTGCGGGCCGCATCAGCGCTTCTCCATCACGATCTTGACCGGCTGGATCTTGCCGTCCTCCAGGACCCAGACCTTCTTGTTCGGCCAGTCGTCGCTGCCGACCAGGAGGCGCTGGTTGGTGCCCGGGACCTTGACCTGGTCGCGGACCCAGGTGGCGCAGGCGCCGCACGGCAGGGCCAGCAGGAACGCCGTCGGTGCGATGAGGCGGCGGAGGGCGGTGCTGCCGCCCGGTCGCCGCGCGATCGGTTGCCGTTGCATGGTCTCTCCTCGGTGCGCGGAGGTCGATCGGGCGAGGCCCGAGCCGCGCGATGGCCGGACGCTATACCGTGCGCGGCCGCGGGTCCAGCGGTCGGCGCGATCCCTCGACGGGCGGTCCCGCGCCGCAGCGAATCCGGCCACCTGGGGCAGCGGCGAGCGGGCGGGCCGAGCGACGCAGCGCCGGCCCGCCGGTCGCTCAGGCCAGCAGCAGCCGCCACGGCTGCTCGAGGTGCTCCTTGACCACGTTCATCCAGCGCGCGCCGGTGGCGCCGTCGACGATGCGGTGGTCGATCGACACGCTCAGGTACATCTTCTTGCCGACGACGATCTGGCCGTCCTTGACGACCGGCGTGTCCTTGATGGCGTGCACGCCGCAGATCGCGACCTCGGGGAAGTTGATGACCGGCGTCGCGAACAGGCCGCCGATGTTGCCGGCGTTGGTGATCGTGAACGTGCCGCCGGTGAGGTCGTCGACGGTGACCTTGCCGTCGCGGGTGCGCGCGGCGAGGTCCTGGATCGCCTTGGCGAGTTCGCCGACGGACTTGCGGTCGACGTCCTTGACGACCGGCACGATCAGGCCGTTGTCGGTGTCGGTGGCGATGCCGAAGTTGAAGTACTTCTTCACCACCAGCTCGTTGGTCGACTCGTCGAGCGAGCTGTTCATCATCGGGAACGCGCGCATCGCCGCGACGATCGCCTTCATGATGAACGGCAGGTAGGTGATGTTGACGCCCTGGTCCTTGAACGCGGCCTTGGCGTCGCCGCGGATCTTCACCAGCTCGGTGACGTCGATGTCGTCGACGTAGGTGAAGTGCGTCGCGGTGAACTTCGACCGCGTCATCGCATCGGCGATCTTGCGGCGCAGCCCGCGGAACGGCTTGCGCTCCTCCTCGCGGCCCTGCGGCGCGGGCGGGATCGACACCGGCGCGAACTGGCGGCCGCCGCCGGCCGCGGCCGCGGCGGGCGCCGCCTGGCCGCCGCCGCCGAACGCGGCGAGGTCGTCGTTGGTGATGCGGCCGCGCGGGCCGGTCGCCGCGACCTGGCCCAGGTCGATGCCGAGCTCGCGCGCGCGGCGGCGCGTGGCCGGGGCGGCCAGCACCTTGCCGGGCGAGCTCTGCACGAACGCCTTGGCGCCGCCCGACGCGCCGGCGCCGACCGGCTCGGGCTTCGGGGCCTCCGGCTTCTGGGCCGGCTTCGGCGGCGGCGGCACGGCCACCGACTTCTCGCTCGGCTGGCTGTCCTTCGGCGGCGCGGCCTTCGCGGCCGGCTTCTCGGCGGCGGCCGGCGCGGCGTCGCCGCCGCCGGCGCCGGCGTCGATCACGGCGATGACCGAGCCGACCGGCACGACGTCGCCCTCGTTGCAGCGCAGCTCGGCGATGACGCCGGTGTAGGGCACCGTGATCGTCACGGTCGCCTTGTCCGTCATCACCTCGACGAACTCGTCCTCCTCCTGGACCTGCTGCCCCTGCTTCACCTTCCAGCTGACGATCTCGCCCTCGGCGATGCCTTCGCCGATGTCGGGCAGTTTGAATTCCTTCTTGGCCATCGTGGGGTCTCCTGGATCTCGCGAGTCTCGGTCGGTTCGGCGCGCCGCGCGGGCGCTACCAGACGAAGGTCTTGTCGATGCCGGCCAGCACGCGCTTCTGGTCGGGCATGTAGAGGTGCTCGAGGGTGTACGGGAACGGCGTGTCGAAGCCGGCGACGCGCACGATCGGGCCCTCGAGGTACTCGATGCACTTCTCGGCGACGATCGCCGACAGCTCGGCGCCGTAGCCGCAGGTCTTGGGCGCCTCGTAGACGACCACGCAGCGGCCGGTCTTCCGGACCGACTCGAGCACGGTCTGCTCGTCGAGCGGCACCAGCGTGCGCAGGTCGACGACCTCGACGCTGCGGCCGTTCTGCGCGGCCTCGTCGGCGGCGGCGGTGCAGACCGGCACCATCGCGCCGTAGCACAGCACCGTGACGTCGGTGCCCTCGCGCGCGATCCGCGCCTTGCCGAGCGGCACGACGTGCTCGCCGAGCGGCACCTCGCCCTTGCCGTGGCGGTAGATGCGCTTGGGCTCGAGGAACATCACCGGGTCCTCGTCGCGGATCGAGCTGATCAGGAGGCCCTTGGCGTCGGCCGGCGTGCTCGGGATCACGACCTTCAGCCCGGGCGTGTGGCAGAAGTACGCCTCGCTCGACTGGCTGTGGTAGTGGCCGCCGCGGATGCCGCCGCCGTACGGCGAGCGGATCACCATCGGGCAGGTGTACTCGCCGCCGCTGCGGTAGCGCATCTTGGCGGCTTCGCTGACGATCTGGTCGAACGCCGGGTAGATGAAGTCGAGGAACTGGATCTCGGCCACCGGACGCATGCCGTAGACGGCCATGCCGATGCCTGCGCCGATGATGCCGCACTCGCTGAGCGGCGTGTCGAAGCAGCGCTGCTCGCCGAACTCGTCCTGCAGGCCGGTGGTGGCGCCGAACACGCCGCCCTTCTTGCCGACGTCCTCGCCGAACACGACGACGCGGTCGTCGTTCTTCATCTCGTGACGCAGCGCGTCGGTGATCGCCTCGATCAGCGTCATCACCTTGGTGCCGGCCCCTGCCTTGGTCTCGGTAGCGGTCATGGTCTCGATTCCTTCGAATGCGTGGGGTTGCGGCCCGATCAGAGCGGGAAGTGGCCGACGTCGGCGCCGACGCCGCCCTTGTCCATCAGGTCCTGCAGCTGCTGCTGCTGTTCCTTCAGCTGCGGCGTCTGGTTCATGTAGACGTCCTCGAACATCGTCGATGCCGGCGGGTTCGATCGCGCCTCGGCGGTCTTGACCGCCTCGGCGATCGCCGCCTTGGCGGTCTCGGTGACCTCGGTCTCGAACGCCTCGTCCCACAGCTTCTTCTGCTTCAGGTAGAGCTGGAAGCGGAGGATCGGGTCCTTCTTCTTCCAGGCCTCGTACTCGTCGGCGTCGCGGTAGCGCGCCGCGTCGTCGGAGCTGCTGTGCGACGCCATCCGGTAGGTGACGGTCTCGACCAGCGTCGGGCCGTCGCCGCGGCGCGCGCGGTCGACCGCCTCCTTGCAGACCCGGTAGACCGCCAGCACGTCGTTGCCGTCGACGCGCACGCCCGGCATGCCGTAGGCCTGCGCCTTGATCGCCATCGAGTCGGACGCGGTCTGCTTGTGCAGCGGCACCGAGATCGCCCAGCCGTTGTTCTCGCACACGAACACCACCGGCGCCTTGTAGACGCCGGCGAAGTTGAGCCCGGTGTGGAAGTCGTTGCTGCTGGTGCCGCCGTCGCCGCAGAAGGTCATGAAGCAGGTGTCGTCGCCGCGGATGCGCGCGGCCATGCCGGCGCCGGCGGCTTGCGTCAGCTGCGTGCCGATCGGCGAGCTGATGCTGACGAAGTTGGCCTCGCGGAAGCTGTAGTGCACCGGCATCTGCCGGCCCTTGCTGGTGTCGCCGTCGTTGCCGAACCACTCGCTGACGACCTTGTCGAGCGGGACAGAGCGCAGCAGCAGGATGCCGGGCTGGCGGTAGGCGGGGAACAGCCAGTCGCTGTCCTGCAGCGCGCAGGCGGCGCCGATGTGCGAGGCCTCCTGGCCGGTCGACTGCAGGTAGAAGCCGATGCGCCCCTGTCGCTGCAGCGCGAGGCCGCGCTCGTCGAGCAGCCGCGTCGTCACCATCAGGCGGTAGAGCCGCTGCAGCTCGTCCTTGGGCAGGCTCGGGTCCTTGCCCTTCTCCGCCTTGCCGTTCTTGTCGATGATCGTCAGCAGATCGGAGCTCATGCGGTCCCCTTCAGCGGTGCCGGTGCCTGGGCCGCGCGCGCCGCGTCGAGCGCGCGCCGCTGCCGCAGCATGCCGGCGATGTAGAACTCGGCGGCCTTGTAGCTGGACCGCACCAGCGGCCCGGAGGCCACGTACAGGAAGCCCTTCCGCTGCGCGCGCCGCTCGAGCGCCTGGAAGCGCGCGGGCGTCACGTGTTCGCGCACCGGCAGGTGCTTGAGGGTCGGGCGCAGGTACTGGCCGAACGTCACCACGTCGACGCCGTACTCGCGCAGGTCGTCCATGGCCTGCTCGACCTCGCGGTCGCTCTCGCCGTGTCCGAGCATCAGCGACGACTTGGTGACGACGTCGGGCCGCAGGCGCTTGGCGGCGCGCAGCACCTCGAGCGAACGCACGTAGCCCGAGCGGCGGTCGCGCACCCTCGGGGTGAGGCGCAGCACGGTCTCGACGTTGTGCGCGAACACGTCGGGGTTGGCCGCCAGCACCGCCTCGATGCGCAGCGGGTCGCCCTGGAAGTCGCCGACCAGCGCCTCGACCAGCATGTCCGGCGCGCGGCGCTTGATCGCGGCGATGGTCGCGGCGACGTGGGCAGCGCCGCTGTCGGGCAGGTCGTCGCGGTCGACCATCGTCAGCACGACGTACTTCAGGTCCATCGCGACCGCGGCCTCGGCGACCTTCTCCGGCTCGTCGGGGTCGATCGGGTTGCCCTGCGCATGCGTCTTCACCGCGCAGAACCGGCAGCCGCGCGTGCAGGTGTCGCCGAGCACCATGAACGTCGCCGTGCCGCCGGCCCAGCACTCGCCCATGTTGGGGCAGCGGGCCTCCTCGCACACGGTGTGCAGGCCGCGCTGGCGCAAGAGGCCCTCGAGGCGCGCGACCGTAGGTCCCGCGGGCAGCGGGACCTTGAGCCAGTCGGGCTTGGTGCCCGGAGTGATGCGCTTGCCGTCCGCGAAGGCCATGGGAGGAGGCGGCCGAGGCCGGCCGTCGAGGGCGGGAACGATAGCCCCGCACCGGTCTCCCGATCCAGTTGGATACCAGCGGGTATCGCTGGGGTGCGGGGCAGCCGGCGGGCGGCCGGGGCGACGGGTGCGGCCGGCCGCCAGCCGAGCCCGGCGAGTCCGGGCCCGGCGACCCCGGGCCCGGCGAGTCCGAGCCTCGCGCCCCCAGGGCCGGCGACGCGGGACCGCGGACTCCGCCTTGCGACCGGGGTCTCGGCGCCCTCAAGGGTCGCGGCGGCGGTGGTCGATCAGCGCAGCGTGAGCAGCACCCACGCCGTCCAAGCCGCGGTCCCGTCCGCCGTCCCGACGCTCGATCGCGCCGACCTCGAGCGTCAGTTCGCCGCGGTCGAGGGCTGGCTGCAGCAGATGCGCGCCCTGTTCGAACTGGAGAACGAACAGCTCCGGTCCGGGCTGGCGACGGTGCAGCAGAACATCGCCGCGACGCTGAGCCTCAACAGCAACGTGGTCGCCGCGTTCGAAGGCATCCAGCGCGAGGGCCAGCGCCTGCTCGAGCAGGCCGGCGGGATCCGCAGCGCGTCGCAGGACCTGACCGGGCAGCTGGGCACGGCGCACGAGAAGGTCGGCGCGATGAGCGGCGAGGTGCAGGAGATCGGCAAGATCCTGCTCGAGATCGAGGGCATCGCCGACCAGACCAACCTGCTGGCGCTCAACGCGACCATCGAGGCCGCGCGCGCCGGCGAGGCGGGCAAGGGCTTCGCGGTGGTCGCCAGCGAGGTCAAGGAGCTGTCCAAGCAGACGGCCAACATGCTGCAGCGCATCTCGCAGCTGACGCGCACGATCCAGTCGCGGGCCGTCGAGGCCCAGCAGTCGATCGCGCAGGCATCGGCCGATGGCGGCCGCGCGCTCGCCGCGGTGACCGCGTTCCACGACGGCATCCACCAGACCTTCCGCAGCACCGACGCCGCCGCCGGCCACCTGAGCCGCACCAACGACCGC
Organism: Planctomycetota bacterium; assembly: GCA_050245995.1. Lineage (GTDB taxonomy): Bacteria > Planctomycetota > UBA1135 > UBA1135 > UBA2386 > JBFWWV01. The sequence continues at coordinate 308,795 of JBFWWV010000003.1, read as the reverse complement.
ATCTTCGTCGGCCTCGCGAAGCTCGATCACGTGATCTGGAAGGTCAACACCTACCTGTCGGTGCTGCAGGAGAAGCCGGTGTTCCAGTTCGTCGACCACCACGGCTGCCGGTTGGGCAAGTGGTACTACGAGGGCGAGGGGCGCCGGAAGTTCGCGACGACGGCGGGCTACCAGGCCGTCGAGGCGCCGCACGCGACCGTCCACGACAGCACGCGGCGGGTGTTCGATCAGCTCGGCGACGTGCGCGGCAACTTCCCGAAGATCCACGACGCGGTGGTCCGGATGGAGCGCGCCAGCGAAGAGATCTTCCGCAGCCTCGATCGCCTGCTCGAGCAGAACGAAGGCGACGCGCGCTGATTCGCGCGGCGGCGGACTCGGCAGGCCAGGGCGGACTGCCCGGCGGGGCGGCGTGGCCGGATGGGGGGGGACTGCGGCCTCCGCCGCGTTGCGCTAGCATGCCGCCGCGGCCCGGGGCGCAGTCGGCTCGTCCCTGGTCGACGACGTCAGCGTGGGGCGAAGGAGTCTCGAGGTGCGTAGTCCAGTGATCCGGTGGATCCTCGCCGCAGCGATCGCGGTCGGGGCAGGGGCGCAGACGTTCGTCGTCGACGCGGCCGGCGGTCCCGGCAGCGACTTCACCAGTCTGGCGATCGCCGTGGCGACGGTGCCGAGCGGCGCTGTGCTCGACGTGCGGCCGGGGAGCTACGCGAGCTTCTCGCTCAGCGGCAAGGCGCTGACGGTGCTCGGCGGCGCCGGCGTCCAGGTCGACGAAGGCTCGCTGATCCAGTCGCTGCAGCCGGGACAGGCCGTGACGCTGCACGGGCTCCGGTTCCGGACCTCGTCGACGGGCGTGACCTGGGGGCTGCAGCTGTCGGGCTGCGACGGCCCGGTGACCCTGGTCGACTGCGACTGGGACCTGATGCCGGTGGTGGCGTTCTCCGTGCAGCCGGGGCTGTCGGCGACCTCGGCCCGGCAGCTGATCGTGAAGGGCGGGACCTGCCTGTGGGCGCTGCTGTCGTCCTCGTCGGCCGTGTTCGAGGACGTGGACCTGCACGGCTACGACGCGGTGGATCAGGGCGGCGTGATGCGCTTCGCGACGCCCGGCCTCACGATGCGGAACGGCACCCGCGTCCAGCTGCGCGGCGGCACGGTCACCGGCGGCGCCGAGGCGGTCGGCGGCGTGTTCGTCACCGCCGCGGCGCCGGGCGTGACCATGACCAATCCCGGGCTGGTGCAATCGCTGCGCCTGATGGGGCCGGCGACGATCGCGGCCGGCACCGCGTCGCTCGGGCCGTCGCCACCGGCGATCGAGGCCGACGGCGCCGTGCGCATCGACCCGCAGGTCGTGCTGCAGACCGCCGCGTCCCAGCCGATCCAGGGCGGCACGGTGACCTCGGTGCCGATGCCCGAAGTCGCGAGCGCCGACGCCGCGCCGGGCGGCGTGCTGGCCGCGACCTGCGGCGGCCCGGCCGGGACCCCGGCGATCCTGCTGTTCGGGCTGCCGGGCCCGGCCTTCGAACTGCCGGGGCTGCAGGGCGAGCTGTGGGCGTCGCTCGCCACCCCGATCGAGATGCTGGCACTCGGTCCGGCGCCGATCGGCGCGGCGCTGACGGTGCCGAACGCGGCGATCTTCCGCGGGCTGCGCGTCGCCTGGCACGCGATCACCTTCGATCCGGTGCACGGCGTCGAGACCTCCAACCCGTCGGTTGCGCTGGTGCGCTGAACCGGCGGCGCTGCGCGTCCGCTACCATCGCCGCCGACGATGCGCGCGATCGAGCGGATCCTGATGTGGCTGGCGGTGCTGGCGGCCGGTTGGCTCGCCTGGAACGACCGCGCGCCGGATGCCGTGCCGCTGCCCGACGACGAGCCCGCGGGGCGCCCGCCGGCGCCGGCGGTGACGTGGCGCGACCTCGACGCCCGGCTGCGCGCGCTGGAGCAGACGCCGCGCGCCGCCGAACGCGACCGCGACCGCGACCGCGCCGCGCGGACGCCGGCGCCGCCGACGCCGTCGGCGACGCAGCCCGATCCGTCGGTGCCGGTCGAGCCGGTCTTCGCCGCGTGGCGCGACGAGGTCGAGGCGCGGCTGCAGGCGCTCGAGCGCGGCAGCGTCGCGCAGCGCATGGAAGGCACGCGCGACCTGATCGCGGCGCTGCACCGCGGCGACGCGGCCGGCCTCGAACAGCTGCTGGCGCGCGGCGTCGACGTCGACGCGCGCGGACCCGATCGCGAACGGCCGCTCGAGGTCGCCGCGGAGCTCGGCAACGTCGCCGCGATCGAACGGCTGGTTGCGCTGGGCGCCAACGTCAACGCCCGGCGCGACGACGGCGGCACCGCGCTGGTGCTGGCGCTGGCGGCCGGACGCGGCGACGCGGCGCTGCGGCTGCTCGAACTCGGTGCGGACCCGTCGGTGACCGACGGCAACGGCGAGTCGCCGCTGACCTGGGCCGCGTACACCGGCGACGTCGCGCTGATCCGTCGCCTGCTGCAGCTCGGCGTGTCGGTGCACCAGCGCAGCCGGATCGGCTCGACGCCGCTCGGCGACGCCGTGCACGGCGACCACCTGGAGGCGGTCCGCGTGCTGCTGGCCGCCGGCGCCGACCCGGACACGCTGGATCAGTCCGGGCAGTCGGTGCTGGCGTTCTGCGAGGAGCACGAGCGCGTCGAGATGGCGGCGCTCCTGCGCAGCTTCGGCGCGCGGCGGTAGCCGGGGTGCGCAGCGGCGCCCGCGGCGCTTGCGCCGGCGCGGCGCACGCCGTCTGCTGCGGGGGTGAAGGCGCTCCGCGGCATCCTGGTGCTGGTCGTCGTGCTGCTCCTGGCCGCGGTCGCCGTCTGGTACGCCGCGCGGCCGCGGCCGGTCGCGGTGGTCGTGCACCGGATGGCACCCGGGGTCGTCGAGGCCACGGTCGCCAACACCCGCGCCGGCACCGTCAACGCGCGGCGGCGGGCCAAGCTGGCGCCGGGCCAGGGCGGACAGGTGGCCGCGCTGCACGTCCGCGAGGGCGACCGCGTGACGGCCGGACAGGTGCTGCTCGAGCTCTGGAACGACGACCTCACGGCGCAGCTGGCGCTGGCGCGCAGCGAGGTCACGCGCGCCGAGGCGCAGGCCGACGAGGCCCGGCTGCGGGCGGAGCTGGCCGAACGCGAGGCCGAGCGCCAGCGGGAGCTGCTGGAGCAGCAGGTGTCGGCCGGCGAACGCGCCGACCGCGCCGCGAGCGAGGCGCTGGCGGCGCGCGCGGCGCAGCGCGCGGCGGCGGCAGAGGCGGCGGTGCGGCGCGACCAGGTCGCCGTCGTCGCGGCGCAGCTCGAACGCACGCTGGTGCGCGCGCCGTTCGGCGGCGTCGTCGCCGAGGTCAACGGCGAGATCGGCGAGTTCGTGACGCCGTCGCCGGTCGGCATCCCGACGCCGCCCGCGGTCGACCTGATCGACGACGGCGCGCCGTACGTCACCGCGCCGATCGACGAGGTCGACGCCGCGCAGGTGCGGGTCGGCATGACCGCGCGGGTGACGCTCGACGCGTTCGGCGCCCGGACCTTCGCGGGCAAGGTGCGGCGCATCGCGCCGTACGTGCTCGACCGCGAGAAGCAGGCGCGGACCGTCGACGTCGAGGTCGAGCTCGACGCGCGTCCCGAGCAGATCGACCTGCTGGCCGGCTACTCCGCCGACGTCGAGGTGCTGCTCGAGCAGCGCGCCGAGGTGCTGCGCGTGCCGACCGAGGCGCTGCGCGCCGGCACCGTGTTCGTGCTCGGCGACGACGGTCTGCTGCAGGAGCGGACGGTCGAGACCGGGCTCGCCAACTGGCGGTTCACCGAGGTCACCGCGGGGCTCGCGGCCGGCGAGTGCGTGGTGCTGTCGCGCGACCGGGCGGGCGTCGTCGCCGGCGCCGCGGCGGTGGTCGAGGCGACCGGCGCGGCGGAGCCGCAGTGATCGAGCTGCGCGGGGTCTGGCGCACGTTCGCGGTCGGTGGCCAGGAGGTGCACGCGCTGCGCGACGTCGACCTCGACATCGGCCGCGGCGAGTACGTCTCGCTGATGGGGCCGTCGGGGTCCGGCAAGTCGACGCTGCTGAACGTGCTCGGCCTGCTCGACCGGCCGAGCCGCGGCGAGTACCGGCTGCTGGGGAAGGCGACCGGCGCGCTCGGCGACGCCGAGCAGGCGCGCGTGCGGCGGCAGAGCATCGGCTTCGTGTTCCAGTCGTTCCACCTGGTGCCGCGGCTCAGCACGGCGCAGAACATCGCGCTGCCGCTGGTGCTGGCGGAGGTGCCGCGCGCCGAGCGCCACGCGCGCGTGCAGGAGCAGCTGGCGGCGTTCGGCCTCGCGGACCGCGCGGCGCACCGGCCCGACGAGCTGTCCGGCGGCCAGCGCCAGCGCGCGGCGATCGCCCGCGCCACGATCACCCGGCCCGAGCTGCTGCTCGCCGACGAGCCCACCGGCAACCTCGATCGTCGCACCGGCGACGACGTGGTCGCGGTGCTGGAGCGGCTCAACGCCGAAGGCATCACGCTGCTGGTGGTGACGCACGACCCCGACCTCGGCGGGCGCGCGCGGCGGCAGCTGCGGATGCAGGACGGCGGCATCGTCGCCGACCGCGCCGCGGCACCCCGGGCGCGCGAGGAGCGCTGAGGTGCGGGTCGCCGACCAGCTCGGCTTCGCGCTGCAGAGCGTCGCCGGGGCGCGGCTGCGCACGGCGCTGATCCTGCTGGCGATGGCGATCGGCACCGCCGGGGTCGTGCTGCTGACCTGGCTCGGCGAGTCGGGGCGGCGCTACGTCACCGACCAGTTCGCGTCGCTCGGCACCAACCTGGTGATCGTGCTGCCCGGCCGCACCGAGACCACCGGCGGCGCGCCGCCGCTGCTGGGCGAGACCGCGCGCGACCTGACGCTCGACGACGCGCTGGCGCTGCGGCGCAGCGGCGCGATCGCGCGCGTGGCGCCGATCATCGCCGGCGGCGCGCCGCTGTCGCACGGCAGCCGCGAGCGCGAGGCCATGGTGCTCGGTTCGACCGCCGAGCTGAAGGAGGTGCGGCACCTCGAGGTCGGGCTGGGCCGGTTCCTGCTGCCGGGCGACCCGCGCCGCGGCGCCGCCGAGTGCGTGCTCGGGCCGACGCTGCGCCGCGAGCTGTTCGGCCCGGCGCCGGCGCTCGGCGAGTGGGTGCGGCTCGGCGACCGGCGCTTCCGCGTGGTCGGCGTGCTGTCGTCGTCGGGGCGTTCGCTCGGCACCGACCTCGACGAGATGGTGGTGATCCCGGTCGCCTCGGCACAGGCGCTGTTCGACAGCCGCGGCATGTTCCGCGTGCTGGTCGAGGCCACCGGCCGCGCCGACGTGGCGCGCGCCGCCGCCGACGCCGAGCGCATCCTCGCGGAGCGGCACGACGGCGAGCTCGACGTCACCGTGATCACCCAGCAGGCCGTGCTGTCGACGTTCGACGGCATCCTGCGGGCGCTGACCCTGGCGGTCGCCGGCATCGCCGCGATCAGCCTGGTGGTCGCCGGCATCCTGATCATGAACGTGATGGTCGTGGCGGTGTCGCAGCGCACCGCCGAGATCGGCCTGCTGAAGGCGCTCGGCGCCAGCGCCCGCGCGATCCGCGCGGTGTTCCTGTGGGAGGCGCTGCTGCTGGCGCTCGGCGGCGCGGTGACCGGGTTGCTGCTCGCCGAGGGCGGCACGCGGGCGGTCGCGTTCTTCGTGCCGGAGCTGGACGCCGGCGCGCCGGTCTGGGCCGCCGCCGCCGCGTTCGCGGTGGCGCTGGCGATCGGCGTCGGCTTCGGGGTGGCGCCGGCGCGGCGCGCCGCCCGACTGGACCCGGTCGTCGCGCTGGCGCGGCGGTAGCGATGCGGACCGTCGACGCGGTGCAGATGGCCTTCCACGCCGTGCGGTCGCAGCGGCAGCGGTCGTGGCTGACGGCGATCGGCATCGCCGTCGGCATCGCCGCGGTGGTGCTGCTCACGTCGCTGGGCACCGGGCTGCAGCGGTTCGTGCTGGCGGAGTTCACGCAGTTCGGCACCAACCTGATCGGCGTGACGCCGGGCCGCACCGAGACGCTGGGCATGTCGGGCGCGATGCTGAACAGCACCCGGCCGCTGAGCCTCGACGACGCGCGGTCGCTCGAGCGGCTGCCGTACGTGCGCGCGGTCCTGCCGATGGTGACCGGCAACGTCGCCGTCGAGGCCGGCGGCCGGAGCCGGCGCACCGCGGTGTACGGCGTCGGCGCGGCGATGCCGGCGGTCTGGCAGTTCGAGGTCGCCGCCGGGACGTTCCTGCCCGACGACCGCGGCGGTGCCGTGCGCGCGTCCTGCGCGCTCGGCCACACCCTGGCGCAGGAGCTGTTCCCCGCCGGCGGCGCGCTCGGCGCGCTGGTCCGGGTCGGCGGCGACCGCTACCGCGTCATCGCCGTGATGCGGCCGAAGGGGCAGTTCCTCGGCATCGACCTCGACGACGCGGTCTACGTGCCGGCGGCCCGGGCGCTGGCGCTGTTCGACCGCGACGGCCTGATGGAGATCGACGTGCTGTTCGACGCCGCGGCCGAAGGCGCCGAGGTCGCCGCGGCGATCCGCCGGGCGCTGCTGGCGCGGCACGGCCGCGAGGACTTCACCGTCACCGCGCAGCAGCAGATGCTCGACGTGCTCGGGTCGGTGCTGTCGGTGCTGACGCTGGGGATCGCCGCGCTGGGCGGCATCTCGCTGCTGGTCGGCGGCGTCGGCATCCTGACCATCCTGACCATCGCCGTGGCCGAACGGACCGGCGAGATCGGCCTCTTGCGCGCGCTCGGCGCGACCCGCCGCCAGGTGCTCGGGCTGTTCCTGGCCGAGGCGGCGGCGATGGCGGCGCTGGGCGGGGTGCTCGGCCTGCTGCTCGGCCTCGGCGCGGCGTGGCTGCTGCACCTGCTGGTGCCGGCGCTGCCGGTGGCGACGACGGTGCTCCACGCCGCGGTGGCCGAGGGGGTCGCGGTCGGGACCGGGCTGCTGGCCGGGACGGCGCCGGCGCTGCGCGCGGCCCGGCTCGACCCGATCGAGGCGCTGCGGGCCGAGTGACCGGCGCCGGCGCGGACGGCCCGTCCGTCGGAACCAGAAAGTTTGACCGTGCTTGCGGCCGGCAGTTAGATCTGCCGCATGGTCGTCGACGAGGGTGGTCCCCGTTCGGACGCGGGCGCATTGCGTCCGCTGTTCGGGACCGGGCAGGGCGGCCTCGCCTTCGACCTCGCGCTGGCCGACGACGGCAGCGACACGCCGTTCGTCCGGCTGTCGTCGGGGCGCTACTCGCAGGTGCTGCTCGGCACCATCACGCTCGGCGACACCGTGTTGGCGCGGCAGGCGCTGAAGGTGCAGCGGCACGACTACCTGCCCGGCAACGGCCGCGCGCTGACCAACCCCGAGATCGACGCGATGTGGCCGCGCGAGGCGGCCGACCTGCGCGCCGCGCGGTCGCCGCACGTGGTGGCGCTGGCGCCGTTCCCCGAGCCGTTCCTCTCGTCGCCGCCGGTGTTCTGGTGCCGGCGCACGCGCGCGTGGTTCCACCCGCCGTGTCCGCGCACCGGCGCGATGCTGCGGACCTGCCGCGACGACCAGCTGCTGCGCGACGCCGGCCTGCCGGCCTGGTCGCGCGGCCAGGTGCGCTACCTGCACGCCGGCGGCGCCGATCCGGCGTTCTGGCGCACCGCCGGCGCGGTCGACGAACGCGTGCGCGACAACGCGCGGGTCGCGGTCGGCAACCAGCTGATCCGCGACTGGGGCGCGATGCTGCGCGCGCCGACTCCGAAGGCCCCGACTCCGGTTGCCCCGACTCCAGTTGCCACGGCCGCGTGGTTCCCGTGCGCCGGCTGCGAGCACCGCGCCGAGTGCTACCCCGCCGGCGTCGCGGGCGACGCGCCGATCCCGGCCGAGCAGCACCTGCACGCGCTGTCGTACTACGACTTCCAGGTGCTGCCGATGGAGCTGCTCGACCTCGACTGGGGCGAGTTCAGCGACCTGCTCGGCGGCGCGGGCTGGAGCGCGGTCAAGGCGCGCGCGACCGCGGCCGGCGCCGGCGGCCGGCGCCGCGTGGTCGACCGCCTCGACCGTCCGCTCGGCGCGGCGCGGCAGTTCCTGTTCGAGCACGACGGCGCGCAGTTCGCCCTCGAGGTGCTGCAGCGCAAGACCGTCGCGCTGCAGCAGGTGTGCCTCGGGCTGCAGGCGGTGCACGGACGCTGCGCGCGACCGCACTTCGCGCTCGCGCCGCAGAACGTGATGGTGCGCTGGCAGGACCCCGGGCCGGGCGTGCCGCCGCGCTGGGCGTTCGACGTGCGGCTGATCGACCTGGGCAGCGCGTTGCCGCTGCGCCCGTCGGCGCCGGCGCCGGGCATGCCGCGGCTGCTCGAGCAGGGTCACGAGCTGCGCGGCACGCCGTACCAGGACGCGCTCCTGGCCGCCGCCCACGACGCGCTGGCCGGCCGGTTCTTCGTCGAGCTCAAGAAGCGCGAGGCGGCCGGCGACGGCGGCCGGTTGGTGCTGTCGGCCGAGGGCAGCGTGAGCCTGCGGGGCTACCGCGCCGGCGACGTCGCGCAGGTGCTGCCGAGCGGCGCCAGCGCCCCGTGGTGGGCCCAGATCGGCGAGCTGCAGGGCAACCGCGTGGTGCTCGTCGTCGAGGCCTCTGCCGCGCCCGACGCCGCCGACTGGGACGTCGGCCGCAAGTTCGAGGCGAGCCTGACGTTCTTCCGCAACCACGGCACGCCGTGCGACCTGTTCGGGCTCGGCATGCTGGTGTTCCGCACGCTGCTGGTGAACGACGAGCAGGACATGGAGGCGGTGCACAAGGTGGTCGATCGCTGCCTGCGGCGCATCGACCTCGCGGTGTCGACGCAGGACGAGGTGGGCGAGGTGCAGGCGCGGCGGCTGGTGCTCGAGCAGCTGCGCCTCGAGGCGAAGTGCTTCGATCCGGCCGCGCTGCTGTGGCACCGCGCCGATCGCGAGCGCAGCGGCGGTGGCGCGGACCGGGCGCTGTGGCAGGACCTGCTGCTGCTGGCGTTCCAGCTGACGACGCGGATCCCGGGTTTCAGCTTCGCCGACAGCCACGCCGAGGTGTTCCCGAACAACCCCGCCGCGCTGATGACCGCGGTGCACGACCGCCTGCAGCAGTCGCAGCGCCGGCAGCAGACCGCGCTGTTCGCGGCGGCCGAGTGCGACCGCGAGATCCGGGCGCTGTGCGAGGAGCACATCGAGGAGCTCGAGGCGCAGATCCGCGACCGGGCGAGTCGCGGCGAGCCCGAGCCCGCGCCCGAGGTCGAGGCCGCACCGCGGCGCGCGGCGGGCGCCGCGCCGGCCGGCTTCGAGCTGACGATCCAGGAGGAGGGCGGCAAGACCGTGCGTCGCGCCTTCGCGCAGGAGTTCGTGACCATCGGCCGCAAGAAGGACAACCTGCTGGCGCTCGAGAACCGCGAGGTGTCCGGCAAGCACGCGGTGATCCAGCGCATCGGCGACACCTACGTCGTCGAGGACCTGCGCAGCACCAACCACACGTTCGTCAACGGCGACCGCATCGACCCGCAGGCGACGCTGCTCGACGGCGACACGATCGCGATCGGTCCGTTCCAGCTGCGCTTCCACTGCGCGGCGGCGGCCGGCGGCGGCGACGACGCGGGCGGCGCCTTCGACGCCGAGCAGACGATGGTGCACCCGGCCGGCGGCGGCCGCGGCGGCCGCGGCGGGCTGTCGGGCAACGCCCTGCTCGAGGACCTCCGCGGCGCGTTCGCGACGCAGATCGACGGCGACCCCGCCGAGCGGCGCCGGGCGCTGCAGGAGGTCGTGCAGGAGCGGCGCGCGGCGAACCGCGCCTCGGCGGTCGTGATGGCGCTGGGCGAGATCGTCGACCGGCTCGAACCGGGCGGCGCCGGCGACGACAAACCGGCGGCGCAGCGGCGCGACCCGGACCTCGCGGCGCGCACCCTGCTGGCCGTGGAGGCCGCGGCCAGGGCGCTGGTGGCCGACGAGTCGTTCGCGTTCGCGTCGGGGCAGGAGGCGGCCGCGTTCTGCGAGCGCTGGCAGCTCTACACCGCGGCGACGCTGGACTGGCTGCTGACCGCGACGCAGGCGCGGCGCAACTTCACCGAGGGCGTGGACCTCGACGTCACCGGCCGGATCCGGCGCGAGGCCAACCCGCTCGAGGGCGCCGCCGGCCGCCCCGCGGCGGCGCGGCTGCTGCTGCAGGGCCAGGACGGCGCCGGCGCCGGCAAGGCGCTGAAGCGCACCATCGACGACCTGCAGATGCTGCTGGTGGGCCTCGCCGACGGCGGGCAGAAGGTGATCCAGGCGTTCCTGGACGCGTTCGCGCCCAAGCAGCTCGAGGCCGACGTCCGCAGCAAAGGCGGCGGTTGGGTCCCGCTGACGTTGAAGCCCGCGCTCTGGGACCGCTACCTTGTCGAATACGAGCAGTTCGCCCGGGAGCGCGGCCGCGAGGCCGAGCGCCTGAAGCAGCTGCGCGACGCGGTGCTGAAGGCGCACCTGAAGTACTCCGACAACCCCCGAGCGAACAAGGACTCCACGTGAACCGTCGACCGTCTCCCCGAAGCGCGCTGCGCCGCAGCGCCCTGGCGCTGGCGCCGCTGCTGCTCGTCGCCTGCAAGAGCGCGGAGGTCAAGCTGCGCTACCAGCTCGAGGGCACGCTGAACCCGTCGAGCGCGGACTCGTCGGTCGACCGCGCGCTCGACCTGCGCACGCTGCTGCTGTCCGAGGCGTCGCTCGACTGGTTCCAGCGCGGCGCCTGGAGCGACCTCGCCGCGCCGGGCCTGAGCGAGGACCCGCAGGGCCACCACGAGGTGATCGCCAAGGACCACCGCATCGACGGCCGCCGTGGCCGCGAGACCGCGCGCGGCGACCTGCCGTCCCTGGCCGCCGGCAAGAAGGGCGAGGACTCCGACGTGCTGGCGGTGATCGCCAACTTCAGCATCAAGAACAGCGACGGGGACTGGAAGCAGTACATCCGCCTGTCCGACCTCGGCAACCAGGTGCTGCGCATCCGCGGCTCGACCATCTCGTTCGGCCCGGCGACCGAGAGCAAGGCCAAGCCGTAGCGTGCGCGCGACCGCGAACCCTCACCCCAGTCCGCCACCGACGTAGGTATCCATGGGCCTCTATGACCGCGTGCTGTGGGAAGAGGGCATGTTCCTCGGCCCGCAGCATTTCCAGCAGCAGGACCGGCACCACGGCCGGCAGCTGCGGCAGAGCCTCCAGGCCCTGCACCCGCACGGCTTCGGGCTCCTGGCCCTGGCGGTCGACGAGGAGGCGCTGCAGGGCGGCGAGTTCGCGCTGCATCGCGTGGCGGGCGTGTTCGAGGACGGCACCGCGATCGACGCGCCGGAGCTCGATCCGCTGCCGTCGCCGCGCCCGCTGAAGGACGTGTTCGGCGCGCGCGAGACCAGCCTGCGCGTGTCGCTGGCGATCGCCACCGCGCGCACCGGCAGCATGCTGCAGGGCGACCGCGACGACGGCACGCCGGGGCGGCTCCGGCGCGCGGTCGTGCCGGTGCTCGACGAGCTGAAGGGCGCGCTCGAACGCGACGTCGCCGTCGGCCACGCCAACCTGCGCCTCGTGTTCGAGGGCGAATCGGCGGACGGCATGCAGCTGCTGCCGCTCGCCGACATCAAGCGCGGCGCCGGCTCGGGCTACCAGCTCGACCCGGACTTCGTGCCGCCGGTGCTGTACCTGTCGGCGTCGCCGCGCCTGCTGCGCACGGTGCGCCTGTTGCTCGAGTACCTGGGCAGCCAGAGCGAGAAGCTCGGCCGCGCGCGCGGCGAGCGCATCGGCGGCAAGGCCAACATGACCACCGTGGAGGCGGCCAGCTTCTGGCTGTTCTACACGCTGAACACCTGGCTGCCGCTGCTGACGCACCACCACCAGCAGCAGCGCACGCACCCCGAGGCGCTGTACCGCGACCTCGCCGCGCTGGCCGGCGCGCTGTGCACGTTCACGCCGGACGCGCGGCCGCGCGACGTGCCGTTCTACGACCACCGCGAGCCCGGGCCGGTGTTCCGGCAGCTGGAGAAGGCGATCATCGACCTCGCCAGCGGCTCGGCGCCGATGACCTGCGAGTCGATCCGCCTGCTCGAGAAGGGCGAGGGCGAGTACCACGGGCAGATCCTCGACGACACGCTGCTCGACAACGCCGACTTCTACCTGGCGGTCAGCGCCGACGTCTCGGCCGACGTGATCATCAAGATGATCCCGGGCCTCGGCAAACTGGGTTCGCCGGAGGGCGTCGCCGAGGCGCGGCGCCGCGCGGTCAGCGGCGTCAAGCTGGTGCCGTTGACGGTGCCGCCGCCGGAGATCCCGCAGCGGGCCGGGTTCCACTACTTCTCGATCCACCGCGACGATCCGAAGTGGCAGTCGGTGCGCGATACCCGCAACGTCGAGTTCTTCGCGCCGTTGAAGTCGTTCCCCGACATGACGGTGGAGATGTTCGCCGTCCGGAAGTCCCAGAAATGAGCGCCGACACCAAACCGCGCGCCAACGGCCTGCCCGAGCACGCCGGCGACGTCTTCGCGTTCGCGATGAGCCTGATGGCCGGTCAGGACCCGGGCGGCCACGACGAGGTCCGCGGCCGCGCCGAGAAGCTGATCCAGCAGTTCGAGCGCAGGAACCGCGACGCCCGGATCGGCGAGCGCGCCAGCCGCGACGCGGGTCTGGCGCTGGCGGCGCTGCTCGACGAGATCGTGATGACCAGCAGCTGGGACCTGCGCGAGGACTGGCAGGTGCGGCCGCTGGCGTTCGAGCTGTTCGACGACCTCAGCGCCGGCGAGACGTTCTTCACCAACCTCGAGTCGCTGCGCCGCGACCCGCGCGCCGACGAGCTCGGCGCGCTCGAGGTCTACGCGACGGTGCTGGCGCTGGGCTTCCGCGGCGACTTCGCCGACGACGCCGGCGAGCGCAAGGTGCAGTCGATGCTGCACGCGATCTGCGGCCAGCTGCGCGAGGGGCGCGGCGGCGCCGCCGCGCTGTCGCCGAACGCCACCGGGCCGCGGACGATGCGCGCGCAGCTGCGCAAGACGCCGCTGTGGATGGTCGGCGTGGGCCTGTTCCTGCTGGTCGCGCTGGTCGCGATCGCGCTGCACTGGTCGCTGTCGAGTCGCTGGAGCGAGGTCGCCGCGACCCTGAAAGGCTGAGCCGGAGAACGACGATGAACGTGTTGCAGTCGCTGCTCGGCCAACGCCTGGTCGGTTTCCTGATCCTGGTGCTGGTGATCGCGGTCATCCTGCTGGCCGGCGTCGCGTTCGAGTGGGCGCCGGAGACGCGCTACCTGCTGGCGCTGGTGGTCGCGGTGGCGTTCCTCGGGCTGTTCGTCTGGGCCCAGGTCCGCGCCGCCCGCGGCGCCTCGATGCTCGAGTCGGCGCTGGCGCCGCAGCTCGGCGCGCCGGCGGCCGGCGCGCGGCCCGGCGACGCCGAGCGCATCGCCGACCTGAAGAAGCGCTTCGAGGAGTCGCTCGGCCTGCTGCGGCAGTCGCGGCTCGGCCGCGGCGCGATCTACCGGCTGCCGTGGTACGTGATCATCGGGCCGCCGGGCTCGGGCAAGACGACGATGCTGCGCGAATCGGGCATCGACTTCCCGTACATGACGCGCGGCCGCGCCGAGATCCACGGCCTGGGCGGCACCAAGAACTGCGACTGGTGGTTCGCCGACCGCGGCGTGCTGCTCGACACCGCGGGCCGCTTCGTCACCGAGTTCGAGGACCGCAGCGAGTGGCTCGAATTCCTGAAGCTGCTGAAGCGGAGCCGCAAGCAGAAGCCGATCAACGGCGCGATCGTCGCCGTCAGCCTGGAGGACGTGGCGCACAAGTCCGAGGCCGAGCTGCGCAAGATCGCCGACGACGTCCGCGACCGCATCGGCGAGCTGACCCAGCACCTGCAGGTGGTGTTCCCGGTCAGCCTGGTGTTCACCAAGTGCGACCTGCTGCTCGGCTTCGTCGAGTTCTTCGAGCGCCTCGACCAGAAGGAGCGCAAGCAGATCTGGGGCTTCACGTTCCCGTTCGAGCGGCCCGCGGACTTCGACTTCGCGCAGCGCTTCGCGGCCGAGTTCGACCTGCTCTACGACCAGCTCGGCCGGCGCCGGCTGGAGCAGCTGGCGGGCGAGAGCACGCGCAAGAAGAAGCAGCTGGTCTACCGCCTGCCGCAGCAGTTCCTGGCGGTGAAGGACCGCGTGTGCCAGTTCGTCGACCTGCTGCAGCAGCAGAACCCCTACCGCGAGGTGTCGCAGATCCGCGGCTGCTACTTCACGTCCGGCACCCAGGAGCGTTCGGTTCTCAGCGAGGTGATGGAACGGATGGCCGCGGACATGGGGATCGACGCGCAGGAGCTCGACATCCCCGAGGGCGAGCGCAAGTGCTACTTCGTCGACGACGTGTTCGACAAGGTGCTGTTCGAGGAGTCGGACCTGGTGCGGCCGACCGACGAGCCCAAGCGGCACCTGTGGTACGTCGGCTCGCTGGCGGCGATGGCGCTCGCGGCGCTGGTGTCGATCGTGCTGGTCTGGAACAACTACTCGGCGGCGGCGGCGCAGGCCGACCACGTCGTGTCGTACTTCGAGGCGGCGCGCCGGGCGGACGGCGAGCCGTTCGTCGAGCGGGTGCGGATCCTCGACAACCTGCAGCGCGCGGTCGACACGGCGGCGAAGCGCGAGCTCGACGGCCTCGACGCGCTCGAGGCGGAGCTGAAGCGGCGCCTGGAGCTCGACCTAGTGCAGCCGGTCGACGCGGCGCTGCTCGCCGAGATGCGCGCCGATCTCGAGGCCTGCGAGCTGCCGGCGGAGCTGGCCGGTCCCGAGGCCGCGGCGCTGCGTGCGCTGCCGGCCGCGGTGGCCGCGTTCCGCAAGCGGGTCGGCGAGGCGCAGCAGCGCAACGCGCAGCGCCTGGAGGTCCTGCGGGCGATGCGCTCCGGCGGGACCACCGCCGGCGCCGCGGCCGAGGAGGCGCTGCGCCGCTTCGACGCGGTGGCGGGCGCCGAGCTGAGCGGCGACGCGCTGCTGCGCGACCGCGCGCGCGACCTGTTCCGCGGCGTCCTCGAGGCCAGGCACGAGTTCCCGATGCCGGAGGCGCCGCCGGTCGAGGCCGACCGCCGGCTGCAGGAGCGCGCCGAGGTGCTGGCCGCGTGGCTCGGCGGCGTGAACGACTTCGCCACGCTGCGGTCGGTGTTCGGCCCGCAGGACCCGCGCGACCGCGACCTCGGCCCGGCCGAGCTGTGCTCGGGCCCGCCGCCGATCGCCTGGGTCGCCGGCGACGGCGCGCGGCTGAGCTCGGTGTTCGTGTCGGCGACCAAGTTCCAGGACACCAGCGGCGACGGCCCCACGGTGCGCGGCGCCGACGAGTACCTCGGGCAGGCCGCCGCGCTGCGCGACGGGATCGGACAGGCCGGGGTCGGCGAGCGGCTGTCCGCCGCCGCCGCCGCCGCGCACCAGCGCTTCGAGAACGGCTACCGCCGCGCCCGGCTGGACGCCTGGGGCCGCCTCTTGACCCGCGTCGAGCTGCAGTCCGGGCTGGCGACGCTGGCGTCGATCGAGGACGGCCTCGAGCCGGTGTTCCGCGACGCGGCGGAGCTGATCGCCGACGCGCTCGGCTCGCTCGGCGTGGCCTCCGCGCCGACGCGGTCGCTCGACGCGCTGCGCCGCGCGCTGCGCTGGCCGGCGTCGCCCGAGCTCGGCGTGCGCGCCGAGGAGCTGGCGGCGTTCGTGACGGCGGCAGAGGCCGCCGCCGACCAGGCGCGCGGGCGGTGGAGCACCGACCTGCGCGGCGACAACGACCTGGTCCAGCTGATGACCGGGTTCGAGGCGCGCATCGTCGAGCAGCTCGCGCTGCGCGCGCACTCGGCGGTGCGCAGCGAGATCGACGACGCGTTCACGCAGGTCGACCAGGACTACACGCGCTTCGCGGCGAAGTTCCCGTTCGCCGACGTGCTCGACGCCGTCGACAGCAAGGCGTTCCTCGCCTGGGTCGGGCAGCTGCAGCAGCTGGCCCGGGCCGCCAACGTGCTCGGCGCCGTGTCGATCCGCCGCGTCGACGGCGAGCCGTACCGCACGCCCGTCGCCGACCAGGAGTTCGTCGACCGCGTGGCCGCGCTGGCCGGCTGCTTCCAGACCCACGCCGGCACGCCGGGCCTCGACCTGTTCTTCCGCGTCGACTCCGGCGTGCTCAGCTACGAGATCAAGTGGGGCGGCACGATCATCGATCAGGACCCGAACCCCAACAACCCGGACCGCTCGAAGGCGATGTCGTGGCAGCTGCTCGGCGACGAACCGCTGTCGATCCAGGTCCGCACGGTGCAGGGCGCGCGGTCGCTGCGCGACGTGGGCGGTGAGCGCGCGTCGTGGCCGCGGCTGGCCAGCGACGCGATGCCGGCCAGCTTCTGGAACCTGTTCCGGATCTGCCGCATGGCCGGCAAGAACCGCGTCAACGACCCGCAGCAGAACCTCGGCGCCGGCACGACCAGCTACGACATCAGCTTCAAGCCCGTCGGCGCCCTGAGCCTGCGCATCCGGGTGCCGGCCGACACGCAGCAGCTCGACGTGCTGCACGACCCCGAGGCGTTCCGGCTCGCGTTCCCCGACCAGCTGTGGTCGCGGCCGTGAGCGCGGTGCACGGCACCGCCTGCATGGGCAAGCTGCCGAGCCACGGCGACTTCGTGCGCCACGGCGCCGACGCGCCGTGGCAGCAGCGGCTGTTCGACTGGCTGGTCGAGGGCTGGAGCCGCGCGCTCAGCACCGGCCGGCTGCGCGACCTCGACCGGCGCCTGTTCGCGCTGTGCGCGACCGACCGCGCCGATCGGGCGGCGGCGCTGTGCGTGCAGCCGAGCCGCGACCAGGTCGGGCGGCGGTTCCCGTTCGTGGCGCTGGCGGAGCTCGACGGCGACCTGTCGCGCCCCGGCGCGCTGCTGCCGGGCGCGTTCGCCTGGCTCGAGGCGGCGGTGCCGGTGTGCGAGCTGGCCAGCCGCGGCGCGCCCGTCGCCGAGGTGCGGGCCCACGTCGACGCGCTGAAGGCGCGGGCGGCGGCCGCGCCCGACGTCGACTTCGCGGCGTGGTGCGGGGAGACCGCGCTGGCGACCGTGCTGCGCCGCGGCGCTGCAGCGAGCTCGGCCGACTGGCTGCGGAGCGCGGAGTACTCGGTGTCGGCGCCGGGCGTGCCGGAGTACGTCGTGCGCGGCGCGGGTGCTTCCGGCGCGCTCGAGCTGGGCTTCGCCGCCGACCTGTTCGCGGTCCTCGGCGCGGCGCCGCTGCGCATGATCGTCTGCGACGAGACCCCGGATCGCGGTTGGCGCTTCCGGCTGTTGTGGGACGAGCTGCGGCCGCGCTACCTTGCGCCGTTGTTCTGGCCCGACGCGCCCAGCGACCTCGCCTGGGACGTGGCGCCGGGACGCGACCAGGTGCCGGCGTCGTTCGCGGGCCGCGCGGCGGCGCGCGTCGACCTGGGCATCGTTTCCGTGCAGCAGGTGCTCGAGGTGGAGCGCGATGGACCCCGCTGATCCCGATCGTCCCGACGCCGAACGACCCGGCTCCACGCCGCCGGCCGGCGACCCCGCCGCGGCGCCCGCCGCCGGCGGCCCCGCCGCCGGCAATCCCGCCGCCGCGTGGGCCTCGGGCGACCAGAACGACACCCAGTTCATCGTGTCGCAGGCCCAGCGCGACGAGCAGCGCGCCTGGGTGCAGCTGTCCGGCAAGGTGCTGTTCTTCCTGCGCGGTCGGTTCGGCAACGTGTCGTTCCCGCCCGGCATGGAGTTCGACGACTTCGCCAGCGAGGTCATGCTGAAGCTGCTGGGCGACATCGCCAAGTTCCAGGACCAGGGCAAGGACAGCTTCTGGGGCTGGGTCTACATGCTGTCGCAGAACCGGCTCAACGACCTGTGGCGGCGCTACAACCGCGAGCAGCAGCTCGGGCTGGTCGGCCGCGGCGAGACCAACGAGACCGGCGTGGTGCGGCTCGACGACCGGCACGACCCCGACGCCGAGTCGGTGTCGGAGATCATGTGCATCCGCGAGATCGAGGCCGCCGAGCGCGACTGCGCGGCGCGGCTGCCGACCGACATGCGCAACGTCTACTTCATGCGCCGGCAGCAGGACCTGTCGTTCGCGGCGATCTCGGCGGCGATGAACGGCATCAAGGAGGTCACGCTGCGCAGCCACTACAAGCGCGCGCGCGACTTCATCAAGGACTGCAT
Organism: Planctomycetota bacterium; assembly: GCA_050245995.1. GTDB lineage: Bacteria > Planctomycetota > UBA1135 > UBA1135 > UBA2386 > JBFWWV01. The sequence continues at coordinate 290,636 of JBFWWV010000003.1, read as the reverse complement.
CCGGCAGAAGATCGACGCGCTCGGCGGCCGCTTCGAGCACTGGCGCTGACGGCCGGCCCGAACCGGACGGTTCAGCCCTGCTCGTCGCGCTGCAGCCCGAGCGTGTCGCGCATCCGCGCCAGCCCTTCCTCGGTCTTCACCAGGTCGGCCATCAGCTCCTCGAAGCCGAGGTTGAGCCAGCGCACGCAGCGCTCGACCAGGTACGACACCGGGCTGTGCGGCTCGTGGGTGCGCAGGAACGCACCGACCTCGCGCAGCATGCGCACGGCGTCCTGCCGGCTGCGCAGCGGCCCGCCGCCGCCGCCGCCGCCCGCCGCGGCCGGGGTCGCGCCGCCGCCGCCGGCCGGCGCGCCCGCATCGCCGAAGCCCTGCGCCATCGGCGCGTCGCCGATCGCGCCGCCGACCGCGTGCAGGTCGCGTACCTGCTCGAGCAGGTCGCGCAGCGGGATCAGGTTGACCGACATGCCGTCCGGCTGCAGCAGCTCGTCGGTGCGGGTCTGCAGCCGCTCGGCCAGCTCGAGGCACGCCTTGCTCAGCTCGTGGGTCTGCTGCTTCTGCTCGCCGTCGGTGGCGGCGAACGCCGAGTTCCAGGCATCGGGCGAGGTCGCGTGGTTGGCGACCATGTCCTCGTACAGCGTCTGGTTGGCGCGCTGCGCCTCCTCCATGCGCATGGCCATCTCGTAGTCCATGAGCCGCAGCGGATCGTCGTCGCCGAGCGCCGCGGTCAGCGGCACCGAGCGCACGCTCTCGAGGAACTCCTCGGCCGAGCCGATCCACGACAGCCACTTGCGGCGGATGCCGGCGACGATCAGCGTCTGGCCGTTCTCGACCTCGATGCCGGGGTGCACGTGCGGCCAGAACTCGCCGACCAGGCCGTCGAGCAGCTCCAGGCCGTCGCGCAGGCCCTCGAGCCCGCGCAGCCGGGTCCACGCCTCGCACAGGTAGGCGGCGATCTCGAGGTCCTTGGTCTTGCCCTGCAGCGCCATGGCGCTGGTGTCGGCGGTGGCGCGCCAGTCGGCCTCCTTGGGGTTCGGCGCCAGCGGGTGATCGCGGCGGCGGTGCTCGCGGATCTCGCCGATCGTGTTGTCGATCGTGCGCAGGTCGGCGCCGGCGGGTGCGTCGGGACGGATCGGCTGGAGCAGGGCGCGTACGTCGGCCATGCCGGGGTTGTACTACGCGTCCGGATTCGACGGAATCGGTTTGCCAGCAGGTGCAAAGGGCGGTGGGCCCGCGTATCCTCCCGCCCTGTTCCCCGAACCGACCGAATCGCGAGCGAACCCATGTCGGAAAGCAGTCAGAAGAAGAAGGGCCGAATCCGCGCGCCCCGCGTCCACCTCGAGTACGAGGTCGAGACCAACGGCGCGATGCGCATGAAGGAGCTGGCGTTCGTCGGCGGCGTCATGGCCGACCTCGCCGGCCACAAGACGCGCGACACCAAGCTGAGCGAGCGCAAGTTCGTCGACATCGACCGCGACAACTTCGACGCGGTCATGAAGGGCATCGCCCCCGAGCTGTCGATCAAGGTCGACAACAAACTGTCGCCCGAGGGCGGCGAGATGGGGGTCGGCCTGAAGTTCGAGAAGATGGACGACTTCAGCCCGGTGAACGTCGCCAACCAGGTCGAGCCGCTGAAGAAGCTGCTCGAGGTGCGCGCGCAGCTGGTCGACCTGAAGAACCGCGCCGACAGCAGCGACCGCCTGGCGGAGCTGTTGGACGAGGTCCTGCAGAACGAGGACCTGCGCAACCAGCTGAAGGACCGGCTGAGCGGCGGCGGCGGCGGCGGCGGCGACGCGCCGGCCTGAGCCGGGTCGCGCCCGGAACGAACACCAACCAACGATCAGAACCAGGCAGGGAACGATGGCCAGTCAGAAGGGCAAGCAGGCGTCCGCCAAGGAATTGGCGCAGGACCCGGGAGCGTACCTGGATGCGGTGCTGGCACAGGGCATCCGCGCCAAGACCGATGACGCGAAGCAGCGCGGCACCGAGTTGATCAGCACGCTGCTCGGGCAGTTGACCGAGGGCATGGCGATCCGCCCCGGGTTCAGCAAGTCCGTCAACGAGCACATCGTCGCGATCGACAAGGCGCTCTCGGACCAGCTGAACGTCATCATGCACCACCCCGAGTTCCAGAAGCTCGAGGCGTCGTGGCGCGGACTGCAGCAGTTCGTGAAGGGCACCGAGACCGGCGAGAACATGAAGATCCAGGTGCTCGACGTCAGCAAGCGCGAGCTGCTGCGCGACTTCCAGAGCGCCACCGAGTTCACCGAGAGCGCCCTCTGGAAGAAGGTCTACTCGGGCGGCATCGCCCAGCCGGGTGCCGATCCGTTCGGCTTCCTGATCGGCGACTTCGAGTTCGACAAGGGCTCGATGGACATGGAGCTGCTGACCCACATCTCGCAGGTCGCGGCCGGCTCGCACGCGCCGTTCCTGACCTCGGCGGGGCCGGGCATGTTCGGCTGGGAGAGCTTCACCGAGATGCCGGATCCGCGCGATCTGGCGAAGATCTTCGACAAGACCAACCCCGAGAACACCAAGTGGCTGTCGTTCCGCGACTCCGAGGACTCGCGCTACGTCGGCATGTGCCTGCCGCACGTGCTCGGTCGGCTGCCCTACGGCCCCGACAACGAGGTCGACCAGTTCGACTTCCGCGAGGACGTCGACGGCGAGGAGCACGACAAGTACCTGTGGTGCAACGCCGCCTACGCGATGGGCGGCCGCATCACCGACGCGTTCGCCAAGACCCACTGGTGCACGGCGATCAACGGCTACGAGGGCGGCGGCCTGGTCGAGGGGCTGCCGATCCACAAGTTCCGGTCGCGCGCCGGCGACATGGGCAGTAAGTGCCCGACCGAGGTGCTGATCCCGGACGACCGCAGCAAGGAGATGGAGGACCTCGGGTTCATCCCGCTGGTCAGCTACAAGCACACCGACCAGGCGGTGTTCTTCCACGCCGGCTCCGCGCAGCGGGCGAAGAAGTATCAGGACGCCGACGCCACCGCCAACGCGACGCTGTCGGCCAAGCTGCCGTACCTGTTCGCCGTGAGCCGCATCGCCCACTACCTGAAGGCGATCTGCCGCGACAAGGTCGGCTCGTTCATGAGCCGTGGCGACGTCGAGACCTACCTCAACCAGTGGATCTCGAACTACGTGCTGCTCAACGACGAGGCGTCGCACGAGCAGAAGGCGCGCTACCCGCTGCGCGAGGCCCGCATCGAGGTGGTCGAGGACAAGGCCAAGCCCGGCGTCTACAGCGCGGTGGCCCACCTGCGGCCGCACTTCCAGCTCGAGGGGCTGAAGATGTCGCTGCGCCTGGTCGCCAATCTGCCGGCCCGCAAGGGCTGAGCGGGCGCTCGACGTCCAGGGCCCACGGCCGGGGCGACCCTGCGCGGGGCCCTTCCCGTGGGCGTCGCCGGCCGGGTCGTGCCCGTCCGGAGCCGCCTCGGCGGCCCAGCGGGGAGGGGCGGGGCGGTCCGGATCCCTGGCGCCCACGGTCGCTCCCGGCCACGGTCTCGGGAACGGCCCGGGCCGGCCCCGCCTCCCACTCCAGAATCTGCAACGCCCGCCCGGGGCGGGACGTTCTTCTGCGCGAACGAACCACGACCCACAGCCCGGCTCAACCAGCCCACGGCTGACCAACCAGCGAGGACCGAATCATGGCATCCACCATCTTCCTGAAGATCGAAGGCATCAAGGGCGAGAGCACCGACTCCAACCACAAGGACGAGATCGAGCTGCTGGCCTACAGTCACGGCGTCAGCCAGCCGGCCTCGGCCGTCGCCAGCACGGCGGGCGGCGGCACCGCCGGCCGCTGCAACCACACCGACCTGTCGGTGCAGAAGATGATGGACACGGCGACCCCGGTCCTGAACCAGTACTGCTGCACCGGCAAGCACATCCCGACCATCACGCTGACCCTGCGCCGCGCCGACGGCGACAAGAGCATCCCGTACATGGTCTACAAGCTGACCGACGTGATCATCTCGAGCGTCAGCGTCGGCGGCTCGTCGGACTCGGTGCCGGCCGAGACGGTGACCTTCAACTACGCCAAGATCGAGTGGGAGTACACCAAGCAGGCCCGCGCCGGTGGCGCCGCCGGCGGCAAGACCAACGGCAGCTGGAACCTGGCCAAGAACGCCACCTCGTGACCCGCGGCGGCCGCGCCGGCGACACCGCCGCGCGGCCGAGGCGCCGACCCCCGGGGCGCGCTCGCGCCCCGGCATAGGTTCGGCCCCTGCGCCCGGGTACCATCGCCCGCGCCATGGAAGCCCTCGAACTGCTCAAGCAGGGAGACCTCACCGGCGCGCTCGAGCGCCAGGTTGCCGCGGTCAAGAAGCAGCCCGCGGACGCCTCGCTGCGCTACAACCTGGCGGCGATGCTGGTCATGCGCGGCGAACTGGACCGCGCCGAGACGCACCTGCTGGCGATCGGCACGCTGCAGGCCGACCTGGCGCCGGCCGTCAGCACCTACCTGCAGCTGCTGCAGTCCGAGGAGGAGCGTCGCCGGGTGTTCGCGGGCGCGCAGGAGGTGGCCGCGCCGCCCGACGCCATGGCGGCGATCGCGGGGCGCCGGGAGCTGCGCCTGCACCTCGCGCGCGGGGACGCCGCCGCCGCTGGCGCCGCGCACGGCGCGTTGCCGGCCGCGACCGACCGCGCCGGCACCATCGACGGCCGCGCGTTCCGGCGGTTCGGCGACGCCGACGAAGGGCTCGGCCCGGTGCTCGAGGTGTTCGCGACCGGGCGCTACCTGTGGTGGCCGCTGGACGGCATCCGGTCGATGAAGTTCGAGGCGCCGCGCGGCCTGCTCGACTTCCTGTGGGCGCCCTGCGAGTTCGAGCTCGACAGCGGCCGCACCGCGCGCGCGCACGTACCGGTGCTGTACGCCGGCTCGCTCGGTCACGAGGACGCGGCGATCTGCCGCGCCCGGCGCACCGAGTGGGTCGACGAGCACGGCCTGGTGTTCCGCGGCCTCGGCCAGCGCCTGTTCGCCGTCGACGGCGACGAGGTGCCGCTGCTCGAGGTGCGCGAGGTCCGGTTCTCCTGACGGCGCGGACCGGCCATGAGCAGCTCCTCGAGTGGTCGACCGCGCGCCATCCTGCGGCCGTCGCTGCTGCAGCGGCTGCTGGCCGGCGAGGACGCCGGGCGACCGAGCCAGGATCTGCGGGTCGGCCTGCGCGAGCTGCGCGACGAGGTGCTGCGCGATCTGGGCCTGCTGCTGAACACCCGCGCGACCGACGTCGGCAAGCTGGCCCCGTACCCCGAGGTCGCGGACTCGGTGCTGGCCTACGGCATGCCGGACGTGTCGTCCTACTCGCCGTCGAGCGACGACGACATCGAGGCGCTCATGTCGCTGATCGCGGAGACGATCCGGCGCTTCGAGCCGCGGCTCGACCCGAACACCGTCCGGGTCGAGCGCGCCACCGACCTGAACCCGCTGTCCGGCGGCGTCGACTCGGTGAACTCGCGGTCGTTCCGGATCGCGGCGATGCTGCACGTCGAGCCGATCCGCGAGCGGATCCAGTTCGACACGCGGGTCGACCTGGATTCCGGGACCGTCCACGTCGAGGATGCGGGCGCATGAGCCGCCTCACCGGCCAGCCCGGCGCCGCCGGCGCCACCCTCCGCAACCCGCCGCATCGGCCATGGTGACCGGCTCCGGGCAGGACCGGATCTACGGCCACTACAACCGCGAGCTGGCCTACCTGCGCAAGCTCGCCGCCGAGTTCGCCGAGCGGCACCCGGCCGTGGCCGGCAGCCTGCTGCTCGAGCCGCAGCAGAGCCAGGACCCGCACGTCGAGCGCCTGATCCAGTCGGCCGCGTTCCTCGCCGCGCGCATCCAGCTGCGGCTCGACGACGACTACCCGGAGCTCGCGGACTCGCTGCTGTCGATCCTGTACCCGCACTACCTCGCGCCGCTGCCGGCGGCGACCCTGGTGCAGTTCGACCTCGACATGCAGCAGGGCAAGGTCGCCACGGGCACGACCATCGACCGGCACACCACGCTGCTCAGCAAGACGCGCGTCGGCGACATCGCCTGCAAGTTCCGCACGGTCTACCCGGTGCAGCTGTGGCCGATCGTGCTCGAGCGCGCCGAGCTGGTGCCGGTGACCCGCGCCGAGACGCTGGTGCTGCCCGGCGCGCGCGCGGCGCTGCGGTTGGCGTTCCGGACCCACGGCGGCGAGCCCGTCGCCGAGTACGCGCTCTCGGCGCTGCGGCTGTGCCTCGTCGGCGAGCACCGGCACGCGCTGTACGAGGCGCTGTTCCGCGAGCCGCTCGGGATGATCGTCCGCACCGGCCGCGAAGGCGGCGTGGCGCTGCCCGCGGCGAACCTGTGGCCCGTCGGCTTCGAGCGCGACGAAGGGCTCTACGACTACCCGCCGACGGCGGCGCTGGGCTATCGGCTGCTGCAGGAGTACTTCGCGTTCGCCGACAAGTTCCTGTTCGCCGAGCTGCGCGGCCTCCAGGTGCTCAAGAAGGCCGGCACCGCCGCCGCGTTCGAGGTGCTGGTGCTGCTGCCCGAGCTGCCGACCGAGCTGGAGAACCGCGTCAGCGAGCGCGACTTCAGGCTCGGCTGCACGCCGGCCGTCAACCTGTTCCCGATCGAGGCCGAGCCGATCCGCATGGACCACCGCGAGGTCGAGTACCGGGTGACGCCCAATCACCGCGCGCTCGCCAACTTCGAGGTCCACAGCGTCGTCGAGGTGCTGTCGACGCAGCCCGGCAAGCCGGGCCACCGCGCGTTCCGGCCGTTCTTCGCCGTGCGTCACGGCGACACGCGCGAGGCGGTGCACGGCTACTGGCACGCGCGGCGCGAGCCGTCGCAGCGGCGCAACAAGGACTCGCGCGGCAGCGAGGCGGAGCTGGACCACGGCACCGACGTGTGGCTGACGCTGGTCGACGAGCAGTTCGCGCCGGCCCTGGTCGAGACCGACGAGGTCGTGCACGTCGGCACGCTGTGCACCAACCGCGACATCCCCGACTCGATCGTGTTCGGCAACCCGCAGGGCGACTTCCTGCTGGAGGGTGTGCCCGAGATCGTCGCCTGCCGCGCGCTGGGGCAGCCGACGCGCACGCTGCGGCCGCACCTGCACGGCCAGTCGCGCTGGCGGCTGGTGTCGCACCTGGCGCTGAACCACCTGTCGCTGACCGGCGGCGCGGGCGACAGCGCGCTGCGCGCGTTCCGCGAGCTGCTGCGGCTGTACGACTTCGGCGAGACCGCGGTGACGCGGCGCCGCATCGAAGGGCTGGTCGGGCTGCAGTCGGCGCGCGTGACCCGGCTGATCCGCGGCATCGGACCGGTGCGCGGCATAGGCGTCGAGTTGACGTTCGATCCGGCGGCGTTCGACGGCAGCAGCCCGTACCTGTTCGCGTCGGTGCTCGAGCGCTTCCTCGGGCTGTACGCGACGATCAACTCGTTCACCGAGACGACCATGCGGCTGCGACAGCGCGACGCGGTGCACAAGCGCTGGCTGCCGCGCGCCGGCGAGCAGGCGCTGCCGTGACGGCCCTGCTGCAGCGCCTCGGCGACCGCGCGCCGGAGTTCGAGTTCCGGCAGCTGGTGCGGCTGCTGCACCTGGCCGCGCGCGACGCCGGCCGCGGCGCGCCCGCCCTCGGCGCCGTCGACCTCGCCGACGAGGTGGCGCGGTTCCAGGGCAACGTGTCGTTCCAGTTCGCGGCCAGCGACGTGCAGGCCGCGGAGCCGCCGTCCGGCCCGGAGGCCGGCCGCCGGCCGTGGCGCGTCGCCGTGAACTTCATGGGGCTCGCCAACCCCGGCGTGCAGGGCTCGCTGCCGAGCTGGTACGCCAACCTGATCGTCGAGGAGCAGCGCGCCGCCAACAAGCTGGCGCCCGAGCGCCGGCGGCAGCCGCTGCGCGACTTCGTCGACCTGTTCAACCACCGCTTCCTGAGCCTCTGGTTCCGCGCGTGGCTCAAGCACAACCTGCCGGTGCAGCTCGAGCTCGACCGCCGTGGACCGGTGCGACGGGCGCTGCTCAGCCTGGTGGGGCTCGGCACCGCCGGGCTGCAGGAGCAGCTGCGCATCGACCCGAACGTCCTGCTCGGCAACGCCGCCGTGTTCACGCGGCGGCCGGCGACGGCGGCGGGGCTGCGGGCCGTGCTCGAGGGGCACTTCGGCGTGGCGGTGGCGGTCGAGCCGTTCGTCGTGTCCAGCCAGCCGCTCGATCGGGCGGAGCAACTCGCCCTCGACGGCCGTCGGCAGCTCGGCCTCGACACGCTGCTCGGCGAATCGGCGCAGCTCACGCAGGGCAAGTTCCGGCTGCGCCTCGGTCCGCTCGGCTGGGACCGGTTCGCCGACTTCCTGCCCGGCAGCGCCGGCATGGGCGAGCTGCAGCAGGTCGTGCGCACGTTGGTCGGCATGGAGTTCGACTACGACGTGCGCCTGGTGCTCGCCGAGCACGACGTGCCGACCCTCGGGCTCGGCGACGAATTCGCCGACCGCGCCCGGCTGGGCTGGTCGACCTGGCTCGGGACGCGGCTGCACGGCGGCGACGTCGCCGACACGCTGTGCCCCGCATCGGACCTCGAACTCTCTCCGCAGTCTGCTCTCGCATGAAGCTCAACATCAAGTCCCTCGTCGGCCGCCTCACCGACACCGCGCGTCGGGCGCTGGAGTCCTCGGCCGGTCTGTGCCTGTCACGCACCAACTACGAAGTCGAGCCGGAGCACTGGATCCTGCGCATGCTGGACCTCGAGAACGGCGACCTGGTCAAGATCCTGGCCAGGTTCGACGCCCGCCGCGACGTCGTGCAGCGCGAGCTCGACGCGGTGCTGCTGAAGTTCAAGACCGGCAACAGCCGGACGCCGGCGCTGGCGCCGGAGATCGAGGAGATGGCGAGCGCCGGCTGGCTGCTCGCGTCGGTCAACTACGGCAGCGCCCGGGTGCGCACCGGCGTGCTGCTGCTGGCGGCGCTGCAGGACCGAGCCATCGGACGCGGCCTGCTGGAGGCCAGCAAGGAGCTGCGCAAGATCAACGTCGAGTCGCTGGCCGCCGACCTCGGCGCGATCGTCCGCGGCGCCAACGAGGACCGCGAGGTGCACCAGGGCGACGGCGGCGGCGAGCGCTCGGCCGACGCGCCGGCCGGCGAGGGCGGCCCGAGCGAGACGCCGGCGCTCGACCGCTTCACCAGCAACCTGACGCTGCTGGCCGAGCAGGGCCGCATCGACCCGGTGCTCGGCCGCGACGGCGAGATCCGCAAGATCGTCGACATCCTGATGCGCAAGCGGCAGAACAACCCGATCCTGACCGGCGAGGCGGGCGTCGGCAAGACCGCGGTGGTGGAGGGGTTCGCGCTGCGGATCGCCAAGGGCGACGTGCCCGACGTGCTCAAGAACGTCAGCCTGCGCTCGCTCGACCTCGGCCTGCTGCAGGCGGGGGCGGGCGTGAAGGGCGAGTTCGAGAACCGGCTGCGGCAGGTCATCGACGAGGTCAAGGCGTCGGCGCGGCCGATCATCCTGTTCATCGACGAGGCGCACACGCTGATCGGCGCCGGCGGCCAGGAGGGCCAGAACGACGCCGCCAACCTGCTGAAGCCGGCGCTGGCGCGCGGCGAGCTGCGCACGATCGCGGCGACGACGTGGGCCGAGTACAAGAAGTACTTCGAGAAGGACCCGGCGCTGACGCGGCGGTTCCAGGTGGTCAAGGTCGACGAGCCCGGCGAGGCCGCGGCGATCGCGATGATGCGCGGCGTCGCCGGCATGCTCGAGAAACACCACAAGGTGCCGATCCGCGACGACGCCATCGCCGACTCGGTGCGGCTGTCGATGCGCTACATCCCGGCGCGGCAGCTGCCGGACAAGTCGGTCAGCGTGCTCGACACCGCCTGCGCGCGCATCGCGATCGGACTGGCGTCGACGCCGGGCGCGGTCGAGGACGTGATGCGCCGGATCCAGATCCTGGAGACCGAGGTGCAGCTGCTGGAGCGCGAGCAGGTGGTCGGCTTCGACCACGAGCGCCGGCTGGCCGACACCCGGGCCGAGCTCGAGCAGGCGCGCGCGCGCCAGCAGGAGCTGGAGGCGCGCTGGACCAAGGAGAAGGACGCGGTCGAGGCCGTGCGGCAGCTGCGGGAGCAGCTGAGCGCCACCGAGCCCGCGCCCACGGCCGACCAGCGCGCGCTGCTGCTGAAGGACCTCGCCGCGCGCCGGCAGGAGCTGGCGGCGCTGCAGGGCGACCAGCCGCTGGTGCACCCCGAGGTCGACTCGCAGATCGTCGCCGAGGTCATCGCCGCGTGGACCGGCATCCCGCTCGGCCGCATGGTCGCCGACGAGATCCAGACCGTGCGCGAGCTGGCGCAGCGCATGAGCGGGCGCGTCATCGGCCAGCAGCACGCGCTCGAGGCGATCGGCAGCCGCATCCAGATCGCCCGCGCAAGGGTCGACAACCCGTCGCGGCCGGTCGGCGTGTTCCTGCTGGTCGGTCCCAGCGGCGTCGGCAAGACCGAGACCGCGCTGTCGCTGGCCGAGCTGCTCTACGGCGGCGAGCAGAACCTGATCACGATCAACATGTCCGAGTACCAGGAGGCGCACACGGTCAGCAGCCTCAAGGGCAGTCCGCCCGGCTATGTCGGCTACGGCGAGGGCGGCGTGCTGACCGAGGCGGTGCGCCGGCGGCCGTACTCCGTGGTGCTGCTCGACGAGGTCGAGAAGGCGCACCCCGACGTCATGGAGCTGTTCTTCCAGGTGTTCGACAAGGGCATGCTCGAGGACGGCGAGGGCCGGCTGATCGACTTCAAGAACACGATCATCCTGCTGACCAGCAACGTCGCCTCCGACCTGATCTTCCAGCTCTGCGCCGACCCCGACACCATGCCCGAGCCCGAGGCGATGGCGACGGCGATCCGACCCGAACTGCGCAAGGTGTTCCCCGCGGCACTGATCGGCCGCATGGTCACGGTGCCGTACTACCCGATCCAGCCCGACGTGCTCGAGAAGATCGTGCGCCTGCAGCTGTCGCGCATCGACCGCCGCCTGCAGCAGAACCACGGCGTCGGCCTGCAGGTCGACGACGCGCTGGTCAAGCACGTGGTCGCCGAGTGCAAGGACCCCGAGAGCGGCGCGCGCGCCGTCGACCGCCTGCTGACGCAGGGCCTGCTGCCGCGCATCGCGTCGCGGATCCTCGAGCTGATGGTCGAGGGCAGGCAGCTGAGCTCGGCGAGGGCGACCGTCGGCGCCGACGGGCAGTTCGTCGTGCAGGTCGACTGAGCGCCCGTCGGGCAGCGGCGACGACTCCGAAGTCCTTCGCGTCCCATGCCGGCAGGACGCGAGGCCGCCGTCAGTCGACGATCGTGAACGACTCGGCGGGCCACGGCGCCGGTGCTGCGGCCAGCGCCGGCTCGGGCACCAGCACCAGCGGCGCCGGCACGTCCAGGCCGCGTGCGCGTGCGAGCCGCGCCACGGCGATGCCTTCGATCGACACGTAGGCCTCGGTCGCGAGTACCTCGGGGTCGCCGGCTGCCTCGCGCAGCTCTCGCATCGTGCCCTGGACCTCGCCGAGCCACGCGACCAGCGCCGAACCGAGAGCCTCGCCGTCGCCGGCGGTCAGCGCGCGCGCGACATCCAGGCGCGGGTCGAAGCTGCCCTCGAGGCAGTCCTCCCAGCGCTGCAGCAGCTCGGTGTGGTCGGCGGCGCCGTCCGGGTCGCTGACCAGGCGCATCGTCAGCTCGAACCACCAGTAGTCCTCTTCGTACTCGGCGTCGCTGCGGTCGCGCGGCGCCGCGGCGGCGATCCGCAGCGCGGTGCCCGGGTCGTCGGCGGCGATCGCACAGAACAGCGGCGCGCACTCGCTGGTCAGCAGGTCCGCAGCGGTCGTGCGCTCGAGGAAGGACGCGAACGCGCTCCCCGCGCGCTGCAGGCGGCGCAGGAACGTCGCGGGGGTCCCCGTCTGCAGCAGCGCCGCGATCGCGGCGCGGCGCCAGTTGCGGGCGACGGCGAGCGCGCCGCGGGCGCCGAGCCTGCCGTCGCGCAGCTTCGGCAGCAGCGCGCGGTTGTCGCCGAGCCAGTTGGCCTCGAAGGCCGGCAGGAAGATCGACGGGTTCATCGCGTCGACCCCTCCGCGGCGCGCACCACCAGCGCGGCGACGCTGCCGTCCGGCTCGGTGGTGACGATCAGGGCCGCGTCACCGCCGGCGTGGCCGCGCGCGAACGAACGCACGGCGAGGCACACGAGCACGGCGCCGGTGGCGGCGCCGAGGTCGCCGATGTCGGCGATCGGCAGCTGCAGCGCGCGGTCGTGCAGGTGCTTGCCCCGGACCAGCGCGTTGCCCCAGACCTGGGCGCGCCACGGCTCGCCGGTGAGGTCGACCCACGCGTCGCCCGGGCGTTCGACGGCGCCGGCGGCCTGCAGCGCCGCGCGCGTCGCGGCGGCCACCCGGCGCCCCACCTCGGTGGTCTCGGCGACCGCGTCGACCGGCGCGTCGGCGCCGGCCGCGGCGAACAGCAGGCCGCAGGCGGCCGCGGCGTCGGTCCGTGTCGTCAGCAGCAGGGCCGCCGCCCCCTCGCCGGGACTCACCCCGACCGGGTTGTCGTCGTGCTTCACGCGATCCTCGTCGAGCAGCTGCTCGAGCCGCGACGGCTCGACCAGGGAGTCGACGGCGACCAGCAGCCAGCGCTCGACCTTGACCTTGCCGGCGAGCGGCTTGCCGGCCTGCAGCAGCGCCGCCGCGGCGGCCGCGTGCTCGCCGCGCACGACAACGACGGCCTCGCGCGGGACGGCGAGCGCCAGGTCGTCGCGCACCGCCGCGACGACGGCGTCGACGGAGTCGCCCGAAGTGCCCGCGGCGGCCGGCGCGGCGCAGACGAGCAGCCCGGTGCGCTGCCAGGTGTCGGGCGCCGTGGCCCGTTCGGGCAGGGACTCGAGCAGGTCGCGGACCGCCATCGCCGCGAGCCTGCGGTTGCGGCCGGGGGCGACGAAGCCGTCGACCGCGGCGACCGTGTGGCCCATCAGCGCGACCGGCGCGTGGTCGGGGTCGGTGGTGGGCCGCAGCGCCGTCTCGCGCGCGCGCGAGATCCCGGCGCGCACGGCCGCCGCGGTCGACGCCGCGCCGAGGCCGACGCGGGTGACGGCGCCGATGCCGAGGATCCGCAGCTGCGTCCCGGCCGGCGAGGCTCGCGTCACCGCACCTCCAGCTCGCGGACGACGACGTTGGAGCAGCCGGCCGCCAGCAGCGCGTCGCGCAGGCCCGCGTGGATCACGTAGCTGGTCGGATCCTCGGCGATGCGGAACAGCGCCGGGGTCCTGCCGACCTTCGCGCGCGCCAGCACGGCGCGGTTGACCATGCGGACCTTGGCCGCATCGCGCGCGTCCCGGACCACGTCGCTGGCGCCGAGGTCCAGGCAGTCGATCGCGCCGATCGGGTTCACGATGACGTAGTCCGGGGCCAGCTGGCGCCCGCGGTGGTCCAGCAGCGCGAACGGCAGGTACTCGACCTGCACGCCGTGCAGCGCCCGCTCGAACACGGCGCGCGCCTTCGGCGACACCATCAGGGTGTTCTTGGCGTTGCCCAGGACGTCGGTGAGGCGACGCCCGCTGTCGCTGCGCAGCTTCACCACGGCGTCGGGCGGCCACTCGGCGGCGGTCGTGCGGCCGAACCCGGTCTTCCAGTCCTCGTCCTCGAGGCCCACCACGTAGTCGTCGGCGAACGCGTTGCGCTCGTCGTTGCTGTCGCCCAGCGTCTGCAGCTCGAAGAACGTCGGAGAGGTCGTCATTTGCCGCCGAAGTGCTCGTCGAGGGACTCCTTGCCGCCCGCGGCGACGATCTCCGGCCGCACGGCCTTGGAGATCGACTCCACGTCCTGGCGGAAGCCCGGGTAGTCCGGCTTCTCGGCGTGGACCTTCTCCTGCATGCGGATCGACTTGAAGACCTTGTCCAGCCGGCCGCGCACGTAGCGGCTGTACGCCTTGTGCGACCGGTGAGCCTTGGTCTTGCGGTGCCGCGGCAGGTCGATCGCCTGCGCGACGCCCGAGTCCACCGGCAGGATGATCATGTTGCCCATGTGGTTGAGGTTGTACTTCTCGTCGAGCAAACCGCCACGGATCAACGGCTTCAGCACGGCCCCGCACTGGGAGATCGCGTCGCGCAGTTCGCCGTGCGGGACGATGTGGTGCGACTCGTGCCAGTACGGCGTCTTGCAGAGCGAGCGGAAGTTGTCGCCCTTCTCGCTGATGTCCCAGTCCTTGCCGCCCTTGGGGTGCTTGCCGTTGTAGAGGTGGTCGTCCTTCAGCGCCTGCTTGAAGCCCTGCCAGCGGTAGTTGCAGCTGCTCTCGGTCAGGTGGCCGGTCTTCTGGTCGCGCGAGCTGTTGTGCGCGTTGAGGCAGGCGCCGTTCTCGGTGTCCTTGAGCTGGCGGACGTGCTTGCCCTTGAACTCGAGCAGGTCGGCGGCGTGTTCGTTCGTGCGTCCCATGACGTGCCCCTCACATGTCCTTGTCGCACACCACGCACTTCGCCGTCGCCATGCCCGGGATCGCGACGATCGGCCCCTGCAGCACCGGGAAGGGCGGCGTGTTCTTGTCGTTGTGCAGCATCAGGTCGAACGCGCGCGGCACGTTCTTGCCCTCGAACTTGACGTCGAACGAGAAGTTCACGAACTCGGCCTTGCCCTTGATCTTGGCCGATGCAACGCCGCCGCCGGCCGAGCCGGCCTCGTCGCCGGTGCTCTGCATGAAGTTGCTGTCCTTGACGCAGGTCGACTGGCCGTCGCACTTGACCTTCTTGGTGCCTTTCGACGTGTCGGTCGACTGCGCGATGTTCGGGTACGGGATCGGCACCGGGCCGCCCGGCGAGGGCGTGTTGCAGACGTCCGGGAAGGCGACGGTGACGCCGTTGCTGGCCTTGTGCACCACGCTCAGGAAGTTGACTCCGACGGTGACGGGCATGGTCTCCTCGCTCAGTTCGCGGCGGCGGCGGGCGCCGGGCGGCGGCTCGTGGGGGGTGTGTGTTCGGCGGTGACGCGCAGCACCGCGACCTCGTGCGGGCCCTGGCGCAGCGCGCGGTGGGCGCGCCACAGCAGCACCACCTGCATCGCGTCGGTGTCGACGATCACGGTGTCGAGCCGGGTGGTCAGCGCCGCCGCGTCGCCGTTGCGCAGGTGCACCTCGCAGCGCGGCGCCGGGATCCCCGGCAGCCGGAACTCGACGCGTCCGCGCGCGCAGGTGCCGACCACGACCACCGGCTCGTCGCCGCGCAGCGGCACGGGCGACCACAGTCCATCGGGCGCGGCCTGGAAGAAGCGGCGGTCGAAGTCCTTCGGCAGCAACGGCGCCCGTTCGGCCTCCCACTTCGCGTCGCAGGTGCCGGCGAAGCGCGCGCGCGGTTGCCAGGCGGGGCCGGTGAAGCCGAAGCCGGCGGGCGCGGGGCGCGCGGTGGGGCTGCGCATCGGCTCGTCGAGGCCCTCGATGTTGGGCAGCACGGCACCCGGCCGCACCTTGCCGTGCTTGCCGACGAAGCCCACCCCGAGCGGATTGCGCGGCTCGTGCTGGTGCAGCTCTTCGCGCTCCGGGGTGCGGTCCCAGCCGCCGAACGCGCGCTCCCACAGCAGCGGCAGGCGCTCGAACGGCTGCGGCGGCGACGCCTTCTGCCCGAGCAGCGAGACGTCCCAGCGGCGATCGCCGAACACGCGCGCCGTGCGCTGCAGGGCGCCGATGCGGATGCCGACGTCGAGCTGCGGGACCGGCCGCGCCGCGGCGGCGTGGCCCAGCAGCACGCAGTCGGTGCCGGGCTTCTCGAACGCCACCTCGGGCTCGCGTCGCCAGCTGCTCTTGCCGGGCTCGCCGAAGAACTTGCCGGCGAAGTCCACCGGCTCCTGGCGCGCAGCCGTGCCGAGCGCGCCGTCGTCGCCGATGTCGAACGTCGCCTTCACGATCGTCGCGACCAGCGGTCGCCCGTCCTCGTCGGCCACGAACAGCGGCGCGAACGCGAACGGCGTGCGGTTCAGGACCTCGGGGTGCGGCATCGCTCAGCGGCCTCCCTGCCGACGGGCCAGCGCCTCGAGTTCGAGGTCGGGGGCGCGGCGCCCCGCGTGCCGGAGCCGCAGCCACACGTCGGCGCGGCACTGCAGCGTGAATCGATCGAACTGCGCCGGCAGCTCCTGGCCGATCTCGACGCCGAGCTGCCACAGGGCGCCGTCGCGGAGCTGCTGGCGTCGGCGGTCCCAGTCGGCGCGCGCCTTTTGGGGGTCGGGCGGCAGCGCGTCGGCGACCTCGTCGGGCGGCGCCAGCGGCCGCTCCCCCTCGACGTCGGTCGCGCCGGTGAGGCGGCGGTAGGCGCGCACCGCCAGCGGGCCGAGCGCGTCGTCGGCGAACAGGTCCAGCAGCGGCGGCGCGACCGACGGTCGTCCGAGCGCGCCGAGCGCGAGCACCGCCGCGGCGGCCACGTCGGGGCGGCCGGTCAGCTGCAGCAGCACGGCCTCGTCCTCGGCGCCGCCGATCGCGCCGAGCAGCTCGATCGCCGCCGGGTCGGGGTCGGTCGGGCGCGCGGCCGCGGCGCGGCAGCGCGGCAGCAGGTCGGCGGTGCGCTGGCGCGCGGCGGCGCGCAGGGCGGCGCGCCGGACCGCCGCTTCGGCGTCGGCCAGACCCGTTTCGAGCGCGGCGGCGTCGAGGCCGCCGGCGCGGCCCATCGCGGCGAACGCCCACGCGCGCGCGCCGGCGTCGTCGGCGCCCAGGAGCGCGGCCGGCACGGCGACCTTGCGGCGCCGGAACGCGAGAACGTCGGCGGCCGCCGCGGCGCGGAGCGCGTCGTCGCCGGCGGCGAGCCGGACCAACTCGGCCTCGAGCGCGCCGTCGCGGTGCCGCAGTGCGCGCCGCACGCCGTCGACCACCGGGGCGTCGCCGCCGAGCAATGCGTCGCGCACCGCGTCCTCGTCGCCGGCATCGAGCAGCACCAGGGTCGAGGCCAGCGCGGCCCCGGGCTCCCCGCCGCCGATCTGCCGCCGCGCCAGCGCCGCGCCGTGCGCGCCCGCGAGCCGCAGGCCGTCGAGGTGCGCCTCGGCGCGGTCCTCGTGCGCCGCGAGGTCGGCGAGGTCCCAGTCCTCGGTCTCGAGGTTGGCGTCGCGCAGCTCCCACAGGAAGTCGAGCTCGTCGAAGTGCTCTTCGACGATGTCGGGGATCACGCGGGGGCTGTCGGTCGGCGCGGTCACGGCTCAGTTCAGGTGCACCGATCCGCCCTGGATCTTGTTGGCGCCGCGCGACCGCGACAGCACGTGGTCGCCGCGGATCTCGATGCGGCCGTCGGCGCGCAGCCGGATGCTCGACTTGCCGCACTCGATGCGCAGCTCCTCGCCGGCGGCGACGCGCAGCGTGCGCGGCTCGGCGGCCGGGGCGCCGGGCGGCGTCACCAGGCCCAGCAGCACCGGGCGCCCGGGGTCGCCGTCGACGAACACCAGGACGACGGGCGCGCCGCGGTGACGCCGCCAGTCGCGCGGCTCGACGGCGACCAGCGCCGCCCGCGGTTCCGGGCTCCGGTCGGAGCGCACCAGCGGCGCGCCGTCGGCGGCGACGCCGCACAGCTCGCCGAGGAGCACGCCGGGAAGATGTTGCAGGTTCTCGTTCATGGCGGGACCTCAGTTCATCGCGACCTTGCTGCCCTTCACGACCACGTCGGAGGAGCCCTTGATGTCGATCTTCTTGCCCTTGATCTGGATGTCGCCGTTCTTCTTCATCACGATCGAGGCGCTGCCGACCACCAGGCTGAGCTCGTCGCTGGCGACGATCTGCACCTTCTTGGCCTGCACCGACTCGGTCTTGGCGATCGCCGTCGTGCGGCTGCCGCCGACGTTGACGGTGGAGTCCTTGCCGACGTCCAGCGTCCGGCTCTCGCCGATCGTGATCGACGCCGACTTGCCGACACTCACCGTCATCGCCTCGGCGATCGTCGTCGACTGGTCCTTGCCGACCGTCAGCGAGCGGCTCTTGCCGATCGACTCGTCGTGGTTCTCGCCGACGCTGACGGTGCGGTCCTTGCCGATCTCCTGGCGCTCGTTCTCGCCGACCTGCAGCGAGCGGTCCTTCTGCACGGTGATGCGCTGGTCGTGGCCGATCTGGGTCGACTGGTCGTTCTCGACCTCGGTGTCGTGGTTCTTCTCGGCGTGGAAGTAGAGCTGCTCCTCGCCCTTCTTGTCGTCGAACCGGATCTCGTTGAAGTTGGCGTCGGCGCCGCCCGGCGAGCTGCGCGTCACGATGCCGGTGCGGGTCCAGTTGTCCTTCTGCTCGAGGTCGTACGGCGGCATCTGCCGCGCGTTGTAGACCGTGCCGGTGATGATCGGCTGGTCCGGATCGCCCTCCAGGCACTCGACGATCACCTCGTCGCCGATGCGCGGGTGCGCCATCGCGCCCCACTGCTTGCCGGCCCAGGCCTGCGACACGCGGATCCAGCACGAGCTGTTGTCGTCGCGCTTGCCCTGGCGGTCCCAGTGGAACTGCACCTTGACCCGGCCGTACTTGTCGACCCAGATCTCCTCGCCCGAGGGGCCGACGACCACGGCGGTCTGCGGCCCGCGAACGAACGGCTTCTGCGTCGTTCGCGCCGGCCGGAAGCGCAGCGACGTCGGCACGCAGGTGAACGTGTTCTCGTAGCTCGACAGCTCGTCGCCGTCGCTGCGCGGCGACGGCTGGCTGACGCTGTGGTGCACCTGCGTCAGCATGTACTGCTGGTTGTCGCGGCTGCGGAAGTGGCCCTGCAGGCCGAAGCGGTGGCCGGCGCTGAACCCGCGGCACGTGCCGCGGCCCATCATCTTCACGCCGAGCGACTCGAGCTCCTGCATGCGCACCTTGGCGAGCCCGTCGCCGTCGCCGGAGTTGCCGAACTCGCCGGGGTGGTAGTCGAAGATCTCGAACTTGCCGTTGTCGCCGATCGGGTCGCCGGTCGACGTGGTCACCAGCAGCGGGTTGCCCGGATCCTCGAAGTTGAAGTCCTTCAGCGCCTGCTTGCCAGGGTGCAGCTCGCGCACGGCCAGCCACTCGGTGACGACGTCGCGGTCGATCTGCGCATCCTCGGCCGGCATGTAGTCGACGTCGCCGTGGCCCTCGCAGTCGGGCAGGCTCGAGCTGCCGTCGGTCAGCACCAGCTGGTGTCGGTTCTCCTCGTGCTCGAAGAAGAAGAAGATGCCCTCCTCCTCGAGCAGTCGCGTGACGAACGCCAGGTCGGTCTCGCGGTACTGCACGCAGTAGGTGCGGTCCTTGTAGGTGCCCTGCAGACGCAGCTCGAAGTCGCCGAAGCCGGCTTCGCGGAACACCTGTTCGACGATCTTCGGCGCCGACATGTTCTGGAAGATCCGGCAGTCGGCGCGGCGCGTCAGCATCCACGGCCACGGCCGCAGCTCGACCTGGTAGTAGCACAGGTCGGTCGTGCGGCCGTGCTGCTCGAAGCCGGACACCAGCCCGTGGAACCAGCGCTTGCCGCCGTCCTGGGTCTCGATCCGGACCGCCGCCGGCTTGCCGAGCAGGTCGTGCGGATCGAGGTCGGCGCGCTCCGACTCGACCAGCAACCTGGCCTCGAACAGGCTGGAGACTCCCTCCCGGGCCTGCATGCGGCGCAGCAGCAGGGCGTTCTCGCCGAGCGGCGATTGGAACGAGCAGAAGCGCTGGGTCTGGGTGTAGCTCATGTCGGCCGCTCGGTGCGGGGTCGGGTTCTGGCGGACAACGAACGGAGGGGGCCCGCCGTTGCGGTCCTTCCGGTGCGGATCGTCGGGACGCCCGGGCCCGTGCGGGTGGCGTCGGCGGCCGTTGCCGCCGGGCGCAAATCCTACCTCGGACGCCAGTTGGAACGCGCACTCCGGATCCTGCATCGGCGGACGGGAGCCGTCCGTCGGTCGGCTCAGGCCGGCTCGCAGCGGACGGTCCACGCCCGGTCGTCGCCGCCGTCCGGGGCCATCGCGAACCGCACCGGCAGGAAGCGCTCGATCAGCGCGGCGTTGGTCCGGCAGTGCAGCGTCGGCTCGACCGTGCGGAACGCACCGCCGCCGGCGAGCGCCATCGGGATCAGCAGCTGGTCGGCGAGGTGCGGGCCGACCGGGGCGCCGCTGCGCCAGAACGGCATCACCGCGGAGGCCAGCGCAGCGGCCACCTGCTCCGCCGAGACGCCGCGCTCGCCGAACGCGGTGAAGACCTCGCACAGGCCGACCATCGGCACCTCCAGCAGCAGCGCGTTGCCGGGGCCGTCGGCCGCCACCTCCTCGATGTGCACCTGCTCGCGGCGCAGCAATTCGCGGCCGGTGCCCTGGCGCAGCGCCATGACCTCGCGGACGCCGACCTCCTCGCGGATCTGCGACAGCAGCGCCCGCGCACGCCACGGGCCTGCATCGGTGCGCAGCACCAGCTCGAACGGGGTCGGCGCCGGGCACGGCGCGATCGCTGCGGCGAGCACGCCGCCGCCGGCCGGCCAGAAGCCGTGCCGCACCAGCTGCAGGTCGAGACCGATGCCCATGCCGTGCAGCACCGGCGCGAACGCCTTCTCGAGGAAGTCGAACGGCGGCGCCATCGGGTTGTGCGTGCCGCCGCTGAGGCGCACCGTGGACGGCCCGGCCGCGCGCAGCAGCCCTGGCAGCACGGTCTGCAGCACCAGCCCGGTGCTGCCGGCCGAGCCGATCGCGAACGCGAAGTCGCCCGACCGCAGCGGGCCGGGGTGGAACTCGAGCGCGGTCGAGCCCATCGCCGCGCCGGTGGCGACCGCGCTGCCGACCTCGACGGCGGCCTGCACGCAGCACAGGTGCTGGCGCCGGAGCCCCGGGTTCTTGCGGCGGCCGCGGATGCCCTCGATCCGGAACGGGGTGCCGGTCGCCAGCGACAGTCCGAGGGCCGTGCGCAGCACCTGGCCGCCGCCTTCGCCGTCGCTGCCGTCGATGTGGAGCATGGCGGCGGTCAGCCCTTGACGCAGACGACCTGCTTGAGCGTGTACACGACCTCGACGAGATCCTGCTGCGCCGCCATGACGGCGTCGATGTCCTTGTAGGCGCCGGGCGTCTCGTCGAGCACGGCGCCGTCCTTGCGGCACTCCACGCCCGCCGTCGCGCGTTCGTGGTCCTCGAGCGTGAACTGCTTGAACGCCTGGCCGCGCGACATCACGCGGCCGGCGCCGTGGCTGCACGACTCGAAGCTGTCGGGGTTGCCCCGACCCCGCACGATGTAGCTGCGCGCGCCCATCGAGCCCGGGATGATGCCGAGGTCGCCCAGGCCCGCGCGCACCGCGCCCTTGCGCGTGACGAAGACTTCGGCCCCGAAGTGGTGCTCGCGCTGCACGTAGTTGTGGTGGCAGTTGACCGCGAGCTCGTCGTGCGTGAACGCCGGCAGCTCGCAGCGCCGCAGCGCGTCGAACACGGCGGCCATCATCAGCTCGCGGTTCTGGCGCGCGTAGCGCTGCGCCCAGTCGACCGCGAACACGTAGTCGTCGAAGTGCTCGGCGCCCTCGGTGAAGTACGCGAGGTCGTGGTCGGGCAGCTCGTGCAGGTGGCGCTTCATGTCCTTCTTGGCCAGCTGGATGAAGTGCGTGCCGATCCGGTTGCCCGGGCCGCGCGAGCCGCTGTGCAGCATGACCCAGACGCGCTGCGCCTCGTCGAGGCAGACTTCGATGAAGTGGTTGCCGGTGCCCAGCGTGCCGAGCTGCTGCGCGGTGGCGCCGCGGTCGAGCTTGGGGTGGCGCTCGACGATGCGGCGGTAGTCCTGCTGCAGGCGCTTCCAGGTGTCGGCGACGCGGGCGGGCGGGTCGCTCCACGCGCCGCGGTCGCCGCGGCCGCCGTGGTTGGTGCGGCCGTGCGGCACGGCGCGCTCGATCGCGGCGCGGATCGCCTTCAGGCTGTCGGGCAGCTGGCGCGCCTCGAGCGAGGTGCGCACCGCCATCATCCCGCAACCGATGTCGACGCCGACCGCGGCCGGGATGATCGCGCCGCGCGTCGGGATCACGCTGCCGACGGTGGCGCCGATGCCCCAGTGCACGTCGGGCATCGCCGCGACGTGGCCGTGGACGATCGGCAGGCGGGCGACGTTGCGCAGCTGCTGCAGCGCGTTCTCGTCGACGTGGACGCCGCGCGTCCACGCCTTGATCGGGGCGCCGTGGTGGGTGTCGAGGTGGTCGTGCTGCGGCTCGGTCATCGGCTGGTCTCCGCGGATGCTAGTGGGGGGCGATCGTGCCCGCCTGTCCTGAAGCACACCGCGTGCCGTCGCGGCCCGCCGAGACATGGGACGGCACAGGTGATTGCAGGGATAGTGGTTCCGCTTGGGTGTGGGGGGCCTCCCAGTCCGGGGTCGTTGGATGATGCGAGCTGAGTGGCTAGGATCCTAGCCAGATGGCCAACTCCGAAGGCTACACAGTCGTGTCCTTCCTGGGCACCCAGCTCGATCGCGGTGGTCAGCAGCGCTGGGACCGGTGGCGGCCCAACGTCGCCATGTGCCAGCACGACGACCTCCTGGTCCGGCGGCTCGTGCTCCTGTGCGATCGCCGGCACCGCGGGCTGTACGAGCAGGTCGCCGCCGACGTGCGGTCGGTGTCGCCGGACACGGTGGTGGAGGCGTTCCCGTTCGCGGTGCGCGACCCGTGGGACTTCGAGCAGGTGTTCGACGCGCTGTTCGAGGTAGCGCACCGGCTCGAGGTCGATCCCGACGACGAGGAGCTGCTGGTGCACATGACCACCGGCACGCACGTCGCGCAGATCTGCCTGTTCCTGCTGACGGAGACGCGGCACTTCCCGGCGCGGCTGCTGCAGACCGGGCCGCCCGGCCGCGCCGCCGCCGCCGGCACCTGGCAGGTCATCGACCTCGACCTCGGGCGCTTCGACCGCATCGCGCGGCGCTTCGCGCAGCAGCGCGAGCAGAGCGTGTCGCTGCTCAAGGCCGGCATCCAGACCCGCAACGCCGCGTTCAACCGCACCGTCGACCGGATCGAGCAGGTGGCGCCGGCGACGACCGCGCCGATCCTGCTGATGGGGCCGACCGGCGCCGGCAAGTCGCAGCTGGCGCAGCGGATCCACGCGCTGAAGTCGCAGCGGCACCAGCTGCGCGGCGCGTTCGTCGAGGTCAACTGCGCCACGATCCGCGGCGACGCTGCGCAGTCGCTGCTGTTCGGCCACGAGAAGGGCGCGTTCACCGGCGCCGTGCAGCGGCGCCAGGGCCTGCTGCGGGCGGCCGACGGCGGGGTGTTGTTCCTCGACGAGATCGGCGAGCTCGGCGGCGACGAGCAGGCGATGCTGCTGCGCGCGCTCGAGGAGAAGCGCTTCCTGCCGCTGGGCGGCGACGTCGAGGTCGCGAGCGACTTCCAGCTGATCGCCGGCACCAACCGCGACCTGGTCGCGCTCGCGGCGGCGGGCCGGTTCCGCGAGGACCTGCTGGCGCGCATCAACCTGTGGACGTTCCGGCTGCCCGGGCTTGTCGAGCGGCTCGAGGACCTGGAGCCCAACCTCGACTACGAGCTCGAGCGGCACGGCCGCGCCACCGGGCAGCGCGTGCACTTCAATCGCGAGGCGCGGCGGCGCTATCTCGCGTTCGCCACCGGCGACGAGGCGCACTGGCGCGGCAACTTCCGCGACCTGAACGCGAGCGTCACGCGGCTGTGCACGCTGGCGCCGGCGGGTCGCATCACCGAGGCCGAGGTCGACGAGGAGCTCGCGCGGCTGCGGGCCGACTGGTCCATGGCGAGCGGCGCCGCGGCGGGGCGCGGCGGCGGGGACGCCGACGACGCGCTGCTGCGCGGTGTGGTCGGCGACGAGGCGCTGGCGGCGATGGACCGGTTCGACCGCGTGCAGCTCGCCGAAGTCGTGCGCACGTGCCGTCGCAGCCGGTCGCTGTCGGCGGCCGGTCGCGCGCTGTTCCAGGCGTCGCGGGCGCGGCGCAAGGACGACAACGACGCGGACCGGCTGCGCAAGTACCTGCGCAAGTTCGGCCTGTCGTTCGCGCAGCTCGCGGACGGGCAGGCCGCCTCGGAGTCGGCGACGCCTACTGCACCTCGACCGACAGCCCGCCCGTGAACAGCAGCCCGGCCGCGTTGGCGCCCGGCGCGAACGCGGCGCCCTGGCCGTGGAACGACGCGCCCTGCAGCGCCGGGTCGTTGGGGATCGGCAGCGGCAGCGCGCCGCGGCCGGCGCTGTCGAGCGGCACCGCCAGCTGCAGGATCGGCGCGACGTAGAGGCTGCAGCCCGGCGCGCCGAACGGCAGCAGAGCGAGCGGCAGCGGCAGGCCGCCGAACGCCGCGGTGTCGGCGCCGACCCACAGCACGCCGAAGCCGCCCGGCTGGCCCTCGGCCAGGGTCAGCGCGAACTGCGGGTTGCCGCGCACGGGGCTGCCGCCGCTGGTGTCGAGCACCGGCGCCGCGGAACCGCCGCCGCTGCAGGCGCTGCCGAACGCGACCACGTGGCGGTCGGCGAAGCGCACCGCGCGGACGTGGTCGCTGCCGACGCTGGCGAACGCCACGGTGCCGGCGGCGGCCGGCGCGGTGGAGGTCCAGAGGCCGCCGGTCTGGCCGGCCAGCGCGACCTTCAGCGTCACGGTGTCGGCCGTGACCAGCGCCGGGGCGCGCAGCTGGATCGTGAGCGTGCCGGCGTTGCCGCCGTGCGAGGTGCCGTTGATCGCCTGGCCGTGGAACGACGCCAGGAAGTGGCCGGGCTCCGGCGCGTACACCGCGAGCAGGGCCGGGTCGTCGGCGACCAGCGGCGCCTGCAGGGTCGACGTGCCGACGAACGTGGCGCCGAGCACGGTGAAGCCGTTCGGCACCTGCAGCACGCAGCCGCACAGGTCGCCCGGATTGCCGCCGGTGCTGGTGCCGGTCACCGCGACCTCGAACACCGCGTCGGTCTCGACGCGTGCCGGCGCCGTGAACGCGGACAGGCCGACCTGGCAGCCGGCGAGCGCGAGCAGCAGGAACAGGGACGCGGAGCAGCGCGGATGGGATCGCATGGAGGTCCTGGAGCGGCTGGTGTCGGCTGGGCGCGAGGACGGGAGCATACGCGGCGCGTGCCGCGGCGGGCAGCGGCGGTGTCGGGGCACGGCCGTGCGGGACGCGCGTCGCCGGGGGGCGAGCGGCCGCGCTAGGATGCTCCCTATGGACGGGACGAGTTCGCCGACCCGGCGGGACTGGGTGCTGTGGAACACGCTGCATCTGGCCATGGCCGTGCCGTGTGTGCCCGTCGGCGCGGTGCTGTGCGGTGTGGCGGCGTGGGCGCTGTTCCCTTTCCCCACCGATCCGGAGGCGGTGGTCGACGTCTGGGTGTCCCAAGCGGTCGCCGCGGGCGCCGGCGCCTTGTCCTGGATGGGGCTGAGCGCGGTGATGCTGCCGTCGCGATCGCTCGGCTGGGGGCTCGGCGCGCTGCTCGCCGGCGTCGGGTTCGGCTGGCCGGTGCTCGCGTTCGCGGCGAGGACTGCCCCGTGGAACGGGTTCGCGGAGCTGCTGTTCGCCGGTTGGCTCGGCGCGGCGGTGCTGGTGTGGTGGTTCGGTCCCGGAGTGGCGGAGCGTCGCCGCGCGACCTTCGGAGTCGCAGCCGCGCTCGCCACGACGGTGATCCTGTTCGTCGCCCACTGGATGGCGTCGGGCGGACGCTGTGGCACGCCGACCCGGCTGCAGCAGGTCGCAGTGCGCTGGCAGTCGCTCGACGCCTCGGACGCCGTCGCCTTCTGGCCGGCGGGCGGCGCCGATCCGGACTGGAGCCCGGGCGCGTCCGGCACCGAGGTCGAACTGGACGACGGCAGCGATCGCGTGCCCGTGACGCTGGTCCGGCGCGCGACCGCGTCCGACCTCGAGCAGTTGCACACCGAACTGCGGCGACGGCAGCTCCGGTCCGCGGCGTTCGGTGCCGAGCGGGGTGCGCTGCCGGCACTCTGCGCCAGGCTGCCGCTCCGGCCGCCGGACGTGCCGATGGCGTGGATCGGAACGCGCCGTCGCTGACGGCCGCCGTCCGCCGAACGGCCGCTGCCATCGATCGGTGCCACGGCGCCGACCCTGCCGGTCTCAGGCGGTGGTTCCGATCGCGTCGAAGGTCGCTGCATGAAGCTGCGCACCACCATCCTCCTGGTCGCCCTGGTGCCGCTGGCGTCGGCCGGCGCGATGCTGGTGCCGGGCCGTGCGGGAGAGCGCTGGACCGAGATGCAGACCTGGGCCGACGCCGCCGGCAAGCGCTGGGCGGCCCGGGACTTCGGCCGCGAGCCGCCGTGCGGCGAGGCGGTCGACGGGGCGGCGTTCGACCACTACGCCGAGGCGATGCGCCTGGCGCGCGTGCTGGGCGGCGACGACCACGACCTGCTGCGCGACCTGCGCCTGCGCGCCGACACGGTCCAGGCGAATGTCGCCGACGAGTTCGCGCGGCGCTGGCGCGGGCCGCTGGCGGCGCTCGCGCGCGGCGCGCACAGCCGCGACGCGCGACCGGCGGTGGACTGGAGCCAGGGACTCGGGCGGCCGATGCCGTCGCTCTTGGCGGCGCGCGACCTGATGAATGCGGCGACGATCGCGGCGCGCCGGCACCTCGCCGCGGGCGACTCGCAGGCGGCGGTGACGACGATGCTGGAGGCGCTGACGTTCGCCGTCGACCTCGAGCAGACGCCGCTGACGATCGACGTGATGATCGCGTGCGCGATGGTCGGGATCGCCGCCAACGACATGCTGCGCGACGAGGACCTGCGGCAGCTGGATCCGGCGGCGCTCGGTCGGCTGGCGCTGGGTCTCGAACGCGCCGACGCGCGCGGCCGGTCGTGCTTCGACCTCGACGGCGAGGCGCTGCTGCTGGCGAGCACGCTGCTGCGCGACGAGGCCCGCGGCGGCGGTGTCGCCGGCCTCGAGGAGCACGGGGTGCAGGCGCGCAGCTGGCGCTACGGCTGGAGCCGGCGCTGGGCGGCGGCCGACGCGGTGATGGCGCTGGTCGAGTTCGGCGAGCGGATGGCGACGCACCGGGACGCCGCCTGGTCGGAGCGTCAGACGCTGCTGGCGGAGGTCCACGGCGAACTGGACCAGCACAGCAACCCAGTCGTGCGGCAGTTCGCCATCACGACCACCGCCGTCGAGCGGTCGCTGCGTCAGGCGCGGACCCGGGTGCGGCTGCTGCGGCTGGCGGTGGAGTTCCACCGCGGCGCCGACCTGCCGGTGCTGGCCGATCCGCTGGGCGACGGCCCGATCGCGGTCGAGCGCCGCGGCGAGACGGTCGTGTTCCGTTCGGCCGGCGGCGGCGCCGGCGCCGCGATGGAATGGGTGGCGACGCCGCGCTGACCGCCGTCGCGCGACGCTGCGCTGGGGCGGCAGGCGCCGGTGCGCTACGTTCTGGGCGATGAACGACGCCGCCCTGCGCGCCACGATCGAAGAGAGCATCGCCACCAAGCAGCGCCTGCTCGCGCAGTGCCTGCCGAGCATTCGGGAGCTGTGCGACCGCGCCACAGGCGCGCTGCGGCAGGGCAACAAGCTGCTGCTGTGCGGGAACGGTGGTTCGTCGTGCGACGCCGCGCACGCCGCCGGCGAACTGGTCGGGTGGTTCGAGCAGAAGCAGCGGCGGGCGTACGCCGCGATCGCGCTCGGCCACCAGGTGCCGACCTTGACCGCGATCGGCAACGACGCCGGCTACGAGCACGTGTTCGCGCGCGAGGTCGAGGCGCTGGGGCGGCCGGGCGATCTGCTGGTCGGCTTCACGACCAGCGGCGGCAGCAAGAACGTGGTCGCCGCCCTGCGGCGCGGGCGCGAGCTGGGGTTGGGGACGGCGGTGTTGTGCGGGGAGAAACGGGGAGCCGCGGTGGAGCTGGCGGATGTCGCGGTGCAGGTGCCGTCGGCCAACACGGCGCGCATCCAGGAGAGCCATCTGCTGGTGGTGCACCTGCTGTGCGCCGCCGTCGAGCAGGCGCTGGGAGCGTAGCGCCTCCCGCCCTTGCCCTTGCCCTTGCCCGTGCCCAGGCCGCGCGAAGCGCGGCCGGTGCCCAGCGGCGCGTAGCGCCGCGGTGCCCAGGCGAGCGCGCGAAGCGCGCGCGCCGGTGCCCGCGCGCGCGGAGCGCGCGCTGGATCGAAGAGCGCAATTGCGAGCCTGCCCGCCCTGCGCGCGGGCAGGAAGGCAAAGGCAAAGGCAAAGGCAATGGCAAAGACTAGGGCTAGGGGCTAGGGCTAGGGCCAGGGTCGATCGCGTCGGCTTGATCGCGCGATCCAACCCAGCCCGCGCTTCGCGCGGGCGGGCACCGGCCGCGCTTCGCGCGGCCTGGGCACCGCGGCGCTGCGCGCCGCTGGGCACCGGCGCGCTGCGCGCGCCTGGGCACGGGCACGGGAGGGGGCACGGGAGGGGTGCCCGACTTCCCCTCCGCACCTTGCCGCCCCGCTCCCAACCGTCTGTGATCACCTCACCCCCGGAATCCTCCATGCGCAACGCGGCCTTCTTCTCGCTCCCCGCCCTCGCCGTCCTCATTCCTCTGCTTCCGGCCCAGGGCGAGCAGCCCGAGCGTCCGATCCGCTTCACGACCTTCCCGGTCGCCGACTCCGAGCCCGTCGACCCGGCCGCGGCGACCGCACAGGGACTGCAGGTGCTCCTGCAGCTCGCCGAGGGCGAGGACGCCGAGCAGTGGCCCTACGAGGGCGTCTACCGCGAGGACGGCGGCAAGCTGCCGGTCGGCTACCGCGTCGGCGGCACCTCGATCGCGTGCCTGGCGATGATCGCGGCGCCGGGGTTGTCCGACGACGCGGCGCGGCAGCAGGCGCTGCACAAGGGCGTGGCGTTCGTGCTGCGGACGCTCGACCACCCGCGGATGACGATCGACTTCCAGGGCGGCTACGACGTGCGCGGCTGGGGGCACATCTACGCGTTGACGCTGTTCCTGCACCTGCAGGGCCACGGGCTCGTGCCGAAGGACCTGCACGACGCGGTGCGCGACAAGACCGCGTGGCTCGTGCAGGCGCTGTGCGAGTCGGCGATCCCGGAGTCCGGCGGCTGGAACTACTCGCGGCGTCCCGGCTATCGCAGCCCGCGGAGCCAGGCGTCGACCTTCATGACGGCGCCCGCGCTGCAGGCGCTGTTCCAGGCGAAGGCGCGCGGGCACGAGGTCGCCGACGCGGTGCTCGACCAGGCGCTGGACGCGCTCGAGCGCGCGCGCAGTGCCCCTGGCGGCTATGCCTACGGGGCGCCGCGCACCAGCCAGAACGACGTCGAGGCCGACGATCTCGGGATGATGGACCGCGTCGGCGGCAGCGCGGCGCGCGCCACGGCGGTCGAGACCACGCTGCTGCTCGCGGGGCGCGGCGACCGCGAACGCCACCGCCGGGCGGTGCATCGGTTCTTCGAGTTCTGGGACGACCTCGCGGTGCGCAAGAGCCAGCGCGGCACGCACATCGAGCCCTACGGCATCGCGCCGTACTACTTCCTGTTCGGCCACGTCTACGCGGCGCAGGCGATCGAGCTGCTGGCGGACGAGGGCGAGCGCGACGCGCTGCGCGCGAAGATGCGCGCCTACCTGGCGCGTTCACGCGACGCGGACGGCAGCTGGAACGACCGGCACTTCGATCGCTCGGCGGCCTACGGCACGGCGATGGCGATCCTGGCCCTGCAGATGCCGAACCTGCCGGCGCCGGTGGCGCGACCGGCGTCGGTTGCGCAGGCGGAGGCCGGATCGAAGTCGCCGCCGCCCGCGGACAAGTAGCGCGGCGGCAGGGCCCCGCGCCTTGTGCGGGATCGACGTGTCCCTATCGTGCCCGCGACCAGGAGACCCCACATGAACCGCATCGCGCCACTTGCCCTCGTTCCCTTCCTCGCCCTGCCGATCGCGGCCCAGGAGACCGCCTCGCCCGGGCCGCTGCTGACCCTGCGCACCACGCAGACGCGCGTCGCGCACCGGGTGGCGCGCGAGCTCGGCATGCAGCTCTCGGTCTCGCACGACGGCGACCAGTGCGTGACGCTGACGCTCGGCCGCGACCGGGGCACCGCGGTCGAGGTCCGCGACGGCGACGGCCCGCTGCTCGAGCTCGAGGCCGACGTGCAGGGCCTGCTGCAGGCCTACGAGAAGGAGCTGGTCGGCTACCAGGCGATGATGCGCGGCGTCATGGTGATGTCGATGCAGCAGCAGGGGATGCCGGTCAAGGATGCCGCGGCGTTCGTCGGGCAGATGCTGGCGTTCCCGGAGCAGCTGTCGAAGGCGACGCTGCGCGTGACGGGCGACCCGAAGTTCGCGGAGGGTGGACTCGACATCGAGTTCGCGCTGGAGGCCCGCCCCGACTCGGCGATGGGCAAGGTCGTCGCCGATCTGCGACCGAGCCCCGCGGGCGCCCCGGTGCTCGACGGCGAAGCGCCGATCGCCATGCGCGTGTCGATGGATCCCAAGGGCCTGGCCGCGCTGGCCTCGCAGCTGACCCGGACGACGCTGGCGATGGCCTACCAGGAGGGCGAGTCGTTCGACGCGATGGTGAAGGTGACCGAACGCATGTTCGCGGACGCCGACGGCGGCATGGTGTTCGCGATCGACAGCGCGATGACCATGCAGATGATCCTGGGCTTCCAGAAGGCCGAGACGCTGCAGGACATGTTCACGAGCGGCGAGTACCAGGACGCGATCCGCGGCCAGCGGCTGCTCGATCGGAACATGGAGGTCACGGTGACGCCGGCGGCGTTCGAGCATCGCGGGGTCACGTTCCTGAAGTCCCACGTCACCAACGACGGCCCGCCCAACCCGGTGATGCCCGACGGGGAGACGACCTCGTTCACCGCCGCCGCGGCCGGCTTCCTGGTGATGTCCGGCAACGAGTCCGAGGCGCGCGGGATGGTCGACGCGGCCCTCGACGGCAAGATCGAGCGCGCCGCGCTGCCGGACGAGAGCCTGCTGACGTTGGACGTCCGGGTGCCCGCGATGGTCGAGCTGTTCGGCGCGGCGTTGCCGCGGAGGGTGCGCCCGGAGGATCTGCCGGCGGCGGCGAAGATCGCGCTCGCCGCCAAGGGGAGGCGCCTGGTGCTCACGGTCCACGTCGAGTAGGCGCGACGCGGCCGGCGTCGCGGTCAGCGCCCGCCGCGGTGCACCATCTGCGGGTTGGCCTGGTCGGTCGGCATCACCACCAGCGTCTCGATGTTGACGTGCGGCGGCTGCTGCGTCGCGAACACGACGCAGGCGGCGACGTCCTCGGCGCGCAGCGGCCGCGTGTCGGCGTAGACCTTGGCGGCGCGGTCCTGGTCGCCGCGGAACCGCACCAGCGAGAACTCGGTCTCGACCAGACCCGGGTCGACGCTGGTGACGCGCACGCCGGAGCCGAGCGTCTCCATGCGCATCGCCTCGCAGATCGGCTGCAGCGCGCGCTTGCTGCCGCAGTAGACGCCGCCGCCGACGTAGGCCTTGTGGCCGGCGATCGAGCCGATCACCACGACGTGGCCCTGTCGGCGCTCGACCATCGTCGGCAGCACGCGCCGCGTGACCTCCAGCAGCCCGAGCACATTGGTCTCGATCATCTCGCGCCACGCCTCGCCGGTGCCGCCGGCGATGGTCTCGGTCCCGCGCGCCAGGCCGGCGCAGTTGACCAGCACGTCGATCGGGCCGTGCGCCGCCGTGGCCGCGGCCAGGAACCGTTCGACGCTGCCCGCATCGGTCACGTCGAGCTGCTGGCAGAACGCGCCTTCGGCCACGCCCGCGAGCCGTTCGGCGCGGCGGGCGCCGAGCGACAGACGATCGCCGAGCGCGTGGAACGCGCGGGCGCAGGCAGCGCCGATGCCGGAGCTGGCACCGGTCAGGACGACGTGGCGGCTCATGCGGGCACGATAGGGGCGAGGTCGCCGCGCGTCACCGCAGCAGCTGCGCGATGTGCACCAGCTGGTCGACCAGCGTCAGCACCGCGATCGCCACGACGATCCGGCGCAGCACGGCGGTGCCCTTTGCCACCGCCCAGCGGCTGGCCTGGAACGCGCCGATCGCGGTGCCGA
This sequence comes from Planctomycetota bacterium, assembly GCA_050245995.1. Lineage (GTDB taxonomy): Bacteria > Planctomycetota > UBA1135 > UBA1135 > UBA2386 > JBFWWV01. The sequence goes on along the minus strand of JBFWWV010000003.1, from coordinate 258,808 downwards.
GCGCGAGCCACAGGCCGGGTTCCCAGCGGATCGCGTCGCTGGTCCAGAAGCCGTGCACGCTGGTCAGCGAGGCCAGGATCACCGTGGTGCTCTTGGCGGCGCTGACGCTCACGAGGTCGCGCGAGTAGGCGGTGGTGAACACCAGGATCGCCAGCAGGCCGGTGCCGATCTGCACGTAGCCGAGGTGCACGCCGATCAGGAAGCAGCCGATCGGCGCCAGCCACGGCCGCGGCGGGCGCTCCGGGCCGCTGCGGCGCGGTCGCAGCATCTGCACCAGCAGCGCCACCATGATCGCCGCCAGGTAGCCGCGGAACACGAGGTCCGGCAACTCGAGCGCGAGCCGGGTGCCGACGATCGCGCCGGGGATCGCCGCCAGCGAGCCGAGCCAGACCCGCGCCGGCGGACGCTTCCCGGCGCGCAGATAGCCGAGGAAGCTGAACAGCCCGATCGCCAGCGCCGCCGGCCGCGTCGACGGGTTGGCGACCGACAGCGGCAGGCCGCACGCGTGTTCGAACGCCAGCAGGCCCAGCACGCCGGCGCCGCCGGCGACGTTGTTGATCGCGCCCATCGCGATGCCGGCGGCGACGGTGATCAGGATCGCGCTGAGGTCCATGGGGCGCGGTGCGTTTGAGCGCGGCGGGCGCGCGAACTCAAGCGCGCGGTCGCCCGGGCTCGGCGACGGCGGCCAGCAACACCGCGGCGGCCAGCGCCGACGTCGCCGCGGCGACGCCGAACGCGACGCCGGCGCCGGCCCGGTCCCAGAGTGCGCCGAGCGCGAGCGGCGCCGCGAACCCGGCCAGCCCCTGCACCGCGTGGTAGACGCCGAATGCGGTGCCCTGGCGGTGGCCGCCGGTCAGGTCGGCGACGAGGCCGCGTTCGGCGCCCTCGGTGAACGCGGCGTGCAGGCCGAGCAGCGGCATCAGCAGCCACACCGCCAGGGCGCCGTCGGCGGCGCCGAACAGCCCCAGCACCGCGGCGTGTGCGACGAGGCCCACGGCGATGACGCGCCGGCGGCCGAGCCGGTCGGACCAGCCGCCGAGCGGCGCCGCCAGCAGCGACCGCACCGCGTGCAGCACCGCCCACAGGATCGGCAGCAGCGCCGGTGCCGTACCGAGCTCGCCGGCGCGGGCCAGCACGAACAGGTCGGTGCCGGCGCCGAACGCCGACAGCGCGACGACGACCAGGAACGGGCGCAGCGGCCGCAGCCGGCCGCGGGGCACCGGGGCCCGGTCACGAAACGGGGGTGCCGGCGCGTCGCGCACGGCGAGCGCGATCACCAGCACGCCGAGGACGCCGGGCAGCAGCGCCAGCGCGAACACCGTGCGGGTCTCGACGCCGATCGCCAGCAGCAGCGCTGCCAGGAGCGCGCCGAGCACCGCGCCGGCGTGGTCGAGACCGCGCACCACTCCGAATGCGCGGCCGCGCACCGACGGATCGACGGCGCCCGACAGCAGCGCGTCGCGCGGCGCCGAGCGCAGCCCCTTGCCGACCCGGTCGGCGGTGCGGACCGCGACCGCCTGCCACGGCGTCGCGACCACCGCGAACAGCGGTCGCAGCAGCGCCGACAGGCCGTAGCCCACGAGCATCCACGGCTTGCGCCGGCGCTGGTGGTCGCTGATCCAGCCGCTCAGCAGTTTGAGAGCGGCGACGCAGAGGTCGCTGGCGCCCTGCAGCAGGCCGAGGTCCAGCCGGGTGCCGCCCAGCTGCGCCAGGAACACCGGCAGCAGCGGCACGATCATCTCGCTGGCGACGTCGCTGCAGAACGACACCGCGCCCAGGGCCCAGACCACCGGCGGCAACCGCGGGCGCTTCATGCCGGGACTCTACGGCCGGCCCTGCGATCCCCTGCCCGGATCCCGGATCGGCGATCCCGGGTCGGGCCTTCCGCGGGCGCGGTTCCGATTGCAGTGCGCGGCCCCGACGCGCCGATACCAGGGCATGATCCACCGCCTATCGCGTCCGGCCGCGCTGGCCGTGGCCCTGGCCCTCACCGGCTGCGCCACCAACTCCGCGCCCGAGGCCGAGACGACCGCCGTCGAGCTGGCCGTCGACTGCCCGTGCTGCTTCACGATCGTCGAGTTCGTGCGCTCGGATCCGCCGCGCCCGGGTGACAGCGTCGAGATGCAATGCCCGATGTGCTGCGAGACGCTGACGTTCACGACGCCGGGGGCCGGCGCGACGCACACCGCCGCGCTGCTGCGGACGCAGCTGCAGATGTCGACGTCGACCTGGCCGCAGCCGATGCCGGTCGACCTCGCCGCGCCGATGCGCTGAGCGTCCGCGCGCGCGGCCGGCGATGTCCGACCGCGCGGTGCCCGGTGTCCTCGCGCGCGGGCCGGAGAAAACCTCTGGCCGCGCTGCGCCATGCTGGCGCACTTCCGTTCGAGCCGAGACGTCGCCCGACGGGCGCCGTGATCGGCGACTCCCACACGGAAGAAGGACACCATGAAGTGCATGACCAAGACCCGCGCGCGGCGCGGGTCGACGGCCGCGGTCTGTCTGGCGCTCTGCGCCTGCGGCGGCGGCGGCGGCGGCGGGGACACGGGGAACGTTGGCCCCGGCCCCGGTCCCGGCCTGCCAGCCCTGGCCTGGGGCCAGGGCAACTGGAACGCGGCCAACTGGTCCGCGACCGCACCTCGGCTGCCGTCGCCGGCGCCGAGTCCGTCCGTTCGTTTCGTTCCGTCCCACGACCTCGCCCAGGAGACCTCCCGATGAACACCAAGATCTTCGCTCTGCTCGCACTGACCACGCCGGCGCTCGCGCAGGCACTGCCGCGGACGCTGAGCAACGGCACGCCCGCCAACGCCGACGACGTGATGGCGAACTTCAACGACGTCAACGGCAAGGCGATCGCCGCCCGAACGACCGCGGACCAGGCCAGTACCGCCGCCGACCAGGCCGCGGCCGCCGCGGCGCAGGCCATGACGGCGTCGACGACGATCGCGGACACGCTCGACGAGGTACTCGCGTTCGACGGCCCCGCCGTGGGTGTGCTGATGACGCCGGCTCAGCTGGCCGCCGCGCACGGCCTCCCGATCTCGTTCGGCGCCGGCAGCGTCAACGGCTCGTTCGGCGTCCGCCCGGCGCCGGACCTGTTCCAGGGCACGCGCCTGGTCAGCCAGTCGGTCGTCGGCGCCGGGGAGGGGGCGCAGCACCGGTTCCGCGGCGGCAACAACCGGATCGACGTCGGCCAGGATTCCGGCGGCAACTTCGTCGTGCAGACCAACAGTGACGCCACGCGCATGACGGTGCTGCAGAACGGCAACGTCGGCATCGGCACGACGACGCCGACCGATCGCCTGCACGTCGCGGGCGGCGCGCTGCGCGTCGACAGCGGTCAGCGGCTGCAGTTCGGCAGCGCCAACGAGAACACCGACGCGATCTACTTCCAGCGGGTCGCGTTCGCGAGCGCCGGCAACCAGTCCGGCGTCGATCTCTACATCGGCGACGACATGACCGCGACGGGGAGCGAGGACTTCTTCCGGATCCGCACGACCAATGGCAGCGGCGAGGATCGGTTCGTGTTCCGCACCGACGGGCTGGCCGTGAAGCCGGGCGGCGGCACCTGGGCGGCCATCTCGGATCGACGCCTCAAGCGCGACATCGAGCCGTTGACCGGCTCGCTCGATCACCTGCTCGCGCTGCGCGGTCACACGTTCTTCTACAAGCAGCCCGGCGGCCTGTGCCCTGCGGGCCAGCAGATCGGCTTCGTCGCCCAGGAGGTCGAGCAGGTGTTCCCGCAGTGGGTCATCGAGCGGCCCGACGGCACGAAGGCGGTGACGATCAGCGGCTTCGAGGCGCTCGCCGTCGAGGCGCTGCGGGAGCTCGACGGGCGCAACGAGGACCTCTCGAAGCGCAACGAGGCCCTCGCCGCCGACAACGCCGAGCTGCGCCAGCGCATGGCGTCGCTCGAGGCGATGGCGGAGCGGCTCGCCGACCTCGAGGCGGCGATGCAGCCGCTGCTGGCCGGCAAGCGCTGAACGAAGGGCGCCCACCGATGCGATGGCAGCAGTGGTCGCTGGCGGCGTTCGGAGCGGCGGCGTTGGCAGCGCTGTCGCTGCCGTCAGGCGGCGGCGGGTTGCCGCTGCCGCCCGCGGGCGGCGGTGACGAGCCGGTGCGTCGCGTCGCAGAGCGGGTCGCGCAGCGTCCCGCATCGGCGGCGGCGTCGCCGGCGCAAACCGGCGCTGCGCGCGTCAGCGGTGAGCCGGCCACCCGGCTGGTCGTCGACCTGTCGTGGCGGCCGGTGTCGGGCGCTGCGGTCGTCACGCGCGAAGGCCACCGCGTCCTGAGCGGGCCGGACGGCGCCGTCGACGGCGAGCCGCTCGGGGTCGTGCCCGGGCGCGGCCTGGTCGCGGTCGATTCGCCGTTGCTGGCGCTGTGCGCCGGGGACCGGCGCGCGCTGGTCGTGGCGCCGGCCGGTTGCGTCCACGGACGGGTCGTCACGGCGGACGGCGCGGCCGCGGCCGACGTCGAGCTCGCGGTCGAGGTGACGGTCGAACTGCCGGTCGAGCTGCCCGCCGGGGCGCTGGTGCGCGCGGTGCACGTGCGCGGGCCGTGGCGCACATGGAGCGACGCCGGTGGTTGGTTCACGTTGCCGGCGTCGCCCATGGGCCTCGGTGCCCGCCTCGTCGCCCGTCACCCGGACTTCGCCGACGTGAGCGAGCCGCTCGACGGCGACCTGGTGCACGCTCGTTCGGTCGTCCTGCGGCGGCCCGCTGCCGACGCGCAGCGTCTTGGCCGATCGTCCGCGTTCGTCCGGGCGCCGGCGGCGCGCATCGCCGCGGATGAGGCGCCCCGATCCGGGATCGGCCGCGTCGCCGGCCGCGTGCTGGACCGGCACGGTGCGCCGGTCGCCGGCGCGGTCGTCGGGCTGCTGCGACCGAGCGCCTGGGCCCTCGAAGGGGAGGCGGCGATGCACCTGGCGTCGCGGGTCGTCGCGGACGCGCGCGGGGGCTTCGAACTCGACGCCGGGCAGCTCGCGGCGAGCGAACTGGGCGTCGCCGGCGCCGGCGTCGTGCCGATGCGCCTGCCGCTGCCGGCCGCCGGCCTCGACGAACTGGTCGTGCGCGTCGAGCGGCGGTCGTGGCTCTGGTTCGCCGGCGTGATCCGCGGCGCCGAACTGGCGGGGGCCGAGGTCGCCGCGTTGGACGAGCGCGGCCGGGCGGCTCCCGTGTGGTCCGCCCCGAACGCCCTGGCGCTGTCCTCGAGCATGCTGGTCGCGGCGCTCGGCGTCGACGCCTCGGCGCGGGAGCTGATCGTGCGCGCCGGCGAGCGGGAGCTCGGTCGCCTCCGCCTGCGGCGCTGAGGCGACGCGCGCCCGGAGCAGCTCAGCCCAGCAGGTGCTGGACGATCTCGCGCTCCTGCACGAGCTCGTCGGTCGAGCGCTTCGCCTGCTGCTTGGACCAGTCGTCCTGGAGATCGAAGCCTTTCTGGATCTGCCAGTTGCCCTTGCCGTCGGTCGTGCACGGGAAGCTCGAGATGATCCCCTCCGGGGTCCCGTAGCTGCCGTCGCTGAGCACGCACAGCGCCGCGGTGTCGGCCTTGTCGACGACGCGGAACAGGCTGTGCGCGTGGTCGACCGCGGCCTGCGCCGCCGACAGCGCCGACGACTTGCCGCGCGCGGCGATCACCGCGGCGCCGCGCTCCTGCACGGTCTTGAGGAACGGGCCCTGCAGCCAGGCGTCGTCGTTCACCGCCTTCTGCGCCGGGACGCCGTCGATCGTCGCGTGGTGCCAGTCGGGGTACTGCGTGTTGCTGTGGTTGCCCCAGATGATCACGTTCTTGACCTGCGACCAGTGCTTGCCGGCCTTCAGCGCCAGCTGCGCCTTGGCGCGGTTCTGGTCGAGGCGCGTCATCGCCGTGAAGCGCTCGGGCGGCACGCCCTTGGCGTTCTTCATCGCGATCAGGCAGTTGGTGTTGCACGGGTTGCCGACCACGACGACGCGCACGTCCGGGCCGGCGGCGCTGGCGATCGCGCGGCCCTGGCCGACGAAGATCGGGCCGTTGTCGAGGATCAGGTCCTTGCGCTCCATGCCCTTGCCGCGCGGCTTGCTGCCGACCAGCATGCAGAGGTCCGCGTCCTTGAACGCGACCTCGGGCTTGTCGGAGCAGGTCACGTCCTGCAGCAGCGGGAACGCGCAGTCGTGCAGCTCCATCTTGACGCCCTCGAGCGCCGGCAGCACCGGCGTCACCTCGAGCAGCTGCAGGACGACCTTGACGTTCGGACCGAACACGCCGCCCGACGCGATCATCGGCAGCAGGCTGTAGCCGATCTGACCGGCGGCCCCGGTCACTGCAATGCGCTTCACGATGCTCATCGGACGCATTGCATCGCCCGGCGCGCCGCTTTCAAGGGCGGGCTTTCACGGGTTGGCTCTCACGGGCGAGGCGGGCCGGGATCGTCCGCCGCCGGCGCCGGCGGCAGCATCGTCGCCAGCAGCGCCAGCAGCGCCCGGCGGTCGACCGGCTTGGGCGCGAACTCGGTGCAACCCGCGCGCAGGCAACGCTCGCGGTCGCCGGCCATGGCGTTGGCCGTGAGCGCCACGATCGGGCGGTCGTAGCCGCGCTGGCGCAGCTCGCCGGTGGCCTCGTAGCCGTCCTGGACGGGCATCTGCATGTCCATCAGGACCAGGTCGAACGGCCGGCCGGCGCTCTCGGCGTCGAGGACCTGCTCGACGGCGGCCCTGCCATCGCCCACGACGGCGACCTCGGCGCCGGCCTTCTCGAGCAGGAACCGGATCAGCCGCTGGTTGTCGGGGCCGTCCTCGGCCAGCAGGATGCGGCCGTGCAGGCGCGCCATCGGCGCCTTCGTCGGCAGGGCCGCGCTGGTCGTGAGGCGCGTCTGCAGCGCCTCCTGCACGTCGGTGAGCATCGGCACGCTGTGCAGCAGGCCCGGGTCGATGGTGAAGTGGAACGTGCTGCCCGCCCCGGGCCGGCTCTCCACCTCGATGGTGCCGCCCAGGCGCTCGACCAGCCGCTTGCTGATGTTGAGGCCCAGGCCGGTGCCGCCGAAGCGCCGGGTGGTGGAGCTGTCGGCCTGCTCGAACGGGCGGAACAGCCGCTTCACCTGATCGGCGCTCAGGCCGATGCCGGTGTCGGCGATGGCGAACGCCAGCAGCGTGCCGTGCGCCGTGGTCTCGGTGCCGACGCGGATCGTGACGCCGCCCTCCTCGGTGAACTTGATCGCGTTGCCGCAGAGGTTGATCAGGATCTGGCGCAGGCGGGTCGGGTCGGACTCGACGGTCGCCGGGATCGGTCCGTCGAACTCGATGCGCAGGCCGAGGCCCTTGCCGTCGGCGCGCACCCGCATCGACGAGGCCACGTCGGCGACCAGCGCCGCCGGCGAGAAGCGCATGCGCTCGACGTCGAGCCGCCCGGCCTCGATCTTCGACAGGTCGAGGATGTCGTTGATCAGGGCCATCAGGTGCTCGCCGTTGCGTCGGATCGTCTCCAGCGACTGCTGTCGTTCGGCGGCGTCGAGGCGCTCGGAGAGCAGGTTCTCGGTGAAGCCGAGGATCGCCGTCATCGGCGTCCGGATCTCGTGGCTCATGTTGGCCAGGAACTCGGATTTCGAGCGGTTCGCCGTCTCGGCCTGCGCGCGCGCGTCCTCGGCCTCGAACTTGGCCTGCGCAAGCTGCACGTTGGTCTGTTCGATCTGCATCGCGTGCAGCAGCACCTCGCGCTCCACCTGTTGCTGCTCGGTGATGTCGCGGACGATGCCGCAGAACCGCGGCTGCTCGGAGCCGTCGTCGACGCGGGCGATGTACAGCGAGATCGGGAACGTCGACCCATCGGCGCGCAGGCCGATCTCCTCGCGCGGGAACCCGAGCACCTTCGCGACGCCGGTCTCGAGATAGCGCGAGATGTAGCCGTCGTGGCGGCGCGCGTGCACCTCGGGCATCAGCCGCGCCACGTTGTGCCCGATGATCGCCCCTGCCGGGTAGCCGAACATCTGCTCGGCGGCCGGGTTGAAGGTCTGGATGACGCCGCGGTGGTTGATCGTGACGACCGCGTCGCGCGCCGCCTCGAGGATCGACGCCGAGCCCGACTCCACGCGGTCGATCTGCTCGAGCATCGAGTCGACCGAGGTCGCCAGCTGCTGCAGGTCGGCGGTGCGCTGCGGGCCGCACCGACCGGCCCGCCGATCGACGGCGCAGGCCTCGATCGTCGCGACCACCTGCGCGATGGGACCGACGACGTTCCGGCGCAGCTGTCGGTGGCTCGATGCCATCGCCGCCAGCGTCAGCGCGGCGCCGGTGCCCGCGAGCGCCGCCGGGACGACGGCCTCGGCGAGCCCGCGGTCGACCGCGAGCCACAGGAACAGGCCCGTGGCGAGCGCCAGGCAGGCGTGGCTGCCGGCCAGGGCCTGTCGCCCCGCCGGCCGCAGCGGCGCCGCTCGGCGCGGCGCCGTTCGGGCGGGCTGGCGGGGTCGGGGACTTTCCGCAGTCGGGCTGTCGGTGCGGGGGGCCAAGGCTCGGTCCGGGCATCGGCCACGGCGAGCCCGGGCCTGAACGCCAATCGCCGCTCCGTCCGACGCCACCGGCGAAGTGGGGCCCGATCTGGCGGGGTCGGGGTCGCTGCGGGACGGGCTGCGGGTCCGCCGCGGGCTGCTCCCGGCGCCGGTCCCCGGACTGCCGCGCGGGTCAGATCGAGTCGGCCTGACCCTGGGCCGTCAGGTGGTCGGCGACCACGGGCTCGAGTTGCTCGGTCCAGACGCGCAGGTACTCCGGGTGGCGCAGGAAGATCTCGCAGGCGTTCCGGTTCTCGAACGCGGAGAACAGCGCGAGATTGAAGCCGCCGGAGTCCGCGGCGAGGTTGTGCGTGACCGTGAACAGTTCGACGCCGGGCAGGGTCTCGACCAGCGCCTGGAGCGCGGTGCGCGCGCCGCGCACGCGGTCGAGCGGGATGCCCGGCTTGAGCCGGTAGAGGATCACGCAGTGGAACATCGTCGTCGCCGATGTTCGCCGCCGGGCGGGTCGCAGACCAGGGCGCGGATGGTCTTTGCTCGGATCTGCCGATGGCTCTCCGTCGCCGGGCCAGGTGCCAGATGTTGTGGGTGGGCACCTCGCGAGGGCGGGCGCCGCAGCATCGTGCGCGGCGCGGCGGGTCGGGCGCCGTGCGTCCGAGCGGACGTCGGCGCCGCGCGCGTCAGATCGCCTTGAGTCGCAGCGGGCGGCGGGCCTCTTCTTCTTCGCCGATGGGGTGACCGAAGCACACGGTGCCTTCCCCTTCTTCCCAGCAGAAGACGACCGGGCCCGACTTGCTCTGGCCGGGGATGTGCACCGTAAGCGGGTTGGTGCGCAGCACCGACATGCCCATGTCCTCGATCTCGCGGCGGCAGACGGCCATGGCCTCCTCCTGCTCGCTGATGCGGATGTCCAGTTCGCAAAGCCCGCTGCGCACGCCCTCGGGCGTCCGGGCCTGCTGCAGCTGGTCGCGCTCCCGCTGCAGCGTCCGGCGCTGGTTGCGCCGATCGACGAACTCCTTGGCGATCGCCATGACCAGGCACAGGACCCGGTTGGCCTCCGGCAGCGTGTAGATGCGGTTCATGGACGGGATCAGGTGGACGATCCAGCCTTGCCTGTGGTTCCGCTTCGGGCCACATTGCCCGGGCGGCCCCGCCGGTCCGGCTGGATGGCTGCTCACCGCGAGCTAGTGGCGACCCCGATCGGGGTAACCAGCGCCCGCGAACGCGGCATCGTTAGACCACCCCCGTGCACCGAGCAATCTGCGCATGACCGAACGTGACGTGATGGAGTTCGACGTCGTGATCGTCGGCGGCGGCCCTTCCGGGCTGGCCACCGCGATCCACCTGCAGAACCTGGTCGCGCGCCACAACGAAGAGGTCGAGCGCACCGGCAAGGGGGAGGCGCTGGCGCCCGAAGTGGTGGTCATCGACAAGGCCGCCGAGCTCGGCGCGCACTCGCTGTCGGGTGCGGTCATGGATCCCAAGGGGCTCGACGCGCTGCTGCCGGACTGGCGCAAGCGCACGCCGCCGCCGCCGATCGAGGCCGAGGTCACGACCGACTACGCGTTGTGGCTGACGGAGTCGGGCGGCTTCAAGCTGCCGATCACGCCGCCGCCGTTGAGGAACCACGGGAACTTCATCGTCAGCCTCAACAAGCTCGTGCAGTGGCTGGGTGCCATCGCCGAGGAGAAGGGGGTGCAGGTGTTCCCCGGCTTCCCGGGTGCGCAGCTCGTGCGCGAGGGCGACAAGGTCACGGGCGTCCAGCTGCAGGACGCCGGTGTCGACAAGAATGGCGAGCACAAGGGCAGCTACGAGCCCGGCGGCATCCTCAGCGGCAAGCTGGTCGTGCTGGCCGAGGGCAGCCGCGGGTCGCTGACCAAGCAGCTCGTGGCCGACCTGAACCTCCAGGGGGAGAACCCGCAGGTCTACGGCATCGGCGTGAAGGAGATCTGGGAGGTGCCGGGTGGCCAGTGCCCGCCCGGCCTCGTCGTGCACACGATGGGCTACCCGCTCGACACGAAGACCTTCGGCGGCGGCTGGGTCTACGGCATGGGCCCGACCGAGGGCGGCAAGAACCTCGTGTCGGTGGGACTCGTGGTCGGTCTCGACTACCGCGACCCGACGATGGACGGGCACCGTCAGCTGCAGCGCATGAAGCTGAACCCGAAGGTCCGCGCGTTCCTGACCGGCGGCAAGCTGATCCGCTACGGCGCCAAGACGCTGCCCGAGGGCGGCCTGTTCGCCATGCCCAGGTGCTTCGGCGACGGCTTCCTGATCGTCGGCGACAGCGCCGGCGTGATGAACAGCATGCGCCTCAAGGGCATCCACCTCGCGATCCGCAGCGGCATGCTCGCGGCCGAGACGGCGTTCGACGCCCTGAAGCGCGGCGAGTTCGGCGCGTCGGTCACCCAGGGCTACCGCACGCGCATGGAGCAGGACTGGATGCACGAGGAGCTGCGCAAGTGCCGCAACTTCCACCAGGGCTTCCACAAGGGCCGGACGATGGGCCTGCTGAACGCGGGCTTCGCGCAGCTGTTCGGCGGCAAGGGCTTCCTGTGGTCGGACCACCTGAAGAGCAAGGCCGGTCACGCCTACATGCAGAAGGTCGGCGAGTACTTCGGCGGCGGCGGCAAGCCGGTGGCGGGCAAGCTGCCCGAGGACGGCACGTTGACGTTCGACAAGCTGACCAGCGTGTACAGCTCGGGCACCATGCACGAGGAGGACCAGCCGTGCCACCTGGTCGTGACGGAGCCCGACCTGTGCTCCACGCGGTGCGTCGAGGAGTTCGGCAACCCCTGCCAGCACTTCTGTCCCGCTGCGGTCTACGAGATGGAGGAGAAGCCGGGGCGCAAGCACGGCGTCGACCTCAAGATCAACGCCAGCAACTGCGTCCACTGCAAGACCTGCGACATCATGGATCCATACCAGGTGATCAACTGGGTCACTCCCGAGGGCGGCGGCGGGCCGGCCTACCAGGGGATGTAGTCGCGGCGGGGCGACGCCGACCGGCGCCCCGGGTGCAGATCACGGCGCGGTGGTGTCTCGGACTCCGCCGTCAGTTGCGCAGCCGGAACTCGACGATCTGGCGCCACGTGCCGGGTACGGCGACGCCGCTTCGGCGGGCGGGCTCGAAGCGCCAGCGGCTCAGCTGCGCCAGCGCGGCGTCGTCGAGCGCGCTGCTGCCCGAACTCTGTTCGATGTGCGCCGCGGTGACCGCGCCCTCGCGGTCGATCTCGAGCAGCACGGTCACGGTGCCTTCGATGCGGCGACGCCAGGCGACGAACGGGTAGGCCGGCGGCTCGTTGCGGCCCGGTTCCGGGGTCGGCTGCACGACGCCGCCGTCGACGGCCGGGCTCGGGTCGGCGGGCTCCTGCGGCACCTGTGCGGATGGGGTCGCCGGTTCGGCGTCCGGCTCGGCTGGTTGGACCGTCTCGCGCGGCTGCAGGCGCGACAGCAGTTCGGTCGTGGCCACGGCATCGCGCACCGGCTGGGGCGGCGCGGCGACGATGGGGTCCACCTCCATCGGCGGGATGCCAGGCAACGGCAGCTGGGGTTCGGTCGCCGTAGGGGCCGGCGCCGGCACCTCCGGCTCGGGCCGGATCGGCGGCGCCGGCGCGATCCGCGCGACCTCGGGCGCGACCTGCACCTCGGCCCAGAGTGACGATCGGGACGGCTGCGTGCGCGAGAACGACCACGCCGCGTCCGGTGCCACGCTGGCGGCCAGCACCAGGGCGCCGCCGATGCCGACGGCGTGCAGCGCCGCCGACGCCGCGTAGGCGCGGCGGCGCAGGGTCTCGGGTCGGACTCGGGGACGGCGGTTCACGTGCTGCGGGGACCATCATGCGGACTGTGGCGCCCGCGACCAAGGGGCGGCGCCGTCGGAAGGGGTGCGGCAGCGCCCCGGCCGTCGGGCCGACCCGTCAGAACTCCCAACCGAACAGGATGGTGATCTTCGCGTCGGGCGAGTCGTCGGTCAGGCCGACCAGCGGTGCCACGTCGATGTGCGAGTTGGGCGTGGGCCGGAACTGCACGCTGGGCCCCACGAGGACCTCCTCGGCGAAGTTGCCGCGATCGCTCTCGTCGTCGATCAGGCCCACCTTCACTTCGCCGCCGACGGAGAGGCGCTGGTCGAGGATGGTCTTGCTGACCCCGCCGGTGACCTGGTACCCGCTCTCGCGCAGTCCGCCGGTCTCCTGCTCGTAGACCAGGTTCGCGCCCCAGTGCCAGCTCGTGTCGATCTCGCCGCCGAACAGCAGCTTGGCCTCGACGTGGTCCGGCGCCTGGTCCCGCGCCGACCACTCGAGGTAGGCGGTGGGGTTGCCCCAGATCTCGTCCCAGTCGGCGAACGCGTGCCGGACCTCCAGCTTCTGCTCGTCGAAGCCGGAGCTGCCTTCGTTGCCGTCCTGGTGCGACACGAGGTACAGGTCCAGCTGGAACCGACCCGGCAGGCCGAACTCGAACTCGTACTGGGTCTTGGTCTCGGTCGGGCCGCCGCCGTCCGGGATCTCGGGGATGAGCCAGTACTCGAACTCGACCTGGCCCTCGGGGCGGACGTAGACACGGGTCTCGGCGAATCGGCGGTGGGAGGTCCACTCGGGCTGCTGGTAGCTGCCGATGCGGTCCTCCTCGCGGAGGTCCGACACGCGCCGCCCTTCGACGACGACGGGCTGGTGCCGTTGATCCTGGGGCGGCGGGACCTGCTTGTCGGCCGGGTTCACGACCTGGGCCGTCGCCGAGGGGATCAGGCCGACCAGCAGGGCCGCACCGCTGCAGATCTTCACGATGGAGGGATGGAGTGGGGAGGGAGACATGGTGTTGGATCGGGGCAAAGCGGCCGATGCCAACGGGCAGGTCGCGATGTGGTTCAATCGGCGGTTGCGCCGCCACATTCACGGGACGCGTCCGCCGTGGAATGACTTTGACAGCGTCGGCGTCGATGCCGATGAACAGCCCGCGCATGAAGCTGGCCCTCTCTGCTCCACTGCCGCCGTGGACGATCCCGTCCGCTGGCCTCGCCGCCGGTCTGTTGCGCGAGCTGCAGCAGTACGAACCCGTCGTCGCGCTCGTCGAGACGCCATATCGCGTTCGCGCCGGGCTCGTGCCGACGGCCCAGCTGCGGGCGCTGTGCGATCTGCCGCCGATGCAGAAGGCCGGGGACGTGGGGTTGCCGGTGTATCTGGTCGGCGACGATCCGCTGCACCTGCACCAGCTGCGCTTCGTGCGCAGTCACCCGGGCGTGCTGATCCTGCCCTCGCTCGAGCTCGGCCGTCTGCGCGCCTGCTTCGACGCCGACCTGCGGGGCCGGAAGCTGCCGTTCGTGCGCGATCTCGGCCGCGGCGCCGATCTCGCCGCCGAACTGGCCGAGATGAGCAGGGCGGTGGTCGTCGGCAGCGACGACGACGCCCGCGCGCTGCGCGCCAAGGCGCCCAACGCCGCGGTCCATGTGGTGCCGGGTCTGCACAGCGGCGATCTCGCCGCGGCGGCGCTCGGGCTGCGCGACGTCGCCTCGAAGCTGCGCGGCATGCAGCCGCCGAAGCCAGCGCCGCAGGACTGGCCGGCGGTCACCGCGGTGGTGATCGGCTACAACAGCAAGGACATCGTCGGGCCGTGTCTGCAGACGCTCCTCGACCAGGACTACCCGAACCTCGAGGTGGTCGTCGTCGACAACGCCAGCGCCGACGGCACGGCCGAGTTCGTGCGCACGAACTTCCCGCAGATCAAGCTGATCGCGAGCACCGAGAACCTCGGCTTCGCCGAAGGCAACAACCTGGTGTTCCGCACGTCGAACGCGAAGTACATCGCGCTGCTCAACCAGGACGCCTACGCGGCGCGCAACTGGATCACCGAGCTGGTGCGCTGCGCCGAGATGGACGAGTCGATCGGCTCGGTGGGCAGCAAGATGCTGTTCCATCGCTGTCCGACGCTGATCAACTCGACCGCGATCGAGATCAACGAGGCCGGCTGGGGCTGGGACCGCCAGGTCGGCGAGCGCGACGAGAACCCGTCGCCGATGCCCGAGGAGGTGTTCGGCGGCTGCGGTGGCGCGGTGCTCTATCGCAAGAGCGCGCTCGACGCGGTCGGCGGCTTCGACCCCGCGTTCTTCATGTACTACGAGGACACGGACCTCGCCTGGCGCCTGCGCCTCGCCGGCTACCACAACCTGTACGCGCCGATGGCGGTCGTCCGGCACGACTTCCACGGCGACACGGGTGCGACTCCGGGGCGGTTGTTCCGCCGGCGCTTCATGAGCGAGCGCAACCGGTGGGCGACGCTGGTCAAGAACCTCGACTGGGCGTCGCTGCGCGCCATCCTGCCGCGGATCCGACGCTACGACCGCGGCCGGATCGAGTGGCTGGAGAAGGCGGTCCGCGACGGCCACAACCCCGAGTTCCACGGTCAGATCGCCAAGATCATCAAGCAGGCGTGGAGCTGGAACCTGTTGCGCCTGCCGCAGCTTCTGATGCGCCGTCGGCGCACGCAGAAGCTGCGCAAGGTCTCGCACGCGGAGGGGCGCCGCTTCCTGGTCGCCGGCATCAACGAGGGCGGGCACCAGGGAGACGTCGACAACTTCCACGATCGCTGGTCGGCGAAGTCGCGCGCCGCGATCGCGATGGGCGACACCGACGAGGGCAGCATCGGGTCGGGATGGCACCCGTTCGAGAAGCCGCCCGGCGCCGACGCGGCCTACCGCTGGTGCAAGGGGCGCGCGTGGTTCTACCTGGCGCCGCCGAGCGGTACCCAGGTCGTGCAGCTCCGCCTGGCCAGCCCGCTGCGGCCGCACAAGGTGACGCTCTACGCCGAGGATCAGGCGCTCGGCACCTGCTCGGTCGACGCCCACGCCGGCAACTACTGCTTCGTGCTGCCGGCCGACCTGCCGCGCGACCAGCTGCTCGAGTTCACCATCGAGTCCGAGACCGTGCGGCCCATCGATGCGGGTCTGTCGCAGGACATCCGCGACCTCGGCGTCGTGGTGTTCGGCATGCACTGCGCCGAGGAGGTGCCGCCGGGGGTCGCCGAGGGCCAGCACTTCGTCGGCCGCGGCTTCGACCGCGACGCCGCGCCGCGCCGCGCGGCGATCGTCATGGGCGAGACCGACGACGGTGTCCTCGGCGTCGGCTTCCACGACGTCGAGCGCCCCGGGCCGGGTGTCGCCTATCGCTGGTGCGGCGGCCGCGCGCACGCCTACCTGCAGCCGCCGTCGTCGGCGAGCGCGATCGTCTGCAAGCTCGCGAGTCCCCTGCGGCCCCACCAGCTCAAGCTGTTCGCGGAGGCCAAGGAACTCGGCGAGGTCACCGTTGCCGGCGGCGCCGAGGAGTTCCGCTTCGTGCTGCCGCCCGAGATCGGCCGCGACGTGCTGGTCGAGCTGACCCTCGAGTCGGAGACCGCCAAGCCGCGCGAACTCGGCAAGTCGCCCGACGACCGCGACCTCGGCGTGCTGGTGTTCGAGCTCCGCGCCGAGTAGTCGCGGCGCGAAGGTGGCGGTGGCCCGGCCGGTGTCCGCGGGCCGCACCGGGCGCGTCCCTTCGCACCGGTGCAGCGTTCGCGATCCCGTTCCCTGGCGTCTCGTCGGTCCTGGCTGCCTCATGTCCCATCCGGCGGACCACCGCCACCCCATGGGGAACGACGGCGGCGTGAACGGACACGGATTCTCGTCGAACTCGCCAAAGCCCGCGCGGCGCCGCGCCGGCTCAGCGCATGCCGGCGATCGCGGTGCGCTGCGCCAGCGTCTCGATCGTCGAGGTCGACTGCGTGCGCCGCGCGATCGCCTCGCCGAGCGCCAGCTGTTCGTCCTCGTCGAGGCGCAGCGCGCGCCCCACCAGCTCGGCCAGGTCGAACGGCGAGCCGAACCGCACGAGGTGGGTGCCCAGCAGCGGCTCGACCCGGCGCAGCCCGCGCGCGATCAGGGCCTGGACCAGGTCGGCCTCGTTGGGGCCGGCGAGTTCGATGGCGAAGCGCGCCGCGCACGGCAGGTTGGCGTCGATGGCGGCCAGGCGGGCGTCCGGAAACGGATCGGAGCCGGGCAGGTCGACGACGAAGCGGCCCCCGGGCCGCAGGTTGGTGGCGGTCAGGGACGCCCAGACTTCGATCGGCAGCGGCGGCTCCGCGAGCGGCAGGGCCAGGACGGCGTCGAAGACGCCGAAATGCTCCTCCGCGCTCGGCTCGTACGCCAGCACGGCGGCCCGCGGCAGCGCCTTGGCGATGGCCTCGGCGGCGCGCCGTCGGGGCTCCAGCACGGTGATCTCGCCGCGGTCGCCGACGACGCCGGCGACCGCGACGGCCAACGCGACGCCGCCGGGCTGCACCAGCAGCAACCGGTCGCGGCGCCGCAGGTCCAGGACCTGCAGGGTCCGTTCCAGCCAGGGCGGGCCGCCGTCGAGCATGGGCGCAGCGTAGTGCCCGGTGTCGTCGCGGCCCATGGGAGTTGCTTGGCTGCGATTCGGGCCGTGGCTATGGTGAGGTCGTCTTGCGCGTCTCCCGCTTGGTTGGTCCCCGGCGGTTCGCGGACGCGGGGCAGAACTCCCGGAGGGTAGACAACCATGCGTTTGCAACTCGTGCACGGTCGTGCGATCGCCCAGGTGATCGCGGTGTCCGCATCGTTCTGGACAGGCGCCGCCAGTGCGGCCCAGGAAGGCAGCTCGCCGGACGCCAGCCCGCCCGCATCGCCGCCCGTGCTGGCGACCGTGCTGGTCGACGGCGCCGAGCTGCGCTGCTGGCCGACGGCGAACTCGCCGCACTACGAGGACGCGCTGGCGAAGGACGCCGCGCTGCGGACCGGGCGGCTCGAGCAGGGCTTCCGCGAGGTGCTGCTGCCGATCGGTCCGGTCGGCTACGTGCACAAGAAGTTCGCGTCCGAGCCCAAGGACGGCGCGATCCACACCAACGCCAAGGGCGTCGCGTTCCGCTACCGCCCGCAGTCCGGCGAGGCGCCGGTGACGAGCCTGGCCGAGGGCACCGAGCTGTTCGTCATCGGTGAAGACGGCGAGTGGTGGCGCGTGCGGCACCCGGGCGTCGTCGGCTGGCTGCCCGACGCGGAGCTGCAGCTGTTCCCGACGCCGCCCGAGACCGTCGCCAAGGCGTGGAGCGAGTTCGAGAAGACGCAGCGCGGCCAGGTGCAGGCGCACCTCGACCGGCTGGCCGCCGCGGCCGCCGCGGCCGAGCTGGCCGACCAGCGCCGCCAGCAGTTCGGGGCGCTGCAGCAGAACTTCCAGCAGGAGCTGCAGAAGCCGACCGCCGAGCAGCAGCTGGACCCGATCGAGTCCGCGACCGACGAGTTGCTGGCCGGCCTCGACGAGACCTCGGCGCTGACGCCGATGGTGCAGGAGCTGAAGCGCCGCATCGGCGCGCAGCGCTGGGTGATCGAGGCCACCGCGGTGCGCGACGCCGAGCCGGTACCCGCGACGGTCACCAACGACCTGCCGCCGGCGGTCGTCGCCGACCCGCTCGACCGGTTCCAGTCGGTCGGCTTCCTGCGCTGGGAGAAGGGGCTGACCGGCCCCGGCCGCTTCGTCGTCGAGAAGGGCGGCCAGCGGCTGATGGAGGTGACGTGCCGCAGCGGTCGCTACGACCTGAGCCTGTTCACCGACTGCGAGATCGGGCTGGTCGGCGCGCGCCGCCGGCCGGATTTCGAGAGCCTGCGCGTGCTCGACGTCGAGAAGATCGAAGTGCTGGCGCCGCGCAACTGAAGCTCGTCGCCGGGCGCGGCGATCGCCACGTGCCCGCGGCGCCGCGACCCCCCCCCCACGTGGCACCTCGTGGCACCTCGGGCAGTGCGGGCCCGGGTCGAACCGGGCCGGCCGCCCGCGCTCGCGCAGATCCCGTCGTCGAACGGGCTGCAGCTCGTGCTCGGATCCCTCTGACGCTGGTCGGCCCTGGTCGGTGGAGCGTTCGCCGCTACGCTTCTGGCGTGTCGTGAGGAGAAGGCCCACCGGGCTCGGTGTCCCCATGCGTCGACTGGTTGCTCTCGTCCCCTCGCTCGTTCTCCTCGCCGCCGGCCTGCGCGGCCAATGCGCGCCCCAGTGGCTGCCGGGAGTCGCGGTCCTCGGCCAGAACGTGCTCTGCATGGCCGAGTGGGACCCGGACGGCGCCGGCCCTGCCCCGTCCCGCGCGGTCGTCGGCGGCACCTTCCCGGGGGCGATCGCCACGTTCGACCTCGGCGCCGGCGGCTGGACGGTGCTGGGCGGCGGCATGAACGACACGGTGCGCGCGCTGCTGCCGCTGCCGAACGGCGACCTGATCGCGGCCGGGCGGTTCCAGTCCGCGGGCGGCGCGCCGGCGGCCAACCTGGCGCGCTGGAACGGGACCTCCTGGTTGCCGGTCGGCGGCGGCACGGCCGGACCCGTGAACGCCTTGGCGCTGCTGCCCAACGGCAACGTCGTCGCCGCCGGCAACTTCTCGACCGCCGGTGGGGTGAGCGCCAACCGCCTCGCCGAGTGGAACGGCGCCTCGTGGTCACCGCTGTCGACGGGCACCGCCGGCGAGGTGCACGCGCTGGCCGTGGCCACCAACGGCGACCTGTTCGTCGGCGGCCTGTTCGCTTCGGCGGGCGGCGTCACCGCCCTGTCGATCGCGCGGTGGAACGGCGCGTCGTGGTCGGCCCTCGGTCCGGGCACCGGCGGCGCGGTGCTCGCGCTCGCGGTCCATCCGAACGGCGACCTGATCGCCGGCGGGTTCTTCTCCGCCGCGGGCGGCGGCGTCGGCAACAACATCGCCCGCTGGGACGGCACCTCGTGGTCGCAGCTCGGCTCGGGGACGTCCGGGCAGGTGCTCGCGCTGGCGACGCAGGCGAACGGCGACGTCGTCGTCGGCGGGTCGTTCGACACCGCCGGCCCGGTCGTCGTCGACAAGATCGCGCGCTGGGACGGCGCCGCATGGCACGCGCTCGGCAGCGGCGTGCCCGACGCGACCTCGGTTACGGCGCTGGTCCCGGCAGCGAACGGCGAGGTGTGGGCCGGCGGTTCGTTCACCGTCATCGGTGGCGTGCCGGCCGTCCGCACCGCGCGCTGGAACGGCAGCGCCTGGGCGACGTTCGGCCCGCAGCCCGCGAACGGTCCGGTCCAGCAGTTCGCGCGGTTGCCCGATGGCGACATCGTCGCGGTCGGTGAGTTCACGCAGCTCGGCGGTGTCGCGGCCAACCACGTCGCGCGGTTCGACGGCGGCAGCTGGTCGCCGCTCGGCACCGGCGTCGACGGCATTGCCTACTGTGCCTGCGTGCTGCCGAACGGCGACGTCGTGGTCGGCGGCGACTTCCTGACGGCCGGCGGCGTCGTGGCGCAGCACCTCGCGCGGTGGGACGGCGCGAGCTGGTCGCCGCTGGGCTCCGGCGTCAACGGGGTCGTGGTGTCGCTCGGCGTGCTCGCCAACGGCCACGTGGTCGCCGCCGGCAGCTTCGGCATCGCGGGCGGCACCCCGGCCAACGGGATCGCGCGCTGGGACGGCACGGCGTGGTCGCCGATGGGCAATGGCCTCAACGGCGGCGTGGCGGCCATGGCCGTCGAGGACGACGGCGACCTGATCGCGGTCGGTACCTTCGGGTTGGCCGGGTCGGCGATCGCACCCGGCATCGCGCGGTGGGACGGCAGCGCCTGGTCGGGATTCGGTACGCCGGCCGGGACGCTGGGCTACGCGCTGGAGCTGCAGCCGAACGGCGACCTCCTGGCCGCGTTCGACGTCGTCTTCGGCCCGAGCACGGGCTCCTTCCTGTCGCGCTACGACGGCGCGCTCTGGCACCTCGTCGCAGTCGCCGGTTCGACGATCCGCGCACTGCGGACGCTGCCCGACGGGGACATCCTGGTCGGCGGCCATTACAGCTCGGGCGTGACGAGCGAGTTCATGGGGCGCTGGAACGGAACGCAGTGGACCTCCGTCGACGGCGGTGTCGACGGCTTCGTCAACGCGCTGCAGTTCGCGCCGAACGGCGATCTCCTGGTCGGCGGCACCTTCCTGGTCACCGGTCGCGGCGCCTCGCCGTACCTCGCGACCCTGCGCAGCCCGTGCCCGGCGTCGGCCACGCAGCACGGCGCGGGCTGCAGCGGCAGCAGCGGACCGGTCGCGCTGGGCGCCGACGGGCTGCCGTGGCTCGGCGCGGTGGCGCCGATGACGGCGACCGGCTTCGGTGCGAGCTCGTTCGCCGTGCTGCTGGTGGGCACCACCGCGACGTCCGTGCCGCTGTCGGCGGTGCACCCGGCGGCGGCGCCGGGCTGCAGCCTGCTGGTGCAGCCGGACATCTTCACCGAGTTCCTGTTCCCCGCGGGCGGCGTCGTGCACCCGGCGCTCGGGATCCCGCCGGATCCGGCCCTCGTGGGGCTGCCGGTGCAACTGCAGGTCGGCCAGGTCGAGATCGGCGCGGGCCTGGCGGTCGTGTCGGTGACGACGTCGAACCGGCTGGAGCTGGTGCTGGGTTCGTTCTGACGTCCGCGCGCCCCAGGCGCCGCTGCCGAGGAACGCTGCCGAGGCGCCGATGCCAAGGGATCGTCGTCGCCGCGGGCATCGGCGCGCAGGTCGCGCCGGCCGATGGCCGAAAGGAACGGGGTCGATCGCCGTGCTCACCCCTCCGCCACTCCCCAGAACGACGGTCGGCGTCGCGGCCGCGCTGCTCGTCGCGCTGTCGGGGCTCCTGGCGCAGGAGCAGGTGGCGCTGTCGGGGCCGGCGGCGGCGCCCGCGGGGGAGGCCGGCAGCGACGCGGTGAGCGAACTGCTGGCGGCCGGCGAGCAGGCGCTGCTGGCCGAAGACCCGGTGCGCTCGTGGCGCGCGTTCCAGGCGGCGGCGGTGACCGCGCGCGAGCACCCCGGCAGCCAGGTCGGGCTCGGCCGCTCGCACCTCCTGCTCGGTCGCGCGGCGGAGGCGATCGCCTACGCCGACTGCGTGCTGCTGACCGACCCGGGGCACCAGCTGGCGATGGCCCTGGCGGTGCGCGCGCGCATCCGCGCCCGCGAGTTCGAGCCGGCGCGCCTGAGCGCCGAGCGCTTCGTCGCCCGGTGCGCGAACCCGTCGGCCGAGCTGTTGGCCGCGCAAGGGTCGGCGCTGTTCCGCGTGCAGCGCACCGACGAGGCCGCGGCGGTCTATCGTGACGTGCTGCGGCGCGACCCGCTGCACGCCGAGGCGCACCTGCGGCTCGGCTCCGGACTGTCGGCGCCGTGCACCGTGACGATCGACGCGGCGACGGAGCGCGCCGTGGCGGCGATGCGCGCCGGTCGGCTCGTCGACGCGATCGCCGCGCTGCGCAGGGTGCTCGCGGCCGACGGCGCCAACCCGGTCGCGCATCGGCTGCTGGGCGAGGCGCTGCTGCAGCAGCAGGCGTTGGCCAGCATGGCGCTGCGCGACCCCGCGTTCCTCGCGCTGCGCGCGCGCTGGCCCGTGCCGGACACGGCGACTCTGCCGATCGCCGAGTTCGTGCCCGGCTACCGCGAGCTCGACGGCGACCGTCGCGCCGTCGTCGACCGCGCCATGGCGCTGTTCGGCAGCCGGCTGCAGAAGCTGCTGGTGATCGGCGGTCGGCACGACCTGCTGCTCGAGACCGAGCGCACCACCGACGCCGACGCGCGCGCGTCGCTGCGCGGGCGCCGGACCTTCGACGGGCGGGTCTGGGACGACGTGCGCGGCATCGGCGGGCTCAAGGCCGCGACCGGCATCGAGGCGCTCGACGAGGCGGCCCAGTTCGGTTTCGACACGCTGGTGCACGAGATCGCGCACCAGGTGCACTACTTCGGGCTGCGGCCGGTCGATCGCGCGCGCATCACCGCGCTGTACCGCAAGGCGATCCGCGAGGGGCGTTGCCTCGACTACTACGCGGCCACCAACGAGGCCGAGTACTTCGGTCAGGGCGTCGAGGCGTTCGCCAGCCTGTGCAAGCGGCCGGGCGGCGAGACCACGCACGGGCACACCCGCTTCGAGCTGTACCGCACCGACCCCGAGCTGCACGACTTCATCCAGGGGATCGTCGACCGCGATCCGCTGCAGGGGCCGGAACGCGTCGATCTGCTGCGCGCGGCGATCGCCGTCGCGCTGCGCTGCGGTCGTCCCGACGACGCCGTGGCGGCGGCGTCGATGCTGCCGCAAGGCGCCGAACGCGAGCAGCTGCTGCGCGCCGCCGAGGACGCGGCCACGGCGGCGCGCTCGCACTGAGTCCGCCGCCGCCGGGACTTGTCCCAAGGTTTTCTGCGTCGGTTCGGTCGCCAGCGGGCAAACCTGTCCCCACGTAGACCCCCGACGCTCGCCTGCCCCCCGAGCAGCCCCCGATCGATCCTTGCTGGAGTACCCATGCGGATCCCTGCTCGTTCGTCGCTCCGTCCTTCGTCTCGTTCTCTCCTCGCCCTGGTCGGCCTCGCGATCCCCGCAGCCGCCGGCGCGCAGTGCACCCTGCAGTGGCAGGACGGCGCCGGCGCGCCGGGTCTCCTGCTGGACCACGTTCCCGCCAGCCTCGCCGGTCCCCTCGCGATCACCGAGTGGGACCCCGACGGCGCCGGGCCGGCGCCACAGGTCGTCGTGTACGGCGGTGCCTTCGACGCGGCCGGCGACGTGGCGGCGCGCAGCATCGCCGCCTACGACCCGATCGCCGATCGATGGTCGTCGTTCGGCAGCGGTCTGAACGGCGCCGTGCGCGCGCTGGTCGATTGGCCCGGCCGCGGCCTCGTCGCGGCCGGTGAGTTCACGACCGCCGGCGGCCGTGCCGCCGCGCACGTGGCCCTCTGGAACGGCTCGACGTGGTCGCCGCTCGGCACCGGCCTCGACGGCGATGCGCGCGCGCTGGCGGTGCTGCCCTCGGGCGACCTGGTGGTCGGCGGCCTGTTCACGGCCGCCGGTCCGGTGGCTGCCGCCGGCATCGCGGTGTGGAACGGCTTCGCGTGGTCGTCGGTCGGCGGCGGCGTCGTGCGCGGCGGCGGTGCGGCCGGCATCGTGCATGCGTTGCACGTCGACGCCGGCGGCGGCCTGGTGGCCGCCGGATTCTTCGATCGCGCCGGCACGGTCCAGGCGCAGAGCATCGCGCGCTTCGACGGCGTCACCTGGCAGGCGCTCGGCGGCGGACTGGACGGCTCGGTCCAGGCGCTGGCCGAGCTGCCCGGCGGCGATCTCGTCGCCGGCGGCGCCTTCCACGGCTCGAACTTCTCGCACCTCGCCCGGTGGAACGGCACGACCTGGAGCTCGATCGGTTCGCCGTCGGATCAGGTGCTGTCGCTGGAGGTCCTGCCGAACGGCGACCTCGTGGCGGCCGGCATCTTCCGCGACGTGGCCGGCGTGCAGGTCAACTACCTCGGCCGCTGGAACGGCAGCACATGGCAGCCGTTGTTCGGCGGCTCCACGATGTTCATCCGCACGGTGCTCGCGCGGGCCAACGGCGACGTGATGGTGGGCGGCGACTTCGTCGCCATCGGCGGCGTCCCCGCCAGCCAGGTGGCGCGTCACGACGGCGTGCGGTGGACGGCGCTCGGCCGCGGCTTCGACCGCGGGATCGACGAACTGGTCGTGCTGCCCGACGGAGGCCTGCTCGCAGGTGGCCGGTTCCTGACCAGCCCGGACGGCTTCGCGCAGGGCCTCGCCGTGCGGCGCGACGGCGTGTGGCGACCGCTCACCTCGGGGCAGCAGGCCCCGGTCAGCGCCATCGGCGTGCTGACCAACGGCGACCTGATCCTCGGCGGCGCCCAGTCGCTCGGTGGACTGCAGGTGAACGGCATCGCGCGCTGGGACGGCACGCGGTTCTCCACGCTCGGCACCGGGGTCCTCGGCCCGGTCTCGGCCGTGGTCGAGCTGCCGAACGGCGACCTCGCCGTGGGCGGCACGGTGCGGATGGCCGGCGGAGTGCCGGTGCAGGGCGTCGCGCGCTGGAACGGCACGAGCTGGTCGGCGTTCGGCGCCGGCCTGTCGCTGACCACGAACTTCGCCGGTCCGGTGCACGCGCTGGTCGTGATGCCGAACGGCGACCTCGTCGCCGGCGGCACGTTCCGCCAGACCGGGACGACGCCGCTGCCGGCCCTGGCGCGCTGGACCGGGTCGGCCTGGGTGCCGCTCGGCGGCGGCCTGAACGGCGCGGTCCACGCGCTGCTGCTGGAGCCGAACGGCGACCTGGTCGTCGGCGGGTTCTTCGAGGTGCCGGGCCTGCCGGGCTCGCGCAACATCGCGCGCTGGGACGGCACGACGTGGTCGGGCTTCGGCAGCGGCGTCGACGGCGCGGTGTTCGCGCTCGGGCGGCTGCCCGACGGCGATCTGCTGGCGACCGGCGGGTTCACCGCGGCCGGTGGGGTCGCGACCGGTGCGCTCGCGCGCTGGGACGGCGCCGCGTGGACCGGGTACGGCGCCGGCCTCCTTGGCATCGGCCACGCGCTGGCGGTGCAGCCCGACGGCCGCATCGCGGTCGGCGGCGACCTGATCGCGGCCGACCTGCGTGTGTCGGCGTTCTTCGCCGAGCTGGCGTCGACATGCCCTGCTGCGGCGGTGTCGTACGGCAGCGGCTGCCTCGGCGGCGGTGGTCCGCTCGCGCTGCGCGCCGACTCGCTGCCGTGGATCGACACCGGGTTCCGCGCCACCGCGAGCACGCTGGCGAGCGGCGCGTTCGGCATCGCGTCGCTCGGCTTCCAGCGCGCCAGCGTGCCCATCGCGAGCCTGCTGCCCACCGGCGGCCCGGGCTGCGACCTGCTGGCGACGGTGGACCTGCCGCTGGGGCTGCTGCTGCCGACCGCCGGCGCCGTGCAGGTCGATGTGGCGGTCCCGGCGGATCCGGCGCTGGTCGGCCTGTCGGTGCACCTGCAAGTGCTGCAGGTGGAGCTCGCCGGCGGCGCGGTCGCGCTGGTCACCAGCACGAACGGCCTGCAGCTGGTCCTGGGCTCGCTGTAGCTCCGGTCGCTCGCGCCGCCTCGCCGTCGTCACCGCGGCGGCGGCGCGCACGGCCGCAGGTCCAGCGCCGCGGCGTCTGCCTCGCCCTCGACCAGGCGGTAGCCGCGGTCGAGGTCGAGTCCGGTCCACGTCTGCGACCGGCCGTCGCGCGGCCAGCTCACCTCGACGCGCACGAGGCGTTCGGCGCGTCCGAGCCCGATCGTCTGGCGCAGCGGGTTGCAGCCGAAGCTGCCGCCGGTGCCGACGCGCGCGTGCACCGTGCGCTCGCCGCCCGCGTCCGCGACGACGACGCGGATCCGCGCGTGCAGCGCCGAGCGCTCGCTGTGGCGCCCCTCGAGCCGCAGCGCGAGCCAGCGGTTGCCGAAGCCCGGGTTCTCGAACACCGTGCTGGCGTACGCGTCGCCGCGGTAGGCGCCGCCGAGTCGCGCGAACAGGTCCAGGTCGCCGTCGTGGTCGAAGTCGGCGAACGCGATGCCGTGGCCCTTCTGCAGGTGCCCGGTGCCGCTGGCCATGGTCACGTCGACGAACCGCTCGCCGCGCTCGTTCTTCCACAGCACGTTCGGCATCAGGCTGTACAGGTGCGTGTCGCCGGTGCCGAGGTAGACGTCGGGGTAGCCGTCGCCGTCGAGATCGCCGAAGTTGCAGCCCATCGGCATCGTCGGCGCCGCGAGGCCGCGGGACGCGGTGACGTCGACGAAGCCGCCCTGGCCGTCGCCGCGGTACAGCCGGTCGGTCTCCTGCGGCACGTCGATGCCGAGATGCCAGGCGGCGAGGTGGCCGATGCCCGTCGCGTAGGCGCCGACCCACAGGTCGAGGTGGCCGTCCTGGTCGAAGTCCCAGAACCAGCACGGGAAGCTCGCGACCGGGTCCTGGACGCCGCGCGCGGCGGCCATGTCCTCGAACGTGCCGTCGCCGCGGTTCCTGTAGAGGCGGTTCGGGCCGTCGATGTTGCTGACATACAGGTCGGGCCACAGATCGCCGTCGACGTCGCCCCACGCGACGGCCTTGCAGTAGGCGAAGTTCTCGACGCCGGCGGCCTCGGCGACGTCGGTGAACGTGCCGTCGCCGTCGTTCCGGAACAGCTGGTTCGCGCAGCGCAGCTTGCTGCTGCACTCGTTGCCGATGCACAGGTCGAGGTCGCCGTCGCGATCGTAGTCGCAGAACGCCGCGGTCTGCGTCGGCCAGTGCTGGCGACCGAGGCCGCTGGCGAACGTCACGTCCTCGAAGCGCCCGGCGCCGTCGTTGCGCAGCAGGGAGTTGGGGTGGCGTCCGAACTCGAGCAGCCAGGCGCCGCGCAGCACCAGCGCGTCGACGTCGCCGTCGCCGTCGTAGTCGCCGGTGACGAGGTTGAGCCCGCCGTAGAGCCCGTCGAGACCGGCCGCGGTCGTGTGGTCGACGAACGCGCCGTCCGCGGCGCGGACGAACAGCCGCAGCTGCCCGTCGGTCGCCCAGTCCGACGCGAGCACGTCGAGCCGCCCGTCGCCGTCGAAGTCCTCGACCGCGATGCCGCCCGACAGCCCCTCCTGGTCGAGGCCGAGGCGGGCGCCGGCGTTGGCGAGGTGCGGGAACCCGGCGGCGGAGCGGAGCGCGCGCTCGGGGATGCGGTGCCGCTCCGGCACGGCCTCGGGATGGCGGCCCAGCGTCATCGCCGCGACGTTCAGCAGCCAGCGGTTGGCGAGGTGCCAGTAGTCGTCCTCCGGCGTCCGCGCGAGGACCCACAGGAAGTGCGCCATCGCCCGCTCGGAGCCCTCGGGCTTGCCGTGCAGCGCGCCGCCCCGCAGGGGCAGGATGCAGCTCTGCTCGTTGCGCTGCTGGCAGCAGTTCTCGGTCTCGCCGAGCCGCAGCCAGGCGACGCCGAGGTGGAAGTGCAGCGACAGCTCCGCGTCGGCGCCGCCGGCCAGCTCACCGCTCGCGACGGCCTGCAGCGCGTCCTGGAGGACCTTCAGGCCCTCGCGTTCGCGGCCGAGGCGCACCAGCGCGTAGCCGAGCTCCTGGTGCGCCTGCCACGGACCGCCGCCGCCGGCGCCGTCGATCGCGGCGCGCGCGAGGCGCACGGCGCGGTCGCCGACGAACACGTTCTCCTCGTGCCGCAGCGCGTGGAGGTCGCGCAGCACACCGAGCATGCGCCGGTGGCCTTCGCCGTGCGCGGGCGCGGTGGCTCCGTCGGTGCCGTCGGCGCGCGACCAGGCGGCGCCGGCGACGCCGCGCGCGCGCCGCAGGCGCGGGCGACGCGCCATGGCGGCACTTGCGAGGAGCCGCGCTGGCGCGTCAACGCGCCCGCGCGAGGCTGCGGGCGCCGGCGGGGACGGCGTGCGACGCCGTCGCGCCGTCGGGCCAGCGGACGCGGAGCTCGGCGTCGTCCGGCACCGCCGCGAAGAACGCGCACGCGGTCCCGGCCGTGAGATAGCCGTTGCCCGCCGCGACCAGGCGCCGCTGCAGCACGCGTCCGCGGTGCACCAGCTCGACGCTGGCGCCGATTGCGGTCGGGTTGCCCGCCGGCCCCTGCAGGCGGACGCACAGGCGCTCGCCGGCCGGCTCCACGGCGCGCAGCGGCCCGTCGTTGGTCGCGAGCAGCAGCCGCAGCGCGCCGTCCGGGCCGGCGTACGCGGCGAGCGCCTTCTGGTCGCCGCCGAAGGCGAAGCCCGACGCGAGCGGTTCCAGGGCCTCGTAGCGCAGGTCGCCGGCGCCGCGCAGCAAGAGGCCGAGGCCGCCGTCGAAGCGGCCGGTCTCGGGTTCGGGCGCGAACGAGTTCTGCGCCAGCGCGAGGTCGAGCACGCCGTCGGCGTCGAGGTCCTCGGCGACGATGCCCTGGAGCGGCGCGATCTGCGCGCGGCGCGGCAGCGGCATCGGGTGGAAGCGGCCAGAGCGGAACTCGAAGGCGAGGCTCTGCAGCTCGTCGCAGCGCAGCTCCTGCGCCGAGTCCAGCGCGTCCTGGCCGTAGATCTCGCGCAGCGTCGCGCGCGCGAAGCGGTCGTAGGTCGGGAAGGCCACGCGCAGCCCCGGCATCGCCTGGCTGCTGCACGACAGGCCGCGCACCGGCAGCAGGCGGTCCTCGGCCTCCTTCGCCTCGACGACGTCGAAGCTGCCGCTGTCGTCGAAGTCGGCGGCGTAGAGGCGCAGCGGCCGGGCGGGCCCGGCCTTGTACTTGGTGTTGAGGCCGAGGTTGCCGGCGATCAGGTCGAGGTCGCCGTCGCCGTCGAGGTCCTGGGCGCAGAGGCTCTGCCACTGGCCGCTGGGCTGGGCGGCGAACCACGACGTCGTCGCGTCGACGAGCGCGGCGCCGCCGTCGTTGCGCAGCGCGCGCAGCGGCTGCCACTGCGCCGCGACCACGAGGTCGGGGTACCCGTCCGCGTCGACGTCGGCGAACGTGGCCGCGGTCACCATTCCGGCCTGTTGCAGGCTCGGCGCCAGGGCCGCGGTCGCGTCGACGAAGCGGCCGCCGTCGTTGCGCAGCAGGAGGCTGCCCTCCGACTCGGGGTAGCGGCCAGGCCGGCTGCGCGTGCCGACGAACAGGTCGACGTCGCCGTCCCGGTCGATGTCCGCCGCCGCCACGACGCTGCTGCTGCGCCGCAGGTCGGGCAGCGCGCCGTCGGCCGCGCGCGTGAACGCGGCCCCGTCGTTGCGGTACAGCCGGTCCCGCAGCCGTTCGGTCCGTTCGCCGGCCTCGACGCTGCCGCTGGCGACGAACAGGTCGAGGTCGCCGTCGCCGTCGTGGTCGACGAACACCGTGCCCGTGTCCTCGTGTTCGACGTCCTCGTGCCACGGTCCGGCGCGCTCGACGAACGTGCCGTCCTGGCGCTGCACGTACAGCGCCCCCGACTGCCCGGCGGCGCCGCCGACGAACAGGTCGTCGAGGCCGTCGCCGTCGACGTCGCCGATCGCCAGGCCGGGCCCGGTCTGCGACAGGCGGTGCGGCAGCAGCGGCTGCGCCGCGTAGTCGTCGAACGGCCGTTCGTGGTGCACGAAGGCCGGCGCCGCGACCTCGCGCACCGCGGTCCCCGGCGTCGCGGTCGCGGCGACCGGCGCGGGCGGACGGACCGCGGCGTCGGCGTCGCGTTCCGGCTCGGTGACGACGTAGTGCCGGTCCGCCCGGAGGTCCGTGAACTCCTGCACGGCGCCGGACGGCCAGCGCACGCGCAGGCGGTCGATCGCGGCCAGCTCGCCGAGGCCGAAGTGCTCCACGGCCTCGCCGGCGCTCATGTAGCCGCGGGTCGGCGAGACGAGGCGCGACTGCACGGCGCCGCCCGCCTCGACGTCGACGCGCGCGCCGATGCCCGCCGTGTTCTTGCCGCGGCCGCGCAGGGACACGAGCGCGCGGTGCGTGTCGTGGGTGCGGTTCTCGAACAGGCCGACCTCGGCGTTCAGGTTGTTGACCACGAGGTCGAGATCGCCGTCGCGATCGAGGTCGACGAACACGGCGCCCTGACCCACGGACAGCTCGTCGAGTCCCCACTCGGCGCCGACGTCGGCGAACGCGAACCCGCCGAGGTTGCGCCGGGCGATGTTGCGCTCCTCGACGCGCTCCATGCGCCGCGCGAGGTCCAGGGCGAGGTGCTTGGCGCCGTCCGCGACCAGCCGCTTGTACTCGTCGATCGTGTCCGGGTTGTCCTCGAACACCGGGATGCCGTTGGTCGCGTGCAGGTCGAGGCGGCCGTCCTCGTCGAGGTCGACGAAGCGCACCGACCAGGTCCAGTCCGTGCTCGCGAGCGAGGCGAAGTGCGCGAGCTCCTCGAACCGCCCGGTGCCGGTGTTCCGGTACAGCGCGTTGCGCATGTACTGCGGCGGCCGCGCGTTGGTCAGGAACCAGGCGTGGTTGCCCATGCTGCCCATGAGCATCTTGCCCATGTAGTGCGTGGTGCTCGACATGTCGGCGACCATCAGGTCGAAGCGGCCGTCGCCGTCGAGGTCGCCGAAGTCGCAGCCCATGCCGAAGAACGCCGTGTGCGGCAGCGCGGCCTCGGCGACGTCCTCGAACGTGCCGTCGCCGCGGTTGCGCCACAGGCGGTCCGGCGAGTGGATGTCGTTGGCGACGTACAGGTCGAGCCAGCCGTCGTCGTCGAAGTCCCACCACACGCAGCCGAGCCCGTTGCCGCGCAGCCCCGTGCCGGAGTGGGCGCTGACGTCGACGAACCCCGCGGGGCCGTCGTTGCGGAGCAGCACGTCGCGTTGGCCGGTCGCGAACACGCGCCCGTGCAGCACCGCGAAGAAGTCCTCGTAGCCGTCCGGCACGACCGGGGCGCCGTCCTCCAACGCGAACCTGGGGAACGGCGGGAACATCGCGGCGCGCGACCTGCGCACGTCGCCGGGGATCGCGACCTCGGCGACCAGCTCCGGCGGCAGGTTGGGGCCGAACACGCGGTTGGTCAGGAGGAACACGTCGAGGTCGCCGTCGCGGTCGTAGTCGGCGAACGCGGCGCCCGTGCACGCCGCCGTGTGCGCCAGCCCGAGCGGCCCCGCGCGCTCCACGAAGGTGCCGTCGCCCTGGTTGAGGTACAGCAGGTTGGGCGACTCGGTGTTGCAGACGTAGATGTCGAGGTGCCCGTCGCCGTTGACGTCGGCGAAGGTCGCCGCCTTGCCCCACGCATCGCCGCCGCCCAGGCCGCCGGCCGACTCGGTCACGTCGACGAACCGCAGCGGCGCGGTCTGACGGAACAGGCGGTTGGGCCCGTCCTGGTTGACGAGGTAGAGGTCCGGCAGGCCGTCGCCGTCGTAGTCGCCGGCGGCGAGCCCGGCGCCGCTGTAGACGTAGGCGATCACGTTCTCGCGCCGCAGCTCGTTCGCGAACACCAGCCCGCTCTCGCCGGACGGGACCCGGCGGAAGCGCGGGTCGTCACCCGCGGCGCGCGCCTGCAGCGGCAGCGAGCGCAGCGGCTCGATCGGAGTGGGCTCTTCGCGCGCGCAGCCGAGGACGGAGCCGACGATCGGTACGGACCACCAACGCATGGGCGGGGATCATAGGGATCCGGCGCCGCGCCGCCGACCGGGATCGCCGGCGGTTTCGGGCGATCCGGGCGATGTGCCCATCGCGCGACGCTGGGTGCTAGGTCCGCTGCAGCTGCAGCAGCGGCATCACGATCGCGATGACGATGCCCGCGACGATGACCGCCAGCACGACGATGATCAGCGGCTCGATGACGCTGGTCAGCTTCTGGGTCGCGAGGTCGACCTCCTCGTCGTACGACGCGGAGATGCGCTCGAGCATCTCCTCGAGGTTGCCGGCCTGCTCGCCGACGCCGACCATGTAGGCGACGGTGGGCGGGAACGCGCCGCTCATCTTCATCGGCGTGCTGATGTCGGCACCCTCGATGACCTTGTCGTGCACGTCCTGGAGGGCGTTCTGCAGCACCTTGTTGTCGAGCACGTTGCGCGTCACGGCGATCGCCTGCAGGGCCGGCACGCCGGACCGCAGCAGGGTCGCCAGCGTGACCGCGAAGCGCGCCATCGACTGCTTGCGCATCAGGTCGCCGAACACCGGCACGGTCAGCTTGAAGCGGTCCCAGACCAGGCGGCCCTTGTCCGAGTTGACGAACAGCTGGAACGCGATCACCAGCAGCAGCAGCGCCAGCATCACCACCAGCCAGTAGTTGACCAGGAAGTTCGAGCTGGTGACCAGGATCTCGGTCGGCAGCGGGAGGTCCTGGCCGCGCTGCTGGATCAGCTTGGTGACCTTGGGCACGACGAACGTCATCAGCACGGCGACGACGACGACGCCGACGATGATCATGACGCTCGGGTAGATCAGCGCGGCGCCGACCTTGTTCTTCAGCCGGGTCTGCGCCTGCAGGAACTGCGCGAGCCGCGCCAGCACCTGGTCGAGCGCGCCGGACGACTCGCCGGCCTTCACCATGTTGGAGTACAGATCGGTGAAGTAGCCGGGGTGCTGCAGCACCGCGTCGCCGAACGGCATGCCCTGGGTGACCTTCTCGCGGATGTCGCGGAACGCGCTCTCGATCCGCTTGTCCGGCGCCTGCTCGATCACCATGCGCAGCGCCTCGGCCAGCGGGATGCCGGCCTGCAGCAGCGACGCCATCTGCCGCGTCACCGCGGCGATCTGCTCGGCGCGCAGCTTGTTGACGGTGGTGACGCCGGTGACGCCGCGGATCTGCAGGCGGCGGGGGCCCCTCTTCTTGTTCTCGACGAGATCGGTGACGTAGAGCTTCTCGCGCTTCAGCTTGGTGCGCGCGTCGCGCGGCGTGTCGGCGTCGACGACCCCCTTCTTGACCCGGTTGTCGGGACCGATGGCCTTGTACTCGAAGATCGGCACGGCGGGCTCAGGTCACGTCCAGCTGCGTCACGCGCAGGACTTCCTCGGGGGTGGTCATGCCGGCCAGCAGCTTGTCGACGCCGGCCATGCGCAGCGTGCGCAGGCCGCGCTCGAGCGCGCTGCGCTTGATCTCGCTGGCGGTCGCCTTGTGCACGATCTGCTCCTGCACCGTCGGGTCGATCGGCATGACCTCGTAGATCGCCGTGCGGCCGGCGAAGCCGCTGTGGAAGCACTCGTCGCAGCCGCGGCCCACCAGCAGCTTGCCGTCCTTGAACTGGTCCGGCGACAGCCGCAGGTCCTCGAGGTGGAACCGCATCTGCTCGGTCGGCTCCACCGGCTCGCGGCAGTTGGGGCACAGCGTGCGCAGCAGGCGCTGGGCGACCACCAGCAGCAGCGACGACGACACGAGGTACGGCTCGACGCCGATGTCGATCAGGCGCGTGACCGTCGACGCGGAGTCGTTGGTGTGCACGGTCGAGAACACCAGGTGGCCCGTCAGCGCCGCGCGGATGGCGATGTCCGCCGTCTCGCCGTCGCGCACCTCGCCGACCATCATCACGTCGGGGTCCTGGCGCAGGAAGCTGCGCAGGCCGTTGGCGAAGGTCAGGCCCTTCTTGGTGTTGACCTGCACCTGCGAGATGCCGTCGAGGTTGTACTCGACCGGGTCCTCGATGGTCAGGATGTTGAGGCTGGGCGCGTTGATCGCCTCGAGGCAGCCGTACAGCGTCGTCGTCTTGCCCGAGCCGGTGGGGCCGGTGACGAAGATGATGCCGTGCGAGTAGTTGATGTAGCGCCGGATCGTGCGCTCGTTCTCCTCGGACAGGCCGATCTGATCGAGCGTGTAGATCTTGGTGGTCTTGTCGAGGATCCGGAACACCACGCGCTCGCCGCTGGTGACCGGCACCGTGCTGATGCGCACGTCGACGTCGCCGTCGCCGATGCGGATGCTGGCGCGGCCGTCCTGCGGCAGGCGGCGCTCGGCGATGTCCATCTTGCCCATCACCTTGACGCGGCTGATGATCGCCTCCTGCGCGCGCTTGGGCACCGACTCCATGTCGTAGAGCACGCCGTCGATGCGCATGCGCACCTGCAGGCGGTCCTGGTACGGCTGCAGGTGGATGTCCGAGGCGCGCAGCTTGAGCGCCTGGAACAGCAGCATGTTCACCAGCTTGATGACCGGCGCCTTGTTCTGATCGAGGAGGTCCTCGCTCTCCTGGATCTGGTCGGCGACCGCGACGATGTCGGTGTCCTCGATGTCCTCGAGGGCCTCGTCGACGCCGTCGGCCTTGTGCCGGTAGGCGCGGTTGATCAGGCCGGCGATCTCGGCGCGCGGCGACAGCACCGGCTCGACCTCGTGACGCAGCATGGTCGCCAGGTCATCCATCGGCTGCACGTCGAGCGGCCGGCAGGTGGCGATCTGCAGCACCCCGTCGCGCATCGCGACGGCGATCAGGCCGTGCGTGCGCGCGAACTGCACCGGCACCTTGTGGATGAAGTCGCCGGGCACGGCCACGCCCTCGAGGCTCGGCCGGTACTCCATGCCGAGGAACTGGCCGAAGAACTCGAGGCAGCGCGCCTCGGGCAGCAGGTTGCGCGTGACCAGGACCTGATCGAGGCCCTGGCCGGTCTCGCGCTCCATCGCCAGCGCCTCGTCGATCTGGCCCTGGCTGAGTCCGGCCTGCCGCAGCAGCCCTTCGCGGATCCGGTCCTGCATCATGGCGGGGTCCTCGTCGTGGGGGAGGCTAGCGGCCGTCGGCCGGGTCGGTGGGGCTCTCGGGGCCGGTCGGCGCGGCGGCACGGCGGCGGGCACGGTCGGGGCGGTCGTAGAACGGCATCTCGTTCTCGCCCATGGCGTCGAGGTCCTCGACGGTGGTGCCGGTGTCCTCCAGCGTGCGGGCGTGCGAGCCCTCGCTGCTGGTCCACTTGCGGTCGATCAGGCGCAGGCGCCGGGTGCCGATGTAGCGGTCGGCCTCCATCTTCCGCTGCAGGCTGACCTGCCACAGGTCGTCGAAGTCGTCCTCGTCGAGGATCGTCGGCGTGACGAAGAAGTAGAGGTTGGTCTTGGCCGTCGTGCTCTCGCTGCGGCGGAACAGGAAGCCCAGCAGGGGCAGGTCCTTCAGGAACGGCACGCCGCCGTCGTTGTGCGACTCCTGGTCGTCGATCACGCCGCCGAGCACCATGGTGTCGCCGCTCGGCATCGTCACCTGGGTGCTGATCGTCCGGCGCAGCGTGACGCCGCCGCCGGTCGCCGAGTTCGGGTCGAACGCGCCGACGAACCGCGACACCTCGAGGTTGATGTTGAGGCGCAGGTAGTTGTTCTTGCTGATCGTCGGCGAGATCTCGAGCGTGATGCCGGCGTTGCGCGGTGCGCCCGCCGAGGTCGTGGTCGTGGAGGTCGCCTGGTTCGACTGCAGCGTCGGTCGCTCCTCCTCGGTGCTGACCGTGGCCGGCGAGTTGTTGTTCACCAGCACGCTCGGCATCGACAGGATGTTCGCGCGGTCGTCGGTCGACAGCGCGTTGATCAGCAGCGGCACGGCGAAGTCACCGCCCGAGATGATGCCGCCGGTGACGCCCTGCAGGGGGTTGTCGAAGTCGGGCAGGCGGGTGTCCGGCACGCCGTCGTCGTCCTGGTCCTGGAACGCCGACAGGCCGAAGTTCGAGAAGCCGAAGCCGCGGGTGAAGTCGCCGTTCTCCGCCAGGTCGACCAGGCCGAGCTCGATGCCGAAGCGGTCGAGGTCGCCGGTCGTCAGCTCGACCAGCGCGCACTCGATCAGCACCTGCGGCTGGCGCACGTCGAGCTCGTCGATCAGCGCCTGGATCTGCTTGTACTTGGTCGCCGACGCCGACACGAGCAGGCTGTTGCTCTCCTTGTGCACGCGGATCACGGTCGGCCGCGGGCGTCGCTGGCCGCCGCCGGCGCCGGGCGTGCCGGTCTGCGCCTGCTGCTCGGCGCGCTGGTCCTCGGCGACGAACTCGTTCAGCGTCCGCTGCAGGTCCTCGGCCAGCACGTTCTTGAGCGGGATCACCGACGCCTGGCCGTCGAACGGCTCCGGCGGCACGTCGAGCCGCGCGATCAGCTCGAGCGCCTCGCGCACCTGCTCGGCCGTGCCGCTCAGCACCAGCGCCTTCAGCGCCGGGTTGACCACGATCTTCATCTGGCTCTGTCCGGTCTGCAGCGTCGCGCCGGACGCGCCCTGCGTGACGCCGGTCTCGGCCAGCGCCTGCTGCCGCACCTTCTGCCGGTTGTCGAGGATCTCGGTCAGGATCGGCTCGAGCTCCTCGGGCGCCGCCTCCTCGAGGCGGTGCACCTGCGTGATCAGGTCCGGGGTCTCGACCGGGCGGTCGACCAGCCGCAGCAGCTGCACGGCGTCGTAGACCTGCGGGCCGAAGCCCTGCAGCAGCAGCGAGGTGTTGTTGCCCGCGGTGCCGAACGTCAGGCCGCCGGCGCTGCCGGTCGCCGCGCCCGACTGCGCGAAGAACGGGCGCAGCGAGTTCACGGCGATGTTCGAGTTGATGTTCTGCAGCGGCACGGTCGTCAGGATCGGCACGCCGGTCTGGCTGCGGTACTCGTCGATGCGATCGAGCGGCACGTAGCGCGCGCTGGAGCTGACGTCACGGCCGCGCTGGCCGGTCAACGACACGATCTCGAGCAGCTCCAGGTCGCCGGTGCCGCGCGGCAGCAGCGCGAAGCCCTTGATGTAGAGCATCGTCTGGAAGAAGCCGAAGAACTCGTCGATGAACGTGTCCTTGTTGAACGTGAACGTGCCGAGGAAGCTCACGCGCGGGCCGCTGGCGCTGGTCTGCAGCTCGGTCTCGTTGAAGTAGAAGCGCTTGCCCGTCATCTCCTGCGCCCACTTCACGAACTCCTTCAGGTCCATGCCCGCGGTCTCGCTCATCGAGAACACGATCTTGTCGCCCTGGACCTCCATGCGCGGGGTGACCGGATCCTGCCCCTGCGGGTCCTGGCCGCCGGCCGGCGGGTTCTGGGCCAGGGCGGGGGCGGCCGGCAGCAGCGCCAGGGCGCCCGGCAGACCCAGCTGGGCCAGGACCAGCAGCGCCGAGGCGATGGCGCCGGTGCCGCGCGGGGTGCGGAGGCCGGCGTCGTCGGACCGGCGCGGGCCGGGGCAGCTTGCGGCGGTCGGTACGGGGCGGAGGTTCGAAAGAGGCATCGGCGTGGGTTCCTGCTGCTTCGGTGGGGACCGGATCCTGAGCTCGGTCCAGCGGCGCCGTCGGACGGGTGGCGCACGGCTTTTATTTCGCTCGCGCAGCGCAAGGAAGCGCGTTCTCACTGTTTCCGACTTTGCGGTTGCGCGTCGCGCCGAGCGAGGTTTGATTCGCAACGGACCGCGCGAAGGTGACTTCGCCGCATGCCCCTGCCGAGATGCCCCTGCCGAGATGCCCCTGCCGAGTTGCCGCACCGCGGCAACGCTGCGCCTCCACCCTCGATGAACCTCACGGCCAGTAGCCGCACCCGAAGGCTGGAGCGGCGCGCATGAAGCTCTCCGAGTTGATCGTCCCGGAGCTGGTCGAAGTGCCCCTGCGCGCGGCGGACAAGTGGGCCGCGCTCGGCGTGCTGGCGCGCGTGCCGGTGCGCGCCGGGCGCTACCCGGAGACCATGGTGCCGGCGATCGAGCAGGCGCTGGTGCTGCGCGAACGCAGCATGTCGACCGGGATGGAGCACGGCATCGCCATCCCGCACGCCGCCGTCGACGGGCTCGACGACCTGGTGGCCGTGCTCGGGCTGTGCGCGGACGGGATCCCGTTCGAGGCGGTCGACAAGAAGCCGGCGCAGATCCTGGTCGGGCTGGTGATCCCGCGGCACAAGAAGCTCATGCACATCAAGACGCTGGCCGAGATCGCCCGGCTGCTGGCGCGGGCCGAGGTGCGGCAGCGGCTGCTGGCGTGCACGACGGCCGAGCAGGTGACGGCCACGCTGGCCGAGCTCGACGGCGCGTCGGCGCGCTGACCGCCGGACGCACTCGTCCGGGCGGATCGTATTCCTGGGCCGGGCCGGGGCGTCCGCGGGGCACAGGGGGGCCGAGACAAGTCGCGCTCCCAGGCTATGTTGGCGCGCGGCATGGCACCTCGCGGGGCGACTCAGGACGGCGACAGGCGCGGCGCGGTCGCATCCGCCCTGCTGTTGGGGTCCGGCATCGCCGTATGGTTTCCGGGGGCCCTGGCGTGGCGAGCGGCCGTGATCGGCACGCCGTCCGTGCCGACCGACGAATTGGCCCTGACGGTGGTCGCCGCCGCGTTCGGCGCGCTGCTCGGCCACGGCCGCGGCACGCGGTCGGGCGGCGGGCTGCTGGCCGGAGCGGCGCTGGTCTCGGCGGCGGTGGCCGGCGTCGCGGCGATGGCACTGCTGCCGGCGGACCAGGCGGCCGGACCGGTCGGCGGCGCGCTGGTCCTCGCGCTGGTGCTCGGCGCCGTCGCGGCGGCGACTGCGGCGCTGCTGCAGGGGGGCCACGCCACCTCGCGCCTCGCCTGGCTGCTCGTCGGCGCGGCGGCCGGGTTCGCGATCGACGCGAACGGCTGGCTCGGCGATGCGCGGTTCGGCGCCCTGGCGGCGGCGGCGATGGCGTTCGCCGCGGCCGGCGCGCTGCTGCCGACGGCGCGGGTGCGCGGCGGTCGCGAACCCGACGGCGTCCCGGGGCTGGTCGGCGCTGCCGCACCGGCGGCGACGGCCGCGCTGCTGTGGAGCCAGCGTCCCGTCGTCGGGGACTTCGTCGAACTGCCGGCCGCGGCGGCGCTGGCGGCGGGGTTCGGCGCGTTCGCGGCCGCGGCGTTGCCGGCGCGCTGGCATGCGCGCGCCGCGGCGGCCGGTGCAGCGGCCCTGGCGCTCGCGATCGGCGACGGGGTGCGGTTCGCCGCGTTCGGCTGGGACGCCGCGCTGCTCGCAGCGCCCGCGGGCACGCTGCTCGGCCTCGCTCTCGCGGCCTCGCCTGGCGGCGCGCTGGCGCCGGCGGCCGTCGTCCTCGTGGCCGCGGCACTGGCCCACGCGGGCCTCCGGCTCGAGGTGTCGAGCGGGGTGCTGGCGGCGCTCGCGGTGGCCCTCGGCCTCTTGCCGGCGCTGCGCCGCAGCGCGACGGTGCCGGTCGCCCTGCTGGTGGCGTTGGCGGCGGTCGGCGTGCGGATCGGCTGGCCCGCGGCGCCGCGCGCGCCGGACGGGCACGTGGTGCTGGCGCGCGCGAGCGGCGAGCAGGCGCTCTACCGCGCTGCGGATCAGGCGATGGTGCTGGCCCGCGGGCCGCTCGCCGTCGACGCCGCGGGGCCTGAACGACCGCACGCGGCACTGCTGGCCGGGCTGGTGCAGCTCTTCGCCCGCGCCTCGGCGCCGGGTCCGGTGGTGGTGGTCGACAGCGGCACCGGACGGATCGCCGCGGCGATGGCCGGACTCGCGCTGGTGCCGGCGCTGTGGGTGGAGCCCGAGCCCGCGGCGCCCGCGCTGCGCGCGGCGTTGGCGCGGGTCGGCCCCACCGGCGCGGCGGATCCGCGGCCGCCGTCGGCGCCCGGCGGCACCGCGGCGCCGATCTGGTCGTTCGGCACGCGCGAGTTCGCGTGGCGGGTCCCGCCCGGCAGCTGCGGCGCGATCGTAGCGGCGGCGCCGCTGCTGGCGCCGACGTCGTCGCGCGCCGCGATCGAGGAGCATCGCGCGTGGCGGCGCGCGGCCGGCGCGGGCCTGGTGCTGCAGGCCGCCGTGCTCGACGCGACGCCGCGGTCGGTGCTGCAGTCGGCCCTCGCGGCGGCAGCGGCGGTGCATCCCTGGAGCGGCGTGTTCCTGTTCGGGCGCACGGTGGTGGTGTGCGGCCACGGCCGGTCGATCGATCCGACGGCGGCGGCCGCCGGGCTCGCGGGCCTTTCCGACGCGGTCCGGGTCGAACTGCACGCGGCCGGCCTCGGCGTCGCCGCGGACCTCCCCGCGGCGTTCCTCGGCCGGCTGATCCCGCGCGCGGCGTCGCCGACGGTCGCCGGCGACGACGCGCGGGTCCGCGCCGTCGGGCCGCCGCCCGGGCCCGAACTGGCCGCGGCCAACGCCGAGGTGCTGGCCGGCGCGCTGGTCGATGGGGCGGGTCGGTCGCTGGCGTCGGCGCGGCTGCTGGCATGGTCGACGCGCGCCGCCGACCTGGCCGCCGCGGACGAGCAGCTGCGCGCGGCGCTGCGCGCGGCACCACCCGGGGTTCTCTTGGCCCGCGAACAGCTGGCCGTCGCGCGTCGGCTGGCCGAACGCGCGATCGCGGCGACCGACCCGCGCGACCCCGGCGCCGTCGCCGCGGCCGCCGAACTCGCCGCGCGCTTCTGTCACCTGGGCAGCCCGTCGCCGGCGCTGCAGGCGGCGCTGGCGCTGCCCGACCGCCGCGGCCAGCGGGTGCGCGAGCCGTTCGCGGCGGCGCAGGCGGCGCTGGCCCTCGACCCGACGTTCGCGGCGACGGCGCCGCCGGTGCTGCGGCCCCTGGTGGCGTCGCTGCCGGCGCGCAGTCCGCTCGCGGATCTCGGCGCGATGCCGGGGCCAGCCCGCCTGGCCGAGCTGGTCGTCGGCGACGGTGCGCTGGCCATCGCCCTGCGGACCCGCTTCGCCGCGCACGGCGCGGCGGCGCTGGTCGAGGCGTGGCGCCGTGGGCCGCTCGCGCCGGCGGCGCTGACGGCGCTGCGCGAGCTCGCCGACCCGTTCGTGCTCGACGCCGCGGCGGGCGCGCTGGCGGCGCCGGGCGGCGGCCCGGAACGCGGGGCGGAGCTGCTCCGCATCTGGCGCCGGGACCTGCCCGCTTCGGCGCCGATCCGCGCCCTCGCGACCGGCGATGCGTCGGCGCGCGAGGCCCTGCAGGTGGCGATCGCCGGGCGCACCGACCCCGGCTCGCTCGAGCTGCTGGCACGCGGTCTGGTCGACCCGGAGCTGGCCGTGCGCACGGCCGCGGGAGCGGCCCTTTTCCGTTCGATCGGCGATCGCATCGCTTACGATCCGGAGTGGCCGGCCGAGCGACTGGACGCCGCGGCGGCGCAGCTCGCAGCCCTCATTCCACGGACCCCATGATGACGGAGACGGTGTCTTCGCTGGCCGCGCTCACCGGCGGTCGCGTCGTCGGTGACGGCAGTCGCAAGATCACTGCCGTGGCGGACCTGCGAACGGCAGGCCCGGATCGGATCGGCTTCGTGCGGGACCAGAAGTACGTCGCCGCGGCGCGCAGCTCCAAGGCCGGGGCCCTGATCACCTACGAGGAGCTCGAACTCGGCAACGAGACGGCGCAGATCGTCGTCGCCGACGTCGGCCTCGCGTTCGCCAGGGTCGCCTCGCACTTCCACCCGCCACCGCGCGCGCGCGGCCGCGCCGTGCACCCCACCGCGGTGGTGGCCGAGGGCGCCGAGTTCGAGGGCGACGTGGAGATCGGCGCCAACGCGGTGATCGGCCGGGTCCGGATCGGCGCCGGCACGGTGATCATGGCCGGGGTCACGATCGGCGACGGCAGCCGCATCGGCCGCGACTGCGTGCTGTACCCGCGCGTCACCTGCTACCACGGCGTGGTGCTCGGCGACCGCGTGCTGGTGCACTCCGGCGCGGTGCTGGGCAGCGACGGATTCGGCTACGCGCGCGACGGCCACTCGTTCGTGAAGGTGCCCCAGCTCGGCGGCGTGCGCATCGCCGACGACGTCGAGATCGGCGCCAACTGCACCGTCGATCGCGGCGCGATCGGCGACACCGTGATCGGCGCGCGCACCAAGATCGACAACCTGTGCCACGTCGCCCACAACTGCGTGATCGGCGAGGACTGCGCGTTCGCGGCGGCGACCTTCGTGGCCGGCAGCACCGTGATCGGCGACCGCGTGATCATGGCCGGTCACATC
Source organism: Planctomycetota bacterium (assembly GCA_050245995.1). GTDB lineage: Bacteria > Planctomycetota > UBA1135 > UBA1135 > UBA2386 > JBFWWV01. Next base: position 217,414 of record JBFWWV010000003.1, on the reverse strand, counting down.
GCCATCGCCGGCCACCTGAGCATCTCGCGCGACGTGCGCGTGGGGGGCAACTCCTGCATCCTGCGCGACGTGCCCGAGCCGGGCGACTACATGGGCCACCCGCTGGTCGAGAAGCTCAAGTTCATCCGGATGATGCGCTCGTACCGCCACCTCGGCGAGCTGTTCGAGGAGGTCGACCAGCTGCGTCGCGCCGTGAACGGCGGCGCCGGCGACAGCCGCGCCGGCGGTGAGTCCGAGTGAGCGCGCGATCGGCATCGCGCAGCCGCGGCGGCGCCGCGCCGCGGATCGGCGCCTGGTTCGCCGCGATCGCCGCGTGCGCCGCGCAGGACGCGCCGCCGGCGCGGGAGCCCGTGCCGGTCGCCGCCCGGCCGGAGTTCGCGCTCGAGGTCGACGCGTTCTGCCGCCCGCTGATCGAGGCCGAGGTGGCGATCGGGCTGGTCGTCGGCATCGTCGACGGCGACGCCACCCTGGTGCGCGGCTACGGCACGGTCGCCGCGGGCGGCCCGAAGCAGCCCGACGCCGACACCGTCTACGAGATCGGCTCGATCAGCAAGGTGTTCACCGGGCTGCTGCTGGCGCTCGCCGTCGAGGACGGCCGCGTGGCGCTGGCCGACCCGGTGCAGAAGCACCTGCCGCCGCAGGTGCGCATGCCGCGGACCGACGCCGCCGAGGTCCTGCTGTGGCACCTGACGACGCACACGTCGGGCCTGCCGCGCCTGCCGAGCGGCACGTCGCCGGACCCGGACGATCCGTACGCGCACTTCGACCGCGACCGGCTGTTCGCGGCGGTCGCCGAGTCGCCCCTGCAGAACGAACCGGGCAGCACCTACGAGTACAGCAACCTGGCCGTGGGGTTGCTCGGCCAGCTGTTGGTCGACACCGCCGGCGCGGTGTCGTTCGACGCGCTGCTGCAGGAGCGCATCACCGGCCCGCTCGGCCTGGGCGACACGTCGGTGCACCTGGGCGACGCCCAGCGCGAGCGGCTCGCGCCGCCGTACGGCATCGACGGCGACCCCGCGCACAACTGGGACCTGGCGGCGTTCGCCGGCGCCGGCGGCATCCGCTCGACGATGCGCGACATGCTGACCTTCGCGCGCGCGCAGCTGCACCCCGACCGGACGCCGCTGGCGGCGGCGATCCGGCGCTCGCACCAGAAGTTGCACGACGGCGTCGACGGCATGGCGGTGGCCTGCGGGTGGCACTTCGCCCGCGACGGCAGCACGCTGTGGCACAACGGCCAGACCGGGGGATACCACTCGTATCTCGCCGTGTCGCCGGCCGCGGGCCGCGCCGTGTGCCTGCTGACGAACATGTCCCGCGGCGAGGTCGACGTGGTCGGCGAGCGCCTGCTGCAGCGCCTGTTCGGCATGCCGGCGGAGCCGCTCGCGATCGAGCGGCCGGTCGAGGTCGAGCGCGAAGCGCTGGAGCGCTGCGTGGGCACCTACCAGTTGCAGCCGAACGTGCGCATGCGGGTCACCCTGCGCGAGCGCGGCCTCTACGCCCAGCTCACCGGCCAGGACGCGTTCCGCCTGTACCCGCGGTCGACGACCGAGTTCTTCTATCGGGTCACCGCCGCGAGCGTCACCTTCGAGGTCGAGGGCGACGAGGTGAAGGCGCTGGTGCTGCACCAGGGCGGCCGCGACATCCGCGCGCCCAGGCGCTGAAGGTCGTTCGGCGCGGAGTCCGGCTCGCGCTTCCCGGCACGGCCGCGCGCGGTCATGATCCCCGCGTGCGCAGCGACCCGAGCGAGCTCCACGGCCAGACCTTCGACCTGCTGGTGATCGGCGGCGGCATCCAGGGCGCCGCGATCGCCCGCGAGGCGGCCATGCGCTCGCTCGGCACGATGCTGGTCGAGTCGCGCGACTTCGCGACCGGCACCAGCTCGCGCAGCTCGCGGCTGGTGCACGGCGGCCTGCGCTACCTGCAGCAGGGGCATCTGGCGCTGGTGCGCGAGGCCCTGCACGAGCGCGAACGCTTGCTGCGGCTGTGCCCGCACCTGGTGCGCCCGGTGCCGATGCTGCTGCCGTTCCATCGCGACGGCGGCGGTTCGCGCCTGCTGGCATGGCTCGGCGTGCGCGCCTACTCGTGGCTGGCCGGCGACAGCACCGTGCCGCGGCCGCGCAAGCTCGATCCGGCCGCCGCGGTGGCCGCGTTCCCGGGGCTGCGCACGCAGGGGCTGCTCGGCGCGGTGCTGTACTTCGACGCGGCCACCGTGGACTCACGGCTGACGCTGGCCAACGTGCAGGCGGCGGCGACGGCCGGTGCCAGGGTCGTCAACCACTGCGAGGTGCTCGGCCTCGCCGAGGACGGCGCCGTGCGCCTGCTCGACCACGTCGCGGGTCGCGAGGTCCGGGTGCGCGCGCGGCGCGTCGTGAACGCGGCCGGCCCGCGCGCCGACGCGGTGCGCCGGCGGTTCGGGCTCGACGGCGACGACCTGGTGCGCGTCAGCCGCGGCAGCCACCTGGTGCTCGACGCGCGACCCGGCGAGACCGCGCTGGCCGCGTTCCTGCCCGACCGCCGCATCCAATTCGTGGTGCCGCACCCCGACGGCACGATCTGCGGCACGACCGACGTCGACGAGTCCATCACCGAGACCGAGCCGACCGTGCCCGAGGACGACGTGCGCTACCTGATGTCGGCGCTGGCGTTCCTGCTGGCGCCGGCGCCGCGCCCGGCCGACGTGCGCTTCGCCTACTGCGGGTGGCGATCGCTGCCGGCGCAGAAGGGCCCGCCCGGCGCGCTGAACCGCGAGGCCTTCCTGGTGCAGGAAGCGCTGCCCGGCGCCGAGCTGTTCACGGCGGTCGGCGGCAAGCTGACCACGCATCGCGCGTTCGCCGAGCGCGCGCTGGCGCAGATGTTCGACTTCGACCCGCAGGAGTCGCCGACGCGCGCGGTGCCGCTGCCGGGCGGCGACGGGCCGCGCGAGGTGCAGGACCCGCTGTGGTGGCGCCACGGCAGCGAGGCGCTGTCGCTGCGCGAGCTGATCCGGTTCGAGCCCGCGTGGGGGCGGCCGCTCTGTCCGCACCGGCCGCTGCTCGCCGCCGAGGCCGTGCACGCGCTGCGCCACCTCGGTGCGGTGACGTTCGCCGACCTGATGCTGCGGCGGCTGATCCACGCGCAGGGCCCGTGCCTGCGCCGCGAGTGCCTGCGTGCGGCGCACGGCCTGTTCCTGCGCGAGCGCAGCTGGCCGGTCGACGACGACTTCGAGGCGGCCGCGCAAGCACTCGAGGCCGAGGTGCACCACCTCACCGGCGGCCTGCTCGCGGCCGCGGCCGCGGCCGAGGCGACCTGACGTCGTCGGTCAGAGGCCGGTCAGAGCCCGATCGACCAGGTCAGCGCGTTGCTGGTGACGACCCCGAACGGGTTCAGCGCCGCGAACACCGCGACCTGCGAGTTCACCGTCGCGCCGATCAGCAGCGGATCGTTCGGGATGAAGAACGGCTGCTGCATGCTGGTCTGGTTCACCAGCAGCTGCGCCAGGCTGAAGTCCAGCGTCACCAGCGCCGTGCAGCCCGGCATGCCGGCCGGGGTCAGGTCGATGTTGGTCTGGCCGAGCCCCAGCACGAACAACCCGAACGGGCTGCTCGACGGCACCCGATCGGCGCGCAGCACCATCTCGGTGCGGATCGCGGCGCGGCCCGAACTCGTGTGGGTGAGCGGCAGGATCAGCTGGCCGAGGTCGCGCGTCAGCGGCGTGGCGATCGAGGCGTCGAGGTCGACGGGACCGGGGTCGGGCGCCCCGTTGCCCAGCGCGATCCCCGCCAGCACCGGCGAGAACGCCGAGCTCACGCTGCCGTAGCTGAACACGATGTCGCCGTTTGCCAGCAGCTTGACCTGGAACGTGTTCGAGGTGCCGGGCTGGGAGTACATCTCGACGTTGGCCCAGGTCGCCATGCAGAAGTTCGGGTCGTCGTTGGACCACCAGAACGTGCCGGCGAACGACATGTCGTAGTCCGACCAGTGCGGCGCGATGCGCGGGCCCTCGCCGTTCGCGCCCACCAGCTCGGCGGCCGTCGGCGAGAAGTCCGGCGTCAGGGTGCCCAGCAGGTCGAGGAAGCCGTTGTCGGCCGCGCGCACCGCGGTCAGGTCGATCGTCGCGAACGGGAACGAGCCCATCGCGCCGAGCGACAGCGGCGCCGAGATCGACTCGTCGGGCAGCAGCATCGGCGTGCCCTGCGCGAGGTAGCTGGTGTCGAAGCCCGGTCCCGGCCCGGTCGTGTAGGTCGTGCCGGCGCGCTGGAACACGATGCTGGTACCCGCGAGGTCGGTCGGGTTGCCGCCGCCGGTCGGAGTGAACAGCTCGTAGAGCGCGCTCGGCCCCACGGCGGTCAGCGTCGGACACCCGGTGCCGTACGACACGACGTCGCCGGCGAGCGGCGGGTAGGTCCCCGTCGCGCACGGCGTCAGCGTTCCGACCTGCCCGAGGAAGTCGACCGACTGGCTGCCGGTCGGCACCAGCTGCAGCGTCTGGCCTGCGAGGCTGAACGCGCTGCTCGCGAACACCTGGTAGCCCGTGCACGTGAGCACGGTGCCCGGCAGGAACGTCGACCAGGTGAGCTGGTTGGCGCCGATGCCGCCGCCGGCGCTGAGGCCCGAGATCGCGCTGTTGGCCGGCGCCGACATCGTCGGCGCGTAGTTCAGGTGCAGCTGGCCGTTGGCGCTGAGCACCACCTCCATCGTCGCGCGCACGGACGGGCTGGCGAACGACGGCACGTCGGACCACACCACCGCCGCGCTGCTGCCGTCGGTGGTGAAGTACACCCCGCCGCCGCCGCTCGGGTCCCAGTCGTGCCAGCACGGCGCGATGCGCGGGCCGGTGGCGAGGAACTCGGCCTCATTGGGCTGGAAGTTCGCGGCCTGGCCGGCGAAGTCGTCGGGGTCGACGGTGCCGAGCCACAGGAAGCCGTTCGAACACACCGTCACCGTCGTGAACGTCGCCCCGTTGTAGGCGAACGGGAAGCCCAGGCCGACGGTGCGCAGTTCGTCGTCGCCGAGCTGCAGGTCGGTGCCCGGCGGCGTGTTGGCCAACGCCGAGCACTGTCCTGCGGCCGAACCGGTCAGGAGAGCCGTGGCGGCTATTGCCGCGAAGAAGAGTCGCATGGCGGGTGGCGGGGTGGTGGGGGCGCGGGCGACGAGGAGTCCCCAGCGCCCGGACAGTATCCGGGGCCGCGCGCGCCGGCGTCAACCCGCGGATGTCGCGGGGCGGTACCGGCGGGGCGCAGAGACTGGGCCTGCGCGACCGCGGGCCGGCTGCTCACAGCGCCCTGAACTCGTGCCGCGCGGTCGCCGCGAACGCGCCGGTGGCCGGATCGAGCAGCAACCACTGCGCGGCGAACGGGATGCCGGTGGGATTCAGGCTCGGGATCGGCAGGTCGATCGCGCCGAAGCCGGGATCGGCGCCCTGCGCGCCGAGCTGTGTCGGCAACACCAGGAACGGCGGCACGTACAGCGTGAGCCCCGGCAGCCCGAGCGGGTCGAGCGGCTGCGGGAAGGTGACGCCGCCGAACGACAGGTCGTCGGCGCCGGCGAGCAGCAGCCAGGCAAGGGCAGAGGGTGGACCTTCGGCGGTCTGGATGCGGATGTCGGTGGCCGTGCCGCGCACGGAGCCGGTGCCGACGGCGCGCATGCCGATCGAGGGCAGGTCGGTCGTCGACGACGCCGGGGCGCCGAACACGGCGCCAGCGCCGGGCGGGTTGGTGCGCAGCGCGATGATACGGGACACGAAGGAGCCGGCATCGTACCAGGCGATGACGGGGTACGGGCTGCCTGGTTGGGGGCCGAGCGCGATCATCGTTCGCGGTCGCATGTTGTCGGCCGGCGAGACGGTGTCGTGGTTCCACAGGATCGAGCCGTCGCGGCCGGAGTAGCAGCGCACTTGACCCCAAAGGTTGGGCGCGACCTGGTAGCCGCCGCTGCCGACGACGAGGTCCGGAATGCCGTCGAGGTCGGCGTCGAAGCCGCCGGCGACGCTGTCGTAGTCGGCCCAGTAGTCGCCCCACGACTGCAGGATCGCGCCCGTGGCGCCCGAGAAGATCACGATGCGGGTGCCCCGCGAGAACACGTAGCTGGCCGCCGCGTAGTCGTCGACCCCGTCGAGGTCGACGTCGCCGGCGTTGCACACCGCGCCGCTGATGACGTCGCCGGGCTGCGGGTCGAGGCTCAACCGCACGATCGCGCCGGTGCGACCCGAGACCACGAACACGCCGCCGCCGATGCCGGGCCGGTGGGCGCCGACCACGAAGTCGTCACCGCCGTCACCGTCGACGTCGTCGAGCGTGGCGACGGACTCGGCGATCCAGCCGTTGGCCAGCGCCGGCAGCACGTAGCGGAGCGAGCCGGAGCTGTTGTAGACGTAGACGTCGGATTCGCGCGTCGTCGAGGTGATGGCGACGACCTCGCAGCGGCCGTCGCCGTCGACGTCGAAGTTGCCGGCTAGCTTTTGGGCTCCCCCCGCAAACTGGGCTCGCTCGGAGCCGGTCACGGACCACAGCATGAGGTTTCGGGTCGGTGACCATATCTCCAGATGAATGACGACGGGGAACTGACCGACTGCTCGCACACACACAAACTCGTGAGCACCGTCGCCATCCACGTCACCGGCATCCTCGGCTTGACCGCCGACGACTTGGACACCAGAACCAAGTGGCCAAAGTTCGCGGCTGTCGACGCCACTGAGAATGCGAACCGTCGCGCCCGCAAGAACGAAGTCTGCAGTGTAGGGTGCGAGCAGATCGCCGCCCCCGTCGCCATCAAAGTCCGCGAATGCGCCCGGCAAGCCGTGTCGGGCCGCCGACTGCGGCGACGTGTTGTGCCGCCAGACCTGTTCCTGGGCACGGGCGAGGCAGCCCAGGATCAGGCCTGCGGCAATCGTGAGCCGAGCAACTGTCAGAGCCGAATCCAACGGGCCACCGAAGGGATGCCCGTGTTGGTGACCAGGTACAGCATGTAGTACCCGGCCGGCAACACGGTGGCGTTGAGGGGAGTGGTGAACTGCACCGAGGTCGGCTGCAGGTGCTTGGTGACCAGCGCGTGGTAGCGTTGGTGCATGTCGCTGTGGTGGGTCGTGGAGCCCGGAGCCATCAACACGACGCGCTCGATGGAGGTGCCCAGCGGCAGCGCGTTGAGCGTCACGGTGAAGTTCGCGCCGTGGGTCAGGACGGTGACGCGCCCTTGGTCCTCGGTCGGGACGGAGGCGGCGAAGGCGATGTTCTCGGGACGGATCGGAATGGCGCCACCGCCGGTGACGAGGTAGGGCGGCAGGAAGACCTCGTAGTCGGTGCCATTGGTCCCGCCGGTGCGGTCGTCGATCCGGTCGTCGCCGCCGCCGACCAGCACGCGGCCATCGGGCAGCAGGATCGCAGCCGAGTGGTAGTCGCGCGCCGAGAACGGCATCGGCAGGTCTTCCCAGCTCGTCGAGCCCGGCCGGTAGATCTCGGGCTTGAACTCGTGAGCCGAGGTCGTCGAGGTGAGCATCACGCGGCCGCCGATCGCGAGGAGCGAGGCGTCGGGCAGCACGACGACGTTGAAGACGCTGCGCGGGTACTTCATCGGCTCCATCGGCTTCCAGTCGGAGCTGGAGTCGCGCGCATTGCAGCTCTCGACGGTGTTCGTGGTGATCGGGCCGAACGAGCTGAAGTCGTCGCCGCCGAGCCGGAGGACGAGGTCGACTTCGCCGCCGATGTTCGGGTAGCGGACGCTGGCGCCGTACTCGCGGAGCTGGTTCCAGTTGCTCGGGACGAACGCGTGGCCTGGCACCGGGCTCCAGGTCGTCGTCTCGTGGTCCAGGTTCGAGGAGAACGGCACGAAGCCCGACATGAACAGCCGGCCGTTCGTCAGCAGGTGCGTGCGCGGATAGAACTGGAACGAGTCGAGCGCGGGCTGACTCGGGATGTATGGATGGCCTCCGGAGTGTGTGCCGGGGCCGGGCCACGTCGTGGAGGCGCCGCTCGTGCTGGTGAAGGAATCGGTCTGGATGCCAGATTGTGGTGCAGTCAGAGGATCGGCAGCCTTGACGACATCCATGGCTTCATACGAGTTCCATGTGTGCTGCTGTGCAGGGCTCCCGCCAACAACGCTGTCGCCACCCAGGACGGCGATCGCATGACGTCCCCCGAGGTGCGGGATCGGGCCCGTCAGCGTTGCCGTCGGGTACCAACGTGGGTTGTCCAGTTGTGGTCCCTGGAACCATCGACCGAAGTCGCCAGCGTAGTTTGTCGAGGGCTCCGTGGGGCTGAACACGAACGTGGTGTCAGCGGCCAGGTACGTGTAGCCCCCCGCCGGATCCGTCCGAAACACCGTGCCTCCGACGACCACCAGGTCGCCGAAGATGGACCAGCAGTGGCCCGAGCAGAAGATGTCGCCGCCTTGAAATGTCTGGACGCCATTGATGATCGGTCCGGGCTGAGCTGGTCCGATCGGCAGCAGGTAGTTGCGGAAGCGCACGCTGCCCGAGGGGATCGTCGGGCTCGGGTCGACGATCGAGTAGGCCTGGTAGGTCCAAAGGGTCGGCGGATTGGTCGGCCCGGTCGGTGGTTCACCGATGATCGGATCCTGGTCCCACACGAGCACCTTGCCTTGGTGCGGACCTCGCGGAATCAACGACATGTGCGCTGCCTTCAGGCGTTCGGGGAAGGCGCCGTTGGGGAACACGACGCCCGGGAAGCCGAGTCGCGGATCCGTGGCGCCGCCGCCTCCTACGGGGGTTGCGCTGATGCCGTTCTCGTGGTTGATCTGCAGGTTGGTATCCCATGCACCGCCGATCTGCGCAGTCGCCGAAGCAATCAGGAAGGCGAACGCGAGTGTCTGCGCAGCATGGAGGCTACGCTTCCTGCCTTCCTGCCTTCTGAATCTGTTGCTGCATGGTGTTCTCCGTCTTTTCCCGGCGGAGCCACGAGGCCCCGCAACACGGGAACAGTAGCGATCGACGACTACGCCGGAAAGCCCACCCTACAGAGCTCACCGGGGCGCCGGGGGACCACAGCCCTGAACTGAGGTCACGCGCCGGGTGCTCGATCAGTCCCGGCCGAACCGCACCACGCTCACGCTGCCGTCGGCGTCGATCCGCGTGAACTCGGCGCGGCGGCCGGGCGCGAGGACGCCCAGGTCGTCGAGACCCAGCAGCCGCGCCGGGTTGGCGGCGCACAGGCGCGCGAGGGTCCAGGTGCCGGCACGCGGCTCCATCGCCAGGAAGTTGGTGGCGGCGCGCGCCATCGTCAGGGCGGAGCCGGCCAGGTTGCCGCGCGCGTCGCGCACCACGCCGTCCGTCGAGCGCACGGCCTCGGCCGCGAGGCGGAATTCGCCGTCGGGCATGCCGGTGGCCGCAGTGGCGTCGGTGACCAGCACCGTGCGGTCGGGGCCCAGCACCGCGAACGCGTTGCGCACCATCGCCGGGTGCACGTGCGCGCCGTCGACGATCAGCGCGCAGGCGAGGCGCCGTTCGTCGAGCGCGCGGCCGGCGATGCCGGGCTCGCGGTGGTGCAGCGGTCCCATCGCGTTGAACAGGTGCGTGACCAGCGTCGCGCCGGCGTCGACGCAGTCCGCGAAGCCGCGCGGATCGGCGACGTGGCCGAGCGCCACGACGACGCCGGCGGCGCGGAGGCGGCGCACGGCCGCCGCGGCGCCGTCGCGGCTGCTGGCCAACGTCACCAGGCGCAGCTGGCCGGCGGCCGCAGCCAGCAGCTCGTCGACGCGCCTGTCGGTAGGGTCGACGAAGGCGCACTGGTCGTGCGCACCCGGCACCTCGAGGAACGGGCCCTCGACGTGCAGCCCGAGCGGCCGGGCCTCGTCGGCTGCCGGTTTCTGCTGCCGCCGCGCGCACCAGCTCGCCACGGCGGCGACCTGCTGCAGCAGCTGCGGCCACGGCGCGGTGATCAGCGTCGGCAGGAACGCGGCGGCGCCGCCGGCCTGGGTCGCGCGCGCGACCGCCGCCAGTGCGTCGTCGGTGGCCTCGGCGGTCGTGCGGCCGCCGCCGCCGTTGACCTGCAGGTCGACGAAGCCCGGCAGCAGGGTGCCGCCCGGCGCGCGCCCGCCCGCGGGAGCCGGGTCGGCCGTCACCTCGACGATGCGGCCGTCGGCGATCCGCACGGTGGCGCCGGCGAGCACCGAGTCCGCCAGCACCACGCGGTCGACGGCCAGTTCGCGAACCTGCATGGCGGCAGCGTAGCGGCGCCGTCGGTCCGGTGGCACGGCGAGCCGCTGGGTTCTGCCGCGGGTCTGTGGTTCTCTTCACGTCGTGAACGAGAAGTGCCGAGGTCTGGCTTCGTGACGCCCGAGACGCCCGTGCCGCCGTGGTCCGAGCTCCGCTGGCACGACTGGCTGGCGGCCGTCGTGCTGGTGCTGGCCGGCCTCGCCGCCGGCCTCCGGGTCGCGGCGGATCGGCGGCCGTCGCCGCTGCCCGGCGAGCTGCAGATCACCGACTCGCCGATGCAGCTGTCGCGGACCGCGTCGGACCCGCTGCTGGTGACGCCGGAGAAGTGGCTGGAGCTGCCGATGCCGCGCGGCGACTTCGACCTGGTCGCCGACCTCGAGCTCGGCGAGGACGTCGAGGCCGACCTGCTGCTGCGCCGCGTCGAGCCGCGGCTGCTGCAGGGCGTGTCGCTCGGGTTCCACGGCCGCTTCGCGGTGCTGCGCCTGTCGACCGGCGGCGCCGGCGAGCCGTGGCGCACGCCGGAGACGGCGCTGTTCGGTCCGCGCGGCGGCGTGCGGCTGGCGGCCGGCATGAGTGCTACCGTGCAGGTGCAGGTGCGCGGTCGCCGCCTCGAGGCCAACGTCGCCGGCAAGCGCCTGCCACCCTTCCTGGCGACCGACGAGCACGGCTCGCTGGCGCTGCTGGCGCGCGGCGGCAGCGTCGCGGTGCGGTCGCTGTCGATCGCGCCGGTGCCCGCGGCCGCGCCGCCGCACCCGAGCTGGATCGGCGGCGCGGCCGGCCTGCTGCTGGCGGCGATCGCGCTGCTGCGGCGTTCGGGCGCGGTCCGCTGCGCCGTGGCCGCGGCGCTGCTGGTCGGCGGCGCCGAGCTGCTGCGCCACCTGGTGCTGGCGTCGCTGCCGCCGCTGGCGCAGCCGGCGCCGATCGACGAGCTGGAGGCGGTGCTGGCGGGCGCGCCGCTGGCGGTGGCAGCGCTGCTGCGCGGTCTGCCGCACCTGCTGGCGGCCGTGGTCGGCGCCGCGGCGCTGACCGCAGCGGTGTTCTCGGGCCAGGAGCGCATGGCCGGACGGTTCCCGCCGACGCCGCAGCTGGACGCAGTGTTCGGCCCGGCGGCGCGCGAGACCATCGCCGAGACGCTGGCGTGCCGGGTGCGCGGTCCGCACGGCGTGCAATCGCCGACCGCGGCCGAACACCGCGTGTTCCTGCTCGGCGGCCAGCTGATGTACCACCGCTCGGCCGACCCCGACGACCGCGTCGAGCTGCTGCTCGAGGGCGAGCTGCGTGCGCGCGTGCCGGCTGCGGAGGTGGTGTCGGCGCCGACCGTCGACGGCTGGTCCGCGCAGCAGTGGCAGCTGTTCGACCGGTTCTATCGCCCGTTCCGGCCGCAGGTGGTGGTGCTCGGCGTGCCGCGCTACGAGGCCGCCTCCGGCGACGACGGGCGGCCGCGTTCGTCGCCCGAGCAGCTGGCGGCGACGATCGCCGCGGCGCGCGCCGGCTGCGCCGAGCTCGGCGCCGAGCTGGTGCTGCTGGCCGACGTCGACCTGCCGGCGGAGCTGCTGGCGGTGCTGCGGCGCGCGGCCGAACGCGACGGCGTGCCGTTGCTCGAGCTGCGGCCGACCGACGCGACGCTCGGCGTGGCGCGCAAGCTGGCCGAGCTCCTCGCGCCTCTTCTGCGACCCTGACGCGGGTCAGTGGCCGGCCGGCGCGTGCGCGGCGGTGTCGTCGCGCGGGGCCGCCGGCCGCGAGCGCGCGACCGCCTCGGGGCGCAGGCGCACGTAGACCGGGCCCTCGGACGCGAGCCGCACCATGCCCGAGGCCTGGCCGTGGAGGTCGCCGAGTCGGCCCTGCACGTGGTCCTCGCCGTCGAGGTCGACGTTCTGGACCCACTGCACGCGCACCTCGGGGTCGCACTGCACGAGGCGGCGGTCGCCGCGGAAGAACAGGTCGTAGACCTGATCGGGGCACACGTCGATGTAGACGTCGCCTTTGCCGGTCTGCGCCAGCAGCTCCACGGGCGCCGGCCGCATCTCCGGCAGCCGCACGTCGACGCGGCCGAGCCGCGTGACGAGCTCCGCGAACGGGTAGTCGCCGCGCAGGATCAGGCTGCCGGAGCTGGTCGACAGGCGCGGCGTGCCGCCGCGCATGTCGGCCTCGACGATGCCGCTGCCGCCTTCGACGTCGAGGTCGCCCTGCAGGTCGCGCGCCACCACGGCGCCGCGGCGCGTCACGGCGCGGACCGCCACCGTCGCCGGCACCTGGACGCGCCAGTTGGTGCGCACGGCGTCGAGGTCGGCGCCGTTGGGCAGGGCCACCGACAGCGACGCGCGGGTGCCGTCGGCGCTGACCTGCACCTCGGGGGCGACCGCGGCGGCGAGCTCGTCGACCCCTTCCTGGTCCTCGGCCAGCAGCTGGATCTCCAGCAGGCACTCGGGTGCGGTGCCGGCCTCGACCGTCAGCAGCCCGTCGTGGAACTGCACCTCCAGCGCGCGCAGTCCCTTCGGCAGCTCGATCGCCGGCAGCAGCGTCCGCTGCGCGCTGGGCGCCAGCCGGTACGAACCGCCGCACGTGGCCGCGGGCAGCAGCGACAGCAGCAGCAGGACGAGGAGCGGGTGCTTCGGACGCACGAGGGGGCGCCCAGCGCGGATCGTGCCCGGGCGATTCACGGAGGTTCGGGACGGGCGCCCAGGATGCCGTGCGGCACCCGGTACGGGGAAGGGGCTGCCCGCAAACCCGCGGGTCCGACCGGCGGGCTGCGGCGCCCGGGGCCCGGGACCCGTAGCATCGGCCGACCGTGACGGAACTTCCGCAGGCAGAACTGGAGGCCCGGGTGTCCGCGGTGTGCGATGCGCCGATCGACGCGGCGCGCGCGGCCCGCGTGCGCGATCTGTGCAACGAGCCCGTGCTGCAGCCGTGGCTGCGCTGCCGGCTGGCGCGCTGGTTGCTGCTGGCGACCCCGGACCAGCCGGACCTCGTGGCGCTGGCGCACGAGCAGGCGCTGCTGGCGCTCGCGCACCGGCCGGCGCGGCAGCTGGCGGCCTACGCCTACGACCGGCTGCGCGTGCTGCGCGGCGAACTGCAGAAGTTCGGGACCCAGCGCGGCGAGGACGGCGCGCCGTGGCCGACCGATCCGGCGACCACCGACAGCGAGCGCGCCAAGTGGGACGTGCCGTCGCGCGCGGAGCTCGAACGGGCGCCGTTCGCGCTGACACCGGATGCCGGCGCCGGAGAGCTGCCGTGCCGTTGATGGCAGTGGGCGTGCTCGTGGCGTTCGCCGCGTTCGTGTGGTTCGGTCTGTCGCGCTGGGCGCACATCGTCCGCTCGCGGCCGTTCGACGCCACCGGCAACCGGCCGGAGTCCCGCCCCGGCGGCGGTTGAGGCGCGCGCGCCGAGGCGGCCCGTGTGGCGCGCGAGGAGTTGCAGCGGCCCCGTGGTGAGGTGGGCGCGGCCGCGGCGTTCGGCCGCGGGAATGCCTGGTTCGCCGTGCGCGGCGCGGACGGCGATCGCGTGGCGCGCGCGCTCGGCCTGCGCACCGCGGTGCCGGCGGATTGGTCGCGCGGCGCGGCCGGCGCGGCCGACGGCCTGTTCGTGGCGCCGCTGGGCCGTTTCGTCGTCGCCGTCGGCGTGGACGCCTGGCACCGCGGCGAACTCGACGCCGTCGCCGCGGCGCTGCGCACGCTGTCGCAGCAGGTCGGCGATGCCGCGTGGTTCGGGATCGACGAGCGCGCCGAGCGCTTCGGCTGGGCGCTGGCGCGCGGCGGCCGGCTCGAGCGCGCGTTCTGCTACTGCGGCGATGCGCACGCCGTGCTGTGGGACGAGGGCGAGGTCACGGTCGCCGAGGACCGGCTCGGGTTCTTCGTGGACGATCCACGCGACCAGACCGAGGACCCGTTGAAGTGGTGGCCCACCGCCGCCGACGTGCGGCGCCTCGCCGCGATCTGGGGCGTCGATCCGGTGCGGCCGCCCGCGGCCGGCGGCGACGGCGTGCTGGGCCGCTGGTAGCGCGCGCGGATCGGCGGCTCTTCGCGGTGCTCGCGGGCTCCACCGGAGGGCGTCTCCGGTATGGTGGCCGCGACCGACTGCTTCCCGATCTCCGGAGGATCCCGTGCTCACCGCAGGCAGCCCCGCCCCCGACTTCCGCGCCGTCGACGACGCCGGCGCGCCTCGTTCGCTCGCCGACTACCGCGGTCGCCACCTGGTGCTGTGGTTCTACCCCAAGGCCGACACGCCCGGTTGAACGGCGCAGGGGTGCGGATTCCGTGATCGAATCCAGCAGTTCCAGGCCAAGGGCGCCGAGATCGTCGGTGTGTCGTTCGACACTCCCGAGGACAACCGCGCGTTCCGCGAGAAGTTCGGGTTCCCGTTCGCGCTGCTGAGCGATGCCGACAAGGCGATGTCGATCGCCTACGGCGCGGCGGTCGATGGATCGGCGCAGTACCCGAACCGCGCCGCATGCATCGTCACGCCGGACGGCGAGGTGCTGCAGTGGTGGGCCAAGGTCGACGCGCGCGGGTTCCCGGAGCAGGCCCTGGCGGCGCTGCCCGGGTAGCGCCCGCCGCCGCGGCGGTCGACGTCAGAAGACGATCGCGCCGCCGATCAAGAGGCCGCGAAACTCGGTGTCCAGCTCGGCGATCGTCACGCCGCCCTCCGGATCGCTCTCGTCGTAGTTGAGCGAGCGCAGCAGGAAACTGACCTGCAGCTCGAAGTGCTCGAACGCCAGCCGGGTGCCGGCCTCGAGGTCGTAGCCGGTCATCGCCGACTCGAAGTCCTCGTCGACGAAGCCGATCAGCGGCAGCGTGCCCTCGGCCGAGATCACCGTGACGCCGAAGCAGCCGCCGGCGCGGCCGAACAGGCCCCACTCGAGGTCGGTGTCGCGGACCAGCAGGAACTCCGGTTCGGCCTCGACGCGCAGGCCGACGCTGGCCCAGTCGACCTTGATGTCGGTGGCGTCCACCTCGAAGTGCGTGTCGTGCAGCATCAGGCCGAACCGCACCGGTACGATCGCCTTCTCGGCGCCGAACACCGCGGTGGCGTGCAGGAACAGCTCGCCCTCGGTCGCCTCGAACGCGCCCGCGAGGTCGTCGTCGGAGACCGATCCCTCGAACCGCAGACCGCCGCCGAAGCTGCCGTCGCCGACGCCCTCGAAGTGCAGGCGCACGAAGTTCGCGTCGGTGTCGTCGCTGCTGCCGAGCACCTCGGCCTCGTAGGTGCCGCCGCCGACCAGGACCTGCAGGCGCGCGTAGGACTTGTCGCGGTCGGCCAGCGGGGCGAATGCGAGCCCGGAGCCGAGGCGCGCGTCGATGGCCGGCGCACGGGTGTCGGCGGGGGTGACCGCTGGCGCGAAGCGCAGCTCCTCGATCCAGTCCGAGCGCAGCGGGTCGGCCGACGCGGCGGGCGACGGCGCCGGCTCCAGCATGGCGGAGCTGCCCGATTGGGCGGCGAGCGGGGTGAGCAGGGCGAGGGGAATGGCGAAGGCGAGGTGGCAGCGCATGGGCGGGAGTCTAGGAGGCAGGCCGACGCGATGCGAACGACCGACCGCGTCGTGCCCCGTCGCGGCCGCGTCCGGCCGCGGCGGGCCGATGGGCTGGAGACCCCCCCGGAACGGGCCCTGCGGCGGATTGGAGGCGCGGGCCCCGTTCACCCGATACTGTCCGTGGCGATGGTCTACGACCTCAACGAGCTGGTGATCCCGACCCTCGAGCGCGCCTTCCCGGCGGTGAAGCGCGAGCTCGCCGGGCTCGACCTCGGGCGCGACTTCTACCCGTGGCCGCAGAGCGACGGCTACACCGGCACGTGGAGCGTGTTCGGGTTGTTCTTCAACTGCGAGCCGTACCTGCCGATCGACCTGCCCGCCAACCAGGCGCGCTGCCCCGAGACGGTGGCCATGTTGCGGTCGCTGCCGCGCCTCGTCGACGCGGGCTTCTCGCTGGTGGGTCCGAAGTCGCGGATCCTGCCGCACGCCGACAACTACGGCCCCAAGCTGCAGCGCCTGCACATGGGCGTGCAGGTGCCCGGCGGCAGCGAGATGATCGTCGCCGGCAAGAAGGTCGAGTGGGAGGAGGGGCGCGTCGTGATGTTCGACCGCTCGCAGATCCACGAGGTCAACAACACCTCGGAGCACGCCCGCGTGGTGTTGCTCTGCGACTTCGAGATCCACGATTGAGCGCCGGCGCCTTGCGGGTCGTCGTCACCTGCGAGCACGCCAGCTGCGCCGTCCCGCCCGCGCTGCGCGGCCTCGGTCTGCCCGCGGCGGTGCTGCGCCAGCACGTCGGCTGGGACCCCGGCGCGCTGCCGGTCGCGCGCGCGATCGCGCGCGCGTGCGGGGCGCCGCTGCGCGCGGGCCGCTGGTCGCGGCTGGTCGCCGATCTGAATCGCAGCGAAGACCACCCGCGCGTGATCGCCGCGCGCGTGCTGGGCCGCGACGTGCCCGGCAACACGGGTCTCGACGCGGCGTCGCGCGCGGCGCGGCTGCGCCGCTACTGGCGGCCGTTCCGGCGCGACTGCGCCGGGCTGGTCGCCGCCGCGGTCGCGCGCGGCACCTGCCTGCACCTCAGCGTGCACTCGTTCGTCGAGGAGTTGCACGGTGTCGAGCGGCCCTACGACATCGGCCTGCTGTTCCACCCGCAGCGCTCGCGCGAACGCGCGGTCGTCACCGCGCTGCAGGGCGCGCTCCGCGCCGAGGGCTTCACCGTCCGCAAGAACGCGCCGTACTTCGGCCACACCGACGGCCACACGCAGCGCCTGCGCGCGGCACATCCGGCGGGTCGCTACCTCGGCATCGAGATCGAGCTGAACCAGCGGCTGGCACGCACCGTCGCCGGGCAGCGGCGGTTCGCCGCGGCGTTCGCGCGGGCGGTGCCGGCGGTGCGGAACGCGTAGGCGACGGTGCCGGCGCCGCTGCGGTGCCGACGAAGCCACCGGACGGCCGATGATCCCGTCGCGGGCCTTGCGGCCCCGGCGACGGATGGTCTGCTCGTGGCCTTCGCATGGAACTGGTCCTGATCGTCGCTCTCGTGACGCTCGCCGCGTCGTTCCTGTGCTCGCTGTTCGAGGCGGCGCTGTACGCGGTCACGCCGTCGCAGCTCGAGCTGATGAAGCAGCGGCGGCAGAAGGGCGCGCGGCGGCTCGCGCGGCTGCGCGATGACGTCGAGGAGCCGATCGCGGCGATCCTGACGATCAACACGGTGGCGCACACGGTCGGTGCCGCCTGGTGCGGCGCGATGGTGGGCACGCTGTACGGCGACGCGGCGGTGGCGTGGTTCGCCGGCGTGTTCACGTTCCTGGTGCTGTTGGTCACCGAGATCGTGCCCAAGAGCATCGGCGTGCGTCTCGCGCCGGTGCTCGGGCCGCGGCTGGCGTGGCCGCTGCAGCTGATGACCTGGCTGGCGTGGCCGATCGCGCGGCCCGCGCGCGCGGCGATGCGCTGGCTCACCGGCGGCGGCGGGCCGGCCGGTCCGACCGAGGAAGAGGTGGTCGTGTTCTCGCAGCTGGCGCTGCGCCACGGCGGCGTGCGCAGCGAGGAGCACACCTGGGTGCAGAACGCCCTCTTGCTCGATCGCGTCCGCGCCCGCGAGCTGATGACCCCGCGCGGGGTCGTCGAGATGCTGCCCGCGGACATGACGATCGGCGACGCGATCCAGCGCACCGATCGCTGGGTGCACAGCCGCGTGCCCGTGTTCGCCGAGGGCAACCCGGACCAGTTCATCGGGGTCGTGTACCGGCGCGAGGTCTTCGACGCCGCCGTCGCCGGCCAGACCGACCGTCCGCTCGTCGACCTCAAGCGCCAGCTCGACGTCGTCCCGGAGTTCACGCCCGCGCACCGCCTGCTGCGCCTGTTCTTGCGTCGTCGCCGCCACATGGTTGCGGTCGTCGACGAGTACGGCTCGTTCGAGGGCATCGTCACCCTGGAGGACGTGCTCGAGGCGATGCTCGGCGAGGAGATCGTCGACGAACACGACGAGATCGCGGAC
This sequence comes from Planctomycetota bacterium, assembly GCA_050245995.1. GTDB lineage: Bacteria > Planctomycetota > UBA1135 > UBA1135 > UBA2386 > JBFWWV01. Next base: position 199,303 of record JBFWWV010000003.1, on the reverse strand, counting down.
CTGCAGGAACACGCGAAGCGGAACAACCCGCGGGCCGACCCGGGGGCGGGCGGTGACACGTAGGGTCGGCGAGCCGGGCCGACGGTCACCAGGGGGCCGCCCAGGGGTAGACGGCGGCCATTCCACGCGGGAAGTTGCATCCGTGCACGTTTCGCTCCTCCTCGCGATCCTCGCGCTGCTCGGTGCAGGTCGGTGTTGCGCCCAGGTCCTGGTCATCTACGACGGGTTGCCGGGCTCCGGCGACATGATCGAGTTCCAGCCACCGTCTCCCGTGCTCCCCGCGTTGACGCCTCCGACCTCGTACCCCACCGTACCCGGGTTTCCGATCCCGCCGGGGATCGCCCTCTCCCCGGGAGACGCCACCTTCGATGGTCTCACCAACTCGATCTGGTTCTCGGATGGCTACTCGCTGGCCGCGATGCCGTCGCCCAGCTTCTCGGGCGGTGGTCTCGCGGTTCCGGCCTTCCCGATCGCGCCGTCGGTGCTGTCGGCGGTCGGGGGCGGCCCGGTCACCGGCCTGGCCATCGACCCGGTCGGCGGCGTCCTGTGGATGACGGGCTTGCCGGGCATCGTCGTCGGTGTCGCGCCCGTTCCCGGAACGCCGATCGTCGTGCCGCCGTTCTCGCTGGCGTTTCCGACCGGCCAGATCTCGGGTCTCGACTACGACGCTCCCACTGGCACGTTCTACGCCTGTGACGTCACCGGCATGGTCTATCCGTTCGTTCCGGGTGGCCTCGCGGCCGGGCCCGCGATCGGCCGGCACCCTTTGATCCCCAGCGTCCTCGCCGACGTCGCCATCGACCGGACGGGCGCGGTCAACGCCGCCGGCGTGCGCCCGATCTACGTGTGTGCCGGCCCGGCCATCGGCGACGTGACCATGCCGCAATCGTCCGCACCCCGCCTGCGGTCGGTGTTCCCGTCGGGTCTCGCGTTCCTGCCGCTGCCTGCCAACAACATGCCCGGCGGAACGTGCCCGTGCTCCGGCGTCGCTCCCGCGTTCTCGGCGGCGGCGCCGATGGTCGCGGGCAACCCATCGTTCGGCCTGACGATCGGTGGGCTGCCACCGGGGACCCCGGCGTTGCTGGCTTACGATGCCGCGTTCAACCCGGCGTATCCGCTGATCAACGCGACCGGCTGCGGTCTCGGCCTGCTGCCGGGCTCCGCGACGCTGGTGTCGTCCTTCACGGTAGCCGGCACCGGCGGCCTGGCCGCCTGGCCGCTGCCGCTCGTGTCGTTGCCGCCTGGTCTCGGCCCGGTCTTCGCCCAGGGGCTGGTCCCTTGCACATCGGACCCGGCGGGGTTCACGCTGACGACGACGCAGCAGATCTTCGTCTGCGGCCCCTGAGTCGCTCAGCCCTCTCTGTCCGCCAGACCGATCGCGAGGACCACGCGTCCTGGCACGCTGCGCCGTTCGACCGCCGCGTGGGCCGCGGCGATCTCGGCCAGCGGGAACGTGGCATCGACGCGCGGTCCGCGCCAGCCGTCGGCGAGCGCGGCGTTCAGCGCGGCCACCGCCGTGCGCCGTGCCTCGGGCGGGAAGTCGTCGCTGCCGAGGAAGTCGATCCGCACGTTCTTGAACACCAGCGGCCAGAACGGCACGGCGGGTTCCGGAGCGAGCGTCGCATAGGCGGCGATCGAACCGCCCTGGCGCAGCACCGCCTCGTCGACGGCGACGTTGGCGTCGAACGCGACCTCGACGACGTGATCGACGCCGTCGGGAGCCGCGGCGTCGATCCGGCGCGCGATCTCCGCGGCCTCCAGACCGTTCGTGAGCACGACTGCGTGAGCGCCGGCGGCCGCCGCCGCGGCGACGTCGCGCTCCGACCGCACCGTCGCGACGACGGTCGCGCCGGCGTGGCGCGCCAACGCCACCGCGCACTCCCCGACCGCGCCGGCGCCGCCCTGCACCAGGACGACGCGACCGTCGACCGGCCCGGCCACGTGCACGGCGCGGTGCGCGGTGATGCCCGGGATGCCGAGGCAGGCGCCGACCGCGAACGGCACACCGGCGGGCAGCGGCGGCGCCTGGTCGGCGGGGACCGCGGCGGACTCGGCGGCCGTTCCGAACGGCCGGTAGCTCTGCGCGCCGAAGCACCACACGCGCTCGCCGATCCGCGCGCGGTCGACGCCCAGGCCGACCGCCTCGATGGTGCCGGCGCCGTCGCTGTGCGGGATGACGCGCGGATACGGCATGCCGACGCCGAACGCATCCGCGCGCTTCTTGACGTCGCCCGGGTTGATGCCGGAGGCCGCGACGCGGATCAGGACCTCGCCCGGCGCGGGTGTCGGTCGGTGGGTCTCGCCGACGACCAGGACTTCATCTGCCTTACCCTGTCGCTCGTACCAAGCGGCGCGCATCGCGATGGCATGCTACTCCTTCTCGGTCGGTACCTTGCCGTGTCAGCCGCACCGAGCGTCTGCCGCGACGGTGATCTTCGCGGGATGTTCGGGCCGGACGGCGGCCAGCTGGCGACGACCGAGGCGGCGACCTCTCGTTCGTTGCCCCCATCGGAGCTACAATGAGCGCTCGAACGACCGGGAACGGCCGCTCGGGGCACCGCCCCGCCGCGCGCGACCATCTGGCAGGAGGCAATCGCCGCCATGAACACGATGGAAGACACGATCGAAGTCGATGGACTCCATCTCGATTTCCGCCAGCCCTCCAATGCGTTCGCCACGGTCCTGATCGTCCACGGCGTCGGTGACCACGGCGGCCGCTACGGAGCGTTCCGCACTGCGCTTCTGCGCGCCGGCGTCGGAACCGGCACGGTTGATCTGCGCGGTCACGGCCGGTCCGCGGGCAGCAGGGTCGACGTCAATGACCTCCGCGAGTACGCCGAAGACGTGGCCGTGCTGCGCCGCACGTCGCACCAGCGCGCGCCGAATCTGCCGGTGTTCCTGCTCGGGCACAGCATGGGGGCGCTCGTGGCCCTGCACTCGGCGTCGACCGAGCCGGCGGGGCTGTCGGGGCTCGTCCTGATGTCGACACCGCTCGAGCCGGCGGTGCCAGGCGCCGTCTTGTTGCGCGGACTGACTCGGGCCCTGGCCTGGGTCGTGCCTGGTCTGCGGTTGCCCCTGGGCATCGATCGCCGCGCGTTGACCGCGGACCCGGCGATGCAGGCAGAGGATCGTCGCGACGAACTGCTGGCCGGCAGCGCCACCGTGCGGTGGGGCCGCGCGTTCTTCGCCGCCTTGCCGGACGCGGCTGCCGAGCTGCGACAGCTCCGGCTGCCGTTGATGATGTTGCACGGCGATCGCGATCGCATCGCGTCGCACGACGTGGCGATGGCCGCGTGCTCGTCCGCGCGCGCGGACCTTAAGTCGTGCCGTTCGATCTCGGGCGGTCGCCACGAGCTGTTCCGGGAGCTGCCGGAGACGCGCGCCGAGGTCGTGGCACTCGTCGGCGACTGGGTCGCGACGGTGTTGGGTCGCCACCGACCTGCTTCGATTGACGCACGCGCGAGCGGGTGATTCGATGGCGGCTCCTCGTCCGGAGGGAAAGGAGACCGCCCGTGGGAACGGCTATCGCCCGTCTCGCAACCGCCTCGATTCTCGTTGCCGCATGGAGCTGCGATATCGCTGCCCAGGCAGTCGTCGTCGACCACGTTCGTCATGTCGGGGTCGTCCCGCTGGCGCGTCTCGAAGGAAGGGTGCTCGTGCCCGTGGAGCGACCGGATGGCGCCGCGCGGCTGCTGTCGCAGCTGCGCTCGCTGCACCGGCTTTCCGATGAGCCGATCGACTTTGCGCACGGCGTCGACTTGCAGCTCCTGCTGTGGTTGCGCGACGAGCGCCTCGACGCAGCGCAGGTGTCGTTAGGGCTGGCCGTGCTCGACCGCGAGCTGGCACAGTCGCTGCGGCAGAAGCTGCCGCGTAGCCCGTCTGCGGAGCTCTCGCCGGTAGCCGACCGCCTGGTGCTGCGCGATGCGACGCGGCCCGATGCGCAACGCGAGGAGCTGGTGTCCCGGTTCCGCTCGGCGGTACGTCAGCTGTGGCAGCACGTGCGTGGAGGGGCGAACGGTCCGGGCCCCGACCTGCAGCTGGAGATGCCAGGGATCGCGTCGCTGCGCGGGTGCGTCGTTCCGGTGCTCTCTGCAGCGGAGTGTCTGCTCGAAACCGAGCTGACCTTCTCGAGCGATGTCGAAGCGCGAGAACGGTTCTGGGCGGCGTGGTTCGGGCGGGTTCGCTTCCTGCCGCCGGGAACGTGGTCCAAACCCGACCCGCCTGACCGTGACGACGCGGTGGATCGGTGGCGGTTCTCGTTCGCGACGGACACCGGATCTGCAGATGACCTGGCTGCCGCGGGCTACGCATTCGGCGCGGAGACCCTCGCGGACACTGCTCCGGAGCTGCTGCTCATGGAGCGCCGCGGACATCGACTGCAGCTCAGTCGGCACGACGCCGCTGCGCGCGACTATCGGTTCGTGCACCGCCTGGCGGGAGCCCTGAGCATGGAGATGGCTGACGCCAGCTCTTCTGGTATCGCTTGGATGCGCCAGCACCTGGCGGTGCCGGCGGAGATCGGTTTCAGCCAGCGTTTCGCGCCGGACGAGGCGCTCCTGCTGGTCCGCCACGATCAGCTGTTCTCCGGCGTGGATGCCCTGGCGCTGGTGCTCCCCGGCGGCGGCGTCAAGGCCGCCTACCAGTCCGCCGCGATCGACTGGCTGTACGACACTCGGGCGCGCGCCGAACCACGACTCTGGAATCGGCGCGCCGCCGACCAGGCGCCGGCCGCCCACGGCGATCCGCTGCTGGTCCAATGGATCATCGGCAACTCCGGCGGCGCCCTTCTGGGTGCATTCGTGTCGCTGCTGAGCGAGTCGGTTCCGCGCGCCGGGATGACGCTCATCGAGGCGCTGTGGAAAGAGGACGACGGCCACGGCAATCGCGAGTTCATCGACAGCACGCGCGTGCTGCCGCACATTGACATGCTGCGTTGGGCGAGCCTGCTGCTGACTTGCCTCGTGGTCAGCGGTTGCCTCGTCCTTCTGCGCCCGTTCGTGAACCTGGGTTCACCCAGCTCGGCGTCGGCGCAGGCGCTTGCCGAACACCGGCGGTGGCGGTTCCGATCAGCCGCGGTCTGGATGGTCCTGCTGGTGTCGCTGCCCTGGTTCATCAAGCGGGTCGGTGGACGCGAGGCCGCGGAGCACGTCCCCGTGGTGCAGGGGTTCGTCTACTTCGTGTGCATCGCGTTGGCGGTCTACCGCGACCAGGTCGGCGCCACGGCGGAGCGGTCAGCCGCGCGCCTCGGGTTGGCGTGGATGGTAGTGGGACTCGGCGGCGCCGTGATGGCGACCATGCTTGTGCGCGCCTACTGGCCGGAGCTGTCGTGGGTGTCGCTCGGCACCGAGTGGCTCGACACGACGCATTCGTTCAGCAGCGTGCGAATCTCCGGGCGGTCGATCCTGGCGTCACTGGCCGGGGTCGCGGTCTTCGCGGGCGTCTTCCTGCTCCTTGGCTGCCTGGGGCAGCGCGACCCGATCGGCGCAGATACTGCTGCGCGGCGGGTCTCCTACGCGCTGATCGTCGCGCCGCCTTTCTTGACCTGGGCCGTGCTGCTGTTGCTGCACGACGGGTTCGACCTGCGCTGCCTGCCCATGCTCGAGTTGGCCCCCGGCTTCTTCTGGCGCTGGGCCGTGCTGAGCGCGGCGGTCGCGGTGATCCTCTTCGTGGCCGTCTGGGTCAAGCACGAGCGCGGCGCGGACGGCGTGCGCTACCTGCTGCGCTACGACGCCGGTCGTTGGACCCTGATGCCGCGGCACCTGCGAATGACCGCCTACTTCCTGATGGCGTGGGTGTGGTGGAATGCCGTGATGGCGCCCGCGTTGTACGGCAATCAGGACGCGCGCGGCTACCTGCGCAGCCGAATCCGCGACTTCGCCGGCCAACCCAGGGTCATGCAGGCCGCGCTGGTGGCGCCGGCAGTCAACCTGGACAGCCAGGATGTTCGCTACTTCGAGCTCGACCCATTCCGTGAAGAAGTCGTCACGGATCGCCCGGCCGGATGGGTCCAGCTCAAGACCCCCGAGCAGCTGGCTCGCGGTGCGCCCACGGAGGCCGTCCACCACATGGACGATGTCATCCTGGCTTCGGGCTCGCCCTACCCGGTGTTCCCGCCGCACCTGGTCGACTACGCCGATGCGACGTTGGGCGGCGGCGTGCCGGCGAACGGGAGCGGTCAGGGCGAACTGCTGGTCGACGGCGGCTACGCGCACAACATACCGGTCGGCGCGGCGCGCGTGGTCGGCGCCCGACAGCTGCTGATCATCGGCAACGTCCCGCACGTCGACGAGGTCGACGAGACGTATGCCGGGACGCCGCTTCTGGGGACGCTGCTGCGCGGGATGCCACGGCTGCTGCCTTTCCTGTGGGACCGGGCGCAGGTGAGCGACCGCGAGCGCAACGACGATCTGTTCGTCGTCCGCACATGGCCGCGACCGCGTGCCGATGGCGGTTGGTTCTCGCTGGTCGACTTCCGACGCGAGACGATCGAGGAGCTGGCGCAACTGGGCACCGAGGACTTCCGGTCGGGGCACCGGATCGCGGTAGTCGAGGCCTGGGGGCGGCCGGTGTTCCGAACCCGATACTGAGCGCCAACGGCACCGGTCGCGAGGTTGGCTCGAATGCGGGCGCGGCGATCGGAGTCCGACCCCGAGACGGTTCCGCCGCAGCCCCCCGGCTGGCAAGATCCGCCGTCGATGCGCCGCGCGCACGTGTTCTGGCTGGTCGCCGTCCTCGCCACCGTGGGCGCCTTCGCGCACGCGTGGGCGCTGCGCTGGACCTGCGACGACGCCTACATCTCGTTCCGCTACGCGCAGCACTTCGCAGAGGGGCACGGGCTGGTGTTCAACCTCGATCCGGACGAGGCGCCGGTCGAGGGCTACACGAACTTCTCGTGGACGATGCTGCTGGCGCTCGGGCACGCGCTGGGGTTCGCGGGCGACCGGCTCGAGGACTGGTCGATCGCGTGGGGGGCGCTGCTGCACGCTGTGACCGCGCTGCTGCTGGCGTGGTGCTCGTGGCGCAGCAGCCGCGGGCGCGCGTGGGTGCCGATCGCGGCGCCGGCGTGGGCGGCCAACTACTCGGCGGCGTCGCTGGCGCCGGCGGGCCTGGAGACGGCGATGTTCGCGTTCCTCGGGCTGGGCATGGCGGCGCTGGCGATCGAATGGCGCTGCCGGAGGCACCTCTGGCTGCTGGGGTTCCTCGGCGTGCTGGCGGCGATGACGCGGCCGGACGGCGCGTTGTTCGTCGCGGCGGCGGGCGCGGTCGTGCTGTGGGACGCCCGGCGCATGCGCGCCGCGGGCAACGTCCTCGCCTACGCGTTGCCGATCGCGCTGTGCATGGCGCCGTACCTGCTGTGGCGCCACGCCTACTACGGCTACTGGGTGCCCAACACGTTTTACGCCAAGTCCGGCGGCGACCCGTACCCGGGGCAGGGGCTCCACTACGTCACCGAGTACTTCAAGTGCTACGCGGTGGCGCTGGTGCCGGCGCTGCTGGCATTGTTGGCGCTGCCGTGGCGGCGCGGCGATCGCTTCGCCGCCGTCGAGCCGTGGAGCGGGCGGCGGCCGGGGCTCGTGCTGTGCCTGTTCGTGCTGCCGTACCTCGGCTTCGTGGTGTGGGTCGGCGGCGACTTCATGTTCGGCCGGTTCCTGATCCCGGTGACGCCGTTGCTGCTGCTGGCGCTCGACGTGCTGCTGCGGTCGTTGCCGCGCGCGGCGGTCGCGGCGATGGCGGTGGCGACGCTCGGCACGTGGTTCCGGCACGACCCGCCATACCTGCTCGACTACGAGAACGGCATCTCCGACAACCGCGCGATCAGCGTGCGCGAGCTCGGGCCGGGGCTGCCGCTGACCGAGTACGCGCGCTACGCCGGCCACGCGATGCAGCAGCTGTTCTCTGGCCTCGACGTGCGGCTCGGCATCGCCGGCGCGCACGCGAACTTCGCGTATCGATCCCAGGTGCCGGTCGCGGTCGAGTGCGCCGCCGGCCTCACCGACGCCTACATCGCGCACCTGCCGGTGCCGCAGCGCAGCAAGGTCGGACACGAGCGCAACTGGCGCATGTATCCCGGCTACCTCGAGCGCCGCGGCGTGCACTTCATGCTCGAGCTGCACTACGCGACCGGCGGCAGCGCCGATCCGTATCGCGCGATCGCGTTCCCGGTCACCGGGCTGCCGCCGATGCCGGCCCGGATCGTGATCTACGACCGCGTCCTGATGCGCGAGCTGCGCCGGCGCCAGCCGCAGCTGGTCGCCGCCGACTTCGAGCAGGTGCTCGACGACTACATCCCGACGATGGCGCAGAAGGGGCGCCAGCAGGTCGCCAAGGACTACGCGGGCTTCCGCGAGTTCTACTTCGACCACAACGACGACCCGGCGCGGCGGGCGGCGTTCGAGGCGTTCCTGCGGTAGCGACTGCGGGGGCGATCCCGCCGCCGAGTTGCCGTCTGCCGCTGCGTCGCCGGCGCTTCCGGCGGCGCGGCGCGCGGCGATCAGGCGCGGCTTCTGAGCGCGATCGCAGCGGCGGCGACCAGCGAGCCGATGCCCGCGATGCCGAGCACGGTGACCGGGTCGATCTGGCCGCCGGTGGTGCCGTGGCCGCCGTGCGGCGCGGCGCCGTGCTCGGCGCCTTCCCCGTGCTCGCCGTGTCCGGCGTGCGCGTGCGCGGCGTCGTGGTCGCCCGGCGCGCCGTGCGCATCGGCGTCGTGGCCGTGGCCGTGCCCGGCCGTGGCCGGCGCCGCGGCAGCGTGCGGGTCGAGCGGCTCGTCGGCCCACGACAGCTCGCCCCCGTGTCCCTGCGGATCGCCGGGGTGCGCGTCGTTCCCGTGCGCGTCGCCATGCCCCTGCCCGTGGTCGTCGCCGTGGGTGGGCGCGCCGTGCCCGCCAGCGCCGTGGTCGTTCGAGTCCTTGGAGGGCGTCCCGTGGGTCGGCGCCCCGTGAGTCCCGGTGCCGTGCGCGTCGCCGCCGTGCGGCGCCGCCGTCTCGCCGCCCGGCGCGGCGTGCGGCGCCGCAGCCGGGCCCTGGTCCTTGAGCCACTCGATGTCGCCGGTCGCGAGGTCGTAGACCGCCGGCAGCATCGCGAAGCGGCCCTGCTGCTCGAGGCCGCGCAGGATCGCGCTGTCGCGGCGCGCCTGCTGCAGGAAGCGCAGCACGTTGGCGCGGACGGCGCGGCCGATCAGGTCGTGCCCCTGGCCCTGCTGGTGGCGGGCGGCGGCGACCGCCGGCTGGATGCGATCGACCAGCGCGCGCAGGTTGGTCGACAGGTTCGGGTCGCCGCCGTGCTCCGCCGCGGCGGTCACGGCGCCGCAGCTCTCGTGACCGAGCACCAGCAGCAAGGGCGAGCCGGTGTGGGCTGCGGCGTACTCGATGCTGGCCAGCACGTCGTCGTTGCAGACGTTGCCGGCGACACGGATCACGAACAGCTCGCCGAGGCCGGCGTCGAACACGTGTTCGGGCGGCACCCGCGAGTCGGAGCAGGTGACGACGATCGCGTACGGCTGCTGGCCGCCGGTCAGCGACTCGCGGCGCGCGGGCGTGATGTCGGCGATCGGGCGGCTGTCGCTCAGGAACCGGCGGTGGCCGGCCTGCAGCAGCTGCAGGGCGACGTGCGGCGCCATCGACGGCGGCGTCGTGTGCGGGGTCGCGTGGCCGTGCGCCTGCGGCTCGGGCGGCAGCGGCCGCTGCGGCAACCACTCGACTTCGCCGGTGGCGATGCGGTAGCGCGCCGGCAGCGACTGGAACCGGCCGAGCTTGTGCAGGTGCTGCAGCACCGTGCTGCGGCGCAGGCACTCGACGGCCATGCTCTGCGCGTGATCCTCTTCGGCGTGGTCGCACAGCTCGCGACCGCCGAGGTCCTGCGCGATGCCGCGGCGGACGGCCGGCTCGATCGCGCCGACCAGCTGCGCCAGCGCCGGGCTCTCGGGCTGCACCGCCTGCCCGCTCATCGCCTGCTGCACGCACTGGGCGGTGGCGCCGACGGCGCCGCAGCGCTCGTGGCCGAGCACGACCAGCAGCTGGGTGCCCAGGTGCTCGGCGGCGTACTCGATCGACGCGAGGGCCTCCGGGTCGACGACGTTGCCGGCGACGCGGATCACGAACAGCTCGCCGAGGCCGGCGTTGAACACGTGCTCGGGCGGCACGCGCGAGTCGGCGCACGACAAGACGATCGCATACGGGCTCTGGCCGCGGGCCAGGGTGCGGCGGACGCCCGGGCCCACCGGCTGCGGCACCGACTTGCCGGCGACGAACCGCCGGTTGCCTGCCACCAGGGCGGCCTTGGCCTCGTCGGGGCCCTTCTGGGCGGTGGCCGGCACGGCCGCGGCCAAGAGGCCGAGGGCGAGCAGGAACGAACGGCTGTCGAGAGGTGCCACGGGGTTCTCCTTGCTGGACGCGGATCGCGGTGAGTTGCCGCGGAGATCGGCACCGGGCGCCCCGGAACTGCACGGGTCTGCGGCAGCCGCGGTGGCATTGGTGCGCCGGCGGCGGGGCGGGCGACGCGTCGCGCGGCGGCGTGGCCGGGGCGCCCTTCGCGCGGCCGTCCCGGTGCGCCGGGCGAGGGGCGGGCGACCCGGCCGGCGCCCGAACGGGCCCCCGGGACCGTCCAGCCCCATTGACGCGAGGGCGGGCCCCGCTACCCTTCTTCGCCTTCTATCCGGCCCTTCCGTCTCGCCGCGCCTCCATGCTGCGGCTCCGGTCGGACAGAACCCCCGTTTTCCCCCAGGTATCCACCATGGCCCAGGCCGACCCAGCCTCTCCTGCGAAGAGCAACATGAAGGAGTCCAAGGACGTCCAGCAGATCCGTCTGCTGCGCAACTTCGGCGTGATCGCCCACATCGACGCGGGCAAGACCACCTTCAGCGAGCGCATCCTGTTCATCACCGGCAAGAGCCACAAGGTCGGTGAGGTGCACGAGGGTCAGGCCACGATGGACTACCTCGAGGAGGAGCGGAAGCGCGGCATCACGATCACGTCGGCGGCGACGACGTGCCTGTGGCGCGGCCACACGATGAGCCTGATCGACACCCCCGGGCACGTGGACTTCACGGCCGAGGTGGAGCGCTCGCTGCGCGTGCTCGACGGCGCCGTCGGCGTGTTCTGCGGCGTGGCCGGCGTGCAGCCGCAGTCGGAGACGGTGTGGCGCCAGGCCAACCGCTACAAGGTGCCGCGCATCGCGTTCGTCAACAAGCTCGACCGCACCGGCGCCGACTTCGACAAGGCGGTGGCGTCGATGCGCTCGCGCCTGAACGCCAACCCCGTGCAGATGGTCATGCCCATCGGCAAGGAGAAGGAGTTCGAGGGCGTCATCGACCTGATCAAGATGAAGGCCTTCACGTGGGTCGGCGAGAGCGCCGACGCGCGCAAGATGGTCGAGAAGGACATCCCGGCCGACCTCAAGGACGAGGCGCAGCGCCGCCGCGAGCAGCTGATCGAGGCGGTTGCCGAGTTCCACGATCCGCTGCTCGAGAAGTTCGTCGAGGGCGAGGCCGGCACCAACGAGGAGATCATGCTGGCGGTCCGCAAGGGCTGCCTGTCGCTGCAGATCACCCCGGTGTTCTGCGGCTCCGCGTTCAAGGACAAGGGCGTGCAGCAGGTGCTCGACGCGGTCGTCGACTACCTGCCGAGCCCGCTCGACGTCCCGCCGATCGAGGGCCGCAACCCCGACGACGACAGCAAGGTCGTCTGGGACCTGCTGCCCGACCAGCCGTTCGGCTCGCTGGTGTTCAAGACCATCAGCGATCCCAACGGCGACCTGACCTTCATCCGCATCTACAGCGGCGTGATGAGTCAGGGCGAGAAGTACTACAACGGCCGCACCCGGCGCTTCGAGCGCGTCGGCCGCCTGATGCGCATGCACGCCAACCAGCGCGAGGCGATCGAGACCGCCAAGGCGGGCGACATCGTCGCGGTGGTCGGCATCAAGGACGCCATCACCGGCGACACGCTGAGCACCAAGGAGAAGCCCGTCGTCTACGAGGCGATGAACTTCCCGGACACGGTCATCAGCATGGCGATCGAGCCGAAGACCGGCGCCGACCGCGACAAGCTGTCGTCGGTCATCGGCAAGCTGGTGCGCGAGGACCCGACGTTCAAGGCGCGCACCGACGAGCAGACCGGCCAGATGGTCATCTCGGGCATGGGCGAGCTTCACCTCGAGGTGAAGTGCAACATGATCCAGAACGACTACAAGATCGGCGTCACCGTCGGCAAGCCGAAGGTCGCCTACAAGATGACCTTGAGCGGCCCGAAGGACGTCGAGGCCCGGCACATCAAGCAGTCGGGTGGCTCGGGTCAGTTCGCCGTCGCGCGCGTCCGGTTCTCGACCGACGACGCGATCGAGGACCTGGAGTTCATCGACTCGGTCAAGGGCGGCTCGGTGCCGCGCGAGTACATCCCGTCGGTGCAGGCCGGCATCCTCGCCGCGGTGCGCGGCGGCGGCCGTCAGGGCTTCCCGTTCGTCAAGATCCGCGCCGAGCTGTGGGACGGCCAGAGCCACGACGTCGACTCGAGCGCGATGGCGTTCGAGGCGGCGGGCATCCTGGCGTTCCGCATGGCCAGCGACGGCAACAGCCAGCTGCTCGAGCCGATCATGAAGATCGAGGTCGAGTGCCCCGAGGAGAAGACCGGCGACGTGATCGGCGACCTGTCGTCGCGGCGCGGCATCATCGAGGAGATGACGGCCAAGCCGGGCGGGATCTCGTCGGTGCTCGGCAAGGTGCCGCTGGCCGAGATGTTCCAGTACTCGACCACGCTGCGCTCGATCACGCAGGGTCGCGGCCACTACTCGATGGAACCGGCGACCTACGAGCCGGTGCCGCCGAACATCGCCGGCAAGGTGCTCGAGGAGTACGCGAAGTAACGGCGATGGACGCCCGCGAGGCCGCGCCAGGCGAGAGCTGGTCCATCTCCATCGAGAAGGACTACCTCAAGTTCAGCGCGGCCCACTTCCTGATCTTCCCGGACGGCAGCGCCGAGCGCCTGCACGGCCACAACTACAAGGTCTACGTCGAGGTCCACACCGATCTGGACCCGCACGGCCTGGTGGTGAACTTCAAGGAGATCAAGCCGCTCGTGCGGCAGCTCTGCGACGAGCTGGACGAGCACCTGCTGCTGCCCGGCGCGCACCCGGTGCTGACCGCCGAGCGCGCCGGCGACCACGTCGAGATCCGCTACCGCGAGCGGCGCTACCTCGTGCCGCACGACGAGGTGATCGTGCTGCCGATCGGCAACACCAGCGCGGAGAACCTGGCGACCTGGTTCGCGCGCGAGCTGCGCGCGCGGATGCGTGCGCAGTGGCCGTCGCTGCCGTTGCGGCGGCTGCAGGTCGGCGTCGAGGAGACGCCGGGCCAGCGCGGCATCTACACGCTGGTCGAGTGAGCCCCGGTCGGGGCTACAGCATCCGGTAGCCGTACAGCCAGCGGGTGGTCCGGCCGCCGACGTTGCGCACGGTGTGCCGCATTCCGGCGGGGATCACCAGTTCGTCGCCTGGCTCCAGCCGCACGACCTTGCCCTGCATCTCGATCAGCAGGGCGCCGTCCAGCAGGAACAGCAGCTCGTCCGCGTCGTGGACGAAGTCCGACCAGACGGACTCGGGCGGGTCGACCCAGAGGTCGCACGTGTAGCCGCGGCTGGCCCAGTCCTGCTGGACCCGTTCTCTCGAGATCCTGGTGGTTCGTTCGGTCACCGGCCATCCTCCCTGGTCGTGGCCAGATCATCGTTCGGAGGGCGCACTTTCGCAGAAGTGTAGATCGTCCGCACGGACATGCTGGAAGAATCCCGGTGGTGGAAAACCGCGCAGGCCCGTGCACGGCCGCCGCTTGGGTCGGTCGGTCCCCGAGGGGGAAGGCGCCGGACGGCGGTGTCGGAACGGCTGGCGGAGAACGCCTCGGCGGCGGTCACCGATCGCAACGCGGGTTGGCTAGTGGCCTGGCCAGCTCGCGTAACCTCATCGGCAAGCTCCCGAAGTCGTCAAGCCGCCCGCGATGATCGGATCCCGGACACGGAAACGCCCGCAGAAGGTGCCACCGGTGTGGAGTGTCGGTGCGGGGTGGCCTGGCCTGCCGAGGAGCCCCTCGAAAAGACGCGGAGCGTGCCGGCATGGACGGCACGCTCCGCTGAGACGGTTGCGCGGGCTCGCACACCGCGCATCGCAGGGTAATGATGCCTGCCCCCGGGTCCTCTGAAGGACTCGAAACGTTGGCCGACTCGCTGACCGGCCTTCGGTACCTCGGGCTTTGCACCCTGGAACAGACCCCTCTGATTCGCGGCACCGTCTGGCGTCCGGCTCACCTCAGGAGATCCAGGGGCAGGCAAAGAGCGCTGCGAGGTGGCATGGACCCCGCAGGCGCCACTGAGACGACAGCCCGCGCGCCGGAGGTTCCGTCGGGGAATGCAAATCGACGGCCCGGGACGATCGCGATGCAACCTGACTCGTCAGGGCAGCAAGGCGATGCCGCCGATGCCCGCGCGATCGGACACCAGGTGACCCGCGTCGTCCGGCGTCGGCGGTTCGACGGTGCCGTCGTCGACAGCCTGTGACCCCGGGCCGAACAGGCGTTCGAGCAGCTCGAGCAGTTCGGCCCTGGCCGGGTCGAGCGCGCTGCGCGATATCGGGTCCTGGGCGCTGCGCGTCGGGTCGGGTTCGGCGGTCTCGGCCATTCGCCCCCTGACTAGTTGCCGGCGTCGGCCGGTTTCGCCGGCCGCGGGCGCCGCGTGTCCGAATCGGCCGTGGCGGTCCGAATCGGTGCAATCTTCATCGATCGAAATTCGACGCGCGGCCCCGGTCGCGGCCGATCGATTCAGGCGAACCGCGGGCGCGCCGGTGCGCCGGACTGCGCGATCTCGCGCACGTGCGCCGCGACCTCCATGGCCCGCGCCACGCACTGGTCGCTGTTGTGGTACTCGTAGCGACCGAAGCGGCCGAACGTGATGTAGCCGGACTCGTCGAACCAGCCGCGCACGCGCCCGATGCGGTCCGCGAACTCGAGGTCCTGGTCGATGTAGGCGTACTCGTTGTCGCACCACTCGCTGAGCACGACCTGGTCCTCGTGCAGCAGGCCGGCGCGCTCCAGCCCGGCGATCACCTGCTGCATCCAGGCGGCGTCGGGGCGGACGTCGCCGCGGTGGGTGACCTCGGCCAGGAACGAGCCGTGGCCCGGCGGCGCGTTGTCCGGCGAGTAGTTGCTGTAGAACGTCACGCGGTTGGTCGGGCCCTGGTCGTCGAACGGCAGGTAGACCCACGACAGGGGCGGCATCGGCTCGTCGAGCCGGACGCCGATCATGACGTTGACCAGCGAGATCGGCCGCAGCGCGCGGATGTCCTGGCGCACCGCGTCGGGGATCTCGGCGATCGCCGGCTCGATCAGCGGCAGCGGCACGGTGTTGACGACGAGGTCGAAGTCCTCGCCGTCGACGGCGAAGCCCGCGCCGCGCCGCTGCACCGACTGCACGCGGACCCCGCACTGCACGTCGAAGCCGCCGCCCTGCACGGTGCCGCGCACCAGCTCCTCGAAGCCGCCGTTGCGCGGGAACCAGAACACCGACTGGTGGGTGTAGCCCTCGGTGTCGACGCCGATCGCCGAGCGCAGCACGTCGGCCAGCGGCGCCTCGGGCACGCGGCCCGCGACCCAGCTGCTGGCCATGCGGCGCAGGTCGCACTTCCAGATCTTCTCGTTGTAGGGGACCATGAAGTGGCGCGCGAAGCCGGGGCCCATGCGCCACTCGATCCAGTCGCCGAAGTTGGCGGGGCACTCGCTGCCGAGCTGCCGCTTCACGTAGGCGTCGACGTAGCCGGTGATGCAGTCGACGATCGCGTCCTTGCGGATGTGGCCGACGCCGTTCTCGAACGGGTACGGCACCCAGCGGTCGTGCCACCGGATCTTGGTGTTGCGCTCGGTGCGCACCGTGCCGGCGTCGCCGCCGCAGCGCTCGAGCTGCCAGTCCAGCACGTCCTTGCGCTTGCTGAACAGGATGTGGCCGCCCGCGTCGTCGAACGTGAACTCGCCGTAGCGGCGGCTCTTGCACAGGCCGCCCGGACGGTCGGACGCTTCGAGCACGGTGACGCGATGCCCGTCCTGGGCGAGCATGCGGGCGAGGGCGGTGCCGGAGATGCCCCCGCCCAGGATGGCGATCTTCAACGGTCCTCCACGGGCGATTGGGCGAGGAGTCTATACAGGAGCCGCCGCGAGCCCAGGTGTTTTCCGCGGCGACCGCGCTCGCCATGATGCGGCGCACGTGCCCGAGCCCCCTGAACCCACCACGCCCGCCGAGCTGCCGCCGGCGCGGGAACGGGCCGCGATCGCGGCGCTGGCACTGGCGGCGTTCGCCCTGAACCTGAACACGCTGGTGCTCGGCGCGCTGCTGCCGTTCCTGCCGGCCGAACTGGTGGCGCCCGGTGACGACCAGCAGCTGATCGCCGTGGCGGCGCTGTGCTCGGCGGCCGCCGCGCTGGCGGCCGGCCCGCTCGCGGATCGGCTCGGGCGCAAGGCGCTGCTGCAGGGCGGCATGGCGGTGTTCGTGCTGGCGAGCGCGATGCACGCGTTCGCCGGGTCCTACGGCGTGCTGCTGGCGGCGCGCGCGCTGTCGGGCGCCGCGGTCGGCGTCGCCTACGCCAGCGCGTCGGCGCTGGCGGCGGAGATCGTGCCGTATCGGCGCCGGGGCGCGGCGATGGGGGCGTTCACGGCCGGCATGTTCCTGGCGCTGCCCATCGGCCTGCCGCTGGCGTGGTGGTTCGCGCGCAGCGGGCACTGGCACGCGATCTTCTGGCTGCAGGCCGGGCTGGGCGCGGCCGGGCTGGCGATGGCGGCGCGCTGCGTGCCCGCGGTGTCGACCGACGGCGTCTGGGGCGACCCGCGCCAGGTGCTCGGCCGGCTGCCGGTGCTCGCGACGCTGCTGGCGGTGATGCTGCACGTCGGGTCGTTCTTCACGGTCGTGCAGCTCGCGCCGCTGTGGCTCGACCAGCCGCAGCTGATCCCGAAGGAGCACCAGGGTTGGATCTGGATCTGGCTCGGGCTGGGCGCGGCGGTCGGCAGCTTCGTGTTCGGGCGCGTCAGCGACCGCATCGGCAAGCGGCAGTTCGTGCTGCTCACGTCGGTCGTCCTGGTGGTGTGCTTCGTGCTGCTGGCCAGGGTCGAGACCTTCGCCGGGCTGGTGCCGGTCGGCATCGCGCTCGCGATCGTCGCGCCGGCGCGCACCGGGCCGCTGCAGGCGCTGATGTCCGGGCTGGTGCCGACGCGGCTGCTCGGCACGCTCATGGGGCTGCGCGCCTGCTCGATGCAGCTCGGCGTGTTCCTGTTCGCGCAGTTCGTGCGGGCCGACGGCCCCGGCGGCTTCGGCGCGGTGCTGTACGCGGCCGCGGGCTGCCAGGTGGCGTCGTACCTCGCGATCCGGATCGGGGTGCGGGAGACCGCGCGATGACGCGGCGAACGGGCGCGTGGCTGGCGGCGCTGGCCGCGGCGCCGCTGCCGGCGCAGTCGCCGCGCGTGGAGGTGATGCTCGTGTCGCCGGTCGACGCCGTCGTCGCCCGCGCGCTGCGTGAACGGCTGCCTGATGCCGTCGTCCGCGTGGCGAGCGACGTGGACGAGACCCCGGCGGCCGGGCCGGCCGACGGCGCCATCGTGGTGGCGACGGCGACCCGGCTCGAGCGGCTGGCGCGTCGGCGGGCGCTCCTGCCATTGGGCGATGTGCGGCGCGAGTGGCGGCCGGCCGGCGGCGACGGCGCGCCGCGCTGGGTGCTGCCCTGGACGCTGCGGCCGGCGCTGGCGCTGCCCGCGGACCTCGCCGCCGGCCGCGCGCCTTGGACCTTCGAGGAACTGGCCCTGAGCATCGACCTGCACGACCGCATCGCGATGTGCCCGCCATCGGTCGACCCGGTGCCGTGGCTCCTCGCGATGCACGAGGTGCGCGTCCGCGGCCTCGAGGAGCAGGCCGGCTACGCGCTGTGGACCACGCTCGACGCGCGGGTGGGGGCGTACCGCCGCGACTACGCCGCGGTCCTCGACGCGATGGCCGCTGGCGCCGCACAGGCCGCGGTGGTGCCGCGGGCGCTGGTGGCGGCGCCCGGTTGGCCGGCGGGCTGGGTCGCGGTGCCGTGGCGCACGCAGGCGGGGATCCCTGTCGGTCTGGCGGTGTTGGGCGGCGCCGACCCTGTGACCCTGGCCGCGGCGCGGTCCGCGCTCGACGTCCTGGCCGCGGCGCACGTCGAGATCGGCGCGGCGACCGGCCTCGACGCGCCGGGACCGTCCGATCCGCAGCTGCCGCCCGAGTTCGTGGACCCGTGGTTCGCACACTTCGGCGGGCACATCGAGGGGCGGGGGCGGCGGGTCGAGCAGGTCGCCGATGTGCTCGACCTCGTGTTCTCCGGCCTGTTCGCCGCGGCGGTCATAGGCGTCCTCTGGTGGCGGCGACGCGAGGCCCGGCGGATCCGGGACGGCGCGACGCCGGGCGGTTCGCCCTGAGTTCCGAGGCGTCGACAGGAGCTCCCCGCGGTCGGCCACGGACGGTGCTCCGCCGCGCTGTGGCGCGCCCCCGCGGCGAACGTCGCCAGCTCGATCTCTCCCCACCATGCATCGATCCGCTCCGACGCCGGTGTCCGCGACCCGGCCCCAGTCGTCCCCGTCCCCGTCCACGCCCCGTCCGTCGTCCCGCGCCCGCCTGCGGCTCGCGCTGCTGCCGCTGCTGCTCGGCGTCGCCTGCACGACCTACGAACGGCAGTACTACGTCGGCCACGACCGCCTCGAGCTCGCGCGGCGCGAGCAGCCGGACGGGTCGGTCGAGAAGTACGTGCTCGAGGTCGGCCAGGGCCGTGCCGACGCCAGCCTGACGGTGGTCACCGAGTACCAGCGGGAGCGCGGGTTCCTCGGCCTGCAGGTGCGCGAGCTCGATCGCGACGCTGCCGAACGCCGCGGCGTCGAGCCGTTCCGCGGCCTGCTCGTGACCGGCACCTATCCGCGCTCGGCCGCCGTCGACGCCGGCGTGCTGCCGGGCGACGTCGTGCTGCGGATCGGCGACCAGCGCGTGGTCTACGCGCGGCAACTGGCGACGACCGAGGCGTCGCTGTCGGTCGACCGCGACGTGCCGGTCCGGGTGCTGCGCGGCAGCGAGGAGCTCGAGCTGTCGCTGCGCCCGCGGACGCTGCGCGAGGACGTGATCGATCCGCAGCCGATCGTGCTGGAACAGGCGACGCCGCGCCGGCCCTACGCCGGCGTGGTGCTGCGCGGGATCCCGCAGGCCTGGTCGGCGCGCATCTTCGGCGACGACCGCAACGCCATCGTCATCGCCAGCGTCGACGTCGGCTCCCCGGCCTGGGTGGCCGGCTTCCGCGCCGGTGACCTGATCGAGGCCGTCGACGGCGGCGCGGTGCCGCCGCTGGAGGAGTTCACCGAACTGGTGCACTCGCGCGGGGTCGCCGACCAACCGCTCGGGCTGCGCGTGCGGCGCGGCGCGCAGGACACCTACGAGGCGACGATCGCGCTCGCCGACTACACCGAGAGCCGTCAGGTGTGGTTCCCGCTGCTGTTCCGCGTCAAGGACGGCGCCCGCCGCGACGAGTGGTCGGTCGGCCCGTTCGGCATGATCGCCAACGACACCAGCACCTACGTCGACGACCCGGCCGGTCGCGAGCCGGAGACGCGCAACGTGTTCAACGCGCTGCTCGGCGCGATCCGCGTCGAGAGCGGCCCGCGCGAGGACTCGCTGCGGCTCCTGTGGCTGATCCACATCGACCTCTGAGCCGTCGACCTCGGGGCGCGCCGGCGCGGCGCCACGCCGCTCAGCGCTGGCAGCCGGCGCACCAGTAGGTGCTGCGGCCGCCGTCGACGGTGCGGCGGATCGCGGCCCTGCAGCGCCTGCACGCCAGTCCCGCGCGCTCGTACACCCGCAGCTCGCGCGCGAAGTAGCCGTTCTCCTCGGCGACGCCGACGTAGTCGCGGAACGACGTGCCGCCGGCGGCGATCGCCTGCTCGAGGACCCGGCGCACGGCGGCGGCCAGCGCGTCGCACTCGGCCACGGTCAAGGAGCGCGCGGCGCGGCGCGGGCGAACGCGCGCGCGCCAGCACGCCTCGCTCGCGTAGATGTTGCCGACGCCGACCAACAGCCGGCCGTCCATCAGCACGGTCTTGACGCTGGCCCGCCGGCCGCGGCTGATGCGGTGCAGGAAGGCGCCGTCGAAGCCCGGGGCCAGCGGCTCCTGCCCGAGCTCCTTGAGCAGGCGGTGCTGCGGCAGCGCCGCGGCGAGCGCGTGGTCGAGCACGGAGAACCGGCGCGGGTCCACGAAGCGCACCAGCCGGTCGCCGAAGTCCATGCGCCAGTGCTCGTGCAGCCGCCACTCGGGCGCCACTCCACCGCGCGCGCGCGGCTCGACCAGGAACCGCCCGCTCATGCCGAGGTGCACCAGCGCGGTCGGGGCGCCCGGGCCGTCGAAGTGCAGCAGCAGGTACTTGGAGCGCCGTTCGATCGCCGTGCAGCGGCGGCCTTCGAGCGCGCGCACGTCCTGGACCGGGATCGGCCAGCGCAGGTCCTCGCGGCGGAGCTCGACGGCGCGGAGGCGCCGGCCCTTCAGCAGCGGCTCGGCGCCGCGGCGCACGGTCTCGACCTCGGGCAACTCGGGCATGGGGGGGGGCGCGATCATCGCCGGCGCCCGCGGGGACGTCGACCGGATTGCTTTGGCGGGCCCCACGGGCTGAGATCTCGGGCATGAGCCCATTCCTGCCGTCGTCCGCTCTCGCCCTCGCCGCGCTGTGCGCGTTCGCTCCGGCCCAGGACATCGAGTGGTGGCAGGCCGACGTCGACGGCGCGATCCGCCAGGCCGCCGAGGCCAACAAGACCGGCGTGCTGCTGTACTTCTGGGCCGACGACGCCAACTGCAAGGCGATGTTCAACGACACGTTCGGCGACGCCGCGGTCAAGCAGGCCGTGCAGGGCTTCGTCTGCATGGGCGCGCAGCGCGGCGCGCCGGCCGGCGACACCGCGTTCGCGCGGTTCCACATCGAGCAGGTGCCCACGGTGCTGCTGCTGCGGCCCGACGGCGAGATCCTGGACGCGGTCGCCGGCTATCGGCCGGTGCAGCCGTTCCTCGGCGAGCTGAAGCGCATCGAGCGCGGCGAGGACACGGTCGCGGCGCTGCGCGAGGCCGCCGAGAAGGACCAGGGCGACGCGCTCCAGCTGCGTCTCGCCAAGAAGCTGCGCGCGATCGGCGACAAGGCCGCCGGCGACGCAGTGCTGGCGAAGCTGATCGAGGCCGACCCCAAGGGCAAGAGCGAGCCTGCCGCCGAGGCGCAGCTGCTGAAGATCCTCGACACCGTGTTCGTGCCGGGCACGCCGGTCGCCGAGGTCGATCTGAAGCCGCTCGAGCAGTTCCTGGTGCGGCAGAAGAACAAGCGCGTGCTGTTCCTCGGCTACGACCGCGTCGGCAAGGTCGCGCTCGCGCGCAACGACCTCAAGGAGGCGGCGAGCGCGGCGCAGAAGGCCTGGAAGAGCATCCCCGACGACCAGGTGCTCGAGTGGGGCCAGATCGTCGCGTGGGAGGCGTACAAGAACTACGAGGAGCTCGACAAGCCGCAGCTCAAGCTGGCGCTGCAGATCTCGGCGGCCGCGCTGAAGGAGGCCGAGAAGGCGGCCAAGGAGCGCGGGCAGGCGTTCCTCGCCAACGCGCTCTACCTGCACGCCTGCGTGCAGATCGTCAACAACCAGCGCAAGCAGGCGTTCGCCGGCATGGAGCGCGCGATCGAGCTCGACCCGGCCAACGAGGGGCTCAAGAAGGCCCTCGACCGCTTCAAGAGCGGCAGCAAGGACCTCGGCGGCGGCGGCGACGAGGGCGGCGAGTAGCCGCCGCGCCGCGCTGGATCGACGGATCCGGTGGGCCGCTCAGGGTCGGCCGATCGGGGTTGGCCGATCGGGGTCGCCCTAGGGCTGAATCGACCCGACGCCCGCGTTGCTGGCGGTGAAGCCCAGCGTGTTGCCGACCGAGCCGGCCAGCGGGTCGAAGACGAACGCCTGGTTCGTGATCGGCGCGCCGATCAGCGCCTGCAGGTTCGGGATCGGCAGGTCGAACTGCGCCGTCGTGCTGACGGTGCCGTCGTGCAGGACGAACCGCGTCTCCGCCACCGACGACAGGACGCTGCAGCCCGGCGCGCCGATCAGCGTCAGGCTGAGGGGCAGCGGGCCGAACGCCGGGTCGGACTCGGTCGACGAGCCGATCGTCATGATGTAGCCGCCGGCGGCGGCCGGCAGGTTGGAGAGCGACAGCGAGAACGTGACGCCGAGCGCCGGCGGCGACAGCACCTCGAGGAGCGGCACGCCGTTGCTGCCGGGGCAGCCCGCGCCGAACGGCACCCAGGCCGGGGTCGCGGCGATGTGCAACTCGGTGATGACCCAGTTGCCGACCGCGAGATCGGCGCGGATGACGACGCGGTCGAACTCGGCCGGCACGTCGAAGAACTTCGGCAGCAGACCCGCCTCGTCGCGGTAGTCGCTCGACCGGTAGGCCGCGACCAGCGAGTTGTCGCTGCGGTTGCGGAACTCGATCAGCATGCCGTCCTGGTAGTCGCCGACCGCGAGACCGAACTGGGTGCTGCGCACGTCCATGTCGATCGTCGCGTCGAACGGCAGGAACGACGAGTTCGGCGCGACGATGGTCATTCCCGACCCGGTGGTCGAGCGGGCGAGACCGTTGCGCGGGAACTGAGCGAGCGTGTCGCCGGTGTTCACGTTGTAGAAGCCCGCGCCGGCGCCGCTGTCGGTCAGCGTGATCGCGGCGATCTGGGCGATCGCCGTGCCGCCGTTGCCGTTGTTGCGCAGGGTGCCCAGCGTGACCGGGCCGAGTGGCAGCGCGGACGGCGGGGTGGTCGGCCGCGGCTCGCCGAGGACCAGCCGGGTCGACGCGACGGTCATCGCCGGGATCTCGAGCACCTGCGCGCTCAGCGAGGCGGTCAGGGCCAGGACGGTGGCTGCGAGGGGGA
Source organism: Planctomycetota bacterium (assembly GCA_050245995.1). GTDB lineage: Bacteria > Planctomycetota > UBA1135 > UBA1135 > UBA2386 > JBFWWV01. The sequence goes on along the minus strand of JBFWWV010000003.1, from coordinate 176,352 downwards.
GTGCGTTCATGGTCGGCGTGCGGGTGGAATCCGGCGGTCGAAGGGCGTGGAGACCATAGCCGCAACGGCCCGCGGCGTCACCGAGGTCGGTGCGAACGGCGACCGCGCGGCCGACCGCAAGTCCATGCCATGCCGTTGGCTGCGCGCGCCGAACCGACTCACTCGCCGAGCTCGCGGCGGCTCTGCTCGAGGCCTTCGAGTTGCTGCCGCAGCTCCTGCAGGCTCTGCTCCTGGGCCGCGACCACGGCCGCCGGCGCCTTGCTGCGGAAGCCCTCGTTGGCGAGCTTCTTCTCGATGCCGCCGATCTGTTGGCGCAGCTTGTCGGCCTGCACCTGCAGCTTCTGGCGCTCCTTGTCGAGGTCGACGACGCCCAGCAGGAACGCCTTGCCGTCGCCGACCACGACGGTGGCGCTGTCCCTGGTGCGCTCCTGGTCGGGGCCGATGTCGATGCGCTCGGCCGTGGCCATGTGCTGCAGCAGCTCGCGGCCGCGCAGCAGGGTCTCGACCGCGGTGCCGCTGGCCTGGATCCGCACCGGCACCCTGGTGCGCGGCGCGACCTGGTAGGTCGCCCGGGCCTCGCGGATCGCCGTGCACCACTGCTGCACCGCGGCGAGGTCGCGCTCGGTGTCGGCGCAGCGCCAGTCGGCGGGCGGCTCGGGCCACGCCGCCTGCACCAGCAGCGCGCTCGCGGGCAGCTCGCGCTCGATGCCGCGCACGGGGGCCAGCTCGTGGAGTCGATGCCACAGCCGCTCGGTCAGGAACGGCACGAACGGGTGCAGCAGGCGCAGCGTCTGATCGAGCACCGCCGCCAGCACCTGCTGCGCGGCCGCGCGCGTGTCGGGCGGGGCCTCGGGCCGGAAGCGCGGCTTGATCAGCTCGAGGTACCAGTCGCACAGCTCGCCCCAGAAGAACTCGCGCGCCGCGGCGATCGCCGCCGACGGGTGGTAGGCCTCGAGGTGCCGGTGCACCGTCGTCACCGCCGCCTCGAGCCGCGACAGGATCCAGCGATCCTCGAGCGCGAGGTCCCCGCGCGACCGCGCGGTGAACCCGGTGCCCTCGAGGTTCAGGAACGCGAAGCGTGCGGCGTTGAACAGCTTGTTGCAGAAGTTGGCGCCGACCGTGAAGCGCTCGCTGGTGGCCTTCGCCGGCGCGATGCCTTCGCCGCCGTACTGGCCGACCAGGTCGAACGGCTGCCCGGTGATCGGGTCGACGTAGGTGCCGAGGTACGGCCCGGGCTTCGCCGTCGCCAGGTCGATGAGCTGCTCGGGCTCGCCGTCCTTCGTGAACGGCGAGATTGCCTGCACCGGCAGCCGCACGTCCTGCGTGCCGGTCTGCAGCTCGCAGACGACGTAGCGCAGCGCGTCGGCGCCGTAGCGTCGGATGATGTCGAGCGGGTCGATGCCGTTGCCCTTGCTCTTGCTCATCCGCTCGCCCTTGCCGTCCAGGATGGTGGCGTGCAGGAAGACGTCGGTGAACGGCACGTCGCCGAGGTTGTAGAGCCCGGTCAGCACCATGCGCGCGACCCACAGCGTGATGATGTCGCGACCGGTCACCAGGCAGCTGCCCGGGTACCAGTAGCCCAGCGCGTCGGGTCGGCCGTCGGCGCCGCCGAGCGGCGTCTGGCCGGGGTCGACGGCGGCGGTCGCCGGGTCCGGCCAGCCCAGCGTGCTGTGTGGCCACAGCGCCGAGCTGAACCACGTGTCGAGCACGTCGGGGTCGAGCTGCAGGCCGGCGCCTTCGAGCAGCGCGCCGACCTGCTGGTCCTGCGCCTCGTCGCGGAAGCACACCTGCACCTCGACCGTCGCCGGCGCGCCGTCCTGCTTCAGCGCAGTGAACGCGTCGGCGGCCAGCAGGCGCGAACCGTCGGGCCGCAGGATCCACGCCGCGGTGTCGTCGCGCTGCAGCTGGCTCCGCAGCACGCCCTCGAGCATCAGCAGCTGCGCGGTCTGCATCTCGCCGCGCCACACCGGGATCCGGTGACCCCACCAGAGCTGCCGGCTGATGCACCAGTCGCGCTTCTCGCCGAGCCAGACGTCGTACATCTTGCGGTAGCGGTCCTGGTCGGGATGGAACCGCACCTGCGGCCGCGGCGCGCCGTCCGCGAACGGCGGCAGCGCGCCGGCGGCGGCGTCGAGCGCGGCCTGCGCCAGCCCCGGGCTCCGGAACTCCTTGTCGGTGCCGGCGGCCATCACCACGCCGCCGTCGACGTCGGCCATGTGCACGAACCACTGCTTGCTGAGCCACGGCTCGACGATGGTCTTGCTGCGGTCGCTGTGGTCGATCTCGATGCTGCGGTCCTCGACCTTCTCGACCAGCCCGAGCTGGTGCAGGTCGACCATGATCTGCTTGCGCGCGGCGAAGCGCTCGAGCCCGCGGTACGACGCGGGGCCCTGGTCGCTGATCGTGCCGTCGGGGTTCAGCACGTTGCGTGCGCCGATCTCGCGGTGGCGCTGCCACACGGCGTAGTCGTTGGGGTCGTGCGCCGGCGTGATCTTGACGCAGCCGGTGCCCAGCGACGGGTCGGCCCACTCGTCGAGGATCAGCGGGATGGTGCGGCCCGTCAGCGGCAGCTCGACGGTGCGGCCCTGCTTGGCCAGCGCCGCCACCTGCAGCAGGTGCGGCAGGACGTCGCGTTCGCGCTCGCGCAGGCGCTCGAGCTCGGCCTCGGCGGCGGCGCGATCCTTGTCGGCGGCCTGCGCCACCTTCTCCACCTGCGCCGCGATCGCTGCGTGCAGCGCGGCCTCGGGGTCGGGGTGCACGGCGACGGCGGTGTCGCCGAGCATCGTCTCCGGCCGCGTGGTCGCCACGATCACGTGCGCGGGCTCGCCGTCCTGCGGCGCCGTCACCGGGTAGCGCAGGTAGTGGAACTTGCCCTGCACGGTCTCCTTGTAGAGCTCGTCGTCGGACACCGCGGTCTGCAGCGCGCAGTCCCAGTTCACCAGTCGGTCGCCGCGGAAGATCAGCCCGTCGCGGAACATCTTGAAGAACGTCCGCCGCACGGCGCGCGCGCACACCGCGTCCATGGTGAAGCGCGCGCGGTCCCAGTCGCACGAGCAGCCCATGCCCTGCTGCTGCGCCACGATGCGCTTCTGGCAGACCTCCTTCCACTCCCAGATCCGCTGCACCAGCGCGTCGCGGCCGATGTCGTGCCGGGTCTTGCCCTCGAGCTCCTTGAGGCGCTTCTCGACCACGGCCTGGGTGGCGATGCCGGCGTGGTCGGTGCCGGCCTGCCACAGCGTGTTGTCGCCGCGCATGCGGTGCCAGCGGATCAGCAGGTCCTGCATCACGTTGTCCATGGCGTGACCCATGTGCAGGGCGCCGGTGACGTTCGGCAGCGGCATCATCACGACGTAGCGCCGGTCGCGCTGGTCGGGCGTCGAGGCGAACGCCTTCTGCTCGAGCCAGCCAGCGGTGATCGCGGGCTCGAGGGTGGCGGGGTCGTACTTGCCGGGCAGCTCGGTCGTCATCGGAGGCAAGGAGTCTAGGAGCGAGCGGGGCGCGAGGCACGGCTCGTGTCGCGCGGGCCGCGGCGCGCCGGGCGCGCGACGCCGCCCGGTTTCGCGCGCGGCGACCGACGCGCGGCGAAGGCGCGCGGGCGAACGGCCGATGGCATCGGCCGCCGGCGTCGGCGGCGCCGGGCGTGCCCTCGGGCCACCGTGACAGCCGAGCGCCGCGGCGTTTGAATGCGGGGGATGCGCCCCGTCTGGTTGTTGCTCGCTGCCGCGCTCGTCGCGCTGGTCCTGGCCGTCGTCTTCCTGCCCGACTCGTGGTTCGGCGCGCCGGCGTCGCCACCGGGCGGCACCGACCCGACGAGCGTCGCGCCGCCGCAGCCCGGGCAATCGAGCGGTGGCGACCGGAAGCCGGCGATGCGGCAACCGGCCGACGACCTGGGCGGACGGCGCGGACGCGTGGTCGTGCTGGTGCAGGACGAGCGCGGGGTGCCGCTGGCGGACTGCACGGTGGCGCTCGGCGATGCGCGGCCGGTGGTCACCGACGCCGCGGGCGAAGCGGTGTTCGTGGTCGGGCCCGCACGCCTGCAACTCGAGGTCTCGGCGAAGGACCCACGCGAACGGACGACCGCGCGGCAGCGGCTGACCGCGGTCGCCGGCACCGAGCTGCGCGTGGTGGTCGAGCTGACGCTGCTCGAGGTGCCCGACTGCTGGCTGCGCGTGGTCACAGCCGCCGGCGCTCCCATCGAAGGCGCCGAGGTCACCGCGCAGCCGTACGGCGACGTGGTCGGCGCGACCGACGCGAACGGGATGCTGCGCGTGCCGCGCGGCCAGGGCGGCGATTTCCTGCGCGTCGGCGCCGACGGTCGCGCTGCGGTCCGCGCGGTCGCGAGCGCGGGGCACGAGACCGCCGTCGCCGCGCTCGAGGTGCGGCTGGAGGACGAGGCCGTGCTGCTGCTGCGCGCGGTCGACGCCGAGCAGCGCGCGGTGCGCGAGGGCGAGGTCACGGTCACGGCGATGCCGTGGTCGATGGCGGCGGCCGGCGGGCCGGCGGTCGGCGGCCCCGAGCTGTGGGTCGGCAGCTTCGACGTCGACGGCCTGTGCACGTTCCGGGGTCTGCCGCCAGGGCGGCCGCTGTTCGTCACCGTCGTGCCGCCGTTCGAGCTGGCGGCGCCGGGCACCATCGCCTGGACCCTGGAGCCCGGGCCGAACGATCGCGAGCTGCAACTCGACGCGCTCGGCGAGATCCGCGGGCGCGTCACCGACGCGGGCGGGCACCCGATCGGCGGCGCCCGCGTCAAGGCGGTGCGCGCCGGCGGCGACGACGCGTCGTCGGTGCTGCCCGACGGCGTGCGCGGCGAGTCGATCCTGACCGGCGACGACGGCGGCTTCCGCCTCGGGCCGCTGCTGCCCGGTACCTGGCTGATCGGCCTCGAGGAGGCGGACTGGACCGCCGCGTGCCGGCGGGTCGAGGTCCCGGCCGGCGGCACGGCCAACGCGGTCCTGCGCGCCGAGCGCGCGCTGCGCATCGCCGGCCGCCTGGTCGGCCCGGACAACCGGCCGATCGGCATGTTCGAGGTGCACGCGATGCAGGCGGGCACGCTGGTGGCCACGGCGATCACCGAGAAGGACGGTTCGTTCGAGATCGGGTCGCTGGCGCCCGGCGAGTACGAGGTGTTCACCGAGCTCTACGACCACCGGCTGGCGATGCTCGAGCCGGTGCGTGCGCGCGCCGGCAGCGGCGCCGTGCTGGTGCGCGTCGTGTCGGTGCTCGGCGATCTGCGCGGGCACCACACTGCGGCGGGGACCGGCGACGTGTGGTGGCGCGCGCTGCGCCGCGGCGGGCAGGAGTTCGCCGGCGGCCGCTGCGACCTGGACGGCCGGTTCGAGCAGCAACGGCTGCGCGCCGGCACGTGGGACGTGATCCTGCACGACCAGCGCCGTCGCGTCGGCGCGGTGCACGGCGTGGAGATCGCGCCCGATCAGCTGTCTCCCGACCTCGAGGTGCAGCTCGCCCCGGGCGCGGTGCTGCGCCCGGTCCATCCGACCGCGGATGCGTTCGAGGTGCGCAGCGACGACCGGCTGGTGGCGCGCGACGGGCTGCAGTTCGGCCTGCCCGGCGACGCGCTGGTGCCGCCCGGCAGCTGGACGGTGGTGTTCTCGCGCGACGGCGTCGAGCTCGCGCGACGCGAGGTCACAGTGGCCGCCGGCGACGCGGTGCTGGTCGAAGGCTAGCGCGCGCCGCCGGACGCCCGGAGGCCCAGGGCCTCGAGCAACCGCAGCAGCGTGCCCGCGGAGTAGCCGCGGTCGTGGAACCACGCCACCGTGCCGCGCTCGTCGAGCAGCAACACCCGCATGGTGCGGCCGGCCTCGTTGCCGGTGAACGCCGCGACCGCGGCGGCGTCGTCGTACACGGTGATCACCGCGCCCCAGTCCTCGTCGGGGATGCCCGATCGCATGCCGCTGTCGATCGTGCCGGCCAGCAGGCGCGGCACGAAGCCGGGGATCGTCGGCAGCTCGCGGATCGCGACCGGCACCTCGGCCTGCAGCAGGCCGAGCAGCCAGCGGTCGGCGTCGAACTGCGCGTCCTGTTCGTAGCCGACGAGCAGCACCAGCGGCGCGCCGGCGAAGTCCTCCGGCACCCGCACGAGGGTGCCGTCCAGCGCGGTCGCCGTCACCGAGGGGAAGCGCTCGCCGGTCGGATCACGGCGCGGCCACGGGGTCGAGCACGCGGAGAGGATCCACGCGCCGACGGCGACGGCGACGCTCGACCTGGTGCGGTTCGTCATCCGTCGTGCCCCGCCGCGGCGCCGTCGTCGGTCGGGCGAACGGGCAGCTGCACCTCGAAGTAGCGGCGGTCGCCGGCCACCGACGGGCTGTTGTGGACCATGACCCGCAGCGGGCCGGCGGCCTGCCAGTCCCGGCTGAGCGCCAGCCACGCGTCGAGCCGTTGGCGCAGCTCGGCGACTCGGCTCGGCCGGTCGTAGCCGCGCGAGCCGATCGTCAGCACGGTCGTCGCCGGCACGTCGACGACCTCGACGCGCCCGTCGCGCCCGAGCGGGCCGAGGTCGGGCGAGCCGTACAGGAACGCCATCGTCGGCGGCTGCACCGCGGTGCCTTCGCCTTCGCCGCCGTTTCCCTCGCCGGCGCGGTAGGCGCCCTCGGCGTGGTCGATCTGCACCGGCGTGGTCATCGCGATCGCGTGTTGCTCGATGTGGCGGAACAGCGGCCAGAAGGCGCCCATCGAGCCGCCGCGCAGGTCGGTGCGCACCATGCGGTAGCCCGGGTAGGTGCGCAGCTCGAGCTCGTCGAGCGCCGAGTAGCCCGGGAAGCCCGTCGGCAGGTCGGCCTCACGCAGCGGCGCGAACGTCAGGTCGTCGTGCAGCTGGCGGGCAGCGCGGTGCAGGGCCGCTCCGTCGGCGTCCGGGTCGTCCGCCAGCAGAGCCGCGGCGCGTGCGTGCGCCGCCGAGCCGGCCGGCAGCAGGTCGCGCGCGGCGCGAAGGGCCGGGCGGACGGCGGCGGCCGCCGCCGCGTCCGGGTCGGTCGCCAGGGCCGGTTCCAGCGCCGCCGCCGCCGCGCGCCGCGCGTCGAGGTCGGCGGGCTGGAGCAGCCGTTCCTGCGCCGGCAGCTGCGCGGCGAGGAGGGCGGTGAGGGCGAGGTGGGTCGGCCGGATCATGCGGCGCGGTTCGCCCGGGGGCGACCGGTCGGATGCAGGCGGCCGCGGCCCCTGGCTCAGGCCTGCAGCAACTTGAACGCGTGCGACCAGCGGCCGTGCGCGAAGCCCGGGATGCACCAGAGCATCGCCAGCGGCTCGATCGCCCGCGCCGCCACGGCCGGCCCCATGTCGGCGGTCTCCCAGCCGAACCGCGCGAGCACCTCCGTGGTCCAGCGCTTGGCGCCCGTGTCGTCGCCGCACACGAACATCGTCGGCGGCCCGCCCGGCAGCTTGGGGTCGACCATCAGCGCCGAGCCGACGCTGGAGAACGCCTTGACGAAGTGCGCGCCCGGCGCGATCTGCTGCAGCCGCTCCATCAGGGACTGGTCGGGGCCGGTGAAGTAGCGCAGCACGCCGTGCTCGGGCGGCTGATCGGCGATCGGATTGGTCGCGTCGAGCACGGTCTTGCCGCGCAGCGCGTCGACGCCGGCGGCGCGGACCGCGGCCTCGGCCGCGGTGCCCTTGACGGCCAGCACGATCGCATCGCCGAAGGCCCCGGTCTCCGCGAACGTGCCGATCTGCGCGGCAGCGCCCGCCTGTTCCTTCCACTCCGCGAGCTTGGCCGGATCCCGGCTGCCGCGCATGACGGCGAATCCGTGCTTCAAGAACCCGTCGGCGAGGGTCCGGCCGACGACACCCGAACCGAGGACACCGATCTTCTGGACTTGCATGGGCGCGCCTTCTGGGCTGGCGCCGCGCGCCGGACAAGAGCCTCAGCGCGTCGGCGGCGGGATGCGGCGCCAGCACGTGCGTTCACGGGTGCCCGCCACTCGACGGGCATCGCGGTGAGGCGGACCAGGTCACCGGCGCGCAGGGTGCTCGGGTCGGGCATGCGCTCGATGATGCCACGACCGCGCCGGCCGCTCACTGGATCGCGAACGCCAGCGCCGGCGAACTGCTGATCGCGAGCAGCGGCGGGCACGGCGCGGTCCAGCCGACCAGCGCCTGCGCCACGACCTCGAGGCCGCGGAACTGCGGGTCGGGCGGCACCTGCACCGGCAGCGCGGTGGTCCCGGTCGCGTCGGCCAGCGCGAACGCGGTCTGGAACAGCGCGCCGAACGGGTCGACGTGGAACGCCGGCAGACCGGGCGCCGCGAGCGTGCCGTACGCCGGCGGCGCGTCGAAGCCGAGCATCCACAGGCTGGGCGCGCCGGGCGCGCCGCCGGTGCAGCGCAGCACCGTCGTGGGACCACCCGCGGTGGGGGCGCCGTCGGCGTCGACCTGGTGCGCACCGTTGCAGCCGGCGGTGCCGGTGCCGTAGCGGAACACGCCGGGCGGATCGTTGACCACCCGCAGCGTGCGCGTGCCGCCGCGCGTCGGGTCGAGCACCGAGGTGAACTGCACCGTGACGAGGTCGAGCGCGCCCGGCGGCGCGGACGGCGGCACCTGCAGCTGCAGGTCGTGGCGGGCGACGCTGCCGGCGGGCAGCGGCAGCTGCACCTGGCCGGGCGGGATCCAGCCCAGGGCCGAGGACCAGGTCACCTGCATCACGTCGTCGACCGTGCCGGCGTTGTGCAGCACGAACGGCGCGGTCGCGGGCAGCGGGTCCGGGACCGCGGTGTAGTTCGGCAGGACGCCGTTCTCCTCGACGATCAGGTCGGCGAACCCGACGATCGGCGGTGGCGAGAACAGGTCCGACAGTTGTACGCCCGGATCGAGCAGGACCGTGTCGCAGAACAGCAGCGCGGGGCCGTCGGTCGCGAACAGCGGGCCGCCCGCGGCCGCGTTCTGGCGCAGGTCGAGCGCGCCGCCCGGACCGACCGCGATCTCGAGCGCGCCGCCGCCGACGATCGGCCGCGTCGCGCTGGCCGCGAACGACACCGTGGCGCCGGGGCGCGCGCGCTCGGTGCGGCGGCGGGAGACCTGCAGATCCTCGGCGGTGTACGCGTCGCCGCGCTGCAGGTCGTCGAGTGCGCCGGGCGGGCCGGCGTCGGCGTTCTGCGCCACGTGCAGGAAGCCCGAGCTGGCGCCGTCGTCGCAGTGCTCCTGCACCGACTCGCTGTGGTACATCCACTGCGAGCCGTCGAAGAAGTGCAGCCACACGAGCGTGTCGCGCCAGGTCTTCACGCAGCGCGGCGAGGCGCTCGATTCGTACGAGCCCGATCGCACCCAGCAGTAGATGTAGGTCAGCTGCTGCGGCAGCGGCGGGCGGGGGCTGGCGAACGGCGGGCCGAGGCTCTCGTAGGTGCCGTTCTCGCCGAGGAACGTCAGGATGTCGCGCAGCGCCGCGCCGGAGGTCGGCGGCGACGTCGTGAAGTCCTGGCGGTCGGCGAACTCGTCGGCCTGGGAGCGTTGGGCGGGCAGGGGGAGAGGCGACAGCGCCGCCAGGAGCAGGGCAGTCAGCAGGACGGAGAGCGGGAACGGGCGATGCATCGAGCACCTCCAACGGGTTGGTCCACCCCAGGAGGGTCGCGCGGTCGCGCGCCGGGACATCGATCCCGGGAATCCCCGGCTCAGCGCGCGGCCAGCTGCGCGAGCAGCCCGGCCAGCTCGGCGGGGCGCGAGTTCATCGGGCAGTGGCCGCTGCCGATCTCCATCGGCGCTCTGCCGAGCACGCGCGCGCTGGTGCGGCGGATCCAGTCGGGAGTGAGCGTGCGGTCCTGGGTGGCGACGATCGCCGCCGTCGCCACCTCGGGGTAGTCGGCCAGGGGACACGGCTCGGTCACCAGGGTGCGCGTGTCGATCGCCTCGACCGACGCCAGCGACCACGGCAGGTCCTCGGCGGCGCAGTCGTGGAACAGGAACTCGCGCGCCAGCCCTTGCTGCTCCTTCGGGTCGAACCAGCGCGCGCCGGCCGCGATCCAATCCGGCGCGAACATCGTCGTGTCGCCGGTGAACTGGTCGCGGATGCTCTTGCCGGGCTCGGGGATCACGGCCGCCAGGAACACCAGCAGCCGGCACCGCGCCAGCGCGGGCACCAGCGGCAGGAACGCGCCGCTCAGCGAGTGCGCGACCACCACGTCGTCCGGGTCTGCCACGGCGTCGGCGATCGCGTGCGCGTGGTCCTCGAGCGTCAGGCTCGGCGCATTCTTGGCGAGCTCGACCGCGGTGGTCGCGTGGCCCTGCGCGCGCAGCCGTTCGGCCGAGCGCGCCCAGCACGAAGCGTTCTGGCCGGAGCCGTGGACGAGGACGAAGTGCGGCATCGGAGGAGCGGCGCCGATGGTACGCGACGCGGCGGGCGACGTCGCCGTTCGGCGGGGGACGGAGGGCGATCGGCGGGCGGCGCACCGCGCGCCGGGGCTCAGTCCGGCGCGGGCGACGCCGCGTCGGGCTCGTGCGACTCGGTCCCGGGGTGCGGGTGGCTGCGCACAGCGGCGAGCGCGAACCCGACGGCGGCGGTGCTCGCTGCGAGCGCGGCGAGCAGCCACGGGAGCAGGGCGACGAGAAGCTCGGGCCGGGCCTGTTCTCCTCTGGCCGACAGGGTCTCCGCACCATCGGCCCACGGGATCACGAGGGTGCCGTGTTCCCAATTGCCGAACGTCAACCGCAGTTGCGGTGTGCACAGCAGGACCGCCGCGACCGCCGGCGCGACGCATCGGATCGCGCGTCCCGCGTCCGGTTCGCGGAAGGCAGCGCGCGTCTGGCGGAGCGCGTGGCGAAGCAGGAGCGCGCTGCCGGCGAGCGCCACCGCGCCGTGCCATACGGTGGCATGGGTGAGCAGGCCGGGTTGTCCGGCGAGCCAGCTCGGGGCGCTCCAGGGGGCGTCGAAGACCCATCGGCTCAGCGCGGCGCCGAGCGCCGTCGCCAGCACCAGTGCCATGACTTCGCGCCGCCAGCCCAGGGTAGCGCGCGCGATCGTCAGCAGCATTGCGGCCGCGAACGCGCCCAGGAGCCCCCAGCGCGCGATGGACACCACGACCGTCGGGGACTCGGACCGGACCAGCCAGGAGACGGAGTCGGCAGGTCCGACCATCCCGAGCGACGCGACCGCCAACGCCCCGAGCGCCGCGACCGCGGTCCGCGCCGGCATCGCGCCGCCGCGGCGCGGCGCCGCGAACGCGCACAGCAGGGCGCCGCGGGCGAGCAGCACCGTGCAGCCCACCTCGAGGGCGGCGTCGAGCGGCGTCGGTCCCGGGTCGAAGCCCCGGAGTTGCGGCGGCGGCGTCCGCGCGGCGGACTCGGCGAGCCATGCGACGGCGGCGATCGCCACGGCGGCGGCGAGCCACAGGGACTCGGCGACGAGCGCGCGTCCGGTCGACGGGCTCATGCGAGGCGCTTGTAGAAGACCACCGTATCGTGCAGCCCCGAGTGGTCGGCGTTGACTGCGAAGTCCGGGATCACGCCCACGACGGTCCAGCCCATCGCACGGTAGAGCCGCTCGGCCGGGCCGTCGCGGCGCGCGTCGAGCGTCAGCAGCGTGAAGCCCGAGGCGCGCGCCGCGTCCTCGATCGCGAGCATCAACCGGCGGCCCGTCCCGCGGCCGCGCGCGCGTCGGTGCACCAGCAGCTTCACGACCTCGGCGCGGTGCGGCTGGTTGGGCGCCCAGGCCGGCTGCAGCTGCACCGTGCCGACGATGCCGTCCGCGTCGCGCGCGACCAGGAACACGGCCTTCGGCGGCGCAGAGGCCAGCGTCCTGCGCCACCAGCCGGCGGCGTCGGCAGACGACAGCGGCTGCACGAAGCTGACGGCCGCGCCCTCGTCGACGACGGCGACCAGCAGCTGCGCCAGCGCCTCGAGGTCGGCGTCGGCCACCGGAACGGAGAGCGCTTCGATCGTCGCGTCGGACTCGGCCATGCGTGGGGTTCCCGGTTCGCGATCGTAGCGCGCCCCGGGCCGCCGTCACGCGCCGGCTTCGGCCAGGTGCGCCTGCGCGGACGCCGTGGTCCGGCCGACGATCGCCGGCGCCTCGCGGACCAGCGCGTCGTTCCCGAGCGCGTGCACCATGAACGACGCGAAGTCGACGCGCCGCGTCTTGTTGCTCCTGAGGATCGGGTCGCCGACGTGCCGGCTCCAGACCGGCAGCCCCTGGCTGTCGCCTTCTTCGAGGTCGCTGCCGCGCACGACGGTCCAGCGCCGGTCGCTCGCGAACACGCGCCGGCACGCTTCGACCTGGTCGCGCAGGTCGGCGAACCGCACGAGGCGCGCGACCCAGCCGAACACGGCGACCAGCACCCGGAACACGCGCGAGTAGCGGTCCTTGCCGTCCTTCGTGATGTGCCAGCCGCACGAGAACACCAGCCGTGCGTCCGGTTCCGCGAAGTCGAGCACCGCCTGCGCCGTGCCCGTCGCGTAGCCGCGCACGCCCCACGGCACCAGCACCGTCAGCACGCCGTCGCAGCCGGCGACCGCGCGCTGGATCACCGCGCGGTCGTCGGTACGGCCCGGCACGATCGCGATCCGATCGGCGAACTCGGCGAGCTTCGGAACGCTCTCCGGCCGGCACACGCCGGTGACCTGATGGCCGCGTTCGAGCGCGTGCCGCACCATGTAGCGGCCGAGCTTGCCGGAGGCGCCGACGATGCAGACCTTCATCGGGGGCGATCAGAGAGACACGGGCGGTCGGTCGCAACCGCGTTCCGTCGCGCGTGCCGTTCTCGGGGCCTGTTGGTATCCTCCGCGCATGGGTCTGCGCGGGTTGCTGGTCACCCTCTACGCCGTGTTCCTGTTCACGACCGGGATCGTGGTCGTGTCCGGCGTGGCGATGATCTGGGGTGCCTCGTTCGGCACCTTGTGGGCGCGGGTGGTCGGCACGTGCGCGGTGCTGTCGGTGGCGAGCGCGTTGACGATGAGCGCGACGCGCCTCGTCAAGGGACCGCCGCCCGAGGACGACCGCGGCTGAGCGCGCGGCGTCAGCGCAGCGCTGTGCGCGCCGTCTGCGCGATCGCGATGAGCAGCAGCAGCACGCCGAGCGGCAGCAGCGCGATGCCCGCGCCCGGGTCGCCGCCGTGCACGGTCACGCCGCCGAGGAAGAACCCGAGCGGCACGGCGATCAGCGCGCCGGTGAAGCACGGCGACGCCAGCCGCGGCGGCGTCTGCACCTTGTCGAGGGTGAACGCGAACGCGAGGTGCACCAGCGCCAGGAACGTGCCGTGCGCGTGCGCCAGTCGCCACAGGAGGCGCCGGGTCTCGAACTCGGGGTCCAGATAGAAGTCGGCCTTGAGGCCGTGCAGCACCTCGAGCGCGGTGCCGAGCAGCACGAACAGCAGCAGGGCACCCCAGCCGAGGCGCAGGTGGCGGCGCTGCAGCGCGGCCCGGCCGTCGGGGGAGCCGTTCGGGCTGTCGTTGGGGGCGGTCACTCGGCCAGGAACACGGGGCGGTCGTCGCGGCGCGCGAGCAGGCGCTGGAAGGTGTCCCACCGCAGGCCGCGTTCGTCCAGCAGGATCTCGGGGCGCGCGGGCGACGATGCTCTGGCGCGTCGCGACTGCCAGCGCTGCTGCACGGCGGTGACGGCCTCGGCGCAGCGCGCCGCGTCGGCGAGCTCGTCGTAGCCGTCGGGCACGGCGGCGCCCGGCAGGCTCCGCAGCGAACGGGCCGCGACGAAGCGGACCGCGTAGTAGGGATCCTGCAGCAGCTGGCCGAGGAACGGTTCGAGCCAGTCGGTGCCCGCGGCGCGCTGCGCCGGCGCCCAACCCGCGTGCCACGCGGCGAGCGCGCGCTGGCCGGCGTCGCCGGTCAGCAGCCAACGCGGGCCGGCGGCGACGTCGCGCTGGTCCGGGTCGAGCGGCACCGGCTCGCGGCCGTACCAGTCCCGCAGGTGCTCCTGGGTCCACTGCAGCGTGCGGTCGAGGTGGCACAGGTTGCAGGCGTTGGGCCGGCCGGTGCGCAGCTCGGTGGCGACGTCCGGCGAATCCACGACGTGGCTGCGCACGGCCTTGAGCAGCCCGTAGCTCGTGTGCGGCATGTGGCAGTCGTAGCAGCGGCTGCCCGGCGAGTCCGCGGCGTGGTGCGTGTGCGCGGTGACCGTCGCCTGGTCGGCGAAGCGCGGGTGGCACTGCACGCACGCGGCGTTGCCGTCCATGCCGGCGCCGAGCTGCTGCGCCGCCCACGCAGCGCGCGGCCGCGGATCGGCGCGGTCCTGGTGCAGCCGATGGCACGACAGACACGTCATCGTTCCGTGCCCGCCTTCGCCGGCTCCGTCGCCGTCGCCGTCGCCGTAGCACGGCGAGCGCAGCAGGCCGTGCAGCTCGCGGCCGGTGACGCGCGACAGGCCGTCGGGCCAGAACTTGTGCTCGAAGAACGCCGGGTCGCGCTGCAGCTCGCGGCGCAGCTCGGGCGCGTTCGCCTGCGAGGGATCGACGACGAGCTGGCTGTCGGCGAGCACCTCGCCCGGCCGGTACGGCGAGCCCTCGTCGCGCCAGCTGTCGAAGTGCTGGCGGCGCACGATCGAGTTGCTGTGGCACTGGCCACAGACCTCGGCGGAGCGCACGGGCTGCAGGTGGCTCGGCTCGGTCACGGTGTCGTCGCCGCCGCCGCCGAGGTGCAGACCGTAGCGCCGCAGCGGCGAGGCGTTGGCCGCCGCGTGCGCCGCGCCCGGGCCGTGGCACGCCTCGCACGCGATGCCGAACTCGGCCGCCATCGTGTCGACGCGGCCGGTGTCGAGCCGCGGCATGCTGTGGGTGGTGTGGCAGCCGTTGCAGTTGCCGTTCCACGTGCCGGGCACCGGCGGCTCGCGCGCCTCGGGCGGCACCAGGAACACCGCGGGGAACGGCAGCCACCGCTGTTCGGCGATGCGGTAGACCATCGGCACCACGCCGAGCTCGCGCTGGTTGCCGGTCGCGTACCAGAGCACCTGCGCGTGGTGCGAACCGGTGAGCTGCACGACCGGCCGTTCGATCGGCTGGCGCCGCGGCCCGCCCTGCGGATCGCGCTGCAGCAGGCGCACCCAGAGCTCCTCGCCGCGCCATTCGAGCAGCACGGGCTGGCCGAAGTAGTCGAGCTCGAGCCGCTCGAACGAAGGCGCCAGCGTGGCCTTCGTGCACGGCTGCGTCATCGTGCGGTGGAACGACGCGTGCCAGCTGTCGTGTTCGCCGGGGTGGCACTTGCGGCAGGTCTCGCTGCCGACGTAGCCGTTGGCATGCTGCTCGAGCGGTCGGTTCGCGGGCGGCGGGGGAGCGGGTGGTGGGGCGAGCGTGAACGCCAGGGTCGCGACGACGGGGAGTGCGAGGAGGGGGAGCAGGAGCGCCGCGCGGCGCGCGCCGCGCGCGTGCAGGTGCCGGATCAACGGCCACAGCGCGGCGAGGGCACCGAGGGTCGAGGCCAGGACGAGCACGGGAACAGAATGTACGGGTCCAACCCCTCCGTGCCCAGGCCGCGCGCAGCGCGGCCGGTGCCCAGCGGCGCGCAGCGCCGCCGTGCCAGGCGGGCGCGCGCAGCGCGCTCTCCGGTGCCCGCGCGCGCGAAGCGCGCGCTGGGGTACCTCATCGATTGCGCACGTCGATCCAGCCCGCGCTGCGCGCGGGCGGGCACCGGCGCGCTGCGCGCGCCTGGGCACGGGCACGGGCACGGGGGGGACTATCGCACCCGAACCAGCAACTCGCGCCGCACCGCCAGCGCCGGCATGTGCGGCTCCAGCTCCGCCAGGAACCGATGCCCGTCGACGTAGTAGCCGGCCGTCCGCTTCAACCCCGGCACCCGTTCGCAGAACCAGTCGTTCAGCACGTGCACCATCAGCTCGCGCAGATACTTCGCGAAGCAGCTCGCCAGCGCGGTCGGGAACGACCGGTCGTCGCCCTTCTCGGCGAACGTCACCTGCACGATCTCGTCGCCGCTGCCCAGCCGGTACACCGACGCCGCCGGCTCCTCCTGCACCACCTCGACGCGCACGCCGGGGCGCAGCAGCTCGAGGTCGCGGCGGTAGTGCATGCGGCCGCCGCAGCGGTCGGCGACCAGGTGGCCGCTGCCGGGCACCGCGTCGAGCAGGCGCGAGAGCACCTCGGCGTAGGCGCGGAAGTGCGCGCGGCTCTTGTTGTCGGTGTCGGCGATCAGGCCGTTCCACTCCTCGACGTCGACGGGGCGCACGGCGATCGTGCGCATCGCCACGTCCGAACGCGCCATCTGCCGCGCCACGAGTTCGGACTGCAGCTCGAGCCAGTCGGCGTCGGCGTGCAGCGGCAGCGGCAGGTCGAGGCGGTCGTACCACGGGCACTTCTCGAGCGCGTCGAGGTCGCAGCCGAGCTGCGTAAGCCAGCCGGCGAGGTCGCCCGGCAGCGCGCCGTGCAGCACGCCCCAGAAGCACAGCGCGGTCTCCTCCAGGTGCCGCAGGCCCTGGGCGCCGGTGTTCACCTTCTTGCTGTCGGCGACGCGGACCTTGCCCTTCTGGAAGTTGCGGCGGCTCACGTGCCGGCGCAGCAGCTTCCACGGGTCGCTGCCCTCGGGGCCGGTGAGCGCGCAGCCCGCGACCACCATCGGTCCCAGGATCGGGCCGAGTCCGGCCTCGTCGATGCCCGCCAGGCAGTTCATGCGCGCACGGGAACCGCCCGTGGCACCGCGGTCAAGCGTCGAGGTCGCGGCCGGCGGCGCCGGGGCGCGCGGCGAGGTGGCGTTCACCCGGAGGGGGCGGGCGGCCGATACACGGCGCGGAGGACTTGCCGACGCGATGGACATCCTGCTGGTCGAGAAGGACGCGCTGACCCGCGATCACCTGAAGGTCGGGTTGCAGCAGTTTCCCGAGTTCCAGGTGACCGTCGGCATCGGCTACCGCGGCATCAACGAGCTGCGCAGCCAGGCCTACGATTGCGTGTTCCTCGGCGTCGATCCGCGCGATCAGGAGTCGATGGGCCTGATGCAGCACATGCGCTCGTTCGACCGCACGACCGAGCTCGTGGTGCTGACGGCGCCGCGCAGCGCGCGCGACATGGCGAGCGACAAGGCGAAGTTCGACATCCACACGTTCCTGCAGACGCCGATCGATCCGAAGGAGCTGTTCGAGTTCGTCGGGCGGTTCCTGGAGCGGCACGCGGGAAGGGACAATCCGAACCGGAAGCCGCACCGGGCGCCGCGCACCGTCTCGCGGCGCTGACCCTCCGCGCGCAGCGCGGAGGTGCAGCGCCCCGTGCCCAGGCGCGCGCAGCGCGCCGGTGCCCGCCCGCGCGCAGCGCGGGCTGGGGCGAGTTACGCGACGTGCCGCGCAACCGTGCTGCGCAATGGCGACTCACGATTGCGCTCTTTGCTCCAGCGCGCGCTTCGCGCGCGCGGGCACCGGCGGGCGCGCTCCGCGCGCCCGCCTGGGCACCGCGGCGCTTCGCGCCGCTGGGCACGGGCACGGGCACGGGCACGGGCGCGGGCACGGGCGCGGGCACGGGCGCGGGCACGGGCGCGGGCACGGGCGCGGGCACGGGCGCGGGCACGGGCGTGGGCACGGGCACGGAGCCGGACAAGGGCGCGCCGGGCGCGCCCTTGCAGACCCGCCCAGGCCCCTCTTTATTCTGCCCCCGTGGTGACCGACCCCTCCGAGCCCGAATCCACCCCAACCGCCCCTTCGCGGCCCTCGCCCGACGAGCCCCAACGGACCCAGCGCACGCAGCTGCGCGCCCGCGCCCCGCGCCGCAGCCTCTACTTCGAGTCCCGCTACCGCAAGCTGGTCCGTGGCCTGCCGCAGACGATCTTCTGGTGCCCCTCCTGCAAGGGCGACCGTCGTCGCCGGCAGGGCTGCGCGCAGTGCGAGGGCTTCGGCAAGCTGACGCGGGAGTCGGTGCAGGAGCTGATCGGCCGGCGCATGCTGCCGGCGTTCCAGGCGCGCACCGGCAACTTCCACGGCGCGGGGCGCGAGGACATCGACGTCTTGATGCTCGGGCGCGGGCGCCCGTTCGTCTACGAGGTGATCGGCGCGCGAACGTTCGGCGTCGACCTCGAGGCGCTGCGGCGCGAGATCGTCGAGCGCGCCGAGGGCGCGATCGAGCTGGAGCCGTTCGTGGCGGTGCAGAAGCAGCGCGTCGCCTACTGGAAGCAGGCGCAGTTCACCAAGATCTACCGCGCCGAGGTCGCGCTCGAGGCGGCGGTCGAGCCGGCGCAGCTCGATGCGGCGCGCGCCTTCGCCGGCGTCGTCGTGCAGCGCACGCCGCAGCGCGTGGCGCACCGGCGCGCCGACCTCGATCGCGAGCGCGCGGTCGAGGTGCGCGCGCTGCGCCAGCTCGAGCCGCTGCGCCTCGAGGTCAGCGTGTCGTGCCAGCACGGCACCTACGTGAAGGAGTGGATCAGCGGCGACGACGGCCGCACGACGCCGTCGCTGGCGTCGCTGCTCGGGGTCGCGTGCACCTGCGCGGTGCTCGACGTCGAGGAGATCCTGACCGACGCGCCGGCCGCGAACGAGTAGGGCGCGACCGTCGTCCCGGCGATGCCATCGGCGGTTGCCGCGACCGCGCGACGGGGGCTACACCGATCGCCGCGGCGATGCTAGCCTGGGGCCTCACGTCGCGGGTAGCGGTTGCTCGCGAGTGCTGACAAGGCAAGCAGTTGCAGCGGGCGGGGGCCCGGCGATGCAGTCGAGACGATTCCTCTGGCTCCTGGCCCTGCTGGTGGCGTTGTTCGCCGCGCACGCGCTGCTGCTCGAGCACCAGATCTTCGGCGACGGCGTGCTGCGCGCCGAGGCGGTGCGCGCGCTCGCGCTCGAGGGTCGGCTCACCGGCGCGCGCTACTCGATCGTCGGACCGATGTTCGCCGCCCCGCTGTGCTGGCTCGACGCGCTGCTCGGCACCGGCGACGCGCTGCTGTCGCGTTACAACCTGATCCTGCTGGCGATCGGCACCGCGGTGCTGATGCGGGCGATCGCGCGGTCGCAGGCGCTCGGCGCGCGATCGAACGAGCTGGCGGCGACGTTCGGCGTGCTGGTGATGACCGCGTCGATGTTCCCGTTCGCGGCGACGACGTTCTACGGCGAGACGTTCTCGGCGGTGACGATCGGCCTCGGCCTCTACGGCCTGACGGTCGGCTGGCGCCTGCGCGCGTGGACGCTGCTGGTGCTCGGCGTCTGCAACACGCCGCCGCTGCTGCTGCCGCTGGCGATGATCGCCGGCCTGCGCGCGATCGCGGCCAAGGACCTGCGCCCGCTGCTGGTGCCGGTGATCACGCTGTCGCTGGTGCTGCTCGAGAACCTGCTGCGCCGCGGCGACATCGGCGCGTTCGGCTATGCCGCGGACGGCAAGGGCCCGCCGGGGCTGATGCCGTACACCGGCCTCGGCGGCTTCAGCTACCCGCTGCTGCTCGGCGTCTACGGCCTGCTGCTGTCGCCGGGCGTCGGGCTCCTGTTCTACGCGCCGGGCCTGTTCCTGCTCGGCATGGGCAAGGGGCCGGGCAGCGTACTGCGCGCGACGGTGCGGCTGTGGCTGCTGTTCATCGCCGGCACCGTGCTCGCCTACGCCAAGTGGTGGTGCTGGCACGGCATGGTGTACTGGGGACCGCGCTACCTGTTGCTCGCGGTGTTCCCGACCTGCCTGCTGCTGGCTTGGTTCGCGCGCCGGCACGACCTGTCGCTGCGCGCCAACCTGCTGACGCTGGTGGTGCTGACCGGCTCGTTCTGGGTCGGCGCCAACGGCGCGGCGCACCTGTTCCGCGGGCTCGAGCTGGAGCCGGCGCTGACCGCCGCCGACGGCGTGCCGTGCCTGTACGCGCCGGAGATGAGCGCGCTGGTCTATCCGTTCCTCAAGCCGAGCCTGCCGCGGCCCGAGGCGTGGGGCTACCTCGCGCTGGTGCTGGTCGCGTTCGCGGCGATCGCCGGGCCGGTGGCGCTGCGCGTGCTGCGGCAGCTGCCCGAAGGGCTGAGCCGGCTGCGCGCGAGCTGGGTGGCGACGGTCCAGGCCAGGGCCTGAGGCGCTAGCCGCTGCCGAGCTCGCCGCGCAACAGCGCCGGCAGCTGGCGATCGAACCGGACGCGCAGCAGCTGCCGCGCGCGATGCGTCGGGCGGAACGCGCCGTTCTGCACCGTGCCGCCCTCGATCAGCACCGGGAACTCGGGAACGCGATCCAGGATGGTCGGCAGCTCGAGGCCGTGGATCATGTCGCGGCCATGGGCCCATTCGGCCTGCTGGAAGAACCGCAGCAGGTCGAGGCCGCCGTCGGCAGCGCCGGCCGGCGCGTGGTTCGCGACCGTCGCGCCGAAGTAGCCCGACGCGGTGAAGAACGTCACGCGCAGCGCGTCGGTGCGGACGCCGGGGGTGACGAGCCGCACGACGAGCTCGCCGCGGTTGAGCTCGAACAGGCGCGCGACCGACAGATCGATGACGGCGGGCGCCTGCAGCGGCAGCGCGGGCAGCGCCTTCTGCGGCACCGAGATCAGCAGGTCCGGACCGCGGAACAGGAAGGTCGTGCCCTCCGGCGGCGCGATCGGCAGGTCGTCGTCGTCCTGCAGCACGGCGGCGCCGGGCAGCCGGAAGAACGGGCGGTGGGCGTAGACCTGCACGCCGCCGCGGGCGAACGGCGGCTCGAGCATGCGGTCGATGCCGAAGTGGAACTGCAGCGCCGTGCTGGTCGGGTCCTGGTGCGGCAGGCCGGCTATGAACCACGGGCCCGGGGGAGCGTCGGCGAGCTGCTGGACGAGCTTCTGGTGCATCGCCGCGCTGGTGCGGTCGGCGCGCCACTGGTCCAGGCGCACCTGCACCAGCGGCGGCACGAACACCAGCAGCGCGACGGCGATCGCCACCTTGCCGCCCGCGACCAGCAAGCCGGCCAGCCCCGCGAACGCCAGGGCGAAGTAGCGCAGGTTGTGGTGGTTGTCGGCCTGCAGGAAGAACCCCGCCAGCGGAACGCTCGCCAGCGCGAACCAGCCGAGGCACAGCAGCGCCGGCTGCCGACGACCGCGGCGGGCGCACGACCACAGCGCCAGCAGCGCCGGCAACAGGCCGATCCACGGCGGCCACCAGGCCTGGGTGATCGCGGGCGGCAGCCCTTCGGTCGGCAGCTTCCAGTGCAGCGGGTCCAGCAGGTCGAGCGCGTAGCGGCCGAAGCCCGCCAGCATCAGGAGCGGCTCGGAGAAGCTCGCGGCGTCGTAGCCGCCCATCCGGCCGAGCACGCCGATGCGCCAGGCGAGGTAGCCCGCCAGCAGCAGCGCGTGCGGCCAGGCGCCGCGGAGCGCCGCGCGCGCGCGCGCGGCGAAGCCGTCTTCGCCGGCCATCGCGAACGCCAGCAGCGCGGCGAGGCCCGGCAGGCACAGCGCGGTCTCCTTGCACAGGAGCGCCGTCGCCATCAGCAGCAGGCTCGGCAGGCGCGTGCGCTGCCGGCCTTCGATCCAGCGCACCAGCATCAGCATGCTGAGCAGCCCGAACACCGTCGAAGTGCCGTCGGTGCGGCCGACCGCCCAGGCGATGCCGCCGATGTGCATGGGCGACAGGGCCCAGACGAGCCCGGCGGCGAACGCCGGCCCGTCGTCGAGCAGGCGGCGCCAGAGGCAGCCGACCAGCAGCGCGCTGGCGGCGTGCACGAGCACGTTGTCGAGGTGCGCGAGGAACGGGTCGCTGCCGGCCACCTGCTGCTCGAGCCACAGGCTCAGCGTGATCAGCGGCCGGTAGAAGAAGAACAGGTCGTCGGCGGCGTACTGCGGCCCCAGGAAGTCGGCGAGCACGTTGCCGAAGTCGCGCGCGTAGTGCAGCGCGAAGTAGTCGTCGCTGGCCCAGTACGGCTGGATCGGCCACCACGCGGCGGCGACCGCCAGCGGCAGCAGCCAGAACCAGCGGGGCAGGGCGCCGGGGGCCGCCGGCTCGGAGTCCAGCGCCGGCTCGGTGCGGTCGGCGAACGGGCCGACGCCGCGGGTCGGCGAGCCGGCACCCGCCCCGTTCACGCGCCTCGCACGGCGCGCGGGCGGCCGTTCGCGGTGCCGCGCGGTCCGTTCACAGCAGCACGCCGAGCAGCTGCATGTCCATGACCATCTGGTCGCCGCAGAACGCCTGCGCGGTGAAGCGCGCCAGCCGCCGGCCGCTGATCTGGCCGTTGCCGGCGGCGAAGTAGACCCGCGCCGGCGGCACGACCTGGCCGCGGAAGCGGACGTCGTTGAGGCCGCCGAGGCCGACGAACCGGTCGAGCTCCCAACCGGCGGTCTTGCGGATCAGGAACGTCGCGGCCTGTGCGGCGCCCTCGATCATCAGCACGCCGGGCATGATCGGCTTGCCCGGGATGTGGGCCTTGCCCCACCACGGATCGGCCGGCCAGTCCTTGTAGCCGACGACGACCTTCTGCTCCGGATCGAAGTGGCAGATGCCGTCGAGCAGCTGGAAGGTGTCGCGGTGCGGGACCAGCTCGCGCAGCTCGGCCTCGGCGACGACGTCGCGCGACAGGTCGAGTGCCGACAGGTCGATCAGGGGGCTTGCCATTGGCGTCGGGGACGGTCCGCGGCCGGGAAGCGGCGCGGCGCCGGGGAGCGGTTCTACGCGCCCGGCGCGTCCAGGGGAACAACGGGCCGCCCGCGAAGGCCGGATCTCGTCGTCGACCCGTTCGGGCGGCGCGGCTCAGCGCAGCCGCACCAGATCGAACTGCTGCTCCTCGGGCGCCTCGGCCTCGACGGTCAGCTGCTTCTGCCGGCGCTGGAAGTCCTGCATGGTCACGAGCAGCTCCCACTGGCCCGGCAGCACGTTGGGGAACTCGACCCTGCCGCGCACATCCGTCAGCGCCTCGAGCTCGAGGAGTCGGCGGCGGTCGGTCGCGCGCAGCTGCACGCGGGCGCCCTGCAGCGGCCAGCCGCCGGGCTGGGTCACGACGGTGGTGACCGGGACGCCGCGCGGCACCTCGATGGTCTGGCCCTGCGGCAGCACCAGCGAGCCGCGGCGCTGGTAGGCGCCGGGCTGCACGTTCACCAGCGGCGGCTCCATCATCGGCTGACCCTGCGGGCCGATGTGCACGCGGTAGTCCCCGGCGAGCACGCTCTCGAACACCACGCTGCCGTAGTTGTCGGTGGTGCCGCGGAACGTCGGCCGGCCGACCGGCTCGCGGAACGGCACCATCGTCACCTCGGTGTAGGTGATCGGCGCGCGGTCCTGGTCGCGCAGCAGCAGCGAGAACGGCGTGCCCGGCGTGATCGACAGCTTGACGTCGTCGACGTAGGGGGTGTCCTCGGTGATGGTGACCGTGGCCTGGCCGCCGTTGAGGCCGGGCGAGTGCGCGCGCACCACGTAGCCGTAGTCCGAGAACGGCACGTCGGTGATGCGGAAGGTCGGGGTGCCGATGCCGAGCGGCACGGCGACGGTCCTGCGGAACGGCGGCTTGTCGCCGGCGCGCACGTTGCGCAGCTCGTCGACGACCACCGAGATGGACTCGATGTTGCGGACGACGGCGGGGTTCAGCGGGATGTCACCGGCGATCACGCCGCTGGTCCAGCCGGTGGTGTCGACCCGGTCGGAGCGGGAGAACACCGGATCGGCGACCGCGACCTCGCTGGGCCGCACGGGGCCGCCGGTGGCGACCTGGTGGCCGCCAGGGGCGTCGCCGTGGGCGGGCGGCGCGGGCGGGTCGACGACCACCGGGTCGTCGGGCGGCCGCAACTCGCCGGCGTTCGTCTGCTGGCCGAGCAGGACGATGGCGGCGCTCGCGAGCAGCACGAGCGCGCCGGCGGTCAGCACGTAGTCGCGGGGGCGCATCAGGGGTGGGGAAGGGTGAGCGGCGGGGGCGCCGCGCACGGGGAATAGTAGCTCCTCTGCCCGGCGCAACCGCCCTGGTCACGATGGACCGTATCGAGATGGGGCAGTCGCGGCGACGGCGCGGTGGCACGGGCCGTTCGCCGCGTCCCGCGGGGCGCGCCGCCGGTCCGGCCGCCGGGCGCCCGTCCGCGCCGCGTCGCTCCTGGCCGTCGGCGTGCGGCCCGGCCTACTTGCGATCCTGGGGCGGCGCGTCGAGCGCCTGCAGCAGCCGGTTGACGTCGCCCAGGAAGGCGCCCAGCCCGTCGACGTCGACCGGCGCCGGCGCCGGCGTCGTGGCCGCCGGTTCCAGCAGCCGGGCGGTCTCGTGCTCGGCGCGCCCCTCGGCCGGCAGGCCCAGGCGGTCGAACATCGCCGCGGCCTGCAGGTGGACGTACACGTCGCCCTCGTACTGACGGCGCGCGCGCCGCATCGCCGCCAGCGCCTCGTCGAGCGCGCCGTCGGCCTCCAGCAGCCGCGCCCGCAACACGGTGGCGCGCGCGTTGTCGCCGCCGACCGGGTCGAGAACCTGGCGCGCGGTGTGCAGCGCCTCGCTGCGCTCGAGGCCGGCGGCCTGCAGGCCGATCTCGAGCAGGTGCTCCGCGACCATCGTGCGGGTGCGGGTGCCGGAGTCGAGCGCCAGCAGATCGGTCAGGTCCTGCTGCAGCCGGCGCGTCGACGCCGGGTCGCCGCGCTGCCGCAGGGCGTCGATGCGGAAGTGCAGGATCTCCGGCGTCGGCTGGCCCAGCAGCCGCTCCGCGGCGTCCAGGTCGACGATCGCCTCGTCGAACTGCTGCATGCGGTGGTGCGCCTTGGCGCGCACGAACCACGCCAGCGGCACCGCGGAGTCGCGCGCGATCACGTCGGTTGCCGCCGAGATCGCCGCCAGCAGCAGCTCGCGGCGCTGCGCCTCGGTGCGCGGCTGGTCGCGCTCGTCGCGCGCCGTCGCCGCCTGCGCCAGCCAGCCCTCGGCCTCGGCGATGCCCTGCTCGATCTGGCGCTGGTGGCGCTCGTGCAGGAACGACAGCGAGCCGACCGTGGTCAGCAGCAGCAGCGCCAGCAGCGACGCCAGCATCGGGCGGCGGCGCAGCGTGCGCACGGCGCGCCGCAGCGGCCCGGGCGGCCGGGCCTGCACGCGTTCGCCCGCGAGCCAGCGCTCGAGGTCGGCGCTGAGCTCGAGCGCGGAGCCGTAGCGGTCGCGCGGGTCCTTGGCCATCGCCTTCTGCACGATGGCCTCCACCGGCAGCGGCAGGTCGGTGCGCAGGCGTCGTGGGCGGCGCGGCTCGTGGTCGAGCACGCTCTTCAGCACGCTCTGCGCGGTCGGCCCTTCGAACGGCGGCTGGCCCGTCAGCAGCGTGTAGAGGGTGGCGCCGAGCGCGTACACGTCGGCAAGCGTGCCGGCCTGCGCGCTGCCGCCCAGCACCAGCTCGGGCGCCATGTACATCGGCGTGCCGACGATCGCGCCGCTCTCGGTCATCGAGCCGGTGCCGGTCTCGCGCGCCAGCCCGAAGTCGGTCACCGAGATGCGCGGCGTCGCGTCGTCGTCGCCGGCGCCGGGGTCGCGCAGCATGATGTTGCCGGGCTTGACGTCGCGGTGGACCACGCCGCGCTCGTGGGCGTACTGCAGCGCGCGGCCGACCCGGGCGGCGATCGCGCAGGCGCTGCGCACCGGCAGCGGGCCGATCCGCAGGCGCTCCTGCAGCGTGATGCCGTCGACGTGCTCCATCGCGAACCACAGCAGGCGCACGCCGCCGGCGCGGCCCTGGCCCTGGTCGAGGAACCGCACGATGTCGGGGTGCTCGACCTTGGCCATCAGCCGGCCCTCGCGCAGGAAGCGCGCCAGCGTGCGTTCGCTCAGCGTCAGGCTCGGCGGCAGCACCTTGAGCGCGATGCGCGCCCCGTCGGCGCGGCGCCGCGCGTCGTAGACGATGCCCATCGAGCCCTTGCCGATCTCGCCGAGGATCTCGAACTCGGGCAGCGCCTCGCCCAGCGTCTCGGGCGCGAACGAGTAGAACTCGCGGTGCAGGCCGAAGTCCGGGTGCTCGCTCAACGCGTCCGCGCGCCCCCGCAGGCGTCCTGGATCCGCAGCAGCTCGTCGAGGAGCGCCGGCAGCTGCTCCAGCACGACCATGTTCGGGCCGTCGCTCGGCGCGTGATCCGGGTCCTCGTGCACCTCCAGGAACAGGCCGTCGACGCCGCAGGCGACGGCGGCCCGCGCCAGGTAGGGCACCTTGGTGCGGTCGCCGCCGGTCGAGGTGCCGGTCGCGCCCGGGCGCTGCACCGAGTGCGTGGCGTCGAACACCAGCGGCTGGCCGAACGCGCGCATCGTCGGGAAGCCGGCGAAGTCGACCACCAGCGTGCGGTAGCCGAAGCTGGCGCCGCGCTCGGTGATCATCGCCTTGTCGTTGCCGGTCGAGGTGACCTTCTGCAGCACGTTGCCGACGTCCTCCGGCGCCAGGAACTGGCCCTTCTTGACGTTGACGGTCTTGCCGGTCGCGGCGGCGGCCAGCAGCAGGTCGGTCTGCCGGCACAGGAAGGCCGGGATCTGCAGGCAGTCGACGACCTCGCCCGCGGGCGCGCATTGCGCCGGGTCGTGCACGTCGGTCAGCACCGGCAGCCCCAGCTGCTCCCGGACCGCGGCCAGCACCGCCAGTCCGTCGTCGAGGCCGGCGCCGCGGAAGCTCCTGCCCGAGGTGCGGTTGGCCTTGTCGAAGCTGCTCTTGAACACCAGCTCGATCGAGCGCGCCCGGCAGGCCGCGGCGATCGCCTCGGCGTGGCGCAGCGTGTGGTCGCGCCCCTCGATGACGCACGGGCCGGCGATCAGTGCGAACGGGCGGCCGCCGCCGAACGTGGCGCAGCGCTGCGGGGAGCCGACCTGGACGGGGCGCGTGGTCGCCGGGACATCGGGCATGGCCAGGATGCTAACCGGGGGTCGCCGCGTGCAAAGGATCGCCGGCGGCGGGCGGCGGCGCCAGCAGGCGCGCCGGACGCGGATCGAGGTCGAGGTCGATGCGGTCGAGGTCGCGGTCGGGCCCGACCGCGCCCGGCAACCAGTCGCCGTCGATCTGGCACGGGGCCCGGCCGTCGATGCGCAGCGCCGGCACGGCGCGCACGGCGAGCCCGGGGCCGGGCCGCATCCGCCCCAGCGCGGCGCGCGCCCCGAGCAATGCCCACGCGGTCCGCGCGCGGGCGCGGAAGCACAGCACGTGCAGCAGCCCCGACGCGGGATCGACCTCCGGCGTCAGCTGCACCACGCCGCCGAAGTCGCGCACGCGCGCGACCAGCACCGAGCCGAGGTCGTCGAGGACCTCGCCGTCGGGCAACGTCACCCGCAGCGCGTAGCGCGGCCAGCGCCGCACGACGTGCAGGATCGGCAGCACCCACTTGTGCTTGCCCAGCGTGCCGGTGCGGACCTGCTGCACGCGGCGCACCACCGCCGCATCGAGGCCGCTGCCGCAGAACAGCAGGAAGCGCCGGCCGTTGGCGCGCCCGATCGCGTGCGTCCGGGTGTGACCGTCGAGCAGCATCGCCGCCGCGGCGTCGGCGGTGCGCGGCAGCCGGTAGGTCCGCGCCAGCACGTTGGCGGTGCCGAGCGGCAGCACGCCGAGCGGCCGGGACGGGTCGGGCATCCCGTTCAGCACCTCGTTGACCGTGCCGTCGCCGCCGATCGCGACCAGCGCGTCCCATGCCTCGGCGCCGGCGTCGCGCGCGCGCGTGCCGGCGTCGCCCGCGCGCTGCGTGAGGAACACCTCGGCGTCGGCGCCGCGCGCCCGCAGCGCCGACGCCAGCGCCGGCGCCAGCGCGCGCGCCCGGCCGCCGCCGGCGATCGGGTTGGCGAGGATCAGCAGGCGGCGGGTCATGCGCGCGGCGATGCTGCCGCAACCCGCGGCCGGGGGCGAGCGGATTGTGCGGCCCGGCGCGCGGGGCGCGCTACTTCCGGCAGCAGGCGCCGTCGTCGCAGCGGCCGCCCAGCGCCGCTTTGACCTCGTCGGCGACCGCGCGCGCCCGGGCGACCACGGCGTCGCGCGCCTGGCCGCGGCGCTCGAGCGTGACGCCGCACACCGTCGTCCACCGGCCGTCGGTCTGCACGAGCGGGACGGTGACGTCGAGCGCCTCGCCCTCCTCGAGCACGACGAGCTGGCCCGAGCGCATCGCCTGCAGGTCCTCCGGATCCGAGGCCGTGCCGATGCGCGCGGTCAGCGTGCTGGCGCAGACCTTGGCCGTGCCGTCGGCCTGCATGCAGTGCAGCGTCAGCCGGGTGCAGTCCGGGTGGTTCTGCGCCGTCGCCTCGACGACCGATTGGGACGTGCCGCCAGCGCCGGTCGACGTGCAGCCGACGAGCGCGAGCGCGCACAGGAGCGCCGCCTTGAGGGGTCCCTTCACGGCACCCAGCCTCCCGGGCGGTAGCCCTCGCTGCAACAGCACTTGTGCGCAGCGTACCGAGGCCGGAGCGGCGCCGGGCCGCGGTTCCGGCGGGCGGCCCTAGGGCGCGGGCGGTCCCGGCGCGACGATGCGCCCCGATGTCCGTTCCGCGTGTGCTGGTCACCGGCGCCACCGGCTTCCTGGGGCCGTTCGCGTGCCGCGAACTGCGCGACCGCGCCGAGGTGACCGCCACCGGCCGCAGCGGCGGCGACCGCCGTGTGGACCTGCAGGACGACGACGCGCGCGACCGCCTGCTGGCGGCCGCGGCGCCCGACCGCGTGCTGCACCTGGCGGCGCTGTCGCGCATGGCGGAGTGCGCCGCCGACCCGGCGCTGGCCCGTGCGATCAACGCCGACGTGCCCGCCGCGCTCGCGCAGCGGTTCGGCCCGGCGTTCGTCTACGTGTCGACGGATCTGGTGTTCGACGGTCGCCGTCCGCCGTACGCGCCGCTCGACCCGCCGGCGCCGCTGTCGGTCTACGGGCTGAGCAAGGCCGAGGGCGAGGATCGGGTGCTCGCGGCCGGCGGCCGCGTCGTGCGCGTTCCCCTGCTGTTCGGCCCGGACGATCGGGGTCGCGGCGCCAGCGCCATGGTGCGCTCTGCGCTGGCGGCGGGGCGGCCGCTGTCGCTGTTCACCAACGAGTACCGCACGCCGCTGCACGCGCGCGACGCCGCGCGGGCGCTGGTGGACCTGGTGCTCGCGGAACCCCGCGCCGGCGCCGGCCTGCGCCACGTCACCGGGCCCGAGCGCGTGTCGCGCTGGGAGTTCGCGCAGCGGCTGTGCGCGGCGCACGGCCTGCCGGGTGGGCGCCTGCACGCCGCCGAGTGCCAGGACGCGCTGCGACCGCGCGATGTGTCGCTGCTGGGCGAGGTGCCGGGGCGGTCGCTGGCGGAGATGCTGGCGGATTGCTGAGCGGGCGCGCGGCGCGGCTCAGAACACGCGCCGCGAGCACGGCGACGCGTTCAGCGCGCCGCTCGTCGTGTCGAACGCGATCGCCTGCATCGCCATCGGCACGCCGGCCAGCAGGCCGCGCAGCGCCGCGGGGAACGTCGACGACCACGACGCGGCGTTGCCGGCGGTGACCGCGGAGCCCAGGGTCCACGAGTCGGTGAGCGGCAGGCAGATCACACCGCGCGAGCCGGCGGCGAAGGGCTGCAGCGACAGCTCCGGACCGAACCCGTTGAAGTTGGCGAAGAACAGCACCAGCGAGCCGTCGGGCGTGAACTGGTCCTCGTAGCGGAAGCCGACGTCGTCGGCGCGGCCGAAGCCGATCGGGAAGCTGCGCGAGTCGGGGTGCAGCGCGGACAGGAAGCCGCCGGCGCCCGGCGGGGTGTTGCTGACCGGGTAGTTCGTCTGGTTGGTGATCGCCAGCGAGGCGCCGCCCGGAGTCTGCGTCAGGAAGTCGACGAGCAGCTGACGGGCCGTGTTGTAGCTGCCGAGCGCGGCGCCCGCCGGCACCGACATCGCGTAGCTGCCGTGCTGGATCGGCGCCGGGCCGGGCGAATCGTAGATCGGCCAGCGCGACGAGTGCCCGAGCACGCTGCGGACACCGAGACCGTCGACCGGCCAGGTGTTGGCGACCTGCAGCTTGACGCCGAGGAACAGGTCCTGGCCCGAGGCGGCGCTGGTCGCGGGGAGGCCGATCAGCGTCGAGATGACCTGGCTGCCGGTGCCGCCGCCGGGCGGCGTGTTCAGGCCGCCGGTCGCGACCAGCGGGGCGGTGAGGATCGGAAACCCGGGCAGCCCGGGTTCCTCGCCGTAGATCTCCACCGAGTAGGTCTCGGGCGTCGCACCGTTCCAGTCCTCGAGCTCGAGGCGAACGCCGGTGATCACGTGCGTACCCGGCGTCGTCATGCCGTAGCCGCGCAGGTCGTCGGCGTCGAAGCGCGCGATCATCGTGCCGGCCAGGCTGTTCAGGCCGCCGCGCGAGGCGACGCTGTTCAGGGTGCCGACGATCGCGCCCGTCTGCTGCTGGGCGTGGCCCGGAGTCGCGAGCGGGATGCTCGCCAGGATCAGGGACGACAGAACGAAGGCGCTGTGCGTGGTCGACATTGGCGGCTCGGGAGGTCGCGCCGGAGGGGGTCGATCCGGCGGACGAGGGCCTGCCTAGACTACCTTCCGGTTCGGCCGAGCGTCAGCCCGTCGGAGGTCGGAGCCAGAGTGCGCCCCGATGTGTGTTGCGGCGGGGCGGGATGCCCCGGGTCGCGGGGGCGAGTCGGCGGAGCGCCGGCGAGCCTCAGCCCTTGACGACGTCCCAGACCTCGGCGCCGAGGTAGTCCCACGGCAGCCGGCCCTCGTCGCACTCGGCCGGGTCCGGCGAGAACTGGACGTCGACCATGTAGATGATGCGACCGGTGGTTCGCGCGAGGTTCTTGGCCCCGTGGGCGACGCCGGGCGGGATGCGGACCAGCCGGTTGCGGCCGTCGCCGAGCACGAACCGCATCGTCTGCCCCTCGGTCGGCGAGCCCTGGCGGCAGTCGTGCAGCACCAGCAGCAGCTTGTCGCAAGGTGGGACGTACCAGACGTCGGTCTGGCGGTGGTGCATGTGGAACGCCTTGACGGCGTCCGGCTCCATCTCGCTGTAGTTCATCTGCCGGCACTCGAAGCCGGCCAGCTGCTGGTGCGCGCCGGCGTCCAGGCGGCCGAGCTCGGTGATCGCGCCGCCGTCGTCGTTGAAGCGCCGCAGCTCGACGATCTCGACGCCCTGGATCGGCGTGCTGCCGGTGTACTCCTGGACGGAGAACGCGGCGCGCGCCCGGTCGTTGATGCGGGTCTTGGCGTCGGGGTGCGAGGTGGGGTTCACGGTGATCGACAAGGCGGGCTCCGGGGGTCGGGGTCAGCCGCCGGTCGGCACGCGCCAGTTCTGGCCCGCGGCCGGCGGTCCCTGCTCGAGCAGCAGGTCGAGCTTGTATTCGACACCTTTCTTCTGGTCCTTGAGCAGCGGCAGCCGGACCTTGAACTCCACCTTGGCGCGGTCGGACTTGTCGGCCGCCTTGCCGGTGCCCAGGACGACCTCGGCCGGGGTCAGGCTGCACGACAGGACGTCGTTGGCCTTGCACCAGCCGACCCAGCTGCCCTTGTTGTCGTG
This sequence comes from Planctomycetota bacterium, assembly GCA_050245995.1. Taxonomy (GTDB): domain Bacteria; phylum Planctomycetota; class UBA1135; order UBA1135; family UBA2386; genus JBFWWV01. The sequence continues at coordinate 145,149 of JBFWWV010000003.1, read as the reverse complement.
GAACAGGAATACGTTGTGGTCGGCTGGCACTTCCAGGCCGCCGAACCGCACGATGTTGAGGTCCTTGTCCGCGCCCTTGGGTTCGAGGTCCTTGGCTTCGAGCCCGAACCGGGCCAGCACGCTGCGCCAGTCGGCCTTCTTCAGCTCCTGATCTTCCTCGGGCTTGGCGTCGATGCCGCGCTCCTTGCGACGCAGCTCGGCCTGGACCTCCTTGTAGCCCGCCTTGATCGCGTCGGTCAGCTCCTTGGTGTAGCCGCCGGCGCGCCAGGCAACCGAGTAGAGGCCGGCCTTGAGCGCCGGCTCCTGCACCTGCTCGGTGGTCGCCAGGGTGCCGACCAGGATCGGTCGGTCGCGGCTGTCCTCCTCGAGCTTCTTCACGCTGTAGTTGCGGTCGGTCTTCAGCCAGTTGATCGGCGCGATCGACACCGCGTGGTAGGCCTCGGGGAAGCCGTCCTTGTCGAGCACGTAGCGCTCGATGCCGACCTGCCCGGCGAAGTCTACCTCCTGGTCTCCTTCGCGGCCGGTGGCGAACAGGTCCATGTTGTAGTCGCTGGTGACCAGCGAGATCAGCATGTCGTAGCCGGGCTTCAGGCTCTTGGCGAGGCGGAAGCCGAGGCCCTCGAGGACGTCGTCGGTCTGGACGGCGGAGCGCGCGTCGATGTGCAGCTGGATCGGGTCCGGCCAGGACAGGAACGACCCGCCCTTCACGACCACGTAGGCGTCGCGCCAGGTGGGCGCCGGCAGGTGCTCGCCGACCTTGTGCTTCTGCGCGCGCTTCCACTCCTGCTCGAAGGCCTTCTGGCCGCAGATCGGGCCGAAGTTGCGCTCCGCGGTGAGCTCCCAGACCTGGCCGGTCATGTCGACGTGGCCGAACGGGCCGGTGCCGAACTTCACGGAGCCGACCGGCTTGACGCGCTGGTCGCGCGCGTTCTTGAGCTGCAGCTCCGCGAGCACCTGGTCGCCGGTGTAGGCGTCGCCGACCTGCTCCCGGTCACCCCACGGCCAGATCACCTGACGGTCGCCGCGCGCGGCGCGGGTCCACTCCTCCTCGGTGGGCAGGCGCATGCCGAGCCAACCCGCGAACTTCAGCGCGTCGCGGTACGACACGTAGACGACCGGGTAGTTCTCGATCGACTCGCCGCGATCGTCGACCAGGGCGAACGGCAGCTCGGTGCCCTTCTGCTCCCAGAACATGATCGGCCCCATCTTGCCGTAGTCGCCGAACAGCGTGTTGATGTCCTTCAGCGACTCGTCGTAGCTGTCCTTCCGGCCGTAGCGCCACCAGTGGAACGGCGCCTTCACCGGTGTGCCGAGGTCCTTCATGCGGTTCACGAAGACCGCGTACTCCTTGTTGGTGACCGGCCACTTGCCCAGCAGGAACGTCGGCAGCGTGCGCTCCTCCTGGCCCAGCTCCGAGGAGCACTGGCTCATGTTGCGCACCAGCTTCTCCTCCTCCTTCAGCGCCAGCTCGGGGCGCGTCGGGTTGATCGTCTGGCACGCGGTCTCGACCAGCTGGTCGATGGTGAGCCCCATGGTCACCTTGCCGCCGGGGACCGGCAGCAGGAAGGTCGGCAGACCCTCACCGACGGTGTCCTCCTTCGGCGCCTGCGGCTTCGACGACGCTGCCTGCGCCGCGGAAGCCTGGGCGACGGACACTGCGGAGACGGTCGCCGCAGCGAGCAGGGCGAGACAACGCGGCTTGGCGGAGCGCTCGAGATGGATCATCAGCGAGGTCGGATTCGGGTTGGTCGGGGCAGAGGGGGGGCGCCGGGGTCGGGGCGCGGATCCTACTCCGCCGGCAGAGGGGGAGAAGTGCGCGATTGTTGACCGAGCCGCTGCGCATGCCAAGTCCCGGCCCCGAGGGGATTCGGCGCGCCGGTCGATCCGGCGCCGCGTCAACCGGATACGGCGGTTCGGGGCGCCCGGCAGCAGGGCAGCAGGAGGAGCCAGCCGACCACGAACGCGGTGCCGCCGAGCGGGGTCACGGCGCCGAGCCAGCGCGCGTCGGTGAGCGCCATGGCGTACAGCGAGCCGCTGAACAGCGCGATCCCCGCCACGAAGGCCCAGGCGGCGGCGCGCGGTGTGCGGCCGGTGCGCCCGAGCAGGCCGCAGCCGAACAGGGCCAACGCGTGCCAGCCGTGATAGTGGGCGCCGGTCTGGAACCAGCGCAGCGCCTGGTCCGAGATGCGACCTTCGAGGCCGTGGGCGGCGAAGGCGCCCAGGAGGACGGCGGCGGCCCCGAGCAGGGCTGCGGCCTGGAGCATGCGCGGCGGAGTCATCGGGGGCGGTTGTCCCCGTGCCCGCGTCGGGCGTCAATCGCTGGTGTCAGCGGCAGTGGCGGATCGGCGCGCGCCAGTGGTGGCCGTGGCAGTGGCCGAAGTGGCCGTCGAAGTAGCAGGCCTGCGAGGCGAGGCCGATGGCGGCCAGCACGAGCAGGCGGACGAACAGGCGGACACGATGCGATGCGTGCGTCATGGTGGGCTCCTTGGTGCTCGGTCGCGCGGTCGGCCGGATCGGGCCCGGTCCGCCGCGCGGCCGGCCACAGCGCGCCGGCCGGGGTGGCGTTGTGCGCGCTGTGGACTTTCGCCGCGGTCGTCGTTGCCATCGGCCCGCTGCGCGCAGCGATCGCCGGCGCGCCGCTGCCCGTCGGGTCCGGCGCGGCGCACAGCCCGGCTGCAGCCCCGGTCGAAAGGACCCTCACCGCCATGACCCACCTCGACTGCATCGTCCGCACCTGGTTCGCGGCCGTCGCGCTCGGCGCCGTCGCCGCGGCGCAGGAGCCGGCGCCTTCCGTCCCCGACCTCGACGCCGCGCTGCAGCACTTCGCGCGCAGCGCCGAGGTGTCGTTCGCCGGGCTCTCGGTGGGGCACGACGGTCGGTTGCTGCACCGGTCCACCGTCGAGCTGGACCCGGACCGCGCGGTGCCGATCGCGTCGGCGAGCAAGTGGCTCGCGGTGGCGACGATCCTCACCCTGGTCGACGACGGCACGCTCGACCTCGACCTGCCGCTGCGCCGCTGGCTGCCCGAGTTCGATCGGCCCGACAAGCGCGGGATCACGCTGCGCCAGTGCCTGTCGTGCACGGCCGGGTTCCAGCCGCGGCTGCCCGCGGTGCGCGACCGCGACCTCGACATGGCGGGCATGGCGCGCGCGCTGGCGGAGCACCCGCTGCGCAGCGATCCGGGGCTGGCGTTCACCTATGGCGGCGCCACGTTCCAGGCCGCGGCGTGCGCGGCGGTGCGCGCCGCCGATCGCGACTGGCACACCCTGTTCCGCGAGCGCATCGCCGCGCCGCTGGGCCTGCAGGGCACCGCGTTCGGCCGGCTCACGCCGTTCGGCGACGAGGCCGGGACCGCGTCGGTGCCGTGGGTCGCCGGCGGCGCGGTGTCGTCGCTGCGCGACTACGAGCGCTTCGCGCGCATGCTGGCGAACGGCGGCGAACTCGACGGCGTGCGCGTGCTGCGTGCCGAGACCGTGGCGCGGATGTTCGAGAGCCACACCGAGGGCATGAAGGTGCGCGCGCCGGGTTTCGACGAGGACTTCGCCTATGGCCTGGGCACCTGGCTGCAGCCGCTGGACGGCGCGGGCGACGGGGGCGCGGTGCGGGCGATGGACCCGGGGGCGCTCGGGTTCACGCCGTGGGTCGAGCCCGATCGGGGCACCTGCGGCGTGCTGGCGGTGCAGGATCACCTGCAACGGGTCCTGCCCGAGGCGATGGAGCTGGTGACCGCGGTGCGGGAGTACTGCGCGGGACCGGCGGTGACCGGCAGCGACGAGTACGTGCAGCTGGCGCACGGCGGCCGCACGCGGCGCTACCTGCTGCACGCGCCGCCGGGCGCCGAACGCGCGCGCGCGCTGCCGCTCGTGGTGGTGCTGCACGGCGGCGGCGGCAACGGCGAGCAGGTCGCGCGTTCGACGGGGTTCCGCGCGCTCGCGGACCGCGAGAACTTCGTCGCCGTGTTCCCGGACGGCACCGGCGCGCTGCCGCGCAAGCTGCTGACGTGGAACAGCGGCGGCATCGCCGTCTACGCCAGCGAGCACGACGTCGACGACGTCGGGTTCCTGAAGGCCGTGGTCGCCTCCGTGAAGACGCGCGTCGCGATCGACCCCGACCGCGTCTACGCCACCGGCATGAGCAACGGCGGCATGATGTGCCACCGGCTCGCGCGCGAGGCCGGCGACACGTTCTGCGCGGTGGCGCCGGTGGCCGGGGCGATGAACTTCGCGGCGGTCGAGCCGCAGGGGCCGATCGCGGTGATGCTGGTGCACGGCACCGACGACGACATGGTGCCCTACGAAGGCGGCCGGCCGCGCCGCCGGTTCGGCCGCGCCAACCGCCGTACCGACGCGTCGGTGCAGGACGCGATCGACTACTACCGCGCGCGGCTCGGCCTCGATGGCGCCCCCGAGGTCGAGGTCGACGGCGCGCGGCGGACGGAGACCTGGCGGCGCGCGGACCAGCATCCGCAAGCGGTGCTGCGCGTGGTGACGATCGACGGCGGCGGTCACGTCTGGCCGGGTTCGACGCGGGCGCCGGGCGAGTGGAGCGCGACCGAGGCGGTCTGGGAGTTCTTCGCCGACGTGCGGCGCGGGCCCCGGTAGGTCCGTCCGGGCGCGAATTCGCCGACTTCGCCCGCCGTCACGAAGTCGGAGGATCGCGAACCGGGCGGCCAGCGTCGACCCGCACGGCGCGTCGTTCTCCGGCGTGAGCGGTTCGCAGGGGCTGCTGTTCGTCATCGGCGACTGAGCGTCCCGCCGGCCGCGGCGCGCCAGCCCAGCACCGCGCCGCCGGCGAACAGCACGCCGTTGGTCACTGCGTGCGAGTACACCATCCAATCGAGCGCGCGCGCCTCGTCGCCGCCGAAGACCGGCGCGAATGCGTGCCGCGCCGCGTAGAGCAGCGCCAGCGTCATGCCGACGGCCAGCGCGGCGCCGGCGATCGACAGCAGGGTGCGCGCGCGCGGCGGCAGCGCCGCCGGTCGGGCCGCGTCGGCCGCGGCGCGCAGCAGCAGCAGCGCCGCGAACAGCGCCGCCAACGCGGTGGCGCCGGCGCACAGGCGCTCGATCCACGGCGACGCGCCGAGCTGCGTGGCGGTGATGCCCGCCGCCGTCACCGGCATGCCGGCGACGACCAGCCACACCGCGGCGCCGGTCGCCCGGCCGGGCCGATGGCGGGCGAGCCGCGCGGTCGCGAGCGGCAACGTGAAGCCGGCGTGGTGGAAGTGCGCCGCGGTCAGCAGCGCGATCGCCGCCGAGAACCCGAGCGGCACGGCGTCGGCGCGCGCGGCCAGCGCCCATGCGGCGCCGATCAGCGGATAGCCCAGCGCCGCGCTCTCGCCGAGCGCCGCCGACCACGCCGCCCGCGCCGACCGCAGGTGCAGCAGGCCGGCTGCGGCCAGCAGCGCCGTGACCGCGAGCCACGGCGCGCACAGCAGCGCCGCCGCGGTGCCGGTCGGCAGCAGGAACGCCGCCACCAGCAGCGCCGCGGCCGGTGCGTGCAGGCGCCGCGCGAGGCGGCGCAGCCGCCGTTCGCGGTCGCCGTGCGCGTCGATCAGCCCGAGACCGAGCGGCATCCACAGGCACGGCGACAGCAGCAGCAGCGCGGTCGCGACGGTCGTCGCGGCGGCGTTCACGAGCGGGCTCCGAGGTGGCGCACGGCGCGGGCCATGGCCGCCACCGCGTCGCGCGCGAACCGGCGCTGCATCGCGCGCACCAGCGGCCAGCCCAGCCGCGCGAGCGGCGCGTCCGGTCGCGCGTCTGCGCGCAGCTCGAACCACACCGCGTCGTCGCGACGCTCCACCAGGAAGCGCTCGGCGCCGAGCATGCGGTGGCCGCGCAGGGTGGCGTAGACGAAGCCCGCCCGCTCCGGCTCGTCGAGGACGCGCGTCACGCGGCACACGTCGCCCCACCAGCAGCCGAGCACGCGGGCGGTGACGGCCACGTTCGTGCCGACGCCGACCTCGGCGTCGCCGGCGGCCGCCATCCAGCCGACCTCGAACATGCGCAGCGCCCGCAGCGCGTTCCGCGCCGCGGTGAAGTCGTCCGGCCACGCGCCGACGCGGCCGTCGCCGGCGTTCCGGGCCATGCCGTGCGGGCACGGGCCGTCGAGGTGGTCGGGAACTCCCGACACCGGCGCCGCCGCGCGCGACCGCGCCAGGGCGCTCAGCCAGGCGCCGGTCGGTCGTCGCAGGCAGACGCGGGTCGGCATGCGCCGTCAACGGCGCGCCGGCGCCGACAATTGCCACTCGAGCACGCCGCTGGCGAAGCCGTCCTGCTGGTCGACTTCGAGCCGCAGCGCCGTGGTCGTCACCGGCGCGAAGCGCACCTCGCACCAACGATCGACCGCGATCGGCAGCGGTGCGCCCAGCACCTCGACCGGGCGCCAGCTGTCGCCGTCGCGCCACAGGAGCCGCGCCGCCTGCGGCAGCCGGCACTGGCCGCGGCCGGTGTCGTCGAACCAGAACACCCTGCAGCCGGCCAGCGCGCGCGGACCTGCCCACTCGTACTGCGCCCACTCGGTGCCGCCCTCGTGCGGCCAGAAGTGGCAGTTCGCGGCCGGCGTGTCGCGGCTGCGCTCGGGCACGACGCCGTCGCGCAGCCCTTCGGGGACGCAGTTGCCGCTGGTGAACGACAGCGCGATGCGCGCGTCGAGCTCGGGACCGCCGAGCCGCGGCGGCGGCGGCGCCTGCGGCAGCCACACGGCCATCGCGCCGGCGGAGCGGTTGTCCCAGACCGCGTACGGCACGAGCGTCGCCGCGACGCGACGGGTCGCGGGCAGCGGCCGGTACAGCGCGGCGCCGCCCGCCACGACCTCGGTCCACGTCTCTGGCGCGGCGTGCAGCAGCTCGCCGGTCAGCACGGTCACGCCGCCCAGCAGGTCCGGCCGGTGCTCGGCGCGCAGCTCGGTGCCCGGCGGCGCCAGCAGCCCGTCGACCGGCGCCGCGCAGTCGACCTGCTCGACGCAGTAGACGATCGGACCGCGCGCGAATGCGACCTGCCCGCGCAGCGCCTCGGCGCGCGGATCGGCGCGCACCGCGCGCACCGGCATCTGCAGGTCGAGCTCGACCTGCTCTCCCGGCACGAACCGCCGCCGCACGTCCAGGTAGCCGGGTGACGGTCCGTCGGTGGCGGCGAGCTGCGCGCCGCCGAGCGTCACCACGGCGCGCTCGCACCAGCCGGGCACGCGCAGCCGCAGCCGCAGCTCCTGCGGCGGCGCCTGCACGAAGCGCACGGTCACCTTGCCGTCCCACGGATAGTCGGTCGTGACGACCAGGCCGACCGGGCCCCCGGCGGCCATCGCGCGCACCTCGCCGCGCACGTAGAGGTTCACGCACAGCGTGTCGTCGCCGGTGGCGTACGCGTAGCCGCCGAGCCGCGCCAGCGTGCGCGCGAGGTTCGGCGGGCAGCACGCGCAGCGGTACCACGGCCGCCGGTGGTGGTCGCCGCGGCTGGCGAGCGGGTTCACGTAGAAGAACTTCGTGCCGTCGAGCTGCACGCCGGCGGGGATCGCGTTGTAGAGCGCCGTCTCCATCGCGTCCGCGAAACGCGCCTCGCCGGTCAGCAGGTTCATGCGGTGCGCCCACATCACCAGCGCGATCGACGCGCACGACTCCTGGTAGGCCGTGACCGTCGGCAGGTCGAAGTCGACGGTGAAGCCTTCGTTGTGCGCCGACGGGCCGATGCCGCCGGTCACGAACACGTTCCGATCGATGGTGTTCGCCCACACGCGCTCCGCCATCTGCAGCAGCGAACGGTCGCCGGTGGCGGCGGCGACGTCGAGCGCGCCGCTCATCAGGTACGCGGCGCGCACCGCATGGCCGGCGATCGCCGAGAGCTCGCGCACCGGCGCGTGGTCCTGCCAGTAGCTGCCGTCGTAGCGCGCGGGGTCGGTGCCGTGCTCCACCGCGAAGAAGCCGCTGCCGCGGCGGTCGACGAACGCGCGCGCCAGCTCGGCGTAGCGCGACTCGCCGGTGGCGCGCGCCAGTTGCACGAGCGCCAGCTCGAGCTCGGGGTGGCCCGGGTAGCCCTGCCGCGCGTCCTCGCCGAGGAACGTGCCCACCAGCAGGTCGGCGCAGCGCACCGCGACGTCGAGCAGCGTGCGCTTCCTGGTCGCCTGGAAGTGCGCCACGCCGGCCTCGATCAGGTGGCCCATGCAGTACAGCTCGTGGTCGTCGCGCAGGTTGGTCCAGCGCTCGCCGGGGTGCAGCACGGTGTAGGCGGTGTCGAGGTAGCCGTCGGGCTGCTGCGCCGCGGCCACGCGCGCGATCAGCCCGTCGAGCTGCGCCTCCAGGTCGCGGTCGCGCTGCTCCTGCAGCGCGCACGCCATCGCCTCGAGCACCTTGTAGGCGTCGCTGTCCTGGAACACGTAGCCGTGATGCAGCGCGCCGGGCCCGCGCGCGGCCAGGTCGAAGTTCGGCATCGTGCCGGTCTCCTCGAGCTGGGCCACGGCGTGCGGCAGGGTCGCCGTGCGGTTGGTCGCGCGCCGCGGCGCGAAGAACGCGTCGTTCACCAGCACGCGCTCGAACGTCACCGCGCGCAGCGGCGGCTCCAGGGTCGGACCCGGCTCCTGGGCGGTTGCGGTGGCCGTCAGCAGGGCGAAGGCGATCGATGGGCGCGCGCGCATGCCGGAAGCAGAGCCGGCCGGGTCGCCTGCGGCAACGCGCGGCCGCAATGAGCCCGCCGGCGCGACGGGCCGCCGCCGGCGCCTACCTCGCCCGCGACGTTCCGCCGTTCAGAGGCCCAGACGCAGAGGGCCCAGACGCAGAGGCCCAGACGCAGAGGCGGCCCCCTACGGGTCGGCCAGCAGCCGCATCACGTCGGTCGTCGACACGACGCCGACCAACCGGCGCTGTTCGACCACGAACACGCGGTGGATGCCCTCGTCGAGCATTCGCCGACACAGGCTGGCGACCGTGTCGTCCGGCGCAACCTGGATCGCGCCCGGTGTCATCCAGTCGGCCACGCGTTGCCGGTCGCCGTCGTCAACGTCGAACGTCGCGCCCGCGTCGTCCGCGCGATCCGTCTCGCGGACCGCCGGGTGCGCCGACACGCAGCTGCCGCTCGCCGGGTCGCGGCCCGCGATGTCCGTGCGCGTCAGCACGCCGACCAGCCGACCGTCGGCGTCGACCACCGGCGCGCCGCTGGCGCGGATCTCGTCGAGCCGCGCCGCCGCGTGCCCGATCGTGTCGTCGGTGCGCAGCACCAGCACGTCGCGCTGCATGACGTCGCGCGCCAGCACGCGGTCGGGGTCGATCGAGCGCGGAGCGTGTTTGCCAGTCGGGTCGGCGCCCTGCTGCATGGAAAGGTCCTCGCCCGGGAGCAACCCGGGCGTGGGCCGGGACTTTCCGGACGGGGTCTGGCTACGAACCAAGACCGGCGGAGGTGCGCCGTTGTCCAACTGCGGAGCAGGCAGGCAGGCTGGCAGGCTGGCTGGCTGGCTGGGGGACTTGTGCCGCCTGATGCCGCCGCGGACACTCCTGCAGGTCTACCGACCTTGCGGTAGCCACCGCCGCAGGGCCCGCTGGCGTTCCTGGACGTCATCGACCAGTCGGGTTCGCACTGGCGCGTGGATCCCAAGGGCAACGCCACCTTGGTAGAAGAGCTGGGACGCGGCTTCTCACATCCGTTCGCTCAGCCGCCTGTGCTGGGGACAACGCTGCACTTGCCCGGTGGTGGCCCCTTCCGGTCGATGGCGCGCATCGGCTCGTTCACGCCTACAACTGCATCTGACTTCGACGTGAGAGCCAGCAGCAGCTCGCAAATCGGTACGCCTCCTTCTCCTGCCTTCCCCGGCCTGAACGACGCGGCGACCCGAAGCATCGAGACGAGACCCTACGTCCCGTTCGTGTTGAACAGCCTCGGTCAGGTTGCTCCAGACACCAACAACCTCGGCGTGAATGTCTGGAACCAGCAACTCCACCGCCTGCAGGTCTACGAGGACCTGGCGGTGTTCCCGCGCGGGGGCGACGCGCTGACGATCGAACTGCCGGCCGAGCCGCCGCCCCCCGAGACGCCCCGCTACACGTACGTGTGCTGGTGGTCCGGCCAGGAGCACGACTCGATCTGGGGCAACCGCATCCAGGGCCTCCGCGTCGACGAGGTCCAAGGGACCATCGACCGGTGGTGGTCGACGGTGGCGCCGCTGAGCGCCGCGCAGATCGGCCAGCCGAACCTGCCGTGGAGCGCGATCGGCGCGCACGACCTGCGCGCCTACCACTTCCAGCCGCACGCCGAGCGCCACGCGCAGGCGCTGCGGCTGTTCGAGGACCCGGCTGCGCCGGGGGTCGTCCGCTGCGCCGCGTTCACGCCGGGCGCGCGCCTGATCGTGCTCGAGCCGGGAACCTCGGCCACCGACACCGGCCCCGCGCCGATCGAGGTCGACACCGCCGGCGACCTGCTCGACCTCGGCACCGGCGGCATGGCGCTGGCGATCGGCCCCGCGCGCGGCGACGAGCGGACGATCTACTGCGGCGCGGCGCAGGCCTTCCCGCCGGACACCGCGTTCGCGGCCGGCTCCGCCACGCCGGACGACATCGTGTCCGAGCTGTTCGCGCTGCGCTTCACCGGCGACGCGTCGCTGAGCAACTGCACGGTGGCACGCCAGAGCCGCATCCTGCTCGACGGCAGCACGTCGCCGTTCGCGCGGCCCAAGGTCTTCGCCGTCTGCGGCATGGCGGTCGGCGAACTGGTGGCGTCGAGCCCCGGGCCCGAACTCGTCGTCGGCTCGCTCGACGGCCACCTGATGGTCTGGGCGCTCGACCAGTCCTCCGGCGACATCCTGCCGCAGGCGCCGTTGTACGAGACCCGGGTCGAAGGCGCGGTCGGCGCCTACAACTCGTTCGTGATCGCCGACCTCGATCCCGAAGCTGCTGGCAACGAACTCTATGCCGCGGGCTCGCTGGGCCTGCGCAAGTGGATCCAGTGATGCGACAACCTCCCGTTCCGCGAGTTGCCAAGATGCGTGCTGCACTCCTGCTTCCGTTCCTGACCCCCTTCGCACTTCCAGCACAGGCGACTTGGGTGGTTGACGCTCTGAACCGTCCCGGTGCGGACTTCACCGACGTGCAGCCCGCGGTCGATGCGGCTGCGTCGGGGGACCGCATCGAGATCCGGGCGATCGGCGTGCCGCCGCCACTCGGGGCCTACTACACGGCTCCAGTAGTCGACGGCAAGGGGCTCACCATCGTCGGCGAAGGCGCAGATGGACCATCGACGACCTGGTGGAACACGGACTTCGTAGTGCGGAATCTGCCGGCTGGCCAGATGGTTCACGTCATGGACATCAGCTTCGGCCTGCTCAACTGGTCGTCGGGTACGTTGGCGTCCCACGGCAACCAAGGCGTGGTTCTGTTGGAGCGGGTCACGGAGAATGCGGGGTTCACTCCCCTCCACGGAGTGATCGACTCTAGGCTCGTCATCGTCAAGTCGTGCAACATTCGACGAGGCTTCGGAGGATGGTTGCTACAGAGATCCAGTGTCCTGTCGCTCGACAGCGGTTGGCGCAACTACTTCGCAGGTCCGGTCCTCGACATCCAAGACAGTCGGGTCTGGCTGATCAACAGCAGCGTCGTCGGGCTGGATGTCAACCACCTCGGCAACTCCGGGTCGGCGCTGCGCACCCGCAACTCAGAGGTGTGGGTCGGCCCCGGCACCCTGCTCCAAGGCGGCATCTCTGCTGCCGGACCGCGCGAGGCAGTCGACGACGTGAACACCTCGCTCGTGCACTTCGACCCGCGCTCCACGGTGATCGGCTCGGTCGGCAGCCTGCGCGTGAACGAGCCGGTGCCGGCGATCCGCACGTCGATCCAGGGCAGCGCGCTGACGATCGACCACCGCTGCACACCGTCGTCGGTGGCGCTCTTGGCATTCGGGCCGCTGCTGCCGCGGCCGTCGCTCAGTGCAACCGGGCTCCTGTGCGTCGACCCGCTGCTGGCGATCGGCTTCGTGGCGGTCGTGCCGACGAGCGGCGACCTGCTGTGGCAGTTCGCCATCCCGTCGGGGCTGCCACCGGAGCTGTTCGTCGGCCTGCAGGGCATCGAGCTGCGCGCGGATGGCGGGCTGCAGCTGACCAACCTGACGACGTTCGGCGGCGTTTGAGCGTCGGCGCGGGCCCGGCCGCTGTCGCCGCCGCCTGGATCGGTGATACTGGCCGGGTGCAGTCCCTGGCCGAACTGGTCGCCGCGGCGCGGGCCGGCGGCGCTGCCGAGCGCGCCGCCCTGGTGCAGCGCGTGCAGCCGCACGTGGCGGCGCAGGTGCACCGGCAGTTGCAGCGGCGGCTGCGGCCGCAGCAGCACGGCGCGATGGCGGCGATGAGCACCGGCGACGTGGTGCAGGACGTGCTGCTCGAGGTGGTGCGCGGGATCGACCGCTGGGAGGTCGAAGGCGACGAGCCGTTCCTGGCGCTGCTGTCGACCCTGGTCGAGCACCGGCTGCTCGACCGCGTGCGACACAGCCAGAGCGCGCGGCGCGACGTGCGCCGGCACGGCGACCAGGGGCCGCGTACCGCGGGGGCGGCCGCCGCCGGGGCCGGCCCGCTGACCCGCACCGCGCAGCAGGAGCAGGTGGCGATCTACCGCAGCGTGCTGGACACCTTCGCCGATCGCGAGCGCGCCCTGCTGGCGCTGCGGTTCGAGGAGCAGTGCGCGTTCGACGAGCTGGCGCGACGGCTGGCGTATCCGTCGGCCGACGCCGCGCGCAAGGCGTTCCACGCGGCGGAGGCGCTGCTGCTGCTGCGGCTGCGGGCCCGCGGCGTGTCGGCGCCGGGGGCGACGCGGATCCCGGAGGCCGGACCGTGAGCGCCGCCGAAGAACGGATCGCCGCCTGCCTCGCGGCGGCGCTGGAGCAGCGCGACGCCGGCCGCGAGCCGGACCTCGAGGCGCTCTGCGACGGCGATGCCGACGCGATCGCCGCGGTGCGCGAGGCGCTGCAGCTGCAGCCCGACGTGGCGGCGCTGCACGCGCGGCGATACGGCGACGCGCTGCTCGGCGCGGTCCTGCGCGCGCGCTTCCGCGTCGACGCGGTACTCGGCGCCGGTGCGATGGGCACGGTGTGCCGCGCGCGGGACCTGGAGCTCGGCCGCGACGTCGCGGTCAAGGTGCTGGCGGCGCGACCGACCGAGTCGGCCGCGGCGCGCATGCGACGCGAGGCCGAGCTGCTGGCCGGCGCCGAGCACCGCGCGCTGCTGCGCATCTACGAGCGCGGCGCGCTCGACGACGGCGGCGTGTTCCTGGTCACCGAACTGCTGGAAGGGTGTTCGCTCGCCGCCGTGCTCGCGGCGTCCGCCGCAGCGATGCCGAACGGGCCCGACGCGCGCGCCTTCGCGCGGGTGGACTGGCTGCGCGCGCTGCTGCCGGCGGCGGACCTGGAGCGCACGTATCTGCTGCAGGTCGTGCAGTGGGCGACGGAGCTCGGCGAAGGGCTGGCCGCCGCGCACGCGCGCGGTGTCGTGCACCGCGACGTCAAGCCGTCGAACGCGTTCGTCCGGAGCGACGGCACCGCGGTGCTGCTCGACTTCGGGATCGCCGCGCGCGCCGGCGACCCGGCCCTGACCGCGGCGCACGAGGTGCTGGGCACGCCGCACTACATGGCGCCCGAGCAGCTCGCCGGCGGTGCCGAGCCCGGTCCGGCGCTCGACGTGTACGGGCTGGGGGCGACGATCTACCACCTGCTGACGCTGCGGCCGCCGCACCCCGGCGACCTCGCGGACGTGCTCGAGCACGTGCGCCGCGACGACCCGGAGCCGGCGAGCTGGCTGCACCGCGGGCTGCCCCGCGACCTGCAGGCGATCCTCGACCGGGCGCTGGAGCGGCGACCGCGCGACCGCTACCCCGACGCCGCGGCGATGGTGGCCGACCTGCGCGCGTTCGCGGACCACCGGCCGGTGTCGGCGCGGCCGATCGGCGGCCTCGCGCGCACGTGGCGACGGGTGCGGCGGCAGCCCGCGCGGGCGCTCGCCGCGTTCGCGTCGATCGGGATCGTCCTGCTGCTCGCGGTGGTGCTGCCGATGTGGAGCGCGCTGGCGTCGACGCGCGACCGCGCGGAGCACGACGACCTGCAGGCGAGGCTGCCGGCGCTGCTGTCGATCGAGGGCTGGCCCGACCAGCGCATGCTGGTGCCGCTCGACGAGCGCGCCGGCTACCTGCGCGACCTCGACCGCATGCTGCAGCTGGAGAAGGGCGACCACGCGGCGCGCCTGCTGCGCGCCGCTCTGCGGCTCGACGCCGGCGATCGCGACGGCGCCCGCGCCGACCTCGACGCGCTGGCGGCGCGCGCCGGCGGCGCCTACCTGCGCGAGGTCGCCCGGCGCTACGCCGCCGCCGACTCGTCGTCGGCGGGCATCGCCGCCGTGCAGCTGGGCGACCTGCCGGCGCCGGTCACGCCGATCGACCACTTCGTCGCCGGCTTCCACGCGCTGCGGGCACGCGACTGCGACCGCGCGGTGCAGGAGCTCGACGCCGCCGGCGACCTCACGGCCGCGCAGGACCTGCGGCTGCTGGCGCTGCTGGGTCAGGAGCCGTGCGACGCGCGCCGGGTGCTGGCCGAGGCGTCGCGTCTCGAGGGCGTCTACGGTCGGGCGACCGCACGCACGCGCCACGCGATGGGTGCGGCGATGTTGCACCTGCGCCAATGGGACGACGCAATCCCGCTGTGCGAGGAGTCGCTGCGGCTGCGCCCCGACCGCCATGGGCCGTGGAACAACCTCGGGCTCGCGTACCTGCGGCTCGGCAAGAACGAGCAGGCGCTGCGCTGCTACCGGCACGCGGTCGACCTACGGCCGTGGTTCGACAACAGCCTGTCGGGGCTCGCGCAGACGCTGCGCAACCTCGAGCGTTTCGACGAGGCACGCACCGCGGCCGAACGCATCGGCGACGCCGGCTGGCGCGAGTACGAGCTCGCCAACGTCGAGATCGTGCGCGCGATCCGGGCGCTGCGGCAGCGCGACGACGACGGCCGCCGGGCCGCCGCCGCGGCGGCGATCGCGCACTTCGAGCGCTCGGCCGCGGTCGAGGGATCGACCAACCCCAAGCGCCGCGCGATCCCCGCCGCGATCGCCCACGCCGAGACGCTGCGCCGGGACGATCTCGACGGCGCGCTCGACGCGTTCCTCGAGCTGCTCCGGCGCGAGCCGCGCAACCCGCAGCAGCTCTACAACCTCGTCGACATGCTCGAAGGGCGCGAGCTGCGCGGCGAGACCCTGACCCGGCTGCGGCTGTGGATCGCGCAGCTCGCCGTCGACCTCGAACCCGACACGCCCGAGTACCGGGAGGCGCGCGACGCCCTGTGGCGCGCGCTGCACCCGCGCTGACCGAGGAGGATCCCGTGCGCACCCGAGCCCGAACCCATCCCCGCTCGCTCTCGCCGCTCGCCTGCATGGCGCTCCTCGCCGGCGTGTCGCCGGCGCAGAAGTCCGAAGGTCCCCTGCTCGGCTTGCCGCAGGTGATGCTGTTCGACGCGCTGTCGCCGGTCGGCACGCCGGGCGTGCTGCAGTGGAAGGGCATCGGGTTCGCGACCACGGCGCCCGCCGCGTGGGCGCCGGCGCCCGCGCAGTTCCCGGCGGTGCCCGACTTCGCGACGCTGTTCGGCGGCCCGCGCCAGATCGACGGCATCTCGTCCGGCTACGACTGGGTCTGGTCGCTGCCCGACGGCACCGCGTCGCCGGAGGCCGGCGACTGGGGCGCGATCACCTTCTCGGTCACGCGCGGCACGCTGGGCGACCCGGCCGGCAAGATCGCCGGTGAGGTCGCGGCCGCCGACGGCGCCGCCGCCGACGTGTGGGCCAACGTGCTGCCGGGCAGCCTGCTGCCGGCGGACCTGGTCGGCGTCACGTTCCGCGCACTCGACTCGACCGAGTTCGGAGCGTTCGCGCCCGGCCAGCCCGCGGACCTGGTCGCGCACGACCTGCTGCTCGGGCTGATCTACCGCGAGAACCCGCAGCTGGTGGCGGCGCTGCCGTTCCGGGCCGTGTTCTTCACCGTGACCGCAGCCGACGCGCCGAACGTGCCGGCCGCGTGGTGGGGGACGCCGCCGGCGCCCGTGAGCGGGGCCACGATCCTGCGCACCGACTGGACCGGCAGCAGCTGGACCACCCCGGCGCCGTTCCTGCTCCCCGCCGACCTCGGCCTCGGCGACCAGGAGGACGTCGACGCGCTGGCGGTCGACTTCCAACGCGGCCGCGTGCTGTTCTCGACCGCGCGCATCGCCGGCCAGCCGCTGCGCGATCCGCTGCTGTTCGCGCAGCTGGGCATCGTCGGCCACTCGGTCTACCGGCTGCCGCCCGACCCGCTGCGGCCGCTCGATCCGCCGGTGCCGGTGAGCCAGCACGTCGGCCTGCGCGGCGGCGGCGGCGGACCCGACGACATCGACGGCATCTGCTCGCTGGATCCGACCCGCGGCTTCGTCGGTACCGGGCCGCGGCTGCGCGCCGCAGTCGGCGCGCACGAACCGCCGCTCGGCCCGGTCGCCAACCAGCTGTCCAGCTCGGTGTTCCGGCGCTGGGACCCGGCGCAGGGCAGCGAGGTGTTCACGACGCTGCTGACCGGCTGGCCGCCGCCCGGCACGCCGAGTCCGGGCTTCGCGATCGCGGCGTTCCGCGTACCCGGCACCGGGCTGCCGTTCCAGACCGGGCTGTTCGTGCCGCGCCCGACCGGGTCGCCGTTCCAGGGCCACCCGGAGCGGTTCGATCTCGCGATCCCGCCGCAGTTCTCGGGCCTCGATCTCGACGTGGAGTTCGTGTGGGCGGCGCTGTCGGCGACCGATCTCGACGTCAGCGAACCGGTGCGGATCGCTTTGTAGTCGGCAGGCTCGGAACCGGATGGGGGCGGCGCCGTCTGGCCGCTACGTTGCGGGTGGGCGCGCCGGACCCGGCGCCCTCGACGATGTCGATGATCCTCGGCTGCGTCGCCGACGTTCGCCCGCGCGACCGTCCCTGACCGACCCTCCCGACCGAGTTGTCCGATGCGCATTTCCACCGCGCGCCGCGTGCGCCCGTCCGTTCCGTCCGCCGCATACATCCTGCTGGGAACCCTGATGCTCGGTCTCCTGGCGCCGCTCGTCCCGGCCCAGGGCGTCCCGGGCGGCTTCGCCGAGGCCTACGCGCTGGCCACCGACCGGCAGCAGGCGCTCGCCGAGCTCGTGCCGGGCACCGAGGAGCACTACTTCTTCCACTGCCTCGACGCGCAGCACCGCGGCGCCCTCGACGAGGTCGCGCCGCTGCTGGCCGCGTGGACCCAGCGGCACGGGCGCACCGCCAAGGTGCAGGAGATCGAGGCGCGGCAGGCGCTGCTGTCGTACGACCGCGATCCCGACGGCACGCTGCGGTTCCTGCGCGAACGGCTGGGGCTGCAGTTCGCGCACCAGCGGCAGGTGCCCGGCGCGCAGCCCGACCTGCCGACGCGGCTCGACCCGGCGCGCATCGAGACGGTGCGGCTGCTGCAGGAGGCGCTGCGCCGTCACCCGCGCTCGGTCGACGGCCTGCACGACCGGGGCGTGCGCGCGCTGGTGCGCGCCGGCGTCCCCGACGCGCTGGTCCGGCCCGTGCTGCAGCGGCTCGAGACGCCGGACGTCCCGGGGCTGGCCGCCCTGGTCGTGCGCGAGCTCGGTCAGCGCGGCAGCGGCGCGTTCGGCAGCCTGCCGATCCACCGGGAGCTGCTGCAGGCGCAGCTCGACGAGCTGGCGCAGCAGGTGCCGGCGGTGCTCGACCAGGAGGACTACGTGCACACCTACCTGCTCCGGCTCTGGCCCGGCGCCGACGTCGACTGGCGCCGCGACGACGGCGAACGGCAGCGCTACCTCGAGCGCCTCGAGCAGTTCGCGCAGCGGCTGCCGCCGGTGCACAACGGGCTGAAGGCGCACGTGCTCTACCACCGCCTCGCGTTCGATCTGGAACGCGGCACGCTCGACCCGGCGCGCCTGCTCGCCTACCTGCGCCTGCCGCGCAACACCGCCTACGCCAACCCGGAGCTGCTGCGGCGCAGCCGCGGCAACGAGATCGTGAGTCGTCCGGTCGACTACCCGACCGGCCTCGGCCAGGTCGGCGACGACGAGGCGCTGGTGCGCACCTGCCTCGAGCAGCGGTTCGCCGCGCAGGACTCCTTCCGCGAGTACTCCGACTTCGTGCGCGAGGACTGGCTGCGCCGGGTGTTCGCCGAGACCAAGATCCTGCTGGGCCAGGGCGACATGGAGCGGTGGTACTCGCTGCTCGACGACCCCGCCTACTACGAGCGGCTGGTGCAGCGCGTCGACCTGGCGTTCGCGCCGACACAGCGCCGGCAGTTCCGGCCCGACGAGACCGTGACGTTGGCGCTCGACGTCAAGAACGTGCCGACGCTGCTGCGGAAGGTGTACCGCATCGACGCCTACGAGTACCTGCGGCAGACCGGCAAGGAGGTCGACGCGTCCATCGACCTCGACGGCGTCGTCGCCAACGACG
Organism: Planctomycetota bacterium; assembly: GCA_050245995.1. Lineage (GTDB taxonomy): Bacteria > Planctomycetota > UBA1135 > UBA1135 > UBA2386 > JBFWWV01. The sequence goes on along the minus strand of JBFWWV010000003.1, from coordinate 126,723 downwards.
AGCGCGTGGTCGAGTACCAGGAGCCGCCGCTGCGGCGCGTGCGCCGCGAGTTCGAGCTGCCGGAGCTGACCGGCGCCGGCACCTGGGTGGTGGAGTTCGTGGGCAACGGCCGCAGCAGCCGCGCGGTGATCCAGAAGGGCGCGCTGACGGCGCTCGAGCGCCTCGGCGCGGCCGGGCACGTGTTCACGGTGCTCGACCAGGACGGCGCGGTCGTGCAGGACGCGGTGGCGTTCTGCGCCGGGCGCGAGTTCACGGCCGACGAGCGCGGCGAGATCGCGGTCCCGTTCGCGCCCGAGGCCTTTGCCGCGCGCCCGCTGGTGCTGCGCCGCGGCCCGCTGGCCACCATGCAGCGCTTCGCGCACCGGAGCGAGGAGTACTCGCTCCGGCTCGGCGCGTTCGCCGACCGCGAGTCGCTGCGCCCCGGGCGCAAGGCGCGGCTGCTGCTGCGGCCGCAGCTCGCGGTGCAGGGCGTGCCGATCGACCTGGCGCTGCTGCAGGACGCCGTGCTCGAGATCACGGCGACGACGCGCGACGGGGTCAGGTCGATGCAGGCCGTGACGGCGCCGAAGTGGACCGAGCACGGCGAGTACGTGCACGAGTTCGAGGTGCCGCGCGAGCTCGCCAGTCTCGCCGTGACGCTGCGCGGCAGCGTCCGCAACCTCAGCATGGGCCGCGACGACGCGCTGAGCGCCGCGGTCCCGGCGATGGAGATCAACGGCGTCGACGCCACGGCGACGATCGAGCAGCCGCTGCTCGGCCGCAGCGCCGAGGGCTGGTTCGTCGAGGTGCGCGGGCGCACCGGCGAGCCGATCGCCGGCCGCGGCGTCGAGCTGCAGCTGTTCTCCGACCTGGTGAAGGACCCGCTCGACGTGGCGCTGCGGACCGACGCGGACGGCCGCGTCGACCTGGGCGCGCTCGACGGCATCGGCTGGCTGCGGCTGTCGGGGCTGCCGGCCGAGCGCGGCTACCACGCGCTGCAGGATCCGCGTCCGCTGCCGGCCGTGCTGCAGGGCCGCGCCGGCGAGGTGCTGCGGCTGCCGTACCCCGGCCGGCGCGATCGCCTCGGCGACGACGTGGCGACGCTGATCGAGCGCCGCGGCGGCGCGCCGTTCGCGGACGTCTCCGCGCGGCTGGCGCTGGTCGGCCGCACGCTGGAGCTGCGCGATCTGCCGGCCGGCGACTACACGCTGCGCCTGCTCGAGTCCGGACACGGCATCGAGGTCCGGGTGACCGCCGGTGGGCTCCGCGAGGACTGGGCCGTCGGTCGGGCACGCGTCCTGCGGCAGACCGGCGCCGACGCGGTGGCGATCCGCAGCGTCGCCGTCGCCGGCGATCAGCTGGCGGTGCAGCTCGATCGCGCCGGTCCCGGCACGCGCGTGCACGTGTTCGCGCAGCGCTACCTGCCGGCGTTCGACCCGAGCGCGCTGCACCTCGGCGCCGACCTGGCGGGACCCCTGGTGCAGACGCTGGCGGCGGGCGACTCGGACTTCGCCGCCGGCCGGCAGCTCAGCGACGAGATGCGCTACGTGCTCGAGCGGCGCTACGCCACCAAGTACCCCGGCAACATGCTGCAGCGGCCGAGCCTGCTGCTCAATCCGTGGGCGCTCGACGAGCGCAACGACCAGATCGGCGTCGGCGGCGGCGCCGGCGGTCGTTTCGGCGGCCGCAGCGGCGGTCCCTCGAGCCCCGGGCCGGGCGCCCGCGCGCTCGAGGCCGGCGCGCACGGCGGCGGCGCCGCGAGCTGGGCCGACCTGGACTTCCTGGTCGGCGACGGTCGGCTGCTCGCCAACCTGCGCGCCGACGGCGAAGGGCGCGTGCGCGTGCCGCTGCAGGACCTCGGGCCCGGGCAGCTGGTGCGCGTGGTGGTCGTCGACGACGACGCCTTCGACCAGCAGTCGCTGCTGCGGCCGCTGCAGCCGCTGCAGCCGCGCGACCTCACGCTGCCGCGCGCGTTCGACGCCGGCACGCACCTGGCCGAGCAGCAGCGCATCGACGTGCTCGCCGCCGGCGAGCAGGCCCGCATCGCCGACGTGGCGACCGCGCGCGTGCAGCCGTTCGTCACGCTGGGCGACGCGCACCGCCTGCTGCAGGCGGCGACCGGTTCGCCGGACCTCGCCGAGTTCGCGTTCGTGACGCGCTGGCCCGGGCTCGACGACGAGCAGAAGCGGGCGCTCTACAAGGAGCACGCGTGCCACGAGCTGCACCTGTTCCTCTACCACAAGGACCGCGCGTTCTTCGACGCGGTGCTGCGGCCGTACCTGGCCGACAAGGCGCACAAGGAGTTCCTCGACGACTGGCTGCTCGAGAACGACCTGACCGCATACCTCGAGCCGTGGCGCTTCGAGCGCCTCAACCTGGTCGAGCGCATCCTGCTGCTGCGGCGGCTGCCGGCGCGCCAGGAGGCGCTCGATCGCTACGTGCAGGAGCGCGGCGAACTGCTCGAGGTCGACCTCGAGCGGCAACGGCAGCTGTTCCTCGGCGCGCTGCGCAGCGGCGAGCTCGACGCGGACGCGCACCTCGGGCAGCTGATGGCGCCGGTGGTGGTGAACGAGCGCGGCATCGACCGGGACGCCGAGGACCGGCCGGGCGCCGTCAGCCGGGCCCGGCTCGCCGAGGAGAAGGCGAAGGCGCCGGCGCCGACCACTGCGAGCGCCGCCGAGCCCGAGGCGATGCAGCCGCCGGCGGAGCGCGAGGTCGCCGACAAGGCCGTGGGCGACGACTCGTTCCTCCTGGGCGCCACGCGCGCCAAGGACGACGCGCGCCGCCGCGACCAGGCCGAGGCGCAGGCGTTCTGGCGCGGGCCGGAGCCGACGCGGGCGCTGGTCGAGCACGCCTACTGGCACACCCCGCGCCCGGCGCAGCGCGCCGACCTGATCCAGGCCAACGGGTTCTGGCGCGACTTCGCGCGCAGCCGCGCGGGCGAGCCGTTCGCGTCGGCGCACCTGCCCGAGGCGTCGGGCAGCTTCACCGAGGCGATGCTGGCGCTGGCGGTGCTGGACCTGCCGTTCTCTGCCGAGCCGCCGGCGGGCACGCGCGACGGATCGACGCTGACGCTGCAGGCGAACGCGCTGCTGCTGCTCGCGCGCAGCGAGCTGCTGCCCGCCGGGGCCGCGGCCAGCGCCGATCCGGTGCTGATCCGTCAGGACTGCTACCGGCTCGACGACCGCTACGCCTTCGACGGCAACCAGCGGCGGCAGAAGCCGGTCGCCGACGAGTTCGTGCGGGGCGTCGGATACGGCAGCCAGGTCGTGCTGACCAACCCGACCGAGGTGCCGCGGCGGCTGTCGGTGCTGCTGCAGATCCCGGCCGGCGCCTTGCCGCTGCAGGGCTCGCTGGCGACCCGCAGCGTGCCCGTCGAACTCGGCGCGTTCGCGACGGCGACGCTCGAGCTCCAGTTCTACTGGCCGCGCGCCGGCGACTTCGCGCACTACCCGGCGCAGGTCGCCGCCGACGGCGCGTTCCTGGCGGCCGCCGATGCCGCGGTGCGCCACGTCGTCGACGAGCCGAGCCGCGTCGACACCGCGTCGTGGGAGCACGTCTCGCAGCTGGCTGGCGCCGACGAGGTGCTGGCGTTCCTGCGCACGCAGAACCTCGAGCGCGTCGACCTCGAGCGCGCCGCCTGGCGGCTGCGCGACCGCGCGTTCTTCGACCGGCTGGTCGCGCTGCTGCGCGAGCGACTGCACCCGGACCCGACCGTGTGGTCGTACGCGCTGCTGCACGGCGACGCGGACGCGGGGCGCGAGTACCTGGCGATGCGCCAGGACTTCGTCGGCGGCTGCGGCCGCGCGCTGCGCTCGCCCCTGCTGACGATCGACGCCGTCGACCGCCGCTGGTACGAGCACACCGAGTTCGATCCGTTGTTCCACGGCCGCGTGCACCGCACCGGCGCGTGGCAGACGATCCAGAACCCGGCCGTCGCGGCGCAGTGGCAGCAGTGCGTCGACCGTCTGTGCTACCTGCCGCGGCTCGGCGCCGACGACTGGATGGAGGCCTGCTACTACCTGCTGCTGCAGGGCCGCACCGACGCGGCGCTCGCGGCGTTCGACCGCGTCGAGCGCGGCGCCGTGACCATGGCGCTGCAGTACGACTACCTCGCGGCCTACGTCGCGTTCTTCCGCGCCGAGCCCGCGCTGGCGCAGCAGCTGGCGGCGCCGCACCGCGACCACCCGGTCGAGCGCTGGCGCCGCCTGTTCCGCGCGGTGCTGCAGCAGGTCGACGAGATCGGCGGCGCCGCCGTTGCGCTGGTGGACCCCGATCACCGCGGCGACCAGCAGCAGGGCATGGCGGCCCGGGCGCCGGCCCTGGAGCTCGCCGTCGACAACGGCACGGTGATCCTGCAGCACCGCAACATGCAACGGTGCGAGCTGCGCTACCACCGACTCGACCTCGAGTTCGCGTTCTCCAACAGCCCGTTCGCGCAGCAGGGCCTCGCGGCGGTGGGCTGGGTCGAGCCCGAGCGCGTCGACGTCGTCGAGTTCGCCGCGGGGACGACCGAGTCGCGCGTGCCGCTGCCGGCCGAGTTCCAGCGCGGCAACGTGGTGGTCGAGGTGCGCGGCGGCGGTCTGGTCCGGCGCGCGCGCAGCCTGGCCGCGGCGATGCGCGTGCAGACCGTCGAGAGCTACGGCCAGCTCGAGGTGCGCGCCGAGGGCGGCGCGCCGCTGGCGCGGGTCTACGTCAAGTGCTACGCGCGCATGCCGGGCGGCGCGGTCCGCTTCCACAAGGACGGCTACACCGATCTGCGCGGGCGCTTCGACTACGCCTCGGTCAGCGACGCCTCGACCGCTGGCGCCGAGCGCTTCGCGCTGCTGGTGCTCAGCGAGCAGGACGGCGCGGTGGTGCGCGAGGTGGCGCCGCCGGGCCGGTAGCGCGCGGGCCGGGCCGGCCGTCAGTACAGCAGCTGCAGCGCCGGCCCGAAGTCGACCAGCACCGTGCCCGTCGCCGCCTGCGCGCCCTGCGCCAGCACCGTGGTGATGCCGAGGCCCGGCGGCTGCTGCGCGATCGTGAACGCGTGCGCGCCGCTGGTCGCGAACTGCGGCTGGCCGAGGTCGAGCCAGTGGTCGAGCAGCGTCGCGCCGAGGAACGTCGGCGCCGCCGGGATCTGCAGGCCGAGCGCGGCCAGCCCGCCGAGCGCCGGATCGCCCGGCACCAGCGGCTGCGAGAACACGGCGGTCATGCTGACCGGCGTGTCGGCGAGGTAGGCGAGGCACCCCGGCGCGCTGCCGAACGCGTCGAGCGGCACCGGGGCCGCCAGCGGCTGCGTGCCGACGAAGAACAGCGCGAGCGCGCCGGGCGGGCCGATGGCGGAGAACTTCGCGGTGCTGCCGAGGGTCAGCGACGCCTCCTCGACGAAGCTCCAGGTCGGCGCGAAGGCGCCGCAGCCGGGGCCGAGGCGCTGCACGGCGGTGCCCTGGCGCGGCACGCGGAACGCGTCGATCGGCCACGCCGCCGCCGGCTGCGTCGGGTCGGGGCGCGCGGCGATGTCGAGGCACAGGGTGCCACCCGAGTAGGGCAGCGGCGCCTGCAGCAGCACCTGCAGCGTGTTGTTGGGCTGCCAGGCGGTGATCGTCCCCGTGGGCGTTGGCGACGGCGGCGCCGGCACCGGCTGCGCGTTGGCCAGGCCGAGCGGCGGACCGAGGTTGGCGGCGAAGATCGCGCTGCCCTCGGCGGCGAAGTGCGGCGCCGCGCCGATCCGCACCGTCCACAGCGCCGCGCCCGCCGGGAACGGGCGCGTGTGGCCCTGGCGCCGCAGGCGCAGGCCGAGGATCGGCCGGCCGACCAGCGGCCCGAGGTGGATCTGGTCGATCAGCACCTGCATGCGCAGCGCCTGCGGCAGCCCCGGGCCCGGCAGCGCCTCGTTGCCCTCGGCCAGGGCCGCGGTCGGCGCGATCACCAGCGCGTTGCCCTGCGCGGCGCCGCCGGCGGCGAGGGCGCACACGAGCAGCGCGGCCGCGGCGCGCGCCGCGGGCTGTCGCTCGGCGTTCACTTCGCGACCACCGTGACGGTGTGGCCGACCGGCGGCAGGCGGCCCAGCAGCACCACGTGCAGCTCGCTGCCCGGCTGCGCGTCGGCGGGCACCGGGATCGTGGCGCGTCCGTCCTGCACGACGACCTCCTCCATCGGCCGGCCGGTCTGCACGAGCACCACCGTGCCCGGCGTGTCGACCTCGATCTCGATCGTCGTGCCGGGGCGCGCGACGTCGGGCCCGCGGATCTCCGCGCCCTGCCTCATCGGCGCGCCATCTCCTCCAGGCGCCGCAGCATCGACTCGAGGTCGGGCAGCGGCGGCCGGTAGTACGACAGCTCCTGGAACAGGGTGCGCGCCAGCTGGACCGCCGGCACGTCGCCCGGTTCGTGTTCGAGGTACTCGACCAGCTGGCGGAAGCCGTCCCACAACACCAGGTCGTCCGGCATCACGTGCAGCGCGACGATCAGGCCGTGGTAGTGGCCGCGCAGTTCGCCGATGCGGCTCGGGTCGGCGGCGATCTCGCGCACCCAGCGCACGGTCTCGAGCTGCGCCTTCTCGAACTCGCTCAGCTCGCGCGCGCCGGCCCCGGCGCTGCCGACTCCCGACAGCACGACGCCGATCGTCGTGCCGCCGAGGAAGCAGACGCCGGTGACCAGCCACGCGCGGCGGCTGGGGCGCCATGGGCCGTCGCCGTCGGGGCGGTCCGGCCGGGGGCTGGTGAAGCCTGCGGAGAGCATGGTGGAACGAAACGCGGCGGCGCCGAACGGGGCGCCGCGACCCTTCGAGTCGGGGGCGCGGCGAATGTAACACAAGTCGTCACCGTCCACATGCGATCGCCGCGGGCGGTGCACGGCGGGCCAGAACGACGCGTCACCCGCAACCTCGACGTGCTCTTCATCGCGTCTCCACACGGCGACCTAGGTTCCTCCCGCGTCGAAGGCAGGCGCACCGCCCTCCCGGGCGCCGCGGCCGGCCGGAGACGACGCCTTCCACCTAGGAACCCAATGCAAATGCACTCTTTCGTCAAGGCCGCCAGCGTGACCGCGGCCCTCGCCGGCCTCGCCAGCGCCCAGGTCGTCGTCAGCGGCGACATCACCCAGTCCACGACCTTCACGTCGAACAACGTCTACCAGCTGAGCGGCATCGTGAAGGTGCTGAACGGCGCGACCGTGACGATCCAGCCGGGCACCCGGTTCGAGAGCGTCCCCGGCGGCGCGCTGGTCATCACCCGCGGCAGCCAGATCCAGGCGCTCGGCACGGAGCTCGCGCCGATCGTCTTCACCTCGAACCTGGAGACCGGCGCGTGGCGCCCGTCGGCCAACGAGTGGGGCAACGTGAGCCTGCTCGGCCAGGCCTACATCTCCGAGGACGTGCTGACGATCCCGACCAACACCGCGACCTTCAACGCCAACAACTACGGCATCATGGAAGGTCTGACCGGCACCGACGCGACCGTCCGCTACGGCGGCGGCAACGACGACGACGACAGCGGCACGATCCGCTACACGTCGCTGCGCTACGGCGGCAACCAGCCGATCGCCCCGAACGTCGAGCTGAACGGCCTGTCGCTCGGCGGCGTCGGTCGCGGCACCGACATCCACCACGTCGAGATCATGAACAACCTCGACGACGGCATCGAGATCTGGGGCGGCACCGTCAACTTCAAGTACATCAGCATCTGGAACGTCGGCGACGACAGCTTCGACGTCGACCAGGGCTGGCGCGGCAAGGCCCAGTTCGGCCTGATCGTCCAGGGCTACAGCCTGGCGACCGGCGGCAGCTCGGGCTCGGGCGTCGGCGACAACGCGATCGAGACCGACGGCGCCGAGAACTCGGACCAGCAGCCGGTCACTACCGCGACGATCTACAACTTCACCGTCATCGGCCAGCCGGACGGCCTCGACACCAGCGTCACCCCGCCGGTGCAGCGCAACGGCGCCGACGGCCTGACGGCGTGGCGCGACGGCGCCCGCGTGCAGTACCGCAACTGCATCTTCATGGACTCGGGTGACCAGCTGATCCGCCCGGACGGCAACGACGGCGACGGCGCGCAGGGCTACGGCTTCAACGGCACGCTGAGCTTCGCCCAGGTCTGGAGCACCGCCTTCAACGCGGTTCCGGCCCACGCCAACGACCCGGTCAACCCGGCCCTGTTCTACATGGCGCAGACCAGCGGCAACCTCGCCGAGATGAAGGACTGCGTCTTCTACAACAACCTCGCGGGCAACGCCTACACCGAGGCGATCGCGCGCGGCGTCACCGCCGAGCCGACCAACGTGGTCGAGCCGCTGAGCATGCCGATCCAGTCGATCACGCGCGCGCCGTTCGTGATCACCGGCGGCCGCTTCATGCAGCAGGTCACGCAGCTGGACCCGCGTCCGGCGAACGACGCCTTGACCGCCACGGCCTACGCCAGCGGCGACGCGTTCTTCACCGCCGCCAACTACCGCGGCGCGTTCGCGCCGGGCAACAACTGGCTGAGCCGCTGGTCGACGTCGTCGGCCTACGGCTTCCTGGTCGAGGACGGCTGGGTCGACCTCGGTCTGGCCAGCGAAGGCTCGACCGGCGCGCCGGTGCTGAGCGGCAGCGGCTCGTTCGCGCCGGGCAGCAACATCACCCTGAGCGGCAGCAACTTCGGCCTGCCCGCGATGATCCTCGCGGTCGGCACCTCGCGGATCGACCTGCCGGCCTTCGGCGGCACGGTCATCCCGAACCCGCTGCAGACGTTCTTCGCCTTCGGGACCTCGCTGGGCTTCGGCCCGATCCCGGCCGGCCTGAGCGGCTTCGACTTCTACTGGCAGGCCGCCGCGTTCGACACGACCCCGCAGGGCTTCACCCTGACCAACGGGCTCGTCAAGCGCGCTCTGTGATCGCGGCCTCGCCGCAGATCCCGTGACTCCCGGAGGACGGTCGCCCGCGCGGGCGGCCGTCCTGTTTCCGTTCTCCGACCATCGATCGATGACCGTTCTCCCCTCGTTCCGTCTCCGCGGGCTCCGTCCCGCCGCGATCTTCGTGGCGCTCGCCGTCGGCGTTCGCGCCCAGGACCACGCCGTCGCCGCCGCCGCGGCGCCGCCGCAGCAGCCGCAGATCCAGGCACCGCTCGAGGAGCGCGCGATCGACGCGTGGCGGCTCGAGCTGCTCGACCTCGCGTTCGACGCGGTGTCGCGCATGCCGCTGGTCCCGCACCTGAAGAACCGTTCGCGCGCGCAGCAGCGGGTGGTGGAGACGCTGTTCGAGCTCGGACAGCCGCGTCGTGCGCTGACCTGCGCCGGCCGGATCGCCGACTTCCGCCGCGGCATCGGCTACGCCGAGTTCGCGCGCTGCAGCGCCGCGCAGGGCCGCGTCGCGGACGCCGAGCGCTACCTGCAGCTCGCGCGGCGCGTCGCCGAGGACGTCCGTCGCGACCCCGAGCAGCAGGCCTGGCGCGCGGATCGGGTCATGGCGCACGTCGCGCGGGTGCACCTGCAGCTCGGGCAGAAGGAGCAGGCCGACCGCATCGTCGAGACGCTGGAGCGCAGCGAGCTGGCGCCGATCGCCCGCGAGCTGGCGCTGGGTCTGGACCGCGACGACGTCCCGGCCTGGCTGGCGTCCGCCGACGCGGTGATCGCCGGCGCCGACTTCGAGGCCGTTCACGGTGTGCTGTGGTCGTGCGTGTCGATGTGGGACCGCTTCCACGACGACGTCGATCTGCGCCTGGAGTTCGAGCGGCGCGCGCTCACCGGCTACGAGAAGCTGCCGACGGCGATCCGCATCGAGCTGATGCTGGCGTTGGCCGAGCGGGCGATCGGCCACGGCGCCCGCGCCCGCGCCATCGAGCTCCTCGACGGGGTCCGCGACCGGATGAAGGGCTTCGACACGCTGGCCGAGTCCGGCGTGCAGCTGCGCGCGCGCATCGCGGCGCTGCGGTACGCCGCCGGCGACGAGGATGGTGGCCGCGAGCAGGCCGCCTCGGCGCTCGCCGAGTTCGACCGGGTGCGCGACGACATCCTGCCGATCTTCCGCGCCGACGCCCTGGTGCCGGTGGCCGAGGCCATGCACGCGGTCGGCGACGACGATCGGGCGCGCGCGGTCTACGCCCGGGCGATCGCCGAGACCGAGCCGAACCCGAACTCGCGCCCGCGCGGCGACGACCTGGTCCTGGTGTGCACCTCGATGGCGCGTCTCGGGGTCACACCCGCGCCGGAGTTCGTCGAGCGCCTGCAGCGGCTGGCCGCCGTGCTGGGCACCGACGGCAACCCCTGGTGAGCCGTTGCGCCAGGCCGCGCGCCGGGCCGCTCGATCGGCGGCCGCGGCGACTCTGAACCTGCGGTTCACCCGACTCGAACACGGTCTTCACCGAGTCCTGACATTGGGCTCTAGGTTGCCGGGCCTCGCACGTGAAGTCCCGACCATGGCCCCGCTCCCTCGGAGCATTCTTGTTCGTCCTCGCCGCACTCCCTGCACAGCAGCCGGGCGCGATCCGCGGCGTCGTGACCGACCGGGACTTCGCCGCCCCGCTGGCGGGAGTCACGGTGTCGGCGGCCGGGCCGGGGAGCGAGCTGAAGGCCGTGACCGGTGAGCTTGGCAACTACGTCCTGCGCGAGGTGCCGCCCGGCACCTACACGCTGATGTTCAGCAAGGACGGCTACGTGCGGCAGGTGCGGTCCAACGTGGTCGTCGCCGCGGGCCAGCTGACCGAGGTCGCGGTGGCCCTGTCCGGCGACTTCACCGACATGGAGGAGTTCGTCGTCGAGGACGTGCTGCAGCTCGGCGGCGGCTCCGAGGCCGGGTTGCTGCAGCTGCGGTTCGACAGCCCGTCGATGATGGACTCGATCAGCGCGGACCTGATGAGCCGCGCCGGCGCCAGCGACGCCGCCAGCGCGCTGCGGCTGGTGGCCGGCGCGTCGCTGCAGGACGGCAAGTCGGCGGTGATCCGCGGGCTGCCCGACCGCTACGTCAGCTCGCAGATGAACGGCGTGCGCCTGCCGACCGCCGACGAGGACAAGCGCGCCGTCGAGCTCGACCAGTTCCCGTCGTCGGTCATCGAGAGCATCCAGGTCAGCAAGTCGTTCACCCCCGATCAGCAGGGCGACGCATCGGGCGGCGCCGTCGACGTCCGGCTCAAGGGCGTGCCGGACGAGCCGCTGTTCCTGAGCTGGAAGGTCCAGGTCGGCAAGAACACCGACGTCAGCGGCCGCGGCGACTTCCTGTCGTACCAGGGCGGCGGCCTGCACTTCTTCGGCAAGGGCGGCGGCGAGCGCGGCAACCAGCAGCTCGATCCGCTGGTCGGGCAGGAGTGGGGCGGCGCCGTCGGCGTGCGCGAGCAGGAGGCGCCGATCGACTACAAGTGGTCGGGCTCGGGCGGCGGCCGCTTCGAGGTCGCCGACGGCGTCGCGGTCGGCGGGTTCGTCAGCGTGTTCTACGAGCGCGACAGCTCGCACGACGAGGGCTTCGAGGACTCCCTGTGGCTCGAGGCGCCGGGCGCGCCGATGACGCCGAACCCGTCGCAGGGCAGCGTCGCCAGCCGCGACTTCGTGACGTCGCTGCTCGACGTGCGCCGTTCGTCGCAGTCGGCGCAGTGGGGCGGGCTCGCGACCTTCGGCGTCGAGACCGAGCACCACGAGCTGACGCTGGCCTACCTGTTCACGCGGTCGGCCGAGGACGAGGCGACGCTGGCCGAGGACACGCGCGGCAAGGAGTACTTCTATCCCGGCCACGACCCGGCGAACCCGACCACGCCGGGCCACGCGTTGCCCGACCTCGACGCCGCGCCCTACGTGCGGTTCGAGACCCTGCAGTACACCGAGCGGGCCACCGACACGCTGCAGCTGCACGGGCGGCACACGCTGCCGAACCCGGGAGCAGGGCCGTTCCGCGCGCCGAAGCTCGACTGGACCCTGTCGCAGAGCGCCGCGAACTCCGACCAGCCCGACAAGCGGCAGTTCGGTTCGAAGTGGCGGCCGATCGGCGGCGGCGAGTACGAAGCGCTGAAGCCGAGCGCGACCCTCGCGCTCGGCAACGTGCAGCGCATCTTCAAGACCATCGACGAGGACAGCGACCAGTACTCGGTGAACCTCGAGCTGCCGTTCGAGCAGTGGAGCGGCGTCGAGGGCTACCTGAAGTTCGGCGTGTTCCACGACGAGGTCGAGCGCCGCTTCAACCAGGACTCGTTCAGCAACAGCGCCGACCCGAACAACTTCTTCAGCGCGCCGTTCGAGGTGTTCTGGTCGAGCCAGTTCCCGCTGCAGGGCCACGACTTCATCGGGTCGACGTTCGACGTCGACTACCTCGGCCGGCAGAAGCTGCGGGCGCACTACGCGATGGTCGACCTGCCGTTGTCGTCGTGGGCCAACCTGATCGGCGGCATCCGCTTCGAGTCGAAGCGGCTCAGCGTCGAGAACTTCCCCGGCCCGGACGCGCAGTTCCTGCCCGACGGCGGCTCGAACCCGGTGCTGGTCGTCGACGAGATCGACCAGGCCAACTTCTCGCGCGTCGAGCGCGACGACCTGCCGGCGCTCGGGCTGGTCGCCGACGTCGGCGGCGGCGTGACGCTGCGCGCCTCGTACGCCGAGACGGTGGCGCGCCAGACCTTCAAGGAGGTCACGCCGATCCTGCAGCAGGAGTTCCTCGGCGGCCCGCTGTTCATCGGCAACCCGGGGCTGCGGCAGAGCCAGATCGCCAACTACGACCTGCGCGTCGACTGGGCGCCGTACGAGGGCGGCCTGTTCTCGGTGTCGTGGTTCGAGAAGGACATCGACGACCCGATCGAGTACGTGCAGCGGCCCGGCGTGTTCGACTTCACCGGCGCCGACAACTTCCCGAAGGGCAAGCTCACGGGCTGGGAGCTGGAGACGCGGCACGCGCTCGGCGAGTTCTGGTCGCCGCTGGACGGCCTGTCGGTCGGCGCCAACGCGACGCTGATCGACGCCAAGGTCGACATGGACCCGGAGCTGCTGCAGGACATCCGCACCGCCGGCTTCGACGTGCCGGGCGAGCGCGACATGACCGATGCGCCCGACTACCTCTACAACCTGTTCGCGACCTGGGACGCGCCCGAGGCGATCGGCACGCGCGTCGGCGTGTTCTACACGTTCCAGGGCGACACGCTGGTCGCCGGCGCCGGCATCGACGGCGGCAACTTCGTGCCGGACCTCTACACGCGCGAGTACGGCACGCTGAACCTCAGCGTGTCGCAGCAGCTCGGCGAGAGCACGACGCTGGCGTTCGCGGCCAAGAACCTCACCGATCCGGACATCGAGCAGATCTACCGTTCGCCGGCGATCGGCGCCGACGTGACGCGCGCGTCCTTCACCAAGGGCATCGACTACTCGGTCAGCATCGGCGGCCGCATCAAGTTCTGAACTCCACCCGAAGCCTTCCCACCATGACCATCCTTCGAACTCCACGCGGCCCGTCCGCGTCGCTTCCTCCGCGGGTACCGGCGGGGCGGTCGCTGGCGGCGGCCGCGCTGCTCGGCCTGCTGTCCCCGGCGCTCGTCGCTCAGGCCACCGACGCCTCCGCCGAGGTCACCGGCGCCCGCGTCGACAACGCGCGCTCGTCGCTGCAGCAGTGGGTCGAGGCCAGGAAGCTGATCGGCAAGGAGCGCAACGACTGGCGCGTCGGCAAGGACCTGCTGCAGCAGCGCATCGACATCGTGCAGCGCAGCATCGGCTCGCTGCGCGGCAAGATCGGCGAGGCCGAGCAGAGCATCGCCGACGTCGACCGGCAGAAAGGTGAGCTGGTGGCGCGTCACGCCGAGCTGCAGCAGATCACCGCCGCGCTGCGGCAGGCGATCGGCGACCTCGAGGGCCGGGCCAAGGACCTGCTGGCGCTGCTGCCGGAGCCGATCCGCGAGCGCGTGAAGCCGCTGAGCCAGCAGTTCCCGCAGGACCCCGCCGACTCCAAGCTGTCGCTGGGCGCGCGGATGGGCAACCTGCTGGCGGTGCTCAGCGCGGTGAACAAGTTCCACCGCGAGATCACCGTGACCAGCGAGGTGCGCACGCTGGCGGACGGCACCGCCGCCGAGGTCGCCGCGGTCTACCTCGGCCTCGGCCAGGCGTTCTACGTCACCGCCGCCGGCGACGCCGCCGGCATCGGCACGATCTCGGGCGAGGGCTGGACCTGGATGCCGCTCCCGCGCACCGCCGCGCCGGCGATCGCGCAGGCGATCGCCTCCTACAAGAACGAGCGGGAACCGGGCTTCGCCCTGGTCCCGGTGCGGATCCAGTGAGCAGGGGACGCAGCACCATGAAGACCACGACCATCGTTCTCGCCCTGACACTCGGCCTCGCCCCCGCGGCGGCCCAGCAGGACCAGCCCGCGGTCGGCCGCGCCGCTTTCGACGAGGCCACCGCGCTGCTGCACCAGCAGCTCGAGGACAGCCTGTCCGAGCTGGCGCAGCTTCGCGACGTCATCGCCGCCGAGAAGGTGCCGATGAGCCAGCGGCTCGCCGAACTCGAGGCCGACCTCGCGACCGTCAAGGCCGAGTTCCAGGACAAGAGCCGCGCGCTCGAGGTCCGGGCGCTCGATCTCAACACGCTGCGCCAGGACATCAAGTACGCCGAGGACGACGCGACCTTCGTGCAGAGCCGGCTCAGCGAGTACCTGCGCGACTTCGAGGCCGCGGTGCACGTCACCGAGCTCGACCAGTTCGGCAAGGACCTCGAGCGCGTCCGCCTGCTGGTCGAGGACCCGAACGCGGCGCCGCTCGACGTCCACGCCGCGCAGACGGCGCTGATCGAGCGCTCGATCCAGCGGCTGCGTGACGGCCTCGGCGGCGTGCTGTTCCGCGGCACGGCCGTCGACCCGAGCGGTCTGGTGACCGAGGGCACGTTCGCGCTGATCGGGCCGACGGCGGTGTTCCGGTCGGCCGACGGTCGCCAGGTCGGCGCCGCCGAGCAGCGCCTGGGCTCGCTGCGTCCGACCATCGTCGCCTACTCCGAGCCGGCGCTGACCGAGGCCGCCGGCCGCCTGGTCGAGTCGGGTGCCGGCGAGCTGCCGCTCGACACGACGCTCGGCAACGCGCACAAGATCGACGCCACCAAGCAGACGTTCCTCGAGCACGTGCAGGCCGGCGGCCCGGTGATGTACCCGATCTTCGCGATGGCGACCGCCGCGCTGCTGGTGGCGCTCTACAAGTGGATCCGCCTGCTGCTGCTGCGCCGGCCGAACCGCCGCCAGCTGCAGCTGCTGCTCGAGGCGGTCGGGCGCGGCGACCAGGAGGCGGCGCGCGAGCAGGTGGCCTACATGCGTGGCCCCCTCGGCGCGATGCTGAAGTCCGGCGTCGACAACCTCGGCGAGTCGCGCGAGCTGGTCGAGGAGGTGATGTACGAGTCGGTGCTGAAGTCGAAGCTGCGGCTGCAGAGCCTGCTGCCGTTCATCGCCATCTGCGCCGCGTCGGCGCCGCTGCTCGGCCTGTTGGGCACGGTCACCGGCATCATCGACACCTTCAAGCTGATCACCGTGTTCGGCTCCGGCGACGTCGGGATGCTGTCGGGCGGCATCTCGGAGGCGCTGATCACCACCGAGTTCGGCCTGATCGTCGCGATCCCGTCGCTGCTGCTGCACGCGTTCCTGTCGCGCAAGGTGCGGGCGGTGATCGGCGAGCTGGAGACCAACGCGGTCGCGTTCGTCAACCAGTTCAGCAAGACGCCGGCGCAGCGGCGCCGCGCCGCGCGCGGCGACGGCGGCGGCGCCGTGGCGGCGGCCGACGCCAATGACCCGGTGCTCGTGCGCCGGCAGATCAAGGAGGTCCTGCACGAGCTGCTCGGTCCGCTGGCCAACGGCGAGGCCGACGGCGACCGGACCCGCACGCAGGCGTCCTGACCATGGCCGACTGGTTGTCCAACCTCTGGGCGGAGGCCGTCGCCATCTGGCTGTCGGGCGGCTGGGCGATGTGGCCGCTCGCGACCATCGCGTTGGCGATGTTCGCGATCGGCGTGCACGTGCGCCTGCGCCTGCGGGCCACGGGCTTCCGCGACGTGCCGGAGGACATCTGGCGCCGCTGGATCGAGCGGCCGCGCGAGCGGCGCGGCCCGATCGGCCGGCTGCTCGAGTTCGCGATGGGCGGCGATGCGTCCGACAAGGACATCGCCGCGCGCTTCGAGCAGCTGCGGCTGTCGGAGACGGTGCCGTTCGAGCGCGACCTGAAGGTCATGAAGGTGTGCGTCGGCGCGGCGCCGCTGATGGGCCTGCTCGGCACCGTCACCGGCATGCTCGCGACCTTCGGCGCGCTGGCGTCGGGCTCCGGCGGCGACGAGACGATGGCGATGGTGGCCAAGGGCATCTCCGAGGCGCTGATCACCACCGAGACCGGGCTGGTCGTCGCGCTGCCCGGCGTGTTCTTCCAATACCAACTGTCGCGCCGCTTCCAGTACTACAAGGCCTTCCTGGCGCACCTGGAGACGGTGTGCACGCAGACCATGCACCGGCGCGTGCAGCAGGGTGCCCGCCGCCTGCTGCAGCGCAACGCGCGCGACCGCATCGCCGAGCAGCTGCGCAGCCGCCTGCGCGACGAGCGCATCGCCAACTGACCGACCGAGCACGAGGACACCATGGGACGATTCCGCCAAGTGGAGACCGACGAGGGCGAGGGCGCCGGCATCGACATGTCGCCGCTGATCGACTGCGTCTTCATCCTGTTGATCTTCTTCATCGTCACGACGGTGTTCGTCGAGGAGAGCGGCGTCGAGGTCGACAAGCCGCAGGCCGCCTCGGCGGCGCAGCTCGAGAAGAACAGCGTGCTGATCGCGCTGACCGCCGAGGGCGCCGTCGTCTACGGCGGCCGCGACATCGGCATCGGCGGCGTGCGCAGCCTGGTCAAGCGCATGATCCAGAAGGAGGACATCCCGGTGATCGTGCAGGCCGACAAGGCGTCCGCGTCCGGCCTGCTGGTGCGCATCATCGACGAGGCCAAGCTCGGTGGCGCCACCAAGGTCAGCGTCGCCACGGCGCCCGGCAAGGGCTGAACCCGACGAGTCCGCCATGAACCGCTCCCGCCTCACCAAACACGTCCGCAGCCTGCTGCACCACGCGCAGGTCGTGCTCGGCGCCGCCGTGCTGACGGTCGCGGTGTTCCTGGTGTTGCCGCTGATCCAGGCGATCTCCGAGCCGCCGCGCCCCGACCTCGTGCTGGTGTCGGCCGACACCGCCGCGCTGCCGCCGCCGCCGCCGCCGCCGGAGCCCGAGCCGGAGGAGGAGCAGGAGGACGAGAAGCCGCCCGAGCTGCAGCCCGACGCGCCGCCGCTGGACCTGGCGCAGCTGGAGCTGGCGCTCGATCCGGGCATGGGCGGCGGCTGGACCACCGCGGAGTTCGCGATCAAGCTCGACACCGCGATCGCCGGCGACGGCGGCGGCGACGGCGGGCTGTTCGCGCTCGACGACCTCGATCAGAAGCCGCGCTGCGTCTACAAGCAGAGCCCGCGCGTGACGCCGCAGATGCGGCGCAAGGGCGGCGGCACGGTCTACGTCGCGTTCGTCGTCGACGAGGGCGGCCGGGTCCAGAACCCGATCGTGCAGGAGTCGCCCGACCCCATCTACGACAAGCCCGCGGTCGACGCCGTGCGGCGCTGGAAGTTCGAACCCGGCAAGCGCAGCGGCCAGGCCGTGTCGTCGCGCATGCGGGTGCCGATCACCTTCAAGTTCTGACGTGCCTTCCCCAGCCATGAGACGCGCATCCCCTCTCCTTCTTCTCGGCCTCGCGGCCGCGTGCAGCGTCGGACCGACCCCGCAGCCGACTGCCGCGCCGCAAGACCCGGCGCCCGACCGGGCGGCCGTCGAGGCCGCCGGCGACGCGAACGCGGCGACCGCCGTCGACGCTGCGGGCGCGCAGGCCGCGGCAGCGTCCGGCGTGCGCCGGCACCTGTCCGCCGACGAGGTCGAGCGCCTGAACGATGCCGACTTCCGGCGCCGGCGGCTCGAGAGCTACGTCGCCGACACCGACACCGAGCCGCAGCTGGCGCCGGACGAGCGCGCGGTGATGGCGCAGGTGATGGACGCGATCGCGCGCGACGACCTGGACGCGGCCGAGCAGCTGCTGCGGCCGGCGCTGGGCCCGGCGGCCAGCGCCGTGCTGGACTTCACGCTCGGCAACATCCACTACCAGCGCGACGAGTTCGGGCTGGCGGTCGCGGCCTACGACCTGGCGGTGCAGAAGCACCCGAAGTTCAAGCGCGCCTGGAGCAACCTGGCGCAGATCCACTACCGCGAGGGCAGCTTCGACGAGGGCGTCGAGGCGTTCACGCAGGTGATCGCGCTGGGCGGCGGCGACGCGCTGGTCTACGGCCTGCTCGGCGTCATGCACGGCAAGCGCGGCGACGACCTGTCGGCCGAGTCGGCGTTCCGCACGGCCATCATGCTCGAACCGCACCGGATCGACTGGCGCCTCGGCCTCGCCGAGACGCTGTTCCGCCAGCGGCGCTACGCCGACGCGGCGGCGCTGTTCGGCGGCCTGATCCGCGAGCACCCCGAGCGCGCCGACCTGTGGCGCTACCAGGGCGAGTCGTATGCGCTGCTCGAGCGGCCGCTCGAAGCCATCGAGAACTTCGAGATGGTGGTGCGGCTGGGCGGCGGCAACGCCGCCACGCTCGACAACCTCGGCGACCTCTACGCCAACCAGCAGCTGTTCGAGCCGGCGGTGTCGGCCTACCTGCGCGCGCTCGAGCGTGCGCCGCAGGCCGGCGTCGACCGCGCGCTGCGCGCGGCCCGCTTCATGGTGGGCAACGGCGCGCTGACCGAGGCGCGGATGCTGATCGACGGCGTCGAGCAGCGCCGAGACGGCGCGCTGAACACGCGCGAGCTGACCGAGCTGCTGAACCTGCGCGTGCGGCTGGCGATGGCCGATGGCGGGGGGCCGGAGGAGGCACGCGCGCTGGAGCAGCTGATCGCCATCAACCCGCTGGACGGCGACGCCCTGGTGGCGCTGGGCGGCTGGTACGAGCGTCAGGAGAGGACCGAGCAGGCGGTCATGAAGTTCGAGCAGGCGGCCGGGATCGAGGGCTTCGAGGCCAAGGCCAAGCGCGCGCACGGCCAGCTGTTGGTGCGCCAGGGCGACTACGCCGCGGCGCTGCCGCTGCTGCGGCGCGCGCTCGAGCTGGCGCCGCGCGACAGCCTGCAGCGCTACGTCGAGCAGGTCGAGCGCGCCGCCCAATCGCGCTGATCGCGAGGGCGGATCGATCGGACGCAGGAAGTCGCCGAGGCTGCGCAGCAAGGCGTAGCTCATTGGCGTCGAGGGACCCAATGCCGCGCCGTATGGTCGGCATTGCGGCATTGCGGGCCGAGCCGATGAAAGTCGGCCCTCGGCCCCCCTGTTTTCCTGCCAGATGACCGCAACCGATCGACAGATCTCCGTGGTGCTCGTCGACGACGAAGCCCTCGTTCGCGCCGGCGTGCGCACTCTCCTGGAGCGTTCGAAGTGCTGCCGCGTGGTCGGCGAGAGCACCTGCGCCGACGACGCCGTCGCGCGCATCGGACAGCTCCGGCCGGACCTCGTGCTGTTCGACGTCCAGTCGGGTCCCGACGACCTCGACGCGATCGCGCGCATGAAGTCGCACTCGCCGAACAGCCGCGTCGTCGTCACGTCGCGGCACGACAGCCGCGTGCTCGCGGCGCAGGCCCTGCGCGCCGGCGCCGACGGCTATCTGCCGAGCACCGTCGACCCGGCGGAGCTGTGCAAGACGATCGAGGCGATCCACCGCGGCGCCGGCGGGGCGGCGCTCGTGGCCGGCGTCGAGGGCGCCGGACCGGCCGTCGAGCCGGCGTCGGTCACGGGCCTCGCGGCGCTCACGGCGCGCGAGCTCGAGGTGTTCCGCTGGATCGCGAGCGGCAAGGCCAACAAGGAGATCGCGCTGCAGCTGGGCATCTCGCTGGGCACCGTCAAGAAGCACCGCGAGAACCTGCAGCGCAAGCTCGACATCCACTCCGCCGCCGAGCTCGCGCGGCTGGCGATCCGCGAGGGGCTGCTGCGGCCCTGAGGAGGCCTGAGGCACGGGGATTGCTCCCGCCCCGGCATGAAGCGCACCCCGACCTCCGCATCCCCTTCGCCGACTCGGAGCCCTCGACCCCGGCGCTGCGCCGCTGCTGCTGCGGCGGCGCTGCTGGCCTGCGGCGTGACCGCCGCCTGGAGCGCCGCGCCGGCCCCGCGGACCGAGCTGCAGCGCCAGGGCTCGGTGACCGGCTGGTCGATCCGCGCCGACGGCAGCGTGGCGCTGCGGCTGCGCGACCTCGCGGCGGCCGCCGCCGGGGCCGACGACCCGGCCAGCAGGGCCCTGTGGTTCGTGACGCCGCCGAGCCAGACGTCGACGACGCGCTTCGAGGAGCTGGTGCTGCTGGCGGTGCTGCAGCTCCGCGTCGATCCCGCGGCGGCGCCGGCCGACGCCGCGCTGGTCGTCGTGCGCGGCGACGTGAGCAACGAGGTCACCGGGCGCTCGATCGAGGACGCGATCCCGCTGCTGTCGATCGCGCGGCTCGAATGACCGCGCCGGCGCTCTGCGGCGCCGCAGTGCGGAGGCGCCGCCGCCGATCCGCCGCAGCGTCACGCGCCGCAGCGCACGCGCGGCGGTCACTGCCTATACTCCGTCGATTCCTCACCGTGATGATCCGGATCCAGGAACCGACCGAGGCCGATCGATGAGCGTGCGCATCCTCCTGGTGGACGATCACCAGCTGATGCGGCAGGGGCTGCGCTCGATCCTCGAGGACGAGCTCGGTTTCGAACTCGTCGGCGAGGCCTCCAGCGGCCGCGACGCGGTGCGCATGGCCGCCGAGCTGCAGCCGACCATCGTGATCATGGACGTGGCGATGCCGGGCCTGAACGGCATCGAGGCCACTCGGCAGATCAAGGAGCACGACCCGCGCGTGGGCGTGATCGCGCTGTCGAGCTACAGCGACCGCCGCTACGTGCTGGCCATCCTCGGCGCCGGCGCCGACGGCTACGTGCTGAAGGCGGGCGCCTACGACGACCTGCGCCGCGCCGTGCGCGCGGTGAGCGGCGGCAACCGATTCCTGTGCCCGGAGGTCGCCGGCATCGTCGTCGACGCGACGCTGGCGGGCGCGTCGACCGCGGCGCCGGCGGCGGACGACGCCGCGGCGGGTGACTTCGACGAGGTGGACGGCGCCCCGGCCGAGGTCGCCGCCGGGGTTGGGTCGGCGTTCAAGCTGCTCGGGCCGCGCGAACGCGAGGTGCTGCAGCTGGTGGCCGAGGGCTTCACGTCGGCGGAGATCGCCGCGCGGCTGCACGTGTCGCCGAGCACGGTGGACACCCACCGGCGCAACCTGATGCGCAAGGTCGGCCTGCGCAACGCCGCCGACGTGACGCGCTACGCGATCCGCGAAGGGCTGGTGTCGCCGGAGCAGTAACGCGTCGGATCGGCGGCGCCAGCGCCGGCGGATCGGAACGGCGACCGCCGACTCTCGCCCTCGCCAGCGCGCGGACTCTTGGCGCTCCTGGCGGTGCGCTCCTAGCGGTCGCGCTCCGCGACCGACGCCGCGATGCAGTCGGCGTGGTTGCAGCGGCAGACGGACATGCCGAGCGCCTCGGCGGCGCCGCGCCGCTCGGCGACCTCGCGGCAGTGCGCGCTGCAGTAGCGCTCGGAACGGGGGATCGTGCAGGCACAGCAGTGGTGCGCGCACCCGTGGGTCGACTCGGCGTCCGGCATGGGCGGGCCGGAGCAAGGCGCGTTCCGCTGTCGTCGGCACCGCGTTTGCGCCGCGGCCCGATCTCAACACGAGGCATGACCATGACGCACACCCGCCACATCCTGGTGCCGGTCGACTCCGCCGACGAGTCGATGCGCGCCCTCGACTCGACCTTCGACATCGCGCGCCGGCTCGGCGCGCGCGTCACGCTGCTGCGGGTCGTGCACGATCAGGTGTTCGTCGGCGGCCCCGCCGGCGCGCCGGTGCCGATGGCGCAGGACGCGCGGGCGGTCGCCGCCGACGCGCGCGAGCGCCTGCAAGAGCTGCGGCCGCGCTTCCCCGACGACGTCCAGGTCGACGTGGACACCGCGATCGGCAACGACATCGGCGCCGCGATCGTCGAGCACGCCGAGCGGCACGCGGTGGACTTCATCGCGATGGCGACGCACGGCCGCAGCGGCCTGCGGCGCCTGCTGCTCGGCAGCGTCGCCGAGTCGGTGCTGCGCCACACGACGGTGCCGATGCTGCTGTATCCGCTGCGCGACGACGGGTGAGCCACCGATCGGCGGCGGCGGCGCCGCCGGTTCGCTGCGCCCGCCACCGCGCGGCGGACCGCACGCGACCGGAACGGGTCTTGCGGCGGTCCGCGCGGCGGCCGCTGCCGCGCGGAGCCCGCTCGACGGCGATCGCCGTCGGCTCCGATCGACCCCGTCCGAGGAGGCCCAGAATGCAGAATGTCCACCCGCTCCGTTCCCCGTTCCCTCCGCTGGTCGCCGCGGTCACCGCGGCGTCGCTGACCCTGGCGCTGCCGGCGCAGGACGCCGCCGCTCCGGAGGACGCGGACATCCGCGAGGCGATCGTCGACGAGTTCGTCGCCGACCCGGCGGTTCCCGCGTTCCTGATCGACGTGCAGGCGATGGACGGGATCGTCACCCTGCAGGGCACCAGCGACAACATCCTGGCCAAGGAGCGCGCGGCGGCGATCGCGCGCACCGTCAAGGGCGTGCGCGCGGTGGTCGATCGGGTGCGCGTCGTGCCGCCGGCCGACCTCGACGCCACAGCACTGCGCGACGACGTGCGCCAGGCGCTGATCGTCGATCCGGCCACCGACGCGTTCGAGGTGCGCGTGTCGGTCGACGACGCGGGCGAGGTGACGCTGAACGGCAAGGTGCAGTCCTGGGCCGAGCGATCGCTGTGCGGCACAGTCGCGCGCTCGGTGGCCGGCGTCACCGAGGTCGACAACGCCATCACGGTGGACTTCACCGCGGCGCGTGCCGACGCCGAGATCCGGAGCGAGATCGCGCAGCGGCTGCGCTGGGACATGCTGATCGACGACGGGCTGGTCGACGTGGTCTGCGTCGACGGTGAGGTCGCGCTGAGCGGCGTCGTCGGCAGCGCGGCGGAGCGCATGCGCGCCCGCAACGCCGCCTGGGTGGCGGGCGTCGCCGCCGTCGACGACGACGGCCTCGAGGTGCGGGGCTGGGCGCGCGACGCGGCGCTGCGCGGCAGCAAGTACGCGGTGCGCTCGGACGAGCAGATCGCCGACGCCGTCGAGGCCGCGCTGCTGCAGGACCCGCGCGTCGCGTCGTTCGACGTCGCGACCGAGGTCGACGGCGGGGCGGTGACGCTGCGCGGGAAGGTCGACAACCTCATGGCCCGCCGCGCCGCCGCGGCCGACGCGCGCAACACGGTCGGCGTCGTCACGGTGCGCAACCGGATCGCGGTCGAGCCGACGGCCGCGCGCAGCGGCGTCGCCATCGAGCGGGCGGTGCGCGACGCGCTGCGGCGGGACCCGTACGTCGATCGCTTCGACGTCCGCGTCGACGTGCGCAACGGCATGGCGCACCTCTACGGCGCGGTCGACACCGATTTCGAACGCGCCCGGGCGGACGACGTGACATCGCGCGTGCTCGGCGTGGTCGGGGTCGACAACCACCTCGAGGTCGGCGATCCGCACATCACGTCGTACGACCCCTACGTCGATCCGTGGCCGGTGCACGACTACGACTGGTACCACTACTCGCCGGTGGTGACGTTCACCGCGGATGCGGAGATCCGCCAGTGCATCGAGGATCAGCTGTGGTGGAGCCCGTTCGTCGACTCCGAGCAGGTGGACGTCGCGGTCGACGACGGCACCGTGACGCTGACCGGCACGGTCGACAGCCGCGCCGAGCGCATCGCCGCGACCGAGAACGCCTACGACGGCGGCGCGGTCTGGGTGGTCAACCGCCTGGAGCTCGCTCCGCCGGGCGGGCAGGATGAGTAGCCCCGCGCGCGGGTCGGGCGGCCGGCCCTGCGGGCGACCCGATCGGCGGCCCGTCGGGGCCGGACCGCGGTGAGCGGCGCCCGGCGCTACCCGCCGATCGAGGACCACGGCGTGATCGGCGACCGGTGCACCGTGGCGCTGGTCGCGACGGACGGCACCATCGACTTCCTGTGCTGGCCGCGATTCGACTCGCCGACGGTGTTCGCGGCGCTGCTCGACCGCGACCGCGGCGGCGCGTTCCGCATCGCGCCGCAGGGGGAGGTCATGCGCCGGCAGCAGTACTACCTGTCGGAGAGCAACGTGCTGGTCACGCGCTTCCTGACCGAGGAGGGCCTGATCGAGCTGACCGACTTCATGCCGCTCGAGTCCGGCGGCCGGACGCACGAGCTGGTGCGGCGGGTCAAGTGCGTGCGCGGCCGTGCCACGGTCCGCGCCGTCTGCATGCCGCGCTTCGACTATGCGCGCGCCGCGCACGACGCCGAGGTCGACGCCGGCGTGGTCCGGTTCCGATCCCGGGGCAGGGACGGCGAGCGGCTGGTGCTCTGGAGCACCGCAGCGCTGGCCGTCGACGGCCGCGACGCCGTCGCCGAGTTCGACCTGGTCGACGGCGAGCACGCCTCGTTCGTGCTCGCGCGGGACGACGACCGCGCCGGGGCGATGTGGTCCGACCGCGCGGTGGCCGACGCCTTCAAGCACACGCTGACCAGGTGGCGCGACTGGATCGGGCGGTCCCGGTACCGGGGCCGATGGCGCGAGCAGGTGCATCGTTCGGCGCTGGTGCTGAAGCTGCTGACCTCCGGCGAGCACGGCTCGATCGTGGCGGCGCCGACGTTCGGCCTGCCCGAGGCGCGCGCCGGCGTGCGCAACTGGGACTACCGCTACACCTGGGTGCGCGACGCGTCGTTCACGATGTACGCGTTCTGGCGGCTCGGCCTGAGCAGCGAGGCGGCGAGGTTCAACCGCTGGATCGGCGCCCGCTGTCGGGAGGACGGCGGGCTGCTGCAGGTGCTGTACGCCGTGGACGGCGGCCGGGACCTGCGCGAGCGCGAGCTCGAGCACCTCGAGGGCTACGGCGGCAGCCGGCCGGTGCGCATCGGCAACGCCGCGCACGACCAGCTGCAGCTGGACATCTACGGCGAACTGCTCGACGCGATCTACCTCGACGACAAGCACGGCGAGCCGGTGCACCAGGACCTCTGGCAGCATCTGGTCGTGATGGTCGACTGGGTCTGCGGCAACTGGGACCGCGCCGACGAGGGCATCTGGGAGGTGCGCACCGCGCGGCGGCACTTCCTGTACTCGCGGATCATGTGCTGGGTCGCGATCGACCGGGCGCTGCGGATGGCCGCGTACCGGTCGCTGCCGTGCGATGTCACGCGCTGGCGCGCCGCCCGGGACGCGATCCACGCGCAGGTGTTCACCGAGTTCTGGAGCGAGCGGCGCGGCGCGTTCGTGCAGGCCAGGGAGACCGAGGCGCTGGATGCATCGGTCCTGATCATGCCGCTGGTGCGGATGATCGGCGCCACCGACCCGCGCTGGCTGTCGACCCTGCGCGCCGTGGAGGAGGAGCTGGTCACGGACTCGCTGGTGTACCGGTATCGAGGTCCCGACGGCATCCCGGGCGGTGAGGGCACCTTCTCGCTGTGCACGTTCTGGTACGTCGAGTGCCTGTCCCGTGCCGGGGACGTCGACAAGGCGCGCCTCGTGTTCGACAAGATGCTCGGGCACGCGAACCACCTCGGCCTGTTCGCCGAGCAGCTCGGCGCGTGCGACGAGCATCGCGGCAACTTCCCGCAGGCGCTGACGCACCTGGCGCTGATCAGCGCCGCCTTCGAGCTCGATCGGCGCCTCGACTCGGCGGGCTGAGCTCCGAGTCGGAGGCGCACGTTCCGCTGCCCGACCATGGCGTCTGCGGCGGCGGGGAGCGGGCACGGCGCTTGCGGCGCCGGGCGCGTGCCCGATGTCCTGCCTCCGTTCCGGACCGTGCGTGAAGTGCTGCACTTCGTGCTGTCCCTCCACCTGCGCCACCTGCGGCGCTACTCGGTGTCCCTGGCCGAACGCTCGGACCACCGCAGCGCGGCGCTGCTCGCGTTCCTGCGCGACTGCGAGAACCAGCTGGTGACGGCGATCGCGCGCTACGACCACAGCGACGACGACGTGCTGCAGACCTTCGTGCAGAGCGTGCCGGCCGCCGCGCTCCGCGACGCGGACGGCAGCCAGTGGCGCGGCGAGCTCGACGGTCTGGTCCGCGACTACCGCGACCGCGACGCCGCGCTGATCCGCGTGTTCGAGCAGCTGCAGGCGGGCCTGATGCCGCCGCGGGCGAAGGCCATCTTCGCCGACCTGGCGGAGATGGAGCGCCGCAACCAGCAGCGCCTGCGCCAGGCCCTGATCGACTTCTGACCGACGGCCGCTCCGACGATCGGCCATCGGCACGCGCCTTGCCGCCGTCGCGGCATGCACCCGCACACGACGCCGAGATCGCCGGCCCCCGTTCACGACTCCGTGTTGGCCCGGACCGTGGCCGATCTGGTGCAGGCGCTGGCCGGCGACGGTCCCGTCGCTCCGCCTGCCGGGGCTGCGGTCGCACAGCACACCGGCTGGCAGGCGCTGCGCGCGACCGGCAGCGAGCTGTGGGTCGATGCGGCCGACTTCGACGGCGCCCGTGCGGTGTGGAGCGAGGAGTTCTCGGGCATGACGACCAACAACGCCCTGCTGCAGGCGGATGTCGCCGACGGGCGACACGACGAGCTCATCGTGCGCGCCGGCGAACAGCTGCGACGCGCTCCGGCGTCGCACGGGCTGGCGCCGGACGCGCTCGTCACCGAGGTCGCGTTCGTGCTCAACGCCGTGCACGGGTTGCGACTGGCGCGCGCGTTCGACGCGACGGTGTGCGTCGAGCTGCACACCGACCTCGCCGGAGACGCGGACGGCAGCGTCGAGTACGGCCGGCGGCTGCACGCGATCGCGCCGGACCGGTTCGTCGTCAAGGTGCCGCTGACGCCCGCCGGGCTGCTGGCGGTCCGCCGGCTCGAGGCCGCCGGCGTGCCGGTCAACTGCACGCTCGGGTTCTCGCCGCGCCAGAACCGGCTCGCGGCCGAGTACGCGCGGCCACACTTCGTGAACGCGTTCCTCGGGCGTGTCGATGGGTTGCTCGACCGCGGTCGGGTGGCCGCCGGCGATGCCGGGATCGCCGCCGCGCGCTCGAGCCAGCGCGTCCTGCCGGCGCCGGCGCCCGGCGGGGCGGCGCACGAGGTCCGCCAGATCGCGGCGTCGCTGCGCAGCGCCGAGCAGCTGCCGGCCCTCGCCGGTGTCGACGTGCTGACGATGCCGCCGGATGTCGCTCGCGACTTCGTCGCCGGCGGCGAGGCCATGACCGCCGGCCTGCGCGACCGCACCGGCGACGCGCTGTCCGGGGACGCGCGGGACGCGCTGACGGCGGCCGACGCCGGCGTGTTCTGCGATGACGGCGAGCTGGCCGCGGTGGTGGCGCACCAGCTGGCGCTGCGCGATGATGACGGGATGGACGAGCCGCGTCTGCGCGCCGTGCTCCGGGACCACGGGCTCGGCGACCTGTTCCCCGAGCTCACCGCCGCCGACCGTGTCCGCCTCGCGGACGACGGCAAGCTGCCGGACTGGGACCACTGGCGTGGCCGCGTGGCCGACCGTTCGGTCAGCTGGGACGGACTGCTGAACGCGGCCGGCCTCGGCGCCTTCTCGGCCGCGCAGCGCGACCTCGACGGCCGCATCCGACGGTTGCTGTCGTGAGCGACGGCCCCGCGAGCGGCGGCCGGAGCCGGACCGTGCGCGACGCGCTGGGGTCGGTGCAGGTGCCGGCCGACGCGCGCTACGGCGCCGGCACCGCGCGGGCCGCGGCCTGGTCGGTGTCGAGCCTGCGGATGCCGCTGCCGGTGGTGCACGCGCTGGGCCACCTGAAGGGCGCGGCGGCGCGCGCGCACGGCGACGCCGGCCGGCTGCCGGCGACGGTGTCGGCGGTGATCGAGCAGGCGGCCGCCGAGGTCGCCGCCGGGCGGCACGACGAGCAGTTCGTGGTCGACGTGTTCCAGACCGGCTCCGGCACGTCGTCGCACATGAACGCCAACGAGGTGATCGCGCACCGCGCCAACGAGCTGCTGGGCGACGGCGCCGACGGCGCCGTGCACCCCAACGACCACGTCAACCTGGCGATGTCGAGCAACGACGTGATGCCGTCGGCGGCGCAGCTGGCGGCGGTGCTCGCGGTCGAACGGCAGCTCTGGCCGGCGCTGGACCGCCTCGGCGAGGCGCTGCACGCGCTGGCCGACCGGCACTGGGACGACGTGCGCACCGGCCGCACGCACCTGATGGCGGCGGTGCCGATCCGGTTCGGTCAGCAGTTCCGGGGGCACGCCGAGCTGCTCGGGCGCGCGCGCGCGCGGCTGTCGCGGTCGACCGACGGCTGCCGCGCGCTGCCGCTCGGCGGCACCGCCGTCGGCACCGGCGTCAACTGTCCGCCCGGGTTCGCGGCGGCGACCTGCAGGGCGCTCGCCGGCGCCACCGGCGTGCGCGTCCACGAGACCTCGGAGCACCTGGCCGCGGCCGGCAGCCTCGACCTGCTGGCGGCGCTGGTGGCCGACCTGCGCGGGTTGGCCACCGCGCTCGGCAAGGTCGCCGACGACGTCCGCTGGCAGGCGTCGAGCGCGCTGCGCGAGGTCGAGCTGCCGGCGCTGCAGCCGGGCAGCTCGATCATGCCGGGCAAGCAGAACCCGGTGGTGTGCGAGGCCGTGCTGATGGTCTGCGCCCAGGTGGTCGGCAACGACGCGGCGGTGGCGTTCGCCGCGACGCAGGGGCGCTTCGAGCTGAACACCATGCTGCCGGTGATCGCGCACAACGCGATCCAGGCGATCGAGCTGCTGGCGGGCGCCGCGGCGCGGTTCGCGAGCCATTGCCTCGAGGGGCTGCGGCTGGGCGCGGACGCGGGCCGCGGCGTCGACCGCGACCCGATGCTGGCGACGGCGCTGGCGCCCGTGCTCGGCTA
Source organism: Planctomycetota bacterium (assembly GCA_050245995.1). Classification (GTDB taxonomy): domain Bacteria; phylum Planctomycetota; class UBA1135; order UBA1135; family UBA2386; genus JBFWWV01. The sequence goes on along the minus strand of JBFWWV010000003.1, from coordinate 97,864 downwards.
CGACCGCGCCGCGGCGCTGGCGAAGCTGGCGGCGCGCGAGGGCCGCGCGGTGCTGGACGTCGCGCGCGCCGAGACCGACCTGCCGGCGGAGCGGCTCGCCGAGCTGCTCGATCCCCGCCGGCTGTGCGGCGAGTTCGGCCGCCAGCGGCGACGGGAACCGCCGCCGGCGTGACGGTCCTGGTCGCGCGCCGGCCCCGGGCTAACCTTGTGCGGCGTGGACCGCGACGACGACCTCGACCGCTGTGACCCGCTGATTCCGAGCGCGGGCCCCGAGGCTCGGCGCGCGCGCATGCAGCTGCGCTCGAGCGTGTTCCTGCAGGCGGCCGATCCGGTGCTGGTCGAGGACGTGCAGGGCTGCATCTTCGACCTCAATGCCGCTGCCGAGCAGGTCTACGGCTGGCCGCGCGACGAGCTCATCGGGCGGTCGGTCGAGCTGCTGATCGCCGACGAGTACCGCGTGCAGGCGCGGGAGGCGCGGCGTCGCTGCGCGCGCGGGGAGGAGGTCGCCGACGTCGACTGGGTCCGCGTCGCCCGCGACGGCAAGCGCCTGCCGACGATGCTGACGTTGTTCCCGGTGCTCGACGACGACGGCACCGTGCAGGCGATCGTGTCGGTCGCCAAGGACGTCTCCGAGCTGCGCCGGCGCGACGCGATGCGGCGCGAGCTGCTGCGCGCGGTCGAGGCGGCCGAGCAGCGCGAGCGCCGCATCCTGTCGCGCGACCTGCACGACTCGATCGGGCAGCTGCTGGCGCTCGCGCGCATGCGACTCGCGGCGCTGCGCGACCGCGCCGCCGGGGGCGAGCTGGAGCAGCGCGTCGCCGAGATCGAGGCGCTGCTGGCGGACATCGACGGACAGGCCCGGACGCTGATGTTCCGCGTGCACCCGACCAGCCTCGAGGAGCTCGGGCTGACGGCGGCGATCGAGCAGCTGGCGGAGTCGATGCACTCGACCTACGGCCTGACGATCGCCGTCCGCGGCGACGGCGACCTGCCGCTGCTCGACGACGAGGTGCGCGTCGCGCTGTACCGCTGCGTGCGCGAGCTGCTGATCAACGTGTCGCGTCACGCCGGAACGACCGCGGCGCGGATCGAACTCGCGCGCGCCGGCGAGGGCATCGCGGTGACCGTCGTCGACGAGGGCCGGGGGTTCGACGCGACGGCCACCGACGAGGGGCTCGGGCTGTTCGGCGTGCGCGACCGGGTCGATCGGCTGGGCGGCGACTGCGACCTCGAGTCGCGCCCCGGCGGCGGCACGCGCGTCCGCATCCGACTGGCGGCGCGGGCGCCCCACCGGCCCGGTCCGCCGACCGGCGGCGGGGGCTCACCCGAGATCCGGTAGCTGCGGACCCGGCTACCGGGTTTTGGGGAGCGGATGCCCGGATCCTCGCGAGTGACACGCTGCGGCGGATGGCCGACGGTGGGGCGTTCGTTCCAAGGGACCCAACCTCCGAGGGACCCAGCCTCCGAGGGACCCAGCATCCAAAGGACCAGCCAATGCAGCCCGAAGACCACCACTCCTCCTCCGTCCTGACGGTCGATCCGGTCGACGAGACTCCGGCGCCGGCGCCCGACGCGCACGGCGGCCACGCGGTGTACGCGCGCCTCGTGCGCGCCGTCGACGGCGTGGCCCAGCGCAAGATGGGCGCGGCGTCCGGTGACCGGGCCGCCGAACTGCAGCTGGTCCACGACCGCGGCGCCGGGCCCGGGGGCTGGGTCGCGGCCGATGGCGTCGCCGTCGCCGCCGTCTGCTCGGCGCCGACCCCGCAGCAGCGCCTGCAGTGGATGGCGCGCGGCGCGGTCGCGGTGATCGACACCGAACGGCCGCTCGGCGAGCTGGTGCGCCGCGTCGAGCGGCTGGCGCGGCGCGTCGCCGACGGCCGCGAGGAGGACGTCCTCGGCGACCTGCACTCGCGGTCGCGGACGATGCGCGAGCTGCTCGCCGACGCGCAGCGCACGGCCGCCACGGACACGTCGCTGCTGCTGACCGGCGAGACCGGCGTCGGCAAGGAGCACCTGGCGCGCGCCGTGCACGCCTCGGGACCGCGCCGCGCCAAGCCGTTCGTGGTGCTCAACTGCGGCGCGCTGCAGGAGACGCTGCTCGAGAGCCAGATGTTCGGTCACGAGCGCGGCGCCTTCACCGGCGCCGACCGCGCGCACAAGGGCTTCTTCGAGGTCGCCGACGGCGGAACGCTGATGCTCGACGAGATCGGCGAGCTGCCGCTGCACCTGCAGGTCAAGCTGCTCACCGTGCTGGAGCGGCGCGAGGTCGTGCGCGTGGGCGCGACCCGGCCGATCCCCGTCGACGTGCGCGTGGTCGCCGCGACCAACCGCGACATCGCCGCCGAGGTCGCCTCGGGCGCGTTCCGCGAGGACCTGTTCTACCGGCTGAACGTGATCCACCTGCGGTTGCCGCCGCTGTGGCAGCGCGTCGAGGACCTGCCGGAGATCGCCGGCCGCTTCCTGGCCGAGCACTGCGCGGCGCTGCGGCTCGGGACGTTCGGCGGCATCGACGCCGCGGCGCTGCAGGCGCTGATGGACTACCCGTGGCCCGGCAACGTGCGCGAGCTGCGCAACGTGCTCGAGCGGTCGCTGGTGCTGAGCGGCGGCGCCCACCTCGCGTTCGACCACCTGCCGCAGGAGGTGCGCGACCCCAATCAGCGCGTGCAGTCGCCGACCGCCGGCCCCGTCGCCGACCCCGCCGACTGGCAGGGCCGAACGCTGCGCGAGGTGCGCGAGGCCGCGGTCGCGCACGCGGAGCGCGCCTACCTCGAATGGCTGCTGGAGCAGACCGGCGGTCGCGTCGGCAAGACCGCCGAGCGCGCCGGGATCCGGCCGCGCTCGCTGTACGACAAGATGAAGCAGCACGGGCTGCGCAAGGAGCAGTTCCGCGGCAAGCGCTGAGCGGGGCGCGGCAACCCGCGCGCGGGTCGTTCACTTCGCCGCGATGCCGATCACGCCGAGCGCCACCCGCGCGCCGGCGCCGCCGGACGGCGGCGTGAACGTGTCCTCGCCGGCGTGCACGACGAATGCGCGGCCGACCACCGAGTTCTCGCCGTGCAGCGCGATGGTGGCGTCGCGCACGTCGATCGCGGCGACGCCGTCCGGCCCGGCGACCAGGTTGCCCAGGTCGCCGACGTGGCGCACGGCAGCGTCCGGTGCGCCGTGGTCGTGGCCGTGCGGCGCGAAGTGTCCGCCCGCCGAGGCGCCGTCCTCCGCGCCGCGGACGTCGCCGAACCGGTGCACGTGGAAGCCGTGCTTGCCGGGTTCGAGGCCGCGCACCTCCCCGGTCACGTGCACCGAGTCGCCGTCGGCGCGCAGGTGCACGAGGCCGTGCACGGAGCCGTCGCCGACCGGTCGCAGCACGCAGACCGCGGCGTCCGGTGCCGCAGCCGCCGCCGACGACCCTGCGTGGGAGTCCCCGCAGGCGACCAGCAGCAGCGGGAGGAGGAACGGGGAACGGGACGCGGATCGGATCGCATTCATGGTGTTGTCGCGGGCGGCATCGGCGGCCGCGCCGCACGCCCGCTCGCGCAACTGCCGTGCCCGCGGCGGCGACGCCGCGGTACGGCGGTTGCCGCGCAGGGCCGCCGGCCATCGCCGGCGACCAGGCGCGAACCTGCCGGAGCCCCGATGAAGCACTCGACCTATTCCTCTGCCGTGCACGCCAAGGCGATCGAGCTGATCCGCACGGCGATCGAGATGACCACCGAGGCGCAGTCCGGTCATCCGTCGTCGGCCGCGAGCTTGGCCCACATCGTGGCGGTGCTGCTGTACGACCGCATGCGCTACGACCCCGCGCGGCCCGACGAACCCGGCGCCGATCGCCTGGTCCTGTCCGAGGGGCACGCCTGTCCGATCGTGTACGCTGCCGGCGCGGACCTCGGCTTCGCCATCGACGACGACACCGGCCGCCGCCGGATGGAGCGCGCCGACGTGGACCGTCTGCGCGACGGCGGACCGCTCGAAGGGCATCCGCTGCCGCAGTCGGGCTTCCCGTTCTTCGCCACCGCGACCGGCTCGCTGGGGCAGGGCCTGTCGATGGCGGCGGGGATGGCGCTGGGGGCGCGCTGGGACGACCTCGACCGGCGGATCTACTGCGTCGTGGGCGACGGCGAGAGCCGCGAGGGCCAGGTCTGGGAGGCGCTCGACTTCCTGGTCGACCACGGCCTCGACGCGGTGTGCCCGATCTTCAACTGCAACGGCATGGGGCAGACCGGCGCGGTCAGCAGCCAGCAGTCGAGCGCGCGGCTGGCGGCGAAGCTCGACTCGTTCGGCTTCGCCGCGGAGCGGGTCGACGGCCACGACCCCGAGGCGCTGCGCGCGGTGTTCGCGCATCACGCCGCCGGCGGCGCGCGGCCGGTGGCCGTCGTGGCGGAGACGACCAAGGGGTGGGGATCGGCGCGAATGCAGGGCGACATGCACGGGACGCCGCTCCTCGGGGACGACGCGCAGGTCGCGATCGGCCATCTCGACAACCTCGCGATCCAGCTCGAGGCCGTGCTGCGCCCCGGCGTGCTGCGGCAGCGCGAGGGCACGCGTCCGCCGGCGCGCCCGGTCGCGACCGCGGACCGGCCGCGGGACACGCGGCACGTCTGGCCCGGCTTCGAGCAGGCGCTGGCCACCCTCGATCACGATTGGAGCGACCGGGAGCGCATCGCCACCCGGTCGGGTCACGGCCTCGCGCTGCAACTGCTCGGCCGCACGCGTCCCGACATCGCCGTGCTCGACGCCGACGTCGCCGACTCGACGCGGGCGGGGTACTTCGCCGGCGACGACCGCGTCGAAGGTCGCTTCGTGCAGTGTCGGATCGGCGAGCAGAACATGCTGTCGTGCGCCGTGGGGTTGGCGGCGGCCGGCAAGGCGCCGTTCGTGTCGACGTTCGGCAAGTTCCTGGTCCGCGCCTACGACCAGCTCGAGCTGGCGCTGCTGGGTGGATGCGAGCTCAAGCTCGTCGGCTCCCACGTCGGCGTGACCCCGGCTGCCGACGGCCCGAGCCAGATGGCGCTGGCCGACGTCGCCTTCTGCCGGGCGCTCGGCTCGGTCGTGCGCGGCGACGGCACACCGCAGCTGTACGTGCTGACGCCGTGCGACGCGCGCGCGGCCTACGGGCTGACGATGGTGATGGCGGCGCACCGCGGCGCGTGCTACCTGCGGACGCAGCGGCCCGAGGTCCCCCGGATCTACGAGACCGACGCCGGCTTCGAGCCGGGCGGCGCCAACGTCCTGGTGGCGGGTGAGCACCTGGCGGTGTTCGCCATGGGCTACGTCGTGCACGAGGCGCTGCGCGCGGTGCGCGAGCTGGCCGCGGAGGGCATCCGCGCGACCCTGGTCGACGCCTACTCGCTGCCGATCGACCAGCGCCGGGTGCTGGAGCTGGCGCGTGGCAACGGCGGGCGCGTGCTGACCGTCGAGGACAACTACGGCGCCGGTCTGGGGGGTGCGGTCGCCGAGATCCTGTGCGGCGCCGGCGCGCCGGCGCGGATCGCGTCGATGACCGTGCGCCGGCAGCCGCGGTCGGCGCGCAGCGCCGCGCACCAGCTCGAACGGCTCGGGCTCGACGCGCAGCACATCGCGGCGCAGGCGCGCCTGCTGGTCGGCGCACGGTGAGGGATCGGCGGAGTCGCTGCCGCCGATCGGCGGTCCACGCCGACTCGCGCGACGCGAGACCCGGGTCCGCAGCGTCCCCGCGCGGCGCGCGGCGGTGGAACACGCCTTGCACGCGCGGTGGCCGGTGCGCCGCCTGCTGGCCGGCGCAGTTGCTCGATTCCACCGCACCACGGAGGACCCCGAATGAACACTCTCCATCTTCCTCGTCTCCTGATCTGGACCATCGGCGCCGCTCTGGCGTTGCCGGCGCAGGACGCCGCCCAGGCGCAGGCGCCGGCCACGCCGCCGGCCGACCGCGCGATCACGGACGCCATCGACGACGAGCTGTGGCTCGACCACGCGGTCTCGGCGCAGGCCGTCGACGTGACGGTCCAGGACGGCATCGCCACGCTCGAGGGCGCCGCCGACAACGTGCTGGCGCGGCACCGCGCCGCCGCGATCGCGCGCACCGTCAAGGGCGTGCGCGCGGTGATCAACCGCATCGACGTGACGCCGCCGGCGGAGCTGTCCGGCAACCGGCTGCGGCAGGACGTCGACGCCGCCCTGCTGAGTGATCCGGCGACCGACGCGTTCGAGGTCGATGTCGCCGCCGACGACGACGGCCGCGTCACGCTGACGGGCAAGGTCGAGTCGTGGGCCGAGCGCGAGCTGTGCGCCAGGGTGGCCAAGGGAGTGTGCGGCGTGACCTCGCTCGACAACCGGCTCGACGTCGACTACCGGACCGAGCGGCCGGACACGGAGATCCGCGCCGACGTGACCGCGCGGCTGCGGTGGGACACCCTGGTCGACGACGGCGGCATCGAGGTCGCGTGCAAGGACGGCAAGGTCGCCCTGCGCGGCATCGTCGGCAGCGCCGCCGAGCGCGTGCAGGCGCGCAACGACGCCTGGGTGGCCGGCGTTCGCGACGTCGACGACTCGGCCCTGCGTGTCGAGCGCTGGGCCCGCGACGATCGCCTGCGCAAGGCCAAGTACGCGGTGCGCGGCGACGACGAGATCCGGGACGCCGTGCAGGCCGCGCTGCTGCAGGACCCGCGCGTCGGCTCGTTCGACGTGGCCACGACCGCGAAGGCCGGGATCGTGACCCTGCGCGGCACGGTGGACAACCTGATGGCGCGCCGGGCGGCGGCGGCCGACGCGCGCAACACCGTCGGCGTCGTGCGCGTCGACAACCGTCTGCGGGTGTCGCCGTCGCTGCGGCGCAGCGCCGCGGCGACCGCGCAGGACGTCCGCGACGCGCTGGCCCGCGATCCGTGGGTCAACCGCTTCGACGTGACGGTCACGGTGCGCAACGGCACCGCGCACCTGTACGGCGCGGTGGACTCGGACTTCGAGCGCGCCCGCGCCGACCTGGTGGCCTCGCGCATCGTCGGCGTCGTCGAGGTCGACAACCACCTGGCGGTCGCCGACGGCGACCTGATCGTGTTCGATCCGTACGTCGACACGTGGCCGATCCACGGCTACGGCTGGTACGAGTACGTGCCGGCGGTGACCTTCACTCCGGACGACGAGATCCGCGACGACGTCGAGGATCAGCTGTGGTGGAGCCCGTTCGTCGACTCGGACCGGATCGACGTGGCGGTCGACGGCGGTCGCGTCACGCTGCGCGGTGAGGTCGCGAGCCGCGCCGAGCGATCGGCCGCGGTGCAGAATGCCTACGAGGGCGGCGCGACCTGGGTGGTCGACGAGCTGCGACTGACCGGCGGCGGTGCCCGGGGCGGTGACCAGCAGAGCGGCGGTCTGTGATCTTCGCCCCGCGGATCGGCACCTCGCGCCGCGCGTGCGGCGGGACGTGACGCCGTGGACGCGTTCCTCAGCGGCTGGCTGCAGGCCGCCACGACCACGGCGCGGTTCTTCCGGACCGCGCTGTGGGCGTTCGTGCTCGGCTACCTGATCAGCAGCATGATCCAGGTGTTCGTCACGCGCGAGCGCATGCAGCGCAGCATGGGGCGCGCCGGCCCGCGCAGCGTGGCGCTGGCGACGGGGTTCGGGTTCGTGTCGGGTTCGTGCAGCTTCGCGGCGCTGGCGGCGGCCAAGGCGCTGTTCCAGAAGGGAGCCGGTCTGGTGCCGGCGCTGGCGTTCCTGCTGGCGTCGACCAACCTGGTGGTCGAACTCGGCATCGTCATCGGGCTGGTGCTCGGCTGGCAGTACGTCGTCGGAGAGTACGTCGGCGGCCTGATGCTGATCGCGGCGACCTGGGCGCTGGTCGCGTGGACGAAGCCGCGGCGCTGGATCGAGGCCGCGCGCGCGCGGCTGCGCGGCGAGGCCGATCCGGCCGGGGGCGCAGGCGACGACGACGCCGTGCCCGACTGGCGCCGCCGCATCCGCACGCGCGTGGCATGGGAGCGCGTCGCCGCGCGCTACCGCGCCGAGTGGGCGATGGTGTGGCGCGACGTGCTGTTCGGCTTCACGGTCGCCGGGGCGATCGCCGCGTTCGTGCCGCCGGCGTTCTTCACCGCGCTGTTCGTCGGCAGCGACCGCGGCGCCGACGCCGCGTTCTGGCAGGTCGGCCTGCAGGCGCTGATCGGACCGTGCGCGGCGTTCGCGACGTTCATCGGCTCGATGGGCAACGTGCCGCTGGCGGCCGTACTGGCGACGAGCGGCGTCAGCTTCGCCGGCGTGATGGCGTTCCTGTTCAGCGACCTCGTCGTGCTGCCGGTGCTGCGCATCCACGCGCGCTACTACGGCTGGCGGCTGGCGCTCTACGTGCTGGCCGTGTTCCTGGCGGCGCTGGTCGGCACGGCGATCGCGCTGCACTACGCGTTCGCGGCGGGCGGCGCGCTGCCGGACCCCGCGGCGGCGGTCGTCCGCGGCGAGCGCGCGCCGGCCGCATGGCTGCCGTGGGCCAACGGCGCGGCGCTGGTCGTGACCGCGGCGCTGTGGTCGCTGCGCGGCAGCGTCGGCGACAGCGGGCACGGCGGCCACGAGGACCACGAGGATCACGAGGACCACGGCGGCGCCGGGTTCGGCACCTGGGTGCTGCGCGCGCTGGCGGCGCTGTCGGCGGCGTGGCTGCTCGGCGGCGCGCTGATCGCGTGGCTGTCCGTCCCCGCCGGCGGGCGTTGACGCCCGGGGCGCCGTGGACTGGGACGCCCTCGGTCGGCTGGGGATGGCGCTGGGCCTCGGCCTGCTGGTCGGGCTGCAGCGCGAACGCACCGCGCCGCACGTGGCCGGCATCCGCACGATCGCCCTGGTCGCGGCGCTCGGCGCGCTGCTGGCGCTGCTGCCGCCGCCGCACGGCGTGTGGCTCACCGCCATCGGCTTCGTCGCCGTGGCCGCCGCGCTGGTGGCGGGATACTTCGTGCGGACGCGCGCGCGGCGGGCCCACGGCCTGACCACGCTGACGGCGACGCTGGCGATGTACGGGGTCGGCGTCGCGCTGGCGCTCGGGCGCACCCGGCTGGCCGTCCTGGTCGCCGGCAGCGTCGCGGTGCTGCTGCAGTGGAAGCGGCCGCTGCACGCGTTCGTCGACCGCATCGACGAACGCAGCCTGCGCGCGGTGTTCCGGCTCGCGCTGATCGGACTGGTCGTGCTGCCGCTGCTCCCGGACCGCGACTACGGCCCGTTCGGCGTGCTCAACCCGCACGAGATCTGGCTGCTGGTGGTGCTGATCTGCGGCCTGAACCTGGCCGGGGTGGTCGCCGCGGAGTTCGTCGGCCCGCGTGCCAACGCGATGCTCGGCGGCGTGCTCGGCGGCATGGTCTCGAGCACCGCCGTGACCGTGGCGCAGGCGCGGCGCAGCCGCGCGGCGCCGGGCACCAGCGGCGGCGCCGCCGCCGCGATCGCGATCGCGTCGACGGTGGTGTTCGCTCGCGTGGCGATCGAGGTGACCGCGGTGGCGCCGCGGCACGCGGGCGCGATCCTGCCGCCGCTGTTCGCGGTGGCGGCGGTGATGGCGGCGGTGGCGGTGCTCGGGGCGCTGCGGTGGACCGGCGACGACGACGAGGTCGCGCTGCCCGACGACCGCATGGCGTTCCGCGGCGCGGTGGGCTTCGCGCTGCTGTACGCGCTGGTCCTGGTGGCGGTCGCGTACGCGCGGGAGCACTGGCAGGGCAGCGGGCTGTACGTGGTCGCGGCGCTGTCGGGCCTGACCGATGTCGACGCCATCACGCTGTCGACCGCGCGCCTGTGCGCGCGGGATGCCATCGAGCCCGATCGGGGCTGGCGGCTGGTCCTGCTGGCGCAGATGGCCAACCTGGTGTTCAAGCTCGGCGTCACCGCGGTGCTCGGCGCGCGGGCCGCGTTGTGGCGCGTCGCCGTCGTGTTCGCGGCCGGGCTGCTGGCCTCCGGGCTGGTGCTGTGGCTGTGGCCGTGATCGGCGGCGGCGCAACCGACCGCCGCGCCGCGGTGGTTCCGCCGTCCTGGGCGGGTATCGTCGGCGCCCGGCCATGCGCGCACGTCTCCTGAGCGCCCGACCCGAGGGACCCGAGCGAACGCCGCGCCCGCGCGCCGGCGGCGCGCGCCGATGAGCGGCGATCGCGCGCTGCGCCGCGCCGTCCGGCCGGCCGTGGTGGTCACCTACACGGCGCAGCTGGGGCTGGTGCTCGGCGTGCTGACGCTGCCGCCGGCGGCGGTGTGCGCGTTGTGCGGCGACGGCGACCGCGCGCTGCGCCTGGCGATCACCGCGGTGGCGCTGGCGGCGGTCGGTTGGGTGCTCGGGCGCCGGGCGGCGCCGCGCGACGTGCAGACGCACGAGGCCATGGTGATCGCGGCGCTGGCGTTCGCGCTCGCGGCCGGCGCGCTCGCGTGGCCGCTGGCCGGGCCGGACCTCGGCGCGCTCGACGCGGTGTTCGAGGCGGTGAGCGGCGTGACGACCACCGGGTTGTCGACGCTCGACCTCGGGCAGGACCGCGGCTTCGGCTTCTGGTTCCTGCGCGCGTGGATGCAGTGGTTCGGCGGCTTCGGCATCGTCGCCTTGTCGCTGGCCCTGATGCGGCAGCCGGGCTCCGTGTCGCTGGGGCTGGCCTTCGACAGCGAGGGCGAACGCGACCCCGTGCGCAGCGCGCGCGGCCACGCGCGCACGGTGGCCGGGATCTACGTGGCGTTGACCGCGGCCGGCGTCGCGGCGACGGCGCTGATGGGGGCGTCGTTCGGCGACGCGGTGCTGTACACGATGAGCGCCGTGTCGACCGGCGGGTTCGCGCCGCGGCCCGACAGCCTCGCGTCGCTGCCGCGCGCGGTGACCTGGACCGTGTCGCTCGTGTGCCTGCTCGGCGCGATGCCGCTGCTGGTCTACCTGCGCGGCGCGGCGCGCCCCGACCTGCTGCGGCAGGTGGCGCTGGTGCTGGGGCTGTGCGCGGCCGGGACGGCGATGCTCGCGGGGTTGATGGTGTACGGCGGCGCGTCGCCGGGATCGGCGCTGGTCGACGCGGCGCTGCTGGCGGTGTCGGCGCAGAGCACCGCCGGGTTCGCCGCCTCCGACGTGGGCGCCCTCGACCCGGCCGCCAAGCTGGTGCTGCTCGGCGGCATGCTGGTCGGCGGCGCCGAAGGCTCGACCGCCGGCGGGGTCAAGGTGCTGCGCCTGCTGGTCGCGGCGCGCGTGGTCGGCCTGGTGCTGGCGCGGCCCGCCCTGCCCGCGCACGCGGTGCAGCGGCCGACGGCGGGCGGCCGCGCGCTCGACGACGGCGACGTGCGCGCGGTGCTGGCCGTGCTGGTGCTGTACGCGGCCGCGCTCCTGCTGTCGTGGCTGCCGTTCGTGATCGCGGGGCACCCGCCGATCGACGCGCTGTTCGACGTCGGCTCGGCGCTGGGTACCGTGGGCCTGTCGGCCGGCGTCGTCGACGCCTCGCTGGCGGCGCCGCTGAAGGGCGTGCTGTGCGTCGACATGCTGCTCGGACGCCTCGAGATCGTGGCGTGGCTCATCGTGCTGCGGCCGGCGACGTGGTTCGGACCCCGGCGCGGCGCGCGCCCCGCGGCGACGGCGGCTTCCGTCGCGCGGACCGGGGCCCGCAGCGACCCCGACAGGAGCTCGTCATGAAGGTCGTGTTCATGGGCGCAGGCCAGGAGGTCGTGTTCGCCGCCGAGGCGTTGATCGACGAGGGGCACGACGTCGTCGTGCTGGACCCGGATCGCGAGCGCATCGACGAGCTGGCCGAGCGGCTCGACTGCGGCTTCCTGCACGGCGACGGCAGCCGCCCGGCGCTGTTGCGCGAGGCGGGCGCGGAGGACACGGACGTGCTGTTCTGCCTGTCCGACGACGACCAGGCCAACATGCTGGCCAGCCTGGTCGGTCGGCACCTCGGCTACCGGCGGATCGTCGTGCGCGTCGGCGACCCCGAGCTGGAGGCGGTTTGCCGCGAGCTGGGGCTGCGCGAGGTGATCGTGCCGAGCCGGACGCAGGCGCGCGCGCTGGTCGGCATGGTCAAGGGCATGGCCGCCGTCGAGCTGTCGACCGTGCTGAAGAACGGCGCGTCGTTGTTCTCGTTCGTGGCGCCGGCGGGCCTCGGCAAGGTCGTCGACCTCGAGCTGCCGGAGCGGGCGCATGTCGTCTGGTTCTACCGCGGCGACGGCTTCGAGCCGGCGCGCCCCGACGCCGAACTGCGCGAAGGCGACGAGGTCGTGGTGCTGGCGCACGAGGATGTCGTGCCGAAGCTGGCGGAGCGCTGGAGCGGCGCGCAGGCCGGCGACGACGGCGAACGCGGCGCCGGAGACGGTCGCGGCGCCGACGACCGCGGGGCTGCGGGTGCCGGATCCGGCGGCGACCGCGACGGCGAGCGCAAGAGCAGCTGACGCCGGGCCGAGCCCGGCTGGAGCAGCGCCGGCTGCGGTGCAGGCGCCGGCGGGCCGGGGCGGTGGGTGCGCACCGGCCCGGGCTTCGGGTCGGGCTGCGGCTTCGGTGGCGGGTCGTTGTCCGGTCGGCGCGGCACCGGGGTCGGCGCCGGCATCGGCTGGCCCGGGATGTACGGGTCGTTCGGCGGCGTGCCGGGGATCGGCCGGGTCGGCGGTTCGGGCGGCGGCGCCGGTGTGGGGTCGGGGGATCGGGGATCGGTGGATCGGGAGTCGGGGGGCGTCATGACGTGGTTGCGGGTCGGTCGCGGCGGAGTGCCTGGCTCAGTGCTTGGCATCGGTCGGCAGGTCCTCGGCGCCGAGCGCGCGCAGCGCGTCGTGGACGCGCTCGAGCTCGGAACTGCGGCCTCCCCCCATGCCCTCGTCGGTGGCGACGTCCAGGCCGCGCGCGTCGTAGCTGAGCTGTCGCAGCAGGTCGATCTTCTGCTGCCGGGTCAGGTGCGGCGCGGCGACGATGGCCTCCGGGCTCTGGCTGCCGGCGCGGCGGGGCGGAGACTCGTGCGGGTCGGTCGTGCGCTTCATGCCGCTCGAGTTGCAACGCGCGTGCCCGCACTCACGCGGGTGCGGCCGGCGGCAACGGCGCGCGGCGACCCCGCCGTTCGGCGTCGGCGCCGCTGATTCGCGTGCGGTTCCGCCGCACTTCGCGCCGTCGGCCACGGCATGCGGTGGCCGGGTCCGCGGGGATGGCTGCTCCGGAGTGCCGTTTGCATCGCGACGGCGCATGAGAACCGAAGCCGACGACGCGACCCGTTCGACCGCCGCCGACGACACCGCCGACACCGCCGACGCCACGCGCATGCCGGGCGTGCAGCGGCACGCCGCGGCCAAGGGAACGCGCAGCCGCGCGCTCATCCGTTCGGGCTGGCTGCTGCTGGTCCTGGCGCTGGCCATCGTGTGCCTGACGATGTTCGGCCAGCTGTAGCGGCGCGCGGACCGCGTCAGCCGACGCGATCGATGCGCGCGAGGTTGGCGCCGCCGCCGTCGGTCAGCGTCTGCTCGATCGCCGCGGCGCGCTCCGGCAGCACGGTCACGCCCACCAGCACCTTGCCGGCGTCGAGGTCGCGTTCGTACACGCGCGCGACGTCGCCGCGCACGCCGAGGCCGACCAGCGTGCCCAGCAGACCGCCGGCGGTGGCGCCGACCGCGCCGGCGCCCAGCAGCGCCGCCAACGGTCCCACCGCGACCAGGCCGATGCCGCTGAGGCTGGCCGCCGTGCCGAGCAGCGCCGCCAGCGTGCCGCCGAGCATCGCGCCGGTGGCGGCGCCGCGCGCCGCCTCCTGCGCCGCCGGCTCGGCGGCGGCGTCGATCGGCCGCTCGAGCGAGTCGCGCACCGATTCGGCCATCAGCACGGTGATGCGGCCGCGCGCGACGCCGGCGTCCAGCAGGCGGTCGACCGCGCGGCCGGCGGAGACGGGGGAGTCGAAGATCGCAGTGATGGTGGCGAGAGCACTCATGCCGGAGCCCGAGCAACCGACATGCCGTGCGCCGTCGCGCGCGCGGGTCCGCGTCGCCGCTGGCACGGTTGTTGTCCCGGGTTGCGTGCGGTCGCGCGGTTCGCGGCCGATTCTCCCGTCCCGAAACCCGCCCACCCGACGAACCGACATGAACGAACTGGCTGACCGAGAGTGCGTGCCGTGCCGCAGCCGCGCGGACCGCGTGGACATCGAGCGGTTGCAGGAGCTGAGCGCCCACGTGCCGGCCTGGCGCTGCGTCGGCGACCATCACCTCGAGCGCCGCTTCGAGCTCCCCGACTTCCGCAGCGCGCTCGAGCTGGTGGTGGCGATCGGAGCCCTCGCCGAGGACACCGGCCACCATCCCGACCTGTACCTGAGCTGGGGCAAGGTCGGCGTTCAGGTGTGGTCGCACTCCGCCGGCGGCCTGTGCGAAGTCGACTTCGTCCTTGCGGCCAAGATCGACCGGCTGGTGCGTGCGCGCCGCCTGTCGTCCTCGACGCCGGAGTCGGCCCCGCGGCGCGCGGAGCCGTCGTCGCGCGCTGCGGCCCGATAACCCCAGCGACCGGTAACCCGAGCGACCGGTACCCCCAGCGACCGGGACCCGAGCGCCTGGGACCCGAGCGACCGGCGACGGCGACGCGCCGCGGTGGGAGTCCCCTCGGCTCAGAGCAGCACGACCCGCCCGCCGTTCTGTTCGACGAGGTTGCTCGTTCGTTCGGCGGCGCGTCGGTCGCAGCGCACCGTGACCAGCACCTGGCCGCGGCGCACCGCACGGTGGAGGATCGCGCCCGGCTGCGGCGCCGCGCCGCGACTCCTGGTCCACACCAGCGCGAGCGTGGCCCCGAGCAAGCCGGCGCTGGCGCCGATCCAGACCGCGCCGAACGCGAGCCCGAGCAGCATGCCGGCCCCGAGCGCCGCCAGCAGCCAGCCGGCGAAGCGCCGGTCGGTGCTCGCCTGCGCATCGGTGTGTCGCAGATCCAGGGCGACGGCCGGGTCGACGCCGCCCTCGTGCAGGCGGACCTCGCCGAGCGCGGTGTCGCGCGCGGCCCGTTCGGCCAGCGCGCGGTGTGCGTGGTGCGCGGCGTCGGCGCGGTCGAAGATGGCGATGGCGAGTCGGTCGGGCATGGACTCGCGCGCGACAACATCCGTGCCGTCCGGTTCGGCGCATCGGGCATGGGCATTGCACCGCGCCCCGCATGTCCCAGACCCACACCCGGTTCCTTCTCCACTGCGACGACTCCGACCGCCGCGCTCCCGCTGCGCCGCGCGGGGCGAGCCGCGGCCCCGCGATCGCGCTGTGCGCCGCCGCCGCCGTGATCGCGCCGCTCGCGGCGCAGGCTCCGACCGAGCGCGGCGCCGCCTCCGATCGTCCCGCTGCGCCGGCTGCGATCGCTGCGCCGACGGCCGCCGACGCCGTGCGCGTGCAGCCGGCGCCGGCGGTGGCGCCGCCGCATCGGCTGCGCGAGGTGCGACGCAGCGAGCTCGACGAGGTGCTCGCCGCCTGGGTGCAGGCCGATCACCGGAGCGCGGCCGCGCTGGCGAAGATCGCGGTCGAGCGGTCCGGTTCGGAGCGCGTCGCGACGTTCGCGGAGCAGGCCCGCAAGCAGCACCTGCACTGCGTCGAGGTGTTGGCGGAGTTCGTGCCCGAGCAGTCCGGCGATGGCGAGGCGGTCGCCGGCGACCCCGCGCCGGAACCCGTCCGCCACGACTCTGCGCCGCGCGGCGTCAACCACGCGGTGCTGCTGCACGAGCTCTACCGCAAGAACCTCGCGACCGCGCGCGCGATGCTCGACGGCAAGTCGGGCGCCGCGTTCGACCGCTGCTACCTGATGCTGCAGGGCGTGCACCACGCGCACGCGGTGGACGCGATGCAGGTGTTCGCCGAGCGCGCGTCGCCGGCGCTGAAGGCCGTGCTGGAGCGCGAGATCCCGGCGATGCAGCAGCACGCGAAGAAGGCCTTGGCGATGGCGACGGGCATGCCGCCGGAGCGCGGCGAGCAGCCCCGCGACGCCGAGGGCGCGGCGAAGGACGCCGCGTCGGACGGCGCGGGCGACGGCTGATCCGCCGGGCGCCCTCGCCTTCCTTCCCGATCCACGACCACACCCCAACCCGATCCGAGAGACCCGAACCATGGACACGCAGACCATCGAGACCCGCTGGAACGACTTGAAGCACAAGGTCAAGCAGCAGTGGAACAAGCTGACCGACAACGACCTGGACGCGATCCGGGGCAACGCCGAACGCGCCAAGGAGCGCATCGCCGCGGCCTACGGCGTCACCAAGGAGAAGGCCGCCGAGCAGTGGCGTGAGTTCTGCAAGGCCTGCTGACTTGTGCCTGGGCCGGCGGCTCCCGCGGCGGGTGCGCCGCGGGAACGCTCCAGGGGCGCCCCGGTGGCGCCGTTCGATCGATGCGGTCCCGCGCGCCACCGACGCCCGCCGCGATCACGACGGTTGTGTCGCGACGCCGTCCTGGTAGACTGTTCGGCCCCGACGTCTTCGTTCCAGTCGATGTGGCTCGGGTCGAGTTCCGTTCGACTGGTAGGACCGCACACGAAGCGGCGCAGTCTGAAGTCGGCGCTGGGTTCCTCTCGTGGGGATCCCCAGCCCGGCACCGGATGGTGTGCAGCGCCTCTGCTGCACGCTCCAGCTGCGACTTCGGCGAAGTGCGCGCGGTCTGTTGGAGTTCCATGGGTTCACGTCTGTACGTCGGCAATCTCTCGTTCGAGTCCACCGAAGCTGGGCTGCAGGCCCACTTCGAGCAGACGGGCTGCAAGGTCGCCTCGGTCGCGGTGGTGCAGGATCGCGCCACCGGTCGCTCGCGCGGCTTCGCGTTCGTCGACATGACTTCGGACGCAGATGCGCAGACCGCCATCAAGGCGTTCGACGGATCGCAGTTCGACGGCCGCTCGCTGAAGGTCAGCGAGGCGGCGGAGCGCAAGCCGCGCCAGGGCTACAGCGAACGCTGAGGCCTGCCCCCGCGGCCGGGACGTCCCCGGCCGTTTCTCTTCCTGATCGCCCATGGCTCGAAACCGTACCCCCCAGACCCAAGCCAAGCGCTCCCGCGAACGCGACAAGCAGGCCAAGCGCGAGGCGAAGCACGCCGACCGCCTCGCCCGTGCCGCCGCGCGTCGCCAGACCAAGATCGAGGAAGCCGACCTCCCGCCCGAGGAGCGCAGCGGCATGCGCGTGGTCGAACTCGACCGCGAAGAGGAGCGCGACGTCGCCGCGCCGACGCAGAAGGTGCGCAAGGTGAAGCGCGAGCGCGACCCGCTGGACCCCCGCGACCCGCGCAACGGCCTGGTGCCGGACGACGCGCCGGCGGGCGACACCGGCGCCAAGGGCAACGGCCCGCCGCGCGCGCCGAGCGACGCATCGGACTGAGCCCTGCGAGGGCTCGCCGCGACGCTCGAGGCGGTGCGGCTCGACGACGGGCCACTCAAGGCTGGGCCCGTTGACCGATCTGCCGGGCGATCTACCATGGGGCACAGGAGGTCCCGTGCGGCTCGAGCCCGTCTACGTGCTGGCACCAGACGATCCACCGCCACAGATGGCGTCGCGGCGTGCGTTCTTCGGAATGGGGATCGCGTTCGTGGTCGGTAGCGCGATCGGTTCGGCTTGCGGCTACAGCGTCGGCAGCCGGGCTGCGGCCACGGCGGCGGGCCGGGACGGTGACGAGGATCCGCTGACGCCGACCGGCGACGCGGATCTCGACGAACTGCATCGGCTGGCGGTGGTGGCGCCGATCGAGGAGCTGATGGGTGCTGCGCAGACCTACCTGATGCTGATGTCGCGCACGTATCGCAGTGACCGCGTGCTGTGGCGCGGCTTCGAGCGGATCGCGCGCGAACTGGTCGACGTCACGGTCGAAGCCGACCGGCCGCTGTGCGTGTTCGCCGCGCAGGTCGTCGAGCAGGGTGAGACACCGCTGCGCGACCCCTACCTGCACTGGGGCCCCAAGCTGCGCAGCCGGGTTCGCTAGTCGTGATGCAGGGTCGAGGAGGATTGCGCGGGCCGTCGATCGTGCAGACCGGCGGCACCGTCGTGGTCGAGGTCGGCCCGAACGACACCGAGGTGACGGTCAGCTCCGGCGGCCCCGACTCGACGACGCATCCGGTCCAGGGCGGCAAGTCCGTGTCGTTTCCCGTGCCGCCCGTTCCGCCGGGCACCGTCCTGATCGTGTCCGTGGGCTCCGGCGTGCGGGCCCGCTCCATCCTGATCGAAGTCGTGGAAGCCGATTGAGGAACGCCATGCATCCGTTCGCCTACGCCTGTTCCGTCGTCGCCATCGCGGCCACCGTCGCGGTGGCCCAGCAAACGGTGGTCGTCCCCGCCGCGTTCGCGAGCACGGATGCGGCGTCCTACGTCTGGGTGCCGGGCGCCAGCGACGACGTGCGCGAGCAGACCCTCGTCGGGTCCACGCACCTCGCCGCCCAGGTCGGGCGTCCGCTCACCGCGCTCGAGCTGCGCCGCAACGACGTGCCGGAGGCGTTCGCGGGGGCCATCGCGAACCTGACGGTGATCCTGTCGACGTCGCCGCGCACCCCGCTGTCGATGTCGACCGCCTTCGCCGACAATGTCGGCGCCGACGCGTCCCAGGTCTTCGCGGGAACGGTGGCGATCCCGGCGTCGCCGGTGCCGGCAGGGCCGGTCGACTGGACCGCCGCCAACACCATCCGCATCGCGTTCCAGCAGCCGTTCCTCTACCAGGGCGGCACGCTCTGCATCGACGTGACCGGCACGACCGTCACCGGCCAGACCTCGCCGTGGTGGATGGCCGACGCCGCGTTCGAGGTCCTCGACGGTGCGGTCGTCGATCTCGGGCCGGGCTGCGGTCCGTACGCCAACGCGCAGGGGCAGTGGAGCTTCGTCGCGCCGCGTTCGCTCGCGGTCGGCGGCCACGCGCGTCTGTGGGCTTACGGCCCGCCCGGCAGCTTCGCGATCGCGGTGCTCGGTGACGCCGCGCCGGCGCCGGTGCCGTTGGCGCCGCTGGGCATCGGCGGCGCCGGCTGCTTCGCGTACCTGGGCGCGATCCGGGCCACCGCGCTGTTCGCGTTCGCGCCGCAGCAGGATCCGGCCCTGCAGGGCCGCGGCGGCCTCGCCGAGTGGACGCTGCCGATCCCCAACCAGACCTGGGCACTGGGCGCGAGCGTCGCGACGCAGTGGCTCGAGCTGTCGCAGTTGCACGCCAGCAACGGCGTGCGCTGGACCATCGCCAGCTCGGTGCCGACGCTCGACATGGCGCTGCTCGACGGCGTGCCCGGCTTCCCGATCGGCAACCTGACCGTCGATCAGGCGCATGTGCTGCGCCTCGAGTACCAGTAGTTCATCGCCCGGTCGGCGGTGGCAGCGCGACCGCCTCGGAGGGTGCACCGCCGGAGATCGCCGCCGGGCGCGGGGCCGCCGCCCGCTGCCGCGACGGCATGTTGCTTGCACCGGCGATGGCCATGCCGACGACCACCGAGAAGACCGTCTCCGCGCCCGCGTCCCGCCTCGACTTCGCCGCGATCAAGCGGCGCGCCCGCGAGCACGTCGAACGCGGCCCCGTGACGAGCGGCTACGGCGCCGACCGCGACGCGGTGCTGCGCATGCTCGACGCGGCGCTGGCCACCGAGCTGGTGTGCATGCTGCGCTACCGCCGCCACTGGTTCGCCGCGCAGGGCCTGCGGGCCAAGGCCGCGGCCGACGAGTTCCTCGAACACTCACGGCAGGAGTTCGAGCACGCCGACCGGATCGCGCAGCGCATCACCCAGCTCGGGTCGGCGCCGGACCTGGATCCGGGCCGGCTCGTCGGCCGCAGCCACGCGGACTACCGCGAGTGCTCGTCGGTGGAGGAGATGCTGCACGAGAACCTCGTCGCCGAGCGCATCGCGGTCGAGAGCTACCGCGAGATGATCCGCGCGATCGGCGACCAGGACCCGACCACGCGGCGCCTGCTCGAGTCCATCCTCGAGGTCGAGGAGCAGCACGCCGACGATCTGGTCGGCCTGCTGCCGGACTGACGCCCGCGCCCGGCGGGGGCGGCGTCGTCGGTGTGAGCGCCGCGCTCAGCGCGCGTGCGCGGCGCTGCCGACCGCCTCGAGCCGCCCGGCGCGCTCGATCGCCTCGATCCGGTCGAGTTCGGCGAGCAGGAACCCGAGGTCCACGAACGGCGCGCCGCCGGTGCGTACCCAGCGCACGCGGCCGCGGCGATCGATCAGCATCGTCGAGTGCAGCTCGAGGTCCTCGAACTCGTCGTACGACCGGAACCGGATCGCGTTGTCGTGCGCGGCGTCGTCCGACAGCAGGCGAACGCCGGCACTGGCGAGGTCCTGCAGGTCGCCGGCGGCGTTGCGTTCGGGCGGGTCGCTGCTGATCGCCAGCAGCACGGTGTCGCGGCTCGCGAAGTCACTGGCCCGCTTCCGGATCGCCTGCAGCTGCTCGACGCAGTGCACGCACTGGTCGCTGAGGTAGAACACCAGCAGCACGTTCTTGCCGGCGAAGTCGGCGAGCTGCACCGGCGCGCCGGTCGCGTCCAGCGCCGCCAGCGCCGGCGCCGCGTACGGCTGCCAGGTGTTGGGGCCGAGCGGCTCCAGGGTCGTGCGCGCGTAGTTGCGCTGCGGCCGCGGCGACGGGTCCCGCGGCGTCGCCTCGAGGCCGAGCGCGCGCGCGGCACTGGCCTGGGCGATGCCGGGCTCGGCGTCCGACCACACGTGCAGCATGTGCGCGTAGGCCTCGGCGGCGCGGTCGCGGTGGCCGAGCGCCGCGTGCGCGCGCGCCAGCCCGGCCCACGACCAGCCGTTGTTGGGCAGGGCCACCAGCGCCTGCTCGAACGCCGCCTGCGCCAGCCGCGGGCTGTCGAGCCCGAGGTAGGTCTCGCCGAGCACGTTGTAGAGGCAGCGCGGATAGGTCGGCGGGTCGTTGTCCTTCGGCCGCCACGCGGCCTCCTCGGCCGCCGCCTCGCGCAGCAGGTCGTCAGGTCGCCGCGCGCGAGCCACAGGCGCGCCTCGAGCTCCTTCCTGGCCACGCCGAACGAACGCGCGTTCACGCCGTCGGTGTCGGCGAGCGCGCGCAGCGCCACCAGTCGCTGCTCGGCGGCCGCCGCGTCGCCGCGGCCGAGGTGCGCCAGCCCTTCGGCATAGGCGCGCCACACCTTGTCCATCGGCCGGCCGCCCTTCGCCCCATTCTTCGTGCCGTCGCGCCACGGGATCGCGCCGTCGGTCAGGATCTCGTCCCACCGCTCGAAGCGCACCAGCGTGCGCCACATCGCCTGCAGGCCCTGGCCGAACGCCGAGTAGCCGCCCTCGGGATCGTTGTCGTCTGGATCGAGCGGCGCGTTGACGAGGTCGCGCGCGCCCTGCAGCGCCGCCGTCGGCATCCCGAGCATCGCCTGTGCGTGCGCGAGGAAGTTGCGGTTGTGCGCGTAGTTCCAGTTGTGGAACGGCAGCACCAGCTGGCGCTGCATGTAGGCCTTCTCGACGCGCGTCGCCGAGTCGAGCCAGATCGCCGCCTCGTGCCACATGCCGAGCTTGGAGTAGATGTGCCCCGGCATGTGGTTGGCGTGGCCGACGTCGGGCGCGATGCCGCCGTAGACCTCGCAGCTGTCGAGCGCGTGCGCCGCGAGCTCCATGTCGTCCCAGTTGTGGATCAGGTAGTGGTGCACGCCAGGGTGGTCGGGGTGCGTCGCCTGCACCTGCCGCAGCACCGCGTCGACGGCGAGCCGCCCCGACTCCCACAGGCTGTTGAGCGCGTAGAGCAGCTTCGCCTCGTGGTCGTCCGGGTAGTCGAGCACGATCTTCTCGAGCTCCTCGGCGAGGCCCTCGGCGCGGCCGCGCCAGTCCGTGCGCCCCGGCGTCTCGAGCGTGAGGCTCGGCACGAAGTGCTTCTCCCATGCCTCGATGTAGCGCCGCTCGCGTTCGGACACGAGGTGCTTCCTCGCCACCGCCTGCTCGAGGAACGCGCGGCTGCGGTCGCGGTCGTCGTTCTCGAGCCGCGCCAGCCACAGGTACGCCATCGCGCAGTCCGGGTCGAGCTTCACGCACCAGCGCAGCGCGCGCTCGGCCTCGTGGAACCAGAACGAGTGCAGCAGCGCGTTCGCCTGATCGAACCACTGCTGGACCTCGGGGTGGCTGGTGGTGATCGCGCACGGCGCGCTGCCGCAGCGGATCGGCCACGGGCGCTGGCGCGGGCCCTCGTCGTAGGCCGGGCCGTGGACGGAGTGGCCGTAGCGGGGGGTGTCGGCGGGGGCGGGGGTGTCCTGAGAACGCGCGGTCGGCGTCAGCGCGAACAGGGCCGAGACGAGGGCGAGGGATCGCGGCATGGGGGCCCGGGGAAAGGGGGTGCTGCAGTGTCGCAGAAATCCGGTCGGCGGCGGCGTGGCCGTTGCACATCGTGCGGCGTCGGGGGGCGCAGCGGTGGCGGGTTGCCCACCGCCGGCTATCCTGGGTGCAGGGCGGTCGTCGTGGCGCGGATTCGGAAGAGGCCGGGACCCTTCCTGGTCCTTCGGGCACTGGTCCTCCGGAGTCCAGGTCAGAATCGTGAACACCGTCGCCATCCCCTCGCTCGCCCAACCGGATGCCCGTGCCTTCGTGGAGCAGCACCAGCCGGGGCTCTGGCGGTTCCTGCGCATGCTCGGCTGCGACAGCCAGCGCGCCGACGAGCATTGTCAGGACGCCATCCTGGCGGCGCTGCACTTCGGCATCGCCCACCTCCCGACGGCGGAGGCCGCGCGCTGGCTCCGTCGCGTCGGCCGCAACCGGTTCCTTGCGCAGCTCCGTCAGGAGCGCCGGCGGCCGCCGACGGTGTCGATCGACGACCTCGACGAGGCGTGGGTCGCGCTGCGCGGCGACGAGGACGGCGGCGCGTCGGCGTTGGCGGCGCTGTGCCGGTGCCTGCTGAAGCTGCCGGCACGCGAGCGCGAACTGCTCGCGCGGCGCTACGAGCAGGGCCAGGCGCGGGTCGACATGGCCCGCGACCTGGGCCTGCGGGAGATGGGGGTGAAGAAGGCGCTGCGCCGGGCGCGCGAGCGCCTGCGCGACTGCGTGATGCGCACGCTGGCCGAGGCCGGTGATGAGCTCCCGAGCGGAGCGAGGAACGAGCGATGAACGGAGGACACGCGGTGATCTTCGATGTCCTGCTGCGCGAGCGGCTCGGCGGCGAGCGGCCGCCGATGTCGACCGACCGGATCCTGGCGCGGTTCGCGCGCGGCGACGGCGCGGCGGCGGCGAGGCAGGTGGTCGTCGACACGGTGATCGACGGGGGCGGTCGGCGATCGCGGTGGCTGGCCGCGGCGATCGTGCTGCTCGGCGCCGGCGTCGTCGTGGCCACGCGGGTGTGGGCCGATCCGGCGGGCGGCGGCGGCGAGCGGCCGTCGGTCGTGCAGGATCCGCAACCGGCGCCCCGTGACCACGACGCCCGCAGCGCCGCCGGCTTCGCGCTGCGCGTCGTCGACGGGAACGGCGGGCCAGTGCAGATCTGCACGCTCGACATCGTCCAGGAGTATCGCGCTCCTGGCGGCGGCGCGGGCGGCTCCGCCGTGCTCGCACGCACGTCGATCCGCGACCTCGCGCTGCAGCCGCGCGACTTCGCGGCCGACGGCTTCGCCGCGATCCGCGGCCTGTCCGCCGGTCGGTTCCGCGCCGTGGTGCGCGCCGAGGGCTTCGTGCTCGCGCTGTCGGCGCCGTTCGACCTGGTGGCCGACGCGCCGCTGCCGGCGGTCACGGTGCACCTCGACCAGGGCGGCGAGCTGTCGGGACGCATCGTCGATCGCGCCGGCCGCGCCGTCGGCGGCGCCGTGGTCGCCACCGCGCTGCCGCCTGACGGGCTGGAGCGGAACTCGCCGGTCGGTGCCATGTTCGCCGATCAGTTCCTGGAGGTCCGGACCCGCGCCAGCGTGCAGACGGCGAGCGATGGCACGTTCCGCCTGACGCGGCTGGTGCCGGGCGCGTACTGGCTCGCGGTCGATCATCCGGTGCACGGTGCCAGGACCGTGACGGGCGTCGCCGTCGCGGCCGGCCGGCAGGAACTGCCGCCGATCGAACTCGAGCCGGCCGTGGAGATCCTGGGCCGCGTCGTCGACGGCGGCGGCGCTGCGGCGCCGGGCGCCGAGGTGCTGGTCGTGCACCGCGCGTCCGGCCAGCGGTGGACCGCCACGACCGACGCGACGGGTGCGTTCCGCATCCGCGGCGGACTGGTCGCCGGCGACTACGAACTGCGCGCGGCGGCGGCCGCGAGCCAAGGCCTCGTCAAGATGATGCAGCTTGCGAACTCGTCGACCGCGCTGGCGATCCCGGCGGACGCCAGCGAGGTCTCGGTCGAGGTCGTCCTCCGGTAGCAGGAACGCGCCGCGCCCACAGCCCAGCCAATCCGACAGTCGGCCCACCAGCCCTATCCAACGAGAGTGCCATGATCCCATCGCTTCGCCCGTCCCTCGTCTCGCTCGCCGCCTGCGGTCTCCTCGCAGGGTTCGCGGGTGCCCAACAACAGCTCACGGTCGGACCCGGACAGCAGTTCGGGACCATCCCTGCGGCGATCCATGCGGCCAGCCCCGGCGACACCATCCTCGTGCAGCCCGGGACCTACGGCGGGTTCGTCGTGTCGAAGGGGGTCCGCATCATCGGCCGCAACGCGCTCATCGTGGGGGGCGGGGTGTTCGGCACGGTGCTCGTGCAGGGGGTGCCGGCCGGGGAGTCGTTCGCGCTGGTCGGATTCGGCGTGGACGCGCCGGGCGACTGCCAGGTGGTGAACTGTCGTGGGCAGGTCGCGCTGCGCGACCTCCATCAGGGCGGCGGTTTCCCGTGGGGGCTCCAGGTCTTCGGTTCGGATCAGGTCCACGTCGCCGCGTCGCCGCTGCGCAACGGGGGCGTCACCGACAGCACCGTCGTCCTCGAAGGCTGCTCGATGGACCCATCGGTGCTGATGGGCCTCCAGGTCTCCGGCGGCGTGACGGTGTTGGAGAGCTGCACGGTGCGCGGCAGCACCGGTCCCTTCACCGGACCCGGAGTGCAGCTGAACCGCGGCACCCTGGTCGCGACAGGGAGCACGATCCGCGGCACCGGCAGCAGTCCGGCGATCCGCGCCATCGATGGCCAGATGCTGTTGGATCCCAGCGTGACGCTGATCGCGGATCCCGGCATCGCGACGATCGTCGGGCCGGTGACGCCGGTCCCGTTCGCGTTCGCCAGCCAGAGCGCCGGCACCGACGGCGTCCAGCTGTCGATCCAGGGACAAGGTCTTGCCGGCGGCGTGTTCGGCATGCTGGTGAGCCAGCCCGGACCGCAGACGCCCACGCCGATCGGCGTGTCGTGGCTCGACCCGGGCAGCGCGGCGCTGCTCTACTTCGACACGTGGGCGCCCGACCGCTCGCACACCCGCACGATCCCGCACCCGCCCCTGCCGCCCGGCCTGACGATCACGCTGCAGGTGCTCTACGCGCAGCCGTCGGGGCTCGCGCTGGGGACGCCGTCGGTCGTCGTCGTGCCGTGACCGTCGCGGTGGATCGGCCCGATCCACCGTCCGCGACGTCGCGTCAACTCTCGGTCCACCGGCATCGACGTCCGGGCAGAGCAGCGCGGCATGCCCACGCGTGCCGGTCGCCTCATGGCGTCACGATCGCCACCGGCGCTGACGCCGCGAACCACCCGAACCACGGGTCCAGGTCGAGCCCGACGGTCTGGATCGGGATGCCCGGCGGCAGCCCGAACGCGGCGACGTCGTTCTCGCCGTTCGCGTCCAGCAGGCCCGTGAACAGCGGCAGGCCCGACGCGAAGCCGGCGAGCAGATCCGCGGGGTTCGGGTCGAGGCCGAAGAACCAGCCGTTCGGGTAGGCGCCGGGGAAGACCGTGA
This sequence comes from Planctomycetota bacterium, assembly GCA_050245995.1. Taxonomy (GTDB): domain Bacteria; phylum Planctomycetota; class UBA1135; order UBA1135; family UBA2386; genus JBFWWV01. The sequence goes on along the minus strand of JBFWWV010000003.1, from coordinate 72,201 downwards.
TCGCCGACACGTAGCGGTCGCCGGGGATGCCGCGGCGCCGACGCAGGTGCAACTCGCCGGCCGCCGGGCCCGGCGTCAGCGAGACTGCGAAGGCGCCCGGGACGTCGGCGTGGAACGTGTCGACGCGCGCGCCGCGCATGTTGGCGTTGGTGGTGAAGAACTCGTGGAAGCCGATGCCGAACTCGCCGCTCGGGTGCGTCGCGTCGACGGTCTGCAGCAGCAGCTCGCCGTCGAGGCGGAAGGTGAGAGTGGGGCCCTGCGCATCGATCCGGAACCGCCGCCACGCCGTGCCGGTCCGGAACCGCGGCGCCGGCAGCAGGTCGGTCAGCGCGCCGCCCGCCGCGCGCAGACAGCGCACGCGCCCGTCGTGCGAGTCCCACGTCAGCGCGTAGCACGCGCCCTGCTGCGACAGCGTGCCGTCGAACGCGCCCGCCGCGCGGTCGCGCGCGAAGACGCCGATCCGTTCGAAGCCGTCGGCTGCGAGCTGCGGCCGGTGTTCGCACAGCAGGTCCGCCTGCACGCCGTAGTCCGTCGTCAGGCCGCCGGACAGTCGCAGGCTGTCCGTGCCGCCCGCCGGGTCCATGATGCGCAGCGCCGTCGCGTTGCCGCTCGGCGGTGGTGGAGTGGTCGCGACTGCTGAGGGCTGCGCGAACTTCGCGCGCCACGACGACAGCTGTGCGCCAGCCGCGAACTCGTCGTGCAGCGGGAACGACTCGTCGGTGCCCGGCGGATAGCGCCAGCTCGCGAACGGACCTTCGTCACTCAGCAGCGGATGCAGGACCGGATCCGCCAGCACCGCGTCGACCGTCGTCCAGCTGCCGTCCACCTGCATGCGGCGCGCCACCAGCCGGACCCCGTGGCTGTAGTCCACGTGCCCGAACGTGTGCACCGTCGACAGCGGCTGGATCGCCGTGCCGCTCAGCTGGTGCCAGCCGTAGATGCACACACGCCCCGGTGCCGTGGCGAGTCGCGCCGAGGCCACCACGTCCTTCTTGATGCCCGCCACCAGCAGCTGCTGCGCAGCGCCGCCGCGCTGCGTCTCGATCTGCACGTGATGCTGGTGGAACAGGTCGACCGACAGGATGTCGTAGACCGACGGGCTGTACGGGAACGGCGCCAGGTGCACCGGTGCCTGCTGCCAGATCGCGTCCACCATGCGCCGCGTCGGCAGTGCGCATTCGAGTCGGTCCGCCAGCAGCTGCGCCAACGTCGGCGTCATCGGCATCCGGAACCAGTCGGTGTCCGTGCCGATGCCCGCGTAGTCCGGCGTGCACCAGAACGTCGCCGTGTGCGGTTGGCCGGCGATCGTCGACTGCGTGGTGACCGGGACCAGGGTGCGCAGGAAGGCCGGGACGTTGCCGGCCGCGAACTCGTGCCAGAGGAGGGTTTCGCGCTGGGCGAGGGTCAGGTTGCGCAGGGAGGGCAGGAGTTGGGTGCCGGTTGTGGCGGTGGCGGCGCGCGGGGGCAGGGTGAGGGTCGGGGGGTGTTGGGCGGGTGCGGCGGCGCAGGCGGCGAGCAGGGCGAGGGGGAGGGGCGTGCGCATGGGGGGATGGTAGCCGGTGGGTGCGGCGGGGGCGTCCGGGCGAGGCGTGAGGTGCCGATGCCGATGGGTGCGGGGAGAGGGGGCCTGGGACCCGACTCGACGCGTGCTCAAGTTGGTCATGGCGCCTCGCTAGGCTTTCGATCGAATCCGATCCTCGACGACATGCGCTACTGGTGGGTCAACCAAAACCAGACCTACCGCCACGAGGTCGGAGGCGGATACCTCTGGTCGCCCAAGCGGAAGAAGGACGGTCACCGCAACCCCTTCTACGAGTTCATGCGGGAGGTCGCGCCGGGCGACCTCATCTTCTCATTCGCTGGCACCTGGGTCCGCGCCTTCGGCATCGCGCAGTCCAACGCCTACGAGGCACCCAAACCCGAGGAGTTCGGTGGCGCGGGTCGGAATTGGAGCGACATCGGGTGGAGGATCGACGTCAGCTTCCACGAGGTCGCGAAGGGCTTCCGTCCGGCAGACTGGATCGAACGGCTTCGACCGCTGCTGCCGGACCGATATGCGCCGCTGCTCCGCGACGGCCGCGGTGTGCAGAGCATCTACCTGACCGAGATTCGCGAGCCCCTGGCGCTTGCTTTGGCAGAGCTGCTCGGTGTCGAGGCTCTGGCCTTTGCCCGCAGCGAGATCGTCGACAAGCTCATCCTCACACCCACCGCGGAGATGGTGATGTGGGAGGAGCACCTCACGAAGACGATTGAGAGTGACGAGCAGGTTCATCCGACCGAGAAGGAGGCGTTGATCTTGGCTCGGCGCGGCCAAGGGCTCTTCCGCCGCCGCGTCGCCGAGATCGAGACGCGATGTCGCGTCACCGGCGTCGACCGGCCCGAGCACCTCCGCGCCAGCCACTGCAAGCCCTGGCGCGATTGCGACAACGCCGAGCGGCTCGATGCCGACAACGGCCTCATGTTGACTCCGTCGATCGACCACCTGTTCGACCGGGGCTTCATTTCGTTCGAGGCCGATGGCCGCCTGCTGGTCAGCCCGGTCGCGCATCGGCTATCCCTGCACCGCATGGGAGTCGAGGTCGAGGGACCGTGCGACGTCGGTCCGTTCACGTCCAGGCAAGGGCGCTACCTGGAGTTCCACCGAGACGCGGTATTCCTGCGCTCAGCCGTGGCGTTGTAGCTAGGATTCTCGCGCGTCCCTGCGGTGGGAAATGAAGCGGGTGATCGGGATCGAACCGACGACATTCAGCTTGGGAGCCAGGTCGGGGCCTCTAAGCACACCATCGAGAGAACGCACCGGACGGCAGATTCTCGGCCAGCTCGCTGCGGGATGCCAATGCGACCGGCAGTTGCGCGCACGCGGAGCGCATCACGGAGTGGCAGGGTGCTGCGGGAGGGACGTGGTCGAGAGGCCCGGCGGTGCGGCGGCGCCTCTGAGTGTGCCGATATCGCCCTGATGAACCCGGGCATCACGTGGACGCTGCTGGTCGCAGCACTCCCCGCGCTCTTCATTGGCTACCACGCGGTGAGGAGCAGGCCACGACTCGACGTCAAGCTGTGGGGCGAGACCATTCTGGGCAGCGCACTCTGCTTGGGCGGTGCGGCGCTTGGGCTGGGCTACGTTGCCTCCAAGACCGGACCCGAGCTGCTAGCTGACTGGCTTCCGGAGGCGAAGCCTGATCGCTACGTGGGACGTCGCGCTCAGGCCTTCGGGATCGCCGGAGGGATAGTCGCCTTCTCTGCGCGGGTTCTCGGGCAGGATGTGGGCCCCAGAATCGTGCTCGGGGCCATCCCCGGCCTGATGGCCTTCTTCGGCGGGTTGTTCGGCGGTATGGCCGTCATGTGCCCGCTCGTCGCCCCATTCGCCCGCGTCGATCCCGACGGCGACGGGACGACCGGGGGAGGGTCATGCTCGCACGTGTCGGTATCGGAGTCCATGGAATCAGATGCCGGTCCCCGCCCGGTCCCCACCCGGCCCCCGGTCGATTCGGCACCGACGGGCTGATGCCATGGATGGCCCCCCGGTGTCGGCGGTGTCCCCTCATTCCCTGCCGCGCGCGTCACCGGTCTGTCCTCGCCCGGCGAAGACCGGCTCTTCTGACACAACTGTGGGCGCATCCACGTTGGTGCCGCGCCGACCGGTCTCCGGCGGCACACCGCGCGCCGGCGACAGCAGGACCGCGAGCTCACTCCCCTTGGGCCGTCACGTGGCGTGCATGCCTCCAGCTCGGCCGTTGCTACGGCCCGGCAGTCTCTGGTGGGTTCCCGCGCCCCGCAGGAAGCGGGGGGCGCGGGAGAAGCTCATGAATGGTGCGGCGGCGGGATGACGAGCCCGGTGCAGCGCAGGTCCCGTTCCTACATCAAGAGCTTCGTCGACGTCCGCGACGAGCGACTGAAGGCCGCCCGCGACGAGGACCTCGAGTGAACTCCTGGACGAGCGACGCATGGCGTGCCCCGACCAACTCCAACGTGGTCGGGCCGCTGGCGAGGGGCCAAGCTCGCTAGCCCCAGCCTGGCGCCAAGCCCAGCTGGCTGCCGCTCGAGCCTGTGTGCTGCCCGTGGAACATCATTGCCCAGTCGAAGACCGTAGGCTCCACCCGCTGTCCGGCGTCCTGGTGCGCCAACTGCCCAGGCGGCCACTACCACATCTACCTCCAGGCCGAGTCCGGCGAGTTCGGCTGCGGCTACTGCAAGCGGAAGGGCGGCGTCGAGGAACTGAGGGCGTTCGCCGCGACCCGGCGGGTCTGACCGAGGCGGTGCCGAGTCGCTCCGCTCGGCCACAACCTGCGGCGCCGAAGGCAGATCGGCGGCGCGGTGCTGGGAATCCGGGCGGCCCCCTGGCTACGCTCTCCGCTGGCCCGTCCCTGCCAAGGACGGAACCAGCCGGAGAGACAGGCCCTGCAGTCGTCCGTTGCGCTCCTCGGAGCGGCGCGTCGTCGAGCGCGCCCCTTGCCGCGGGTGCGAAGGTGTTCGCTTGCCTCCCGGCTCGAGGCACGCACGCAGCACCATGGACCAGGCCACCCACAACAAGATCGTCTCCTTCATCTGGGGCATCGCCGACGACGTCCTGCGCGACCTGTTCAAGCGCGGCAAGTACCCCGACGTCATCCTGCCCATGTGCGTCCTGCGCCGCATGGACGCCGTCCTGGAGCCGACCAAGAAGGCTGTGCTCGACGCCAAGGCGATGCTCGACAAGGCCGGCATCACCGAGCAGCGGGCGGCCCTCTGCTCCGCCGCCGGGCAGGCCTTCTACAACACCTCCAAGTTCACCCTGCGCGACCTCAAGTCCCGCGGCAGCCAGCAGCAGCTGCTCGCCGACTTCGAGGACTACCTCAACGGCTTCTCGCCGAACGTCCAGGACATCCTCGACAACTTCAAGTTCCGCAACCAGCTGCAGACGCTCTCACGAGACGATGCCCTCGGCACTCTGATCGCCAAGTTCCTCGACCCGTCGATCGACCTGTCACCCGCGGGCCTCGACAACCACGCGATGGGGACGGTGTTCGAGGAGCTGGTCCGCAAGTTCAACGAGGAAAACAACGAAGAGGCCGGCGAACACTGGACGCCGCGCGACGCGGTCCGCCTGATGGCCAACCTCGTCTTCCTGCCGGTCGCTGACCAGATCAAGTCGGGCAGCTACCTGCTCTACGACTGCGCCTGCGGCACCGGCGGCATGCTGACGATTGCCGAGGACACCCTGAAGGCCATCGCCGAGAAGCGAGGCCTTGAGGTCAAGGCCCACCTCTACGGTCAGGAGATCAACCCCGAGACCTACGCGGTCTGCAAGGCCGACATGCTGCTGAAGGGCGAGGGCGAGAACGCCGACCACATCGTCGGCGGCGCCGGATACTCGACGCTGGCGAACGACGCCTTCCCGGCGCAGGAGTTCGACTTCATGCTCGCCAATCCACCCTACGGCAAGAGCTGGAAGAAGGACCTGGAGAACATGGGGGGCAAGGACGGGATGCGGGACCCGCGCTTCCGCATTCAGCACGGCGACGAGGAGCTGTCGCTCGTCACCCGCTCCAGCGACGGCCAGATGCTCTTCCTCGCCAACATGGCGTCGAAGATGAACCACGACTCGGAACTCGGCAGCCGGATCGCCGAGGTCCACAACGGCAGCTCGCTGTTCACCGGCGACGCCGGCCAGGGCGAGAGCAACATCCGCCGCTGGCTGATCGAGAACGACTTCGTCGAGGCCATCGTCGCCCTGCCGCTGAACCTCTTCTACAACACCGGCATCGCCACCTACGTCTGGGTGCTGACCAACCGCAAGCCCGCGCACCGGCAGGGCAAGGTGCAGCTGATCGACGCGACGCAGTGGTTCCAGCCGCTGCGCAAAAACCTCGGCAAGAAGAACTGCGAACTCGCGGCGGCCGACATCAACCGCATCAGCAAGACCTTCCTCGACTTCGCCGAGACGCCGGAGTCCAAGATCTTCGCCAACGCCGCCTTCGGCTACTGGAAGGTCACGGTCGAGCGACCCCTGCGCCTGCACAGCCAGCTGACGCTGCCCCGCATCGAGACGCTGCGCTTCAACTCGGGCGACGAGGACGTGCGTGCGGTGCTCTACGAGGAGTTCGGCGAGGCGCTGGTCACGGATTTCGGCAAGGTCCAGAAGGCCCTGGAGCAGCGCCTGGCCGACTGGGGTGCGGACGACACCGACGAGGACGACGAAGACGGCGGCAGCAAGAAGGGGCTGCCCGAGAAGAAGCGCAAGAAGCTCCTCGACTCCAAGACCTGGGAGCGCGACGCGCGCCTCGTCGAAACCGCCACCGCCCTCCGCAAGGCACTCGGCGACAAGGTCCACGAGGACCACAACGAGTTCCGCGACCAGGTCGATGCTGCACTCAAGAAGCTCGACATCAAGCTGTCCGCCACCGACAAGAAGCAGCTCCTGCGCGCCGTGAGCTGGCGCGTCGAGACAGCGCCGCCCGTCATCGCCAAGGTTAACAAGCCCGGCAAGCACAAGCCCGACCCGACCCATGGCCTCTACGAGGCGACCATCAACGACAAGCCGGCCATCGTCGAGTACGAGCCCGACAGCGACCTGCGCGACACCGAGCAGGTGCCGCTGCTCGAAGAGGGGGGTATCGAGGCCTTCATCCGCCGCGAGGTCCTGCCCTACACCCCCGACGCCTGGATCAAGGAAGGGGCCACGAAGATCGGCTACGAGATCAGCTTCACCCGGCACTTCTACAAGCCGCAGCCGTTGCGCACGCTCGACGAGATCCGCGCCGACATCCTCAAGGTCGAGAAGGAGGCCGAGGGCCTGTTGGATGAACTGTTCGAGGGAGCCCGCTGATGGCGACCCAGCGCTACTCCGTCGCACCCCACCCGATCGAGACCCTGATGACCTGGGTCAAGTCTGGCGAGATCGCGATCCCCGAGATCCAGCGTCCGTTCGTCTGGGAGGCGACCAAGGTCCGCAACCTGCTCGACTCGCTCTACCAGGGCTACCCGGTCGGCTACCTGATCGCGTGGCGCAACCCGACCGTGCGACTCAAGGACGGCTCGCCGTCCGCCGGCAAGCGCATCCTGATCGACGGCCAGCAGCGCGTGACTGCTCTGATGGCGGCGCTGCTCGGGCGTGAGGTCCTGACTGAGGACTACGAAACGGTCCGCATCCGCATCGCCTTCCACCCGATCGAGGAGCGGTTCGAGGTCGCCAACCCCGCGATCCGCAAGGACGTGGCCTGGATCGAGGACGTCGCGACGATCTTCGCCCCGGACGCCAAGATGCTGCAGGTGACGCGCGCCTACGTGAAGGCCAACCCCGGCGTCGACGAGGACGCCGTGTTCGCCACGCTGGAGAAGCTGCGCAAGATCATCAACAACCACGTCGGCATCATCGAGCTGGCCGAAGACCTCGACATCGAGACGGTCACCGAGATCTTCATCCGCGTGAACTCCGCTGGCTCACAGTTGAGCCAGGCCGACTTCGCGATGTCGAAGATCGCCGCCAACGACACCTACCACGGCAACCTGCTGCGCAAGGCGATCGACTACTTCTGCCACTGCGCCAAGTCGCCCGAGCACGTCGACCGCATCGCCAAAGGCGACAAGTCCTTCGCCGACTCCGAGTTCTTCCCGGCGATGAAGTGGCTCAAGGACGTCAACGACGACATCTACGACCCGAGCTACACCGACATGCTGCGCGTGGCGTTCGCCAGCGAGTTCCGCCGCGGCAAGCTGCAGGACCTCGTCGCGCTGCTGTCGGGTCGCAACTTCGAGACCAAGCAGTACGAGGAGGCGATCGCCGAGGCCTCGTTCGGGCGGCTCAAGAAGGGGGTGCTGGCGTTCGTCAACAAGACGCACTTCGACCGCTTTACGATGATCATCCGCTCGGCGGGCTTCGTGACCGCGGACCTGATCGCCGCGCAGAACAACCTGAACTTCGCCTATATCCTCTACCTGCGCGGTCGCGACCAAGGGCTGCCGGCCGCCGACCTGGAGCGGCTGGTCCGGCGCTGGTACGCGCTGGCGGTGCTGACGCGGCGCTACAGCAGGGGCAACCCCGAGACGGACATCGACTACGACATCCGCCAGATCGACGCTCAGGGGATCGGCAACTACTGCGAGGCGACGATCGCGAGCCAGCTCAACGCCAACTTCTGGGACAACCTGCTGCCGCTCGAACTCGACACCTCGTTCTCCAACAGCGCGTTCTTCATGGCCTACCAGGCCGCGCAGGTGAAGGCGAACGACAAGGGCTTCCTGTCGCGCGACATCACCGTGCAGGACCTGCTGCTTAACAGAAGCGACGTGCACCACGTCTTCCCGAGGAAGCACCTGAAGAAGCAGGGGCTGCACAAGGGGCAGTACAATCAGATCGCCAACTACGTGCGCGCGCAGTGCGAGATCAACATCGCGATCGGTGACAAGGCACCGGAGAACTACTTCCGGGAGCTGGTCGAGCAGTGCGACGGCGGCAAGAAGAGGTACGGAGGGATCACCAGTCGGGAGGAGTTGGCGGCGAACCTGCAGGCTCACTGCCTCCCGAGGTCGCTGCTCGATGGCAACTTGCCGGACTACGACGTGTTCCTGGAGGAGCGGCGCAAGCTGATGGCGAAGAAGATCCAGCGGTGGTTCGAGGTGCTGTGATGATTGTCGACCTGCGGCCCTACCCGAAGACCAAGAACTCCAACGTACTGTGGTTAGGCGAAGTGCCGGAACATTGGTGTATCAAGAAAGTGCGGGAGTTGGCCAAAGTGGTCAACGGCTTCCCGTTTGACTCCTCTCTGTTCTCTGACTCCGGTCGTTATCCACTGATCCGAATCCGCGACCTCAATAGCTCCCGCACAGCAACGCGATACGGAGGATCTTGGATCGAGGCCGCGCGAGTACAGCCTGGCGAGGTCCTCATTGGAATGGACGGGGACTTCAACGTTGGCACCTGGGCAGGTGACGAGCCAGCACTTCTAAACCAGAGAGTGTGCTGCGTGCGATCTGGCGACAGTGCCAGCGACAAGTTTCTGCGCTATGTGCTGCCGCGCCCGCTCAAGATGATCAACGACGTGACGTGGTCAACGACGGTCAGGCACCTTGCCTCAGGTCAAGTCGAGCGGATTGCAATCGCCCTACCCGAAGAGGCAGAACTGAAGGCCATCGTGCGCTTCCTGGACTACGCGAACGGGCGGCTGGAGCGGGCGATCCGGGTGAAGCGCAAGGTGATCGCGCTGCTGCAGGAGCAGAAGCAGGTCATCATCCACCGCGCCGTTACCCGCGGCCTCGACCCCTCCGTCCCGCTCAAGGCCTCCGGCATCCCCTGGCTCGGCGACATTCCGGAGCATTGGGAGGTAGTGCGAAACATGGCCCTGTTCTCGCACCGCGTGGAGGCCGGAGTTGGTGGGTTGCCTGTGCTGCAGGTCAGCTTGCGATCAGGGGTGACTCCGGAAGCGAACGATCAGTTTGGCCGCCCGAAGCGACTCATCAGTGATTCTGCGAAGTACAAGCGCATCTACAGGGGCGATCTTGCCTACAACACTATGCGGATGTGGCAAGGGGCCGCCGGTGTTGCGCCGGTTGATGGACTGGTGAGTCCTGCGTACGTCGTGCTTGCACCTCGCCCTGGCGCATCCACGGGATTCTATGACCACGTGTTCCACACGGCATTCTACAAGGACCAGGTCAACCGTCATTCCACTGGTATCGTGTCTGACCGAAACCGGCTCTACTGGGACAGCTTCAAGCAGATGCCGAACATTAGGGTGCCTTGGGGTGAGCAGGAGGCAATCGTCGCGTTTATTGATCTGGAAACGCGTGCGCTAATGACGGCGGCGGGCCGCCTCGAACGCGAGATCGACCTCCTACGTGAGTATCGCACGCGACTCGTTGCCGACGTGGTGACCGGCAAGCTCGACGTGCGCGAGGTGGCGGCTCGTCTGCCCGACGAAGCGCCGCTCGATGCTGTCGAGTGCGATGCCGACTTGATCGACGAGACGGATGCGGTCGACGAGGAGGTCGTTGCATGACCACCGACACCAGCGAGAAGGGGCTCGAGACCCTGATCATGCGGCACATGACCGGCGTGGACGGCCTCGCGCCGGCCCCCGCCGACCGCATCGCCGAGGCCCCCGCGCACTTCGGCAAGACCCCACCGGCCCAAGGCAACGGCTGGCTCGCCGGTTGGCCGACTGACTTCGATCGGTCCTACGCGCTCGACCTCTGGCAGCTGTTCGCGTTCTGGCGCGCGACGCAGCCCGATGCCCTCGCCAAGCTCGGTATCAAGAACCACCTCGACGCCAACGACATCGCCCGCCGCAACTTCCTGGCCCGCCTGTCCTCCGAGGTTGGCAAGCGCGGCGTCATCGACGTGCTGCGCAAGGGTATCGACCATGGCCCCCTGCACTTCGACCTGTTCTACGGCACCCCGTCGCCGGGCAACCAGAAGGCCGGCGAACTGCACGCCCAGAACCGCTTCTCGGTGACCCGCCAGCTCCGCTACAGCAACGACGAGACCCGGCGGGCTCTGGACCTGTGCTTGTTCGTCAACGGGCTGCCGCTGTCGACCTTCGAACTGAAGAACCGACTGACCAAGCAGACCGTCGAGGACGCCGTCGAGCAGTATCGCCGCGACCGCGACCCGCGCGAGAAGCTGTTCGAGTTCGGGCGCTGCGTCGTGCACTTCGCCGTCGACGACGCCGAGGTGCGCATGTGCACCGAACTGAAGGGCAAGGCCTCGTGGTTCCTGCCGTTCAACCAGGGGTGGAACGACGGTGCCGGCAACCCGCCGAACCCCGACGGCATCAAGACCGATTACCTGTGGAAGCAGGTGCTGACGCCGGCCGGGCTGACCAACATCCTCGAGAACTACGCGCAGATCGTCGAGGAGAAGGACGAGAGGACCGGGCGCAAGAAGCGCACGCAGATCTGGCCGCGGTTCCACCAGCTCGGCGTCGTGCGACAGGCCCTGGCGCACGTCCAGCAGCACGGGGCGGGGCACCGCTACCTTGTTCAGCACTCGGCCGGTAGCGGCAAGTCCAACTCGATCGCCTGGCTGGCCCACCAGCTCATCAGCCAGAAGAAGAACGACAAGGAGATCTTCGGCTCGGTGATCGTGGTCACCGACCGGCGCGTTCTCGACGACCAGATCCAGCGCACGATCAAGCAGTTCCTGCAGGTGAAGGAGACGGTGGGGCACGCCGCGCACTCGGGCGACCTGCGTCGGTTCATCGAGCAGGGCAAGAAGATCATCATCTCGACGGTGCAGAAGTTCCCGTTCATCCTCGACGAGATCGAGAAGGAGGAGAAGGGGCGCACCTTCGCGCTGATCATCGACGAGGCGCACTCGAGCCAGGGCGGCAAGACCTCGGCGGCCGTCAGCACGGCGCTCGCCGACCCCGAGGACACCGTCAACGATGCTCTCGACGCGCGGACGCGGGCGCGCAAGCTGCTGACCAACGCCAGCTACTTCGCGTTCACCGCGACGCCCAAGAACAAGACGCTGGAGATGTTCGGTGAGCCGCTGCCGCCGGATGCCGAGGGCAAGGTCAAGCACCGGCCGTTCCACAGCTACACGATGAAACAGGCCGTGCAGGAGGGCTTCATCCTCGACGTGCTGAAGAGCTACACGCCGGTCGACAGCTACTACAAGCTGGTCAAGAAGATCGCCGACGACCCGGAGTTCGACACCAAGAAGGCGCAGAAGAAGCTGCGGAAGTACGTCGAGAGCCACGACCACGCGATCCGGCTCAAGGCGGAGATCATGGTCGACCACTTCCATGACCAGGTGATGGCGCTGGCGAAGATCGGCGGCAAGGCGCGCGCGATGGTGGTTTGCAACGGCATCGAGCGGGCGGTGCAGTACTTCCAGGCCTTCAAGGCCTACCTGGAGGAGCGCAAGAGCCCCCACAAGGCGATCGTCGCGTTCTCGGGCGAGCACGACTTCGGCGGCGGCAAGGTGACCGAGGCGTCGCTCAACGGGTTCCCGAGCGGCGAGATCGCCAAGAAGATCCGGGAGGATCCCTACCGCTTCCTGATCTGCGCCGACAAGTTCCAGACCGGCTACGACGAGCCGCTGCTGCACACCATGTACGTCGACAAGCCGCTGTCCGGCATCAAGGCCGTGCAGACCCTGTCGCGGCTCAACCGGGCGCACCCGCAGAAGCGCGACGTGTTCGTGCTCGACTTCCAGAACGGCCTGGACACGATCACCAAGGCGTTCTCGGACTACTACCGCACGACGGTGCTGGCCGAGGAGACCGATCCCAACAAGCTGCACGACCTCAAGACGGCGCTCGACAACGCCCAGGTCTACTCACCCGAGCAGGTCGAGCGCGTCGTCGACCTGTTCCTGAAGGGGGCAGAGCGCGACCAGCTCGACCCGATCCTGGACGCCTGCGTGGCGGTCTACGTGCAGCAGCTCGACGAAGACGCCCAGGTCGAGTTCAAGGGCAAGGCCAAGGCCTTCACGCGCACCTACGACTTCCTGGCCGCGGTGCTGCCCTACTCCAACAGGGACTGGGAGTGCCTGTCGATCCTGCTCAGCCTACTGGTGCCGAAGCTGCCGGCGCCCAAGGAGGAGGACCTCAGCAAGGGCATCCTGGAGACCATCGACATGGACAGCTACCGCGTCGAGAAGCGGGCGGCCCAGGCCATCGCGCTCGACGACAAGGACGCCGAGATCGGCCCCATCCCTGTCGAGGGCGGCGGCGGCAAGCGGGAGGCCGAACTCGACCGGCTGTCGAACATCCTGAAGACCTTCAACGAGCAGTTCGGCACGCTGTTCAGCGATGCAGATCGGGTGGCGCGCAGGATCCGCGACGACATCGCGCCACAGGTAGCGGCGGATCCGGCCTTCCAAAACGCCAAGAAGAACACTCCGGCAGCGGCCAGGATCGAGCACGACAAGGCGCTGGCCAAGGTCATGCTTACGTTGCTGAAGGACGACACCGAGGTCTACAAGCAGTTCGTCGAGAACGAGGCGTTCCGGCGCCAGGTGACGGACATGGTGTTCGCGATGACGAGTGCGTGAGGCCGTGTCCTGCTACGTGCACTATTGCTCGATCGTCGGCCTCTGCTGGAGTTCACTGAACTGGTCTGGCAAGGATCACGGCAACGCTCCCGTACATCGGTCCATCGAGGGCGCCAAGCTCATGCTCGATGTCGACTTGCGGCCCAAGCTTGCTGGCCCACCAGCCGTCTGGGAGCTGGCGCGCCGCGTGCGTAGGCACTCCTGCCGCTGATGTGTAGATGGCGACCTTCTGCGTGGCCGGTTCCAGTGCTGCACTAGATCGGTCAACGTAGCCGTGTAGTTGATATGCCTCAATGAACGCTTCGAGGACTACCTCGCGTCGGGCCTCCGGGGGCCAGTAACACTGGCCTAGCGGATCTGGCCACCACCAGCGGTCTTGATCGTCTGCTGCCCATGCTATGCAGTTGTAGCCTTGGTCCGCAGGGCTGGTGACGCGGCAGTTCGTTGTGGTCAGCGAGGGGAACTGCGCCTGCATTGCGGTTAACCACTGTGCAAACATCACGCAGGGCCTAGGGTCGCCTTGTTAGGGATCGAGGGCAGGTCCGCCTCGCCGCGTTTCATGCAGTTACTGACGATTGTCGGAGAAGACCCTTGGCGCTGCCCCATTTGAGCCACGCGGCCCGCATTGCTGGTATTGACCCGCGGTCACGCGGGGCGACTGGATCCTCGCGAGAGATCGCCTTGAGCGCCCAAAACCAGTATCCGCTACCTCCGCCAAGTTCTTCGAGGATCATTGGAATCGCCTCGGGCCCCATGCCGATGATTGCCTGGTAGGCAGGGTGCATGGCGATATCCGTGGTAGAAGAGAGCCACTGCGTCTCGCGCTGCCATTGCCGCGCGAGCAAGCAGAATCGTTCGCGGAGTGAGTCCCGTCTCGTAGAGGCTGGTAGTGCATGGTGCAACCGCAAGTCCCGGAGCTGGTCTTGAACCTGCATGGACTGCGGGCTTGCACCCATCGCAGAGACAAAGAAAAGGGCGTTCGTCGCGACGCGGATCGTCGGCTTCATCAGCATCGTGGGGGCCGATCGATTACCAGTTGTTCGCGTCATTTGAATCTCTCCAGTGCGGCCTCCGTGAAGCTGCCAAAGAAGATGCGGTTCTTGATATCTCTGAGATTGCCGAGCTTGTCCCAAAGAGAGGCTTGATCGATACCTTGAGGGTTCTCGGAGAACACATCAATATCGAGGATGCAGTCTGTGGCGTTCCCCTCCAACGACTGGGTGAGGATGGCAAGTGCGTTCTGCTCTTCGAACGGAAGGGCTACGCGGAGGAGATAGCCTGCGACCGATTGCGGAAGACTTGGGCCAACTGCAAAGCTCGTGAGGAAGGTCTTGTCGAAGGACTCGCCCACAGGCAACGGGACGCGGTTGATGTACCGGCAGGCGATTCGCACGACTTTCGCGGGCTTGGCCGCGGCTAGGTACCGGGACCAAAGGGCGGCAGTCTTGGTCTTTAGTTCCTCCCAATCGCTGTAGGGGTGCAGTCGAGACACCGTGAATCCGTCGACGCGAAACTGGGCGACCCACTTCTCGTCGAGCGAGCGGAGGATGAACCCCTGGGGTGTGTCCGCTGTGGTGAGTGCAGGCGCGGGCGGCGTCGGCGCGATCTGAAACTGCGCCACGAACGCGTGCAGCTCGGACCGGGAGGGGAACTCGGCTGCGAGTTCATCGGCAGCCGCCTTGAGCGCCGTTCCCGAAGCACTTGCGGAGGGCTCAACCCGGATGTCGATGAGCCCCTCAACGATCGGTGCTTTGGAGAGTCTGGGCCAAGTGCTCATCGTCCTGTTGCTACTGCGGATTCTACTGCCGGACCCGTTGACGGTCCCTCGGATGGTAGTCCACACCTTCCGGGCTGGCCACCCCGAAGTGGAGTGCCTCGCTTGTGTTGCGGGGAAGGTGGTGTCCTCTTCAATCGAGGCCAAAGCCATGGAGCTGTCTCGGGAGGGGCAGCTGCCCCTGGCCTGCTGGGGTGGCCATCACCCGTGCTTCCTCGCCACCGCGACGGCCAAGTCCAGCTCGGCCGCTACAACATACCGCCTAGTGACTCGGTCATCCTTGTGCCCCAACGCGACCCGGGCTACCTCGATGCCTTCGGTCCTGGCTAGCTCCGTCCCCTTGGCGTGGCGCAACCGGTGCGGCGACCAGCGCGGGATCCCGGCCTGGTCGCAAGCACGGTGGATGGCCTTGCGGTAGGCGTCGAGGCCGTAGTGGTCGCCGACCGCCGGCTCCTTGGCCGCGTTGCGCTCGGCCCTCGCCAGCTGGCTGGGGGTCATCGGTGTCTTCCTGGCCGCGCGCTTCTCCGCCTTCTGTTCGGCGGCGGCATCGCGGGGGGAGAGCAGGTAGCCGCCGTCGACCCGCAGCAGCGGCGTCAGCACAGCCTGGGCCTCCGGGCCGAGTGCCACGACCCTTGCCTGGCCCCGCCAGTTGTTCTTGTGGTTCTTGGCCGTGTAGAGCCACACGTCGCCGCTGCGGTCGACGTCGCCCATGCGGATCTGGAGCGCCTCGGACGGACGCATGCCGGTGCACAACTGCAACCGCACGCAAGCGGCCAGGGGCCGCGGCAGGCGCTCCAGCACCGGCTCGACCATGCTCCAGGGCACGGCCTCGACCGGCTCCGTCTCCCGGGCCGCGCACCGGCCGATCGGCAGGCTCCGCAGCGCCGACAGCTCGTGCCAGACCGACCCCGGCACCATCCGACGCTCGGTGCCCCAGCGGAACACCTGCTTGATGCGCCGCAGGGTGGCGTTGATGTAGGTGCGGCTGCGCTTCCTGCTGCCGATCCCGGCGCGCCGCCCGGACTTCCCGGTCTGGTAGCCGTACTTGCCGTCGATCAGGGCCTGCCGGACCTCGATGAGGTCGTTGATCGTGAACCGGTCGGTGGGGGTGTCGCGGAACAGGGTGAGCACGGCCCGGAGCGCGAGCCGGAAGTTGTCGACCTCGCGCGACCGGTTGCCGGCGGCGTCGACGTAGTAGCCCTGGGCATCGAGCAGGAAGGCGGCGCAGAGCTGGGCCACGTTCGGCCAGTCGCTGGCGGGCTCCCGCCGCCGCGTCGCCGTGGCGACGGGCTTGCCGGCCAAGTGCTCGGCCAGCACCTCCCGGTAGCGGCGGGCAGCATCGGTGGAACCGTGCTCACCGAGGTAGATCATGCGACGCCGGCCTTCGGCATCGCGGAGGAACACGACGTCCTGACCGCTCGGCCGGTGGTGCACCGGCGCGGGGACGCGCAGCTTCTTGGGCTTCACAGCAGTCCTCCTGCTGTATTCCTACAGCAGCTCAGAGGTGACCAGTGCGTTCGCCTCGGCGAGGCGAAGTGCCCAAGTGCTTGGGAGTCAGACGTTTTGAATGGAGCGGGTGATCGGGATCGAACCGACGACATTCAGCTTGGGAAGCGGGTCCCGACCCAAACCAGCGCGCTGACGCAACTGCGCTCAGTTGCTTCAACTCGGAATCTATCGCGAGGTTGCGTCCGTTGCAACTGCGTGCGAGAGATGTCGAGGCCTTGCGCTGGTACGGTGGTAGTCGCGGTCGAAGTGGTAGTCCGGGTGGTAGTCCAGAGCGGGCGACCTGCGGTGATCAGTCCGTACTCTGCCGCGCGCGTACCTCCTCCAGTTCCTTTGCGCATGCGCTCATTCTCCTCGAGCAGCTTGCCCACCAGTGCGCTGCTCTGGGAGGCCACCCTTCGAGTCTCGGCGCACTTGGCGCGGAGGCGCGCGGCGCGGCGGCTTGGCGAGCACTGACGCACACGGCGGGTTGTGGGGGCTTGACCGGGCGCTGACGGAGGTCAACCTCGATGGAGGCTCAAGTCCGTCGGGGAGCCAGAGTCCTACGGCTCCATGGGTTGACGGTGCCGCTCCTTGTCCGTCAAGCACTTGCACGCGATGCAAGGCCGCCGCGACCGTCGCCCCTTGCCGACGTGCCTTCCGCGCGCGGCAGTGGCGGAGCGCAGGGTCCGGTCACATCGCAGCGGTGACTCGGTCGACGCTCACTCTCGCCAGGTCTTGTTGCCGATCGCCTTCTGCGGGCGCAGGCCTCGCATTCCTCGACCCGGTCTCGGTGGTCCCGCTTGGACTGAATCCAGCCGCGCTGCCGGCGGCAGAGATTCCGCGTTGGCTCAGTTCAGGGTCCAGGTCTGGCCGGGGGGCTGCTAGCCTTGCGCCGAGAAAGGACGAGCGCCCGATGATCAGAGCGACGTACGCACTGCCAATTGCCGCCCTGCTGACCTCACTCGGATTCGGCCAGAGCCGGTGTTGGGTTCAAGCGGCGAGTCCGCAAGCAGGTCCGGGTCCAAGGAACTTTCCGGAGCTGGCCTTCGATGCTCATCGGGGCCGCATGCTGCTGTTCGGTGGCTCGACGAGCGTGCCGCAACCGGTGGACACGTGGGAGTGGGACGGCGCTGCCTGGTTGCAGGTGGCGACCTTGGGCCCGCCGGCCCGCTACTTACATGCGATGGTCTTTGATGTGGCACGCCAGAGGACCGTGCTCTTTGGCGGACTTGCACCTGGAGCCGGCCCACTCCAGGACACCTGGGAGTGGGACGGCGGTTCATGGAGCCAGGTCGGCGGGGCAGGGCCTGTGGCCCGTTCCAGCCACGCAATGGCCTACGACGCCTTGCGGTTCCGTACTGTCTTGTTCGGCGGAGGCGCTGCCGGCGGCGGTGTACTCGGAGACACCTGGTTGTGGGATGGCGGAGCTTGGACTCAGCAGGGTGTGCCTGGCCCGCCAGGTCGGGCGGCGCACGCGATGGCATTCGACGCGGCCCGAGGGCAAACCGTGATGATGGGCGGGCTGGATAGCACGGGCATCGGCCGAATGGGGGACACGTGGACGTGGGATGGCTCGGCATGGATGTCGGCAAGCGTGCCGCTGGTGGACTCTGCGTATCACTCGATGGCCTTCGACCCGATCCGCAGCAGGGTGGTCAGCTTCGGGGGTTTCGGTGACCCTGCTTTGAGCACGAGTGATGTGTGGGAATGGGACGGCGCTTCATGGACCCTTGTGAGTTCCATCGGCCCGTTGCCGTTCTGGCACGCTGCAGCGTTCGATGGGCGATCGCAGCATCTCGTTTCCTACTTCTCCGACGGGACTCTGTGGAGCTTCGAGCCCTGTGCCCTCCCGTCATCCGCAACGCCCTACGGCGTGCCATGCGGGAGTCCCCCCTTGGGCATAGCAGCAGCTGCTGCTTCTAGACCGCGCCTGGGCGACACATTTGTTTGCCAGATCGACAACGTGCCGAGCGTGGCTGCTGGCATGGCCATCGGGACTGACCGATCCTCCTGGCTCGTCTTCTCCCTGCCGTTTCCGCTGACGGGATTCGGCATGCCGGGGTGCTGGATGCATCATGATGCAGCGTTGGCGACGGCATCGCCGTGCAGTCTGCCGGTGTCGGGGGCTTCGCAGTTCAGTCTCGGCATCCCGTTCGATGCGTCGCTCCTTGGCCTTCACATCTACCTGCAGGCGTGGGCTCTGGCGCCCGGAGCGAATGCGTTCGGCGCGATTGTGAGCGGCGGTCTCGATGTTGCGATTGGTGATTCCTAACATCAATGCAGCCGGTAGACGCGTTCTGGATGAAGGTAGAGCCAGACTGCGTCGAAGCCTGAAGCGCTGACCGACCCCCCTTCCCAGGCGACCATCCCTGATGAGCGGGTTCGATCGACGTGGATGAGTAAGCCTACCCGGGCCGTTGCCGCCCTGTATCTGTCGATCTTCTTGGCCTTCCCGTCGATCGTGGCTTGGACTTGGTCGCGGGAGAGAAGTCCACGCCATCCGATGGCGTTGTTCACGCACTGCCAGTGCCGGTAGTCCTGAAACCACGGTGGGAGTGTCCGCACGCGGATCTTGGCCCACGGCCTATTGTGTCCGTTTGCGTCCGAGACCTCGAACTTGCGCACCGTCCCGACTACTGGACTGCGGTTGGTGGCAATATGCAGGGCCAGAAGTCTGGGCGTGATCGAGAACCCGTCCGGCAGGTCGACTGTCACGTGAACTGGCGCACTTGGGTTGGCGTAGTAGCAGTCTGCGGCTCTCGCGAGCAGCCGAGACCTTGTGGTCTCTTGCTCCTTGCGGGGCGATCCGGCAGCCTGATCAGATCCGAGGTAGGCGCCGGTCAGTTCGAGTCCGAGTAGGCCCTTTGCATCCCTGACCAAGAAGTCGGGCGGGTGGCCACGCGGTCGGGCCTCAACCATGCTCACCTTCTCCTGGACGCGCGCGAGGAAGGCGTCGAGGTAGAACCGCTCGACCTGCTGTTGTTGTTCGTCTTGCTTACTCATCCCTGTCGGCGCCTTCCGTTCCGCCGGGATGCCAGGATGTCCCGGACCATCGACGGCGTCCAGGCGCGTCCGCTCCGAGACGCGTGGGCTTCGCGGTTGAGGCTGGATGCAATCTCGGCAAGAGTCAGTCGGCGTCGGTGCCGACGTGTTGAACCCAACTCCCGGATCCGAGCGAGTACAATTGCCTCCCGCGGGCGTTCCGGATGTTCGCCGAACCGGTAACATCCGACCGCGTGCCCGCCGCTCTGCTTCTTTCGCTCTCGGGCAGCCCGCAGTTTCGCGACCAGCGCCGACCGTTCGTACTCGGCAACCGCGTTGAGAACTTGCCGGATCAGCTTGCGGCTCGGGTCGCTGTTCGCGTCGGTGAGGTCTTGCCCGGTGTCGGCCGTAACTATGGCGACGCCGGCCTCGCCGAACGCCCGCACAGCCATCTCGGACACGATCAGGTCGCGCCCCAACCGATCGGCGCGCTCGATGACCAGGACCGCCGCCCCGGCCTCACCGCAACGCTGCAGCGCAGTGGAGAGACCCTTGCGCCCCTCCAGCGGCACCGTTCCCGACACACCGGGATCCTCGTGCAGCTCGACGAGATCGAGCCGTTTGCTCGCGCAGTAGGTCCGGATGGCCGCCCGCTGCCGCGGGAGACCATCCTTGCCGTCCTGGGCCTGTCCGATGCTGCTGACCCGGCAGTATCCGATCGCCTTGGTGGCGGCCATGATCAGAAGTCCTCCGGATAGCCGATCGTGACCACGGGCTCGCCGCGGTCGCCCGGCCCGATGGCGAGCACCAGGTGGACGAGCCGCTGGCGCGAGCCGCGGTGGGGCAGGTGCAGCGTGAACGACACCCGGGGTTCCTGCGGCTGCCGCCGGGCAGCCACCGCGGCCATCCACAGGACGTCGTGTAAGCGTCCGCGAGCATCCGCGATGCCCGCGAGGCTGGCGGGGATCGCCTCGATGATCGCCCACAGCGAAGCCGTGACGGCCACCGGGACCCGGAACCCCCCGAGCATCCCGGCGGGACCGGCTTGCTGGGAGGCGTCGAAGAGCACTCCGTCGGCGACCGCCTGGGCACGCGAGTACGAGTGCAACAGGTTGTCGGTCATGACCTGACCTCCTGCTCGGCGGTGAGCGCCGATGCGACAGCGTCGCGTCGACGACGGAGTCCCCAGGTCGCCGCGGTCCACCAGAGGCGCGGGACAGCGTCGCCGTCTGGGTGGTCCACGTCGGCGATGAGCACCGAGTACCACCCGACGGGCAGGCCCTCTTGCCCCGAACCCCGTGACAGAACTGACAGAACTCCGCCGGGATTGGAGGTCATGTCGGTTCTGTCAGCGGTTTCGTGGGGACTCACTCGGTCCACCCGGCCGACGATCGCCCACGCTCGACCCGCGCGCAGGAGCCGGCCATTCGGCCAGCGCCGGCGCACGATCTCGCGGGCGGCAGCGGGGAGCCGTTGCGGGAGCCTCATGCCCCACCCCCTGCCGGGAACGGCCGCTCGAGCCCCTCGGCGAACGTGAAGTACCGCGCCTCGCCGATGACGAGATGGTCCAGGACCTCGATCCCGAGCAGCTCGCCAGCACTCCGGAGACGTTCGGTGACGGCTCGATCGTCGGCGCTCGGGGTGGGGTCGCCGGACGGGTGGTTGTGCGCCACGACGATCGCCGTGGCGTGCAGCGCGACCGCCGGCCCGAACACCTCGCGCGGGTGCACCGGCGAGGATCCGGCCGTGCCGGTGTGGGCGTCGTGCACGGCGATCGGCCGGTGGCGGCCGTCCAGGTAGACCACCGCGAACCGCTCCCGTGGATCGTCCCGCAGGAAGGCCCGCAGCAACCCCGCGACGTCGCCGGCATGGCGAACCGCGTAGGGGCGGTCCGCCTGCTCGCGCACCAGGGAAAGCCGCACCCGGCGCCATGTGCGCCGTTCCAGTAGGGCCGTCATCGTTCGACCCTCCGGATGGCCCAGCCCTCGTGCCGGCAGGCCCACTCGACCGAGTTGGGTTGCACCCGGTGCAGAAACGCCCAGCCCTCGACCTCGGAGCCAAACCGCCCGACTTCGGCGCCGTCGCGCAGCACCACGAACGTCTCGACGTCGTGGGGCCGCGAGTCCAGCCCGCAGCCGCAGCAGCGGACCGCGTCGGGTGCCGAGACGGCAGACCAGCCGCGCAGGATGCCGCAGCCGAAGAGCCGGGCGAGGATGCGGCCCGCGCAGCTCGCGCAGACCTCGACTCCGTCACGGCGCCAACCGGCCAGCGTGGCGGGGGGCGGGGACGGCGGCTGCGCCGGCGCTCCTTCCAGCGCGCGCAGCACGTCGCCACGGGTGGCAAGAGGGCCGGTCATCGCGCACCCCCTTCCGCCATGGCGCCGCCGCAGGCGCACGTCGGGGCGCCAACGGTGTCGAGCCACTGCCGGGTCATGCGGGCGATGCACCCGCAGTCCGCGCACGCGACCTTGAGCATCCGGGTGGTTTGCTTCTTCCGGCCCATGCCCGCGACCAGGGCGCCGTGCGGGTAGGGGCCGAGCCGCTCGGCGAGCGTGTGTAAACGGTCCGCCAGGTCAGGCCCGGCTGTCGTCGTGCGCATCGGGCCGACGAGCCCGACCGCCTTGGCGAGGCGTGCGAACGGCGCCCGGTGGCCGTGCTCGACGCCGACCGCGTGGTGCACCAGCTCGTGCACCAGGACCGCTCCGACCTCGACGGCATCGCCCAGGGAAGGCGACAGAAATGTCTCGTGGGCGCCGTCAGCCGAGCACCGCGCCGACCATGCCTCGCCGATGCGCTTCGCCTTCGACGACAGCGCCGACTTGCTGGGCCAGCCGCAGGAAACGCGGATCGGCTCCGGCAGGGGCGAGCCGAGCCCGGCGAACGTCGGCCGCAGGGCATCGACCAGGGCGCCGAGCCACTGTTCGCGCGTGGGGATCATCGGGCACCCCCTTCCGCGTCGTCGACGTCGACGAAGGTGCCGGGGCCGTCCTCGCCGTACAGATAGGCGAGTGCCTCGCACTCCGAGGACTCGGTGAACGCCTGCTGCGCCGGCGAGTAGCCGGCGAAACAGTCGCGATTGGTGTCGCCGGGCCGCAGGGTCAGGAAGCCCAGCAGCGCCCTCAGCGTTTCGTCGGCGTCGTCGGCGTGGAGCGGCGACGGATAGAAGTCCGAGTCGCGGAACAGGGCGGAACCGCTGGGATCGGCCAGTTCGTACCCGACGACCGTGCGGCCCTGCCGCAGGCCGCCGGTAGCCCAGGTGCGCAGCGTGTGGCCAGTGTCGAGCAGGACATGGCGCAGCGGCTCGGGCCACGGGTCTCCCGTCTCCGGGTCCCGGCCGCACGATCCGCACGGCTCGCCCGGTTCGCTCCACTCCGAGCAGTTGGCACAGCGGCGCTCGCCCTGGTCCTGCTCGCGGTCACGGTCCGCCGCTTCGTAGACGTCGCCCCAGGACGACACGAAGAACCCGCGCCCCGCGACGTAGCACAGCGTGGCGTCGTACGTGTCGCCCTTGTTCACGTACAGCAGCTCGGAGTCGTCGGCGAGCGTCAGGGACTCGACGCCGAACCCGTCGATCCACTCGGAGCACCGCTCCAGGGCGAAGTCCGGCCGGGCGCGATGGTCGGCGAGGATGCGGGCGACCGCCGCGAACGCGGCATCGGAGTCGCGGGTCAGACGGATGCCGAAGAACTCAGCGCGTTCGATCGGCGCATGGATTGGCGCAACAGCGCCGGTAGGCTTGGAAGCCATGGCAATCTCCTGGTCAGTCAGGGGTTGTCTAGGCCTCTGTCGGTGTTGGTAGCACCGGCGGAGGCCGTTTCACTAGCGCGCGACGATGTATCGCGCCTCGTGCGACCTAACTACGTGTGCGGCCGGCCCGTGGTTTCATAGAATGTAGATGATTCTCTAGAAACACCTTCACGGACCCAGTCAATGCGGAGGCCGCATCATGCGGTTGTCGTGTCATGGTATTGGGGGGAGGGGGGGGGATAAGCGCCTTAGAAGACCCCGCCCCCCACCGGTGTAAGGAGGCTCCGCGCGCAGCCTAGGTCAGTTTCGACGCCTCCGCACTACCGTCTAGGCCGCGGAGCAACCAGCGACAGTGTCGTGATAGAGTTCTGCATTTCGCCAATCACTCCGTCATATACTGAATCCAGCACGATGCCATAGTCTCGACCATCGGCCGGCCTTGTCAATGCGATCATCTGCAGGCCCTTGTCCAGCTTCTTGACCCATTCCTTTCCGCGCCTGTGGGATGCAAGTTGTCGGAGCAGATTGAGACAATGCAAGTGCGGAACATGGGTTGTCCCACCTTCTTTCAGTCGGGGAGCTACTTGTCTCACACCCATGCCGGTCTCGTTGGCGGTGCTCACAATCTCCAGGAGAGAACTCAGCAAGCCAATGCTGCCAAGCTTCCCCGTGATCTGCTTGGGCGCCCTGATTCTATCAAGCGCTGTACGCAGCCTCGCCTCTGGGAGGTTCTCAACGCAAAACACATGAAGCCTACCGCAGCGGGCCAGGAACTCTTGAACTGTCATGTTGCGGGGTGCGTGTGCCGCAATCTCGTCTGCGTGTGGAATCTGCCACCACCCCTTGTACTGGATCTCCTCGATCGTCACGGGTGGCATATAGGCGGGGCCGGCGATGCCAATCATGGCTCGCAGGTTTTCCAATGAGCTCAGCAGTCCTGCAAGGAGGAGGCATATGCGTTTGGCTCTAGATGCGATGTTGGGTTCCTTGGCAAGGTCCGCGTACTGTATCTTGGGCGGTTCGACCGCGTGCTTGTGCCAATGGCGGACGACGTCGGGCGGTGCGCCTTCGTAGAGCTTTCGAAGTTCGACTCGTATGAGGTCCCGACCTAGCCGTCCGCAGTGGGACACAGACCACTGGTGATTGTAGCTGACGGCGCCAAGTCCTGGGTGAATATCGTATCTGTCGTCCTTTTCGTACGCATCAAGAACACTGTCGCGAACATACACGTAGTCCATGAGGGGTAGGTCTCGCCTTGATGATATGCACCTCTTTATACCCGGCCACTGAAGCCTCCCGTACTGCCACGTTCCGACTGTAACTGGGGACTTACCTGGCAGCGCTACCACCCTATGGCCCCACGCCGCTGCATATACTATCGGCGGACTGTCCTCCATGAGTCGTATCTCCAGCATGCAGCCTGGCTTTTTGATTCGGATTTGGCGTCTATTCCCGAGAGCTTGGGTAATCGCGGGGCTTGGCGGGGATCGCCCCTCGGTGAAGTAGCACTCCACAATTGCCTGCCCTCGGAGTGAGGCGTAGTCTGCAACGTAGTCTGCGAGCATGGAGACGAAAGCGCGGCCATTGGCATCGAAGCGGTCGGAGATCTTGGGTTGTGCTGCTGCCACGCCATCCAGGGGTCTGCCGCTGTCATCCCACACGAGGCCTGTCTCGGATCCTAATGGAGTTGTGCGAGGAGAGAGGCCGTACGTCATGGCTATGTCCTGGTTGAGCATGTACACGTGCTGCCCACCTGCCTTCCAGGACACAACCAGTGGCTCAAGGTCGGCGACAGCCTCACCATCTCCGGCGATCCAGAATCGAGGTTTGTACTCGCCGAGGTCTTCTTGACGGCTTACTCCGGGGGGGCCGCTGGCCTCAACTCTCCAACCAAGTTGAACATGCCTAAGTTGCCTTGGGTTGGTCTCGGCACTAAGCAAGCCAGTGCACGTCAGCAGGGCCTCTCCGGCGCCGTTTCGTAGCTCCTGCGCCAAGACTACGCGTTCCTCGATGCGGTCATTATCAGCGGGAAATGGCAGGAACTCTGGCCACCAACGCGGTCGCGTCTTCAGGTGCGTCATGATCGATTGCTAGCTAGCTGGTTTGTGCGCCCCGCCGCATCGGCGCGCAGCAGCTCATCAGCTGCGCGTCCAACTCCAGACGCGTGCGTAGCGTAGCTCGTAGGCATGGCGGTTCCACCGTGGGGCAGATCCGCTACTCCGCTACGTGCTGGATTGGCAGAGTCTTACGGGCGATGCGGAATGTCATGCGCCGTGTTCGGGCCGGTGGGCGGTCACCTGCTGGTTGGTTGTGCCGGTTGTGGCGGGAGTAGCAGGCGTCTTGCGATGCAAGTCGCTAGCTGGCCAGGCCAGTAGCAGAGTAGCGGGCGACGGCTCGGCTACGGCAGGTACCTGTTGCACGGATCCGCGAGATCTCGAGCGAGGTACCCGCGAAGAACCTTGTTGCCGGGCCCAACCTTCAGGCATGTCGACTTGACTCCTAACGGCCCAAGCAAGCGTGCCAACCCGTGGGCGTTCAGGGGCCTGCCGTTGTTGAACTCACTCCACGGACGTTCCTCGAGCTCGATGAGGTGTCGAAGCAGTTCCGCCGTCGGGATCTTCTGCGTGCAGCGGTTCGAGAACAGCTCGCGCACGTCGGACAGGACCAGGACGGACGCGGTCGTGTCCTCGGCCCGGTTTCGTTGGCTCTCGACGGCGGCTGTGCGCGCTCGCTCCGGCCAGTCGTTGCCGAGTGCATCAGCGATCGCCAGTAGCGGATACCAGTGATCCGCTGCGCGGTCGTCGAGTTCCCCGGGGACCTCCGGCTCTCGGATTAGCCGGTCCTTGCTGTCGCGGACCCACCGGATGCACTTGCGCACGATCAACTCGTGCATTCCTCGAAGGTCGCGCCCGGCGGGAAGCCGGGCGACCTTCTCCTCGGAACTCTTGCGCTGCATCTGCACGATGATCGAGCGGTCCTCGATGGTCCCGATCGGTTTGCCGATCATCGCAACGGCCATCGGGGCAAAGGCCGGGAAGCTCGTGGGCACGTGGTCGTCACCTTCGCACCGCAGAACGCAACCGGTGCGCTCGTAGCCTTCGTTCATGACACTGATGAGCTCGCTGTTGACATGCTTGCCACGCAGGTAGTTGTCGGCCTCGTCGAGGAGCAAGGTGGGATGCCATGCATCGATCGACCTGAAGAGTGCTGCGGGCGTGATGCTCCCGCACTTGAGGGGTCTCGATGCGAGGCTGGCGACAACGCGCAGCAGCAGGGATTTCCCGCACCGCTTCTCTGGTCCCGTGATGAGGAGTCTTGGCGAGTGCTGGAACAGCTCGTAGCAGAACGTATGTAGGTCCCAGAGGACGGTTGCGACGCGCCCGCTCTCCGGAAGGACGACGTGCTGTGCCAGCAGCCGCTCGATCTCCTTCGCAAGGTCGTCGCCATTCACCGTGGAGTCGGCTGGTTCGGGGTCTCGGAACGCACATGGCGTTGCCTGGTCGATCCTGGGGAGGGCCCCGGCCTGCCGAATACGAACCACCAGGTCAGTCAGATCCTCGTCTGGGAAGCCCTCCCTCACTTGCCTCAGCAGGTTGTCGATGGACTTCGTCGAGAACGGGTCGCACCTGCCGACAGCTGTTGCGATCCCCCCTGCCTGGCTGGTGACCTTGACGTGCTTGCCTTCGGGCCATACCTCGAGTTCGGTCATGGTTGGTCTCCGAGCCGAACGGGGCGGATGGGCTTCGCGGCATGCACGAGATGCCAGAGGTCCATCGGGCTTGCCCCGCCCAGGTGCCACTCCCGCATGTCCTTGAAGTCCTTGGGCGGCTCGATCATCCGGAGGTCGGCGCACAAGTGGGCCAGCCGACACGCGAGGGTCGCAGATCCTCGCCTGCCAGGTGCGTCCCGGTCGGAGCAGACCACTACTCGGCGTCCGCGCACGAGCTCCTGGCAGATCGCTATTCCACCGTGGCAGTTGGGCCTACCCAGCGGATACTCGCCGAGGGTCAGGATAGCCGCTGCATCGGTCGGCCCCTCGACGATGAACACCGTCTCGGCTCTGGGGCCGAGGCTCGCCAGGAAGACGCCTTCACGACCGCCTCGCACGGACCATTTCCGCCCCGTAGTCGGATCGCGAAGTCTGATACCCACGACGGCGCGTTCCTGGTTGTGCATCGGCCAACTCCAGGCGGTCCCGGACCAGCCCAGTCCCAGCGCAACCAGGGCATCAGGGTGCACGCCGAGTTGCGTTCCGAGGGCAACGATCTGGGCGTGGCGCGATCGCCCAGCGCGAACGTAGCTGCGGTTGAGTGCGTCTAAGTCGACGGGCGGTGGCAGGAGGTCCCGACGTGGCCTCCGCGGCACCGGCAGGTGGTGACCGAGGCGGTGAAGCCAGCCACCGTTGCTTGTCGACCTGCCGGATTCGGTGCGCATGCAGATGCAGTGAAGTCCATCAACTGCGACACCGCACCATGAGTCATGCTCGCATATGGGGCAGGGCGCGGAGCGGTTGACGCGTACCCAGCCGGTCCTGTTAGACTCTGAACAAGTGCCCCTGTCTCTTCGGCTCCCACGGTTGCCGCCGTGGGGGCCGGCCCGTCGAGGCCCCATCAGTTGGCTCCTCCCTGGCGGACCCGGCCGAGTTCCTCGAAGAAGGCCCGCAGGTCGGACTCGAGCAAGCACAGCGTGCCGCCGACGGAATGGGCCTTGAGGCGGACGCCGTAGCAGCCATGGCGGGTCCAGCGCCAAAGCGTCGCGACTGAAGGCCGCTTCCCCCGCCGTCGTCGAGGAAGCCAGGGTAGCCGAGACGCCTCGGCGAGAGTGAGTAGCGAAGCTTGAAAGGTCATGCGCGCGACCATGAAGGTGCGCGCTCAGGGGAAACAGGTGCCCAACCAGTACCCAACCAGTACCCAGACTGGGTGACTCCCCTTGGGGATGGCCTCGACTTCGACAGCGAGGGACTTCGGAGAGGAACCCTTCGCTAGGAGCGGGGCCACCCTGTCACGCCCACCGACGACGAGCTGGCCGACATGGCCAAGGAGCTGGGCAGCCGCAGCGTCGGCTGGCCTCCTCGGCATCCCCCTTCGACGTTCCCTACGAGAGTGCGGCAGGGAAGCGTCCAGTTCGTGCGTGCTCCGCGTCCATGGCCACTAGTCTTCAGGAGAGGTGGATCGTGATCACGCCACGTCCGCCATGGCTTTCTGATGGTCTCGTCTGTCCAATGTCCGCCCGACTGAGTCGCGTAGCGCTCGTCATTCGCAGCGGCCTTGTTGAGGCAGTCGGCCACTTTGTCCTTGGTGAAATCGCGGAGCTGCTGCATGCCTGGTGCCGCGAGCAGTTCCATGGATCGTGGATCCAGGTTGCACATGGCGTTGGAAGGTGTTCGGTCTGGCCCTTGACCTCCCGGGGACTGGTCTTGATAGGCAGGTATCGCCGCTGCTGAGGCCATGAGCGTCTCAAGCTCAGCGAGAGCCTGAAGGGGCTGAGACCAGTGGCCACCTCGGTTGATCGTGGCGTCAAGCGCCTGGTAGAGTGCGCTTCGGTGATCTTGCGGAGCCTGCTCGGGCGAGGTGCCGGGGCGCACAGCATCCTCCAGGCCACAGATTGTGGACTTCGAGCAGGCGAGCCAGTTACGCAGGTAGCCGCGACGGTCGCGGCCCAAGCCTCCAGTAGACGCAAGGTTGCGAAGTACTCCGCGGATCTGCTTGAGGAGACGCGGAGCACTAGGGAACGCGCGGAGGATGTTCCACGGAATCGAACACTGCATCGGGACTCCTGATGTGACTCCCGAGGGCTCAGGATGACCGCCGGGGCGGGGCTCAGGAGTCAGGACCCGGACCATCGTTGGCCGACGACGGCTGCCCCGGCGGGGAGGTCAGTCTACCCGAGGTTCTTCATCGCGTCGGCTGCCATGCGCTGCTTGGTCGCCGAGGTGTACATCTCGGTGACATCGAGGCTCCAGTGCCCACCAACGGCCGCGGCGACCTCAAGGCCGCACTCTTCGCGGATTCGCGTCAGGGCGGCGTGGCGGAGCATGTGCGGCGTCCATGCCGGCTCGATGCCCGCAGCGCTGCAGGCCCTTCGGATCGCGATCTGGACCGCGTTCGTCGAGTAGGTGACCCCGGCTTTCCACAACGGTTCCACCTTGCGCTTGCGGCGATTGCGTTCGTCGCGAGCCGGCGGTGGTGCCTGATCGAGCGAAGTGCGTCGGCGCCGATGGGTCTCGGCCAGCGCGTCACATGGCCGGAACCAGGCCCGGTCACGTTCCAGGCAGATGAACGGCTTGAGCACGGCCTGGGCCTTGGGACCGATCGGAATCTCCCGGGTCTTCTGGCGGTGGAGGTTCTTGTGCTGGGGCGGCCGGAACATCCAGAGGTCGGGAGTGCTCATGTCCACGTGACGGGTGGCGAGTTGCACTGCCTCTCCCATCCGGGCGCCCGTGTACCAGCAGAGCCAGACCAGGGCGGCCACCTGCGGACTCAGGTGCTGCACGGTCGAGTTCACCTCCTGCTCGGTGACGGCCCGGAGGCCCTTGGTCTCCCGGGCTCCGCTCCGACCGGCTGCGAGGCTCTCCATCGTCGCCAGGCGGTGGTAGGTCGAAGCTGGAACCAGCTCACGGCTCTCTGCCCACCTGAACATCCGCTTGATGCGCTGGGCGACGCTGTTGATGTAGCGGCGACTCAGGGTCTTGGTGGACCTGGCAACCACCTGGCCGTCGTCGTCCGCGGTTTCGCGGCAGGGGCGCTCGATCAGGCCGTCGCGGAACGCCCGCAGCTTGTTGGGCGAGAACTCCTCTGGATGCAGGCTGCCGAACCTCTCGAGAAGCAGGTCTGTGGCCCGGCGGAGGTGCAGCACCTCGCCAGTGCTCGTCCCATCCGGGCGCCGGTAGTGCTTGGTCGCCCAGGCGTGGAAGCGGTCGGCAAGGTCGCTGAGCGTCCGGGGCGAGCCTCCAACGACGGGGCCCTTCCTGTCGGGCAACTCGTGCGCGCCCTGGATCCAGGCCGCGACGAGGGTGTTGAAACGCTCCCGGCTCTCGTCGCTGCCGTGGGCGCCGAGGTAGTAGTCGCGCCTGCCGCCGCGCGGGTTGACCAAGCGGACGACGGCCTGGCCGGTGGGGCGATGCAGCCGCAGCTGCGGGATCTTCTTGCTGAGGGGGACGGGCATGGCACTCCTCGAAGTGGTAGTTGCGGTGGTAGCCGCAACCGGGAGCAGCCGCGCCACGCCGGGCACTCGCCCGACGGGGGATCCCAAGTTCAGGACCTCAGCGTGCTTGGAATGGAGCGGGTGATCGGGATCGAACCGACGACATTCAGCTTGGGAAGCTGACGTTCTACCACTGAACTACACCCGCAGGTCTGAACAGCTTGGCACGCTAGCGATCCCCGGCGTCCAGCGGAAGTGGGAATCCCGATCGACCTCAACCGCGGGCTACTGGAACTCGAACCGAAACACGTGACCGCAGGCCTGGATGACCTTGCCGGTCACGGGGACTCCTCCCACATCGGCGGCGGTCACAAGTGCCATCCCGAGTCCCGGTGGTTGTGCGGCGATGGTCCAGACGTTTGCGTTGCTGGCAGCTAGGTTGGAGTTGCCATCCAGTTTCAGCCACTGCGAAGCCAGGCTGGCGCCGAGGAAGCTTGGGTGTGTCGGAATGTTGGCCGTCACGCGCACCATGGATCCGTGGCTGGGCCTAGCCGAGTTGATGGGGGGGCCGAAGAGCAGAAACTGGCTGTCGAGCGGCGGCTGCAGGTGGAAACGTGTGCCGGGGACTCCGCCGAAGGGCTCAAGGTCGAGTGGTGGAACTGCCACGCCGCTCGCAATGGCCCAGATGGCTATCTCGCCCGGCGCGCCGATGGCCTCGAAGGAGACCGTGCTACCGGGGCCGATGTTGGCGTCTGCCACGAAAGACCATCGACCGGTGGGGCCGCCGAAGGAGCCTGACCCACTACCGTGAACTGAACTTCCGCCGGTGTTGGGCTGCCAAACTGCATCGGCTGGCCACCATGTTGCCGGGTTTGTGGCTGAGGGCGTGCCGCTTATCTCGATCGCGATCGGACCGGTGGAGTAGGCGAACGGCACTTGGAACTGAATCGACACGACATTCTCGGTCGTCCAAGTTGGTGGTCCTGACGCCGGTGACGCCGGGAGGGTGACGCTTCCCTGAAACGCTGTCGCGACGTCAGGGCCATGGTTGGCCGCGAACATCGGACTTGCGTTCTCGGCCGTGCGAGTGCTGTGCGAGATGCGAACCGTCAGTGACGCGTCGCCACCGGCGAACGCCTCGTTTGCAGCGTCTCGTCGAAAGGCGAGCCCCGTGATCGTGTGGTTCTGCATCGGCAACAGGAGGCCGCCGTCGACGATGGTCAACTGGTGCCGCGGCTCAGCTACACCTGCGATGAAGAACGCGTGATTTGCATCGGCCGCATTCGCGCTCGATGGGACCACGAGAGTCTGCTGTGCAGGAACCAAAGCGCCACACAGGGCGAGTGCAGCTGCGAAGTCCATCCGTCTGTGCATGGCTACTTCCTTGCGTGAGCGAGAGAGACGATTTCGATCAGGATGGCCCGAATAGGCACCGTGTCCGTGTAGACGATGATGGTCGTCCCCGGTGTCCAACCTGGTTGGGGGGGGATGACGGCTCGGCCTCCAGGCAACACTGGTACCTGCAGCGGCTCCGACCCAGGGACGTCATCGATTACGATCACGTGGTCGGCGTCTTCGACCCCGACGTCGACGGTCACCGGCATCCCTTCTCCCGACGTGCCCGGTCCGCGCATGCCGGTGGTTCGGGGGCCCTGTCTCATCGTTTGGTCAGCTCGCTGAGCGAGGCCTCGAGTTCTGTTGCCTGGCCCACGTGCAACTGGCGTAGGTTGCGAAGCACACGCGTAGCCAAGACTCGGCGCATGGGGTTGGATTCGTCTGTGACCAGGAGGTTGCCAGCGCGTACCGTGCCCACGAGCCATCGTTCGTCGTGGTGTCCCCAGCTTGCAGCTTCCTTGGCAACTCCTAGGTAGGCGATCAGGTTGGCCATCAACTCAGCATCTGGCATCGACGCTAGAGCCAACGCCCACTCGACTCGCTTGCGAACGTCCTCGGGCATCGAAGGACTTCGAGGGAGACCGGGTGCGGGGTCTTGGGTGCCACGATCCGCAAAGGCAAGGCAGGCACTCCATCCGCCAGCGAAGCCGATTCCGGCTCCCACCATCCCGGCGCAGGCCGCCCAGAGGAACGCGCGCCGCTGCTTGACCTGCGGCTCCGGAGTAACAAGGAACACTGGCTCCAGCTTCATGTCGGACTACGCCTCGACGAGGGGTGACGCAGCGGTGCGTGCGCACGCGGGCACCCAGCGCGACAGCGGCGCGCTGCTGGGGGGCGCACGAGGTGGACGAGTTCGAGCTTGGGCATGGGGCTCGAGGACGTCGCGGGCTCCCGAAGCCCACGACCTCGTGGAGTTTCGGGGCGGGAGGGGCGGCGGTCAAGCGGCGGCGGGGGGCCGCTGTGCGGGGCGGCCTTAAGCGGCGCCGCCCGCGCTACTGGTTCACGAAGTGATCGTGCCCATTCGTGAACGTCCCGACCCGCGTCAGCGCATCGAACACGCCGCCCTGGTAGACCACCTTCACGCCCACCAACCCGGGATCCACCGGGATGCGCACGGTCTGCACTCCGACACCATTCGCGTCCAGCGTGCCGCCGCCGATCGTCTGACCGACGACGCGCAGCCGGCCGCCGACACCGGGCAGCACGAATGGCACGGGCTGGAACGCGAGGTCCACGCCGGTCATGAAGAACGACCCTGGCGTGCCGTCGACGACGAGATCGACCGGGCTGCCGAGCGCGTAGTGGTTGCCGCTGGGCTGGATGTCGCTGCGGTGGCGCATGGTGGGCACTCCACTCCAGACGAGGCGCAGAGCGATGGGTTCGGCGGTGACGGTGGCGACGCTGGCGTTGGCGACGCCGGAGCCGAGGCCGCCGAGCGAATAGAGCATGGGTGGGCGGTCGGTGCGCGCGGGCGCGGAGGGGGTGTCCATGCTGCAGAAGAACAGGCTGCCGGGCGACACGACCTTGCGGAACTCGACGACGAGCGAGCTGAAGCCGTCGTGGACGTAGCTGCCGTTCAGCGGGATGACGCTCCAGCTGCCCGAGACATACGGAACGCTGAGACCGTTGCCCTGGAGGACGACGACGGGGGCGGCGAGGTTGGCGGCGAAGGTGTTGCCGAGGCCGGTCTGGGTGGTGCGCGCGACGGTGATGGTCAGCGCCTGGTAGGTCATGGTGAGGGTGCCAGGACAATGGACCTCGATGCCGGTGAGCACGGCGCCGGAGGCGGGCAGCTCGACGCTGCGCAGCAGCAGCTGGGTGCGGGCCTCGGCGCCGATGCCGGTGGGGAACACACCGAGCGGGGCGAGGTTGCCGCCGCCGTTGACCAGCGTGTCCTGAGGATGCGCGGTACGCGCGACCTGCTGCGCGGCCAGGCTGGCCGCACAACAACCGAGAACGGCGAGGCGAAGCATGGCGAATTCGTCGGCACCGGGCTCGGCACGCGGCGCGCTACGGTCTCGCCGCGGGACGGGGCGGCGGCGCGGCGCGGCGGCGAGCCGGCGCGAACGCGCGCTCGCAGCGGCGGCGCGGGCGCGAGTGCTTCGCGGTGGGACTGGCGCCGGGTCGCCTCAAGTCCGCGGGGCTAGGGGAGGCGGCGGTGCGGGGCCGCGCGCGCGGTCCCGTGGCGAGACGCGGGGGTGCGGCGGCTCGACGGCAGGCGCGGCGTCGGCGGGGGTCAGCCCGCCGCGCCCTCGACCCGGTGCTCCATCGCCGCGCGCACGGTGTTCTCGTACACGTCGACGGTGTCGCGCAGATCGCTGCCGTAGCCGCCGCCCATGACGGTCACGACCGGCACGCGCGCGCGGCGGCAGGCGGCGAACACCAGGCGGTCGCGCTCCTGCAGGCCCTCGGTGGTGACGGCGAGCCGCCCGAGGCGATCGCGTTCGTGGGCGTCGGCGCCCGACAGGTAGAACACCAGCTGCGGCGCGCTGCGGGCGAACGACTCGTCGAGGCCGCGCGCGAGCGCGCGCAAGAACTCGGCGTCGCCGGTGCGGTCGGACAGCGCGACGTCGAGGTCGCTGCTGGCCTTCTCGGCGGGGAAGTTCTGGGCGCCGTGGATCGAGAACGTGAACACCGAGCGATCGCCGGCGAACAGCGCCGCGGTGCCGTCGCCCTGGTGCACGTCGGTGTCGACGATCAGCACGCGGCGCACGGCGAACTCGCGCTGCGCGACCCGGGCGGCGACGGCGCAATCGTTGAACACGCAGTAGCCGGCGCCGCGGTCGCGGCGGGCGTGGTGGGTGCCGCCGGCGAGGTAGCACGCGCCGCCGGGGCTGTGGCCGCGCAGCACCGCGCGGGTGGCGGCGATGGTACCGCCGGCGCTGCGCAGGGTGCGTTCGACCAGCGGCGTCGACCACGGGAAGCCGATGCGCGCCATCGCCTGCCCGTCGAGGCGGCCGCCGACGAACGCGTGCACGTAGTCGGGGTCGTGCGCCAGCTCGAGCTCGGCGAACGTCGCGCGCGGCGCGACCTGCAGCGTGACGTCGCTGCTGGCAGGCCACTGCAGCAGGCGTTCGCGCAGCAGGCGGTACTTCGCCAGCGGGAACCGATGGCCGGCCGGCAGGTCGAACGAATAGGGATCCGAGTAGTAGACGAGCACCGTAGGGGTCCGGGCGGCCGGCGCGCGACAGCGTAGCGGCCGGGTGCCGTCCGCGCAGCGGCGGCGGCGGCGGGGGCTACGGCGCGGAATCGCGGGCTCGATGCGCGGGCTCGATGCGCGGGCTCGACGCACGGGCCGGGTTCGCGGGTTCGCTCCCCGCGCCGGTGCGCTGGAGCCGGCCCGTGTGCGTCGCGCCGAGGCCGCGGTCCGCGGCGCGGCGCTCGTCGGCCGCTGCTCGCGATCGGAACCGCAGGTGCCGCATCGCCGCGGTCGATAGACTCCCGGCAGCCGACCCGCGCGCCCATCGAGCACCCGACCCCATGTTCCGCGCGCCCGCCCATTCGTTCACGCAGCAGGCCCGGCTGGCGATCTCGCTGTCGTGGATCGGCGGCTACACCAACGCGCTGACGGTGCTGGCGTGCAGCCAGGTGACGTCGCACCTGACCGGCACGCTGTCGCAGGCGGCGGTCGAGGTGGCGCACGCGCGCTGGTCGGCGGCGGCGTATCTCGGCGGGCTGCTCGGCATGTTCCTGTTCGGCGCGTTCCTGGCCGGCGTGCTGACCGAGACCGGGCGGCTGCGGCGCTGGCAGTCGATCTACGTGCTGCCGATCGCGGTCGAAGCGCTGCTGCTGGCCGGGTTCGCGCTGGCGATCGACTGGCAGGCGACCGGCGACCTGGGCGGCGCGTCGGCGCAGCTGTGGCTGACGTTCCTGCCGGCGGTGGCGATGGGGCTGCAGAACGCGACGATCACGCGCATCAGCGGCGGCGTGGTGCGCACGACGCACATGACCGGCGTCGTCACCGACCTGGGCCTGGAGCTGGCGCGGTTCGGGTTCCGCGCGGTCGGCCTGCGCAGCCGCCTGCCCGAGCGGCGCGCCAACCAGGAGCACTGGCGGCTGTGGCTGCTGCTGTCGATCCCGGGCAGCTTCGCGCTCGGCGTGCTGCTGGCGACGCTGGCGTTCGACGCGTTCCGCGCGCTGTCGATGGTGCCGGCGGTGGCGTTCCTCGGCTTCCTGATCCTGCAGGACGTGCTGGTGCCGATCGCCGCGGTGACGCTGCGGCCGGGCGTGGCGCGCGGCGCGGCGGCGGCGGTCGCGGTGTTCCACGCCGACCCGCCCGAAGGCGCCGACCGGCCGCGGCTGCCGGACCTGACCGCGTGGGCGCTCGATCTGGCGGCGGCGGTGCGGGTGGTGGTGCTCGACCTGGCGGCGCTGCCATCGCTCGGCGAACGGTCGGCGTTCGAACTGCGCGCGCTGCGGCGGCAGCTGCAGCAGGACGGCCGTCGGCTGGTGCTGACCGGGCTGCGGTCGGAGCACCTCGCCGCGCTGCAGCACCTGGGCGCGATCGCCGAGTTCGACCCCGACGACCTGTGCGCCGACCTGGCGGCGGCGCAGCGGCGCGCCGAGGCGCTGACGCGGGCGCCGTAACGGCCCACGCGCCGGCGCAGGTCAGCCGGTCGCCACCACCGGCGCGCCGTCGCGTTCGAGCGCGAGCTGCAGCGTCGCGGGGTCGCCGCCGAACCGCGCGGCCAGGACCTTCGCGCGGTGGCGGAAGATGCGCAGCACGTCGCCGCGCACGAACAGCCGCAGCACCAGCGGCGCCAGCGGACCGCCCGGCGGCACCAGCTCGACACGGTCGTGGACCTCGGTGCCGCCGTCGCACGGCGCGAACGTGTGGCGGTGGTACCAGCGGCGGTACGGGCCGCGCAGCTGCTCGTCGGCGAACGCGTGCGGCGGCTGCCACTCGGCGATGCGCGAGCGCCAGCGTGCCTTGACGCCGCGGATGCGCAGGCGGTAGTCGATCTCGGCGCCGACGCGCATCTCGATCGGATCCGGCGTGACGACCGCGAAGCGCAGCCACGGCGGCGTGATCGCCTCGAGGTTGTGCGCGTCGGCGAAGAACGGGAACACCTCGTCGACCGGGGCCGGCAGCCACAGCGAACTCCGCAACACCCAGGCGCGCGTCATCGGCGCGCGGTTCGCCGGGGCGCACCGTCCGGATGCACTGCTCGTGGCGGCTGCCCGCCACGGCGCCGCCAGCTCGACGGCCCAGCCCGATGGCCCAACTCGACGGCCCCGCCGTTCGGCCCGGCTGGATGCCGCCGCGCCATGGGGCTATGACGGCCGCCGTGACCCGAGACCCGCGCAACCTGGTCCTCGACCCCGAGGGCGGCCTCGACGCTTTCTCGGCGGCGCTGCAGGAGCACGTGCGCGTGCTGCTGTTCAAGCACTCGCCGACCTGCCCGATCAGCGCCACGGCGCGGCGGCAGTGGGACGCCTTCTGCCGGCAGCACGAGGACGTGCCGACGCTGTTCGTCGACGTCGTCGCGGCGCGCGCCGTGGCGCGCGGCATCGCCGAGCGCAGCGCCGTGCGGCACGAGTCGCCGCAGGCGATCCTGTTCGAGCGCGGCGCGCCGGTGTGGCACGCGAGCCACTTCGCGATCACCGCCGGCGCGCTCGAGGCGGCGTGGAACGGCGGGACCTGCTGACGTCAGTCGCCGCGCGCGACGAACAGCGCCCGCATCGTCGTGTCGAATGCGGCCAGCATCCGCGCCTGCGCGTCGTCGTGAACCTGGCCCAGCGCGGCCAGGCGGGGCTGCTCCGTCGGCGAGACGCGGACCACGTACGCTTCGCCGCCGTGCACGACCTCGGTGATGGCCTCGAACGGCACGCGGCGCTGCAGGCGGTTGTCGGCGGTCCTCGGCAGGCCGTCGCGCTGCCCGGCGTCGATCCTGGCGATCAGGTCGCGTTCGAGTGGAGCGGTGAGCGCGCGGGCGAGGCTGGTCCACTCGCGGTCGGCGGCGTCGACGGCGGCGGTGTTGCCCTGGACGATGGCGCGGAACGCGGGCAGGTCGTCGACGCGCATCCGCGCGCTGTCGGGGATCGGGCCGAGCGGCGTGGAGGCGAGCACGGGGTTGGCCTGGACCAGCAGCACGCGGTCCTCGGCGGGCAGCGATGCGGCGCGCACCACAGCCGGCGCGCGCGACGGCGTGCCCCGTTCGTCCGCGGCGGGCCGGGTCGGTTGCTGCGCGCGGGCACTGGAAATCTCGCGGTCTGATCTCGGGCCGGATGGACCGCGTCCGCGGGTGCCCGTGTTCGCGGGCCGGGCCGGGGCGGCCTCGGGGTCGGTCGCGAGCGCCGCGAGGACGCCCGCGCCTGCGAGCAGCGCCGACAGGGTCAGCAGCACGGCGCGGCGGCCGTGGTGTGCGGGCGGTCTCGCGGGGTCCATCGTCGTTCGTTCCGGGCTTCGCTCCACTGCGAGCGTAGGTCCGGCGCGGCATTGTAGTCGGCCCTGGTTGCGCCGGAATGCGGCGCCGGATCGTCCGGTTGTCCGTCCGCCCACCGGCCCCCTTCGGCTCGCCGCCGCGTGGCCTATGCTGGGCGCCGTGATGCACCGAACGCGCCGTCCGTTCCGCTCGCCGCCGTCGCTGGCCGCCGCGCTGCTGCTGCTGGCCCTGCCGGCTTGCGCCACCAATCGCCTGTTCGCGCCGCGCGAGAACCAGAACGGGCAGGGGCCCTCGGGGCTGCCGGCCGCGGTCTACCCGCTGCCGGCGCCGGCGCGCGGCGAGGTGCGGGTGTGGTCGGACGGCGCCGACTACGACGACGCGGACGGCGCCACGGAGACGCGCCTGCACGTGGGCTTCGAGCTGGAGAACACCGGCGACACGCCGCTGCGGCTCGGGCCCGACGCGGTGCAGGTCGAGGCGATCTCGGCGGGCGGGCCGGCGACGGCGCGGCTCTTGCCGCGCGGCCAGGAATCGGCGGCCGAGGCGCTGCCGGGCCGCACGGCGCGCGTCGACTTCGTGTATGCGATCGACGGCGGGACGGCGCCGCGCGCGATCGAGGGCTTCGACGTGCGTTGGCACGTGCAGGCGGGGGAGCTGGACTACGCGCAGGTGACGCCGTTCCAGAAGTTCTTCCCCGAGCCGCGCTACCCGTACTACTACCACGACCCGTGGCCATGGTTCGGCGCGGGGTTCGGCTACCACTGGCACTGCCGCTGACGGGCCTGCCGTCGACGCGCGGAGGTCGGGCCCGGTCCGCGTCCTATCCCTTCCCCGCGCCGTCCTGCGCACCCGCGTCGCCGTCGTCGCCTTCCTCGTCCTCGCCGGGCCACTTCGGCACCTCCCGCACCGGCTCCTGGAACTCCCACGGCAACCCCAGCACCCAGAACGGCAGCCCCGTCGCGTACCCCCCGACCGTCGCCGGCACGCCGACCAGGTAGCTCGTCACCCCGGGGCTCTGCTTCTGGAACAGCGAGTTGCCGGTCAACGCCTCCTCCAGGACGGCCAGCGGCGCCACGACGATCGTCAGCGGCACGGTGACCACGAACATCCCGGCGCGCGCCGGCCACTGGTGCCAGCCGTGCTGGTCGTCGCGCAGGTCGCCGCCGAGCATGTGGTCGATGCCGAGCTGGCAGCCGCCGAGCGGCAGCGCCGAGCAGAGGGCGAGGCCCATGCAGAACGGGGCGGCGAGGTCCGACGGCTGCGGGGCGCGGCGGCGCGGACGGGGCGAGGCAGAGGGGTGGGGCACCTTCCTCCATCGGCCCGGGCGCGGTCGCGCGTGGAGTCGACCGCGCCCGCGCGGCGCCGGCCGCCCGCCGGCCGCGCACCGGATCGGAGTTTTTTGCCCGGCTCGTCGTCGCCCGGCCGCCCAGGGCCGTCGTCACCGCGGCGCGGTTCCGGGGCCCTCGCGGTTGCCCCTCGCCGTCTCCGTCGCTAAGGGTTTTCGCCCCCGCACGGGACGAGGTGACGGCGGACCGGGCGGGCCCGGACCGCACGCGGCGGCGGCGCCCGCAGCCGCCCGTCGCCCCGAGCCGTGCTTCGGGGTTTCGATCGGGCCGGTGCGCGGTGTCGGACACTGTCCGACCTCTCGACTCCGAACGATCCGCTCCGATCCTTCCGACCGCTGACCCAGCGCTGATCCCCAGAGACTCCAGGACCTCCCCATGACCGACCGCCAGCCGATGATCGAGGCGCAAGACCTGTGCAAGCACTACGGGTCGTTCGCCGCCATCGACAAGCTCTCGTTCACCGTCCACCGCGGCGAAGTGGTGGCCTTCCTCGGCCCGAACGGCGCCGGCAAGTCGACGACGATGAAGGTGCTGACCGGCTACCTGACACCGACGTCGGGCAGCGCGCGGCTGTGCGGGCTCGACGTCGTGACCGACCGCATCCGCGCGGTCGAGCGGCTGGGCTACCTGCCGGAGAACGGCCCGCTCTACCCGGAGATGACGCCGCGCGAGCTGCTGCGGTTCTTCGCCGACGCGCGCGGCATGACCGGCAACACGTTCCGCGACCGGCTCGACTTCGTGACCGGCGAGTGCGCGCTGCAGGACCTGCTCGACAAGCCGATCCGCAAGTGCAGCAAGGGGCAGAAGCAGCGCGTCGGCATGGCGCAGGCGCTGCTGCACGACCCCGAGGTGCTGATCCTCGACGAGCCGACCACCGGCCTCGACCCCAACCAGATCCGTCACGTCCGCGAACTGATCAAGAAGCTCGGCGAGACCCGCACCATCCTGCTGTCGACGCACCTGTTCCAGGAGGTCGAGGCGATGGCCGGGCGCCTGCTGCTGGTCAACGAGGGCAAGCTCGCGTTCGACGGCACCCCCGCCGAGTTCAAGGCGAGCGGCGGCGGCGCGATGGACCAGGCCTTCCACAAGCTGACCGGCGCGGTCGCCAACTGAGGACTCCCCAGCGATGAACACCAACGTCGTCTTCGCGGTCGCCAGGCGCGACCTCAAGAGCTGGTTCGGCAACCCGACCGGCTACGTCTTCATCTCCCTGTTCGTGCTGCTGTCGGTCGCGGCGCTGCTGATGCCGGGCGAGTTCTTCCGCAACAACCTGGCGACGCTCGACCTGCTCAACCAGTGGTTCCCGGCGATCGCGGTGGTGTTCACCGCGGCGATCACGATGGGCACCTGGGCCAGCGAGCGCAGCAACGGCACCCAGGAGCTGCTGTTCACGCTGCCGGCGCGCGACGGCGAGCTGCTGGTCGGCAAGTACCTGGCGGCGCTCGGGGTCTACACGGTGTCGCTGCTGTTCCTGCTGACGCTGGCGTTCGGGCTTGCGTACCTCGGGTCGCCCGACTGGGGCCTGCTGTTCGCCAACTACCTCGGCTTCTGGCTGCTCGGCGCGATGCTGATCGCCGCGTCGATGCTCGGCTCGCAGCTCACCGACAACATGACCGTGTCGCTGATCCTCGGCGCGCTGGTCGGCGCGCTCGTCGTCTACTCCGGCGACCTGCTCGACGCCGCCGGCGCCGGCACCAACTGGATCGCGCGCGGGCCGCGCGGGCAGTTCCTCGAGTTCGGCCGCGGCATGATCACCAGCGGCGGCGTGGTGCTGTTCGTGGGCCTGCTGGTCACGTTCCTCTACCTCAACCTGGCGCTGCTGGCGCGGCGTCACCACATCGCCGGCGGCACCGAGGGGCTGCATCGCGGCGCCCGCTTCGTCGCGATGGCCGCGACGGTCGGCGCGCTGACCGTGATCGGCACCAACGTGCTGCCGCGCTTCGACAGCACCGTCGAGCGGATCCACTCGCTGAGCCAGGAGAGCAAGCAGCTGATCGCCGCGCTCGACGGCGAGCGGCCGGTGTTCATCACCGCGTTCGTCAGCGAGAACGTGCCGGCGACGCTGGCGCAGCAGAAGCGCACGCTGCTGAACCTGATGGACCAGTTCGACCATCTGGGCGGCAGCAAGATCGAGCAGCGCGTCGAGGTCTGCGAGCAGGGCTCGCAGGCGGCGCAGGACGCCGAGAAGAACTTCAAGATCCAGGGCCGTCGCTCGATGATCGACGAGGGCGGCGTCGCCGTCGAGACGACGGTGTTCCTCGGCTTCGCCGTGCAGTGCGGCACCGAGGAGGTCGTGGTGCCGTTCGTCGAGGGCGGCCTGCCGCTCGAGTACGAGCTGATGCGCAGCATCCGCGTCGCCGCCGACGCCGAGCGCAAGACGGTCGGCGTGCTCAAGACCGACGTCGAGCTGTACGGCGGCTTCGACTTCCAGACGTTCGCGCAGAAGCAGCGCTGGCAGATCGTCGAGGACCTGATGCTGCAGTACGAGGTCGAGAACGTCGACCCGGACCAGGACTACCCCGAGGGGCTCGACGCGCTGATCGTGCCGCAGCCGAGCTCCTTGCAGCAGGAGGCGATGGACCGGCTGCAGAACTGGATCCTCGCCGGCAACCACGCGCTGCTGCTCGAGGACCCGGCGCCGATGGAGGCGCCCGGCACGGCGGCGACCGACCAGAAGGGCGGCCCGCGCGCGCAGATGATGGGGCAGCAGCAGACGCCGAAGGGCAACTTCGCCGCGTTCCTGGGCAAGATCGGCCTCGACATGCCGGTGCGCGACGTGGTCTGGGACCTCAGCTACCGCACGTTCGCCGGCGGCAACCTGCACCCCGAGTTCCTGTTCGTGCAGGGCGACGGCTACGCCGACGACCCGATCACCAACGGGCTCGACCGCACGGTGATGCTGTTCTCCGGCCACGTGAAGCCGAAGCAGGGCGTGGAGGGCTGGTCGTTCCAGCCGCTGATGCAGTCGCCGCAGCCGACCGAGCTGCGCGCGCCGTGGGGCGAGCCGGTGCAGGTGCTGGGCTGGGAGATCGAGAAGCCCACCGAGCCCGACCCCGAGCAGAAGCGCTTCCCGGCCGAGCTGAAGATCACCGTGCCGACCCAGCAGGGCTTCGACGCGGAGGCCTTCTGCCGCCGGCAGGTCGGTCGCACCTTCAGCCTCGGCGGCGACCTGTTCGGCAACGAGGACGACGTGCGCAGGCTGTCGATCCCGCGCCGCGTGACCGCCTACCGCATGCTCGACGCCGGCAGCGGCGCCCGCCGCGAGGCGCGCCTGCGGCTGGACGTCGACCTCGAGGAGGACGGCAACGGCGTCGGCTACCTGGTGGCCGGCTCGCTGAACGGCGTGATCGCCAACATGAACCTGTTCGTGTTCAACCCGTTCGGCGGCCCGCAGCAGCTCGACCCGCGGCGCCGGCAGGTGCCGAAGCCGGCCGACTACGTGCTGGCCGCGCGCGTCGAGGGTCCGGAGAACGCCGAGGGCCGCCGGCCGCGCGTGATCGCGATCGCCGACCTCGACCTGATCGGCAACCAGTTCTTCCAGATCCGGCGCGCGTTCAGCGACGCCAACATGCGGTTCGACAACGTCACGTTCGTGCTGAACTGCATCGACACCCTGGCCGGCGACACCGACCTCATCGAGCTGCGCAAGCGCCGGCCCGAGCTGCGCAAGCTCGACGCCGTCGAGCAGGCGCAGCAGGAGTTCGAGCAGCGCTGGATCGGCGAGAAGGAGCGCGCCGAGGAGGCGGCCGCCAGCGAGCTCGAGGAGGCGCAGGCGCGCCTCGACGCCGCGGTCGCGCGCGTGCGCGACACCGACCTCGACGCCCAGGCCAAGGAGATCAAGATCGCCGAGGCGCAGGAGCGCGAGAACCGCACGCTGGCGATCAAGAAGGAGCAGATCGAGAGCCAGAAGCAGGCGAGCATCGAGATGGCGCGCCACGAACGCGACAGCCAGAAGCTGCAGCTGTACAACACGTACCGGTTCGGCATGGTCGGCTTCGCGATCCTGCCGGCGCTGCTGCTGGGGTTCGTGTCGTTCGTGCGCCGGCGCGTGCGCGAGAGCGCGATCGTGCCGCAGAACCGGATGGTGAAGTGAGGACCTGACCGTGAACGAGAGCCTGAAGACGATTGTGTTCCTCGGCGTGGCCGCCGCCCTGTGCGCGGTCGCGTCCTTCACCGGCCCCGGCGAGGTGCGCCACGAGCTGTTCTCCGACGAGGGCGAGCCGTTCTTCCCGGGGTTCACCGACCCCGCGGCGGCGAGCGAGCTGCTGGTCTGGAGCTACGACGCGGCGGCGAGCCGCATCGACGGCTTCAACGTCAAGCGCGACGACAAGGGCGTGTGGACGATCCCGTCGCACTACGACTACCCGGCCGACGCCAAGACGCGGATGTCGAAGAGCGCGACCATGCTGCTCGGCCTGCAGAAGGACCGCGTGATCAGCGACCGCGTCGACGACCACAAGCTCTACGGCGTGATCGACCCCGAGGACGACGGCCTCGAGACCGACGGCCGCGGCACCAAGGTCGCGTTCAAGGACGGCGGCGGCAACGCGCTGGCCGAGCTGATCATCGGCAAGGACCTCGAGGGCACGCCCGACATGCACTACGTGCGCGTGCCCGGCAAGAAGCGGGTCTACGCCGCCAAGTTCGACAACCAGCTGTCGACCAAGTTCGCCGACTGGATCGAGACCGACCTGCTCAAGGCCAAGTCGTGGGAGATCCAGCAGGTGGTCTTCGACAACTACTCGGTCGACGAGCAGCAGGGCCGCATCGTGAAGGGCGACCGCATCGTCGTGAAGAAGGACGAGGCGTCGAAGTGGACGCTGGAGGGCCTCGCCGACGGCAAGGAGCCCGACGAGGACAAGCTGCGCGCGATCGGCGAGACGCTCGGCCAGGTCAAGATCGTCGGCGTGCGCCGCAAGCCCGAGGGGCTCACCGCGGCGCTCAAGCAGGCCACCGGCATCGACCGCCTGGCGCTGCAGCAGATGCTGCAGGACAAGGGCTACTTCCTCGACACCAACGGCGACCTGGTCTCCAACGAGGGCGACCTGATCTTCGAGACCCAGAAGGGCGTGCGCTACACGCTGCGGTTCGGCGAGATCGTCTACGGCGACGGCGA
Source organism: Planctomycetota bacterium (assembly GCA_050245995.1). Taxonomy (GTDB): domain Bacteria; phylum Planctomycetota; class UBA1135; order UBA1135; family UBA2386; genus JBFWWV01. The sequence continues at coordinate 27,849 of JBFWWV010000003.1, read as the reverse complement.
CGCGGTGACGTCCGGCAAGGGAGATCCCAAGCCCGAGGCGCCGAAGGACGGGCCAAAGGATGGGCCAAAGGACGGGGAGGTCGGCCCGGCGGCTGTCGCCGGCAACAACCGCTACCTGATGGTCACCGCCGAGTTCGACCGCGCGCTGCTGAAGCAGCCGGCCGGCCTGCGCCTGTCGGCCGAGGAGCTGTCGAACCGCCGCGACGCGCGCAACGCGATCCAGGCGATCGTCGACGCGATCGCGGCGTGGAAGGCCGCGCACGACGACCAGCTGCCCGAGACGCTGGCGCAGCTCACCGAGAAGCCGGACGAGGAGACGCCGCCGCCGCTGACGACGCTCGAGAAGGACCCGTGGGGGCAGGACTACCACTACGTGCGCCAGGGCGACGGCTACGTGGTGTCGAGCTTCGGCGCCGACCAGAAGGAGGGCGGCGACGCCGCCGGTCGCGACGTGCTCAGCGACCAGCTGTCGGTCGAGGACGACCTGCGCCGCCAGGCCGACGAGTGGACCCAGTTCGACAAGAAGGTCGAGGACGGCGAGAAGGAGGCCGAGGGCCTGAACCGGCGCTTCGGCCCGTGGTACTACGTGATCGACAACGAGCTGTTCACCAAGCTCAAGCCGACGCGCGAGGACCTGATCAAGACCGCGGAGCCCGCCGCCGACGCGGCCGCCGGTGCGGCCGACGGCAACGGCGGTTCGACGGGCGAGCCCAACAAGTAGCTCGAGGCGAACTGCGGCGCTTCCGCGAATGTCTCGGAGCGCCGGCGACCCGTGCTCGTAGCACGGCCGCCATGAACGCCGTCGCCGCAGAGGCGGCCTGCGCGACCCGCCCCGGGTCGTTCCGGCCGCCGCCCGTTCCAACTTCCCGGGTCGTCTGCGAACATCCGCGGCCTGCCATGACCCGGACCCCTTCGCGCCGCCCGTTCGACCGGCTCCTCTCGCTGCTGCCCGGGGCGCGGCTCGTCCTCCTGGTGCTGCTGTCCGCGGTCGCGCCGCTCGCGGCCCAGGACCTGCCGCGCGTGCTGTTCGAGGCGAGCTTCGCGCCGGCCGCCGCGAAGCCGGGCGACGAGGTGGTGCTGCGCGTCCAGGCCGAGATCGAGGACGGCTACCACATCTACGGGCGCGACGACCCGACCGAGCCGGTGCGGTTCGCGTTCCAGCCGCCGGGCGGGCTGGAGGCGGTCGGCGACCCGGTGATCCCGGTGGGCACCGCGCACACGGCGTTCGGCGTCACCAACTACTGGCTGGTCGGCACGCACACGCTCGAGCAGCGGTTCCGCGTCACCGCGGCGGCCGCCGCGGGCACGCTGCGCGTGCCGATCACGGTGCGCTACATGGCGTGCACCGAGGAGTTCTGCGATCCGCCGACCAAGGAGCGGCTCACGGCCAACCTGGAGATCGAGGGCGGCGCGCCCCAGGCGAAGGAGCAGGGCCCGGGCAAGGACGCGGGCGCCGGCGCGACCACGCCGACGGCGGCGCCCGGCTTCGGCGGGCTCGCCGGCTTCGGCGCCGAGGAGGAGCGCGTCGCGTTCGAGCTGCGGTTCGAGCCGGCGACCGCGCAGCCTGGCGACGAGGTCGTCCTGGTGATCGACGCCGAGATCGAGGACGGCTACCACATCTACGGACGCGACGACCCGACCGAGCCCACGCGCCTCGACTTCCCGGGGCTGACCGGCCTCGAGCCGATCGGCGACGCCGACATCCCGATCGGCACCGAGCACAGCGCGTTCGGCGTGACCAACTGGTGGCTGAAGGGCACCCAGCAGTTCCGGCAGCGGTTCCGTGTCACCGACGCCGCGCCGAACGGCGTCCTGCGCGTGCCGGTGCTGGTGCGCTACATGGCGTGCACCGAGCAGTTCTGCGACCCGGTCAGCAAGGCGCGGCAGACCGCGCGCCTCGAGATCACGGGCAGCACGGCGACCGGCAACCCGACCAGCGGCGATCCGGCCGAGGGTGGGGGCGAGACCGGCCCGGCGACGCGGCCCGACCCGGGGACGGCGACCGGCCCCGTCACGCTGCGCCAGCCGCGGATGACCATCGAGGGCGTCGCCGGCGAGGGCATCGGCGGCAGCCTCTGGAGCCTGATCCTGCTGTGCATCGGCGGCGGGCTGATCGCGTTGGTGATGCCGTGCACCTACCCGATGATCCCGATCACGTTCAGCTTCTTCACCAAGCAGGCAGACGCGCGCGGCGGCAGGGTGCTGCCGCTGGCGTTGACCTACGGGGCGGGCATCGTGCTGATCTTCGTGGTGATCGGCGTCGCGGTCGGCGAGGTGATCACCGTGTTCGCGGCGCACTGGATCACCAACCTGGTGATCGGCGCCGCGTTCGTGCTGTTCGCGCTGTCGCTGTTCGGCTTCATCATCCTGCAGCCGCCGCAGTTCGTGAACCGCATCGCAGGGCAGGCCGGCAAGTCTGGCGGCCTGCTCGGCGTGTTCCTGATGGGCGCCACGCTGGTGATCACGTCGTTCACCTGCACGGCGCCGATCGTCGGCTCGCTGCTGGCCTCGGTGGCCGACGTCGGCCGCGGCCGCATCGCGTTCGGCATGGCGGTGTTCGGCCTGACGATGGCGGCGCCGTTCGTCGCGCTCGCGCTGCTGCCGGGCCGGGTCAAGGCGCTGCCGAAGAGCGGCGAGTGGATGAACACGCTGAAGGTGTCGCTCGGCTTCGTCGAGCTGGCCGCGGCGCTCAAGTTCTTCTCCAACGTCGACGTGGCGCTCGGCCTCGAGGTGATGCCGCGCGAGGCGTTCCTGATGACGTGGGCGTTCACGTTCGCGCTGCTGGCGCTGTTCCTGTTCGGGCTGTTCGCCTACCGGGGCGCGCCGGTCGAGGGCGTGTCCGCCAAGCGCAACACGTTCGGCGTGCTGAGCCTCGGCTTCGCGTTCTACTGCCTGTTCGGCACGATGGGCTTCCAGCTCGACCCGGTGATGACCGCGTTCGAGCCGCCGTACCGGCTGCGCGCGCACGAGGAGCACCCGATCGTCTACGACGACTACCCGGCGGCGCTGGCGCAGGCGCAGCAGGACGAGCGGTGGTTGTTGATCAACTTCACCGGCTTCACTTGACAGAACTGCCGCATCGTGGAGGGCGTGACCTTCCACGACAAGGACGTGGCGCGGGCGCTGAAGGCGCGCTTCGTCGAGGCGCGGCTGCACATGGACGGCGACGACCGGGTCGATCCGGAGCTGCTCGCGATCCATCGGCGGCTGCAGCAGGAGCTGATCGGCAGCCGCGCGGTGCCGCACTACGCGATCCTGGACCCGACCAACGGCGACTTCCTGTTCCGCTCGCACCTGCGCGGCGGGAATCCGGCCGGCTGGAAGGAAGACTTCCTGGCGATGTTCCGCAGGCTGCCGGAGCGGCCGGTCCAGAAGTAGTCGTCGCGGCGCCGCGCGCCGAACGCGCGGTGCCAACGCTGGGTGCCAACGCTGGGTGCCAACGCTGGGTGCCAACGCTGCGAGCGGCGCTGGCCGCCGTGTTCGCCGGTCGAGCCGGCGCCCGCCGCGGTCGCGCGGCGACTGCGCCTGGGAACACCGCCCGCGATCGGGAATAATGGCCGCGCGGGCGCCGTCCTCCGGCGCGCCCCCGCGCCAGCGTCGCCGATGCCCAAGACCCTCCGCAGCTCCGTCCTCGCCGCCAGCGCCGGCGCCCTCCTCCTGGCCGTGCTGGTCGGCCTCGCCGCCTGCGACAACGTCGGCCGCGCGTTCGATCGCGACGTCACCCGCGACACCCCGACCGAGCCGACGGTGTCGGCGATCCAGGTGCCGCCGGCCCGGGGCGACATCCGCGACGGCCGGCCGCTGGTGCGCGACACCTACCCCAAGGGCGGGGGCTGGCCGAGCACCACGCCGATCGTGGTGGAGTTCAGCGAGAGCATCAACCAGGCGACGGTGCTGCCGACCACGCCGGCCGGCGCCGACGGCGGCGTGGTGCTGCGCGTGTCGGGTCAGTCGCTGGTGATCCCGGCGCAGTACGACTTCCTGGCCGGCGGCCGCGTGCTGGTGTTGCGGCCGATCAGTCCGCTCAACAACGCGGCGCAGTCCGAGTTCGACGTGGTGCTGCTGCCGGGCGTGCGCGACACCGACGGCATCCGCTTCCGCAACACCGAGGAGAGCATCCTGGCGACGTTCTCGATCGACGCGGACGCCCCGGCCGACGGCGAGATCCTGGCGCTGTTCCCGCGCGACAACGCCCGCGACGTCGCGCGCGACAGCGACCTGATCGCGGTGTTCACCAGGCCACCGCAGCTCGCCTTCGACCCGAACCCGCCGAACCCGCCGCTGCTGAACGGCGCCTTCGTCGTGCGCACCGAGGCCGGCACCCCGGTGGCGGGGACCTACTCGGCGCCGCTGGGCCTCGGCGTGGTCGACGCACCCGATCCGCGCATCCTGCAGTTCCGACCGCCGGCCGCCGGCGGCTACGCCGCCAGCACGGTCCACGAGGTGGTCGTCACGTCCGGCTTCACGTTCGCCGACGGCGGCGTGCTCGACTTCAGCGGCCGCACGCCGTTCGCGCGGTTCACGACCGCCGGCGTGCCGACGCCGACCGCGGTCACGGTGCAGAACGCCACCGCGGGCTTCGCCGACAAGGTCAACCGCAGCAACCTCGAGACGCTGCAGATGCAGGTCGACGTGCCGGCCGACACCGCCGCCGGTGACCGCGTGCTGGTGCGCGTGTACGGGTCCGACAAGCAGACCGCCGACGACACCGGCGACCTCGCGTTCGTCGAGCGCACCGCCGAGGTGGCCGCGGCCGGCGCCGGCGCGATCGCCGTCGATTTCTCCGGCCAGCTCGGCCTCCTGGGGCGCGAGCGGTTCGACGACGGCCCGCTGTCGTACACGGCGCAGATGGTGCGGGGCGCGCAGCGGTCCGGCGTGGTGCTCGGCAGCAGCGACGGCGCGCAGGACGCGGTCCTCCCGGAGCTGCGGACGATCGGCCCGGCGACGGCGGCCAACGGCAACGACCTGTTCTTCGAGCTCGAGCACCTGGTGGTGTTCGGCACCGCCAGCGAGCAGATCGGCTCGGCGACCCTGGTCAACGCGCAGAACAGCAACACCGCGGACCTGTTCGCCAGCAGCGCCGACGGCCGCTTCCTGATCGCCCCGCTGCACATGGGCCGGATGTCCGGCCCGACCACGTTCTCGCTGACCGCGCGCGACGCGGCCGGCAACGAGGTTGCGGCGCCGATCAACGGGACGCTGGTCCAGCGCGGTACGCTGACCGGCCTCGCGAGCTCGGGCTCGCTGGTGGTCGAGGCCTACGACGAGGCGACGCTGCGGCCGCTGGCCAACGTCGAGGTGCTCGTGGACCCGACGGTGCCGGCCGTGCCGGCCGTCGGGCGGGTCCTCGCCACCACCGACGCCGCGGGCCGCGCCACGGTGACGCCGCCGTCGCTGACCACCAACACCATCACGCTGCTGCTCGACGGCTACGACCTGGTGACGCTGTACGACTCGCCGGTCGGCTTCGCGTCGCTGCCGATGCGCCCCACGGGCCAGGCGGCGTCGACCGCGGCGGTGCAGGGCGTCGCGACGTTCCCGGCCGGCGCCGCGCCGGCGCGCATGGCGTTCGGCAGCAACCTGCTCGACGACCCGACGGCGCTGTCGGTGCTGACCTCGGCGTCGGCGCCGAACACGATCCCGCGCACCGAGGTCCGCCCGAATCGCCTGCTGGTGCAGAGCGCGTTCGCCGGCACCATCGAGCCCACGCAGGATCCGCCGTTCAGCTCGCAGTCGTTCGTGCTGGGCGGCGCCGACTTCGCCACGCCGTCGCCGACCGGCGCGCCGCTGGCGGTCGGCGAGAACGGCGCCCTGCAGCTGGCGCTGCGCGCGCCGCAGAGCCTGACGGCGCTGCCGCCGATCGCCGACGTCAACTTCCAGGCCTCGCAGGGCCTCAACCCCAACGCGCTGATCGGCCAGCCGATCGTGCGCATGCAGGTGTCGCTCGACGGCCTGCCCGGCCAGGCCCTGGTCGGGCTCGGCACGGCGGCCGGCGGCCCGACCAACGTCACCGTCAGCGGCAGCTGGTCGGCGACCCTGCTGACCACCCTGGTGCCGTTCGCGCCGACGCTGTGGGTGACCTCGCAGGCCCAGGACACCGCCGGCGTCGTCAGCCGGGCGCGCGGGCGCGTCGGGGCGTCGGCGTTCCACGCGCTGCCGCAGGTCGTGCACGAGATCTCGGGGTCGACCACGCTGCCCGCACCGCCGTTGATCCAGCTGTTCGACGCGATCGACACCACCGCCGTCCTCGACGTCTCGGGCGGCACGATCTCCGGCCTGCTCGGGATCTACGAGATCGACATCCGCGCGGCCAGCGGCCGCGGCTGGCGGCTGTTCAGCGAGGACCTCGACGGCATCAGCCCGACGGTGCCGCGCGACTACCAGCTGCCCGACCACAGCTCGCCCACGCTGCCGAACGGCGAGTGGCAGGTGATGTCGTACGCGCGTCTGGTCGAGGCGGGGGCCGGCGGGGCGGGCGACTTCGTGCTGGGCGAACGCCTGCGGCGCGAGGTCACGATGACCCGCTGGGTCAGCACCTACACCATCACGCCCTGACCATGCCGGCGCCCGGACCCGGCGACCCTGCGGCGCCCGGCGTCGCCATCGCGCTGCTGTCGGGCGGCCTCGACTCGGTGGTCGCGAGCGCGCTGTGGCTCGATCGCGGCGGCCGGCTCGCGCGCTGCGTCACGATCGACTACGGGCAGCGCGCCGCGACGCGCGAGGCCGCGGCGGCCGAACGGTTCTGCGCCGCGCGCGGGGTCACGTGGCAGCTGGTGCCGCTGCCGTGGCTGGGCGAGCTGTCGTGGCGCAGCGGCTCGGCGCTGGTCGCCACCGAGCGTGAGCTGCCCGCCGGCACGCCGGCGGCGCCCGGCGACGACGCCTCGGCGGCGGCGGTGTGGGTGCCGGCGCGCAACTGCGTGCTGCTGGCGCTCGGCGCCGCGTTCGCCGAGGCGTTCGGGGCGGACACCGTACTGGCCGGGTTCAACCGCGAGGAGGCCGCGACCTTCCCGGACAACTCGGTCGAGTTCGTGCGCGCGGCCGCGGCGTTCCTCGGCTGCGGCACGCGCGTGGGGATCGCGGTCGCGAGCCCGACGCAGGACCTCGACAAGGCGGGCATCGTCGCCGCCGCGCGGCGGCTCGGCATCGATCGCTCCGACGTGTGGTCGTGCTATCGCGGCGAGGCCGCGCCCTGCGGGCACTGCGAGTCGTGCCTGCGCAGCGCCCGCGCGTGGGGCGACGCAGCCGCCGGCTGAGGCCGCGGCGCGGCGGATTCGCGCGCGCCGAGCCTTCCGCCGGGGCGGCGGCTCCGGCATGCTCCGCGCCGTGGCCATCACCGACTTGTTGAGCGGCTGGGCCCGCTTCCGCAGCGGGCGCTTCCAGACCCAGGGCGACCTGTTCCGCCGGCTGCACGACGAAGGGCAGCGGCCGCGCGTGGCGATGGTCGCGTGCTGCGACTCGCGCGTCGACCCTTCGATGGTGTTCGACTGCGATCCCGGCGACCTGTTCGTCGTCCGCAACGTCGCCAACCTGGTGCCGCCGTGCGAGGAGATCGGCTCCTACCACGGCACCAGCGCCGCGCTCGAGTTCGCGGTGACGGTGCTGCAGGTGAAGCACATCGTCGTGCTGGGCCACGCGCTGTGCGGCGGCATCCGCGCGCTGCTGACCGGGCCGCCGCCCGATGCGCCGCCGATGCGGTTCCTCAGCGCCTGGATCGGCCTGGCGCAGGAGGCGCGCACCGTGGCGCTGGCGGCGTCGCGGCTCGAGGAGCCCGCGCGCCAGGCGATGTGCGAACGGCTGGCGATCCGCCTGTCGGTGCGCAACCTGACGACGTTCCCGGAGATCGCCGCGCGGGTCGATGCCGGCCAGCTGCACCTGCACGGCTGGCACTTCGACGGCCGCGAGGCGCAGCTGCAGGTGCTCGACCACGCCACCGGGCGCTTCGTGCCGGCCGCCGAGGACGTCGGCGCGGGCGATCCGCCCGCCGCCGGGCGCTGAGCTGGCGGGCGCTGATCCGGCGGGAGGGGCCGGCGCCCGGCCCCGACCGTTCCGCTGGTGTTTCTGCGCCGCCGCACGGTTATGGTGGCGACGGATTCGCAAGCGGGTCCCGGGCGTCCGGTCAGGCGTCCGCTGCTGGTCACGAGGGTCCGGTCGCCGGTCCCGGTCACGAGGTCACGAGGGTCATGAGGTCCATCGCCGTTCCGCTGATGTTGCTCCTGTTCGCCGGCTGCAAGACGCTGCCGCCGGTCACGACGACCCCGTCGTTCGTGACCTACCCGGCGCTGGCCACGCACAACCCGGCCGACATCGCCGTGCTGCCGATCGAGGACGGCACGCCCGACCGAACTGCCGCGCGTCACCTCGAGTTCATGCGCCAGGTCGTGCAGCGCCGGCTGCCGGAGCGGCTGTATTCGCCGCTGACCAGCACGCACGTCGACGCCGCGCTGATGCGGAACGGGCCCGGCCCGGGCGAGACGACGATGACGCCCGCCTACCTGAAGCGCGTGGCCGGCAAGGCCACCGAGGACGCGTTGCTCGCGGTGCGCGTCGACCTGTGGGACGAGAGCCGGCTGCTGAGCGACAAGCGCGTCGAGTTCCGCATCGAGGCCGCGCTGATGGCCAACGACGGTGAGTTGCTGTGGAGCGGCAATCTGGCCGGCACCGCCAAGGCCGGCGGCCTCGGCCCGGCGCCGCGCGACGTCGACGCGATGGCGCGCAGCTGCGCCGAGCTGGCGCTGACCGACGTGCTGAACCACCTGAGCCGCCGCCTGCCCTGATCGAGGCCAGCCAGCAGGTGAGCCAGCTGGGGTGAGCCAGCTCGAGTGAGCCAGTGGGTGGGATCCAGCACCGATGCGTTCGCGGGCTGGGTCCCACGGGCTGGGTCCCACGGGCTGGGTTCCACGGGCTGGGTCCCACGGGCTGGGTTCCGCTGGGTTGGTCTGGTTGGGTCGCTCTGGTTGGGGTCACCCCGCTGCGCCCGGTCCGGTGGCGACGGACTGGTTTCGCCCGGGCCGACCTTGATCCGAGGCCGGCCGAAGCTACCGTTCCCGCCTTCGGTTTCGAAGCCCAATGGCCGACCGCGCCGCCGGAAGCCCTGTTCTGGCCCGCTGGTCCTGAAGAACACCAAGAGGAATCAGGGATGTCGATCGAACGCCCGAACAAGCAGCAGGTCATCCAGGAACACAAGCGGCACGAGAAGGACTCCGGCTCGCCCGAAGTGCAGATCGCGGTCCTGACCTCCAACATCAAGGAGCTCACCGCCCACATGCAGCGGCACCCGAAGGACTACGCCAGCCGGCGCGGTCTGCTTCAGCAGGTGAACCGCCGCAACCGACTGATGCGATACCTGTTGAGGGTGTCGCGCGATCGCCACGCGAACATCGCCGAGAAGCTGGGTCTGCGGAAGTAGCAGCCCGCTCGGCACGCGTCGCCGGCCGAGCCAGGCTCGCCCGCCGTCGCACCGATCATCCAGAGGAACCAAGACACTGACACCGAGCCGTCGCACCCCCGAGCGGGGCGTCGGCGCATTCGACGTTGCGCGGGCACGGAGCCCCGAGGTCGCCGAGGCGGCGCGCAGCAGATCCATCGGGTGTGCGCACGAGATTGGCGCCGCCCGCGCGGGAGCCGGACCCGGTCCACGCGGTGGACGCCGGCGATCCGCCTGGGACATCCCGCCACGTCGGCGTGTCCCGCCCGAGCCCGGACGGACGCACTGAGCCCCAGGAGGGGGCCCGCGCCCGCGCCGGCCACGGGCAGAGCATCGCGAACGAAGAGAACAACGAAGAGAGCGAAGAACCATGGCAACGAAGAGAAAGACCACCGACGGGACGGCGACCAAGAGCGCGCCGCGGCGCCGCAAGGCGACCAGCACGAAGAGCGGCGACGGCGGCGGCAGCCGCGCCAAGGCGTCGAGCAGCGCCAGCAGCAGCAGCAGCAGCGCCGGCGGTGGCCGCAAGGGCGGCGACGGCGGCACCGGCATCCCGCAGGCGGTGGTCGTCGAGCGCCAGATCGGCGGTCGCACGCTGTCGATCGAGACCGGCCGCATGGCGCGGCAGGCCGACGGCGCGGTGGTGGTGCGCTACGGCGACACGATGGTGCTCGCGACGGCGCAGAGCCAGAAGGCACCCGAGCACATCGACTTCTTCCCGCTGACCGTCGACTACCGCGAGAAGACCGCGGCCGCCGGCATGATCCCGGGCGGCTTCTTCAAGCGCGAGGGCCGGCCGACGACCAAGGAGATCCTCGGCTGCCGCATCATCGATCGCAGCATCCGGCCGATGTTCCCCGACGGCTTCCGCGCCGAGGTGCAGGTGCTGTCGCAGGTGCTGGCCACCGACCGCGAGAACGACCCCGACGTGGTCGCCGCGATCGCCAGCTTCGCCGCGTTGGCGATCAGCTCGATCCCGCACGGCACCACGCTCGGCATGTGCCGCATCGGCCAGATCGACGGCAAGCTGGTCGTCAACCCGACCTGGTCCCAGGTGCAGTCGGCCGACAACAAGCTCAACCTGACCGTCGCCGGCAGCGAGGGCGCGATCGTGATGGTGGAGGCCGGCGCCAAGGAGGTCTCCGAGGAGGTGATGCTCGAGGCGCTGGAGCTCGGTCACCGGACCGCGCGCGAGATCGCCGGGTTGATCGAGGAGCTGCGCGAGAAGGTCGGCAAGGAGAAGACACCGTTCGCGCCGCCGGTCGTCGACAAGAAGCTGGCCGACGCGCTCGAGTCGCAGTTCGGTGCGCAGCTGCGCGCCGCGCCGCTGACCCCGGGCAACAAGAAGGACCGCCAGAACGCGATCAAGGCCGCCAAGGACGCCGCGACGGCCGCGTTCCCGCCGGCCGCCGACCTCGACGCCGCCGCGCAGAACGCCTGGACCAAGAAGGTCAAGGAGATGATCGGCGACATGGTCAAGGACGGCGAGCGCCAGTCGATCCTGAAGGGCACCCGCGCCGACGGCCGCGACACGACGACGATCCGGCCGATCACCATCGAGGTCTCTGTGCTGCCGCGCGTGCACGGCTCGGTGCTGTTCACCCGCGGTGAGACCCAGGCGCTCGGCATCGTCACGCTGGGCGGCACCGATGACCAGCAGATCATCGACGGGCTGATGCCCGAGTCGAAGAAGCGCTTCCTGCTGCACTACAACTTCCCGCCGTTCAGCGTCGGCGAGGTCAAGCGCACCGGTTCGCCGGGCCGCCGCGAGATCGGCCACGGCGCGCTCGCCGAGCGCGGCGTCGAGCCGGTGCTGCCCGCGAAGGAGGAGTTCCCCTACACGATCCGCATCACCAGCGAGATCCTCGAGTCCAACGGCAGCTCGTCGATGGCGACCGCGTGCGCGGCGACGCTGGCGATGATGGACGCCGGCGTGCCGATCCGGCAGCCGGTTGCGGGCGTCGCGATGGGCCTCGTGATGGAGGGCAAGAAGTACGCGATCCTGTCCGACATCCTCGGCAGCGAGGACGGCTGCGGCGACATGGACTTCAAGGTCGTCGGCACGCAGTACGGCATCACCGCGCTGCAGATGGACATCAAGTGCGACGGCCTCACGCGCGAGATCCTCGCCGAGGCGCTCGAGCAGGCCCGACTGGGCCGCATCCACGTGCTGCGCGAGATGCTCAAGGCGCTGCGCGCGCCGCGCGAGCAGCTCAGCCCGAACGCGCCGCGGCTCGAGTCGGTGCAGGTGCCGCAGGACAAGATCGGCATGATCATCGGCCCTGCCGGCAAGAACATCCGCGGCATGCAGGAGCAGTTCGAGTGCCGCATCAGCATCGAGGACGGCGGCCTCTGCACCGTGACCGGCGTCAACGCCGAGAAGGTGATGGCCTGCATCGAGCACATCAAGGCGATGACTGCCGAGGTCGGCGTCGGCCAGATCTACGAGGGCAAGGTCTCGGCCATCAAGGAGTTCGGCGCGTTCGTCGAGATCCTGCCGGGCCAGGAAGGCCTGGTCCACGTCAGCGAACTGTCGGATGAGTTCATCCGCTCGGTCACCGACGTCGTGCGCATCGGCGACTCGATCAAGGTCAAGGTCATCGGCATCGACGACTTCGGCAAGATCAAGCTCAGCCGCAAGGCGGTGCTGCTCGCCGAGAGCGGCGGCGCGCCGGCGGACGGCGGCGACGCGCCGGCGCGCGGCGAGCGCGAGGAGCGGCCGCGGCGCGATCGCGACGACCGCGGCCCGCGCGGCGATCGCGGCCCGCGCGAGGACCGCGGACCCCGTGAGGACCGCGGACCCCGTGAGGATCTGGGCCCGCGCGAGGATCGCGGTCCGCGCGAAGAGCGGGGCCCGCGCGCCGAGCGCGAGCCGCGCGAGGACCGCGGCCCGCGCGGTCCGCGCCGCGACGAAGGCCCCGGCTTCCGCGACGACGATCGCGGCCCGCGCGGTGAGCGCGGTCCGCGTCGCGATCGCGACGACCGTGGCTTCCGCGGCGACCGCGAGGAGCGCGGAGGCTTCCGCGGCGATCGCGGTCCGCGCGAGGATCGGCCGCGGGACGATCGCGGTCCGCGCGACGACCGCGGTGCCCGCGAGGATCGCCCCCGTGAGGACCGTCCGCGCGAGGAGCGCGGCTTCCGCGGCGACCGCGAGGAGCGCGGCGGTTTCCGCGGCGAGCGCGGCCCGCGCGAGGAGCGCGGCTTCCGCGACCGCGGTCCGCGCGAGGACCGGCCCGCTCGCGAGGACCGGCCCGCCCGCGAGGACCGGCCCGCCCGCGAGGACCGGCCCGCGCGCGCCGATCGCCCGTTCCGCGAGGATCGCCCCGCCCGCGACGAGCGTCCCGGCCGCGAGGATCGCCCTGCTCGCGAGGACCGTCCTGCCCGCGAGGATCGCCCGTTCCGCGACGACCGCGCCCCGCGCGGCGACCGGCCCCGCGAGGATCGGCCCCGCGAGGATCGGCCCCGCGACGGCGGTCGCGCCAGGCCCGACCGACCGGGCCGCGGCTTCGAGGACGAGCCGGTGGCGGAGGGCGAGGAGCGTCCGCGCGGCGATCGCGGCCGCGGGCGGCGCGACCGCGGCGACCGCGGTGGCAAGGACGTCCTGCCGATGGCCGAGTTCGACCCGGCCGACACCGACTTCGAGGAAACCCCGATCGCCGGCGGTGGCCAGGAGATCGGTGACCTCGAGGAAGCCGACGCGCTGTTCGAGCGGCCGGAGTCCGGCGCTGGCCGTCGCGGTGGCGGTGGCCGCCGCGGTGGTGGCGGAGGCGGCGGGCGCCGTCGTCGCAGCTGATCGCCGTTCGTTCGGGTCGCGCGTGTGCGCGACCCGAACGGCTCGAACCGAACCCGACCGTGCCGGCATTCCCTCCGTGGCATTTGCGCCTCGGACGTCGTGTGAAAGTGCGCGGAATCGAGGTAGAGTCGCCCTCCGACCCTTGCCGATGACCGACGGGTCGAGCATCCTGCACCTTCGCGGCGCTGCGCCGCGAGTCCTCACGACGGCAACAGGACAGATCAGCCATGACTTCTAGGGCGCGCCAGGCATTCCTCTGGATCGGAATCCTTGTTTCCGCCGTCAGCGCTGTGGCGCAAGTCGAGCTGAAAGCCGATGCTGTGGTCTACTACGGCAGCGCCAGCAACACCTCGGCGCCGGCGTCCATCGACGAGCAGAAGGTCCGGGAGGCGACCCCCGAGTGGCAGAAGATCCAGGCAGAGGGCGTGCGGCGCGGGTCAGCGCGCTACATCCTGCTGGTCGGCGAGATGGACAAGCGGATCCGCACCGCGGCGCAGACCGCCGCCGCCGCCGCGACCAAGGACTTCGTCGTCCGGGCCGGCGACGTGGCCGATGCCAAGGGCAAGACGGTCGCCGACCTGACCACCGAGGTCATCGCCAACCTGTGAGTGAAGCGGCCGACCGGCGCCCGACTGCGCTGACGTCGGCCTGGACCGCCCTGGTCAGCCTCCTGCCGGTCTTGGCCCTGCCCGGCTGCGTCAGCGAGCCCGGGCGGCGGATGACCCCGCTCGAGGTGCAGGCGACCGTCGACGGCATGCGCCCGTCGGACGTCGAGACGCGCGGGCCATTGGTGGTGGGGCTCACCGGCATGCGCCACGAGCCGGTCGATCGCGGCTCCCGGGACGAGGCCAGCGTCCAGGACCCCCAGGACCCCCAGGGCGGCCAGAGCCGCGGCGAGCTGGAAGCGCACCTGCGCAGCGTGTTCGGCCCGAGCATCTTGATCGGCGAGGACGGTCGGGTCACCAAGCAGTACTTCCTGGTCGGCGACCTCGGCCCCACGTTCCTGAAGCTCGTCAGCGAGATCACCCCGGACGCGGTGCCGCCCGAGGATCCGCCACCGCCGCCGCCCGGCACCAAGGTCGGCGGCCCGCAGAGCCGCAGCATCCTCGGCCAGATGCTGCGCGGCCGCGAGATCGAGGTCACCTACCTGAAGTCGTTCGAGAAGCTGACGGGCGCGCGCATCGTCGACGATCCGCGGCCGAACCAGCCCAGCGCGGTGACCGGGCAGCAGCTGCCGATCGACCCGAACAGCGCGACGCCGGTGGCGCTGCTGCTGGTGACGGCTTCGTCGGCGGCGCTGACCGCGTTCGAGGGCGCGCTCGACCTGTTCTACACCAGCATCCCGCAGGTCGAGATCGCGGTGAACGTGGTCGAGTACTCGAATGCCGACGCGCTGGCGTTCGGCGTGACCCGCGTCGGCCTCGACAGTTCGCCGCCCAGCCCGATCCCCAACCTGCGCAACCTGAGCAGCAGCCAGCTGGTGCAGGAGTACACCTCGATCTTCCCGCTGCGCCAGCCGATCGTCGGCGCCAGCCCGGTCACCGACGTCGGCCTGTTCACGCTCGGCGGCATCCACGACAGCTGGAACCTCAACGTCGTGCTGCAGGCGCTCGAGGCCAACAACCTGGCCGACATCACCAGCTCGCCCAAGCTCGTGGTGCGCAACGGCGGCGTCGCGTCGATCTCGACGCTGACGCAGTTCCCGTTCCCGAAGGCCAAGATCAACCAGCTGGGCAGCCAGGTCGCCACCGACATCGAGTTCAAGCCGGTCGGCGTGAAGATGAACATCGTGCCGGTCATCGCCGGCAAGGACACCGTGCTGCTGCAGATCTACGCCGACGTGTCGGCGGTCACCGGCTTCGCGAACACCGAGCCGGTCGTCACGCCGATCACCAGCACGCGCACGGCGGTGACGACCGTCTACCTGAAGAACAACCACAGCCTGCTGATCGGCGGCCTCAAGTCGGTGACGATGTTCCAGAGCGAGACCAAGGTGCCGATCCTCGGCGACATCCCGCTGCTGGGCTTCCTGTTCCGCTCGACGTCCACCAGCCGGCAGGAGACCAGCGTGGCGTTCCAGATCACCCCGCGCATCGTCAACGACCGCGGCGTGATTGCCGAGCGCGACGAGCTGTAGCGGCGGCGCCGGCGCCGGTTCGCGCGGGGCGCGCCGGGCCCGGGACTCGATGCAACCGGGCCGGAATAGCGGGTAGCATCCTGACGTCCGACGCCGGCGCCGCGCCCCGGCGCGGGCCCGACCGCATGCATCCGTCCCACCGAACGACGCCCGGAGATCCGCAGCAGCAGGGCATCGCCCTGATCCTGGCGCTGATCTTCAGCATCCTGCTCTACATCCTGGTCGCCGAGCTGGTGGTGTCGGCCCGCCTGCTGCGCGTCACCGGCGAGAACGACGCGCTGCTGGCGCGGATGCGGAACCAGATGGAGTACACGCTGGCGGAGATCGAGGACACGCTGCTGAGCGACATCGCCGGCGAGCCCGAGGGCCAGGAGGGCGGCGCCCTCGGCGCGTTCGGCGCGCCGGGTGCTCCGTCGATGCCGACCGGGCTCGGCGGCGAAGGCGGGGAGGGCGGCGAGGGCGAGGAGGAGCAGCAGGACCCGACCGCCGTCTGCGACAGCAGCCGCGACAGCTGGGCGCAGCCGCAGTCGCGCGCCGAGAACGACCTCACGACCTACTTCTGGGTCGAGCCCGAGAACGCCAAGCTCAACCTGCTGTCGCTGTGGAGCGCCGACGAGGAGTGGGCGCGGTTCAGCCGCGACCAGCTGGTGCGCCTGCTCGACCGGCTGCGCGAGGACACCGAGTACGACCTCGGCGTCTCCGACGCCGACCTGATCGTCCGGCAGATCGAGGAGTTCGCGCGCCGCACCGGCACCGACCGGATGCCGAAGCCGCCGCTGAAGACCGAGGACGAGAAGGTGCGCGAGCTGGCGCTGCCGCTGCACCTCGACGACCTGCTGCTGCTGCCCGAGGTCACCGAGGACCTCTACTTCGACAAGGTCCTCGACGGCCG
The DNA here is from genome assembly GCA_050245995.1 of Planctomycetota bacterium. GTDB lineage: Bacteria > Planctomycetota > UBA1135 > UBA1135 > UBA2386 > JBFWWV01. The sequence goes on along the minus strand of JBFWWV010000003.1, from coordinate 11,603 downwards.
CGTGCTGCGCGGCCTGTCGTCGGTGCTGACCGTCTGGACCTCGCTGCAGCTCGACCCCGGCGACCCGGAGAAGATCGCCGCGCGCGCGGCGCGCACCGGCCAGTCGCCCGATCGCGCGGCGGACGCCGACCCGGCCGCCGCCGGCGGCGCGCCGGCGGCCGCGACGCCCGCCGACCCGAACGCGCCGCCGCCGCCGCCGCTCGGCGAGGGCATCCGCGTCAACCTCAACTTCGCGTCGCGTCCGGTGCTGCGCGCGCTGATGCCGCCCGAGAAGATCCCCGACCGCGTCATCGACGCGATCGTGCGCTGGCGCGCCGAGGTCGACCCCGAGGCCGAGGAGGGCGAGGGCGCCGTCGACGCCTACGACTTCGGCGAGCTGCAGCTGGGCGACGAGCCGAAGAAGCGCTTCTTCGCCACGGTCGAAGACCTGGAGCAGCTGCCGGAGTTCGCCGAGCTGCCCGATCCCGAGGCGAAGACCGAGTTCCAGAACCTCCTGACGACCAAGAGCGACGTGTTCTCGATCCACCTCGCGACGATGTTCCGCCGCAACGAGGAGAACCGCGTCTACGTGCTGCGCCGCGCGCGCTCGCTGGTGGTGCGCCGCGACGACGGCGCCGAGGGCAAGCTCTACCCGCTGATCCGCTTCGAGGAGCGCCACGGCCTGCGCGTCAAGCCGGCCGACGACCAGGACGACCCGGACAACCGGCTGCTCGACCTGAACCTGCAGTACTCCGAGATGGACATGTTCGCGCAGGAGGACCGCGCCTGGAATCCGTTCCTGGTCGACTTCTACTTGCCGAAGTGGCAGCGCGATCAGCTGCTGAACCGCTGATCCTCGCCGACCCGGCAGGGGGTCACGGCGCCGGCGATCAGGCGCGCGCCAGCAGCTCGGCGAAGCGGCCGAACAGGTACAGCGAGTCGTGCGGCCCCGGCGCCGCCTCGGGGTGGTACTGCACCGAGAACACCGGCAGCTCCTTGTGTCGGATGCCCTCGATCGACTGGTCGTTGAGGTTCACGTGCGTGACCTCGACCGCGTCGGGCAGCGACTTGGGGTCGACCGCGTAGCTGTGGTTCTGCGCGGTGATCTCGACCTTCTCGGTGGTCAGGTCCATCACCGGCTGGTTGCCGCCGTGGTGGCCGAACTTCATCTTGAAGGTCTTGCCGCCGAACACGTGGCCGAGGATCTGGTGGCCGAGGCAGATGCCGAACACCGGCACCTTCTTGACCAGCTCGCGCGCGGCGGTGATCGCGTAGCGGCACACCGACGGGTCGCCGGGGCCGTTGCTGAGGAACACGCCGTCGGGCTTCTGCTCGAGCACCGCGGCGGCCGCGGTCTCGGCCGGCACGACCGTGACGTCGAAGCCCGTCGCCACCAGCGAGCGCAGGATGTTGCGCTTGGCGCCGAAGTCGTAGGCGACGATGCGCTTGCGCGGAGCGCTCGCCTTCGCCGCCTTCGCGCCGGGGTGCAGCGTCGACGGCGGCGGGCTGAACGGGCTCAGGTAGCCGTGCTGCCAGTCGTAGCGCTGACGCGTGGTGACGGCGAGCACGTGGTCTTCGTCGGCGACGTGCGGCGCCTTCTTGACGCGCGCCACCAGCTCCGCGTCGCTGGCCGCGGTGTCGCTGGTGATCAGTACGCGCTGCTCGCCGCTGCTGCGCACGCGGCGCACCAGCATGCGGGTGTCGACCCCGCCGATGCCGGGCACGCCGTGCTGCTCGAGGTACTGCGACAGCTCGCTGCCCGAGCGGAAGTTGCTGGCGCGGTCGCAGGCCTCGCGCACGACCAGGCCCGAGGTCCAGACCTTGTTGGACTCCTCGTCCTCGCTGTTGACGCCGTAGTTGCCGATGTGCGGTTGCGTCAGCAGCACGGTCTGGCCGCGGTACGACGGGTCCGACAGGATCTCCTGGTAGCCCGTCATCGACGTGTTGAACACCAGCTCGCCGAACGAGTCGGTGGCGGCGCCGAAGCCGTGCCCGTGCAACACGGTCCCGTCTTCGAGGACAAGACGGGCGGGGCGGGCGGCTGCGGTCAACGTTCGGGGCTCCTGGGGTGCGTCTGGCGGTCGATCTGCGCAGCGAGATAGCCGGCTCCGAAACCGTTGTCAACGTTGACCACGGCCACGCCGGCGGCGCACGAGTTGAGCATCGCCAGAAGCGGCGCCAGGCCCCCGAAATGCGCGCCGTAGCCCACGCTGGTGGGCACCGCGATCACCGGGCGGTCGAGCAGCCCGGCCAGCACGGAGGGCAGGGCGCCCTCCATGCCGGCGACCGCCACCGCGCACGACGCCCGGCGGATCGCCGGCACCCGCGCCAGCAGGCGGTGCAGCCCGGCGACGCCGACGTCGAAGTGGCGTTCGACGCGGACGCCGGCGAACTCGAGCGTCACCGCGGCCTCCTCGGCGACCGGCAGATCGGCGGTGCCGGCGGCGACGACCGCGACGCCGCCGGCCGGCGTCGGCGGTGCGCGGTCGACGACGAGGCAGCGCGCGCGCTCGTGCCACTGCGCGTCGGGCAGCGCGCCACGCACCGCCGCGGCGTGCGCCGGCTCCGCGCGCGTGAGCAGCACGCGGCCGCAGCCGGCGACGATCTCGACGGCGATCGCCGCGGCGTCGGCCGGGATCTTGCCGGGGCAGAACACCACCTCGGGCAGGCCGCAGCGCTCGGCGCGCTCGAGATCGACGGTGGCGAAGCCGAGGTCGGAGGCGACCGCCGCGGCGCGCACCTCGGGCGTGAGCGCCGCCAGCGCGCCGTCGACGTCGAGGGTGCCGTCGCGCACCTCGTCGAGCAGGCGCCGCAGCCGTTCGTGCGGCGCGCTCATGCGCGGGCCTTGCCCCCCGACTGCGGCGTCGCGACCGCGTCGAGGTCGAGCGGCGCGCGCGCGCCGGCCGTCCACTGCAGGTGGCCCATCAGCGCGATCATCGCGCCGTTGTCCGAGCACAGCGCCATCGACGGCAGCACCAGCTCCAGCGCCGACAGCACCGGGTCGTCCTGCAGGCGCCGGCGCAGCAGCGCGTTGCGGGCGACGCCGCCGCCGATGCAGAGGCTCCTCACCGGCAACCGCTCGGCGGCGCGGCGCAGCTTGTGGATCAGCACGTCGACGACGGCCTCCTGGTAGGCGGCGGCGAGGTCGCGCTGCTGCTCGGGCGTGAGCTCGGGCAGCGGCCGCTCGGCGCCGGGGCCGCGCAGGTGGTACAGCAGCGCCGTCTTCAGCCCGCTGAACGAGAAGTCGAGCGAGTCCGGCCCGAGCAGCGAGCGCGGCAGCGCCACGGCCCGCGCGTCGCCGCCGGCGGCCACGCGTTCGATCGCCGGGCCGCCCGGGTACGGCAGCCCGAGCAGCGACGCGCCCTTGTCGAGCGCCTCGCCGGCCGCGTCGTCGCGCGTGGTGCCGAGCCGTTCGGTGTCGAGCGGGGCGCGCAGCAGGTACAGCGCGGTGTGGCCGCCCGACGCCACCAGCGCCAGCGCCGGCAGCGGCAGGTCGGGGCGCTCGAGCAGCGCCGTGTGCACGTGCGCCTGCACGTGGTCGACGCCGAGCAGCGGCAGGTCGTGCAGCAGCGCCAGACCCTTGGCCGCGGCGAGGCCGACCAGCAGGCAGCCGACCATGCCGGGCCGGTGCGTCACCGCCACGGCCGTCAGCTCGTGCGGCGCCGTCCCGGCCTGGTCGAGCGCGTCGCGGACGATCGGCAGGATGCGCTGCGTGTGCGAACGGCTGGCGACCTCGGGCACGACGCCGCGCCAGCGCTCGTGCAGGTGCACCTGCGAGTGCACGACGTTGCTGCGCACGACCGCTCCGTCCTCGACGACCGCCGCCGCGGTCTCGTCGCACGAGGTCTCGATGCCGAGGATCCGGGTGGTCGTCACTTGCCACCCTCGCCCACGCCATCGCCCGGCGTCGCCGGCGCCGCGGCGCGTTCGGCCAGCAGCGCGAGCGCGGCCGCCAGCTGCGGGTCGCGTTCCGGCGGCTCGATGCCGGGCGGTCGCAGCTCGTGCGCTGCCGCGAACGCGCGCACCGCGTCGCGGTGCTGCGCCGGCACCTCCAACTCGGCGAGCGCCGCCTGCACGCGCGCCGACCGCTCGGCGTCGAGCGCGACCTCGAGGTCGGGGTGGATGCCGCCCTCGGCGTCGCCGCCGGCGGGGCCATTGGTCGGGCCATTGGTCGGGCCATCGGCGTGGCCGTTCGCGGCCTGCCGCTCGCGCCGATGCCGGCCGCGGTCGAGGCTGCGGCCGTTCGGCGTGTAGTAGCTCGCGGTGGTCAGCTTCAGGCGGATGTCGAGGCCCTTCCACTGGAACACCGAGTTGACGTGGCCCTTGCCGTAGGTCGGCACGCCGACCACCGCGGCGCGGTCGTGGTCCTGCAGCGCGCCGGCGAGCACCTCGCTGGCGCTGGCCGAGTGCCGGTTCATCAGCAGCACCAGCGGCAGGTCGGGGAACGCGCAGCGCGCCGGGTCCGCCTCGTAGCGCTCGACGACCTCGTCGCCGCGCCGCCGCAGCGTCACGATCGTGCCCTCGCGCAGGAACATGCGGGCGATGTCGAGGCACTCGTCGAAGTTGCCGCCGCCGTCGAAGCGCAGGTCCAGCACCAGCCCGCGCAGCGGCGCCTGCAGCAGGCCCTGGATCGCGCGCTCCAGGTCGTCGGCGCACCCGGGGTGGAAGTCGGACAGGTACACGTAGCCGAGGTCGCCGTCGGCGCCGAGCCGCTGCGCCCACTTGACGCTGCTGCGCGTGACCGACGCGCGCTCGAGGGTGAAGTGCAGCGGCTCGCCGGCGCGGGCGACGTCGATCGCGACGGTCGAGCCGGCCGGGCCGCGCAGCCGCTCGGTCAGCCGTTCGAGGTCGTCGGCCGGCGCGCCGTCGATGGCGTCGATGCGGTCGCCCGGCTGCAGGCCGGCGCGGTCGGCGGGGCCGTCCTGCAGCGGCACCCAGATGTAGGCGCGCGGGGGATCGCCGAGGTGGACGGTGTTGGCGCCGATGCCCTCGTAGGTGCCGGTGGACTGCTCGTCGAAGTGCCCGATCTCGCTCGGCGGAACGTACTCGCTGTAGTCGTCGAGCTTCGCCACGGCGGCGATGGCCCGGTCGCCGAGTTCGTTCGGGTCGAGCCGGTCGATGTAGGAGTCGAGCACGGTCTGGAACACGGCGCGCATCGCCGTGGCCTGCGGCTCGGGCAGCGGCGACCGGCGCGCCAGCCGCAGGCCCAGCGCGAACGCGCCGAGCACCACCAGCATGTTGGCGACCAGGAACCACAGCGGCAGGCGTGCTGTGTGCGTCATCGCCGGGGATCGTAGGAGCGGGCTGCGGCCGAGGCGAGTCCGACGGCTATACTGCCCGGCCCAGGGGCCATGCCGCGCATCCTCGCCGTCGACGACTGTCCGGACCAGCTGCTGTCCATCGAACTGCTGCTGCAGGGCGAGGGCTTCGACATCGAGACCGCCGGCGACGGCTGGCGCGCGCTCGAGCTGTGCAAGGACCAGGAATACGACCTGATCCTGCTCGACGTGCGCATGCCCGACCTCGACGGCTTCGAGGTCAGCCGCCGGCTGGCCGGCGACCATCGCTCGGCGACCACGCCGATCCTGTTCCTGACCGGCCACCTGCCGTCGGAGCACGTGCGCGAGGAGGCCTGCTCGCGCGGCGCCGTCGACTTCGTGCAGAAGCCGTTCGAACGCGACCACCTGCTGGCGCGCATCCGGCTGATGCTGCGGCTCCAGGAGGTGCGTCGCCGGCTGGCGGTCGAGAACGCGCGGCTCGGCCGCGAGCTCGACGCGGCGACCCGTGCGCTCGGCGAGTCGCAGGCGCGCGAGGCCGACCTGCGCCAGCTGTGCGCGCTCGGCGAGGCCGCCGATCGCGGCACGGTGCTGGTCGCCGCCGACGGTGTGGTGCGCGGTGTCGACGCCCGCGCCAAGGAGCTGCTGCCGGCGCTGCGGCCCGGCGCGCGCCTCGACGAGCAGGGCGAGGCCGGCGCGCGGCTGGCGGAGCTGCTGGCGCGGCGCGGCGGCGGCGCCGACGTCGTGGTGCGCGGCCGCGGCATCGTGCGCTGCGACGCCGTCGATCTCGGCGGCGCCATGCTGGTGCTGCAACTGCGGGACGCCGCCACCGGCGCGGTCGTGCGCGAGCGCATGCGCGCGCGCGAGCAGTTCCGCGACGAGGAGTCCGACCCTGCGGGTGCGGCGGGCGACGACCACTACCGGATCACCGACTTCGTCGGCCGGTCGCCGTCGGTGCGCGCGGTCGAGCAGATGGTCGACAAGCTGCGGCGCGGCCGCACCACGGTGCTGATCCACGGCGAGACCGGCACCGGCAAGGAGCTGGTCGCGCGCGCCCTGCACTTCGACGGGCCGAACCCGCGGGCGCCGTTCATCCCGATGCACTGCGGCGCGATCTCGCGCGACCTGGTCGAGAGCGAGCTGTTCGGCTTCGAGAAGGGCGCGTTCACCGGCGCCCAGCAGAGCCACGAGGGCCTGTTCGGGGCCGCCGACGGCGGCACGATCTTCCTCGACGAGATCGCCGAGACGTCGCTCGAGCTGCAGGTCAAGCTGCTGCGCGTGCTGCAGATGGGCGAGGTGCGGCCGGTCGGTTCGGCGCGCCACCGCATCGTCGACGTGCGCGTCGTCGCCGCCACCAACCGCGACCTCGGCCAGCTGGTGCGCGAGGGACGGTTCCGCGAGGACCTGTACCACCGCCTCGGGGTCGTCACCCTGCGGCTGCCGCCGCTGCGCGAGCGCATCGCCGACCTGCCGCTGCTGATCGACTTCTTCCTGCGCCGCGGCAACGAGCGCCACCAGCGCGCGTCGCGGCCGGTGCGCGGCGTGTCGGTGGCGGCGATGCAGGAGCTGCTGGCGTATCGCTGGCCCGGCAACGTGCGCGAGCTCGAAAACGTGCTGGAGCGCGCGTTCGCGCTGGGTGCGGGCGAAGTGGTCCAGGTCGACGACCTGCCGGCGCACGTGCGCAGCGCGGCGCTGCACCGCGGCGACGCGGCGCCGCTGGCGTCGCCGCCGCGGGCGGCCGTGCAGGTGCTCGACCTGCAGGAACACCGCCGCAGCGCCGATCGCCAGGCGTTCGAGCTGGCGCTGGCCCAGGCCGCGGGCGACAAGCAGGCGGCGGCGCGGGCGCTCGGACTGCCGCGCAGCACCTTCTACCGCCGGCTGCGCGAGCTGGGGCTGTAGGCGTCGCGCGCCGCCGCGCGCCGGTCAGTCCGCCTCGAGGTGCGGGTCGTCGGCGCGGGTCACGGTCAGGATCGCCGTGACCAGCCGGTGCGCGTGCTCGCGGCACGGGCGCATGACGTGGTCGAGCGCCTCGAACGCGGCCTGCAGTTCGTGCTGGGTCACCGTCGCGAACACCGCCCGGACCATCGGGAAGACGTGCTGCTCCTCGAGCGCCATGTGCCGCCGATGCAACGAGACGAACGCCTGCACGGTGGCGCGCAGCTCGGACGGGGCGCGCGCGTCGACCGCGTGCCGCAGGTGCTCGCGGAACGGCGCCATGCGCTCGTGCTCCTGCTGCATGCGCGCGGCCGCCGAGCCCGGCGCGGCGAAGCCGGCGCGGTGCAGCAACGGCAGCAGCAGTTCGTCCTCCTTGGGGTGGTGGACGCCGTCGAAGTAGTCGTCGAAGAAGGCGAGCACCCGGTGCCAGGTGGAGACGTCGACCGGGTGGCCGACGCGCTCGCGCAGGGCCGCCGCTTCCATGGCGCCGAGGACCGTCCGCGCCAGGGTGTGGTCGTCCAACAACGGCCGCAACGGGTCGTGTCGGGCGTCCGGCCGGTAGCCGGTCGTGGAGTCCGGATCGTCGAGCATGGAATCTCCGCGTGGTGGCAATGACCTGCGACGGGTGAGGAGCCGCAGGCCAGCACACGGAAGTGTCGTCGTCGCGGGGGTTCGGCGGCAGCCGCAGCAAGGGGTAGAACCGGCGGGGTCTTGTGCGGATACCGGACGCCATCCGGCTCCCGGCCGTCGCGGTCGGCCGGAACCGCCGGCCCGCATCGTCCCCGGATTCGGCCGTTTCGGCGCAACCGGCCCCGCGGCTCGGACAATGCGGAACGAACCCGGCCGAGCGACCCATGCAGATCCACCAGGCAGCCCGCACCGCCTTCCTCCGCTTCCGGGACCGCGGCGATCCGGCCGCGCTGGCGCAGGTGTTCGACCTGGTGGCGCAGGAGCTGCTGCTGGTCGCCAGCCACTTCGCCACCCAGGGCGTCGACGCCGAGGAACTGCTGCAGGAGACCTTCGTGCGCGCGATCCACGGCGCCCACACCTACGACCCGGCTCGGCCGCTCGAGCCGTGGCTGGTCGGGATCCTGGCCAACGTGGCCCGCAGCAGCGCGCGCCGGGCCCGGCGGCTCGGCCCGGCCGCGGACGAAGGGGAGGTGCCGGCGCCGAACGCCGATCCCGTCGAACGCGCCTCGGCCGAGGAGTTCGTCGCCGCGCTGCACGCGCAGCTGCAGCGCATCCCGCTGCCGCTGCGCGAGGTGCTGACGCTCAACCTGGTGCACGGCATGACGCCGACCGAGATCGCGCACGCGATGGGGCGGCCGGTGGGCACCGTCAAGAGCTGGGTGCACCGCGGCGTCCGGCAGCTGCGGCAGCTGCTGCCTGCGGGCTTCGCGGTGATGCTGGCCGCGTTCGCGCGCGCGGGCACGGCGCTGCCGCTGGTGCGCGCGCAGGTGGTGGGCGCGGCCGAGGCCGCGGTCGGGCTGACGGCGGCCGCCGCCTGGGCGCCGGGTGCGATCGCGCCGGGACCGGTGGCGAACGGCGCGGCCGCGCGGGTCGTCGCGCGCAGCGGCTGGCGCGCGGGTCTGACCGCGGCTGCCGGCCTGGCGCTGGTCGGCGGTGCCGTCTGGCTGACCGTCGGCGGGACCACAGGGCCGGCGGCGCCGGGCGCCGAGGTCGCGCCCGTCGGCGGCGCCGCGGTGGTCGCCGGCGAACGGCCGGCGCCGCCCCAGGTGCCGGAACGGATCGAGGTCCCCGCGTCCGACGTCGCGGTGCTGCACGTGTACGCCGCGGTCGCCGGCGCGCCGCTCGCGCTCGCGGGGCACGTCGAGCCGGCGCTCGGCGCCGACCCCGTGTTGCGGCGGCGCGGGTTCGCGACCGATGCAGCCGGGCACGCCGAGATCCGCGGTCTCCTGCCGGGGCCCTGGATCGTCACGGTCGACCGCGGCGCGCAGGTGCGGGTCGAGACCACGGACGGCGCGACCCACGCCGAGGTCGCGGTTGCCGCCGCCGCCGCGCGGGAGGGCGTCGTCGTGCGCGTCGACGGCAGCCCCGTCGAGGGCGCCCGCATCTGGCTGTCGGGTGCCTGCGCCGACGACGCCGGGTTCTTCGCGGCGACCACCGACGGCGCCGGCGCGTTCCGGATCGAGCACGCGCCCGCAGAACGCTTCGTCAGCGCGTTCGCGGCGGGCTGGCAGCCGAGCGTGTTGCACGCGCTCGCGTCGTCGACCCCGCTGCGACTGGTGCTCGACCGCGCGGCGGTCCCCGTCACGGTGGCGGTCACTGGTCCGGGCGGCGCGCCGGTCGCCGACGCCACCGTGCAGCTCGGCGCGCCGCCGTCGTTCCCCGCGCCGGACGACGCGGAGGAGTGCACCGCGCGGCCGCCGTGGATCGCCCGCACCGACGCGCAGGGCCTCGCGGTCTGTGCGCACGCGGCGCCGGATCAGCGCGCCTGGTTCTGCGTGCGGGCGCCCGATCTGCCCGCCGTGCAGCAGTGGGTCACCCCGGCGGCCGCCGACCAGGGCGCGCGCGTGGCCGTGGAACTGCCGGCCGGCGCGCGCTGCCAGGGCGCGGTGCGCGACGCCGCGGCCGCCACCCGCGTCACCGCGAGCACGGCCGTGGCCCGCCCGTCGCCGGGGTTCGCGTTGCCGGAGTGGTGCGAACCGGTCGCCCGCGCCGCGGCCGACGGCGCCTATGCGCTGACGGGCATCGCCGCCGGCGAGGTGCTGCTCCGCGCCGGCACCGACGACCGGTTCGCCGAGCGTCTGTGGGCGCCGGCGCCGGGTGCCGTGCTCGAGTGGAGCCCGCGGCTCGGGCCCGGCGGCGAACTGCGCGGCACCGCAGCGACGGCGGCAGGCGCGCCGCTGGCCGGCTGCGTGGTCCTCGCGCGGCCGCCGCTGGGGCGGACCCTGCGCGCCGAGGTCGGCGCCGACGGTGCCTTCCGGCTGCAGGGCCTGGGCGAGCAGTCCTACGAAGTGACGCTGTCGGAGCCGGCGCAGCGCGGCGGCGCGCTGCTGGCGCGACGGGGAGACCTGCGCGCGGGAGAGGTCGCGGAGTTCGTGCTCGCCGGCGCCTTGGTGCCGAGCGCGTTCGTGCGCGGCGTGCTGACGCTGCCGCCCGGCGCCGAGTGGCCGCCGCTGACCGTGTCGCTGCAGCACTTCCCCGAGGCGCCGGGCCACGGCACGCCGATCGCCGCGGACGGCTCGTTCCGCATCGGTCCTGTCGTCCCCGGTCGCTACCACTGGTTCGCGGCGACCAACGTGCACTGGATGCACCGCGAGGTCGAGGTCGGCATCGGTGTCGAGGTCGACCTCGGCGCGATCGCGGTCGAGGAGCCGCTGACGGTCGAACTGCGCTGCGCGCCCGCCGACCCCACGCCGCCGGACCACGCCTACCTGTGGACCGAGGACGGTCTGGCGATGGTGTCGCTGTGCGACTTCCGCGACGGCCGCGGCGAGCTGTACACGCCACCCGGGCGGTTCGTGCTGCGGACCGTGCGCGAGGGCGTCACGCTGCGCTGGCAGGTCGTCGAACTGCGACACCGGGGGCAACGCGTGGACGTCGAGCCCGTGGACCCCGCGGCCGTGCCGGTGCGCGTCGCCGCGGTGCCCGCGGAACCCGTGCGCAGCCTCATGGGCCGGTGGCGCCTCACGGGCGCGGGGCTCGACCGGACGTTCTCGACGATGCGCCGCCATGGCGCCGCGCCGCTCGATCCCTTGGGCTTCCGCGTCTGGCTCGCGCCCGGCGACTACCGCGTCGAGGTCGACAGCGACGTCGGACGCGGCGAACTGCAACTGCGCGTGCCGGTGCCGGCCGGCGAGGAGCCGCCGAATATCATGCTGCGCCCGGTGGGGACGTCCGGACGCTGACGCGGCCGGGTCGGTGGGGCACCGCCGGTGGCGCGCCCCGCGCGGGTCACGACTCGATGTGCTGGTTGACCAGCTTGGTCATCTCGAACATCGTCACCGTCGACTTGCCGCCGAACACCGCCTTCAGCTTGTCGTCGGCGTTGATGTTGCGCTTGTTCTTCGGGTCCTGCAGGTCGTTCGCCTTGATGTAGTCCCACAGCTTCTTGGTGATCTCGCTGCGCGGCTTCGGCTCGCTGCCGACGACCGCCGCCAGCGCCGCATCGGGCTGCACGGGCTTCATCAGCGCGGGGTTGATCTTCTTTTCTTTCTTCTCTGCCATGGTTCCTGCTCGAGAGAGGGGTTCGCCGCGGCCGGCCGCGGCTGGGCCGGGGGGTGGTGCGGTGGTGGCGGATCGTGGCGACGGGCAGGCTGGCTGCAAGCGCCGGGTCGAACAAGTGAGGGCTTTCGCCGGAAGTAGGCAAAGGCAAAGGGCGAGGGCAAGGGCACAGGTGAGGGCGAGGGCAAGGGCTGGGGCAAGGGCTGGGGCAAGGGCTGGGGCATG
>JBFWWV010000002.1:0-486045 GCA_050245995.1 Planctomycetota bacterium | reverse complement strand
ATCTCGGCGCGAGCCACCATAGCGTGACGCCGAATGGGCATCGCTCGCTCGTTCTTCGTTGCCCGCCAGTCCAGGAGCCCCAGACCGAGAACGACCTCGAGGATCTCCCCCTGCTTGCGAATCTGGGTGTGCAGCGAGAACAGCGCCGCATACACCTCCTGTATCTTCCTCCGTCGCCGCGCCTCCGTGGACCACGCTTCCCATCGCGGTCGATACTTGTCGTAGGCTCTCTGGACCTCGGGAAACTCCACGAGTGAGCGCACGATGAGCGGAGGCGTCTCACCTTCTTCGAGATCGACCTGTGGATCGGGCACGAGGATGGTCGACCGTAGCGGCGGGATCTCGAGCGTTGCCTGCTTCAGGGCCTCGAGGTCAACCCAAGGCTGCGCGATCTCAGGCGGATCGGGCAGCGGTTCGGGCTCCTGCCTTCTCACCTCCAGCCAAGGCTCGTCTTCTTGCCGCGAGTCAGACCATGCTGGGCTGCGGCAGTCCGCATCCTGTGGAATGTCGGCAAACCAGAGGACGGACTCATACTTGACGAGATCGCGAACGGTTGTTGTCCGGAGCCCAACGAACTCCTTCAGGTACCGAGCGAGTCGCAGGGTCGGCCCCTCCGCTTGAACGCCACTCCCGCTCATCGGCTCCCGCCTGGAGCTTTGGATCCCTTCCGACTCATGGATGCCCTCCATGCATGGCTAACGTCTTTGGTCTCTGGGCTGCAGCGCGAAGCGCTTTCAGCTCCTGAGACTAGTTAGCCGGCCTCCGCCGGATCCAGATCCAAAGTGAGGTAGCTGCGACGAGAAATGAGAATGAACACCGGCGTAAGCACGAGTCGCCAGCCACGGAGCGCACTCTGAACCACGATGCGATGATGGCCCGTCGCGGTGAAGCGCATCGGCTGACTACCGCACCAGTCGACACGAACATCCACGACATGGTCACCTCGACCGATTTCTTGGCGTAGCTCACCTCGAGGCGCAAGCGTGCCGGCAAACTCGCCATCCAGCAGCACGCGGTAGCTTCGAAGGCTGCCCGCGTATCCACGGTCTCTCGTAATCAGAAGGGAAGGCATGACTCGGTCCGGCTCTCTTGTATTCGGCAGACCAGCGAACCACCGCTCTCCGCCGTCCCCGTCAGCCTAATGCTCCACAGCATGCGCGGCAACCTGCGCTGCACTGGCCGCCATTGACCCGCTCAACAGCCGGAGCCGCCGGGTCGGCGACGGCGGTGTGGACGGTCGCCGACGGCCAGTGAGGTTGCCCCTTGGGCAGACCTGTCTAATTCTCTCGTGCCAACGTCGCGAGGCATGTCGCCCCGGTCGGCGGGACGCTCTCGAGGTCGATGGACTCGAACGGAGTGCGCGGGTCGAGCGAACCAGGTCGAGCGTGTAGATCACGCCTGTTCGGACATCGGCGTGGCCGAGCACCGCTCGGAACGCAGTGCGTGACCCGTGCCCGTGCGCACAGTGCCCGCCCGCCGCCTCACTCGCCGCCGCGATTCCGCCGTGCCACTTCGAGCATCGTCGGCCGATCGAACACTCCCAGCGCCGCCAGCGTCTCGTCCAACCCGAGCAGCGCATCGTCGTCCATGATCTCGTGGTGCAGCTCGATGCCCGCGTACCCCTCGCGATCGAGCCGTCCGCGCACCTCGGCCAGGGTCTCGGCCCACGGCTTGTGGCGCGTCTCGGGCTTCCACTGCACGGGGTCCGTGGTCATCGGCACGTGCGGGACGCGGGGATCGCGCGGCGCGGTGGAGGTCTCGATCACCGAGATCCCGGAGTAGCCGAGCTCGGCCAACGCCTGCATGCCGCGTTCGCCGCAGCGGTCCCACGGCGGCACGAAGACACCGTCGAACAGGTCGCCGAGGTGCTGCTCGAGGATGGCCTTGCCGGCGGCGAGGTCGGCGCGCTGGTCGGCGGCCGGTCGCTCGTCGCCGAACTCGAACTTCTTCTTGCCGACGCCGTGATTGACGTGCCGGTAGCCGTGCTGCTGCACGGACGCGCGCGAACGCGACACGGCGGCGCGCTGGCGCAGGCGCAGGGCGGCGTCGGCGCCGAGGTCGTTGGGGATGACGCCGAGGTGCACGGGCACGCGGTGCCGCTCGAGCACCGACCACACCCCCTCGAGCCGCGGCGTCAGGTCGACGACGTCGTCGAGCCGGATCACGAGTGCGCGCACTGCCACCTCGCCTGCAGGGCGTCGTCGTAGACCTTGGCGCGCTGGCTCCAGCTGTGGTGTTCGGCCATGTAGTTCATGACCGCGGGCGAGCGCGGCTCGAGGTGCAGCGCCGACCGCGTCTTGTCGACCAGATCGTCCATGTCGTCGTAGGCGGCGACGGCGCCGTGCGCGCACTCGTCGATGACCGTCTTGTTGGGCACCGGCGACTCGGTCACGACCGGCAGACCGCCGCGCAGATAGTAGTAGATCTTCGACAGCTCGGACTCGAACGCGTGCTCGCTCGGCGCCAGCGCGATGCCGCAGTGGGCGTGCAGCACGTAGCGCCAGGTGTCGGCCTCGGGCACCGACGGGTGGACGTGCACGAGCCTGGGGTCGAGCGGCTCGGACACGCCCGCGTAGTGCTGCAGGCTGTCCTTGCCGAGGAAGTGGACCTGAACGTCGGGTGCCTCGCGAGCGAGGCGGCGCGCCAGCTCGTTGAGCGTGCCGGGGAACCGATGCGACGTCAGCGAGCCGCTGAACAGCACGATGCGCTTGCCGTCGGGATACGGGTTGGCGCCGTCCTCGGGGATCTTCTCGGGGCAGCCGGTCGGCACGATCAGGATCTGCTGGCGCGTGCCGTAGCGCTGCCGCCAGCGCGCGGCGTTCTCCTCGTCGTTGAACGCGACGATCGCGGCCAGGTCGGCGATGCGCTGCTGCTGGCGCAGCGTCTCGGCCCGGCGGTGGTCGTCGCGCTCGGGCAGCTTCTCGTCGACCACGCGGCACATGCGCGCGATCAGGTTGGGGTGTGGCTCGACCAGATCGATCGACGCCTGGTAGCAGACCTTCACCGCGTCGAACTTGTCCCACTCGGCGCGCTGCGCGCTCGACAGGTGCAGGCGGTCGAGGCGCTCCTCGCCGCGGCGGCGGTCGGTGACCAGCCGCACCTTGTGCCCGAGCCAGCGGAACCGGTGGCCCATGGCGACCCAGCGGATCATGTCCATGCCCTGGATGCCGCGGGTGGGGTTGGTCGAGTAGACGAGGGCGATGCGCTTCATGGGTCGGGTCGTGGGTGAGGTGAGGTCGCACGCCCGGGAATGCGAAGGCCGTTCCAACCGCGCCGGCGCCCGGAATGCGCACAGGTGCGGCTCCCGGCGGCGGAAACACCATGGAGGGGCGCTCGCGAACCGGTCGCGTCCCCGGGTTTGGTCCCCGGGTTGGGTCCCTGGGCGGCGTCCCCGCGTGGGTCCCCGCGGGCTTGCGGCGGACCGGGGACCCGACATCACCGGATCGCAGAGGACCCACGCGCGGCCTGTCGTGGCGTCGCCGAAACAGCGACGCGCCGGAGCGGGGGTCGCGATCGTGGTCGCCGCGGCGCCGCGCGGTCGATCGCGCGCCGGCATCGCCGTTGCTTCTGCGCGGGCATGACCTCGCCCGATCGCGCCGCCGTGCAGCCACCGGCATTGTCCCTCGGCGCGTTACTCCGGTCGGCGCGCGGCCCTACTCGGGAGACGATGCACCCGCGGATCGGGTTGTGCCGCGGCGGGGTGTTCGGCGCGGCGATGCTCGCCGGCCTCGCCGCGCTGGCGCCAGCGCAGCTGCGGCGCGATGTCGAGGACGTCGACGTCGAACGGACCGCGCCGTCCGGCTGGATCGTCCCGGCGAACTGCCCGGTCGGCGACGACCACGACCGCCTGGCCGTCGAGGCCGAGGTCGGCGCGCCGTGGATGCTGTGGCTCGAGACCGAGCACTTCCGCATCGGTTCGACCCTCCGCACCCGGCCGCTGCCGCCGACTTCGGGCGAACGACGCGCGCTGTACGAGCTCTGCGGCCGGCTGCGCGCCGACCGCCGGCTGCAGGTGCCGCGCGAACCCAAGGAGATCGACCCTTGGCTGCAGGTCTGGCTGCTGGCGCAGCGCCTGGAGGAGGCGCACGCGGAGCTGGCGGAGCTGGTCGGCGCCGACGCGGAGTGGTGGGCGGGTCGTTGCGGACGCGCCGAGCCGCAGCTCGACCGGCTGGTCGAGCAGCTCGGCTGCCCCGACAAGGTGGTGGTCCTGGCGTTCGAAGAACCCGGCGACCACGCGCGCTACCTGCGCCGGTTCTGCGGTGTCGACCGGGCCGGTCCTTGGAGCCAGCGCTGGCGCAGCGGCCGGCGCACGCTGGCGACCTGCGTCGGCTTCGAGCCGAACCGCTGGTACGACCCGACGATGCTGCAGGGGCACGTGGTCCATCAGGTGGTGGCGATGCGGCTGGCGGCGCTGGTCGGCGACGGCGCCGCCGACGGCAAAGACGACGGCAACGACGACGGCACCGATTGCGGCGCTGACGACGGGGTGCCGTTGTGGCTGCAGACCGGCCTCGGTCACTGGCTGGTGCGCCGCATCGACCCGCGCAGCGTCGACGACGAAGGCGTCGCGCGCGGCCACGTCGTCGACGCCGAGGAGTGGCCCCAAAAGGTGCGGCTGCGGCTGCGCCGCGACCTGCTGCCGGCGGTGGCGACGGCGCTGTGCTGGCGCGATCCGGGCGAGCTGCAGGATCCCGCGCTGCACGCGATGGCGTGGTCGATGGTCGACTACCTGGCCGCCGACCGCGCGGCGTTCGGGCAGCTGCTGCGCCGACTGCGCGAGCATCGCCTGCGCAGTCGCTACATGCCCGACGCGCTGGTGCTGCGCTGGCACGATCAGGTGCTGCGCGCGAGCCTCGGGCAGGATCTGGAGGCGTGGTCGGCGGGGTGGCGCGAATTCGCCGCGGCGCGCGGTCGCTGAGGCGCCGCGGCGACCGCTCGACTGCCGTGTCGTCCCATCGACTCGCCCTGGGAATCCCCGCACCACGTGCAGGGTCCCGTCGAGGAGTCGATCAGCCCTGTTCGTCGTCGAACACCGCCTCGACCTGGCCGACCAGGTGGGCGATGCGCCACTGCCGGCCGGCACCGAGCCGCCACATCGCGATGTAGTGGAACACGATCCGCTGTGCGTCCTGGTCCTGCGGGCGGATGTCGGCGGTGATCGTGCCGAGCTCCCAGGCGAGGTCGCCGTCGACGCGCAGCGCCTCGGTCACGTGCTCGGCGCGCAGGACTTCGCCGGCGTCGAGTCCGCGGCGCTCCATCACCTCGAGCGCTGCGCGGCCGATCACCGGCGGCAGGCCGTCGACCACGTAGACCGCGTCGGCGGTGTAGATCGCGACGACGCCCTCGATGTCGCGGCGCTGCTTGGCGGCGATGTGGTCGCGCCAGGCGCGGTCGATGGCGTCGTGGACGCGATCGGCGGCGGTGCCGCGCAGCAGCGGGGCCGACGAGCAGCCGGCCAGCGTGACCGCGACGAGCGACAGGACCGCGAGGGCAGCGTTCATGCGGTGGGCGGCTTCTGCGCGATCAGGTGCAGGTCCTCGCCGAGGCGCAGCCAGCGGCACAGCCGCTGCGGCCACAGCCGGTTGCAGAACGAGAACGCCCACGGCGTGCGGCTGAGGAAGTCGATGTAGTGCGGCGCGTCGACGGGCTCGCCGGGCGGCATGCCGCACTTCTTCGCCAACCACTTGCCGAGGCCGACGCGCTGGCACACGTCGTGCAGCAGGCGCGGGTCCTGCCGATAGCTCCAGGTCGCGGTGCGCAGCACGTCGAACCCGGCGCGGCGGACCACCCGCCGCAGCGTCGCGGGGGTGAAGTGCGACAGGTGCTCGTCGGTGATCCCGTAGCCGAAGTGGCGGCCGAGCAGCAGCGCCTTCAGCGAGCCGTGGTTGGGCAGGCACTGGTACATCACGCCGCCGGGCTCGAGCACCTCGTGGATGCGGCGCAGCAGGCGGTCGGGGTGTTCGACGTGCTCGAGGGTGTGGTGCATCAGCACCGCGGCGACGCTGCCCCGCGGGAGGCCGCTGTCGTCCACCGTGACCGCGCGCACGTCGAGCTCGAAACGGCGTTGCGCGACCTCGACGGCCGACTGCGCCAGCTCGAGGCCGATCGCGCGCCAGCCGCGCGCCTGCGCCGCCAGCAGGGAGGTGCCGATCGAGCAGCCGATGTCCACGAACAGCGGCGGCGCCCGATCGGGAGTCTGTGCCGGCGAGCGGTGCCGTTCGATCTGCTCGAGGATCGCGGTGAACCGGCGCAGGTTCTTGTCGTGGTCCTGCAGCGCCGCGTCGGCGGACGCGCGGTCGGCGCGATAGAAGGCGTCGAGGCGGGCGGTGGCCGGGCCGTCGATCATGCGCACGAACCGGCAGCGGCGGCAGCGCGCGAACGCGTGGCCCTCGGCGCGGAACGCCGGGCGGAACGCGTCGGGCGACGATCCGCACACGGGGCACGGCGGCGCCGCCGCCGCCGCGGAGGCGGTGGCCCCGGCGGGGGTGCCAGCGGGCGAGCCGGTGGCCGAGGGCTCGGGCGCAGCGGTCATGACGCGTGGCATCCTACGCATGGTTGGCGGTCGTCGGCCGTCGGTTGTCGCCCGTCTCGTGCACTGGCGGGGGAAGAAAAACGCGCCGAATGTGCGGGGGTCGTTCCCCTGTGGGCATGAGCGATGCACGACGATGGCGTGGCGGGCACGCAGGCCGGCGGTTCGCGGCCGCGCTGTGGGCGGTCGGCGTGCTGTCGGCGGCGATCGGTGGATCGCTTCGCGGACAGGGCTGGGTCCGGGTGCGCGATTCCGCGACCGGCGTCGTCCGGGACGAACGGCCGTGGGCGGGCGCCGCGTGGGCCGCGGATCGTCGAGCCGACCCGGGGCCGGGGGACGAAAGGTGCCCGATCGCCATGCCGGCGCACCAGGGGCAGCCGATCGCCGGCGGCGGGTCGCTGCGCCTGCAGCCGTGGGCCGATCCCGGCTGCATCGCGCGCGACGGCGCGATCGCGTTCGTCGGCGCGGCGGTCGGGGCGCCGTTCGATCACGCGACCTTCGTCGCCGACGCGACCGGCGTGCGCGCGGTCGCGCGCGGCGCCGGCGGCCCGGGGGGCGCCGGGGTCACCTCGGTCGGCGGCGATCCGGCCCCAGGTGGCGGAACGCTGGCCGGGATGTTCGGCGGCACCCCGTTCGTTCCGTCGATCACCGACGACGGCGACGTGCTGTTCCTGGCCGACGTGCACGCGGGCCCGGTGCCGCGTGCGCTGTTCCTGCACGTGGCGGTGACGGGGAGCCTGGTGCGCATCGCGGCCGTCGGCGCCGGGTTCTCGGCGGTGGGGCCCGGGGTCGCCCGCTCGGCGCGCGAAGTGCTGTTCGCGGCGCGTGCCACCGGCCGGTCCGCTGCCGAACTGTTCCGTTGGCGCGACGGCGCCGTCACGCCGTTGGCCGCGGTCGGCGATCCGGCGCCGGGTGGCGGGACGATCGCCGCGCTGGTCACCGAGTGGCTGACGTTCGCGGACGGCACCTCGGTGCCGATCGGTCCGCTGCCGGCCGTGGACTCCTGCGGGCGGGTGGCGTTCCGCGCGCTCGCGTCGGGCGCCAGCGCGCCGGGCGGCATCCTGGTGCGCGACGACGGCGGCGACGCGTGGTGGCTGCGGCTCGGTGCGTCGACGCCGGTGGGCGGCACCTACACCGCGTTCGGCGCGCCGGTGCTCGGCGGCGACGGTGTGCTCGCGGTGTTCGCCGACCACACCTCGCCCGGCGGTCCGACGGCCGGTTGGTTCGTCGGCCGGCCGGGCGCGTTCCGGCGCGCGCTCGGCTTCCACGATCCGGTCGACGACGGCCGGTGCCTGGGGCTGGCCTTGTCGCGCTCGCCGATGACGCCGCTCGACGACCGCGGCGACCTCGTGCTGTGGTGCGATCTGTCGTTGACCGGCGGCGCCGACCGGATCGTGCGCTGCCGCGCCGATGGCGGCATCGACGTGCTGATGCGGCGCGGCGACGCGCTCGCGGGCGGCGCGGTCGGCGCCCTGAACGGCTGGCCGTCGGCGCGCGCCGCGGCCGGCGCCGCGGTCGCCGCCCAGCTGCAGGGCGGCGCACTCCCGGCGGCGCATCTGCGCGTGTCGCGCTGTCGACCGGCGGTGGTGGTGCCGGCGTGCAGCGTGCCCGGCGCGGACCTGGCGCTCGCGGTGCCCGGGCCGGCGGGCGAGGGCTTCGTGCTCGCCGCGTCGACCGCGGGCGTCGCGCAGCCGCTGCCGCCCTTCGGGGTCCTGGGGCTCGGCGCGCCGATGCTGGCGCTCGCACCCGGGGTTCCCTACTCCGCGCCGCCGGCGACCTGGAGCTCGCGTTGGGTGATCCCGCCCGACCCGGGACTGCGCGGGGTGTCGCTGCACTTCCAGGCCCTGCACGTACCGTCGGCGGGGCTGCCAACCCTGACCGCGCGTTCCACGTGTCGCCTGCGATGAACGGGCACCGCCGGGGACCGCGTGCGGACCATGCGTGTCACCGCATCGGTGTCCTCGGGCGCCTTCCCACCGAGCGAGGGAGCGTGGATCATGCAGACCCGGTCCTCCGCCCCGAGGGTCGCACGCCAATGAAGCACCTGATTGCCGTCGCCTGCCCGATCGCGTTCGCGACGTTGACGTCGGCCCAGCGCGCCGAGCCCGTCCCGGAGACCGCGGCGATCCGGGTCGGTCCCGCGACCGTGCGGGTCTTCGCCGACGCCACCGCATCCGTGCAGCGCGTCGGTGATGCCGCGCCGGCGCAGCTGCCCGCGTTCGACCCGCGGCTCCACCTGCGCAGCGGAGTCTTCGACCCGTGGGCGGGCGGTCCGCGCTTCGCGGCCGCGTTGGCGGCGCCGGCCGAAGCCGCCCTGTTCGCGGTGCAGGCGCACACGGCGCTGCTGCCGGAGTACCGCGCCGCGCTCGCGGCGGCCGGCGCCGAGATCGTCGGCTACTGGCCGATGAGCGCCTACGTGGTGCGCGCGCGCGGCGTCGACCCGGCCACACTGCGCGGCATGCCGTGGGTGCGCTGGGTCGGCGCGGTCGCGCTCGGCGACAAGCTGCACCCCGACCTGCACGCCGTCGTCGTCGCCGCGGCGCAGATGCCGGCCGAACGCCGGCGCTACGACCTGCTGCTCGCGCGAGCGGGCGATCGCGCCGAGACCGTGGCCGCGATCACGGCGCTCGGCGGCGATGCATCGTCGCTCGAAAGCGCCTCGCGCCTCGTCGAGGCCGCGCTGACGCCGGCGCAGCTGGCCCGGGTTGCCGCGCTGGACACTGTGCTCTGGGTCGGACCGTTCGCGCCCGTCGCGGACGACATGAACAACGCGCGCACGCAGGGCGGCGCCAACTACATCGAGGCCTTCGGCGGCCTGACCGGCCAGGGCATGCGCGCCGCGGTGCTCGAGGGCCTCGAGCAGACGCACCCCGACTGGACCAACCCGCCACTGGCGCAGATCGACGGCGTCGAACAGCACGGTCACTGCACGGCGATGATCGTCGGCGGCAACGGGTCCGGGTCGTTCCTGGCGCGCGGGATGATGCCGGACTGCCAGATGGTCGAGGCCAGCGTCTACCAGTGGAACGGCGTGCCGCGCTACGACGTGACCCGGGACAGCATCGACCCCCTGTTGCCTTGGCGCGTCATGCAGGCGACCGCGAGCTGGGGCAGCGGCCTGACGCTGACCTACGAGGCGCGCAGCGCCGAGCTGGACGACGCGCTGTTCGACTTCGACCTGCCGACGACGCAGAGCCAGAGCAACACCGGCAACCAGGACTCGCGGCCCGAGGCCTGGGCCAAGAACGTGATCTCCGTCGGCGGCGTCCGCCACCTCGACAACAGCAACCCGACCGACGACTTCTGGGCCGCCGCCAGCATCGGCCCGGCCAGCGACGGTCGCATCAAGCCGGACATCTGTGCCTACAACAACCTCGTGCTCACCGGCGACCTGACCGGCGCCGCGGGCTACACGAGCACCGACTACTACAGCAACTTCGGCGGCACCTCGGCGGCGACGCCGATCGTCAGCGGGCACCTCGGGCTGCTGCAGCAGATGTTCACGGACGGCCTGTTCCACAACGCGCTGCCGCTGCCGGCCACCGCCGCCAACCGCTTCGCCAACCGGCCGCACATGACGACGGCCAAGGCGCTGCTGACCAACACCGCCGCCAGCTACTCGTTCGCCGGCCTCGCGCACAACCTGACCCGCACGCACCAGGGCTGGGGGTTCCCGGACCTGCGTCGCGCCTTCGACAACCGCGACGCGATGGTCGTCGTCGACGAGTACGACGTGCTGCCGGCCGGTGGCGCGCGCACCTACTACGTCTGGGTGCGCCCGGGCACCGCGCAGTTCCGCGCGACGATGACCCACGCCGATCCGGCCGCGCTCCCTGCGGCCGCGATCCACCGCATCAACAGCCTCGACCTGCGCGTCGAGCGCTTCGCCGACGGCACGTTCTGGTGGGGCAACAACGGCCTCGACGTCGGCAACACCAGCCAGTCGGGCGGCGTCGCCAACGATCGCGACACCCTCGAGCAGGTCTGGCTCACCGTGCCACCCGGTGGCATCTACACCGTCACGGTGTCGGCGCCGACGCTGGTCCAGGACGGCCACGCCGAGACCCCGCAGGTCGACGCGGACTACGCGCTGGTGATGCACCCGGTCGGCGGCGGCTACCACCGGCAGGGGCCGATGCAGCTGGACCTCGTCGCCACGACGCCCGGACAGCTCGACCTCCAGGTCACCGGCGCGCCCGCGGCCGGCTGGACCGAAGGCTTCACGTTCTTCTCGTTCGCCACCGGCGGCCCGCGCGGCTTCGGCGCGTTCTTCGGCATCGAGCGCGACTTCCTGACCGACGCCTCGCTCAACGAGCCGGCCGTCGTGGGCTCCCCGCTGCACTTCCCGAACGCGGGCGCGTCGAGCTACCCGTTCACGCCCTTCAGCTTCCCGCCGGGGCTGATCCTGGCGCTCAGCGGCGTGACCGTCGACGCGCACGTGACGCTGTTCGACGCGTCGGGCCAGATCGTCGAGCAGACCCGCGCCGAGCGCGTGACGCTGCAGTGAGACGTCCGGTCGCGAGACCCGCGAACGGAAGACGGGCGCCGCGGCTGTTCGTGCCGCGGCGCCCGCCGACCTCTCCGTCCGGTCTCGGACCGGAATCCTCCGATCAGAGCCCGATGACCGCGGCAGCCGCGTCGGACGTCGTGAAGCCGAACGAGTTGACGGTGTCGAAAGACAGCGCCTGGGTGAACAGCTCGAGGCCGACGAAGGTCGCCGGATCGTCCGGGATCAGGGCGCTGAAGGTCGCGGTGCCGCCGGCGCCGAGCAGGAAGAAGCTGTCGGCGACGTCCACGCGGGCGAAGCAACCCGGTGCGCCGATCAGGCCCATGTCGAACGGCAGCGGGCCGAACAGCGACGAGGTGGTGTTGCTGAGGCCGTAGATGAAGATGGCGGCGTCGAACGGCAGGTTGGTGACGTTGACGATCCAGTTGAGGCCGACGTTGGGCGTTGCCACGACGACGTTGCCCGGCACGCCGGCGGTGCCGGCGCAGCCGGCGCCGAACACGTCGTAGGTGCCGGTCGGCGGAATGATGACCAGCCCGAGGACGTTGCCCGAGCCCATCGAGCCGATCAGCGTCGCGTTCCCGGTGACCCGGTCGATGGTGTACAGGCTGTCCGTGCTGTTGTCGGCCAGGTAGATCGTGTCGGTCGCCAGATCGTACGCGAGCCCGTTGGGGTTGGTCGGGCCATTGAGCGCGCCGATCAACGTCGCGGCGCCGGTGATGCGGTCGATGCTGTACCAGCTGTCGGAGCCGCTGTTGGTCGCGTACATCACGTCGTGCAGCACGTCGTAGCACAGGTTCGTGAAGCTGCTGAGGCCGGTCGATCCGACCAACGTCTCCGCGCCCGTGTTGACGTCGAGCGTGTAGAGGTTGTTGTTGGTCGACCCCGACACGCCGTACAGCGTCCCGGTGCTCGAGTCGAACTCCATGCCGTGCATGACGATCGTGGTGTCGCCGAACGCGCCGATCAGGGTCGCTTCGCCGGTGTTGGCATCGAAGGTGTAGAGCGAGTCGTTGCTGGTCGACGCCGCGTAGAGGACGTTGTTGATCCAGTCGTGCGCCAACGCGCCGCACGTGCTGATGTTGGTCGACATCGCGGCGTAGACGGTCTTGACGCCGGTCGCGCGGTCGACCCGGGACACGGCCCGGCTGTTGGTGGTCTCGACGGAGATCAGGGACTGCGCGGAGAGCGCACAGGACATCGCCGTGGCGGCGAGGCCGAGGAGGGTCTTGGTGTGCAAGGAA
Organism: Planctomycetota bacterium; assembly: GCA_050245995.1. Lineage (GTDB taxonomy): Bacteria > Planctomycetota > UBA1135 > UBA1135 > UBA2386 > JBFWWV01. The sequence goes on along the minus strand of JBFWWV010000002.1, from coordinate 473,765 downwards.
TGGGTCCTGTTCGGGAAGCGTGGAAAGGGCGGCACCGGCGGAGGGGTGCCGTCGGCCCTCAAGGGTAGCCGCGTCGGCAGCAGCCGGCGTGCACTCCGGCCGCGGAACTCGACCCCGGGCAGCGATCCATTGCGCCGAACCGGTTGCAGCGGCGCCGGTCCGGGTGACCTGGGGGGATGCGCAGCCGACGTGGACAGTCCAGCCCGGGCGCCCGCCGGTTGCGGGCGGGACCCGGAGCTGACGGCGATCAGAGCCCGATGACCGCGGCCGCGGCGTCGGAGGTCGTGAAGCCGAACGAGTTGACGGTGTCGAACGACAGCGCCTGGGTGAACAGTTCGAGGCCGACGAAGGTCGCCGGATCGTCCGGGATCAGGGCGTTGAAGGTCGCGGTGCCGCCGGCGCCGAGCAGGAAGAAGCTGTCGGCGACGTCGACGCGGGCGAAGCAGCCGGGGGCGCCGATGACGGTCATGTCGAACGGCAGCGGCCCGAACAGCGACGAGGTGGTGTTGCTGAGGCCGTAGATGAAGATTGCGGCGTCGAACGGCAGGTTGGTGACGTTGACGGTCCAGTTGAGACCGACGTTGGGGGTGGTCACGGCGACGTTGCCCGGCACGCCGGCGGTGCCGGCGCAGCCGCCGCCGAACAGGTCGTAGGTGCCGGTCGGCGGGACGATGGCGAGGCCGAGGATGTTGAGCGAGCCGACCGAGCCGATCGAGGTGGCCGCGCCGGTGGCGCGGTCGATCGAGTAGAGCTGGTCCTGGCTGTTGTCGATCATGTAGACCGTGTCGGTCAGCAGGTCGTACGTCAGGCCGTTCGGGTTGGTCGGGCCGTTGAGCGGGCCGATCAGCGTGACGGCGCCGGTGGCGCGGTCGATCGAGTAGAAGCTGTCGGTGCCGCTGTTGGTCGCGTACATGACGTTGTTCAATACGTCGTGCACGAGGTTGGTGAAGCTCGTGAGGCCCGTCGAACCGATCACGGTCGCGACGCCCGTGTTCGTGTCGATGCTGTAGAAGTTGTTGTTGGTCGAGCCGGAGCAGCCGTAGAGGGTGCCGGTCGAGATGTCGTACTCGAGGCCGTGCATGACGATCGTCGAGTCGCCGTAGGCGCCGACGAGCGTGGCCGTGCCGGTGTTCACGTCGAGCGTGAACAGCGAGTCGTTGCCGGTCGACGTCAGGTACAGCTTGTCGTTGAGCAGGTCGTACGCGAGGCCGGCCGAGGTGCTCGCGTTCGAGGAGGCGGTGCCGAACAGCGTGGTGGCACCGGTCGTGCGATCGACGCGGTACATCCGGCGCGAGGAGTCGATGGCGATCATCGACTGCGCGACGACCGTCGAGGAGAGGGCGAGTGCGAAGGCGCCGAACAGCAGGTTCTTGTTCATTGGGTTACAGGCTCGGGAAAGATCACTGAACGATACTCCGGATGGGTGCTCCGACGCAGTCACCCGAGCGTCCCATGGCCCGACGGCGCACCGCAAGTGCGCCGGGCGGCGCAGGGGCGCGACGCCGCTCGATCCCCCGTTCGCTGCCCGGTCAGTCGACCCGGATGGCGTCGCTCGCGAACAACGCCTCGCGCGTCCGCAGTCCGCGCCACCCTTCGCGCAGCACGACGTGCCCGACCGGCGCGCGCAGCGAAGTCCCCGGGCCGCAGCACAGCAGCGCGTCGGGGTTGAACTCGCGCATCGCGGTGCGCACGGCGGCCGAGAAGTCGAACGTCTCGACGACCTGCTCGCGCAGTGTGTAGCGCAGCAGCGCCGCGGGATCGGCGGACCACGGGGTGTGCACGGTGCCGAAGCCGTCGATGAGGTGGCACTCGGGCATGCCGATCGGCAGCTCCGACAGCTCCTCGCGCGCGCGCAGCGAGGTGCTGCCGCAGAGCACGGTGTGGAACGGGCCGTGGCCGGCCAGGCGGAACGGGAAGGTGCGCTCGCCGACCTTCACCTGCGGCAGCTCGGCGAGCAGGGCCTGCACGCCGGCCTCGGTGCCGGCGAGGACCTCGTGGCCGCCGAGGCGGATGCTGCGGGCGACCAGGTGGTCGTGGCCGCGCGCGGCGATGCTGCGCAGGGTCTCGTCGACGGCGGCCTGGAGCCCGGGGTCGGGCAGCCAGTCCTCGCCGACGGTGGTGGTCAGCACCTGACCGCCGACGACCTGCTTCTGCAGCGCAGCCATGGTCGCGACCAGACGCCAGCCGGACGTCGGGTCGAGGGCGCCGCTGGCGGGCAGCGCGGTGTACCAGCCCAGGGAGTTGCCGGCGACGGCGACGATGCGGTAGCGCGCGCGCAGCTGCTCGAGGTGCGCCAGCGACGCGAAGTAGATCAGCTCGGCGGCGTTCTCGCCGTCGAGGTGCAGGCCGGGTCGGAACTGCGCGGCTGCGTCGAGCTCGCGCACGGTCGGCCGCTGCTGCTGGCGGCGAAAGGCGTCGCTCTGGTCGAGCGCGTCGGCGACGGGGCCGGGGCGCAGCGCGCGCGCGAGGCTGCCGAGCTCGGCCTTGCCGTACGAGCCGCGGCCTGGGCACAGCAACACGGCGGTCGGCCGCGCGTCAGGCGCCGGCGAGCCGTTGCTCGCACCGGCTGGCGAACCGGCTGGCGAACCGGCGGGTGAACCGGCGGGGCGCGCGGCGCTCATCGGCGGGCCTCCGCCCGGCGCGGCGCGCGAGCCAGCTCGAGCGCTGCGCGTTCGATGTCGGGCTCCTGCACCAGCACGAGGTTGGCGGCGGCGGCCAGCGGCACGTAGCTGTCGGCGGCGGCGACGCGGCGCAGCGCGCAGCCCTGCAGCTCCGGACGCTGGCACAGCTCGGCCATCAGCAGCGGGCTGGGGCCGCCGTGGGTGGCGCGGCACTCGTCGACGACGAGCACGCGGCCGATGCGCGCGGCCTGCTGCGCGACCTGGTCGATCGGCATCGGCATCAGCCAGCGCAGGTCGAACACGCGCGCGCGCACGCCCTGCTCGCGCAGCCGGCGCTGCACGCGCAGGCTCATCCACAGGCCGTTGCCGTAGGTGACGATCAGCAGGTCCTCGGGGGTGCCGTCGCCCGCACCGCGTGCCTCGGCGCCGCCCGCTCCGGCGCCGCCCGCCCCGTCGTCGTCGCCGTCGCCGTCGGCCGGATAGGCGCGCCCCTCGCCGAGCGGCATCAGCTCGTCGGGCGGCGGGTAGCCGAATTGCCACCGGCCGTCGCCGCTGTCGTGCAGGTCCTTCTGCATGTAGAGCGCGATCGGCTCGAGGAACACGCAGACCTTGCCGTGCTGCGCCGCTGCCGCGGTCATGGTCCGCAGCATCGTCACGGCCTCGTCGGCGCGCGCCGGCACGCCGAACACCAGGCCTGGGATCTCGAGCAGCGCGCCGATCGAGTTGTCGTTGTGGAAGTGGCCGCCGAAGCCCTTCTGGTAGGCGAGGCCGGCGATGCGCACGACCATCGGGTTCTGGCAGCGGCCGTCGCTGAAGAACTGCAGCGACGCGGCCTCGCCGCGGATCTGGTCGATCGCGTTGTGCAGGTAGGCGAGGTACTGGATCTCGGGGAACGGCAGGCAGCCGGCCTGCGCCAGGCCCTGCGCGAGGCCGAGGATCGTGGTCTCGTCGAGGATGGTGTTGAACACGCGCGCCTTGCCGAACGCGTCGACCAGGCCGGTCGTGGCGTTGTAGACGCCGCCCTTCCTGGCCACGTCCTCGCCGAACAGCATCGCGTTCGGGTGCGCGGCGAAGACGTCGGTCAGCGCCTGCGGGATGCGGAACGCCATGTGGCGCGGGCGCGGGTCGTCCTCGGGCAGCTTGCCCTTGAAGCGCAGCAGGCGCTCCTCGGGGCTGGCGACCTGGGCGCGCAGCGCCGCGGCAGCGGGCAACTGCAGCGGCCGGATCACGTCGGCGAGCGCGGTGAGCTTGGGGCGCTCCGCGGCCTCGCGCGCGGCGCGGCGCAGGCGTTCGTCGGTGTCGCGGTACAGCGCCAGCATCGCGTCGTGCGTCAGCGCGCCGGTCCGCAGCAGCAGGTCGGCGAACCCGAGCAGCGGGTCCTGCTGCTCGTTGCGCTCGATGTCCGGCAACGTGCGGTAGTTGGTCTCGACGTCGCTGCCGGCGTGGCCCATCAGCCGCACGGTCCTGAGGTGGAAGAACGCCGGCCGCCGCATGTGCCGCACGTACTCGATCGCCTCGGCCGCGGCGGTCCAGACCGCCGGCCAGTCCCGGCTGTCGGCCGCGAACCAGCGCACCGCGCAGCGGTGCTGCATCATGCGTTCGACGTAGTCGGCCGGCGTCTTGACCGAGATGCCGATGCCGTTGTCCTCGCAGACGAACAGGATCGGACACGGCTGCGCGTGCAGGGTCGACGCGCCGGCGGCGTGGAAGCCGGCCTGCGCGGAGCAGTGATTGAGCGACGCGTCGCCGAAGCTGCAGTAGACCACGCTGTCGTAGGGCACCGGCGGCCGCAGGCCGAGCCGTTCCATGCGCTGCAGCGCGCGGGCGTAGCCGACCGCCTTGGGCAGGTGGCTGGCGATCGTGCTGGTCTGCGGCGGCACGAACGTGCTGTGGCTGCCGAGCACCTTGTGACGGCCGCCGCTGACCGGGTCCTCGGCCGACGCGCAGAACGACAGCATCGCGTCGAAGATCGGCGTCTCGCCGCGGCCCTGGCGCAGCCGCGCGGCCATGAACGCGCCGCTGCGATAGTGCAGGAACGCGGGGTCGGTGGTGCGCAGCTGCGCGCCGAAGATCGCGTTCGCCTCGTGGCCGCTGCTGCCGATCGTGTAGTAGCTGAGCCCGCGGTCCTTGAGCTCGCGCGACAGCAGGTCCTGCAGCCGCGACTGGATCGCCGACTCGAACAGCGCCACCGCCTGGCGGCGGGTCAGGCGCGAGTGCGGGGCGATCGGCTGGTCGGGGCCGCCGCTCAGCGCGGCGTCGGCGCCCGGGTGGTCCTGCAGCAGGCGCAGCAGACGTTCGGCGACGGGACCTTCGCGGCGGATCGACATGGACGGTGGGCGGGGCGGCGCATGTTACGGCTCCGCGCCGGCGAGGCCACGGTGCGTCGGGCGCCCGCGCCGGTCAGCCGTTGCCCGACGGCAGGCCGAACCGGCCGTTGAGCTCGGCGAACGGCGCGGCCGCGGCCAGCGGCGCGAGATCGCCGCGCCGCAACGCCGTCGCGGCCGCCGTCACCGCCTGCCAGCCGACGCGCGCCAGCGCCGAACCGATCGACACGCGGCGCACGCCGAGGTCGCGCAGGAGCGGCAGGGTCATCGTCGCCGGATCGGCAGCCAGCACGTTCACCGGCAGCGGCGCCGCGGCGGCGACGATCCGGGCGATGTCCGCGGGCGCCCGCACGCCCGGCGCGTAGACGCAGTCGGCGCCGTGCTCGGCGTAGGCCACGAGGCGGCGCAGCGACTCGGCCAACGGGTCCGGGTGTCCGGTCAGGAAGCACTCGGCGCGCGCGGTCAGCAGCGCGCCGGTGCCGCTGGCGTCGATCGCCGCCCGCGCGGCGCGCAGCCGGTCGAGCGCCATGGGCAGCGGATACAGCGGCGCGTCCGCGTCGCCGGTGGCGTCCTCGATCGACAGCCCGGCCGCGCCAACAGCCGCGCATCGCGCGACGCTGTCGTGCACCTCGTCCGGCGTCCGGCCGTAGCCGTCCTGGAAGTCCGCGGTCACGGGCAGCGGCGTCGCCGCGACGATGTCGCGCACGTTCGCCAAGGTCAGGTCGCGGTCGAGCGCGCGGGGCGAGTCGGGGCGCCCGAGCGCGAACGCGAGGCCGGCGCTGGTGGTGGCCAGCGCCGCGAACCCGAGCGAGTGCAGCAGCCGCGCCGAGCCGCGGTCCCACGGGTTGGGCAGCACGAAGCAGCCGGCCTCGTGCAGGCGGCGGAACGCCGCGACCTGCGGTGACGGCGTGGACGGCGGCATCGCGGCGCTACCGGTTCACCGACACTACAGGGCGGCGCCGGCGTTGATCCAGTCGACGATGTCCTGCACCGCCTGCGGGCTCAGCGACCCCATGCGCGGGCCGCAGTCCGCCGGGTTGCCGATGCGCTGGACGAGCGAGCTGTTGGCGGCGTCGCCCGGCAGCACGCGGAACGGGAAGCAGCCGGCGCGGACGGTGCCGACGTTGACCAGGTTGTTGCGGCCGGTGGTCGCGTTGGGCATCGCCAGCGAGCCGGCCGGCGACACCGAGTCGTGGCAGCTGCTGGTCGAGCAGTTCGACGCCAGCGCGTAGGTGCTGAAGATCGTGCTGAAGCCGAGCGCCGTGGCCGTCGCCTGCGCGAACGCGGCCTTCGTCGCCGTCACCGAGGTCGCCGTGCCGGTGACCGTCAGCGTCACGGTGTAGGTGCCGGCGACGGTGTAGGTGTGGGTCGGGTTCTGCTGCGTCGACGTGCCGCCGTCGCCGAAGTCCCAGGCCCACGCGGTGGCGTTGTTCGACAGGTCGGTGAACTGCATCGCGAACGGGATCGCGCCGCGAGTGACCTCGGCGGTGAACTCGGCGGCGACGCGCTCGACGCTGCGGTCGATGCCGAAGTCGACGACGACGTCGCTGGTGGGGGAGCCGCCGAGGTTGGACGCGGTGGTCACGAACGCGAGCGCCTGGTCGGTGAGCCAGGTGCCGTCGTCCTTGCGGAAGCCGCCGACCGCGGCGCTCGCCGACGCGCCGTCGCCGTCGTTGCCGGTCGCGGTGATCGACTCGCGCGCGATCCGCCGGGTCCCGTCCGCGCGGAACGCGGTGAAGTCGAGACCGAGCACGTCGTCGAGGCCGTTCAGGTCGGTGCGCACCGTGTCGACCGCGCCGCTCGAGACGAACAGCAGCTTGCCGCCGTCCGGCGACAGCATCGGTTCGCGCAGCGCGGCGCCGCCGTCGCCGACGCGCAGGGTCACGCCGGTGTCGGCGCGGTGCACCAGCACGGCCGGCGTGGCGCCGCCGAAGCCGAAGTCGGCGGTCGACTCGAACGCGACCCAGGCGACTCCCGAGCCGGGATCGCGCCACACCGACGCGTGGCTCGACGCGCCGCCGACGACCTCGACGCCGCCGGTCGCCTGGCTGACCCGCTGCACGACCGGCGTGGTCACGATGCGCGACAGGAACACGTCGCGCTGCGCGTTGGCGTCGCTGGCGATCAGGTCGGTCGCGTCCGACTCGAACACCACGACGCCGTTGTCCTGCGAGATCGCCGGCCTGACGCTGTCGCCGTCGCCGCTCTGCAGCACGTTGCCGAGCGCGTGGCTCATCAGCGTGCGGGTGCCGCCGGTGATCTCGCGCAGGTAGACGTTGCTGCGCGTCGCGGCCGGGTCGGGCACGAAACCGGCGATGATGTCGGAGGCGTCGGATTCGAACGCGCACAGGTCGCCGTTGCCGTCGAGCGCCGGCCGCTGGCTGTCGCCGTTGCCGCCGGCCGAGGAACCGGTGCCCTGGCTGACCAGCACGCTGGCCGCGCCGCCGAAGCGCAGGTCGACCTCGCCGGTGTTCAGCAGCCAGGCCTCGAACGTGGTGCGGAACACCTGGCGGTTGGCCGTCGCGGTGCCCAGCAGATCGGTGGCGTCCGACGCGAACGCGACGTGCACCAGACCCAGCCGGTTGACGGTCGGGTTGGCCGGGTCGTAGGACGCGTTCTGCTCGAACGCGACGCTCGGCTGCATCGACGCGCCGTTGCCGGCGGTGTTGCCGCCCGAGCGGCGGCTCGCCAGCACGACGTCGTCGACCGCGCCGTCCGGCGCGAACGGGAAGCCCGCCAGCGACCAGCCCTCGATCAGGTTCTGCCACTGCTGCGGGTCCATCGGCACGCGGCCGCCGAACGCCTGCGGCCGGAACGGCACCTTGCCGTGCCCGATCGCCCACAGGATCTTGTCGTCGCCCTGCATGTGGCCCTTCGGGTCGGCCAGCGTCATCACCTGGTCGTACAGCTCGCGGTCGGTCTTGCCGCGGAAGTCGAACGTCGGCGACGCGGTGCGGTCCGGATCGGGCGCCAGCCACAGGATCGAGTTCGGCGCCGTGCCCGACACCAGCACGTCCTGCGAGCCGTGGCAGTCGTCGCACTCGGCGTTGGTCGCCGCCGGCAGCGCGCCGACGTGACCCGCCTCGCGCCAGCCGCCGGGGTAGTGGAAGCTGTGGCAGCGCACGCAGCGCTGGTCGCGGAAGATCGGCGCGATGCCCTGCGTGAACGCGACCGGCACGGGCTGGCCGGCGATCGTGCGCTCGTTGTTGACGATCGCGGCCAGGAACACGTCGCTCTGGCCGTTGCCGTCGGTCGCGGTCGGCGACGTGCGGTCCAGCGGCGTGCCGACGCCGTCGGCGTCGGCGGCGTCGGCCGCGGTCGTGAACGCGAGGAACGCGACGGTCAGGTCGACGGCGCCGGTGCGCGGCAGCGACGCGCCGGCGATCGCCAGCTCGCGCAGCGGAGCGGTCGGCGTCGCGCCGAGATCGACGCCCACCAGCGTGTCGGTGGCGCTCGCCGGCACCGTCCGGACCGGGCGGCCGACGACGCCGTCGCCCACGTCCTTGGTGCAGGTGGCGACCGCGACGGCGCACAGCAGCAGCGCGCCGAGGCAGGCGAACCTGGTCCGACGGCGGAAAAGAACGCGGGGAGCGAGGTGAGGCATTTGCGGGTCCTGGACCTATGCTGAGACCCACCCTCCGGCGCGTCAAGGCAACTGCGATCCGCATTCGCCGCGCGCTCCTCGCATCGACCCGCTCGCTCCGCTGGCCCATGCCGCACCTCGCTCGCCTGTCCCGTCCCGTCCTGTTCCTCGGCGTCTCCGTGCTGGCGGGCTGCGCCGTCGTCCCCGAGGACGCCAAGCCGCAGGTGCGCTTCGGCCTGGAGCTCGCCGACACCTACGTGCACCGCGGCATGCCGCAGAACACGCGCGGCGTGCTGCAGGGGACCATGGACCTGACGCTGCCGACCGAGAACGGCCAGGTCCTGCAGATCGGCACGTTCGCCAACCTGGACCTCGCGTCGTCGACCGGCGACGCCTGGATGCCGGACGGCCACGGCGGGCGCGTCACCGAGACCGACCTGTCGGTGACCTACGCGCACTCGTTCGAGAACGGCCTGGACCTCGCGGCGGGCCTGCAGAACTACACCCTGCCGAACGGCGAGTCGTTCCCCAACGGTCCGCGCGAGCAGACCAACGAGCTGTTCGTGCACCTGCAGACCGAGCTGCTCGGCACGCGGCCCGAGCTGCAGATCCGTCACGACGTGGACCAGGCCAACGGCACCTACCTGCGACTCGGCGTCAGCGAGCCGTTCGAGCTCGGCGAGAAGCTGGTGCTGCGGCTCAGCTCGCACATCGGCCGCTCCAGCCAGTCGCAGTCGTTCTGGAACTACGGTCTGCGCGCCAACGGCCTCGCCGACCTGCAGGGGCGCGCCGCGCTCGAGTACGCGTGGGACGACCGCACCGTGATCGGCGCCTCGCTGAACGGCTCGACGATCGTCGACGACGGCCTGTCCGACTGGTTCGACATCATCGGCATCGACACCGAGCACGTCTGGGTGACCGCGTTCGTCAGCTGGACGCTGTAGCGCGCGGCGCGGCGCCGTGGCGCGGGCGCGCTACCGCACCTGCGCGAACTTCGCGAACCACGCGGTGCCGTCGCGCACGAACAGCTCGACGCGGCAGTCGCCGTGGAACGACAGCGCGCGCCGCAGGCACGGCGCCGCGGGGTCGTCGAGCGCCGGGCCGATGCACACGCGCAGCTCGCCGTCGCGGTGGTCGACCGTGACCTGCGCCGCCGCCGACCGGTTGGCGGGGCCGATCGCGACCGGCTCCTGATCGAGCCGCGTCGGCGGCCAGGCGCCGTCGGCGCCATCGAGGCCGAGGCTGGCCTGGATCGTGTCGCCGTCCTGCGCGAGCCACACCACCAGCGGCTCCGCGCCGACCGGGAGCACGCGCACGCCGGCGGCGCGCTGCGCGGCGGTGCGGTTCCAGCCGGGCTTGAGCTCGATGGTGCCGACCAGGGTCGTGCCGGCCGGCAGCGGCCTGCTGCAACGGGCCTCGCCGTCCGGGCAGTTGGCGACGAGCGTGTCGTCGTCGGCGTTGAAGGTGAACGCCGCGGCGCGCATGCCTTCGGGTCGCGCGGTGCGCCAGCCCAGCGCCGCCAGGTCCGCCGCGAACGCGGGGACGACCACCGGCGCCGGCGTGTCCTCGGTCGGCGCAGGTTCGTCACGCGTCGGGTCGTCGGTCGGCGGTGCCGGCGAGTCGCCATCGTTGTCCGCCGGCTGGCTGGTCTCCGGCGGGCCATCCTCGGGCTGGCCATCCTCGGGCTGGCCATCCTCGGGCTGGCCATCCTCGGGCTGGCCGGCGCCATCCCGATCGGCTGGCTGCGTCGACCGGCCGGGATCGGTCGGCGTCGGGTCCGCGGTCGGCGCCTGCACTTCGTCGTCGACCGGCTGCGGCGTCGCGCCGCCGCCGACCGGCAGCCAGAACGCCGCGGCCGCACCGAGGCCGCCGACGGCGACGGCGAGCAACAGCGCGGGCACCACGCCGCGGCGCGCGGCGGCGGGTGCGGGCGCGGGCGCGGGCGCCGGCCGCGGCGTCGCCACGGTCCCCCGCTCACCGGTCGAGCCCAGCACGCGGACGCAGACGTCGATGACCTCGGCGTAGCTGCCCGGGCGGTCCGCGGGCGCGTGCGCCAGCATCCGCATCACCAGCTCGGCGACCTCGGCGGGGATGTTCGGATCGTGCGCGCGCAGGTCGGGACCGAGCCGCTGCGCCTTGGCGGCCATCAGCTTGGTCAGGTTGCCGTCGCCGAACGCCGCGCGGCCGCACAGCGCGTAGTGCGCGACGCAGCCGAGGCCGTAGATGTCGGCGCGGAAATCGACGCGGTCGGGGTCGTCGAACTGCTCGGGCGCCATCGTCGACGTCGTGCCCATCACCACGCCAGGCGCGGTCATCTGCTGGTCGACCATCGCCTGGCGGGCCAGGCCGAGGTCGACGAGCTTGGGCACGAACGGGAACTCCGCGCGGCGCTCGTCGCGCTGCAGCAGCACGTTCTCGGGCTTCACGTCGCGGTGGATGACGCCGGCCTCGTGCGCGTGCTGCAGCGCGCCCGCGATGTCGCGCACGACCCGCAGCGCCTGGTCGAGCGGCAGCGGCCCGTTGTCCTTGCAGTGCGCGCGCAGCGTCGGCCCGTCGACGAACTCCATCACCAGGTAGCACTGGCCCTGGTCGGTGGTGCCGGCGTCGTGGCAGGCGACGATGTGCGGGTGCGCGATGCCGGCGAGGATCCGGGCCTCGCGCTGGAACCGCTGCACGAACTCGTCGCCGTCGAGGTAGGTGGCGAGCACCTTCACGGCGACGCGGCGCGCGAGGTACTTCTGCTCGCCGCGGTAGACCACGCCCATGCCGCCGCGCGCGATCTCGCGGCCGAGCACGACGCCGGGGATCTCGGGCGCCCCGGTCGGCGACGCGGGCCCGGGCGTCGGCTCGGGCGCGGGGGCACGGCCCTGCGCCGGGATGGTGCGATCGAACTCCTCGTCCTCGGGCGTGCTCACTTGGCGTCGAGCTTCTGGATGAACTCGAGCAGCTGCTCGGCAGCCGGCCGATCGGCGCGGTGCGCGCCGGTGTAGGCGTAGCGCACGACGCCCTGCTCGTCGACGAAGATGGTGGTCGGATACGCGAGGTCACCGCCCTCGATGCCGAGCTGCCGGGTGATCGCCAGATCGGGGTCGTAGAACACGCGGTACGGCGGCGCGCCCTTGCCGAACGTCTCCTCGTAGGCCTGCACGAACGCCTGCTCGTTGCCGGCCGGGCCGGGATAGAGGATCAGCACCTCCATGTTCAGCGCGTCGAAGCGGTCGTGGCACTGCGCCAGCGCCTCGGTCTGCGCGACGCAGTAGACGCACACCTGGCCGAAGAACCCGCGCAGCACGACGAACAGCACGCGCTTCTCGCCGTGGAACGACGCGAGCTCGACCTCGGTGCCGTCGGTGGCCTGCAGGCGCTCGACCGGGAACGGCTGCCCCTCGAGGTCCTCGCGCCGCCGCGGCTTGCCCTGCATCGCCTTCGGGATCGCGTAGCGGTCCATCGACGCCGCCTTCCTCCTGCTGCCCTTCAGGTACTGCTGCACGTGCTCCTGCAGCTCCGTGCTCTCCATCACCGTCCACTCGGGCTGCATCGGCGCGGCCACGCGCGGGTCCTCGGTCGGCGCCGGCGCGGCGGTGGCCGCGGCCGCCGCGGGCGGCAGCGCCTTCGCCGGCGCGCGCAGTTCTGCGAGCCAGGTGGCGACGACGGTGTCGGCCGCGGTGTCCTTCGGCAGCTCGGCCGCCGACCAGTCGCCGCCGGCGGGCGGCAGCATCGGCAGCGGGGTGCGGTCGCGGTCGTCGCCCGAAGCGCGCCAGTCGACGAGGTCGGTGCCGGCCAGCACGCCCTCGGCGAACGCGACCTCCGCGCGGCCGTCGTCGGCGGCGAAGAACGCGGTGGCGGCGCCGTCCTCGAACACCGCGCTCATGCGCAGCGGCGCGCCGGCGCCGGGCGCGGGCGCCGGGCCGGAGTGGAGCGTCGCCCAGCCGCCGACCTTGGTGTCGCCGCGCTGCAGGCCGGTGCGGCGCACGCCGCCGTCCGGCCAGGTCTCGCGCACCAGCGCGAGGCCGTCGGGCACCGGGTAGGTCGCATCGCTCGGCGTGCCCTGCTCCTGCAGCCGCCACGGACCGGTGCGCTCGCCGTCGTAGACCAGGCCCTCGGCGGTGACGCTGCCGTCGGCGGCGCGGTGGCTCCACCAGCCGACCATGCGCGCGTCGAGGTAGTCGCCCACGCGCTGCAGCCGGCCCTGCTTGTCGCGGAACGACCAGCGGCCCTGCTCGAGGTCGTTGCGGTAGCGGCCCTGCGCGCGCAGTTCGCCGTTGTCGTGCCAGAAGGTCCACAGCCCGGCGCGCGCGCCGCGCTCGTCGAACCGCCCGGTCCACTCGACGCGGCCGTTCTCGTACCACGACGTCCAGGCGCCGACCTGGTGGTCGTCCTCGTAGTCGCCCTCGGCGCGCTTGCGGCCGTCCTCGTAGTAGAACGTCCACTTGCCGGTCTGCTCGCCGCCGCGCAGCGAGCCCTCCTTCCTGGGCACGCCGCTGTCGTAGCGCGCCACGTAGCGCAGGGTCTCGACGACCTTGTGGAACGCCCACTTGCACCCCGGCAGCAGCGCCGCGATCGCCAGCACCGACACCACGCCCACCGCCACTCTGCCGCGCTTCATGCCCGCATGGTATCGGCCGTTCGGGGCCGGTCCCAGGACGGCCGTCGCGGTGCGGCGATGGCAGCGACGGGTCACGGCAGGGGGTCCGGCCGCTCGGTCACCGCCGTCGCCGTCGATGACGCTGTCGTGGGTGGCAGCGGCTGACGCCGGCGCGCACCGGCCTCCTCCTGCAACAGCGTCGGCAGATCGGGATACGGATAGACGACCGCCGGCCCGTTCGCCGGCAGCCCGCCGGTGTCCGCGGTCGGGCCGTAGGTGCTGTGCAGCGGGCGGCCCAGCGCCCGCAGCAGGGCCGTCTGCTGGCCGCGGTGGTGCGCCGTGTGGGCGATCCGCCGCACCAGGATCCACGTGCGCGGCCGCGGCACCCGGAAGAACGGCACCACCGTCTCCCAGAACGGTTCGTCGGTCGCCCGCAGCGCCAGCAGGCGCTGGCGGGCATGCTCGGCGTAGTGCTGCACGAACGCGGCCCGGGTCTCGGTCGGCGGCAGCGGCGCGCCCGTCACCCGGATCCCGAGCATCGACTCGAACCACCCGTTCTCGCTCACGCACTGGTGCACCATGTGCTCGCGCAGCGTGCGGCCGCGGCGGTCGCCGGGACGCGGGCGCAGGTCGAGGTCCTGGTCCTCGGCCATGCTCCAGACGGACAGCACCTTCTCGGTCTCGGTTGCATAGGTGTCGACGAGGAACGCGTAGCGGCCGGCCATGACGTCATTGTCGCCGGCGTCGGCGGCGAGTCGGCCTCGCGGTCACGAATCGCCAGCGGCGCGCGCGACCCGCAGGGAAAAATCCGCGGCCCGGGCGCGCCGCGCCGCCGCGGAAGCCGGGGACGCGGAACAACAGGACGCCGATCGCGGGATGCACGGGTGAGGTCGTGTGAGGACGAGCGGGCAGGCGCCACACCAGGCGTCCCGACGGCGCGCGGCGAGCCGGCTGCGGCGCCCGCGAAAATCCCGAGGCGTCGCCGCGGTCGATGGACATACTGCACCGGTGCTCGGCCAGGTCGTCCTCGAACCCATCCTGCTGGAGCTGTCGCTGCTGTTCGCGCTGTGCGTCGCGGCCGGCGTGCTGTTCCAGCGGTTCCGCCTGCCGCCGATCGTCGGCTTCCTCGCCATCGGCGCCCTGATCGGCCCGCACTCGATCGGCCTCGTGCAGCACGAGGAGATGGTGCAGCAGCTGGCCGAGGTCGGCGTGGTGGTGCTGCTGTTCGCGGTCGGCATGGAGGTGCCGCTCGGGCAGCTGGCGCGCCTGAAGCGCACGATCCTGCTCGGCGGCGGCCTGCAGATCGTCGGCACCGTGCTGGCCGCCGCGGCGGTCGGCTGGCTCTGCGGCATCGGCTGGAACGAGGCGGTGTTCCTCGGCTTCCTGCTGAGCCTGTCGAGCACCGCGGCGCTGACCAAGATCCTGGTCGACAACGGCGAGTTCTCGTCGCCGCACGGGCGGCTCGCGGTCGGCATCGCCATCGCGCAGGACCTGGCGGTCGTGCCGATGATCCTGCTGATCCCGATGCTGGTCGGCACCGGCGGCGGCGACGGAGCCGGCGGCGGCATCGTCAAGACGCTGGAGAACCTGGCGATCCTGGTCGCGGTGCTCACCGCGGCGCACTTCCTGATCCCCAAGCTGCTGGATCTGGTGAGCCGCACGCGCAGCCGCGAGCTGTTCGTGCTGACGCTGGCGACGCTGTGCCTGTCGATGGCCGTGGTGACGGCGCACCTCGGCATGTCGATGGCGTTGGGCTCGTTCCTCGCCGGCATCCTGCTGGCCGACTCCGAGTTCCACGGCCACGCGGCCGCCGAGGTCGAGCCGTTCCGCGACGCGCTCGCGAGCCTGTTCTTCGTGTCGATCGGCATGCTGTTCGATCCGGAGACGATCGTGGCCGCGCCGCTGCTGGTGCTGGTCGCGCTGCTGGCGGTGATCGGCGGCAAGGCCGCGGTGGTCGCGCTGGCGGCGCGCGCACTCGGGCAACCCGGCTGGGTGCGCCTGCGCGCCGGGCTGCTGATGGCGCAGGTCGGCGAGTTCTCGTTCGTGCTGGCGCAGGTCGGCGGCGGCACCGACGTGCTGCCGCAGCAGACCTACAAGGTGTTCCTGGTCGTCGCGGTGCTGTCGATCGCCAGCACGCCGATGCTGCACGCGTTCGGCCGCTGGCTGGTGGTGCGCTCGCGCGGCCGCGAGGGCGCCGCGACCAAGCCCGACGACGCGCTGCGCGACCACGCCATCGTCATCGGCTACGGCCCGACCGGCCGCACCGTCGTGCAGGCGATGATGGCGCTGAAGCTGAAGGTCGTGGCGCTGGAGATGAACGCGCAGACCGTGCGGCAGGAGCGCGCGCGCGGCGCGCCGATCGAGGCCGGCGACGCGTCGCGCGCGTCGGTGCTCAAGAGGCTCGGCATCGAACGCGCCCGGATCCTGGTGTTGGCGATCAACGACACCGAGGCGTCGCGGCGCATCGCGCAGGTCGCGACCCACCTGGCGCCGCAGGTGCACGTGCTGGCGCGGGCGATCTACATCGGCGAGGTGCAGGGGCTGCAGCAGGCGGGCGCCGACGAGGTCGTGCCGCAGGAGCTCGAGGCCTCGGTCGAGATCCTGGTGCGCGTGCTGCGGCGGTTCCTGGTCGCCGACGACGAGATCGGCCGGCGCGTGCAGTCGGTGCGCGCGCAGGCGGGCAGCATCGAGAAGTCGGCCGCGGTGGCCCGGCTCGAGGCCGCGCGCATCGCCGAGTTCGTGCCGGGCATCGGCGTCGGCGTGCACCGCGTCGCACGCGACGCCGCGGTCGCGGGCCGCTCGCTGGCCGACGTCGGGCTGCGGCGGGCCACCGGCTGCACCGTGGTGGCGCTGCGCCGCGCGCAGGAGAACCTCGCCGTCATCACGCCCGAGACCGTGCTCGAGGTCGGCGACGCCGTGGTCGTCGTCGGACCGGAGCAGCGGCTGGTCGACGCCGCGGCGATGTTCCACGCGCCGATCGAGCAGGGGCCGATCGACGGGCGGCAGGGCGAGGGCGACGACGGCGCCGGCGCCGCCGCCCCGGCCCCCGACGGGGCGCGAGGTCCCGCGGAGCCGCGCGCGTGAACCGCTGGACGATCCTGTCGCTGGCGTGCCTGCTGCTGAGCGTGCCGCTGGCGTGGCTGGTGCTGCGGCGCGACATGGGCGGCGGCGCGGTGCCGTTCGTTCGCGTGGCGACGTTCAACGCGGCGCTCAACCGCGACGCGCCGGGCGCGCTGCTCGCGGAGCTGCGCGCCGGCAGCGAGCAGGCGCGACGCATCGCCGAGATCGTGCAGCGCTGCGACGTCGACGTCGTGCTGTTGTGCGAGCTCGACCGCGACGCCGCGGCGGCGGCCGCCGACGTGTTCGCCGAGCAGTACCTGGCGCGGCCGCAGCGCGGGCAGCGGGCGATCGAGTTCCCGTTCCGGTTCGCGGCCGAGGTCAACACCGGCGAGCCCAGCGGCCTCGACCTGGACGGCGACGGCGCCGCCGACGGGCCGGGCGACGCGTGGGGTTTCGGGCGCTTCCCCGGCCAGTACGGCATGGCGGTCCTGTCGCGCCACCCGATCGCCAGGGACCGCGTGCGCACGTTCCGCACGCTGCGCTGGAGCGCGATGCCCGGGGCGCTGCGGCCCGCGGGCCTTTGGGACGACGCCACGTGGCAGCAGCTGCGCCTGTCGTCGAAGAGCCACTGGGACGTGCCGATCCACGTGCTCGGACGCGACGTCCACCTGCTGTGCAGCCACCCGACGCCGCCGGTGTTCGACGGCCCCGAGGACCGGAACGGCTGCCGCAACCACGACGAGCTCCGGTTCTGGGTCGACTATCTCACGCCGGGGCGCGGCGACTGGATCGTCGACGACGCGGGCGTGGCCGGCGGTTTCGGCGGCGAGCACTTCGTGCTGCTCGGCGACTTCAACTGCGACCCCATCGACGGCGACGCGCGGCGCGAGGCGCTGCTGCAGCTGCTGCAGCACGCGCGCGTGACCGATCCGCTGCCGACGAGCGCCGGCGCCGTCGTCGCGGCCACCGACCAGTGGGGCGCGAACTCGGTGCAGCAGGGCGACCCGGCGCTCGACACCGGCGACTTCGACGACGAGCCGGGAAAGGGTCCCGGCAACCTGCGCATCGACTACGCACTGCCGTCGCGTGACCTCGTGGTGCTCGGCGCCGGCGTGTTCTGGCCGGCGAAACACGCGCCCGGGCGCGACCTCGTCGACGCGAGCGATCACCGTCTGGTGTGGGTCGACGTCGGCTACGCCGCGCCGAACTGACGACGTGCGGGCCGCCGCGTCGCCGGCGCGCAGGGGCTTTTCACCGCTGCGACCGCGGCGATGATCGCGCCATGTTCCGCGCTGCTGTGGAGACGGACTTTCCTTCGGGGCCTTGGACCGGGTTCTACCAGCGGACCGGTCGGCGCTTCGCGCAGGAGATGGAGCTCAGCTTCGACGGCGGCGTGATCCGCGGCGCCGGCTGGGACAACGTCGGCGAGTTCGTGATCAAGGGCTGCTACGACCTCGACACGCGCGAGGTGCGCTGGACCAAGAAGTACGCCGGTCGCAACGTCTACTACCGCGGCTTCCGCGAGGGCAAGGGCATCTGGGGCACGTGGCGCGAGCCCGGCAAGCCGCGCGCGGGCTTCCACGTCTGGCCGCTCGGCGCCGACGACGACGCCGCGAAGAAGGCGCGGCGCGCCGCGGGCAACAAGAAGGCCTGAGCGCGCGGCGCGGTCGCGTCAGTTGCCCTGCAGGCGCCGCAGCGCGGCCCGGGCGCGCGCGAGTGCCTCGGCGCCGTGGAAGCCCCAGGTCGGGTTCGGCGCCGGCCAGTAGTGCTGCGCCGGGTGCTTCGGCGTGGCGGCCAGCGCGCGCTGCAGCCACACCAGCCCCTGCGCGCGCGCGGCGGCGTCGGGTGCCGCGGCCAGGGTCGTGCCGATCGCGGCGAAGGTCGGCGCCAGCTGGACCTCGAGCCGCCGCGGCAGCGCCTCGACCTGATCGCGCTCGTGGATCACGCGCGCGGCGCGCTGGGCCGCCGCGAGGTCGCCGCCGTCGCGCGGCGCGGTCAACACCGCAGCGTGCTCCTCGTACCACGCGCCGGCGCGGCTCAGCGGCGTGCGCGTGCGCGTGAACGAGCCGGCCTCGGTCGGCTCGACGTCGGCGAGGCGCATCGCCGACACGACGCCTGGCTCGCCGCGCAGCTCGAGCTGCACGCGGGCGCGGTCGCCCTCGAGCCAGGTGCGGTGCCAGGTCGGATTGCCCTGGGCGTCGACCGCGCACACCTGCACCGCCCACGGCGCGGCGGCGGCGTCGGCGGTGCCGCGGCGCAGCAGCTCGATCTCGAACGTCCGCTCCGCGTCGTCGCCGCCGTCCAGCCGCGCGCGGCCGAGCGCCCGCCAGCTGGTCGCGACCCGCGCCGGCTCGCCGCCCAGCGCGGACACCAGGAACGCGGACACCGCGCGCTGGTACTCGCCGTCGTGCGTGAGCAGCGAGTGCGGCGCGCGGCCGGTGTCGGGGAGCAGCCACAGCTGCTTGTCGCCGCCGGCGTCGAAGTAGGCCCGCAGCGTCGCGCGCAGCTCGGGACGGGGCTCGTCGGCGCCCGCGATCCACAGCGACGGCACCTGCACCTTCGCCGCCGTCTCGGTCGGCTCGATGCCGTCGGGCAGGCTGGCGAACGTCGCGAAGCCGACGCTCAGCGTCGACACCATCTGACCGCGTTGCTCGATGCGCGCGGCGATCGCGTCGGTGGGGCTCGGCACGTCCTCGAGCACCAGCGCGCGACAGGTGCCGCGCGCAGTCGCGGCGTGCAAGGCGACCACGCTGCCGAAGCCGAGGCCGTAGAACGCCAGCCGGTCGGGGTCGACCTCGGGCCGCGCCCGCAGCCACTCGAGCAGCACCGGCATGTCGTGGAACATGCCGTTCAGCGACGGCTCGCCGCGGCTCTTGCCGAAGCCACGGTAGTCGAACGCGCAGACGTTCAGCCCGGCGGCGGTCAGGAACCCGATGTACGGGTGCAGCATGCTCGCGTTGGTGCGGCTGTCGTGGAACAGCAGCACCGTCCGACCGTCGGCGCCGTCGGCGCGCACCAACCAGCCGGTCAACGAGCCTTCACCGGCGTCGAGCTCGAAGGCCTCGGCGGCGAGGCCCAGGTCGGCCGGCTCGACCAGCCAGTCGGCCGGCGGGTCGAGGAAGTCGCGGCTGGTGTCCTGCTGCAGCGAGGTGCAGCCGGCGGCGACGATCGAGCACACCGTGAGCGCCACGGCGTTTGGGTGCAGCATGCGCCGACCATACGGCGCCGGCGCCGGCGGCGCACGCGCGGCGTCGCCGAACGCCGCGTGCCGGCGGTCAGGGCTGGCGATCAGGGCTGGCGATCAGGGCTGAATCGTGAACGTCAGCGAGTTGGTGACCACGAGGCCGCTCGGCCCGCTCAGCAGGGTCTGGACGTGCAGCGCCTGCCAGATGCCGACCGGCGCGTTCGGCAGCACGATCGCCAGGCCGCTCGACTGGCCGGCGAGGTCGAGCGCGCCGATGGGCGCCACGACGAAGTCGAGGTACAGCGGCGCAGCCATGCAGATGTCCAGGCCGGGGAGGACGATCGGCGCGTTCGCCGAGAAGCCGACGGCGGTCAGGTAGATCGCGCCCGGCTCGCTCGGCGCGCTGACCTGGATCGGCGTGACCTGACCGATGCGGACCGGGCCGGTCGCGGTCAGCGCCGGGGCGGTCGCCGGCTGGATCGAGATGCAGAACCAGTCGGACCGGAACGCGGACAACGGGACGTCGAGCGTGCGGACCTCGACCCAGTACACGCCGGGCGGCACCAGCGCGCCGGTGTCGTCGCGCTGGTCCCAGGTGAACGAGAACGTGCCGTTGGGCGGCACCGGCACGATCACCTGCGGGCAGAACAGGCCGAGCGAGATCTGCGGGCCGGTCTGGGAGCCCTGGTGGATGCGGTACCAGCCGCACGGCGACGACAGGTTGCAGCCGAAGCCGGTGGCGTCGGTGACGGTCATCGTCACGCTCTGCCCGGGCGCCACCGGGTTGGGCGTGAACGAGGCGGAGTGGACCTGGGCGGGGGTCAGCGCGCAGAGCGCGAACAGCATCGGGGCGGCGAGTGCGGCGTTCATGGGAGTTCCTCTGCGGCGGTAGTCGGGACGGCCGGTCACGGTAACCGATCGGTGCCGTGGTCCCCCGCCCCGGCAACCGGGCCCGGGCGCGGTTCAGGCCATGTCGATCGCCGCCGCCAGCAGCGAGGCCTCCGAACCGCGCGACGCCGGCACCGAGAACGGCAGGTAGCAGGCCTGCGCGGTCTCGATCTGCGTCCGCACGCGCGCGTCGTCGACCAGCGTGGCGGTGGCGGTGGCGTCGCCGTGGTGCAGCTCCACGGCGCGCAGGCCCGGGCCGGGCTCGCCGGCGGGCTCGAGCGCGACCTCCGCCTCGAGGCGCCGCTCGAGCCAGCGGCCCAGCAGCGCGGCCGGCGCCAGCGCGTCGTCGCCGTGTCGAATGGTCACGGCGGTGGCGACCTCGGAGCGGTAGCCCGTGCGCTCGAGGACCTCGGCGAGCGCGCGCCGCCACGGCCGCAGGCGGAGCCAGGTCAGGTCGGTGATGCGGGTGCCGGCGCGGCGCCGCGCCTCGAGCGCGTCCAGCTCGGTCGCCGGCAGCGCGAATCGCGCGGAGTCGACGATGGTGTGCTCGGCGAGCTTGGCCAGCGCGTCGAACCGGCGCGGGTCGTCGGGCCACGGCGACGCCCAGTAGCAGTGCGTCGGGATGTCGTTGACCAGCAGCGGGCGCACGACGCCGGGCAGCTGCGCGAACGCCGCCTGCGGCACGCGCAGCTCGATCTGCTCGAGCACCAGGTCGCGGATGCTGCCGTGCTCGCGCGCGGCGCCGTGCACGGTGGCGGACAGCTCGCGGCCGCCGGGCGTCAGCAGCGCCAGGAACGCGCGGCACGGCAGCCGCGCGGCCAGCGCGTCGAGCACCTGGCGCAGCTCGCGTTCGCGCGCCGCGTCGCCGAGCACCAGCAGGTTCTGCGTCAGGGCGCGGCTCACCGACGAGCCCTGCTCGCCGCTGCAGCACTCGTTCCACAGCGCGCGCAGCGCCTTCGGGATCGCGGTCGGCGCCACCTCGTGTCGCGGCGTCCGCACGGCGCTCACGGCTTCCTCCACACGCGGCCGTCGCCGAGCAGGTGCCGCGTCGACTCGGGGCCCCAGGTCCCGGCGGGGTACTCCTCGGGCCGGCCGCCGCCGGCGCGCCAGCCCGCGATCACCGAGTCGACGATGCGCCACGCCTCCTCGACCTCGTCGCGCCGCGCGAACAGCGTGCTGTCGCCGAGCATCGAGTCGAGCAGCAGGCGCTCGTAGGCGTCGCCCGACTCGCCGCCGAACGCGGCGCCGTAGCGGAAGTCCATGCGCACGTCGCGCACGCGCACGTCGGGCCCGGGCACCTTGCTGCCGAACCGCAGCGACACGCCCTCGTCGGGCTGGATCCGCAGCAGCAGCATGTTCGGCTGCAGCGGCCGGCCGCCTTCGAACAGCAGGTGCGGCGGCTGCTTGAACTGGATCGCCACCTCGGTGACGCGGCGCGGCAGACGCTTGCCGGCGCGCAGGAAGAACGGCGTGCCGGCCCAGCGCCAGTTGTTCACCTCGAGGCGCAGCGCCGCGAACGTCTCGGTGGTCGAGTCCGCCGGCACGCCGTCCTCGTCGCGGTAGCCGCGCACGTCCTCGCCCGAGAACGGCGCCGCGGTGTACTGGCCGCGCACCGTCGCTCCGGCGACCTGGTCGGGTGCGAACGTGCGGATCGCGCGCAGCACCTTGACCTTCTCGTCGCGCACCGCGTCGGCGTCGAGCGCGATCGGCGGCTCCATCGCCACCAGTGTCAGCACCTGCAGCAGGTGGTTCTGGATCATGTCGCGGATGATCCCCGACTCCTCGAAGTAGGCGCCGCGCGTGCCGACGCCGATCGACTCGGCGACGGTGATCTGCACGTGGTCGACGTACTTCTGGTTCCAGAGCGGCTCGAAGATGCCGTTGGCGAACCGCAGCGCGAGGATGTTCTGGACCGTCTCCTTGCCGAGGTAGTGGTCGATGCGGAACACCTGGCCCTCGTGGAACGCGCTGCGGATCTGGTCGTTGAGCGCGCGCGCCGACTCGCGGTCGTGGCCGAACGGCTTCTCGACGATCACGCGCGCGAAGCGCTTGCCGTCCTCGCGCGACAGGCCCGAGCGCTCCAGGTTCTGCAGGATCTCCGAGTACGCGCTCGGCGGCGTCGCCAGGTAGAAGATCCGGTTGCCGGCCGTGCCGCGCTCCTTGTCGATCTGCTGCAGCCGCTCCCTCAGCCGTTCGTAGCCGGCGGGGTCGCCGAACTCGGCCTCGTGGTAGCTGAACGCGTCGGCGCCGGCGTCGAACGCCTGCGCCGTGTCGCTGCGGCCGAACTGCTCGACGCCGGACGCCATCTCCTCGCGGAACTTCGCGTCCGACCACGGCCGCCGTGCGAAGCCGACCACGCCGAACGACGGCGGCAGCAGGCCGTCCTTGGCGAGCCCCATCAGCGACGGCACCAGCTTGCGCCGGGTCAGGTCGCCGGTGGCGCCGAAGATCACCAGCGCGCACGGCTCCGTGCGTCGGCCGGTGTCGAGTTCGTCGGCGAGCGGATTGGTGGCGGTCGGTGCGGGCGCCTTCTGCATCCGCGCACTGTAGCGGTGGCGGGCTGCGCGGGCGAATGCGCGGCGCGCGCCGCGCCGGGCCGCGCGATCGGCGCTCAGCGCGCGCCGAGCCGCGACCAGGACAGCGCACCGAGGCCGTCCTGGCTCAGCAGCGTCGTCGCCGCGCCGCCGAGGCGCGACACCGACCGCAGCGCCGGCGTGGTGTCGCCGTCGTCGTGGATCCAGGCCAGGCGATCCCCCGACGTGGACCACGCGAACTCGCGCACCTGGTCGAACGCTGGGCTCACCTGCAGCGGCTCCGCGGCGACGCCCGGGTTGGCGACGAACAGCGCCGTCGTCTGCTGCGCAGTGGCCGCGAGGAACGCGAGCTGCGCGCCGTCCGGTGACCACGCGAAGCCCTGCACGCCGACGCCGGGTCGGGAGCTGCCGCTGACCGCCGCCGGCGCGGCGCCGCCGGTCGCCGGCGAGACGAACAGCTCGACGGTCTCGTCGAGCTGCGCCAGGAACGCGACCTGGGTCCCGTCCGGCGACCATGTCCCGGAGAACGTGGTCGCGGCGACGGGCTCCGGCAGCAGCGTCACCGGCGCGGTCGCGCCGGTCGGATCGGCGACGAACAGCTCGGCGAAGCCGGGCGCGCGCGCGGCGCCCGCGTACAGCAGCCGCGAACCGTCCGGCGACCAGGCGAAGCCCGGACTCGGCGCACCGCTGCCGTCGGCGCGGTCGGGCAGCGGCACGGGCGCGGCGCCGGGCGTCGCGGTGGTCACGAACAGTTGGTTCGTTCCCGCGCCGCGGTCGAGCACCGCGAGTCGCGCGCCGTCGGGAGACCACGCGAACGCCATTGCGCCCGACGCCGTGGCGGCGCCGTTCGCGGGCACCGGCTCGCCGATGCCGTCGGCGGCGGCGACCATGACCTCGGGGATCGACTCGTCGCGCTGCGTCGCCAGGTAGGCGACGCGGCGGTTGTCGGGGCTCCACGACAGTACTCCTTGCGCCGCGGACGCGCCTCCACGCACGGTCGAGGCGAGCCACACGGTGCCGCCCGGCACCATCGTGCCGCTGACCTTGGTCGGCGGGGCGCCGCTGCCCGGTGTCGCCACGTAGACCTCCAGCAGGTCCGGCAGGTCGTCGCCGGTGACGAACGCGACGCGCCGGCCGTCGGGCGACCACTCGAATGCCGGCACGAACCGGCTGAACACACCGAGGCCTGGGCTGAGAGTAGCCGGCGCGTCGCTGCCGTCCAGCGGCCCGGACACCAGCTGCGGATCGCCGGCGACGACGCCGAGGAACGCCGCGCGGCGCCCGTCGGGCGACAGGCGGTGCGGCCGCGACAGGGACGGCAGCGTCCCTTCGCTGACGCGGATCGCCGGCGCCCCGGTCGCCGGATGTACCGCATACAGGTCGCCGATGTCCTGGGTCGTCGCCGCCTCGAACACGATGCGGCCGATGGTGTCGACCACCAGCTCCGCCGACAGCGCGCCGGTGACGCCGGCCTCGGAGATGCCGGCGACCCGCAGGTGCCGCAGCCCGGTGTCGGCGGCCAGCTCGATCTCGGCCGACCGCAGAGCGCCGTCGACCGCGGCGACCAGCGCCTGGGGGTCGGCGAACGGCATCGGCTGCGTCGAGGCGTAGATCGCGAACGCGCCGATCGCGGTGTCAGGCTGATCGAGGTTCCAGCGCAGCACGTACCGCGGCGGCCCGCCGGGATGCGCGCGCAGCCGAAGGTCGGTGGGGGCCGGCAACGCCGTGGCGTCGAACGGCCCGGCCGGGCCGACGGGCCCGGCGGGGCCGCGGCGGCGGCAGCCCGCGGAGACGGCGATCGGGACGAGGAGCGCGAGAGCGGCCAGGGCGCGCCAGCGCGACGAGACGGGGGGGCGGGTCATGCAGGGTGCGGCGCGCGCAAGTGCCGCGCCGTGTCCGTTCACCGGGAGCCGAGCCGCGACCAGGACAGCTCGAATGCCTGGCTGCCGGAACGAGCGGCGAACGGCGGACCGACCGGCACTCGACCCTGCACGAACAGGATCGGGGTCCCTTCGCCGTCGTCGTGCAGGTAGGCGATGCGGTCGCCTTCGGTCGACCAGGCATAGGAACGCACGGCGTCGAACGGCCGGCTCAGCAGGAATGGCGTGCCGACCAGGCCCGGCGGCGTCGCCCACAGCTGCCCGAACGATGCGCTGTCGCGGAACGCGATCTGGGTGCCGTCGGGCGACCACTCGAGGTCCTGCGCGGACGAGACGACCTGGTTGTCGGTCAGCGTCGCGGGCACCGTACCACCGGTCGCGGGGGCGACGAACAGCTCGCGGCTCTCGGTGCTCGGGCGATCGGCGACGAACGCGATCATGGTGCCGTCCGGCGACCATCGGAATTCACCCTGGAAGTCGGTCGCCTGCAGCGCCGACAGCGGGACGGGGTCGCTGCTGCCGTCGGCGGCGACGACGAACAGCTCGGAGTCGAAGTTGCTGCGCCGGTCGTCGACGAACGCCAGCCGCGTTCCGTCGGGCGACCATTCGTAGCGGAAGATGTTGGCGGGTCCCTGCGCCAGGGCGACCGGCACCGGGGTCGCGCCGGGTGTCGCGGCGACGACGTAGAGATCGTCGTCGGCGGCGCGCAGCGGCGCGTCGAACGCCAGCCGGCCGCCCTCCGGCGACCAGCGGAACTCGGTGGCGAAGATCGATCCGGCCGGCGGATCGTTGCCGACCGCACCCCACTGCCGGGTGCCGTCGGCCGTGCAGATCATGACCTCGATGCGGTCGTCGACGCGCTGATCCGCCAGGTAGGCGAGGTGCCGGTTGTCGGGCGACCAGGCGATCACCGAGAAGCCGAAGGTCGTGCCGCGGAAGAAGTCGCTGATGTCGAGCGACCCGCCGGCGACCAAGGTGCCGCTGACCTTGCGCGGCGCGCCGCCGGGCACGTCGACGACGAACAGCTCGGCCGCGTCGAGGGTGTCCTTGTAGGCGACGAAGGCCAGCCGGCGGCCGTCGGGCGACCAGGCGTAGGAGTTGTTGACGAAGCCGTTCGCGACCAGGGTGCCGCTGACCTTGGTGGGTTCCTGGTCGGAGCCGTCGAGCATCCGCACGTACAGCTCGGGGGTGCCCGGCGTGTCGAGATCGGCCAGGAACGCGATGCGCCGGCCATCGGGTGCAAGCGCGTGGTTTTGCACGAACGCCGGAGCCGTCTGCTGCGTGAGGTCGACGGCGGCGGCCGGGACGCCCGGGTGGATCGAGTACAGCCGCTGGTCGAGCTCGTCGCGCACGATCACGCGCGCGGTCGTGTCGATCACGAGCTCGGCCGACAGAGCTCCCTCGACGCCGGTCTCCGACACCCCGCTGACCCGCAGGTGCCGCAGGCCCGAGTCGCCGGCGACCGTGAGCTCGGCGCTGCGCGCGGCGCCGGGGACGACCGCGACGATGGCCGTCGGATCGGCGGCGACCAGCGGCTGCGCGGAGCCGTAGACGACGAACATGGAGATCGGCGTGTTGATCTGGTCCATCTGCCAGCGCAGCACGTAGCTCGGCGGTCCGGCCGGGTGCGGCGCGAGGCGCAGGTCGGTCGGCGACGGCAACGTCGCGGTGTCGAGCGGTCCGGCGGGGCCCACCGGTCCGGCGGGTCCGCGGCGGCGGCAGCCGGCCGTGAGGACGACGAGCAGAAGGAGAACGGCGGCCGCGTACGGCCGCGTCGAGAGCGTGAGGGGCATGGAGTCTCCTGGGCGACAGGCGCCCGACGACCCCGGCACGCTACGCCGCCGGACGCGCGAGCGCGAGGGCCCGCACCCCGATCAGTCGTCGTCGTCGTCGTCGTCCGCGCCGGGCGTGACCGCCCATTCGGGATACGGCGCGGCGGTGCCGCGCATCGCGCGCCACAGGATGCGGTTCAGCAGATCCTCTGGCGCGCGGTCCATCTGGCTCAGGTCCAACGCCGCCGACGCGAGGGCGTCCTCGCGCAGCTGCGGGTCGGCGATCGCGGCGCGATCCGGGTTCAGCTCGTCGAGCGCCTGGTTCGCCGGCACCGCCGCGAACGGCGTGAGGTCCGCGTCCTCGGTGAAGCAGTCGCGCATCGCCTCGGCGCTGGCGTCGAACACGTTCATCGGCGGGATGCCGAGGATCTGCTCGATCGTGCGCAGCACGCTGGTGGTGTTGTACTGCGTCGACACGGTGACGCCGCGGCGCGCGAACGGGCTCGCGACGTAGCACGTGGTCCGGTACCCGCTGACGTGGTCCCAGCCCGCCTGCGGGTCGTCCTCGATGCCGAAGATCGCCATCTCCGGCCAGAACCGCGAGCGGCTCAGGGCCTCGACGATGCGCCCGAACGCGAGGTCGTTGTCGGCGACGGTCGCGGCCGGCGTCGGACAGCCCTCCTTGGTGCCGCTGGTGTGGTCGTTGGGCAGGCAGATCAGCACCAGCTGCGGGAACTCGCCGCGGCGTTCGAACTCGGCGAGCTCGGCGATCACGAAGTCGGCGCGGTACTGATCGGGCACCGACATGTTCCAGCCGACGTAGCCGGTCGGCGAGTGCGGCTCGAGGCTCGGGATCGACGCGGCGCAGCCGAACACCACGGCGTCGTCCCCATCGTCGCGCTCGTCGTCGTCGCCCGTGCCGCGCCAGGCGCGCCAGCACGCGGTCCAGTCGGGCTCGCCGCCGCGGCGCGGGTCGCGCCAGCGCACCGTCGGCGTGCAGAACTCGCCGTAGTTGCGCAGCGACACGCCGCGCGCGATCGCGTGGTCCCACAGGAAGCCCGCCGGCGAATACGACAGCGCATCGACCTCGTCGGGCCCCATGCCGTCGGGGTACGCGCGCGGCCAGCCGGCGAAGCTCTTCTCGAGCTCGTCGCTGCCGAACGCGGCGGTGCTCCACTGGTGGCCGTCGGCGCTGAGGATGCCGGCGCAGTAGGTGTTGTCGAGCAGCACGAACTGCCGCGCCAGCGCGTGCTGATTGGGTGTCACGCGTTCGCCGAAGATGCACAGGTCGGGGTCGCCATCGCCATCGGCGATGTCGCCGAGCACCTGGTCGTAGGTGCGGTTCTCCTTGATGACGTAGACCACGTGGCGGATGCGGCTCGGCTCGCCGATGCGCTCGGGGATCACGCGCGGCGCGACGTCCGGGCGCGGCGGCAGCAGAGCGCGCGTGATGGCGTCGCGCCGCAGGTTGCGCTCGACCTGCGCCGTGAGCGCGGGCAGCGCGTCGTCGTCGGGCGCGGCGAACAGCGACACCGAGCCGTGGTACTGGTGGCTGTTGAACTCCGGCGCGCCGGTGCCGCTCTCCGGCTCCTCGCCGTCCAGCGCGCGCGGGCGGCCCGGGCCGAGGCCCTTGAGGTTGGCGCATGCGAGGCGTTCGCGGGTGGCGTCGAAGGCCAACGCCGCCGGGTACCAGCCCACCGGCACCGTGCCGCACAGCCGGCTGTCGCCGCGCTCGTCGGGCTCGAACTCGATCACGCCGACCGCGTTCATCGTGCCGTTGGCGACGAACAGCCGCTCGCCGTCTGCGTCGAAGCACAGCGCGTTCGGGCTGGCGGTCAGCAGGTCGGACGGCGTGCTGCGCGCCCAGATCGTGTCGACCAGCGTGCCGTCGCGGGCGTCGAGCACCGAGATCGTGTCGCTGCCGGCGTTGGCGCAGACCACGAAGCGCCCGTCGGGCGACACCGCCAGCGCGCCGGCGTGCAGGCCGGTGCGGGTCTCGGCGCGCACCGCGAACGTCCCGAGATCGACGACGCTGACCGATCCCTCGCTGGCGATGTGGCGCACCGGGTCGACGCGCACCGTCGTGCCGCGGCCGGCGGGGCCGACCAGGTCACCGGGCTCCGGCCGTCGACCGCCCATGTTGCTGACGAACAGCAGCTCACCGGAGCGGACCACGTCGTACGGCGCCGTGCCGACCTCGACCGCGCGCAGCATGCGGCCGTCGCGCGCGTCGAGCTCGTAGAGCCAGTTGCCCAGGTTTCCGCAGACCCACAGCCTGGCGCCATCGGGCGACGCGCAGATGCCGGCCGGGATCTCGGCGCGCCGGCGCGGCGCGTTGGCGTCCGGCACCGGCAGCGTGTGCGACGGGGTCACGGCGCCGTCGTCGCCGACCGCGAACACCTTGATCGAACCGCGCACGTTGCTGAGCCAGATCGTGCGGTCGTCGTCGGCGACGCACAGCCCGGTGTAGCTGGCCTGGCCGCGCGTGTCGGGGTCGAGCTCGCGGTCGCTCTGCGCGCCGGCCGGCCGGGACTGCTGTTCGCTCGGCAGCGGCACGCGCTGGCGGACTGCGCCGGTCACGGGGTCGAGCACCAGCAGCTCGCTGGTCTTGCCCGCGGTGTAGAGCCGCTCGCCGTCGCGCGACAGCGCCAGCACGATCGGCCGCAGCCCGGGCAGGTCGACGAACGTCCCGTGCGGGGTGAGGGTCTGGTTGACGGGTGTCGTCCAGGTGCCGTCGGGGTGGCGGCCGACGGCGGCGGTCGGTGGCGTGCCCCGATCCGGGCCGAGGTGGGTGCAGGCGGCGAGCAGCAGCGCGGTCGACGCAGCCAGCGCGGGCGGGACCGGGATCGACTTCATGACGGCATCAGAACGGGCTCGCGAGCTGCCGGCCAGCCTCGCATGCCCGACCCCGGAATTCGCGAGATGCCTGTCCCACCGCGGACCGGCTCAGGCACCCCGTCGACGTCGCGCGGCGTGTGCCGCGCAGTTCCGATCCATTGGAGTCATTCATGAACCCGTTCGAATCTGCGAATCGTCGCTCTCTTCCATCCCGTCGACCTGCGGTGGCCGCTGCCGCCACGCTGGTCGCTTCCCTGCTGTCCCCGCATGCCGCTGCGCAGGGGCCGCTGACTCCGGGCAACCTCGTCACCGTTCGCGTGGGCGATGGCGTGATGGCGCTGACCGCGGCTGCGGCGCCGGTGTTCCTCGACGAGTACACCCCTGGCGGTACCCTGGTGCAGTCGATCGGTTTGCCGACGACCGCCGCCGGTGGTCAGTTCGCGTGCACGCAATCGGGCACTTCGACGATCGAAGGCGCCATCACCCAGTCGGTCGACGGTCAGTACCTGATCGTCGCCGGCTACGACGCCCCGGTCGGCACGCCGAACGTGGCCGCGACGGCGAGCTCGGCGGTGCGGCGCGTCATCGCCCGCATCGGCCTCGACGGCTCGGTCGACACGTCGACGGGGCTGACCGATGCTTTCTCCGGCGGGGCACTGGTCAGCGCCGCCAGCCCGGATGGGCTGGAGTTCTGGATGGCCGGGTCGACCACCGGGCCGGCGGCTGCCACCGGCGGTGTGCGTTACGCGGCGCTCGGCGCGTCGACGTCGGTGCAAGTCTGCAACACGGTGCCAGAGCCTCGCTTCGTCGGCATCTCCGGCCGGTCGCTGCGCGTATCCTCGCGGTCCGCCTCCAGCCCTGGTGTCTACCGGGTAGGCAACCAGCTTTCGTCGCAGCCTGGTCAGATCGCCCAGCTCTCGGCCGGGGGGCCGGGCTACTACCTCGCACAGGCAGGTGGTGGCGGCTGGGGTGGCAACCCGCCACCGCCTCCGCCGCCCCCAGGCAACGAATGCAATCCGGTACCCACCGGGTGCGACTCCTGGACGCACGTCAACGAGATCGCGAGAACCGTGTCGAACGTCGTGGAGTGCCCTCCAAACCCGCCTGTGGTGTGCAGCACGCGGTTCTTCTGGCCCACTGGCGACCCGTGGTGGTTCGATCGCGACAACGAGTTCTACCCCAGGCAGCCCGGATCGACGAACAGGGACGGGATCGATCGCGGCACCGCCGGCGGGCCGCCAGTCTCCTGGGTCGTCCATCCTGGCGTCGACTTCCGGTCCATCCGCGAGGTCTACCAACCCTCGATCACGTTCTCCCTCGGCGGCGGCTGCGCCGGCAGCGCGGGCGTCCCGACGTTGGCTGGCACCAGCCTCCCGCACATCGGCAGGCCCTTGTCCTTCCAGATCGGCAATCTGCCGCTCGACCTCGCCATCGTCGCCATCGGCACGCCGCTCCCCGTCGCCTTCGACCTCGGCATCCTCGGCGCCCCGGGTTGCCCGCTGCACACGACACTCGATCTGTCCGCGTTCGTGATCGGCGCCGGCTCGGTGGCGAACTACAGCCTGCAGATCCCGAGCGCCCCGGTGTTCCTCGGCTTGTCGTTCGCGGCGCAGGCCGCCTCGCTCGACCCGTTCGCCAACGCGCTCGGCATGACGACGACCAACGCGGTCGTGTCGACGATCGGCTGGTGATCGTGCGGCGGCCCGGCGACCCCCGGTCGTCGGGCCCGCTTCGTCAATCGTCGCCCGGGTCTGCGACCAGCACCGTCGCCGCCGCCTGCAGGCGCTGACGAAGTCGATACCAGCGCTTGCGCGCGGCCTCCTCGGCGAGGCCGACCTGCGCTGCGGCCGCGGCGGGAGCGACCCCTTCGAGACCGCAGGACAGCAACAGGACGTGGTCGATGGCGTCGAGCTGCTGCGCCATCGCCAACAACCGGGCGATGTCGTCGCGCTGCGCGATCTTGCGGGTCAGCGTCGTCAGCCTGGCGGTGACGTCGTCCAGGTCGAACTGCGACCCGTGGCCTTCACCGAGGCCCAGCTGGCTGCGGCGTTGCCGGCTCCGCAGCCACTCCATCAGCACGTGCCTGGCGATCTGGAACACCCATGCCGCGAGGTCCGATCCGGCGAAGCGGTCACGGCCGGCCAGAGCCCGGCACACGACCTCCTGTGCCAGATCGTCCGGGTCGATGCCGGCGCGTCCGCGCAGCCGCAGGTGCGACCAGCCGACGAGGCGCGGCGCCAGGGCTTCGAGACCGGCTGCGAATGCGGCGGCATCTCTTGGCGAACCGGCGGGATCGGGCATCGCCGGCACCATACCTCACTCGACGCGGCGCACCGGTCGCACGCCGAAGAACCAGTCGCCCTCGCCGGTGATCGAACGGCTGGTGGCACGAGCCCACTTCGCGTCGTGGCCGAAGCAGCCGCCGCGCAGCACGTGCTTGTCCCGGGTGCCGAGCCACATGCCGTCGCCCTGCCGGTGCACGTCGCGGTCGGGGTAGCTCTCGGGGTCGAGGCACCACTCCTTGACGTTGCCGAGGGCGTCGTGCAGGCCGAACGGGTTGGGCCGGAACGAGCCGACCGGCGCGTGGTAGGCGAAGCCGTCGTCCCACGGCAGCACGATGCCGTTCATGCGCAGGTTCGGGTCGGCGTCGGCCGCGGCGTCGAACAGGTTCTCGGCGCCCTGCAGGTCGGCGATCGCGGACCCGCACCAGCGCGGGCCCGTGGTGCCGCCGCGCGCGGCGTACTCCCACTGGGCCTCGGTCGGCAGCCAGAGTCCGCTCGGCGCCAACACGTCGCGTGCCTGGTCGAAGGCGATGTTCTCGACCGGGTGCGTGCCCGATGGCGACCACAGGCTCGGGCGGCTGCCGTTGCTGAGGCGCTGCCACTGCGCCTGGGTCAGCTCGAACTTCGACACGAAGAACGGCCGCAGCTCGAAGGTGCCGGTGTACTGCTCGTTCGCCTCGCTGTCGGCGTCGAACAACGGCTGCGTCGCGTCGCGCGTGGCGCCGAGCTGCACCGTGCCGCCGGGCAGCAGCACCAGCACGACGCCGCTGTCGTCGTCGGGACGCAGGCGCCCGTCGGCGTCGATCGGCGGGCGCTTCCCGGAGCGCAGGTGCAGGAACTCGTAGAGGCCGCTGTGCGGGTCCTGTCGCAGCGGCACCAGGCCGGTCTGCGGGCGCAGCACGAGGCCGCGGTAGGCCGGCTGGTTCGCCACGGCGGTGACCGCCTCGTCCCACGACACGGCGCCCTGCGCGGCGATGGCGGCGAGCTCGCGTTCGACCTGCTGCAGCGGGCCATCGTCGCCGGCGAACGCGTCGACGTCGGCCAGCAGCCGTGCGGTGCTGTCGTGCAACGTCCGGTCGGCGGTGCCGGCGAAGCGCCAGGTCCGCGTCGTCGCCAGTCGATGCGCCAACGCCTGCCGCCGTGCCGCTCGCGCCGCCGCGGCCGCCGGCTGCCGCAGGTCGGCCAGGGCCTCCGCGGTGCCATTGCCGGCAACGATCGCCGCTTCGCGCTCGTCGAGTCGCGTCAGCGCTTCGCGATCGGCAGCCAGCAACCGCTCGAGTTCGGGGTCGTCGCCGGGCGAAGGCGGCAGCGCGCGGGCGCGGATCGCCGCGAGACGTTCGACCAGCAGCGGACGGGTCTCGACCAGGTCCCGAGCGCGTCGCGCCCAGGCCTCGGCAGCCGCGCGGTGGTCGGCGATCGGCAGCAGCCCGGGCTGCGCCGCGACCAGATCGGCCAGCTGCCGCGGCTGGGCGAGCTGCTCGACCGTCGCCGCGGCATCGGCGGCGCGCCACCACGTCGACGCCGACACCGCGGACGCCACGACGACGGTCGCGGCCAGCGCCGACGGCAGCCGGTTGCGCTGCAGGAAGCGGCGCAGGCGCAACGGGGCGCTCGGTGGCACTGCCTGGATCGGCCGCAGCTCGCGGATGCGTTGCAGGTCGGCGGCGAACGCCGCGGCCGACGCGTAGCGGCGCGCCGGGTCGGGGTCCAACGCCTTGCCGACGACGATGGCCAGCTCGCGCGGCAGCGACCGCACGACGCGACACGGGTTCGGCACCACGCCGCCGAGGATCTTGCGGATGGTCGCCTCCGCCGTGGCTGCAGCGAACGCGCGCTGGCCGGTCAGCGCCTCGAACAGCGCGGCACCGACGGCGAACAGGTCGGAGCACCAGTCGGCGTCGCGGGCGTTGCGGCACTGCTCCGGCGCCATGTACGCCGGTGTGCCGAACACGTCGCCCGAACGCGTCAGCGACGCGTCGACGCGTGCGGTGTCGGCGGCGAGGCCGAAGTCCAGCACCACCGGCGCGCCGTCGGGCTGCACCATCACGTTGGCCGGCTTGAAGTCGCGGTGGGCGACGCCGGCGCGGTGCGCCGCGTCGAGCGCCAAGAGGCACGATTCGAACAGCCGCAGCGTCGGCACCCACGGCCGCGAGCGGCGACCGGTGTCGCTGCCGCCTTCCACCGCGGCGCCGAGCTGCAGGTCCAGCGGCGCGCCGGCGGGCGTCGCCCGTGCGCTGCGCTCGATCCGCGCCGCCAGCGTCTCGCCGTCGACGTAGCGCATCGCCAGGTACATCAGGTCCTCGACCTCGCCGACCTCGTAGACCTGGCAGATGCCGGGATGGTCGAGCCGTGACGTCGTCGCTGCCTCGGCGCGGAACCGCTGCACCGCCTGCGCCGAGTGGAACGCGCCGGGCGGCAGCACCTTCAGCGCCACGCGCCGACCGAGTCGCGTGTCGGTGGTGCAGTAGACCACGGCCTGGCCACCGCGGCCGAGTTCGCGTTCGACCGCGAACGGACCGATGCGGCGCTCGCCCGGCGCCGGCGACGTCGGGCGCGGCGGCTCCGGCACGTCGAGCTGCTGGGTCAGCAGCGCTTCGAGCAGCATCGCCGCCGCCGCCGGGTGCGCAGCCAGCAGCGCGGGCAGCGGCATGGCCTCACCGCCGCAGGCGAGCCACGCGCGAGCGAACTCCGTCAGCGGGTTCGCGGCCGGTGCGCGCGGCGGCGATCGCCCTGGATCGTCGGTCGACATCGCGAGCGCGTCACTGCACGGTGAACGTCAGCCCCTCGGTGGTGACGAACCCGAAGCTGTTGATCGGGTCCGGCGTGGCCCATTGGCTGGTCAGCGACAGGCCGAGATAGAACGGGTGGTTCGGGATCGTCAGCGGCACCTCGCCGTGGCCGTGGGGGTCGAGGAACGCGGCCGCCGACAGCGCCGGCGGAAACGGCACGTAGGCGAAACAGCCGGGCATGCCGATCGAGCTCAGCGAGAAACCCGGGATCAGCGGATTGGGGTCCAGCAGCATGATGCCGATCGAGCTGGAGCCGCCGTCGTCCATGGTCAGGGCGAACGAGCCGCCGACCTCCGCGAAGTCCTTGATCTTGGACTTGGGTCTGCCCGCCATGTCCTGGCAAACGAACTTCCAGGCCCACGCGCGGATGCGAGGAGTCGTGTTGGTCCAGCTTCCACTGGTCGGTTGGTAGAAGCAGTCGGCGTACTCCAGCGCTTCCTCGTCGTGTTCTGCGGCGATCGGCAGGTGGTGGCGACCGTCGTAGTGGAACACGAGGTAGAACGGTCCGGGGTACGTGAACTGGTAGTTCACGTACCACCAGCCCGGACTGCCGGGATTGCTACTCGTCGGCGCCAACAACGCCAGACGGGATGCGGAGACGATCACCTGCCCCGGCTGCCCGCTCTCGCCCCCTGGGGCGCTGAACAGGCTCACGGTCGGGGCTGCTGGGAATGGGGAGATCGCGGGATCGGGCCCGCTGCTCAGGACGCAGATCGTCCTGAAGGTCCCGCTGCCGGTGTGCGGCACGTACAGCGCATAGTCCCCGGTGCCGAGCCCCTGGATGGCGGTGTCGTCGACGGTGCTGGCCTTCGGGTTCTTGGGCGGACAGCTGCCCTGGCAACCGGAACCGACCGCAGAGTACGGCGGGCCGGGGTCCTCGACGACAGGCTGCGCGATCATCAGGGCCCGGGCCTGACTGCCGGTCGCGACGTCGCTGCGGTAGCCGACGTAGACGCCGCCGGCCGACAGGCGCACACCGGCGCGGATCAGCTGGCCGTCGCGCTGGCCGACCGTGCCGCCGTACCACGCGTAGCCGTCGCTGCCGCCCATGTCGAGCCGCAGGCGCTGCCAGCCCGACGGACCGGGGATCGATGCCAGCACCTGGTGACCCCGGCCGCCGCCGGCGTTGTCGATGAGATACAGCGTCGTGCCGCTGTCGGTGGCGACATAGGTCCACGTGACGCCGGTGTCGCCGTTCGACTCGCTCGCATTGGCGCGCAGCGGATCCGGCATCGCATAGCCGGAGTCGGTGGTGCCGAGCACGCCGAGGCTCCAGGCGTAGGACTGGCCGGCGGGCGCAGGCGTCGGGTCGAACCAGACGTAGCCGTCGAACGAGACCCTGCTGCTCCAGTCGGTGCGCAGCAGATAGCTGCGTGCGCCGATCGCGCCGTTCGGCGTCGAGAACGCCATCGCGCGCGACGCACCCGGCGGTGGCGGCACCGGCGTCGGCGGCAGGTAGGGGTTGTAGGTGCTGGTGACGGTCGGGTCGACCACGCGCGGGTCGTCCTGCGGTCCCCACCAGTTCGCCACGGCGCTGCCGACGGTGAGCGGGTCCAGGTTCGGTTGCCACGGCAGCGCAAGCGCCAGGTCGTTGGTCGTGCCCGGCGTCCACTCGGCGACGCGGAAGTCCGCGGCGTTGTCGTCCGTGTCCAGCCCGTCGCGGTAGCGCGACCACGACGAGCGGCGGACCGCCGACTCGATGCGGTGCGCAGAGAACAGCGAACGTCCCTCGACGGGGGCGCCGGCGAACACGCCGAGGTGCCCGCCGTAGACGACGCTGTCGCGCTGGGTGAGGGTGGCGTCGAACAACGTCAGCGACGCGACACCGTCGGGCAGGTAGTTGGTGGTGGGGAACGTCACGCTGCGGTTCGGCACG
This sequence comes from Planctomycetota bacterium, assembly GCA_050245995.1. Lineage (GTDB taxonomy): Bacteria > Planctomycetota > UBA1135 > UBA1135 > UBA2386 > JBFWWV01. The sequence goes on along the minus strand of JBFWWV010000002.1, from coordinate 437,549 downwards.
GCGGTGCCGCCGGCGACCAGGAACGCGCCGGCGCCGATCGTCGTGCCGGCCGCCAACAGCAGGTCGGCCTGCGCGCCGGTCGCGGTGCGGCGGCGCAGGATCCAACCGGAGAGGTTCACGGCCGTCGGCAACGAGTTGTGCAGCTCGACGAACTCGAGCGCGCCGAAGCCTCCGTCGTCGTAGACGAGCTCGTTGATGGTGATGCCGCCGGTCGAGACCGTGGCGCCGGTCGGGATCCGCGCCGGCACGGCCACCGACAGCGCGCCGGGGCCGATGCGAGCCTGATCGATGGCGACGCTGCCGCCGCCCGGCGACCGGTTGCAGTCGAAGCCGAAGTTGTAGATCGAGTTCCAGTCGAGCGGGTTGCTCGGCGGCGCGGTGAAGACGACTTCGTTGCCGACGTGCGTGCCGATCCAGTTGTTCAGCGCATTGGCGTCGATGTCGCGAAACGACATGTTGCCGACGATGGAACTCGCGGGCACCGGGATCCGCAGCGACGCGCCGCCGCGCGCGTTGTCGATGTTGTGGACCGCGTACTCGTAGTGGTAGTTCCCACCGCCGAGGTCGGTCGTCTTGACGCCGACGGCGAACGTGCCGTCGTCGTTGCCGTTGCGCCCGGTGCCGACGGAGGCTCCGCTCCAGGCCGTCAGCACCGTGCCGTTCTGCGTCGGACTGCTGCCGGTCGGAACCTGCCAGGACGTGCCGGTCCAGGTCGGCGTGAACTGGCGGAAGGCGATGTTGTCGCCGCGGTTCGCGGCCGCCTCGCCACGCACGACCAGCTGCGTCGCGACGTAGTACGAGCCGGCGGTCTGCAGCTCCGTCTCGCGCACGATGAGGCGATTGGTCACCGGGTCGGTGATGTTGATCGTGCTGCGGATGCCATCGGCGTTCTGCGGAGAGCCGGTGTCGGGGTCCCCGCGGTCGAAGTAGCTGCCAACGGGCGACCAGTCGCCGCGCCACGGGTCGATCTCGGTCGCGGGTCCGAGCCAGAAACGGTTGCCGAGGTTGCCCGACGACAGCGCTTCCGAGCAAGCAGGTCCGATCAGCGTCCCTGTGCCGCCGCTGCACGGGCCACAGGGAGATGGCCCGTTCAGCGCGAGAAACTGGTGGAAGCAGAACGAGCGGTCACTGATCTGCAGCATGCGACCGGCGCTCTCGCGCGCCACCATGACCGCGACGAACGGGTGGTTGGCCGCCATTGCCGCTTGCACGGGAATGCCGACCGAACCGGTGTTGCAGTAGTCGATGCGGAAGCCGAGCGCGGCTTCGCCGTTCGGAAACGGCGCGCCGCGGCGCCCGAAGTAGGTCGTGCCCGTGATGGTCGTCACGGCGGCATCGAGCCCCGGGACCACGTTCGATTGTGCCGCTGGTGCGCCGACGACGGCCAGCCACGCTGCCATTCCGACCGGGGCGCGAAGCCCCATCCCACACCCGTCACTCGAACGCATGGATGCCTCCCGGGGCCGATGGACGCGGGCGGTGTGCCCTGGTGCGTTCGGCCGGGGAACCATCCTCCGGCGCGGGGAGCGCGTCAAGGCGACCGCCGCACGCGGGTTTCGTCATGGCCAGATCGGCGTTGACCGGTGTCCGCCAACCGGACATGGCCGACGTCGAGTCCTCGTTGCCGTGTGGAGCCCGAGCCGCAATCGGCGAAGGCTCTGTCTGGTCGCGGCGGCGGCCGCAACCATGCGACCGCGAGGCCCATTAGTTCTCGCCGCGCGCCCACGCCCGGTCGGCTGCCCGGCGGACCTCGTTGTCGGAGTGCGACCGGTAGCCGGCAATCGTCTCGCGCATCCGGGCGTTGGCCAGTGCCTCCACGAAGGTCTCGAGCATGCCGTCGCCATTGTCGATCGGCGCCAGCGTCAGCAGGCGCTGTTGCCGCGCGGCATCGTCGCGGGCCTGGGAGCCGAGCAGCAGCAGCGCGCCGCGCCGCAGGGGCAGGGGCTCGGCGAGGTCGTGGAACTGCGCCTCGACCGCGGCACGCGTCGCGGCGGTGGGCTCGGCGACCTGGAACAGCGAGATGATGGCGGCAGCTCGTTGTGCCGGCCGACGGCCGGCGTCGCGAGCGAACCGCGTGAGCAGGTCCTGCGCTGCCTCGGTGCCGACCGAACCGACCGCACCCAGCGCGTTGCCGCTGGCCGCGTCGTCGAGCGTGCCGTCGCCGAGCATGGCTTCGACCGTGCGCAGTCCCGCCGGATCGAGCCGCAGGCTTGCCTTCAGCCGTTCGTGCACGGCGCGTGCGTCGTCGCCGCCGGGGCCGCTGGTCGCGACGGCCGCGCGCATGGCGGCCATCAACTCCTCGACGCTGCCGCCGGCCACCAGCGCCTCGTCCTGCGTCCGACCGTCGCGGTCGTCGGGCAGCTCGCACGCGGACGCCGGTCCACTGATCCATGTCCCGCCCCAGTCGGCCTCGTCGACGACCACCTGGTCGACCCGCAGCAGCTGCAGCGACAGGTCGCCGCGGGTGACCACGGTGCAGTCCTCACCGAACCGGTGCGTGACACCGACCCGGCACTGCGACGCGACGAGCCAGCCGAGCTCGGGATCGAACTCGGCCGTCGAATCGTCGACGACCTCAGCGTGCACGACCGCATCGCCTGCGACGGCAGGCGCCAGGCTGCGCCGGTTGCGGCCGACGACGAGCCGGCCGTCGCGATCGGGCAGCCGCCGGTAGTCGACTTCGTGCTCGCCGTCGACGTCGCTCTCGGTGACGTGCCAATGTGCCGCATTGCCGACGACGACGAAGCGCTGCTGCGCCAGCAGCGAGCGAGCCAGGTGGCTGGCCGCGGGGTCGCACCCGTCGGCCGCACGCCAGCCGATCTCGCTGCCGTCGGAGCGCAGGTGCATGGTGCTCGGCGTGGCCAGTGCCTGCACCATGTCGGCATCGGGATCGTGCGGCGCCGGAGCGCCGGCTGCCGTGGTGCGCAAGCGCAGCTGCGGGAACGCCACCGACACCAGCAGCTCGTCTTCGCGCCGGTCGAGCACGATCAGCTCCTGTTCGCCCTCGACGTGCAGCGCGAACTGCGTGGGCTCGATGTCGCCGAGGGTGAGGGTCGACGCCTGGTCGACGCGCACCGCGAAGACCATTCGTGTGCCGATCGCTGCGCCGTGGAACACGTCGGCGATCGCAAGTGCCGGCGTCGGCGCCGCGACGCGGTCGGCGCGTTCGGCCGCGGTCGGAGCGCCGGCCGCCGCCGTCGCCGCTGCCGGAGCAGCGGCGACGATCGGCGGCGGTGGCAGGGATGCGCCGCCACGGTCGGCCAGGATGACCGCGCCGACCAGGACCGTCAGCGAGACAGCCAGCAGCACGGCGGAACGAACACTCGGGATCGGGTTCATCGTCGGCCTCACGCAGGGCATGGAGTGGGTGCGGATGCTCGGCTCAGAAGGTCCACGACAGGTTGATCGGCGGCGTCAGGGGCAGGTTGATGACGTCCCAACCGAACGACCGGCGGAACAGCCGCACGTAGGCGTTGATCAGGAAGCGGATCGGCGACAGGCTGACCGCGAGGGTGCCGTTGATTCCGAACACCGGGTTGCCGGTGACGGCGATCGTCGCTCCTGCGTTGCCGAGCCGCAGGTCGGTGCGGATGCCGGCCTGCGCCCAGCGGGTGCCGACCGCGGCCGAAGCCGAGCCGGTCGCAGTTGCGGAGGCTGCACCGGTGACCTGCAGGTCGAGTGTAGGCGCGTTCGCGCGGACGCGCAGGCTCGATTGGCCGCCGAGGGTCGCCCACACGCTGACGCGGACGAAGATGCCCAGCACCGAGATCGAGGCCGTGATCGGCGGCGTGTCGTGCAGCGGCAGGGTGCGGCCCCAGGTCCGGTCCAGGACCGGGGACTGCACGCTTTCCTGCCACACGGTCTCGCCACGCAGGCGCACCAGGATCGACGAGGTCGGTTGGTAGCCGAGCCTGCTGATCGGCGTTGGCGGCTGGCTCCCGACCGACAGGAACAGCCACGGCGAGTTGTCGGCGGTCATGTCCAGGTCGAGGCCATCGTGGGTCTTGCCGAACAGGCGGAGCTCGCTGCGGAGCAGCGCCCGCGACGAGAAGTTGGACTGCGTTGCGTAGCCCGTCGCATACACGCGGGTCATCTCGGCACTGGCGCTGGCCATGCCACCGAACACCGGGTTGCCGAAGGCGTGGCTCCACTGCCGGGTGTGGGGGTCGACGACCATCTGCCCGTGGCACGGAGCCAGGGCGAAGGCGGTGGCGAGGAGGGACAGGACGGTCTTGGACAGATGGAAGGACATGGGAACCTCTGGTTCGGTCTTGTTGAGTTGGTGGTCGACGGGCGACGACGGTCGCTCGTCGGCACCAGGGGTGACCCAGGAGGCTCGACTGGGACAGGATTCCGGGAATCCGACGGATGCCGTTCCGCGCGGCCGAAGTGCGGCGCTCGCGGCGCGCGGGCGTGGGTGTGGCGCCGAGGCCCGAGCTGGCGGCGGTCCGTGGTTCGCGGCTGGCACGACCCCGGGCTGGCGCCCGGCTCAGCTGCGCTTCTTGCGGCCGCTGGCCTTCTTGGCCGCCGGCTTCTGTGCCGCCGGCTTCTGGGCCGCGGCCGTCTTCGGCGTCGCTTTGCGCGCGGTGCCGGTGGCCGGTCGAGCAGTGGCCTTCGTCTTCTTCGCGGTCCGGGGCGTGGCCTTGGCCTTGCCTTTGGCCTTCCTCGGCGCGCGTGCCGAGGTCGCTGCAGCTGTGGTCGGGCCCGGCGGCGGCGGGGGCTCCACGTCGGTACCCGAGCGCGCGCGGCGATCGAGTTCGTCGAGCGCCTCGGCGACCAGTGCGTCCAGGTCGTCGTCGTCGGTCTCGCCTGCGTCGTCGTCCGTCTCGTCGGCGTAGTCCGCGCCGTCGGTGTCGGTCGCCGCGTCGAGCGGCGTCGCGTCCGCCGCGTCGTCGGTCTCCTCGGGGTCGCCCTCGTCGTCCGGGGCCGCCGCGTGCGTCGGCGCATCGAACACCGCCGAGTCGTCGTCGAGCCAACCGGGCAGGAACACCGGCGGCGCCTCGTCGAGCCAGTCCGGCAGCTCGATCGCCGGCGGATCGGCGGTGACGTCGTCGCTGATCTTCGGGATCGCGAAGCCGGGGTCGTGCGGCGTCTTGCGGGGCGCCGGGCCGCGGGCGTTGACGCCGACGGGCCGGTGCATCCACTCCTCCGCGAACGGCCGCAGCGCCGCCGGCGTGCTCGCGGCCAGCATCACCGTCTGTCGCTTGTCGGGCAGCGCCACGCGGATCCGTTCGAGCTCGAGCACCAGGTCGAGGTCGATCAGCACGTCGGCGTCGTCGACGACGACCAGCTCGATGGCGCGCAGCGCCACCGCGCGCTCGCGCTGCAGCTCGAGCAGGCGCTTGGGCGTGGCGACGATCAGCTCGACGCCGGTGCGCAGCTCCTGCATCTGGTGGTTCCAGCCCGCACCCTCGGCGGCGACGATGTGTCGCACCGGCAGGTAGCGGCCGACGGTCTCGAGTTCGAGGCCGATCGCCTCGCACGACTCGCGATCCTTGGTCAGCACCAGGGCGCGCGGATGGCGCGGCTCGGCGGTGATCGCCGGATCGGCGAGCCGCTGCAGCAGGCCCAGGGCCCAGGCGACCGACTTGCCCGAACCCGCCGGCGCCAGTGCCAGCAGGTCGCGCCCCTGCAGCAGCAGCGGCACGACGCGCACCTGCACCGCCGTCGGCGCCGCGAAGGCGTCGGGTTCGAGCGCGCGGCACAGCGGCTCGCAGAGTCCGAGATCGGCGAAGGTGGGCACGGGATCGGGAGCGGGGGACGCCCTCCTTATCGGCAGCGTCGGTCCCTACGCTGCACCGCCGGCGGGTGGTTCGCCGGTTCCGACACACCACGGCGGGCCGGGCGCCGACCGCCGGGCGCCGCTGCCGGCGGCTACTTCTTGTCCCCGAGCTTCTTGCGCAGGAGCGCGAGCGCCCGCTCGAGGATCGGATCGCCGCCGGCCAGGTCGTCGCCCGTGCACTCGACCAGAACGTCGGGTGCGATCCCCTCGCCCTCGATGCAGGTGCCGTCGAGCCGCAGGTCCTGCCAGGTCGGCACCACGACGGTGACGCCGTTGTCGAGCGGGAACGGCCGCGGGTTGCCGCTGCTGCCGAAGGTCGGCTGGCCGACCAGCGTGCGATCCTTCGCCTGCTGCAGCATCATCACGAACGACTCGTTGCTGCTCATGGCGTAACGGCTGGTCAGCACCGCGATCGGCCGGTCGTAGCGCTTGCCGTCGGGGTTGCCGGTCAGCTTGCGCTCGAGCACGGGGCCGAACCCCTTCTTCCCCTTGCCGGTGCGGTAGCGGTTCCTGGCATAGACGACCTCGCCGTCGACGAACCACGCCGCCACGCGCTGCGCGAGGGTCTCGTCGCCGCCGCTGTTGGTGCGGCAGTCGATCACCATCGCCCGGGTGTCGAGCAGCTCGGTGATCGCCTGGCCGATGCGGTCGGGGTCGACGCCGGACCACGCGTCGACGCGCAGGTAGCCGATGCCGTCGGCGCTGCGCCCGATCGTCGTGCGGTCGCACGGCTCGGTGCAGCTGAAGTGCGCGCCGATGTGCTGCGCGCGGAACAGCGGATCCACCGCGCGGCGGCCGGTCGCGAACCAGCGGTCGCCGAGCCGCAGCGCCAGATGGATGTCCGCGGTCGGGGCGAGCATCTGCGCCGCTGCGTTCGCCCAGGCGGCGTCGGTGGGCGCGCTCAGCAGCGCTTTCTCGTGCGCGCCCAGCAGCTTCTTCCAGCTCCCCACGCGCAGGTCGTAGTGCGAGTAGCGCGCGGCCAGCGTGTCGAGCAGGGCCTCGGTCGCCGCCCGGTTGCGCTGCTTCTGCACCTTGGGGTCGGGCAGCTCCTTCGGCAGCGTGGTGAACGACCAGGGCACCGGCAGCAGCGCGACGCCGGCGGCGCTGCGGAAGTTCGTCGCCGCGGGGCAGTTGATGCCCAGCGAGTAGTCGTGATCGGGCTCGAGCCGGACCGTCAGCACCAGCGTGCGCGCATCCCGCCACTGCGGGCGCTCGGTGACGTTCGGCATGCTCGGCCCACCGCCGCACAGCGACCAGCCGCCTTGGTTCATCGCGCGGTCGAACTCGATGACCAGCTGCGTCGTCGTCGCGGCATCGACGTCCACCGCGCCGTTCGCGGGCGCCAGCGACACGACGGTCGGCGGGTCCTGCGCGGCGAGCGGCAGCGCCGCCAACTGGGCGAACAATTGGGCGAACGACTGGGCGAGCAGCAGCGCGAGCGAGGCGACCTCGGGGAGCGGACGGTCGGGCATGGCGGCTTCCTCCGACGGCAGAGGGTGCGCCGCCCTTCCCGCCGCGTCAAGGGCGTCCGAAGGTCGTGCGCTCGAGGTTGCCGAGCAGCGGCGGCGTGCCGCTCACCGCCTGCCACACGATCGTGCTGCCGACGAGTGCGGGGTCCGGCGGCACCGCCAGCGACACCGTCGCGCGCCCCTGCGCGTCGAGCACGCCGAACACGGTCACGAAGGTCGTGGCGACGTCGAGCCGCAGCACGCCGAGCCCCGGGATCGGCGCGTTGCCGCGCAGCAGCGCGGCGCCGAGCAGGAACGGCGTCGACGGGTCGGCGCGCAGGTCGAGGTCGAGCGGGCGGCCGACGCGGGGCAGCGCGCGCCACGACAGCTGCCGCCGCGCGTTCCACAGCACGTGCGGCGGGCCCAGCGACACGAGGAACGCGTCGAGGTCCTGGTCGCCGTCGAAGTCGCCGGTGACGAAGCGGTGGGCGTAGTCGGTCAGCGGCGGCACGCCGCCGGCGACGACGCTGAAGTGGCCGAGGCCGTCGTTCTGCAGGAGGCGCGTCGGCACCGGCGAATGGAACTGCGCCTCGAGCAGGTCGATGTCGCCGTCCTGGTCGAAGTCGCCGGCGGTGAACGCCAGCGTGCGGCCGTTCGGGCCCGGCAGGTCGCCGCTGCTGTCGACGAACGTGCCGGTGCCGTCGTTGCGGTAGAACCGGTTGGCCTCGGGCACGCCGCCGCCGTCGTTGGCGACCACCAGGTCGTCGTCGCCGTCGCCGTCGAAGTCGGCGGCGACCACGTGCTGGCTGTCCTCCAGGACGGCCGGCAGCGCGCCGGGCGCCGCGGTGAACACGCCGGTGCCGTCGTTGCGCAGCACGCGGTCCGGGCCGCCGAACCAGCCGACCAGCACCGCGTCGAGGTCGCCGTCGGCGTCGACGTCGCGCAGCGTCACCGAGGTCGTCGTGTCGGTGTCGACGACCGCGTTGGGCAGCTCGGTGAACACGAAGGAGCCCTGGTTCAACAGCACGCGGTCGCGCGCGCCGGCGAACAGCGTGCCCGGCGTGCCGAGATACACGTCGAGATCGCCGTCGCCGTCGAGGTCGCCGAGCGCCACCGAGATCGCGCCGATCGGCGGCGTGGCGACGGGGTTCAGGCTGCCCTGCCCGTCGTTGCGGTAGAGCTGCGACGGCGCCGGCAGGAACGGCGGGAGCACGTAGTTCGCGAGCACCGCGTCGGCGAAGCCGTCGGCGTCGAGGTCGCCGACGGCGATGCCCATCGACTCGGCCGTGTCGGTCGTGAACGGGCCGTACGACACCGACTCGAATGCGCCGTCGTCGTTGCGATAGACGGCGTTGCCGTCGCTGCCGGTGCCCGCCGCGAGCACGTCCAGGTCGCCGTCGCCGTCGAGGTCGACCGCGGCGGCGTCGAGCTGGTTGAACACCGTGCCCGGCAGGTCCCGGGGCACCGCCTGCCAGTCGCCGGCGCCGACGTTCAGCCACAACCCGTGGTCGCGGACCTCGCCGACCGGCGACACCAGGTCGAGGTCCAGGTCGCCGTCGACGTCGAACAGCAGGGCGCTGCCGAGCTCGATCTGGCGGTCGGAGGCGGCCGCGTGCGTGAACACCCCGGCGCCGTCGTTGCGCAGCTGGCGCACCGAGACGCCGACCAGCACGGTCAGGTCGTCATCGCCGTCGCCGTCGACGTCGCCGACCAGCGCGGTCTCGGTGCCCGCGACCGCGGCGGCCGGCAGGTTGGCGGTCACGTCGCCGAAGCCGAGCGCGCCGTCGTTGCGCAGCAGGCGCGGGCCGCCCCGGTCGATCACCAGGATGTCGAGGTCGCCGTCGCCCTCGAGATCGAGCGCGTGGGCGCCGAGGGCGTCGCCGGCGTCGGGCGGCAGCATCGTCGCCCGGCGCGTGAACGTTCCCGTGCCGTCGTTGTCGTAGAAGGCGTCCTGCATCGCGCCTCCCGGCAGACTCGCATTGGCCGCGAACAGGTCGAGGTCCAGGTCGCCGTCGAAGTCGCGCAGCAGGATCGCCGTGGTGCGGTCCCGGTCGGCGCCGAGGCGCGCGTGCTGCGCGGTGAAGGTGCCGGTGCCGTCGTTGACGAACAGCAGGTTCTGGCCGCGTTCGATCGTGTAGTTCGGCGGCACCTGGAAGTCGGGCCAGACGTGCGGCACGCAGCCGACGACGACGTCGAGGTCGCCGTCGAGGTCCACGTCGCCGAGCGCCAGCGCGCCGGGGATCGCCTGCGGGTCGGTCGGCAGCGGCGCGCCGCCGCCGAGGTGCCCACCGCCGTCGTTGAACAGGACCCGCAGCGCGCCGTTGAAGCAGGCGGGACCGGTGCCCTGGCACTGCGGCGTCTGCCACAGCACGCAGTCGAGATCGCCGTCGCCGTCGAGGTCGCCGATCGCCTGCGCGCGCTCGTCGGTGCCGAGCGGCGGGAACGCGCCGGGCAGCGCCACCAGCCGACCGTTGCCGGCGCGGCGCCACACCTCGTTGCGGCGCACGCCGAACAGCGCCACGTCCGGGTCCCCGTCGTCGTCGACGTCGCCGACCATGTGCGCGAACGCGTCGCCGCGGTTGGCGGGCAGCATGCGGTGGACCTCGACCAGCTCGGCGGGGGTCTGCGCGCGCAGCGCGGTCGCGAGCAGGGGGGCGAGGAGCAGCGCGACCGCTGCGCACAGGGGGCGACGGGTTCCGGGCAGGGACATGGCCCGCGGATCGTATCCCGCGCGGCGGAAGACCAGGGTCCGCCCACGTGCGGCGGCGCCGCGCTCGCATCCGTGCCCGGGAACGCCCCGACCGGATCGATCCTCCCGCCCTCGGTGACGCCGGAAGGCGGTGGCGACGCCCCGCTCGCCCCGGGTAGCGTGCCCCCTCCCATGCCGCAGAAGCCGCCGTTCCGCCGCGTCCTGATCGCCAACCGGGGCGAGATCGCCGTGCGCATCTGCCGTGGCCTGCGCGAGCTGGGCATCGAGTCGATCGCCGTCCACAGCGAGGTCGACCGGCGCAGCGCGCACGTGCTGGCGGCCGATCACGCGTTCCCGCTCGGCGGCAACACCGCGGCCGAGAGCTACCTGGACGTCGGCAAGATCCTGGCCGCCGCCAAGGCGCTGGGCGCCGAGGCGATCCATCCGGGCTACGGCTTCCTGAGCGAGAACGCGGACTTCGCGCGCGCGGTCGCCGACGCCGGGCTGGTGTTCCTCGGCCCGCGGCCCGAGGCGATGGAGCGGCTCGGCAGCAAGAAGGCGGCGCGCGAGGAGGCGATCGCGGCCGGCGTGCCGGTCATCCCCGGCACCGAGCAGGACGACGGCGACGCGTCGCTGGTCGCCGCCGCCCGGAAGATCGGCCTGCCGGTGATGGTCAAGGCCAGCGCCGGCGGCGGCGGCCGCGGCATGCGGCTGGTCAAGGACGAGTCCGAGCTGGCCGCGGCGATCGCGGCCGGGCGCCGCGAGGCCAAGGCGGCGTTCGGCGACGACCGCATGATCGTCGAGAAAGCGGTGTTCCCGGCGCGGCACGTCGAGATCCAGCTGATCGGCGATCGCCACGGCGATGTCGTGTCGCTGCACGAGCGCGAGTGCTCGGTGCAGCGCCGGCACCAGAAGGTGCTCGAGGAGGCGCCGTCGCCGGCGGTCGACGAGGCGCTGCGCAAGCGCATGGGCGAGGCGGCCTGCACGCTCGCGCGCGCGGTCGGCTACGACAACGCGGGCACCGCCGAGTTCCTGCTCGACGAGCAGGGCAACTTCTACTTCCTCGAGGTCAACGCGCGGCTGCAGGTGGAACACCCGGTGACCGAGCTGGTCACCGGCGTCGACCTGCTGCACCTGCAGGTGCGGGTCGCGGCCGGGGAGAAGCTGGCGGATCTGCTGGCGGGCCGTGACCTGCGCCCGCGCGGCCACGCGATGGAGGTGCGCATCTGCGCCGAGGAGCCCGAGCAGGGCTTCCTGCCGGCCGCCGGCCCGCTGCGGCTGGTGACCGAGCCCGAAGGGCCCGGCATCCGCGTCGACTCGGGTGTCTACTCGGGCTGGGACGTGCCGGTGCACTACGACTCGCTGCTGGCCAAGCTGATCGTGCACGCGCCCGATCGCGCGACGGCGTGCGAACGGATGACGCAGGCGCTGCGCGCGGCGGTCTACCTCGGCATCCCGACCAACGTCGACTTCCTGCGGCGGCTGGTCGACGACCCGGACTTCCGGCAGGGGCACCTGCGCACCGACTTCCTGGACCGCAAGCCCGGACTGGCGCGCGGCACCGACGTGCCGCCCGACGATCTGGTGCTGGCGGCGGCGGTGCTGAGCCAGGCGGCGGCGGCGACCCCGTCGGCGGCGCCGGTCGGCGGCGGCGGGGGCGGGGATGGCGCGACCGGGCTGCGTTCGGCCGCGGTGTGGCACGGTCTCGCGGGCATGCGCATGTGGGGAGGCGACTCGTGAGCCTGCGCAAGACCTTCGTGCGCGACGGCGAGGCGGTCGCGGTGGTGGCCGAGCGCGTCGGCGGCGATCACTGGCGCGTGCGCATCGGCGACCGCGTGCTCGAGTTCCGCGTGGCGACGCTCGGCAACGGCGGCGTGCGGCTGGTGCCCGTCGGCGCCGAGGCCGAGCCGGCGTGCACGGCGTTCGGCGTGCAGGCGCAGAAGGCGTGGATGGTGCGCGTCGGCGGACGGACCTTCACGCTGCGCGAGCCCGAGGGCGGCCGGCGCGGCGGCGGCGCGGGCGGCGGCGACGGCGTGGTGCGCGCGCCGATGACCGGCACCGTGCTGCAGGTGCTGTGCGCCCCCGGCGACCAGGTGACCGCCGACCAGACCCTGGCGGTGCTGTCGGCGATGAAGATGGAGCACAAGCTGACCGCCGGCGTCGCCGGCACCGTGAAGAAGGTCGGCGCCGCGGAGGGCGACACCGTCGACCAAGGTGCGGCGCTGATCGAGGTCGAGCCGGCGGCCGAGGCGAAGCCATGAGCGACCCGCGCTACCCGATCGGCCGCTTCGAGCCGCCCGCGGCGCCGACGGCCGCCACGCGCGTCTGCGCGCTCACCGGCATCGCCGGGCTGCCGGCGCTGCTGCACGAGACGGTGCGCGGCCTCGACAACGCGCAGCTCGACACGCCGTATCGCGACGGCGGCTGGACCGTGCGCCAGGTCGTGCACCACGTGGCCGACAGCCACGTCAACGCCTACGCGCGCATCCGGCTGCTGCTGACCGAGGACCACCCGACGATCCGTCCGTACGCCGAGGCCGCCTGGGCCGAGCTGGCCGACGCCCGCGACGGCGCAGTCGGCGGCTCGCTGCTGCTGCTGACGGCGTTGCACGAGCGCTGGACGCACTGCCTGCGGGCGCTGCCCGCCGCCGCGTTCGCGCGCACGCTGCACCATCCGGAGGCCGGGCGCGACTTCTCGCTCGACGACATGGTCGCCATGTACGACTGGCACGGGCGGCACCACGTGGCGCACATCGCCGGCCTGCGGGCGCGGCGCGGCTGGTAGGGCGTGGGCGGCGGTTTCGCGGCGCTCGATCGGCTGCTGGCGCACGACAAGGCGGCGCTGGTGCGACGCCTGGTCGGCGCCGGCCGCACGCCGGTCGCGGCGGACTTCGACCGGCAGGGGCTGACGCTGTCGCCGGCCGAGCAGCAGCAGCTCGACGACTGGCTGCACCACGGGCTGCGCACGCGCGTGGTCGAGGAGGTCCGGGCTCGCGATGGCGCCGTCCGGCTCGGCATCGGCCTCGACGACGGCCGTCGGGTCGAGGCCGTGGCGATGCCGCAGGGTGCGGCCTGCGTGTCGACGCAGGTCGGCTGCGCCGTCGGCTGCCGCTTCTGCGCGTCGGGGTTGTTCGGCGTCGAGCGCAACCTCGACGCCGCCGAGATCGCCGAGCAGGTCGTACACGCGCGCCGGCGCATGCGCATCGACCGCGTCGTCTTCATGGGCATGGGCGAGCCGAGCCACAACCTCGACGCCGTGCTCGATGCCGTCGCCGAGATCAAGGCGATCGCGCAGATCGGGCCGAAGCGACAGACGGTGTCGACGGTGGGCTCGGTGCGCGCGTTCGAGCGCATGGGCCGGGCGCCGCTGCGGCCGTGCCTGGCGATGTCGCTGCACACGGCCGATCCCGTGCGCCGTCGCGAGCTGCTGCCGCGCGCGCACAAGGACGCGCTCGTGGACCTGGTGGCCGCGGCCGACGCCTACGGCCGCGCGTCGGGCATGCCGGTGCAGTTCGAGTGGACGCTGCTGGACGGGCAGAACGACCGCGACGAGGACGCCGACGCGCTGATCGCGCTGCTGCGCGGCGTGCGCGGCTACGTCAACTTCATCGTCTGGAACGCGGTGCCCGGGTTGCCGTTCGCGGCGCCGCCGCGCGAACGCATCGTCGCGCTGGTGCGACGCGTCAAGCAGGGCGGTGTGCTGGCGACCATCCGCGACTCGTCGGGTCCCGACGCCGAGGCCGCGTGCGGTCAACTGCGGCTGCGCGAACGCGGCGGCATCGCGACCGGTTGACGTGCGCCGGGGCTCCCAATGGGCCCGTCATTGTCGCCGCTGTGCGGTCCGCCGCACCAGAATGGCGTCCTGTTTGCGCCCGGTCGCTCTCTCGTTGCGGTGAGGGCAGCCTCGATTTCGCCGATGCGTGCCGGGGATTGGCGACAAATGCGGATTCTGCCGCTTGCATTGTCCCCGTGTCGTGATATCTTCGCAATCCTCACCTGGATCGGCCACCTATTAGGCCGGTCATCTCAACCCTCACCAATAAGCACCATGATCCGCATCTCTTCCGCGGGCCGTCTCGGCCTCGCCAGCGCTCTCGGTCTGTCCCTGTCGTTCCTGGCGTCCAACGCCGTCGACACCGCCGCCCCCGCCAACCGCTTCGGCGCCGGCGCCGAGATCGAAGCCGCTCTCACCGGTGGTGACGTCCTCGCCGGCACCCTGCAGATCGCCAACGTGAACGTCAACGTCGCCGGCGCCACGATGGCGCTGCCGAGCGGTCGCGCCGTGTCGCTGGCCGACGCGCTCGGCGCGCCGCTGCCCGGTCGCACCCAGCCCGGCTTCGTCGGCACCGGTGTCGGCGCAGTCGTGAGCCCGACCCTGCTCGGTGCGGACGGCGTCGACATCCTGTTCGACCCGGCCCACAACGTGGTCATCGGCCCGCTGACCCAGAACGATCCGGGTGGCCCGTTCGAAGGTCGGACCATCTCGGTCCTCGGCCTCGAGATGGTGCCCGCCATCGACCCCCGTCTGGACCCGTTCCAGGCCCTGGTCGGCCCGCTGCCGGTCGACCTGGCGTCGATCCCGCTCGGCGCCCTGGTCGAGGTGCTCGGCTGGCCGGGCGATGACGGTCGCTTCTACGTGACCGAGCTCGTCAGCGAGGTCGGCACCCCGGCCGGCGGCGTGGTCAACCTGGTCGCCCTGGAGCGCGCGCGCTGCCGCGGCGGTCGCCTGGAGGCGCGCGGCGCCTTCTCCGGCACCAACGGCACGATCGAGATCCTGAACGAGGCCGGCCAGGTGCTCGGCGCCGGCGCTGTCGACCCGCTCGACGGCACGTTCAACATCCGCGCCAACGCGGCCGCGTGCCCCGGCACGATCCGCGCGCGCCACGTGCAGAGCGGCTCGATCTCGGAGCCGTTCGCGGTCGCGCTGAACTGATCCCGGTTCGCTGATCCGCGACGGCGCGCAGCTGCTCATGGCGGCTGCGCGCCGTCGGCAATTCCGGGGTGTGTCGCGCGGACCGCCCCGTCTCCGGCGCGGGTCCTGGCGTCGTCCCATCGAAACGGGGCTCCGCGAACGGAGCGTCCGGCGCATCGATGGCGATCGCTCGCGGTCGGCTTCGCCTTCCCGCATGTCGTGGATCCGGACCGCCTGCTGCGCATCGTCCGGCAGGAGACTGTGCGGGTTCCGATCGGGACGCGCACGTCGCTGCTCGGAGTCCGGTCGTCCCGAAGATTCTGGTGCCTCGACGAGTCCCCGGCGCGGTTGTTGAGGCAATGTGCCACCGGCCACATATCCGGCCGCTCACCACAACTCACCAAAGCACCATGACTCGACTGATGACCTCCGCTTGCCGTGTCGGCCTCGCCAGCGCCCTCGGCCTCTCGCTCTCGTTCCTCGCCTCCAATGCCGACACCGGCGCCGCCAACCGCTTCGGCGCTGGCGCCACGATCGAGGCCTCGCTGACCGGCGGCGACGCGCTGTTCGGCACGCTGCAGATCGCCAACGTCTCCGTCAACGTCGCCGGCGCGACGATGACGCTGCCGAGCGGCCGCGCCGTGACGCTGGCCGACGCGCTGGGCGCGCCGCTGCCCGGCCGCACCGAGCCCGGCTTCGTCGGCACCGGCGTCTCCGCCGACGTCAGCCCGAGCCTGCTCGGCGCCGACGGCATCAACATCCTGTTCGACCCGGCGCACAACATCGTCATCGGTCCGCTGACCCAGAACGATCCGGGTGGCGCGGTCAATGGCCGCACGATCGCGGTGATGGGCCTGGAGATCGTCGCCGTCGACGATCCGCGTATGGATCCGTTCGAGGCGCTGGTCGGCCCGCTCGCGGTCGATCTGGCCACCGTGCCGCTGGGCGCGCTGGTCGAGGTGTCCGGTTGGCCGGGCGCCGACGGCCGCTTCTACGCCACGCAGATCGTCAGCGACGTCGGCACCCCGGCCGGCGGCACGGTCGCGGTGGTG
This sequence comes from Planctomycetota bacterium, assembly GCA_050245995.1. GTDB lineage: Bacteria > Planctomycetota > UBA1135 > UBA1135 > UBA2386 > JBFWWV01. The sequence goes on along the minus strand of JBFWWV010000002.1, from coordinate 421,666 downwards.
GCGCTGGAGCGCGCGCGCTGCCGCGGTGGCCGCCTCGAGGCGCGCGGCGCGTTCTCGGGCACGACCGGCACGGTCGAGGTCCTGAACGAGGCCGGCCAGGTGCTCGGCACCGCGGCGGTCGACCCGCTCGACGGCACGTTCTCGGTGCGCGCCAACTCGGCCGTGTGCCCCGGCACGATCCGCGCCCGCCACGTGCAGAGCGGCGCGATCTCGAACCCGTTCGCGGTCACGTTGAACTGATCGCCTGATTCGCTCGTCGTCGGCGCGTCGCTCAGGATCATGGCGGCGCGCCGACGGCACGTACTGCGGGCGTCAAACGCCCATCGCGCTGGCGATCACCGCCACGTCGGCGATGTCGCGCGCGGTGCAGCCGCGCGACAGGTCCAGGAACGGCTGGCAGAGGCCCTGCAGCAGCGGTCCGAGCGCGGTGAAGCCGCCGAGCCGCTCGGCGATCTTGTAGCCCAGGTTGCCGGCGTCGAGGTCCGGGAACACCAGCACGTTGGCGCGGCCGCCGAGCGGGCTGCCGGGACACTTGCGCGCCGCGACCTCGGGCACGATCGCCGCGTCGAACTGCAGCTCGCCGTCGGCGAGGATCTGCGGGTGGTGCGCGCGGAACGCGCGCACCGCGTTGCGCACCTTTTCGACGTGCGGGTGCTCGGCCGAGCCGTGCGTGCTGAACGACAGGAACGCGACCCGCGGCTCCTCGCCGGAGAACTTGCGGTGGTTGCGCGCCGTCGCCAGCGCGATCGCGCACAGCTGGTGCGGGTCCGGGTCCGGCACCACGCCGCAGTCGGCGAACGACACCGCCTGGTCGCCGCGCAGCATCAGGAACATCGACGACACCAGCGGCACGTCGTCCTGCGTGCCGATGCAGCAGAGGCCGGCGCGGATCACCTGCGCGGTCGCGTGGGTGGCGCCGCTGACCGCGCCGTCGGCGTGGCCGAGCGCCACCAGCGACGCGGCGAAGTACAGCGGGTCGCGCGCCAGGCTGGCGGCCTGCACGGCGTCGACGCCCTTGCTGCGCCGGCGCGTGTAGATGTGCTCGGCGACGTCCTGGAACCGCGGGTCGGCGGCCGGGTCGGGGATCCACAGCACCTCGGCGAGGCCGTCCCGTTCGAGCAGTTCGCGCGCCTCGGCCGTGCGCGGGTCGGCGACCTCGGGCAGCACGATGCGGGCGCGGCGGGCGCGGGCGCGGTTCTTCAGCCGCTGCAGGATCAGCGACTCGGTGCCCGGCGACCCGGATCCTGGCGACCCGGACCCGAGCGACCCGGACCCTTGCGACCCGGTCATGGGCGCTCGACCTCGAGCTCGAGCAGCATCAGCCCGTGGGTCTTGCCCTGCGCGTCGGTCTTGAGGCTCTCGCTGCCGCCGCCGCCGAGGCTGTCGCGCAGCAGGAAATTGAGCGCCAGCATGTTGGGCGCCTCGTAGCGCGTGACCTCGCCCTTGCAGACCGCGTGGAAGTGCCGCTTGACGACGTCGGCGGTCACCTGCCGCTTGATCAGCTCGTAGTCCTCGGGGGTGCGGACGAATACGCCGACGTTGCTGCCGTCGCCCTTGTCGCCGCTGCGCGCGAACGCGAACTCCCGCAGCTTCTGCTTCGCCATCACGTCACCTCCACGCGCACGCGCGTCTGCACCTTGTCCTTGTGCACCAGCGCCGGCCAGTAGCCGACGATGTCGGTGGCCTTCGGCCGGCCGCCGGCGAAGCCGGTGACGCCCGGCGGTCCGCTGGTCACCAGCGGCACGATCTCCATGCCGAAGCGCAGGGCCTTCTTCTTGTCGGCGCACTTCACGCCGAGGCGCAGCACCACCTCCGGCGGGTCGGCGCTCTCGACGACGCCGGCGTGGCAGACGCCTGCGCCGACCAGCTCGACGAGCTTCTCGTCGTCGGTGAACGTGCAGCCGTCGAGGGCGAGCCGGCCCCAGACGATGTCGGCGCACAGCTTCGCCTTCTGCACGGCGTCGGGGCCGCTGACGGTCAGCTGGCCGCTGGCCTTGAAGCCGTTCTGGTAGCTGATCGAGACCTTGTAGGTGTCGGTCGGCGGGCCGCCGCGCACGCCGGAGATGCGCACCCGGTCGGGGCCGTCCTGCTCGATGCGCGCGCTGGTGAAGTCGGCGGTGCAGTCGGGGCCCAGGTAGCGCCGCGGGTCGCCCATCTCGTACAGCAGCTGGCTGATCACCGTCTCCCGCGACACCAGCCCGCCGGTGCCCTTGTGCTTGGTGACCGCGAACGTGCCGTCGGGCGTGGCCTCGACGATCGGGTAACCGATGCGCACGTAGTCCTCGACCGCGCGCCAGTCGGTGAAGTTGCCGCCGGTGCACTGCGCGCCGCACTCGACGATGTGGCCGGCGACCGTGCCGGCCGCGAGCTTGTCGTAGTCCTCGGGCGACCAGCCGAACTCGTGGATCATCGGGCCGGCGACCAGCGCCGGGTCGGTGAGCCGGCCGCCGATCACGATCTGCGCGCCCTGGCGCAGGCACTCGGCGACCGCGAACGCGCCGATGTAGACGTTGGCCGACAGGATCCGGTCCTGCACGGCGGTGAGCGGCCGGCCGTCGTCCATGTTGGCGAGCGCCTCGCCCGACGCCTGCAGCTCGGGCAGCCGCGCCAGGATGTCGTCGCCTTCGATGATGCCGACCTTCAGGCCCTTGATCCCCTTCATGCGCGCCAGCTCGAGCACGGCGTCGAGACACGCGCCCGGGTTCACGCCGCCGGCATTGGCGATCACCTTGATGCCCTTCTGCGCGACGTCCTCGAAGATGCGGTCGAGCATCGCCGTGAAGTCGGTGGCGTAGCCGGCCTTGGGGTTCCGGCCCATGAGCTTCTGCATGATGCTCATGGTGACCTCGGCCAGATAGTCGAGGGCCAGGTAGTCGAGCGGGCCTTCGCGCACGAGGCGCACGGGGCCGAGGATCGAGTCGCCCCAGAAGCCCTGGCCGTAACCGATGAGGACCTTGTCGCGCATGGTGTGGGTCGCAGGATAGCGAAGGCGCGCGGAGATTCAGCCTGCGGGGTGGCGCCGGTCGGCGAAAGCGCTACAGGGCCTCTCATGACCAGGAAGCCCGCCGTCGACGCATTCGCCGCCGCGCGCCCGATCGACGCGCCGTTCCTGCTGCTCGCGGCCCTGTTCCTCGCCGCGCTGGTCGTCTGCAACCTGATCGCGCGCAAGTTCGTCACCGTCGACCTCGGCTTCCACCAGTTCGTCGTCAGCGCCGGCATCCTGCCGTATCCCGTGACGTTCCTGGTCACCGACATGATCAGCGAGCTGTGGGGGCGGCGCCGCGCCAGCATGGTGGTCGCCGCCGGCTTCGCCGCGTCGCTGTTCGTGCTCGGCGTGGTCTGGCTCGGCGACCAGTTCCCGGCGATCGCCGAGAGCCCCGTGTCGACCGAGGAGTACCGGCACGTCATCGCCACCAACGCGTGGCGCACCGTGTTCGGCTCGATGGTCGCGTACCTGGCGGCGCAGTTCGTCGACGTCTACGTGTTCCACTTCTGGCGCGCGCTCACCAAGGGCCGGCATCTGTGGCTGCGCAACAACGGCTCGACCATCCTGTCGCAGTTCGTCGACTCGACGCTGGTCGTGGTGATCCTGTTCCACGACGACCCGCAGTGGACGGGCGAGCGGATGTTCTCGACGATCCGCGACATGTGGTTCTTGAAGTCCTTGATGGCGCTGGTCGACACGCCGCTCTGTTACCTGGGCGTCGCGGTGCTGGGGCGCTGGCGGCCGCGGCCGCTCTGACCGTCGCGTTCTGCGGACAACGGTGCACCGCACCGGCACTTGCGGGTTTGGGGTGGCGGGGTAGCGTCGTGTAACCACAGGTGTCAGAAGGAGGCTCTGATGCCGGCCCCAACCCACAGGAGAATGCCGTGCCTGCTCCCCGTGCCTGGCGTGCGCTCCTTGTACGCGCCTTGCTCACCTTCGGCCCCCTCTGCGGCGCTGCCGCGGTTCGCGCCCAGCATCCTGCGCTGAGTCCGACGAGCGACATCACGATCGTCGTCAGTGGCCCGCTGCACTACAGCTCGATCTTGGTGCCGGCAGGCGTGACCGTGCGCTTCACCGCGCCGGGCTTCGGTTCCTCTTCGGTACCTGGGATGCCGGCGGTCGTGTTCTGTGACGGCGATGCCATCGTGCATGGCACGCTGTTGCTGGAAGGTGATATCATCAATGATCGTCCAGCTGGATTCGTCTACACCGGTCAAGGGACCGGGGGCATCATGTGTGGGTCCTTCAGCTTCTACCTGCCGCCCGAGGGCGGTCGCCACGCCAACAGCTACGGCACGGTCCTGCCGTTCAGCCTGGAGGGCGGTAGTCCGGGAGGCGACGTCACCTTCCTGGATGCGGGGTGCATCCAGTTCTTGTCCCGTGCTCTCGGCGGCGAAGGCGGGGGCACGTTGGCGTTGCTCGCCGCCGGCCGCATCGAGGTCCTCGGCTCGATCACGGCTGACGGCCAAGGCGGCGGCAGTGGGGGTGGTTCTGGCGGGTCGGTCCTGCTGCGCGGCGCTACGGGAGTGACCATCTTGCCCGGCGGACGAGTGACCGCGCGTGGCGGTTCGGGGCCGCCGCCATTCTCGGTTCCGCCGGCGTCCCCGCCGTTGCCTCCGGATTTCTGCTTTGGCGAACCGGGCTACGTCCGGCTCGACGCCTGGGGCGCGCCACCGAACATCCGAGGCACGGTCGACCCGGCGCCCACCGTGCTCGAACTGCCCTACCTACGCTCGGTGTCCCAGCCGCGCATCGGCACCACGTGGACCTGCGACTTGTTCGCCCCCGAGAACTCGGCGGTGTTCGTCGCCGCATCACCCAACCCGGACAACGGCACGCCGACGCCGTTCGGCCCGCTCGGCATCGACGTGGCCAGCGCCACGATCCTGGCCTGGGCCGCCCTTGCGCCGTCGGGCCATGACCCGTTCGTGAGCACACAGGCGAGCGTGCCCAACGCAACGGCTCTGGTCGGGCTCAGCTTCTGGACCCAGGCCCTGGTGTTCCCGCCGGCGCTGCCGGCGCGCCTGTCGAACACGCTGTCTTTGGTCGTGCAGTGACGTGGTCGTCGCGCTGGCTCGTTCGGCGCGAGTCGACCACGGTGCAGGCGGCGTGGCACGCGCGCGCAGGGCCGGGCCTTCCGGAGCTACGTGTCGGCGAGCGGTTCGCCGAGCACCCGGTGCGCCCTCGGGCTCGGGGGCGGGTCGCCGCAGTCGATCCAGGTCGCTAGCATGACGTCGCGCTGGCATCCCCCGCCTCGGCGCTGCACCTCGGGAAGTCTCCTCCATGCTGAAGCGCAGTGTGTTCGTCGCGGCGACGCTCGCCGCCGGTCTGTCCGCTCAATGTGTCCCGCCCGTGCCGTCGCTGACGACGGTGTTCCAGGGCAACGTCGTCCCGGTCGGCATCGACCCGGTGCTCGGCGCGAACGTCTACTTCGACCTCGAATTGGACCAGGCGCTGAGCCTGACCGCCGTGCACGTCAACCTGCAGAACCCGCTGCACGTGGGGCAGCTCGGGCAGGTCGACCTGTGGGCGCGGGTGCCGTTCCCGTCGAGCGCCGTCGGGCAGCACCAGGTCGGCAGCGGCGGCACGGTGCCGGCGACCCCGCCCGGCTGGACGCTGCTCGGCACGGCGAACGTGCTGGTCCAGGCGGCCGACGCGCAGTCGCTGGCGACGTTCGCGGTGCCGATCCCGCTGCCGGCGGCCACCTACGGCATGGCGCTCGGGTTCCGGCAGGTCGCGGGCGCGCCGCTGGTGCCGTTCGCCACCGACCCGTCGCTGCTGCCGGTCCCGACGGTCCACGCGAACGAGTTCCTGCGCCTCACGGCGATCGGCACGCAGGCCGCCGCGTGGACTGGCGCGCTGCAGCCGTTCGTGCCGAACCTGCGAATCGACTACCAGCCGCAGCCGAACTCGGCGTACTCGACCGGCTACGGCTTCGGCTGCATCGCCGGCAGCACGACCGCCGCGCACATGCAGCTGCGCGACCGGCCGGTGATCGGGCGGCCGCTGGTGATCGACATCACCGACGTCGATCCGTCGGTCGGCGCCAGCCTGCTGCTGTTCTCGACCACGTCGCTGGGCGGCGTCGACCTGAGCGTGATCGGCATGAACGGCTGCTCCGCGTTCATCACCGTGCCGGAGATCCTCAGCTTCCTGTCGTTCGGCCCCGGCCCGTACGCGGTGCAGGCGGTGCCGGCGATCCCGGCGTCGCTGGCGAACATCGACCTGTTCATCCAGACAGTGCTGTTCTCGACCGCGACGCCGCCGTGGAACCCGGCCAACCTGCTGGTGTCGGACGCGGTGTGCATCCACTACGCCGTCAACTGACTGGGCGTCGACCCGGATCGCAGCAGTCCGGCGTGCCGCAGTCCGGCATGCAGCGGTCCGGGGTCGGGGCGCGGCGGCACTCGTAGTCGTCGAGCGGCAGGCCGCGGCGATCGAGCTCGATCCGGCAGCAGTCCAACACCGCGCGGCGCAGCCGGTCGCGCGCGCGCTGCACGCGCGACTTGGCGCCGGACGCCGACAGCGACAGCTCGCGGGCCAACTCGGTCTGCGAGACGCCTTCGAGCTCGACGCGGCGCAGCACGGCGCGGTCCGGCTCGGGCAGCTCGTCCAGCAGCGGCAGCAGGCACGCGGCCAGCTCGCGCGGCGCCTCCGGGTCGCGCCCGGCCGGGGACTCGGCGAGCTCGTCGTCGGCTCCGAGATCCAGCGTCGCCGGCGCCCGGCCGCGCGCGCGGTGCAGGTCGGCGATCGCGCTGCGCGCCACGCGGAACAACCAGCCGCGCACCGCCGCCGGCGCGACCGAGGCGCGGCGCTGCCACAGCCGGGTCAGCGTCTCCTGCACGACGTCGTCGGCGTCGGCGTCCGCCGGCACCCGCCGGCGCGCGAACTGCCACAGCCGCCGGCGGAAGTCGGCGGCGAACGCGTCCGCGTTCGCCTCCGGGCGGTCCACGAGATCGGCCATCGGCGCGATCCTACCGTTCGGCGCCGGCAGCGGGCCCGCAGGCGGCGTCGCAGCACGGCGCCGCGGCCGCCGCTTCGCAGCAGCCGTTGCCGTCGCCGTCGTCACAGCAGTCGGCCGGGCAGCAGTCGGGCGGACAGTCCGCCGGGTCGCAGGGGCCGCACGCCGCGCCGGCCGTTCCGGCGAGCCCCGCCGCGGCGGTGGTCGTCGGCGTCGTGGTGCCGCACGCGGCACCGAACATCAGGCAGCACATCAGGCCGGTCTTCCGGATCGGGTTCATCGAAGGTCGCTCCTCGGTCGCGGGCGGCCCCATCGCCGCCCGAACCGGAGACGGCCGGTCGCGCCGAAGGACGCACGCCGGTTCCAGGAAATCGCCGCCGCCGCCCGCGCAGGCCTACGCGGTCGGGACGAGGTGCACCGCCGGCACCTTCAGCACGGCGACGACCTCGGCGCCGGGCCGCAGCCCCAGCTCCTCGACCGACGCCGGCGTCACCAGGGCCGCCAGCGCGAAGCCGCAGTCGACCGTCACCCGGTACATCGCGCCGTCGCGGTGCACGGCTGTGACGCGCGCGGCAAGGCGGTTGCGGGCGCTGGTGTCGGTCGGGCGGTGGCGCTGCAGCAGGACCTCCTCGGCGCGGATGCACGCGAACGCGGTGACCGTCCCCGGCGGCGGCGCCAGCACCAGCAGCTCGACGGCGGCGTCGTCGGCGCCGAGGCGGATCGTGGCGAAGTCGCCGTCGCGCGCGACCACGCGGCACGGCGCCACCGTGTCGGTGCCGACGACGCGCGCGACGTCGAGGTCGGCCGGCTGCGCGAAGACCGCGGCGGTGGGCCCGAGCTGGCGCAGGACGCCGTCGCAGACGATGCCGGTGCGGTCGCCGAGCGCGAGCGCCTCGCCGCGGTCGTGCGTCACCAGCAGCGTCGGGATGCGCTGGTCCTGCAGCAGGTGGCGCAGGTCGAGGCGCAGCTGCTGCCGCAGCGGCGGGTCCAGCGCCGCGAACGGTTCGTCGAGCAGCAGCAGCTGCGGCTGCCGCGCCAGCGCGCGGGCCAGCGCCACGCGTTGCTGCTGGCCGCCCGACAGCTCGCGGGGGCGGCGCGAGGCCACGTCGCCGAGCCCGAGCCGTTCGAGCCACGCCGCCGCCAGCGCGCGCCGGGCCGTGCGACCGCCGGGCGCGCCGAACGCGGCGTTGCCGATCGCGTCGAGGTGCGGGAACAGCGCGTGGTCCTGGAACACGCAGCCGACCGCGCGGCGCTGCGGCGGCACGTGCACGCGCGCCCGCGCGTCGAACCAGACCGCGTCGCCGCAGCGGATCGCGCCGCGCTGCGGCCGTTCGAGGCCGGCCAGCGCGCGCAGCAGCGTGGTCTTGCCCGCGCCCGACGGCCCGAGCAGCGCGGTGATCGGCGCGTCGGGCGCCAGCGTCAGCCGGTCGACCGCGAGCTCGAACGCGCCGCGCCGCAGCGTGAAGTCCGCCGTCACCGCGCCGGCCGGCGCACCCGTGGCGCCGCCCGTCACCGCGCCCACCTCCGGCCCTGCAGCACCTGCACGGCGGTCAGCAGCAGCAGCGCCGTCACCAGCAGCGCCAGCGACGTGGTCGCGGCGCGGTCGTAGCGCATCGCCTGCACGTCGTCGTAGATCGCGATCGACAGCGTCCGCGTCACGCCCGGGATGTTGCCGCCGACCATCAGCACGACGCCGAACTCGCCGATGGCGTGCGCGAAGCACAGCACCGCGCCGGCGCCGATGCCGGGCCACGCCAGCGGCACGCCGACGCGCGCGAAGCACCGCCAGCGCCCGGCGCCGAGCGTCGCCGCCGCGTCCCACAGCCGCGGGTCGACGGCCGCGAACGCCGCCGCGAACGGCCGCACCGCGAACGGCAGGTTGAACAGCAGCGAGCCGACCAGCAGGCCCGCGAACGAGAACGGCAGCGGCGTTCCGCTGGCGGCGAGCCAGGCGTCGCCCAGCACGCTGCCCGGCGCCGTCGCCTCCAGCACGTAGAACCCGAGCACCGTCGGCGGCAGCACCAGCGGCACGGCGACGACGGCCGCGACCACGTGGCGCAGGCGGCTCGTGCCGGTGGCCAGCCAGAACGCCAGCGGCAGGCCGAACAGCAGCAGCAGCAGCGTGGTCGACAGCGCGAGCTGCAGGGTCAGCGAGATGGCGGCGGCGTCCACGGCGACCTCACTGCGCCGGCGACATGCCGTGCCGTTGCAGCAGCGCACAGCCCTGGGGACCGGACAGGAACTCCAGCACGCGCCGCGCCGCCGCGCGGCCCTCGTCGTCGCGGGCCAGCACCAGGCCGGCGTGGACGATCGGCGCGTGCAGCGCCTCGGGCACCGCCCATTGGTGGCCGCCGAGGCGCGCCGCGAGCGAGCGCGGCACCAGCGCCGCGTCGACCGCGCCGCTGCGCGCCAGGTGCGCGGTCTGCGCCGCGTTCTCGGCCAGCACCAGGCGCGGCCGCAGCGCGTCGAGGACCCCCGCGTGCTCGAGAGCCTCGAGCGCGGCGCGCCCGTACGGCGCCAGCTCCGGGTTGGCGACCGCGACGCGGTGGACGTCGTCGCGCCGCAGCGCCGCGAGGCCCGCGTCGTCGAGCGCCGCGCCGAGGTCCCGGCGGGTCCACAGCACCAGCGCGCCGCGCGCGTAGCGGAACAGGTCGGCGGCGGCGGCGTGGCCGTCCTGCACCAGCCGCAGCGGGGTGGCCTCGTCGGCGGCCAGCAGCAGCGCGAACGGCGCGCCGCGGCGGATCTGGGCCGCGAGGCCGCCGGAGCTGCCGGTGGCGAATCGCAGCGGCGCGGCGTCGGGCACGGCAGTCGCGAACGCGGCGCCGAGGTCGTCGCACAGCGCGCGCAGGCTGGCGGCGGCGGCGACGTCGAAGCGCGGCTGCGACGCCCGGGTGCAGGCGGCGGCGGTCAGCAGCGCGAGGGCGCTGGCGGCGGCGACGCTCGAACGGGCGCGGCTCACCGGCGACGCCCGACGGGCAACAGGTGATGTGTCGGTTCCCTTGCGAGCCCGGCCATGGCCGGCGAGTATGCCAGACGGCCGCGCCGGCACGTCGGTGCCGGCGCGACTTTCGCGCCTCGCGACCCGCGGCGATCAGCGCCGGCGCGAGGACGCGCCCATGCGCTCGCGATCCTCGCCGGTGATGATCGTGGCGCCCGGGATGTTGCTGAGGTCCGGACCGGGCAGGTCGTTGTCCTCGAGGTGCGCCGTGGGCGCGCGCTTCACCTGCTTCTTGGCCAGCTGCATCGGGTCGGCCTTCGGCGCGGCGCCGCGAGCGGGCTGCGCCTTGGGCTCGGCGGCCTTGCGCGCCGGCGGCGACTGCTTGGGCGCGCGGCCCTCGATGTGGGCGGCCGGACGCGGCGGCGCCTTCGGCGGCTCCGCCATCCAGTCCTCCGGCTGCGGGCGCCGGGCCAGGTTGCCGGGCTGCGGCGTGACGTCGATGGCCTTGCGCTCGAGCTGCGGCGGCTTCTTCGGCAGCGCCGGCTGGCTTGCCGGGGCGGCCTGCCGCGCGGCGGGCGCGCGGCGCGGCGCGCTGGCCGGCGCGGGCGTCGAGCCGAGGGTCGGCCGGGCCGAGGTCGGAGTCGGCGCCGGACGCGCGGCGGTCGGCTGCGGCGCCGGACGGGCCGGGGCCGGACGCGCCGGCGCCGGACGCGCGGGCGTGCGGCGCAGCGGCGTGTGGTTCGGGCGATTGCCGACGGCGCTCGTGGTCGACTTCGCGGTCGTGGCGGCGCTCACCTTGCCCTGCGGGTAGAGCAGCAGGCCCAGCCGCGAGCGGTGCACCTCGACGAACGTGCCGAGCAGGCGCGCGGTGGCGAACGTCGGCAGCACCGCCAGCGGCCCGACGATCGCGATCTGCAGGTAGACGGCGTGACCGAGCGACGACCAGAACGCGATCGCCGCCGGCGCGAACGCCATCCAGAACGCGGCGGTCACGCGGGCGTAGCCCTTGCAGCAGCCGATGCCGCGCACCAGCGCGACCGGCGACAGGGCGCCGATGTCGCCGCGGATCTGCCGCAGGATCAGCGCGATCGGCACCAGCGACATGCCGAGCAGCAGGCCCGGCAGCGACGACACCAGCGGCGCCTCGAACCACAGCAGCGTCAGCGACGGCGCGACCAGGATGCCGAGCACGATCAGCACGTCGCCGAGGTAGCGCTTGGCGAACTGCACCATGTCCGTCGGCGCAGGGATCGCAGGGACCTCCTCCTCGCCGTCGGCGCTCTGCAAGAAGATCTGTCGGCCCATGGCGCCGACGACGCCGAGCACGCAGAGGCCCGGCAGCGCGGCCAGCCCGGCGAACAGCCACGGAGAACCCCCCGAGGTGAGGAAGCCGCCGACGCCGACGACCAGCGGGAAGGCCAGCATCGTCAGCAGCGCCACCGCGGGCATGTGCGACTGACAGAGGTACTGGATCGAGTCGAGGACGTGCTCGCGGATCGAAGGGTCGCCGTCGTCCTCGAAGTCGGTGTCGTCGAAGCTGTTCTTGGTCGGGCCGGAAGCCCGATGGATCAGCCCGCGGCGGGCGAGGCGCGACGCCACATGGTCCCGCAGCGGCCCCGCCTTCATGTTGCCATGGACCCGGACCGCCTCGTCGTGATGCCCGAGCTGCAGGCAGATCTCGGCGAGTTCGCGCAGGACCTCGTCCGACGCCATGCCGCGCTCGACGGCGCGATGGAGCGACGCATAGCGAAGCTCGGGCGTGGTGTCTTCCTGCGGTGTTGCGATGTTCTCCAGTTGCACGTTCTTCTCCTTGAGTCTTCCGGGACTGCAGCCCAGCGCCCCTTTGTCGGCGGTCACCACAGGCCCCTTGATCGCGCCGGTCCCGGACCGGGACGGGCTCGTGCCGCGGTCGACCGGGTCAAGGTGCGGGCGCCGGCGCGTCGATCGGGATCGCGTAGAGGCGACATCCCCATGGCAACGAACCTCCGAGTCCCCGCCGTCCTGACCGCGGCCGCCCGCACCGCGATTGCGCTGCTGCTGGCCGGGCCCGGCGCGGCGCAGAACGACACCGTGCCGGCGCTGCTGAACGGCCTCGAGGGCGGCTCGGGCACCAGCATCCCGTTCGGGGTCAACCAGCCGGTGCGCGTGCAGTACATCTACGACGCCGAGGACCTGCCGTGGTCGGGGCCGCGCCTGGTGCAGCGGGTGTCGCTGCGCGCCGACAACGCCGACCCGGGCACGACCGCGTTCGCCGAGAAGCGCTTCCTGTTCGTCACGGTGCTGCTGTCGACGACCGCGGTGCGCGCCGAGAACTGCAGCCCGGTCTACGCCGACAACTACGGCGCCGATGCCATGGTCGTGATCGACAACGCCGCGATCGTGCTGCCGGCGCAGCCCGCGTTCGCGGCCGGCGTGCGGCCGGCGAACATCGACTTCGTGCTGCCGACACCCTGGTTCTTCGGGCTGACGCCGGTGCGTCCCGACGCGCCGCCGCCCGGCAACCTGCTGGTCGAGCTGCGCATCCACTCGCAACCCGACGGCGTCTACCGCATCGACAACGTCGGCTCCTGCGCGATCCCGAACGTCGAGTTCGGCCAGCTGGGCCCGCAGTGCGTGCCGGCCGGCGGCGCCGAGCTGCTGCTCGAGCCGGCGCGCTCGATGGTGGCCGGCGCGCAGTTCACCTGGACGGTGCGGCAGGCGCCCGTGAACACCGGCATGTTCCTGTTCGTCGGCGTCACCAGCGGCGGGTTCCTGTTCGGGGTGCCGACGCTGCCGCTGCCGCTGCCGCTGTTCGACCAGGCCCAGCCCGGTCTGCAGAACCCGGCGCTGCTGCAGGCGGTGCCGACGCTGACCCAGAGCGCCCCCGACTGCTGGATCAACGTGCCGCCGCTGTTCACCCTGTTCACGACCGCGGACGCCACCGGCACCGCCACGGCCTCGATCGCCCTGGCCGCCGACCGCTCGTTCGTGGGCGCGTCGCTGTTCGCGCAGGCGCTGGCCTACTCGCAGACCGCCAACCCGCTGCAGATCGTCACCAGCAAGGGTCAGCAGTCGACGGTGTGCGGGCCGCTCGGCGTGGCGCGCATCTACAACTTCGGCAGCGTGACCGCGACGTCCGGCCAGCGGTCGCTGGGCCAGGGCGCCGTGCTCGAGCTGCACTGATCGGCGCCGCGGCGGCGCGCCGCGAGGCGCTGCCGAGCCGCAGGGCTGGCGGACCGCACTTGCCGCCGGGGGCCTCGGGGCCGACACTGTTCGCCCCGCATGAAGGTCCTCCTGTGCCGTCCCCGCGGCTTCTGTGCCGGCGTCGAACGCGCGATCGAGACCGTCGAACGCGCGCTGACCAAGTTCGGCCGGCCGGTGTTCGTCCGCCACGAGATCGTGCACAACAAGGTCGTGGTCGACGACCTGACCCGGAAGGGCGCCGTGTTCGTCGACGAGCTGGCCGAGGTGCCGGAGGGCGGTCACGTGATTTTCTCGGCGCACGGCGTGGCCCCCGAGGTGTTCGCGCAGGCGGACCGCTACCGGCTGCACGCGATCGACGCGACCTGTCCGTTGGTGACCAAGGTGCACGTCGAGGCGCGCCGGTTCGACCGCCAGGACCTGACGATCCTCCTGATCGGCCACGCCGACCACGTCGAGGTCGAGGGTGTCGTCGGCGAGGCGCCGCACCGGACGATCGTGGTGTCGTCGCCGGCGGCCGCCGAGGCGGTGCAGGTGCCCGACCCCGACAAGGTCGGCGTGCTGACGCAGACGACGCTCAGCGTCGACGAGGCGATGCGGGTGATGACCGTGCTGCAGCGCCGGTTTCCCAAGCTGCGCACGCCGCGCAAGGAGGACATCTGCTACGCGACCACCAACCGGCAGATGGCGGTCAAGCAGCTGCGCGGCCAGGTCGACCTGTGGCTGGTGATCGGCGACCGGATGAGCAGCAACAGCAACCGGCTGCGCGAGATCGGCGCCGACTCGGGCGTGCCGGCGTGGCTGGTGCTCGACGCCGGCGAGATCGACCCGGCGTGGCTGCAGGGCAAGGAGCGCGTCGGCATCACCTCGGGCGCGAGCACGCCGGAGTCGAGCGTGCAGGCGGTGGTCGCGCGGCTGCGCGAGCTGGGCGCCACCTCGGTCGAGGAGGTCGACGGCACCCGCGAGACGATCGAGTTCCAGCTGCCGCTCGAGCTGCGGTGACCGCCGATGCGCATAGCTCTGTGTCAGATCGACACGACCATCGGTGACTTCGCCGGCAACGCCGCGAAGATCGCTGCGTTCGCGGCGCGCGCCGCGGCGCAGCGCGCCGAGCTGGCGGTGTTCCCGGAGCTGGCGATCTGCGGCTACCCGCCCGAGGACCTGCTGATCCGCGCGGCGTTCCTGGACGCGCACGACGCGGCGCTGCAGGCGCTGGCGGCGGCGGTCCCCGCGGACCTGCCGGTGCTGGTCGGCTGCGTCGCGCGCAACGAGGCGGCGGCCACGACCGGCGGTCGGCCGCTGCACAACGCCGCCGCCCTGCTGCGCGGCGGCCGCGCCCGGATCGTCGCGCGCAAGTGCCTACTGCCGACCTACGACGTGTTCGACGAGGGCCGCTACTTCGACCCGTGGCCGCACGCGCGGCAGAACGTCGTCGACGTCTCGTCGCATCGCATCGGCGTCGCGATCTGCGAGGACGGCTGGAACGACGACCGCTTCTTCGCGCAGCGCCGCTACCCGCGCGACCCGGTGCAGGAGCTGGTGCAGGAGGGCGCCGAGCTGGTCGTCAACCTGAGCGCCAGCCCGTGGACGCTCGGCAAGGACGCGTTCCGGGCGCGCATGGTGGCGCACGCGGCGAAGCGCCACGGCGTGCCGATGGTCTACGTCAACCTGGTCGGCGGCAACGTCGAGCTGCAGTTCGACGGCGGCTCGCTCGCGGCCGGTCCCGACGGCGTCGCGTTCGCGCCGGTGCTGTTCGAGGAGGCGCTGCACGTGGTCGACACGAGCGCGCGGTGGACCGGCGCGATCGCCGCGCGGCCGGAGCCGGAGATGCACGGGCGCGCGCTGGTGCAGGGCATCCGCGACCACGCCGCGAAGTTCGCGATGCCGCGCGCGGTGATCGGCCTGTCGGGCGGCATCGATTCGGCGGTGGTGGCGACGCTGGCGACCGACGCGCTCGGCGCCGCCAACGTCGCCGGCTTGGCGATGCCGTCGCGCTACAGCAGCGATCACAGCGTGGCGGACGCGCGCGCGCTGGCGCAGAACCTGGGTATCGAGTTCCACGAGGTGTCGATCGCGCCGCTGCAGCAGGCCTACGACGCGGCGCTGGCGCCGGTGTTCGCCGGCGTCGACCCGGGCCTGGCCGGCGAGAACCTGCAGTCGCGCATGCGCGGCGCGCTGCTGATGGCGTTCAGCAACGCGCGCGGCCACGTGGTGCTGTCGACCGGCAACAAGAGCGAGTGCGCGGTGGGCTACTGCACGCTGTACGGCGACACGATCGGTGCGCTCGCGCCGATCGCCGACCTGTGGAAGACCGAGGTCTGGGCGCTGGCGCGCTGGCTCAACCGCGACGGCGAGCGGATCCCCACCCGTTCGATCGAGAAGCCGCCGTCGGCCGAGCTGCGTCCCGACCAGCTCGACACCGACAGCCTGCCGCCGTATCCCGAACTCGACCCGGTGCTGCGGCTCCTGGTCGAGGACGAACTCGGCGTCGCCGAGGTCGCGGCGCGCACCGGCATGGCGCAGGAGCGCGTGGCCGAGCTGTACGCCAAGGTGCAGGTCGCCGAGTTCAAGCGCTACCAGTACCCGCCGGCTCTGCGCACCAGCGAGCGCTGCTGGAGCGGGCGGCGGATGCCGGTCTCGCACCGCTACCGCGAGCGCTGAGCAGGCGGCGGACGGCGTCGCCTAGCGCCCGCGGTCCTTGGGCTTGCCGAACAGCTTGTCGAGCCCCTGCTGCAGCAGGTCCTTGCCCTGCTGCTCGAGCAGCTGCCTGGGTGCCTGCTGCAGCGCCTGCTGCAGCAGCTGACCGAGGTCCGGCGCGCGCAGCGTCGGCGCGTCGACCGTGCCGCCGAGGCCGGCCAGCAGCGGCTCGTCGCCGAGGAAGCCGGCGATCACGCGGCCGTCGCGGTGCTGCTGCAGCAGCGCGGTGACGTTCAGGCCGGCGTCGATCGCGCCGTCGAACCCGACCTTGCCCGACAGGCCGTACTCCTGCCCCTTGCTCAGCAGCTTGGTCGCCTGCGTCGTCACGCTGCCCTGGTGGATCGAGAACGCGCCGGCGAGCCCGTCGAGCGCCAGCGACTGCTTCTGGCCGAGCAGCTCCAGCAGCTCGGTCAACGCCGGCGCCGGGCGCAGGTCGCCGCCGGTCAGCGTGAGCTCGCCGCCGCCCTCGAACGCGTTGAGCCACTGCAGCCAGCTCTGGTCGTCGCCCTTCCGCGTCGGCCCGCGCAGCGACATGCGCAGGTCCAGCGTGCTGGAGAACGCGCCGGCGTCGCCGTCGAGGCCGGCGAGCAGCGGCACCGCGTAGCGCAGGAACGGCGCCGCGTCGCCGCGCACCTGGGCGCCGTTCCAGTTGGCGTCGAGCGCGAACGGCATGCCCGCGGCGGCGACGTCGCTGCGCAGCTCGATCTGCAGCGGCCCCTGGTTGAGCAGCGTCGACGGCGCCGCCTTCAGCTCGGCGGTGCCGTCGCGCAGGGTCAGCGTGGCGGCGGCGTCGGCGAGCGTCAGCCCGCCGCCGCGGTAGCCGGCGCCGGCGATGCGGGCGTCGACGGCGATCCCGCGCAGCTCGCGCAGCAGGGCGAGCGCGGCCGACGGATCGCCGGTCAGCAGCGCCGCGGGCAGCGCCACGGTGCCGGTCACCTGGCCGCTGGCGCCGTCGAGCTCGGCCAGCGGACCGCCGAGCCGTGCCAGCGCGGCGAGGTCGAGCGTGAACGCGGCAGCGAGCTGGTCGCCGAGCCCCCGCTCCGCGCGCTGCTCCGGCCCGAGGCCGTCCAGCTGCGCGAAGCCCAGATCGAGGTGGGTGGCGCCGAGGTCGACGGTCCGGTCGTCGCCGTCGCCGGTCCACGCGATGCCGGGCCGGAGCACCCAGCGCTCGGCGCGGAGTTCCATGCCGCGCAGCAGGGCGCCGGCGAAGTGCGGCGCGGTCACGGTCAGGTCGCCGTCGGTGCGGAGGCGCGGCTGCGCCGTCGGGTCGTAGCCGAACTCGAGCAGGCCGTCGACCGTGCCCGCCATCGCCGTCAGCGCGTCCGGCGCGAGCAGCGACTGCGCGAGCGGCGCGTAGCGCTCGAGATGCAGGTGCTGGGCGCGCAGCGTGCCGTCGGCGCGGCCGGTGACGCCGTCGACGTCGACGTTGGCCAGCACCGCGCCGGCCGGGCCCGCGTCGGGTTGCGGAAGCGTCGCCGACAGGTGCACGCCGAACGTGCCGGTGTCCGGCAGTTTGGCCACCGCGAATTCGATGTCGGTGACCCGTTCGAGCAGCCGTCCTGCGCGGCGGATCTCGATGGCGCCGTCGCGGATCGTCGCATCGATCGCGAGCCGCCCGAGCAGCCGTTCGACGTCGGCGTCCGGCGTCCGGCTGTCGCGCGGGCTGCGCGGGCTCCGCGGGCGCTCACGACCGCCGCCGCCGGCGCGCACTTCGGTGCCGAGCACGCGATCGAGGTTGGTCGCGCCGTCGTCGTCCTGGTCGATCCACAGCTGCAGGCCGCGGAGCTCGGCGCGGCAGTCGACACGCCCCGTCATCAACTTCCACAGCGACAGGTCGACGGCGGCGAGCTCGAGGCGCAGCAGGGGGTGCGACGCGTCGAAGCCGGGCGGGTTGGCGACCTCGAGCTCGCGCAGCGCCGCACCGGACAGCCAGCCGACCGTCAAGCCGCCGATGCGGCACTCCGTCCCGAGCTCGCGTGTCAGCTCGTCGCCGAGCCGGCGCTGCGCGAACCCGGTGAGCGCGGTCGGCAGCAGCGCGACGAACACGATCGAAAGGACGACGATCGCGAGCAGTACCCGCAGCAACGGGCGCTTGCGTCGAGGGCGTCGTGCGTTGTCCGGTCGCTCGGAGTTCATGTGATAGGGTGACTATGCCTCAAAACGATACAGAACATGACCGAAGCCGGACTCAGTGGATCCCTCCTCGACCGCGTGGACCTCGTGCTGGCTCAGCGAATCGCCGGTGCGGAGCGGGATGTGGAGCAGGAAATGCTCCAGGCCGCACACCTCTACCACGACCGTCTGTTCCGGCCGTCCTCGCAGGACCCGATGTTCATGGCGGCGCTGCTGCGGCTGCGCGGGTTCGCGGTGCAGGACGTCGACGCCGTCGAGGTGCTCGATGGCTCCAGCCGCCGGCTGATGCCGGCCAGCCAGGAGAGTCAGCTGCTGTTCGGACTCGTGGACGTGCTGCAGATGATGCGCGATCGCGCCAGCCAGGGGCGACCGCCGGACGGCTGGTTCCTGGTCGAGCTGTTCAAGACCATGACCCGCGGCCTGCCGCGCTTCCGCAACAACGCGCTGCGCGTCGACCAGCCCTGGGACGGGATCCTGTACGTCGCGCACCCGCGGCCGACCGAGCTGACCGCGGTGCTCGACCGCTTCGACTACGGGCACCGTTACCGGGACCAGCCGGCGATGTTCGACCGGCTGCACCCGTTGCGGCAGGGGTTCCGGGTGATGTGGCGGTTCGCGCGGATCGCGCCGTTCCCCGACCTGAACGTGCCGATGGCCTGGCTGGCGATGTGCTCCTGGCTGCTGGCGCGCGGCTATCCGATGCTGATGCCGGAGGCGGCCGATCGCGAGGCGATGCCGCGCTTCGCGAGCGCGCCGGCGCCGACCCGCGTGGTGCAGTGGGAAGCGCGGCTGCTGAAGGCGATCGCCGGCTGACCGGGACCGGTCTCGGCGGGTCGGTCGCGCGCCGCGGTCACTCCGCGCGCAGTTCCCGCACCTGACCGAGCGGGAACGCGCGGCCGTCGTCCAGCCGCAGGGCGTCGAGGTCGAGCGCCACCAGCCGGCCGGCGGCAGCGTCGGCGGCGCGCACGACGACGCGGCGGCCCATCAGACCGAGCGCGTCGCGGAACCGCGCGGCGAACGGCGCGGTGTCGCCGCGGACCAGCTGCGCGAGCGCGCCGTCGAGCGCCATCGCGAGGTCCAGCAGCACCGCGGTGCGGTCGTGGTCGCGACCGGTGGCGAGCTTGAGCGAGGTGGCGGTCGCGGCGAGCTCCGGCGGGCGCGACATGCCGTTCAGGTTGATGCCGACGCCGATCGCGTACTGCATGGGCCGCGAGGTGGCGACGTCGATCAGCACGCCGGCCAGCTTGCGCTCGCCGAGCAGCACGTCGTTCGGCCACTTCACCCGCAGCGCCTCGGCGCGCGCGCCCAGGCGCGACGCCAGCACCTCGTGCACCAGCACCGGCACGACCACCGGCAGGGCCAGCGGCGTCGGCAGCTGCGCGGTCACGCGGAAGGTCACCGCCAGGTCGGCGCCGGGCTCGTCGTGCCAGACGCGCTGCTGGCGGCCGCGGCCGGCGGTCTGGTGGTCGGCCCAGAACACCGCGTCGCGGCCGTCGGGGCCGCCGGCATCGGCGCCGATGTCGGCCACCGCCAGCTCCTGCGTCGAGGCGCAGCGCGCCACGTGCACCATGCGATCGAAGCGCGTGGTGGCGGCGAGGCGGTCCCTGAGGTCGCGGTCGGAGAGCGGCACGGCGGGGCGGCATTGTGCCGCGGCCGCGCGCGCAGGTGGTGAAAACCGCGGCGGTTGCCGCCGCCGGTGTCGCGAACGCAGTCTCGGACTGAAGTCGGCGGCCCGGTCCTGCCGATGGTGTGGGGGTATCGGCCGCATCCGCGGCCGCTGCGGCAAAGGACAGTGGACGGCACCGACAGACTGCCGGCCGGCTTTCACGGGCCGGTCGAGGCGTTCGCCGCGCTCGCGCCCGTGCGCGAGGGCGCGGTCGTGCTGCGTCTGCCCGACCGCGATCGGACCCTGGGAACGGTCGACGGAGGCCCGTTCGCGGCGATCGAGGTGCGCGACTTCACCGAGTCGATGGGCACGATCGAGGCCGCGCTGCGGCGCTGCGCCGACCTGCTCGAGCCGGACGGCACGCTGGTGCTCGACGTCGAGAACCAGCAGTCGCCGCGGCAGCTGCGCCTGGTGATCGAGGGCCGGCCCGGCTCGTTCGACCCCGCCGGCAGCCTGCTCGACCCGAGTCGACCGCTGCCGCTCCGCCGCCTGCTGCAGGCCGCCGAGGCCGCCGGGCTCGGCATCGACGACGTCGTCCGCGTGCCGATCACCGGCGAGGAACGGCGCCCCGGCTTCGTGGCGGCGGCGTTCGATCAGGGCTACCTGCCGTTCGACTGGATCGGCGGGCCGCCGCCGGCGCGGTTCTGGCTGCGGTGCAGCCGGCGGCGCGTGCTGGCCGGGTCGGTGCTGATCGGCGCCGGCTCTGCCGCGGCCCAGGCGGTGACGCGCGACTGCGTGCGGCGCTTCCTGCCCGACGACTGGGAGATCGTGGCCGCCAGCGGCACGAGCGAGGCCGCGGCCTGGACCGCGGCGGTCGGCCGCGCGCGCGGCGACCTGGTGTGGTTCCTGCGCGCCGGCGCCGAGCCGTCGCACGAGCTGTTCGCCGGGCTGTCGCTGCTGGCCGGCATCGGCGGCGCGGTCCCCGGCGACGCCGAGGGGCAGCCGCGCTGTCCGGGCGACCTGAGCGGCGCGATGCTGTCGCGTTCGACCGTGCTGCTGGCCGGGCCGCTCGCGACCGCGGCCAACACCCAGGTCGTGCTCGAAGACTACTGGATGCGACTCGAGGCCACGGCCGGTGGCGGCGCCGTCGTCGCCGTGCCGGGCGCGTTCGCGTCGCCGCCGCCGCCGATGGAGGCGCCCGAGCGCTTCCAGCGCGAGGCCGAGGCGATGATGGCGCGCTGGGCCGAGATCAGCGCGCG
Organism: Planctomycetota bacterium; assembly: GCA_050245995.1. GTDB lineage: Bacteria > Planctomycetota > UBA1135 > UBA1135 > UBA2386 > JBFWWV01. The sequence goes on along the minus strand of JBFWWV010000002.1, from coordinate 400,906 downwards.
CCGGGCCGACGACTCCGCAGCGCTCGCGGCCAAGGGCAGCGGCCGCGCCCCCGAGGCGCCGCCGTGGCAGGGCCGCGCGCCGCGCGTCAGCCTGTGCATGATCGCGCGCGACGAGCAGCGCTTCCTGCGCGAGTGCCTCGAGCGCGCCGCGCCGGCGGTCGACGAGATCGTGCTCGTCGACACCGGTTCGACCGACGACACCGTCGCGATCGCCGAGGAGTTCGGCGCGCGCGTCGTGCACCAGCCCTGGAACGACGACTTCTCGGCGCCGCGCAACCGCGGGCTCGCCGAGGTCACCGGCGACTGGGTGCTGGTCCTGGACGCCGACGAGTTCCTGGTCCCCGGCGCCGCCGAACGGATCCGCGAGCTGGTGCAGGACCCGGCGATGGTCGGCTACCACATGCGGTTCACCAACCTCTACACCGGCGGCAAGACCCTCGGCGTGATGATGGTGCGGCTGTTCCGCAACCTGCCGGGCATCGCCTGGCAGAACCTGATCCACGAGCAGATCACGCCGAGCCTGGTGCTGGCCGGTCACCAGCGCGGGCTGGTGCTGTCGTCCTGCGACGTCGAGGTCGAGCACCACGGCTACTCCGACGAGGTGATGGACAGCCGGCGCAAGAACGAGCGCAACGAGCGGCTGTTCCGCCGCCAGCTCGAGCGGCAGCCGGACGACGTGTACTGCCTGTACAAGTACGGCGACTTCCTGCGCCGCGTGCCGGGCCGCGACGAGGACGCGGCGGCGCTGCTCGAGCGGTCGCTCGAGCGGATCCTGGCCGGGCCGCCGGGGCTGCCGCGCGAGCTGCCGTACGCCGGCGAGGTCGCGGCGCTGTGCGCGCTGCTCCGCACGCGCGCCGGCGACACCGCCGGCGCCCAGGCGATCGTCGAGGAGGCGCTGCGGCGCTTCGTGCCGACGCCCAACCTGCACTACATCGCCGCCAGCCTGATGCTGGCGACCGGCGCGCCCGACGCGGCGATCGCGCACTTCCGCCGTTGCCTGTCGTACCGCGGCCAGGTGCTGGTCGTGCCGATCCAGGACGGCATCACCGGCCACGTGTCGCTGCTCGGCATCGCGCAGGCGCTGGCGCAGAAGGGGCAGCTCGAGCGCAGCCAGCGGCTGGCCGAGCACGCCGTCGCGTTGGCGCCCGACTACGAGGTCGCGCACATGGTGCTGTCCAAGGTGCAGCTCGTGCGCGGCGATGCGCGCGCCGCGCTGCAGACCCTGACGAACTACCTGGCCGCGCACCCCGAATCGGCGGGCGCGTGCCAGCAGACGACCCTGGTGCTGCAGCGACTGGGCTGCACGGACCAGGCGCGGCGGATGGCCGCACGCGCCGTCGACCTGTTGCGACGTGGCGGCCAGAGCCGCGAGGTCGCGCGCATGGAGGAGATCCTGGCCGCGCTGTAGCGGCCCCTGACCGACGAGGAGTGTGACGATGACGATCACGACCAAGAACCCGATCCCGCCCGTTCCCGCCGGCGCCGCGCGCTCCGGCTTCCAGCCGATCCCGACGCGGATCCGCGACCTGCGCGACGCGCCCGCCGTGCCGCCGCTGGTCGTCGAACCCGCCGCCCAGCAGCACAAGGCCGCCGTCGAGCAGTCGCTCGCGGAGCTCGGCAACAAGCTGGCGGAGATCCACCGCACCGCGGCCGAGGCCTACATGTCGCAGGGCAGCTACGAGAAGGCGCTGCCGCACCTGGAGGCCGCGACCAGCATGCAGCCGCAGGAGCACGAGTACCAGCATCAGCTGGGCTTCGTGCGCTACATCACCGGCGACGACATCGGCGCGATCAACTCGTTCAACGCCGCCCTCACGCTCGATCCGAACAACGGCGAGGCCTGGTTCAACCTGGGCATGGTGCTGTTCGGCCAGAACCAGTTCGGCGAGGCGGAGGCCTGCTTCGGCCGCGCGCTGGAGCAGAACGGCGCCGACGCGCAGACCTGGAACAACCGCGGCGTGTGTCTGTGGCGTCTCGAGCGCCAGGGCGACGCGCGCGCGTGCTTCCAGCGCGCGCTGCAGATCGACCCGAGCGATCAGGACGCGCAGTTCAACCTGCAGCAGCTGGGCTGAGACGGCCCGGCCGCGCAGCAGCCTCTGGTCGCGTGATCACCGGCCGCTCCGCCCGGACCCCGGGCGGAGACGGCAGGCAGCCCGCCGCGTGCCGCGGTGGCGTCCGGTTCGTGCCGGCCGCCCGCCGTCGGTGCCGCGGCGCGGGCGGGCCGTTCAGCCCGGCGCCGGTTTGTGCGATCGCGCCAGCAGCGCGCGCAGGTCGTCGGCCGCGCGCATCACCGGTCCGCCGACCGGGTCGCGCGCCAACGTCGTCGCCGGACCGGACCCGAGGTGCGGGCCGGCGAACGTCAGCACGCGGATGCTGACGTGACCCTGGGTCGGCGCGTTCTCCGGCGCGCCGTGATGAGGGTGCGTGTGCTCGACCACGCCGTGCGCCGCCTGCAGCAGCCGCGCGACCGCATCGCCGAGGCCGTCCCCCGGGCCGTCGGAGTGGTGCACGGCGCCGTCGGCGCGCAGCAGCTCGACGTGGAGGTCGGCGAACGCCGCGAGCGTCTCCAGCCCCTGGTCCGCGCCGGTCTCGAGCACCACCCCGCGCACCGTCGCGGCGTCGTTGGCCGGCGGCTGCTCGCCGAGCGCGCGCAGGCAGCTCCAGGCCGACAGCTGGTGGTGCATCGACGCCGTCGGCAGGTCGAGCAGGTCGTGCAGGTGGCGGCGCGCGGTGCTGCGGTCGTCGACCTGCTCCGATGCGCGGGCCGCGTGGAACCGCGCCAGCGGCGTGTCGGGGTCGTAGTCCGCCACGTCGGCCAGCTCGGCCAGGGATTGCTCGCACAGCAGCGACGCGCGCAGCTCGGGGTGCCGGCAGCGGGCGCCGTGCGCCTTCTTGCGAAACCAGATCATTCGGTCCTCCCGGCGGGTCCTGTACCCGCCTGCGAGATGGTAGCAGCGCGCGGCGCGCAGGTCAGGCCGGGCGCCGGTTGCGCGGCGGCGCTGCGGCGCGTCTGATGCCGGCATGCATCCGCCGAAGGGCCCACTGTTCGCGGCGCTGACCGCCGCCGTCTGCCTCGGGCTGCAGGGCTGCACCGGCGGTGACGCGTTCCGGCCGATCGGGTCGACCACCGGCCGACTCGCGCCGGCGGCCGCATTCGAGGCGCTGGTGCTCGACCTCGAGGTCGCCACGGTGCGGCTGCGCGAGGGCGACGGCGCCGACCTCGAGGTGCGCGCCGACGTCAGCGTGAAGGACACCTTCGCCGGCAGCGTCGCGGCGGCCGCCGACGGCGCGCTGCCGTTCGGCGAATGGATCGACCTGCAGCAGCAGGGCGGCCGGGTCGTGCTGCGCAGCGCGCGCCGGGGCGCCGATCACGAGCTGCGCCTGGAGATCGTGGTCCCGCGCGGCGCGCACGCGCTCGACGCGCACGTCGTCGTCGGCAGCCTCGACCTCGCGGTCACCGAGGCGCCGCAGCTGGACCTCGACCTGTCGGTGGGGACGCTGCGCGCGCGCGTCGATCGCGTGTCCGGCGCGCTGACGGCGCGCGTCGCGACCGGGACGATCGACGTGGTCGTCGACGCGGCGGTGGGCGGCGACGTGTCGGCGATCGTCGGCGTCGGCGACGTGACGTTGGACCTGCCCGACGACGCCGAGGGCCGCTTCGAGCTCAGCGCTGCCGTCGGCAGCGTGCGCGGCGCCGCGGCCTGGGGCCTCGCCGAGCGCTCGACCTTGACCGGCGCGTCGGCGGAGGGCCGGCGCGGCGCCGCCGAGCGGCGCGTGCGCGCCGTCTCCAGCACCGGCACCGTCACCCTGCGGTGACGGCCGCGGGTCGGCGTCAGGCGTCGGAGCGCAGGCGCTGTCCGATCTGCCGTTCGCCGGCGTAGCCGGCCAGCGCGCGCCGGCCGGTGCGGACCCGCGCGAGCTCGCGCGCGGTGTCCTCGCGGAACGAGCCCAGCAGCGCCAGCAGCCGGCCGTGCGCGGCCGCGGCGGCGGCGCGCAGCGCCGGCAGCTCGGCTGCGCAGGCGTCGGCGACGGGCGCCGTCGGCGCCCGCAGCAGGGCCTCGACGGCGTCGAGCAGCCGCGCGCAGGTGTCGACGTCGCCGCCGGTCACCGCGTGCAGCGCCCCGTCGTAGGCGCGCTCGATCGCGCGAAGAACGTCTCGCGGGTCGGGCCGGGGCTCAGCCGGGGATGGCGGCATCCCAGCCTTCCTTCAGGGTGCGCAGCACCTTGAGCGCGTGGACGACGCCGTCCGGCGTGCGCGACGCGTTCGACTGCGTGATCTGGTCGATGCTGAACTCGTAGAGCCGGTCGAGGTCGCGGGCGACCTGGCCGCCGGCGCCGGTGTCGAGGCTGGCGCGCAGCTCGCCGACGATGCCGATCGCCTTGCTCAGGCTCTCGCTGACGGCGGGGGAGCGGCTGGTGCTCGGGTTGCCGAGGCCCTCGCGGCTCTTCTCGAGGTTCTTGATCGCGCCGTCGTAGAGCATCTTGACGAGCTTCTCGGGGGACGCGGTGAGGATGGCGTTGCGCTGGTAGGTCGCGGCAGCCTGTGCGTAGGTCATGGCGGTCTCTCCTTTGCCGATGGGGGAATGCGGGGAATGCGGGGAATGCGGGGGTCGGGTAGCGAGGCTCAGCCGAGCCTCGGGAAGCCGTTCAGCGCGCTGCCCTGGCCCTGCAGGCGGGCGAGCAGGCTCTCGAGGTTGGCGAAGCGCTGCTCGAGCGAGGTCTGGAACCGTTCGAGGCGGTCCTCGCTCTGGTCGATGCGGCGCTGGGCGTCCTTGATCAGGCGGTCGAAGCCGTCCTGGCGCGTCTTGATCAGGCCCTCCGTGGAGCCCGTGTAGACGTCGATCTGGTCGGTGATGCGCGTGGCGATGCCGCTGCCGGAGAACAGCGCCGCGACGGCGCGCTCGTCCTCGACCAGCTTCTCCTCGAACTGCGACCGGTTGAAGGTCAGCTTGCCCTCGCGGTCCGAGGTGATGCCGGCCTGCACCAGCAGCGAGATCGACTCGTTGCCGGTGGCGATGCTGCCGCCGACGATCGAGCGCAGCGACGAGCGGATCGAGCGCAGCGTCAGGTCGCCGAACAGCGGGTTGCGGGCCTCGCCGTCCTCGCCGAGCTGGTTCTGCGCCGAAACGAAGTCGACGACCTTGTTGTAGGCCTCGACGAAGTCGTTGACCTTGCTGCTGGTCTCCTCGGCGTCGGTCGAGACCGTGATCTGCACGGTCTTCGCGAGGTCGGCGGACTTGAGGTCCAGGGTCACGCCCGGGATCAGGTCGGCGATCGAGTTCGACGAGCGCTCGACGCTGACGCCGTTGATGTGCACCAGCGCGTTCTGGGCCGCGACGTCGGGCGTCGCCAGCTCGTCGAGCAGCGCGCCGAGCTCGGTGTTGCCCGAGTCCAGCGTCAGCGAGAACGCGCCGTCCGCGCCGACGACCGAGCTGCGCAGCACCAGCTTGTAGCGGTCGGCGCCGGTCGTGCCGGTGTCGACGACGTCGGCGCGGACGTCGAGGTCCTGCGCGTTGATCGCCTGCGCGATGCCCTCGAGCGTGCCGTCGAAGCCGGTGCCGGCGCCGATGTCGATGCCGTGCACGGTGCCGTCGATGGTCAGGAACATCGTGCCGTCGCCGAAGTCGGGGCTGTCCTTGGTGGCGCGGCCGTTGCTGATGTTGACCTGCGAGGAGGCCAGGCGCTCGACGACCACCGAGTGCGTGCCGGGCGTCGCGGCGCTGCTGGCGCGCACCGTCAGGATGTCCTCGTCGCTCGACGCGGCCTGCATCTGCAGGAAGTCGCCGGTCTGGCGCAGCGTGCGCGCCTTCGACTCGAGGTCCTCGAGCAGCTTCTTGAAGTCGCCGAACAGCGTCTTCTGTTTGTTCAGCGCGGTCTTCTTGGTCTCGAGCGCGGCGATCGGGCGGCGTTCGACCGCCATCAGGGCGGAGATGATCGCCTGGGTGTCCAGGCCCGAGGCCAGCCCACCGAAGTTGATCCCTGCGCTCGACATGTTGACTCCGCGGTTCCAGCGGGCGGCGACGCGCTCGCCCTGTGGATTATCGGAACAGCGGCGGCGGCACTTGACCCGTCTGCGTTCGCGGACGGTGTCGGCGTCGGCGGCCCCGGCCGCGGGGCCGCCCGGGCGGTCACATCGAGCGGTCGACCAGGGTGCCCGAGAACTCCTCGAGCTTCTCCAGCAGCGGTTTGGCCTCGTCGGGCGGGACCTCGCGCAGGAGCTTGCCGGACTGCCGCTCGCGGATCTGGAACCGCACCTCCTCGCGGGCCACGTCGACCGCGATCTGCACGCGGGTGTCGGCCGGCAGCCGCAGCATCCGCGCCAGCTCGCGCTCGGCCTTCTGGCGCTGCGCCTCGGCCCGGGCGCCGTCGTTGCGGCCGCCCTCGTTCTCCTCGCCGCCCTCGCGGCGCAGCGCCTGCTGCTCCGCCCGGGTCGACGGGGTCGGCCCGCCCGCGATGGTGCGCTCGGTCGGCGTGCCGGGCGACGCCAGCGGCAGCTCCGAGGGAGCGTTCGCGTTGGTCTTGGCGCGCTGGTCCCGGCCCGGCTGGATCTGATCGATGGACAGCTTGTTGTCGAGGTGCATCTTCTACCTCCGTGGCCCCTGGCCCGAACGCGAACGCGAACGCCGCCGCACCCACCATGGGTGCGCCGGCGCGCGCGGATACCACTCACCCTTCGTTCCGATCACGCGCCGAGCAGGCGCAGCGCCGACTGCGGCAGGCTGTTGGCCTGGCCGAGCACGGCGATGCTCGCCGACTGCAGGATCTGGTTGCGCGTCAGCTGCGCGGTCTCGTAGGCGACGTCGACGTCGCGGATGCGCGACTCGGCGGCGCTCAGGTTCTCGACGGTGATCGACAGGTTGTTGATCGTCGAGCCGAGGCGGTTCTGGACCGCGCCCAGCGTGCCGCGCAGGCCCGACACCGTGTTGATCGCGGCGTCGATGTTGGTGATCGCCGTGCTGGTCGCGCCGCCGGAGCCGATGTCCAGCGACGACAGGCTCAGCGCCGCCGACGTCGACGACGACAGCGACACCGAGATCGTGTCGTTGGAGCTGGTGCCGAAGCCGACCTGGAAGGTCACCGAGCTGGTCGAGCCGTCGAGCAGCTTGATGCCGCTGAACTCGGTCGAGCTGCCGATGCGGTTGATCTCGCTGACCAGGCTCTGGAACTCCTGGTCCAGCGTCTCCTTGTCCTGGTTGGACACCGAGCCGTTGCTCGACTGGATGGCCAGCTCGCGCAGGCGGGTCAGGATCGAGCTGACCTCGTTGAGCGCGCCCTCGGCGGTCTGCACGAGGGAGATGCCGTCATTGGCGTTGCGCTTGGCCTGGTCGAGCGAACGGATCTGCGAGCGCAGACGCTCGCTGATCGCGAGGCCGGCGGCGTCGTCCGCCGCGGTGGAGATGCGAAGACCGGTCGACAGCCGGCGGAAGTTGCCGGACAGCCGCTCGGTGACCGACGACAGATTGCGTTGCGCGTTGATCGACGCGGAGTTCGTGTTGACGCGAAGTCCCATTGGTTTCCCCGATGCGTTTCCCTGGTGTGTGGCGGCGCTGGCCGCTGCCGGCTGCGCCGTGGGGATCTTCGGCAGTCGGGTCGGGCGTTCTGCAGTGTGACTGTCGGTTTCTGCGGCGAGCCGTCGGGAAACGCGACGTCCGGACCGTGCCGCCGCGGCCTCGGCGTCGCGGCAGGAGCCCTCGCGCACGGTGCGCCGGGCTCTCCTTCCAGGCACGCGCCTCGCCCGCGCCGGCCGGGCGTGCACCCGCAGCCGCGCCACTGGCCGGCTCGCGGGACCGCGGCGTTCATCTCCTCGCGGTGGCCTTCACGGTGGCGGTGCCCTCCCACCACGCGCGGTAGCGCGGCCAGGACCATTCGGCCAGCTCGCGGCCGATGCGCAGCCCGACGTCGTTGTCGACCGGGATGTGGTAGCCGCCGAGCGCGCGCGAGCGCGCGGCCATCGCCGAGGTGGACGAGAACGTCGCCAGCTCGAGCTCGGCGAAGCCCGGGCTGGTGACCTCCGTCAGCGCGCAGCACGGCCGCACCTCCACGGCGCCGTACCGGTCGCTGCCGGTGAACAGCTCGAGCACCTTGCCGCAGGCGCCGCTGACCGTCGCGTGGCCGCTGGTGTAGCCGGGGAACGGCGGCGTGATGAACACGTACGGCGAATAGGGATGCCACTCCTCGGCCGGCATCTCGACCACGCCGCCCTGCGGGCCGGCCCAACCCAGCACCCGCTGGCCGCGGTAGTAGTGGCGCACCAGGGTCCATGGCCGCGACGTGTCGTAGAAGCGCTTGGTCTCCCAGCAGGAGACGAACGCGTCGAACGCCGCCACGGCGACCGCGAAGTACAGCTTGACGTCGGTGTCGAGGTCGTTCCCGTCGCGCCGCGACACGTCCTGCGCGAACCGCAGCCAGTGGCCGCTCTGCCCGGTGGAGCGCGGGCCGTCGCGCATGAACTCCACGACGGCCTTCTCCGTCGGCGACAGCTCCTGGTTGTAGCGCAGCACCAGGTCGGTCTGCCGGCGCAGTTCGGCGTCGTCCGTGCGCGTCGTCGGCGGCGGCTCGGCGCGGAACTGCGAGGGCGAGTCGAGCGCGAACGGCTCGACCATGCCCCAGTGCGGGGTCAGGTAGCCGGGCGTGAACCGCGTGCCGTCGGGCCGCGTGAACGTGATCGGCTGCCAGCGATCCGGGTCGACGATGCGATCGACCGGGTTCACCGGCCGGTAGCCGGTGTAGTCGGAGTAGGGCGTGCCGTCGCTGCCGGGCTCGTCGCCCAGCCGGTTCGAGCCGTCGTGTGCGCGGTGCGCGAGCACGGCCGCCGCCACGACGTTGCCGATGCCCTGCGGCGTCGTCGTGTCGGTCGAGGCGTCGTCCGGATCGAACCCGAGACGCGTCATCTGCTCGCGCAGGTAGTCGGCGTGGTCGGGGAAGGTCCCGAGCAGCGCGCGGTAGCTGGCGTGGGCGATCGCCGCGTGCTTGTTGGCCACGGTGCGCTCCGCCGGCGGTCGCCGCAGGTCGCCGCCGAAGCGGGTGCCGACCGCGTGCTCGTCGTAGGCGGCCCAGGCGTCGAACATCGCCACGGCCCAGATCATCATCTGGTGCGACAGTACGGTCGGTCGGGCGCCGATCCGGTCCACGTCGCGCGCGGCGGCCTCCTGCATGATGTCGAGCCAGCGCCACGCGTGGTTCTGGCGGTCGTACGGCACCGGCTCCTGCCGGGTGCGTGCGTACTCGGGGCCGGCCGCCACGGGCGTCGGAGTCGTCCCGCAGGCGGCCGCGAGCGTGAGCGTCAGGATCGCGGTTCGGAGGGTGGGCATCGCCGCCCCATTCCATCGTCGGCGCGCGGCGAGGGAAAGGCGGAGCCGCGGTCTTCCGGTCGATCGCTCGGGCCGAACGCCGCGCGCGGTCGGATCCGGCCGCCGGTGCGCGGCGCGGCGGGCGCCGTTCCGCTCGCGCGGCGCGGCGCCCGCTCCTCCCGCGATCGATCAGCCCAGCAGCGCCAGCGCCGACTGCGGCACCGCGTTGGCCTGCGCCAGCATGCTGATGCTGGCCTGCTGCAGGATCGAGTTGCGGGTCAGCTGCGCGGTCTCGTAGGCGACGTCGACGTCGCGGATGCGGGACTCGGCGGCGCTGAGGTTCTCGACCTGCACGGCGACGTTGCGGATGGTGGAGCCGAGCCGGTTCTGCGCCGCGCCGAAGCTGCCGCGCAGGCCGGAGACGGTGTCGATCGCGGCGTCGATCGCGGTGATCGCCGCGGTCGGGCTGCCGGTCGAGCCGACGTCCAGCGTGTCGATGCCCAGCGACGCGGCCTGCGAGTCGCCGAGGTCGACGTCGAGCGTGTCGACGCCGGCCGTGGTGCCGATGCCGACCTGGAACGACACCGTGCCGGCCGAGCCGTCCAGCAGCTTGATGCCGTTGAACTCGGTCGACTGCGCGATGCGGTCGACCTCGGCCACCAGGCTGCCGAACTCCTGCTGCAGCGTGTCGCGGTCGGCGCCGGACACCGAGCCGTTGTTGGCCTGCACGGCCAGCTCGCGCAGCCGCGTCAGGATGTCACCGACCTCGTTGAGCGCGCCCTCGGCGGTCTGCACCATCGAGATGCCGTCGTTGGCGTTGCGCTTGGCCTGCTCGAACGAGCGCACCTGCGAGCGCAGGCGCTCGCTGATGGCGAGGCCGGCGGCGTCGTCGGCGGCGCTGGCGATGCGCAGGCCGGTCGACAGCCGGCGGAAGTTGCCCGCCAGCGCCTCGGTGACCTTGGCCAGGTTGCGCTGCGAGTTCATCGAGATGACGTTGGTGTTGACCCTGAGACCCATGTTCGCTGTTCCCCCTGTTGTTCCCCGGCGGGTCGCGTGCGCGGCCGCCGTGGTGATTGTGGACAGCGGGGCCGCGGACTTGAGCGTGCGGTGTCGAAGTCCAGGACAGCGACGGTCCCGGCACGGGACGCGACTCGGCGGGCCGGCTTCAGGGCGCCGTCGCGACCGGCTCGACCGGCGATCGCGCGGCACGGCGACCGCGCCACAGGCACAGCAGGGTCAGCGCCCACACCCCGACGGTGAACGTCCCCAGCAGCACCGATCCCAGCTGCGGCAGGCTGTAGGTCGTGAAGTTGGCGATCTGCTTCTGCCCGATCACCACCGGCATGAACGGCTCGACCCGGACCGGCGCCTTGGGGTCGAGGTCGTGGCCGAACCGCCAGAGCATGTAGACGAAGCGCGCGAAGGCGACGAGCGACACGTAGGCCGCGAGCATCGACAGGTCGATCAGCGCGCGTACGTTGCCGAGGACCGCCACGCGCAGCGTCAGCATCGCCATGCCGACCAGTGCGAACGGCAGCCAGTCGAGGTCGCGCAGTTCCTCGCGGGTGATCCGCGCCATGCCGATGTAGTGGTTCAGGGTGTTGATCTCGTCGATGTCCCTGCCGGAGTTGCCGCCCACCAGCTCGTGCGAATAGATGTCCAGGTACAGGCCCTGCGGGTACTGCGGTGCGCGCATGCTGATGCGCCACAGCGGGAACAGGAAGCTGCACAGCAGCGGCACGGTCAGCACGAGCAGCCAGAGCCGCACGCCGCCCCGCAGCGGCACACCTAGGTAGTCCCAGAACGTCCGTGGCTGTTCGTGCATTGGTGGTCTCCGTCAGATGAGGTCGCGGCTGCGGAAGCGCGCGAGGGCGTGGATCCACACGGTCACGCCGAGCAGCAGTGGCCAGCCGATCCCCAGCGCCAGCAGGCCGGCGGACCCGATGTGGTTGGCCAGCCAGAACCCGACCGGGCCGAACGTCGACAGTTCGGGTTGCGCCGCCGACAGCAGCGCCAGGCGCGCGCACTGCACCGGGTTCAGCGCCGCCACGGCGAACACCGCCTGCGGCGGCAACCGCCACTGCAGCATCATCCCGATCAGGCCGAAGTCGATCAGCGCGACGGTCGCGGCCCACAGCAGGATCGCGGCGATCAATGCGCGCGGCTGGTTGCGCACCAGCGTCGAGACCCACAGTCCGAGCGCCGTGAAGCACACCAGCAGGGCGCTGCACACCAGCAGGCCGCGCACCAGGAAGCCCCAGGGCACGCGGTCGCCGAAGCCGATGCTGCCGATGACCGCCATCACCGGCATCGCGAGCACGAGCGGCGCGATGAGCACGGCGCAGCGCACCAGGCTGGCGGCGCAGAAGTAGCCCCGCCGGCTGACCGGATTGCTCAGCAGCAGCTCGAGCGACCCGTCGTCTCGCGCCGCGTTGACGACATGCACCGTGGCGAGCAGGCCGAGCAACGGCAGCAGGAACACCAGCGCGTGGCTGAACGACAGCAGCGCGCGGCCCATGCCGGTGAACCCGAGCACCGACGACTCCCGCAGCCCGACGAGGACGAACACGGACGCCAGCAGGCCGTGAACCAGCAGGCACGACAGCAGCCAGCGCGAACGCAGCACCTCGGCCAGTTCGAGCCGCGCGATGACTGCGACCTCGCGACCCAGCGGGTTCATCGCGCCTCCGGCGGGTTCACGCCCTGCAGCACGCGGTCGCGGGCGACTTCGAGGCCGACGGCGCCCGCCGTGTCAGCGTCGACGGCGCCCCAGCCGAATCCCATCGGCGTCGGCGACGTCGGCGCGAAGGCGACGGCCGCCGCCGCGATCCAGCGGTCCTCGTGCATGTGGTGGAACCATGCCGCGTGCACCGGCGGCCGCGCCGCGGCGACGTGCAGGAACAGGCAGCCGGGGTCGTCGAACAGCATGGTCTCGCCCGCGGTGGTCGTCAGCTGTGCGGCGAACGCCGGTTCGCCCATGTGCATGCTGCAGTGGGCGCAGGCGGCCTTGTCCCATATCACGTCGACCGGACCGTCGGGCAGGGTGCCGGTCGCGGACACCGCGAACCAGACCGCACCGGCGGCGACGGCGACGACGAGGCCGCCGAACACCAGCGGCAGGATGCGCATTGCGTTCATGCTCCGTTCTCCGTTCCGGGGGTCGCGCGGTCGTGGTCGCGGACCATCAGGTCGACGATGGAGCCGTCGATCTGGTGCAGCACTTCGCGGACGGCGTCGGCGCGCGCCGCGGTCGCCACTGACCGCGTCCACCAGCCGGATCGGCCGCTGGCGAAGCCGTTGGCGTCGAGCCATCTGGCCGCTTCGTCGCCGCGCACCGCGACCTCGACGACGGCTTCGGTGCGGGTGCCGAGGTAGGTGTCGGTCGGACCGTGCCACTGCAGCCGGCCGTCGGCCAGCACCACGACCTGCTCCACCTGCCGGCGGATCTCCTCGACGCGGTGCGAACACAGCACCACGGTCGGCGCCCCCGGCAGTTCGTCGAGCAGCTCGAAGAACACCGCGCGGCTCCTGGGGTCCATGCTGGCGGTCGGTTCGTCGAGCAGCAGCAGTTCGCTGCGGGCCGCCAGCGACAGGGCGGCGAGGACCTTCTGCCGCATGCCGCCCGACAGCGCGCGGAACGGCCGCGCCGCCAGCGCCTCGAGGTCGAGGTCGAACCGCTTCGCGATGGCGGCGATGCGGTCCCGGTCGATCCGGCGCAGCCGGGCGACCGCGGCGACGACCTCGCGGACCGGGGCCCAGAACCGCGGCGCGATCTGCGGCACGTAGACGACGCGGTGGGCCAGCGCCGGCCAGTCGCGCCACGGGTCGATGCCGCCGAGCCGGATCCCGCCGGTGCCGGCGAGCATGCCCATCGCCATCCGCACCAGGGTCGACTTGCCGGAACCGTTGGGCCCGACCAGCGCCGCGCGCGTGCCGGACTCCAGCACGAGGTCGATGTCCGCGAGCGCGGTGAAGCTCCCGAACCGCTTGCCGACCGACTGGAACTCAACGCGCATCGGCGTCCTCCTGCGGCTGCCAGCCCCGCGCCTGCGCGCGCAGGCGCGGGGCCGCATCGGTCATCAGCATCCGCGGCGCGAACATCGGCAACAGCTCGCCGACCAGGTCGACCATCTGCAGCGCCGGGGCGCCGTGCAGCAGCGCCAGCTCGGGCCGGCGGTCCTCGAGCTGGCTGGACAGGCGGCGGTACTCGAACGGCACGTCGCCGATGCCGTCGCCGTCGAGGTCGTAGCCGCGATAGCCGTCGTAGTGGTTCGAGCGGAACTCGCACGCCAGCGCGTCGCCCTGGCCGCCCACCCGCAGCAGTGCGTCGTTGTCGGCGAACTGGTTGTCCGTGAACCTGTTGCGGGTCACGCTGGCGTGGAACGACACGGCGGCGTCGCACAGGCGGAAGACGTTGCCGGTGAATTCGTTGTGGTGGCTCGTGTCCAGCGGCGAGGTGTCGAGATAGACGCCGATCGTGTCCTGCACGAACCAGTTGTCGGCGACCACGAGGTTGCCCGACTCCTTGACGCCGAGGCCGATGCCGGCGGCCCCGGTGGATCGCGCCAGCAGGTTGCGCCGGATCTCCACGTCGCGGCTGTACATCACGAAGATGCCGACGACGTCGTCGACGTGGCGATTGTCCGACACGACGTTGCCGTGGCTGTACATGAAGTGCGTGCCGTAGCGGCAACCGCTGGTGCGGTTGCCGGTGATGCGGTTGCCGGACGAGTACCACACCACGACGTCGCGACAATCGCGGACGACGTTGTCCGCGACCACCGAGTCGGTCGTCTCCCAGAGTCGGATGCCGTCGCCGCGCAGGCCCATCGCGGCCTGGCCGGTTCCGAGCACGACGTTGCCGGCGATCGTGACGCGCTGCGACAGCTGCACCAGGATGCCGAACAGCGCCTCGCGCACCTGGACGCCACGCACGACCAGGTCCTGGCCCTCGACCCGGATGGCCGAGTCGAGCAGGTCGAACCGCGAGCCGCTGCCGCGCACCGTGCAGCCGAGCAGGCCGGCGCCCTTGCCGCCGAGCTGCACCGTGGAACCGGTACCGTCGCTGGCGATCACCGCGGCGCGCGGTCCGCGCAGCGTGATGCCGCGGTCCAGCCGCACCGGGCCGCGGTGCTCGCCGGGCAGCAGCTCGACCGTGGCGCCGTCGGCGGCGGCATCGATCGCGGCCTGCAGCGGTTCGCCGGCGGCGACGCACCGGTCCGCCGGCGCGACGGCCTCGGGCAGCGCGCCGATCGCCGCGCCGCCGGCGTCCTGGGGCGACCGGTCGGCGCAGGCGGTGGCGAGCAGCGTTGCCAGCAGCGGAAGGCGGCACATGGAACTGGGCCTCAATGGGGGGAAGGGGCCAACGGGACAGGTGGAACTCAGCGCGGCTCGACCAGCAGGTAGCCGGCCATCTCCAGGTGCAGCGCCGAGCAGAACTCGGTGCAGTAGAACGGGAACACACCGGCCGTCTTGGCGACGAACGTGACGTTGCTGTGCTTGCCCGGCTCCAGCGACAGGTTGACGTTGTGCGACCCGATCGCGAAGCCGTGCGTCGCGTCCTTGGCCTGCTCGACGTTGGTGACGTGCAGGTGCACCGTGTCGCCCTGCTTCACGCGGACGATGTCGGGGCTGAAGTGGCTGCGCACCGCCGTCATGAACACGTGGACGCCGTCGTCGCGCCGCTCGACACGTTCCTTCCCGGCGGTCACGACGTTCGGGTCAACCGCGCCGGTGAACGGGTTGTGCCCGATCGGCTGGTAGATCTCCACCGGCTTCAGCTTGTCGGCCTTGATCATCTGCGCGTAGTGCGGCTCTCCGAGCGGCAGCGGCATGTCGTACAGCAGCTGCATCCCGGGACCGCCGATGTCGACCAGCTGGAAGTTCTGCGGCAGCAGCGGTCCGACCGGCGCGAACCGGTCGATCGCCCACTTGTTCATCGCGATCAGGTAGCGCCCGTCGGGGCTCACGGTGTCGCCCTCGGCCGCGACCAGGTGGCCGATGTTGAAGTGCACGTCGATCTTCTCGACCACGCGCAGGTCCCGCAGCGACCACTTCGCCACGGTCGACTCGATGAACACCGAGGTGTAGGCGAAGCCCTTGTCGTCGAACTGCGTGTGCAGCGGCCCGAGGCCGATCTCGCACTGGCCGCGGATCGAGTCCTGGAAGCCCAGGATCGGGATGCCGTACGGGTCACGGCCGGCGAACTGCTTCTGGTCGATCAGGCCCTTGATCTTGGCGAACGAGTACACCGTGCAGTGGGTGTCGAGCTTGCCGCCTACGACGATCTCGGTGCCGTCGGGCGTCACGTCGACGCCGTGCGGGCTCTTCGGCTCCGGCACCAGGTAGAGCAGACCCTCGTCGATCGCGGTCTGCATGCGGATCACGCGCATCCCCGCGATCGTCTCGGTCTTGCCGGCGGCGGCCACCTCGGCCGCGCGGCGCCAAGGGATGCAGTGCATGTAGTCCATGTCGTTCTGCGACGCGCCGGACTCGAGCGGGGGCTTGCCCTCGAGGATGCCGCCGTAGCTGCGCTCGGTGTCCAGCGAGTTCAGGAACAACCAACCGTCGCTGGCAAGCTTGCCGGCGTCGGCCAGGTCCTGCATGTACGGCGGCAGTTCGATCGCGAACGACTGTTCGGGCACGATGCGGCCGCGCTCGCGGTCGAACTTCCACAGGATCGCGGCACCCCGGTACTCGGAGTCGAACTGCTCGATCGGGGCGAAGCGCCCGCCGAGTGGCGTCGGGTACTGCGCGCACTCGATCACGTACTCGGTGTCGGGGGTGACGAACGCGGCGCCGTGCTCTGACTGGATCAGGTCGGAGCCGACGACCTGCTTGGTCACGAAGTCGTGCAGGTCGACGACGCCGATGCGCGGGTTGGCCTTGTCGTTGACGAACAACCAACGGCCGTCGTAGT
Source organism: Planctomycetota bacterium (assembly GCA_050245995.1). Taxonomy (GTDB): domain Bacteria; phylum Planctomycetota; class UBA1135; order UBA1135; family UBA2386; genus JBFWWV01. Next base: position 384,697 of record JBFWWV010000002.1, on the reverse strand, counting down.
CGCCCTTGGTCTCGCTCAGTGCCGGGTGGTGCATGTCGGCCCAGGTGATCGCGTTGCCGGCCTTCATGCTGGCCGAGATCACGTCGCCGCTCTCGTCGCCGTAGCCGAAACCCTGCCACGGCTCCGGCGTGAACACGGCGACGTACTTGAGGATCCGCATGCTGGGCACGCCGATCACGATCAGGTTGCCGCCGTGACCGCCCGAAGCGAACGTGAAGTACTCGTCGTGGCGGCCGGTGGGGGTGTAGGTCTTGAGCGCGGCAGTGACGTCCTGCTCGCTCAGATTGCGCGACTGCATCAGCGACAGCACGTCGGTGCCGGCTGCGGCCGGGGTGCCGTCCCCGCCGCAGGCGGCGAGGAGCAGGGTGCCGAGGGCGGCGGCGCTGGCGCGGTGGGATCCGGATGTCATGGAGGGCCTCCTGGGTCGAATCGGGTTCGCGGACGGATGGTCGTGGATGGTCACTTGGCGGCGAAGCCGCGGACGATGGCGACGAGGTGCTGCAGCAGTTCCTTGTTGCCCTTCAGTTGCGGCTGTGCCGGCATCTGCGGGCTCTTGCCGACGGCGGCGCCGCCCAGCGTGATGGTCTGGACGATGTGCTGGTCGGTCACCGAGACCTGCCAGGCCGCGTCGGCGAACGATCGCGGTCGCGGATCGCACGCTGCGGCGCCCGGGCCGTCGCCGTGGCCACTGGTGCCGTGGCAGGTCACGCACAGCGACTGGAACACCTCGTTTGCCTCCTTGCGCGCCGCCGGGACGGCGAAGCTGCGCTTCGGAGCCGCGTCCGAGTCGCCGCTGCACGAGGCGACGGCGGCGCACACGGCGACCAGGCAGGTGAGGACGGGAAGGGCGCGTCGTTTCATGGCAGGCGTCTCGTTCGGTGGTCGGGTTCGGTGATTCATTCGCGCATCGCGCGCGGGAACAGCACGTGGTTCTCGAGATGCACGTGCTGCATCAGGTCGCGTTCGTGCTCCTCGAGTCCCGCGTACAGCGCCCGCCAGGTCGCGCAGGCGCCTTCGGGCACGGTGAAGCCGCCCGTCGACCGGCGCAGCCGGTCGAGGATCGCGGCGTGGTCCAGGTGCTCCTGCTCCATGACCTGGATCGCGCCGGCTGCGCTGCGGCCATGGCCGCAGCGCAGCAGCGGGAACAGGATGTCCTCCTCCTTGCGCATGTGCCGCTCGAGGTCCGCGGCCGCGGCCTGCAGCAGGTTTGCGAGCCCGTGCGGACAATCGGGTGCCCCGGCGTGGACCTGCTCGACGCGCGCGGCCATCGCCGCCAGCTGCGGCAGGTCGTGCCGGTGCCGCGCGTGGTATCGCGTCAGCAGGTGGTCGATGAGTTCCGACAGCGACCGCCGGTCCCAGCGTTCGGCCTCGGACCCGGTGCGGGCGGCGGCGGCGCGCAGCTCGGCGACCACGACGGCCGGGTCGATGTGGCGCTGGGCGCAGGCCTCGACCAGCGTGCGCTGGCCGTGGCAGCAGAAGTCGAGGCCGTGGCGCTGGAACACGCGCACGGCCGCGGTGCCGGCGTTGGCCAGCATGGCCAGGCTCATGGTCGCGTCGATCGGTGCGTCGTCAGCGGACATGCCCGCCACAGAGCATCCGGCGTGCCACCAGTGCTCGGACCCTGGACAAAGGACTTGCGGCGGCTCGTTGTCGTTCCGACAGCGCGATATGGTTGTCGAGTCGACAACGGTGGTTCGAATGACAACGCTGCGCGAGTCTGAGTTGCTGCTGCGGATGGCGCTGGACCTGACCTCGTCGCTCTCGACGGCGAGCCGACCGCAGCGCCTGGTCGACTCGGTGCACGCGGCGCTGCCCGAGGCCGATGCCGTCGCGTTGTTGCGCGCCGACGGCGAGGAACTGGTGCCGATCGCCGTGCGCGGACTGCAGCAGCAGCTGCTGGGCCAGCGGTTTCGTCGCGCGGAACAACCGCGGCTCGACGCGATCTGCGTCAGCGCCGAACCGATGCAGTTCGCCGCCGACTCCACGCTTCCGGATCCGTACGACGGCTACGTGCTGGGCGGGCACACCCTAAGCGAACGGGTCCACAGCTGCCTCGGGTGTCCGCTGCGCGTCGAGGGCGACCTGGTCGGGGTGCTGACCATGGACGCCTTGGACGCCGGGTCGTTCGACGCGCTGGATCCGAGCTTCGTCGCCGCCGTCGGCGCCCTGACCGCGGCGGCGATGCGCACCAACGACCTGCTCGACACCCTGGAGCGCCAGGCCAGTCTGCGCGGCCAGATCGTCCGCGACCTGGTCCGGGACGCACTGGTGCAGCACGGCGGCCTGCTGATCGGTCCGAGCAAGGCGATGGCGCAACTGCGCGCCGAGATCGACCTGGTGGCCGGGTCGGACTTCCCGGTGCTGGTGACCGGCGAGACCGGCACGGGCAAGGAGCTGGTGGTCCGCACGCTGCACTCGCGGTCGTCGCGCGCGGAGCAGCCGCTGATCCAGGTGAACTGCGCGGCGTTGCCGGAGTCGATCGCCGAGAGCGAGCTGTTCGGCCACAGCAAGGGCGCGTTCACCGGCGCCGTCGACGCGCGTCCGGGGAGGTTCCAGGCGGCCGACGGCGGCACGCTGTTCCTCGACGAGATCGGCGAACTGCCGCTGCATCTGCAGCCCAAGCTGCTGCGCGTGCTGCAGGCCGGCGAGGTGCAGAGCGTCGGTTCCGACGGCGTGCGCCGCGTCGATGTGCGCGTGCTGGCGGCGACCAACCGCGACCTGGATGCCGAGGTGCGCGCCGGACGCTTCCGCGCGGACCTGCTGTACCGGCTCGACGTCTGCCGGCTGCGACTGCCGCCGCTGCGGCAGCGACCCGACGACATCCTGCCGCTGGCGGGTCATGCCGGCGACCGGATCCGGCGCCAACTCGGCACCGGCCCGGTGCGGATCGACCCCTCGGGCCAGGCGGCGCTCCTGCAGTACGACTGGCCCGGCAACGTGCGCGAGCTGGAGAACGTGCTGGCCAGGGCCGTGCTGCGCGCCGCCGCACGCGGACCAGCCGGAGCGGAGGTGGCGGTGGGCGCCGCCGACCTCGGGCTGGTCGCGTCGCCGCCGCGCGCCGAGGTCTCCGATCTGACGGCGCCGTCGGCGCCCGCCCCGCCCCTGGTCGGTCCCGGCGGGCTGCGCGCCGCCGTGCAGGAGTTCGAACGCGGTCTGGTGCGCGCCGCGCTGGCCCGGAGCGGCGACAACTGGTCGCGCGCCGCCGAACTGCTCGGCATGCACCGCAGCAACCTGCACCACCTCGGTCGGCGGCTGGGTCTGCGTTGACGGATCCTCGTTCAGGCCGCGAGAACGCAGGTGCAGCGCGAGGACTGCGGAGCGACCCGCTCCCGGTACGCGAGAAGGGCGCCGCCCCGCTCGCGCGGGGCGACGCCCGTTCCCGGTCAGGCCATCGGTCCGATCAGCCCAGCAGCGACAGCGCCGACTGCGGCAGCGAGTTCGACTGCGCCAGGACGGCGATGCTCGCCTGCTGCAGGATCGAGTTGCGGGTCAGCTGCGCGGTCTCGTAGGCGACGTCGACGTCGCGGATGCGCGACTCGGCGGCGCTCAGGTTCTCGACCTGGATCGACAGGTTGTTGATGGTCGAGCCGAGGCGGTTCTGCACGGCGCCGAGGCTGCCGCGCAGGCTCGACACGGTGTTGATGGCCGAGTCGATGCTGCTGATCGCCGTGGTGGTGGTGCCACCCGAGCCGATGTCCAGCGACGACAGGCTCAGCGCCGCCGACGTCGACGACGACAGCGACACCGAGATCGTGTCGTTGGCGGTCGTGCCGAAGCCGACCTGGAAGCTCACCGAGCTCGAGGTGCCGTCCAGCAGCTTGATGCCGTTGAACTCGGTCGAGTTGCCGATGCGGTTGATCTCGCTGACCAGGCTCTGGAACTCCTCGTCCAGGGTCTCCTTGTCCTGGTTGGACACCGAGCCGTTGCTCGACTGGATGGCCAGCTCGCGCAGGCGGGTCAGGATCGAGCTGACCTCGTTGAGCGCGCCCTCGGCGGTCTGTACGAGGGAGATGCCATCGTTGGCGTTGCGCTTGGCCTGCTCGAGCGAGCGGACCTGCGAGCGCAGGCGCTCGCTGATCGCGAGGCCGGCGGCGTCGTCGGCGGCGGTGCTGATGCGCAGGCCGGTCGACAGCCGGCGGAAGTTGGTGCCGAGCCGCTCGGTCACCGACGCGAGGTTGCGCTGCGCGTTGATGGACGTGACGTTGGTGTTGACGCGAAGACCCATGACGATCCCTGTTGTTGACTCTCTGGATGGCCCGACGTGAGCCGGGAGGTGTGTGGTGTCCCGACGATGAACGGTGCGCGGAACCGGTGCTTGAGCGTCCAGGTGCAGCGTCCGGCGCGGTTTCTCGCCGTCCGCGCCGCGCGCGTCGGCGAGCCGGCCGTGCCATCGCGGCGATTGACCGCGTCCGCGCGCGCCGCAGGTCCGCGGCCGGTGTCGCGAGGCGCCACAGCGCCCGGCGACGCGCGCGCGAGTGCGCCCCGGAATGCGACGGACGGCGCCGCCCGCGCGGGGCGACGCCGTCCGTTGGTGCGGTCCCGGGGGCGACCGATCAGCCCTGCAGCAGGCTGAGGGCCGACTGCGGCTGGGCGTTGGCCTGCGACAGGACGCTGATGCTGGCCTGCTGCAGGATCGAGTTGCGGGTCAGCTGTGCGGTCTCGTAGGCGACGTCGACGTCGCGGATGCGGGACTCGGCGGCGCTGAGGTTCTCGACCTGGATGGCCAGGTTGTTGATCGTCGAGCCGAGGCGGTTCTGCACGGCGCCGAGGCTGCCGCGCAGGCTCGAGATCGAGTTGATCGCCGCGTCGATGTTCTGGATCGCGGTGGTCGTCGCGCCGCCCGAGCCGATGTCCAGCGACACCAGGCTGAGCGACTGCGACGTCGCGGACGACAGCGACACGGCCAGCGTGTCGGTGTCGGTCGTCGTGCCGAAGCCGACCTGGAAGCTGATCGAGCTCGAAGTGCCGTCCAGCAGCTTGATGCCGTTGAACTCGGTCGAGTTGCCGATCCGGTCGATCTCGTTGACCAGGCTCTGGAACTCCTCGTCCAGCGTCTCCTTGTCCTGGTTGGACACCGAGCCGTTGCTCGACTGGATGGCCAGCTCGCGCAGGCGCACCAGGATGCTGCTGACCTCGTTGAGGGCGCCCTCGGCGGTCTGCACGAGGGAGATGCCGTCGTTGGCGTTGCGCTTGGCCTGCTCGAGCGAGCGGACCTGCGAGCGCAGGCGCTCGCTGATCGCGAGGCCGGCGGCGTCGTCGGCCGCGGTGGAGATGCGAAGACCGGTGGACAGCCGGCGGAAGTTCGAACTCAGGCGATCGGTGACCGACGACAGGTTCCGTTGCGCGTTGATCGAGGTGACGTTGGTGTTGACTCGCAGACCCATGATTCCCAGATGCTCCTTCGCTTGCGCTGGCCGAACGCCAGGTCACCGCATGGTCCGGAGCCGTGCCGGCGTGCTTTAGCGAACCGCGGAAAGTCCGGTCGGAGCGCCGACGAAAACGGCAACTGCCCAAAAGGTCGACGGCAGGTCCTGCCGATACCACCGGCGGCAAGGTGATCCACCGAGCACCACCCCCGGTGCCGGTGTGGCGCACCGCGACGGCTCTCCCCCCGAACGGCTCATGAAGAACCTCAGCTTCCCCGGTCTCCCCCGCGTCCTCGTCGTCGACGACGAAGAGGGCGTTCGCGAAGGTCTGCGCGCCCTGCTCCAGCAGGAAGGTCTGCATGTCGAGACGTCCACCACGGCCGAGGACGCCGTGCGGCGCGTGACCGCGCGCGGCTTCGACGTCGTGCTCCTCGACCTGAACCTGCCGGGCGCCGACGGCCTGTCGATCCTCGGCCGCCTGCGCCGCGGCGCGACGCCGGCCGACGTGGTGATGCTGACCGGCTACGGCACCGTCGCCAACACGGTCGAGGCGATGCGCAAGGGCGCCACCGACGTCATCGAGAAGCCCTTCAACCAGGACCGGATCCTCAGCGTGCTGCGCCGCTGCCTCGAGACCCGCCAGCTGAAGAACGAGCTGGTGTGGCTGCACGAGCGGGTGCGCGGCCTGACCAGCACCGAGCTGGTGGGGCTGTCGGGGGCGATCCGCGAGGTGCAGGGCCGCATCGACCAGGTCGCCCACGCGCCGGACACTACGGTGCTGGTCACCGGCCAGAGCGGCACCGGCAAGGAGCTGGTCGCGCGCTGCATCCACGAGCGCAGCGCGCGGCGCCACGGGCCGTTCGTGGCCATCAACTGCGCGGCGCTGACCGAGTCGCTGCTCGAGGCCGAGCTGTTCGGCTACGAGCCGGGCGCGTTCACCGGCGCCAACAAGGAGGGCAAGGACGGGCTGTTCGCGGTCGCCGCAGGCGGCACGCTGTTCCTCGACGAGATCGGCGAGATGGAGCAGAGCCTGCAGGCCAAGCTGCTGCGCGTGCTGCAGGAGCGCACCTTCCGCCGCGTCGGCGGCGTCCAGGACGTCCCGGCCGACGTGCGCATCGTCGCCAGCACCAACCGCGACCTGCGCCAGATGGTGCAGCAGGGCGGCTTCCGCGAGGACCTGTTCTACCGCCTCAACGTGATGTCCGTGACGGTGCCGCCGCTGGCGCAGCGCGCCGAGGACATCCCGCTGCTGTCGCACTTCTTCCTCGACCAGATCGGCCGGCAGATGGGCAAGGCCCTGTCCGGGTTCACCGAGGAGGCGATGGAGACGCTGTGCGAGTACCGCTGGCCCGGCAACGTCCGCGAGCTGCGCAACGCGATCGAGCACGCCTGCATCGTCTGCCCGAACGGGATGATCGACGAGGCGCACCTGCCGAGCTTCACCGGCGGCGCCCTCGACGGCTCCGACGAGCTGGAGCGCGGCGCGTTCGTCGCCGAGACCAAGGACCGTTCGATCCGCGCGATCGAGAGCCAGCTGGTGCAGAAGGTGCTCGAGGACACGCAGTGGAACATCAGCCGCGCGGCGAGCATCCTCGGCATCAACCGGACCACCCTCTACAACAAGATCCGCGTCTACAACCTCGGCAAGCGCCCGTCGCGCGGCAAGGTGATGGTGTGAGCGGCGGCGCTGCGATCGCCCGCACCGTCGGCGTCCTCGGTCACGAGCTGCGCAACCCGCTGGCCGCCGCCGTCACCGGCACCGCGCTGCTGCGCGAGATGCTGGACGGGGACGACCCGCGGCGCGCGGTGGCCGACGGTGTCGCCGACGAGCTGGCGCGGATCGCGGCGCTGATCGACCGCTACCTGGAGTTCGCGCGCTGCGGCCGCCCGCAGCGCGAGGCGGTCCCGCTCGCGCGCCTGTGCGCGGCGGTGGCGGGGCGCGCGACCGGCGTCACCGCGACGGTGGCGGCCGACTGCGCGGTCGCCGGCGACGCCGTGCTGCTGGAGCGGGCGCTGGCGAACCTGGTCGAGAACGCGCTCGCGGCCGGCGCCACGCGCGTGCGCCTCGGCGCGCGGCGCTGCGGCGAGGCCGTGCTGCTGACCGTGGACGACGACGGTCCGGGCGTGGCGCCGGAGCATCGCGGCCGGATCTTCGAGCCGGGCTACTCGCGGCGCGGCAGCACGGGGCTCGGCCTCGGCTTCGTCGCCGAGGTGGCGACGGCGCACCGCGGCAGCGTCTGGTGCGAGGCCGGCGACCCCGGGGCGCGCTTCGTGCTGCGCCTGCCGGCGGCCGCGCCGGCGCCGGTCGCGCAACGCGCGACCCAGACCGCGGACCTGGCGATCGCATGAGGATCCTGGTCGTCGACGACGAGGCCGGCATCCGCGAGGGGCTGGCGGCGCTGCTGCGGCTGCGCGGCCACGACGTGCGCACCGCCGCCGACGTCGCCGCGGCCGAGCAACTGCTCGGCGACGGCGCCTTCGAGCTGCTGCTGACCGACTGGCGCCTGCCGGACGGCACCGCCGAGCCGCTGCTGCGGCGCGGCGTGCCCGGCATCGCGATCAGCGGGCATCCCGAGGAGGTCACCCGCGCGCCCGGGCTGCTGGCGGTGCTGGGCAAGCCCGTGCCGCCGCCGCGGCTCCTGGCGATGGTGGCCGAGATCGCCGCCGCGACGCCCGTGGCGCCGCCGGTGCCATCCGGCGCCGACGCCCTGCCGGCGGACGTCGGCGCGGTGGTGCGCCGCGCGCTGGCGCTGCTCGCCGGCGCGGACGGCCGGGCCGCCGCGGAGCTGGTCGACGACGGCACGTTCGTCACGCTGCGCGCGCCGTGGCCCGGCGACGATCGCCAGGCCGGGTTCGAGGCGCTCGGCGGCGACCTGCGCGTGCTCGCGCCGGGCAACCGGCCGATGCTGGAGCTGCGCTGGTGCCGCGACGGGCGCCCCGGTCCGGACGTGCTCGTGGTGACGCCCGCCGCCGGCTGGCCCGCCGGCGTCGACTTCTGCGTCGACTGGCACGACCATGCCGCCGACGAGGCCGCGTGGTTCGCGGCGCTCGACCGCGCGGCGGCGGCGCGGGCGGCCGGCGTGCGTGTCGAGTTCCTGAACGTTCCGGCGGCGCTGCGCGTCGCGACTGCCGACGCCGGCCGCGCCGGCGACCTCCGCGTGCCCGACCGGATCGGACCGCACCTGCCGACGGAGCTGGTCGACCTGTGGCGCTGAACCCCGAGCCACGGCGCCGCCGCGCTGCCACCGGGACTTCGGCTCGGGCCCGCCGGCTGCCGATGACGGACAGACCGACGCAGCAGAACCGCGCATCGACGCGGCCGTGGAGCCGACCGTGAGCGAACAAGCCGACAAGCAAGGACCGCAGCCGGGCGAACCGGCGAAGGCGACCCCGGACACCGCCGGCAAGGCGGCGACGACCGCGACCAGCGCGACCGCCGCGTCGACCGCCGCGGCCGGCGGCGACGTGCTGTCGAAGCTGATGCGCGAGGGCGCCAACGCCGACCTGGACCAGCGCGCGCTCGCCGCCGCCGAGGCGGCCCTGGCCGAGGGCCAGCGCGCCATCGACCAGGCGCGGGCGCAGCTGCGCGAGTCGGCGACCGAGACGGCGCCGCGCGCGCGGTCGGGTCGGGAGGTGCTGCTGCGCGTCCTGCTCGGCGTCAACCTGCTGGCGATGGTCGTCGTCGTGATGCTGCCACCGGCCAAGGCGACGCCCGAGCACACCACGCCGGCGGTGATCGACACGGCGCCGCCCGCACACGAACCGGCGGTGCGCACGCCGCGCCTGGACGACCCGGTGATCCGCGCGTTCGCGGCCGCCGACGCCCACGACTATCAGCAGGCGATCCGCCTGCTCGACGAGCACCTGGCGGCGACGCCGCGGCTCGATCCGGCCCGCAAGGCCAACGTGCTGCTGGCGCTCGAACACTACAGCGCGCAGCTCGGCGACTTCGCGCGCGCCCAGGAGTACCAGCGCAAGGCCGAGGCCCTGCGCAACAGCCACTCGCTGCCCGACGACCTGGTGCAGATGGCGCTCGAGGCCGAGAAGAACGGCGACGTCGAGTCGATGCGCCGACACTACGCGCGGCTGTTGCTGCAGCAGCGCCAGATCCCGAGCGCGCTCTACCGCCACGTCGCCGAGGCCTATCTCAAGCTCGGCGACAGCTACCGCCAGGAGGCCGAGCAGGCCGAGCAGCAGGCGCGCGACGAGGCCTTGAAGGACCTGCGCGAACGGCTGCGCAAGCAGGCCGCGGAGGGCAGCGGCCGGTGAGCGCGCTGGCCTCGCTCCTGCTCGCGGCGGCGTTGCTGCCGCAAGGGCCCGACGGCGGCTTCTCCGCGCGGCGCGTGGCCACCGCCGCCGGCGGCGAGCGCACCGTCGTGACCGCCGACCGGCGCGCCGTCGCGTGCCTGGACGCGCTGCAGCAGCTGGCGACCACCATGGACTGGAACGTGCGGGTCGACGGCAAGCCGCTCGAGAGCGACCTGCGGTTCTGCACCGTCGACCTCGACCTCGTCGACCAGGATCCGCGCATCATCGGCCAGCTGCTGGCGGTGTCGGCCGGCGCCGACACGGTGTTCGACGCCGGCGACCGCGCGGCCGGGATGCGGCCGACGCTGCACGTCACGCGCAAGCCGTCGGCGCAGACCGAGTCCGGCCGCAATCGACTGCGCGAGCTCGCCGGGCAGTGGTACCGGTCGTTCCTCGTCGACGAGCTGCGCCACGAGCCGCTGGTCGCCAAGGAGGCGATGCAGGTGCGCATGCACCTCGGCCACCTGCTGGTCGAGAACGGCGACCTCGAGGCGGCGATCCCGTTCTTCCGCGAGGTCTACGACGAGCGGCCCGGCGTGCTGGTGCCGGCGGCGCTGCTGCGCCTCGCGAGCACGCACAACGAACTGGCGGCGCAGGTCCGCGACCCGGCCGCCGCGCGTGCGCACTACGAGAAGGCCGAGCAGTGGTGCCGCAAGCTGCTCGACACGCAGCCGAGCTCGCCCGAGGCGACCGGGGCCACCGTCGCGCTCGGCCGCGCGCTGCTGGGCCAGGCCGCCGTCGCCGACGATCCGCAGCGCGCCCGCGACCTGTGCGACCAGTGCCGGGTCGAGCTGGCGGCGCGCGTGATGCGCCTGTTCGACACCGTCGAGATGCTCGACGTGTGGCTGCTGGTCGGCGAGGCGCAGTTCCGCCTCGAGTGGCCGACCCGCGTCTACGAGACCATGCTGACGCTGCGCGAGTCGCCCAACTTCGGCGACCTCGACGACCGTCAGTTCCGCGACTACCACTTCCTGCTCGGCTACGGCGCGCTCGGCAGCGACAAGCCCGAGCTGGCGATGAAGTCGCTGGAGTGGTTCCTGATCCACGCCGAGAGCGACGAACGCCGCGGCCTCGCCAACGTGCTGCTGGCCGACGCGTACCTGCGCCAGGACCGGTTCGTCGAGGCGCGCGCCGCCGCGGTGGCCGCGCGCCGGCACTTCATGGCCGGGCTGCAGCCGCGCTGGCGCACCCAGGCGCTGCGGCTGTGGGCGCGCACGGCGCTGGCGCTGGGCGACAAGGAGAGTGCGTTCCAGGAGCTCGAGGTGCTGGTGCACCGCGAGGACGACCCGGAGCTGGTGCTGTTCCTGGTCGACGAGCTGATCGCCGACCGGCAGTGGCAGCGCGCGATCTCGGTGGCGCGCATCCTGCATTCGCGGCAGGGCCAGTCCGGCGATCTGGCGCGGTTCAAGAGCGTGGTCGCGCTGTTCGAGCAGGCCGAGGCCGGCGGCAGCCTCGCGGAGTTCCCGCCGCTGGCGCGCGAGCTGGCGCCGCGCATCGCCGACGCCGACCTGCGCGCGCGCTGCGCCGAGATGATCGGCGACGCGTTCACGAAGCTCGGGCAGCTCGAGGCCGCGGCCGACGCCTACCGGGGGATCCTGCGGTGAACCCGCGGTCGCTCGCGGTCCTGCTGGCGGCGCTGGCGCCGGTCGCGCTCGGCGCGCGGGCGGCGGCGCAGTCGCCCGACGAGCTGCGCCAGCAACTGACGCGGGCGCAGCGCGACCTGCAGCAGGTGCGCAGCGACACCGACGCGCTGCTCGACGCGCGCATCCGCCACGACCTCGGGCTGCCGCAGGAGCAGGTGCCGGAGGTGTTCCGCACGCCGGCACCGGCGACGGCCGCGGCGATGGACCGCGCGCGGCAGGTGCTGGCGTCCGAGGAGACGACCACCGCTTCGCTGCTCGGCCGGTTCCAGCAGCTGCGCACGCAGGTCGAGGCGCTGCAGCAGGAGGCGCGGCAGCGCGCCGCGGCGCAGCGCGAGACCGACGAATGGCTGACCGTGCCCGCGCCGGCCGCGCCCCGCGACCCGGAGCCGTGGGCGCCGCTGCCCGTCGACGACGCGCCGACGTCGCGCGCCGGCGACGTACCCGCGGGCGCGAGCCCCGGCGGCGAGGTCGCGCCGCAGCCGGTCCGGGTGGTGGCGAACCTGCCGTCCATCAAGGCGCAGATCCACGGCAGCAGCGACCACGGCCGCGTGGCGCAGTCGCTGTTCAAGGCCGGTCAGGCGCTGGTGGATCGCGCCGAGCAGCTGACCGAACAGGGCCACGGCGAGGCCGCCGGCGCCGTCTACGACGAGGCGCGGCAGCGGCTGCAGCGCGCCCTCGACGAGCTCGCGCCGGTGCTCGACGTGCCGCGGCCGGAATTCGCCGACCGGTTCTACCTCGGCAAGTGCCGCGAGCTGCTGTTCCGCATCGCCGAGCGACGCGACGGCCTGTCGCTGGCGCGCGACCCGCGCGAGTACCAGCGGCGCGAGCAGGAGGTGCGCGACCCGTTCGTCGCCATCACCGCCGCCGACGTGATCGTCCGCGGCAACGTCGAGCAGCTCGGCCCGTGGGGGCGCGCCGCGCAGGCCGCGATGGACCACTTCCGCTGGATGAACCTGCACGCGCGCTACGCGCCGAAGACCGACATCGACTCGATCACATGGCCGGGCCGGACGCAGCGTTGAGCCCGTCGCCCGGGGACCTGCGCGCCGGCTTCGACGCGTTCATCGAGGCGTCGCGGCGGCTGGAGCGCAGCTACGCCGACCTGAAGGCGCGCGCGGCGGCGGTCGACGAGCAGCTGCAGGTCACCAACCGGCGGCTGGAGCAGGCGCTGGCCGAGCGCGACGCGATCTTCGCGGCGCTGCCGCTGGGCGTGGTCGCGCGGCGCGGCGACGGCAGCGCGGCGTTCGCCAACGACGAGGCGCGGCGGCTGTGCGCGCTGGCCGAAGGGCACGGGATCGACCTGCGGGCCGTCGCGCCCGGCGAGGTCGCCATCGGCGACGGCGGCGTGCGCGTGCGGCGCGCCGACCTGCCGGACGGCGAGCTGCGGCTGCTCGAGGACCGCTCGCGCATCCGCGAGCTGGAGCGCGAGGTGCACCGCCTCGACCGGCTCGCCGGCCTGTCCGAGCTGGCGCTCGGCGTGGCCCACGAGATCAAGAACCCGCTGAACGGCGCCATGGGCTTCGCCGAGCTGCTCGAGCGCGACCCCGGCGGCCCGGCGGCCGGCCGGCACGCGGCGCGCATCCGCCAGGGGCTCGCCCAGGTCGACGAGATCGTCAAGTCGCTGCTCGCGTTCGCCCGGCCGCAGCAGCGCCAGTGCGACCTGCGCCCGGTCGACGCGATCGTGGCCGAGGCGGCGGTGGCCGCCGGCGTGCCGCCACAGCGCGTGGCCCGCGCGATCGCGCCGGACCTGCGCGCCGAGGGCGCGGCGCTGCTGCGCGTGCTGGCCGTGCTGCTGCGCAACGCGTGCGAGGCCGGCGAGGACGTCACCGTGTCGGTGACCGCGCGCGCCCAGGGCGGGCGGCTCGAGCTGATCGTCGCCGACGACGGACCCGGCGTGCCGGCGGCGCTGGCCGAACGGATGTTCGAACCGTTCGTGTCGACGAAGGAGCGCGGCACCGGCCTCGGCCTGCCGCTGGCGGTCCGGGTGCTGTCGTTCCTCGGCGGCGATCTGGCGCTGCAGAACCCCGGCGAGCCGGGCGCGCGCTTCCGCGTGCGGGTGCCGCTGGTCGCCGCGGACGCCGCGGACGCCGCGGTGCACGCGCCGGGCGCCGCCGCGGCGGGAGGTGCCGGGTGAGCCGCGAGCCGGTGCTGCTGGCCGACGACGACGCGCTGTCGCGGGACTTCCTGCACGAGGCGCTGCAGGGGCTCGGCTTCGACGTGCACGCCGTCGCCGACGGCGACGCCGCGGTGAAGGCGCTCGGGCAGCGCGACTTCGACTTCGTGTTCACCGACCTGCGCATGCCCGGACGCGACGGTCACGCCGTGCTCGCCGCGAGCAAGCAGGCGTGTGCCGACCGGCCGGTCGTGCTGGTGACCGCCTACGGGACGATGGGCGTGGCGGTCGAGGCGCTGCGCGGCGGCGCCGACGACATCCTGGAGAAGCCGGTGGCGCTGCACGACCTGGAGCTGTGCTGCGCGCGGCTGCGCGAGCGCAAGAAGCTGCTGCGCGAGAACCGCTACTTCCGCGCCGAGAGCATCGGCGAGGACCTGGTCGTCGCCGGGCCGGCGACGGCCGCGGTGGTGGAGCTGATCCAGCGCGTGGCGCGCAGCGACGCGACCGTGCTGATCCGCGGCGAGAGCGGCACCGGCAAGGAGCGCGCCGCGGCGCTGCTGCACAAGAGCAGCGACCGCGCCGAGCGCGCGTTCGTCAAGCTCAACTGCGCCGCGATCCCGGAGAGCCTGCTCGAGAGCGAGCTGTTCGGTCACGAGCAGGGCGCGTTCACCGGCGCCGGCCGCCGCCGCGAGGGCCGGTTCGAGCTCGCCGACGGCGGCACGCTGTTCCTCGACGAGATCGGCGAGACCTCGCCGGCGATGCAGAGCAAGCTGCTCCGCGTGCTGCAGGAGGGCGAGTTCGAGCGCGTCGGCGGCAGCCGCACGATCCGCGTCGACGTGCGCGTCGTCGCCGCCACCAACCGCGACCTGCGACAGCTGGTGCGCGAGGGGCGCTTCCGCGAGGACCTGTTCTACCGCCTCGACGTCGTGCCGGTGGTGCTGCCGCCGCTGCGCGAGCGCCGCGGCGAGATCGTGCCGCTGGCGCAGCACTTCCTCGGCCAGGGGCTGCGGCTGTCGCCCGGCGCGCAGGCGGTGCTGCAGGAGTGGCACTGGCCCGGCAACGTTCGCGAGCTGCAGAACGTCGTGCAGCGCGCCTCGCTGCTGTGCGACGGCGACACCATCGAGGCCGGTCCGCTGCGCGCGTGGCTGGCGCCGCGCGGACTCGCCGAGGTGCCGGTCGCGGCGCCGGCGCCGGCGGTCGACGCCGATCCGATCGCCGGGCTGGTCGGCCGCAGCCTGCAGGACGTCACCGACGCGCTGATCCAGCGCACCCTCGAGCAGTGCGGCGGCAACCGCACGCGCACCGCCGAGGTGCTCGGCATCGGCGTGCGCACGCTGTTCAACCGGCTGCGCGAGCAGGTCGCGCCGACCGCGCTGGAGGAGTCGGTGTCGTGAAGGACGCGATTCCGCCGATGGTCACCGGCTCGCGCCGGACGCCGCTGCCGATCGGCCCGCTGACCGGCCGCCGCACGACGCTGCGGCGTCTGGTCGCGTACGGCACGGCGGCGATGAACCGCGCCCTCGACCTGCTGCCGATCGGCCGCTGGCTGCACCGGCGCATCCAGCGGGCGCTGGTGTTCACCCCGCTGCAGGTCGAGCTGCGCGCCGGCGCCGAGCGCCTCGACGGGCTGCGCATCGCGTTCCTGTCGGACCTGCACGCCGGCAGCTTCATGGACGCCGAGGACCTGCGGCAGATCTTCGCGCGCGTGGCGACCATCGAGCCGCACCTCGTGCTGTTCGGCGGCGACCTGATCAACACCCGCGAGCGCGAGTTGCTGCTGCTGCGCGCGGCGCTGCGCGAGCTGCGGCCGCCGCTCGGCATGTTCGCGGTGCCGGGCAACCACGACCACTTCTGGGGCAAGGAGCTCGGCCTGTGGACGTCGTTCCTGCGGGACCACGACGTGCAGGTGCTCTGCAACCGCGGCGTGCGGCTGCGCTGGAACGGCGCGCCGCTGTGGCTGTGCGGCGTCGACGACCTGACCGAGGGCGAACCCGACCTGCGCAGCGCGCTCGCCGGCCGGGCCGCGGACGAGCCGGCGATCCTGCTGTCGCATCACCCCGACTTCTTCTTCGAGGCGGCCGCGGCCGGCGTCGACCTGACGCTGTCGGGGCACACGCACGGCGGCCAGATCCGCGTGCGCGGCAAGGCGCCCGTGCACCACAGCCGGTTCGGCTACGAGCAGGGCTGGTTCGTCGAGGGCGACGCCCGGCTCTACGTCAGTCGCGGCGTCGGCGTCACGGTCCTGCCGATCCGCATCGACGCGCCGCCCGAGGTGCCGATCCTGACGCTGGTGGCGCGACCGAATGCGGCCTCGGCTGCGGCGTCGGCGTCGGCGCCGGCGGCGGCCGAGCGCGACGGCGCGGCGCACCCGTAGGCCGCGGCCGAGGGGTCCTGGAGCGCAGGAATGCCGCCGGCGCCGCGATCCGGCATGATGCGCGGCGATGCTGCAGTTCGCCAACGTGCTCCAGGCCGTCGACTCGCACACCGCCGGCGAGCCCACGCGCGTCGTCACCGGCGGCGTGCCGGTCGTGCGCGGCGCCACCATGGCCGACAAGCGCGCGGCGCTGCAGCGCGACTGCGACTGGCTGCGGCGCGCGCTGGTGCTCGAGCCGCGCGGCCACGACGCGATCGTCGCCGCGTTCCTGGTGCCACCGTGCGATCCGCGCGCGCACCTCGGCGTGGTGTTCGCCAACGACGCCGGCTACCTGCACATGTGCGGGCACGGCGCGATCGGCGTGGCCACCGTCGCCGTCGCGACCGGGATGATCCCCGCGACCGGACCCGAGACGGAGCTGCTGCTCGACACGCCGGTCGGCACCGTCCGGTGTCTCGTCCGCAGCGACGGCGGCAAGGTGCGGAGCGTCGCGATCACCAACGTGCCGTCGTTCCTGTACCGGCAGCGCGCGATGGTGACGGCGGCCGGCCACGGCAAGGTCGCCGCCGACATCGCCTGGGGCGGCAACTGGTTCGCGTTCGTCGAGGCCAGCCAGCTCGGGCTGCCGGTCGACCGCGCGCACCTGCCCGAGCTGATGCGCGCCGCGACCGCCGTGCGGACCGCGCTGGCCGAGGCCGGCGTCACCGGCCGCCATCCCGACCGCGGCGTCGACGAGGCCGTCGACCACGTCAAGCTGTTCGTCGAACTCGACGAGGCCGCGTGCGGCGGCGCCCGCGCCGGCGCGCGCGCGCTGACGCTGTGCCCCGGCGCCGCCTGGGACCGGTCGCCGTGCGGCACCGGAACCTCGGCCAAGCTCGCCGTGCTCGGCGCCAAGGGCGAGCTGCGCGAGGGCGAGTGGTTCGCGTCGGAGAGCGTGATCGGCACCCGCTTCCGCGGCCGCGTGCTGTCGCACACCCGGGTCGGCGAGTTCGCGGCGGTGGTGCCCGAAATCGAGGGCAGCGCCTGGATCACCGGCATGCAGACGTTCGTGCTGGATCCGGACGACCCGTGCGTGCACGGGCTGTGACGGCCCGGCGGCCGCGCGTTGCTGACAGCCCGGCAAGTGCCGGATAGCGTGGCGGAATGATCACGCGGCTGCGGGTCCAGAACTACCGGTGTCTGCGCGACGTCGAGATGACGCTCGAGCCGTTGACGGTGTTCGTGGGGGCCAATGCGTCCGGCAAGAGCAGTGCGCTGCGAGCCGTCGTGCCTCCTCGCCAGATCGACACCGCGGACGCCTATCGCGCTGAGTCGGTGAACAACCTCGTGGTCGACGTGACCATGAGCGCGGCATCCGGCTCCTGGCGACCGGGCGTCGGCAACGACCTCGTGCGAGGGATCCAGCGGACGGGGCAGTACCCGCCAGGCCAGCTGCTGCACTTCGACCTCGGTCACTTGCGCGAGGCTGTGCCGTTGAACGAGGCCAAGACCATCGAATCCACCGGCCGCGGTCTCGCCAACGTGTTCGCGACCCTGGCGCGACCGCAGCAGGACGAGCTCGCCCGTCGGTTCTGCGCGCTGGTGCCGATGTTCGCCGATGTCCACCCACGCCCGAAGTCCGCGGGGCTGCACCGCATGGTCTTCCAGGATCGGTGGACGGAAGGAACCTGGTACGAGCCCGAGCAGGTCTCCGACGGCTCGATGCTGATGCTCGCGTACCTGCTGCTCCAGTATCAGGATCCCCCGCCCGACGTCATCGCCATCGAGGAACCCGAGCGCGGACTGCATCCGTTCCTGCTCGGCAAGCTCGTGGAGACGTTGCGCAACATGGCGGAAGGCAAGCTGGGCAAGCAAATCCAGGTAGTGTTGGCGACGCACTCCGCCGAGCTGCTGGAGTTCGTCCGGCCCGAGGAGGTCCGGTTCTTCTCTCGCGACAAGACCACCGGCGAGACCAAGGTCGAAGCCGCGCCGACGGACTCGACCAACTGGGCCAAGGTGTTCCGCGAGTACGACGACTCCCTGCGCGGCCTGTGGCTGTCCGGGGGGCTCGGCGGCGTTCCCTGATGCGCGTCGTGGTCTACGCGGAGGGAGCCGCGGAGGCATCGGCAGGGGAAGGGCTGCCGCCGTCACCGGGCGAGACGCTGGACGAACTGCATCGCGGCGCTGCTCACGAGTTCGTCCATCGGCTGCTGGTGGACCGGCAACCGGGCCTGGCGGCAGAGCTCGAGTTCCTGGGCCCGCTGCGCACCCAGGCGCGAGTGCCCCGCGGGAGCGACCTGCGGCATCCCAAGCGGCTCCGCCAGCTGCTCACGTGGCCGGACCACCGGCCCCATCCCGACCTGATCGTCGTGTTCGTCGACGAGGACGGCGATGCGGAGCGTCGCAGCGACCTCACGGCGATCGTGCTCGACGCGCCCCATGTTCCCGTGCTCGCGATCCCCGTTCGCGAGTTCGAAGCCTGGCTGCTCGCGGATCCCGATGCGCTGCGCGACCAGCTCGGCGGCGCTCCGGTGCATATCGACAACCTCGAGCGCCTGGACCCGGGTGAGGCCAAGGAACTGCTGCAGCGCCGGATCGCGGAGTCGCCGGCCGTCCGCACCGCTCGCGATGCGCTCGGAGTCCGCCGGGCATTGGCCGCAGCGGCAAGCCTCGACCGACTCGGACGCCTGGACTCGTTCCGCCGGCTGCGCCAGGACCTCGGTCAGGCGATCAGCCGAATGGACGGCTGAGCCTGCGGCTCAGTCGTAGATGCTCGGCTCGCGCTTGCCGAGCGCCATGCCGGCGCGCGCGACCATCGCGCCGAAGCCGCCGAGCAGGAACAGTGCCCGGAACTCCTGCGACTGCGGGAACGCGTAGTTCCACCACCACAGCGCGAACAGCGTGCTGAACAGCAGCAGCTCGGCGCCGGCGGCGACCGGCGCGGTGCGGAACGCGCGCAGCGACGTGGCGGCGTAGGCCGAGAAGTCGCCGAACAGCACGCCGGCCAGCAGGTGCGGGCCGAAGTCGTAGGTGCTGGCGATCGCGGCGAGCCCGAGGTACAGCACCGCCCGCAGGATCAGCGCGCCGAAGTGGAACGTCAGGTCGACCGCGTCCAGCGCCTGCTCGAACTCGGCGATGGCGGCGTCGTGGGCGGCGCCGCGGTTCCCGCCGGGGGCCGCGAGTGCTGCGGTGGCGCTGGTCGGTTCGAGCGTGCTGTTCACGATCCTCCATCGGAAGCGATGGTGGTCGAGATTCACCGCGATATCCTGCCGCCGATGGTTCGGTCCCGATTTGGGCTCGCGATGGCGCTGGTGGCGCTGGGTGGCTGTGTGCAGTTCCATCCGCGCAACCCGCCCTGGCATCGCGCGGGCGCCGCCGGCGACACCGACGCGGGCGCCGCCGCGGCCGATGCGCCGGCGCGACCGGAGCCGGCCCTGGTGTGGAGCGTGGTCGGCCAGAGCGTGCAGGGGCGTCCGCTGCGCGCGACGACGATCGGCTTCGGGCCGCGCCGGGTGCTGTGGATCGGCGGCATCCACGGTGACGAACGCGAGGGCGCGATCGCCACGGCCGAGCTGCCGGCGGCGCTGGCCGCCGAGCCGGGCGCGCTGGACGCGGTCACGCTGACCATCCTCGAGGACAGCAACCCCGACGGGACCGAACGCAACACGCGCGGCAACGCCAACGGCGTCGACCTCAACCGCAACTTCCCGGCGATCAACTTCAAGCCGCACCGGATGTTCGGCATCACGCCGCTGAGCCAGCCGGAGGCGCGCGCCGTGCACGACCTGATCCGCCAGCTGCAGCCGGACCTGGTGATCGTCGCGCACAGCTGGCGCAACGACCGCTTCATCAACTTCGACGGTCCGGGCCGCGAGTTGGCCGAGCGGTTCTCGCGGCTCAGTGGCTACCCGATGCGCCAATCCACCGACATCGCGCCGACGCCGGGGTCGCTCGGCTCGTGGGTCGGCAACACGCTCGGCCTGCCGATCCTGACGCTCGAGTACTACCGCGGTCGCGACCCGTGGTCCGCCTGGCAGGAGACGCGGCTGGCGATCCTGGCGGTCGTCGTCGGCGATCGCGAGCTGGTGTCGGCGCCCACGGTGACGGCGCGGGCGCCAGAGCCGCGGTGATGCCGATGCTGCGCTGGGCCCTGCTGCGGACGTTGTGGATGGTGCCGACGCTGATCGGCATCACGTTCGTCACCTTCCTGGTGATGGACCTGGCGCCGGTCGATCGCGCGGCGATGGAGGTGGCGATGAGCCGCGAGGCCGACTCGGTCGGGCTCGAGCCCCGCGAGGTGGCGGTGGCCCGGCTGCGGGTGCGCTACGGCCTGGTCGACCCCGACACGCTCGAGCCGGTGCCGATGGTGCAGCGCTACGGGCGCTGGCTGTGGAACGCGGTGAACCTGCGCTTCCACGGCGACGGCGAGGACCCGCGCGAGTTCCGCCGCCGCATCGCCGGCGCCCTGCCGGTGTCGATCCTGCTCGGCTTCTGGGCCCTGGTCGTCGCGATCGGGGTCGGCGCGCCGCTCGGCTGCTGGCTCGGCATGCGCGCCGGATCGCGGGCCGATCGCGCGGCGACGTCGGTGATGTTCGCGCTGTTCGGGTTGCCCGACGTGCTGCTGGCGACGCTGATGATCCTGTGGTTCGGCGGCCCGGTGTTCGACTGGCTGCCGACGGCGGGGTTGCGCAGCGACGGCAGCGAGCGCCTGTCGGTGTTCGGGCAGCTGCTGGATCTGGCCGGGCACCTGGTGCTGCCGGTCACCGTGCTGGCGATGGGCCCCACGCTGCTGGTCGTGCGGTTCGTGCGCGAATCCGTCGGCCGCGCCGCGGCGTCGACGTTCGCGCTCAACCTCGAGGTCTGGGGCATCGACCCGGCGACGCGGCGCCGCCGCCTGCTGCGCGCCGGCCTCACGCCGGTGGCGACGATCGCCGGGGCGCTGCTGCCGATGCTGGTGACCGGCTCGATCGTGGTCGAGTCGGTGTTCTCCATCGAAGGGCTCGGCCGGCTGTCGTGGAACGCGGTGCGCGGCCAGGACCAGTCGATGGTCATGGCGCTGACCCTGATCGGCTCGTCGGCGACCCTCGTGTCGCTGGCGCTGTCGGACCTCCTGCACCGGTGGATCGACCCCCGGGTCCAGCTGGCGCCATGAGCGCCGGCGCCCCCGAGCTGCGCGTCGACGCGCGCGCGATCGCGGCCCCGCGCGGCCGGCTGCGGTCGCGGCTGCCGTGGTGTTTCGCCGCCGCGCTGCTGTTCGTCGTCGCGTTCGCGCCGGTGCTGGCCAACGACGTTCCGCTGTGCGCGCGCGTCGACGGCCGCTGGTCGTTCCCGGCCGTGGTCGAGATCTGGGGGCAGGCGCCGCCGTCCCCGTCCGGCGCGCGCTGGAAGGACTGGCGGGCGACGCTGCCGAAGGGCAGCGGCGACTTCGCCGTGTTCCCGCCGTGGCCGTACGGGCCCGCCGAGACCGACCTCTCGCGCATGCGCGCCGGCCCGTCGTGGGGTCACCCCATGGGCTGCGACGACACCGGCCGCGACGTGCTGGCGCGGCTGCTGCGCGGCGCGCGGTCGACGGTGGGCCTGAGCGTGCTCGGCGTGCTGCTCGCCGGCGTGCTCGGCAGCCTGCTGGGCGCGCTCGCCGGGCTGCGGCGCGGCGCGGTCGACTGGGTCGTGCTGCGGCTGGTGGAGGTGTTCCTGTGCTTCCCCATCCTGCTGCTGGTCCTGGCGGTCGCGGCGTTCTACGGCGACTCGAAGGCCGGCGTCGTGGTCGCGTTCGCGCTGACCATCTGGCCGAGCTTCGCGCGCATGGTGCGCGGCTCGCTGCTGTCGCTGCGCGAACGCGAGTTCGTGCGGGTGGCGCGACACCTCGGCGTGCCCGACCGCCGCATCGTGCTCGCGCACCTGCTGCCGCAGCTGCGCGGCCAGATCGCGGTGGTCGCGGCGTTCGGCATGGCGCACGCCGTGATCGCCGAGTCCACGCTGTCGTTCCTCGGCATCGGTCCGGGCGTGCAGGGCGGCTCGTGGGGCGGCGTCCTGGCGCAGGGCAAGGCGAGCGCGCACCTGTGGGTGTGGCACCTGTGGCTGTTCCCCGGCGCGCTGATCGTCGCGACGGTGATCTGCTGCCACGTGATCGCCGACCGGCTGCGGCCGCGCGCCTGAGCCGCGGCGATCAGCCGCCGCGCGTGTGCATCTCGAGGTGCGGCGACCGGCGCAAGTCGTCGGCGTCGGCCAGCGGCCGGCGGTCGGGGCTCAGCGCCCGCAGCTCGGCGCCGCGGTCGTCGCGCTGCCGCCACGCGGCCGCCAGCAGCGCCGCGAGCCCCTGGTCGTCGGTGCCGTCGCGCAGCGGCGACCGCAGGTCGGTGCCGGTGGTCGCGTACAGGCAGCGGAACCAGGTGCCGTCGGCGACCAGCCGGCTGCGGTCGCAGGTGGCGCAGAACGGCGCGGTCATCGACGCGATCACGCCGAACGTGGTACCGTCCCCGAGGCGGAAGCGCTCGGCCGGCGCGCGGTCGCGCGGCAGCGGCGTGACCGGGCCGAACCGGGCCTCGATGGCCCGCAGGATCGCGGCGCGCGGCACCACCGCGTCGGGCCGCCAGCGGGTGGCGCCGCCGACGTCCATGTACTCGATGAACCGCACCTCGGCGCCGCGCGTGCGCGCGAACTCGAGCAGCGCCGGGACCTCGGCGTCGTTGACGCCGCCGAGCACCACGGTGTCGAGCTTGACGTCGTCGAAGCCGGCGGCGCGCGCGGCCTCGATGCCTGCCAGCACGCGGTGCAGGTCGTCGCGGCGGGTCAGCAGGCGGAAGGTCTCGGCGTCGAGCGTGTCGAGGCTGACGGTGAGGCGCTGCAGGCCGGCGTCGCGCAGCGCCGCGGCGTGCTCCGCCAACAGCACGCCGTTGGTCGTCATCGCCAGCTCGCGCAGCCCCGGCAGTTCGCGCAGCATCCCCACCAGGTGCGGCAGGTCGCGGCGCAGCAGCGGCTCGCCGCCGGTGATGCGGATCTTGTCGACGCCGAGGCCCGTGAAGATCCGCGCCAGCCGCGCGATCTCCTCGAACGTCAGCAGGTCCGGCTGCGGAAGCCAGACGTAGTCCTGCTCGGGCATGCAGTACGCGCACCGCAGGTTGCACCGGTCGGTCACCGACAGGCGGAGGTTCTGCAGCGGGCGGTCGCGACGGTCGAGCAGCGGCAAGAGAGGCGGACCTTACCGCAGCGCCCGGGGAGTCGGCAGCCCCGGCCGGGAGTTCGCGGTCGGCCGCCGCGGCGCGGCAGCGGGTGCCATTCGCGGTCCGGCCGCATATGGTGTCCGGCCGCAGCGCAATGACCGACGAGCCGTCGAATCCGCAGGTGGCCGAGGCGCCGATCGGGCTGGCGCCGCTGCCGCTGCGCCTGCGCGACGTCCTGCTGCTGTTCGGGATCACGTTGGTCGCGGCGGTGCTGCGGCTGTCGTGCCTCGGCGAGTGGTCGTTCTGGGTCGACGAAGCCCACACGTGGCGCGATGTCACGATGCCGATGTGGCGCTTCGTCGGCGACGTCCGCGTCTGGTACCCGACGTCGTTCCTCGGCCTGCGCGCGCTGATGGACCTGGGCGTGCTGCCGGGCTTCTCCGAGGGCTGGTTGCGGCTGCCGTTCGCCTTCGTCGGCATCGTCTCGGTGCCGGTGCTGGCGCTGTTCGGCAACGCGATCGTCGGCCGGTCGGCGGCGCTGCTCGCGGCGGCGCTGCTGGCGGTGAACCCGTGGCACATCTACTGGAGCCAGAACGCGCGCGCGTACGTGCTGGTGGCGTTCGTCGCGCTGCTGGCATGCTGGACGTTCTGGCACGGGCAGCAGCGCCGCTCGTGGCGCTGGACGACGATCGGCGTGCTGGCCGCGCTCGTGTGCGGCAGCTGCCACTTCAGCGGACTGATGCTGCTGCCGGCGTTCGGGGCCTACTGGCTGCTGATCCGCGTGCGGCGGCACGACCGGCGCATGGGGATCGTGCTCGGTGCCGGCGCCGCGGTGCTGCTGCTGGGGCCGCACCTGGTGCAGCTGCTGCCGCCGTTCGAGGCGTTCCGCGCCCAGAAGGCGCAGCCGTCGCTGGCGCACATGGTGCAGACGACGGCGTTCTACTTCCGGCTGCCGCTGCTCGGCGCGGCGGGCTTCGGCGTCTGGCTGGCGCTGCGGCGACCGATCCAGGGGCGGCTGCTGTTCGCGGCCTGTTGCGCGGTGCTGCCGCTGCTCGGGCTGGCGTGGCTCGGCGGCACCATCGTCAAGGTGACCGCGCGCTACGGCATCTGCGCGCTGCCGGCGGTGCTGCTGCTGGCGTCCGCGGCGGCGGTGCACGTGGCCGCGGTCGCGCGGCGCGCGCTGGCGCCGGGCGTCGCGCGCGGCTGCGCGGCCGCGGTGCTGCCGCTGATCCTCGGCCTCGACATGGTCGCCTACGACTACCTGTACTACACCGTCCAGTACGGGGATCGCGGCCGGTGGCGCGAGGCCTGCGAGGTCGTGCAGGCGGCGGCCGGCAACCGTCCGGTGCTGGTGTGCACGAGCAACGAGCCGACGCTGCTGTACTACATGCGGCCCAACTACCACCGCGGCCACGAGGAGGCGACCGCCGAGCGCGACGCCACCGTCTACGGCATCGAGACGCAGTGGGTCTACGGCACCGGCCTGCCCGAGCACGCCAGCTGGAACGGCCACACCTACTTCCGCGGCGTGACCTGGACCGCACGCCAGCAGGGGCGCGAGCTGTTCGTGGTCGCGTCGCTGCCGGAGCTCGCGGAGAAGGACCGCGACGGCACGCTGCGGCAGGCGCTGCGCGAGCAGTTCGAGCTGGTGCAGCTGCTGCCGTGCTGGATCGGGCCGAAGGACGCGTCGGTGTACGTCTGGCGCGTGCGCGCGGCGCGCTGAGGCGCGGGCGCGGCATCGCCGCCGGTCAGGCCTTCTTCAGCACGCAGTGGACCTCGGTGACGAACAGCTCGCGCACCAGCGGCAGCCACACCAGGGGCTTCAGGTTGCGCACCGGGCACAGCTCGAGCTGCTCGGCGACGAAGCCCGAGCGCTGGAGCAGCTTCAGGAAGCGGCGCACGGTCATCTTGTTGAAGCCGAGGTCGCGGTAGGTGCGCACCGCGCGCGGGTCGAGGCCGTCCTGCTTGAGCAGGTGGCGGGTGGCGACGACCGCGCGCTCGGGGAACAGCACGTGGGTCCACGGCCCGGGGAACAGCTCCCAGAGGTGGACGCCGTGCGGGTGGTACCACAGCGGCCCGAAGCTCACGTAGGCGCGGCCGTCCGCGGCGAGCATGCGGTGCCACTCGGCGAACACGCGCTCGGGCTCCTGCAGGTGCTCGACGACGTCGGCGCACATCAGCAGGTCGATCGAGCCGTCGTCGACGGGCGTGCGGTCGTGGTCGCCGCGGCGCACCTCGACCGGCAGGCGGCCGTCCGGGTTCTTGTGCTCGAGGTACCGCTGCGCGAGGCGCAGCTGCCAGTCGGCGATGTCGACGCCGATCACGCTGGCGGCGCCCTGCTCGGCGTAGTAGACGACCGAACCGCCGTGGCTGCAGCCGAAGTCGAGCACCGTCCTGCCGGCGAACTCGACGGGCGGGAAGTGGCCGAGGAAGCGCGCGGTCTGGTCGTAGCGCCACTGCGCATACGCGAGGGCGCCGTCGTCGTCGTCCCACGCCGGCGCGGTCCAGCCGCCGTCGTCCTGCTTGCGGCGGCGCCAGCCGAACAGCCAGCTGTAGGCCAGCACGAGCCGCATGCCGAAGGTCTTGCGCATCTCGATCGGCATCGCCCGCGGCGTCGGTGTCGCTGTCTGGCCCGGCGTTCGCTCGAGGGTGCGTTCCGGGAGGATCGTCATGCAGGTTCGGTGGTGCGAATGCGGATGCGCGGGGCCCGGGCGACGAGACAGCGTACGTCACCTACGCGCGCGGCGCACCATGCGGATCGGATCAGTCCGGTAGCACCAGTTCGATGCGCTGGCGCAGCTCGGCGACCCGCTGCGGCGGCAGCGGCCGCGGCTGCTCCGGATCGATTGGCGGGGCGTCGAGCTGCAGCTGGCGGCCGAGCACGTGCGCGACCGCCTGCAGGCCGCTGGCCGGCAGCCGGGAACTGCCCAGGAGCTCGGCCAGCTCCAGGCTCACCGCGCGGCGTGGCCGGCGCAGCAGGGCATCGACGACCTCGGGTGCGACGAGATCGGCGGCGAACGCGCGCGCCAGCGCGTCGCCGCCGCCGCGGGCCAGGTCGAGCGCCCAGGTCGGCGGCGCGCCGCTGCGGTCGCGCATCTGCCGACGCACCGCGTCCAGGTTGTGCTCGAACTCGGCGCCGAACGCCAGCGACAGCACGCGCTGCAGGATGCGGTCGTGGTCCTCGACGGTGCCGCACTCGCCGCGGCCGCCCTGGGCGATGCGGCGGAACGCGTCGGTCGGGTCCTCGCCGGTGATGCTCTTGCCGGTGACCAGCGCGTGCACGCGCGTGTCCTGCTGCCGGGCGAAGCGCCGCACCTCGTTCAGCAGCGTGCGCTGCTCGTCGTCGTGCGGCGAGGCGTCGCCGGCCAGCACCACGACGCGGCGCGCGCCGGGGCGGAACGGCTGCGCGAACGCGGCGCGCATGCCGTCGAGCACCGCCTCGGGCACGTCGCCGCCGCCGTCGGCCTCGACCGACTGCACGAAGTTGATGGCGGCGTAGAAGTCGCCGGTCAGCGGCAGCTCGCGCAGCAGGTAGTCCTCGCGGCGCCCGCGGTCGCGGTAGGTCACCAGCGCGAAGCGGGCATCGGGCACCAGCGCGCGCAGGGCCTGCAGCATGTCGGCGATGCCGGCCTTGGTGGCGGCGATGCAGTCGCCCATCGACCCCGTGCTGTCGAACACGAACACCACCTCGAGCCCGGTGCGGCGCACCTCCTCGACGACTTCGCGGAAGCCACCGTCGCCGACGCCGCCGTCGAGCACGTCGCCGCCGCCGCTGCGCCGCGGTCGCGCGCGGGCGACACGCTGGTCGCCGATGCGCAGCAGCGAGCTGCCGGCGCCCGGCCCTTCGCGCGGCTCCGGCGGCGCAGAGCCGAGGTCGACCGCGACGTCGGGCAGCTCGGCGAGGGTCGGCTCCAGGGCCTCGGCGGGCTCGATCTGCACCTCGGGCAGCTCGCCCGCCGGCGCCGGCGCGGCGCGGTCGCCGAGGCCGCCCTGGAAGCCGAACACCGCGCGCTCGACGCCGCCGGGCGGCGGCGCGGGGAACAGCGCCCACAGCAGCAGCAGCAGCAGCGCGTGCAGCGCGAGCGACAGCGTCAGCCACGGCGCCCGGCGCAGCTCGCGCGCCATCACCTGCTCGAACGACTCGGTGCGGGTCGCGTCGACCGCCGCCTTGGCGCGGTCGCGGACCGCGGCCAGGGCGCGGGCGCGCTGCATGCCCGGGTCCGGCAGGATCGGGGCGCCGCCGGCGTCGACCACCACCCGCAGCTCGATGCCGTGCAGGCGCAGCGAGTCGCCGGGCCGCAACGACGCGAACGGCGCAGTGCCCGACGGCTCGACCTGGCAGGCGCCGTCCTCGAGGCGCAGGCGCGCCACCACCGGCCGCGCCCCTTCCACCGGCGGCAGCCGGACCTCGCACTCGGCGGCGCTGCCCAGCCGGTAGATCCTCCCGGGCTCGAGCGCGAACTCGAGGCCCGCGACGTGGACGGCGAGCAGTGGCTCCGGGGCGGGTGGCACAGGACTCGGAAAACCGACGTAGTCGACGGGGCCGCGCGGGTTGCGGTGGTTGCGCGGCGTCGGCAGAGACGCCACGATACCGCACGGTCGCCGTCTCCCCTCGCGGCAGACCACCGACCGACCGCTCGCTCCGGCGCGGCGGACGTCGGCGCAGGAAATCATCCCTGGAACCCATGCAATGAGCCTCAAGGTCATCGCCGGCGTCTATGGCGGCCGGGTGCTGCGCAGCGTACGCGGCCTGGGAACGCGTCCGTTGTTGGCGCAGGTCAAGGCCGCGATCTTCAACGTGCTGCAGGACGAGATCGAGGACCGCACGGTCTGGGACCTGTTCGCCGGCACCGGCGCGACCGGCATCGAGGCGCTGTCCCGCGGCGCGCGCGAGGTGGTGTTCGTCGAGAAGACCAACAAGGCGCTCGAGGTGCTGCGCGAGAACCTCGAGATGCTCGGCGACGACGCCGAGTCGCGCAGCCGCGTGGTGCGCGGCGACGCGTGGGAGCCGCCGGCCGCCGACGGCGAGCTCGCGGCGCCGGACCTGATCTTCCTGGACCCGCCGTACGCGCTCGTGCAGGAGGACCCGGTGAAGTCGGTCTATCGCGCCCGGCGGCTGGTGCAGTCGCTGGCCCCGCGCGGCTGCGTGGTGTTCCACTTCGAGGCCGGCGTGCTCGACGAGGACGACTTCGACGACGACCTCGCCGTCGACCTGCGCGAGTGGGGCACCAGCGCGATCGCGTTCCTGTGGCGCGCGGGCGAGGAGCCCGAGCGCATCGTGCGCCGCCGCGCGCGCGTCGCCGCGCCCGAGTAGCGGCGCGCCTCAGCCGCCGAGCGTCACCACCAGCGCGTTGCTGAGGCCCTGGTACGGCGGCCACGCCGTGCTCCAGAAGTCGAACACCAGCGCCTGCGCCGTGAAGCGCGCGCCGGCGAGCGCCGGGGGCAGCGCGTCGAGCGGCAGCGGCACCGCGGTGCCGCCCATCGTCGTGCGCAGCCAGCGCGTCGCGAACGCGCTGCCGGGGTCGAGCCACACCGCGCAGTCGGCGTCGCCCGGCGCCGGCGGCAACAGGCCGCGCAGGCCCGTCGGCGACGGCTCGGCCGCGAACGCGATCAGGCAGTGCTCGAGCAGCACGCCGGTGGTGTGGTCGACGACCAGCGCGAACCCGCCGTTGCCGAGCAGCGGCAGCGAGTCGGCGCGCAGCCGCGGCGCGCCGAGCAGGTGGTGACCGACGGGCGCGCACGCGGTGCCGATGCTGGCGACGTCGGCGGCGCCGGTGTTGTCGCCGAGCGGCGTCGGCGTCGGGTCGACGAACCACTGCAGCTCCGGATGTCCGGCGAGGCCGCTGCCCGGGTGCCGCGCCAGCGACCCGCCGGGCAGGAGCGCCGGCGCCGCGTGCCCCTGCACCCACACTCCGGCCTGCTCGGCGAGGTCCTCGCGCGGCGGCGCGCCCGGGCCCCACGTCACCCAGTCGGCGAACATCGCGACGGTGTTCATCAGCTCGTTGCGCTGCGTGCGCAGCAGCGCCAGCGATCCGTGTGCCTCTGGCAGCGCCTCGCCGCCGAGGCCGAACAGGAAGTGCTGGAGCGTGTCGCCGGTGGCGACCTCACCGGGCACCGGCGCGGCCGGGATCGGCGCCATCCATCGCACCAGCAGGAAGCCGGCGGCCGGCACCGAGGTGCCCGGCGGGAACGCCCACCAGTAGGTGTTGGGCTGGTGCGGCGTCGCGGTCGTCAGGTACAGCGACCAGGTCGACAGGTCGACCGCGGCGGCGCCGCGGTTGTGCAGCTCGATCCAGCTGCCGGTGTCGCCGGCGGCGACCTCGCTCAGGATCACGTCCTGGGCGGGTGCCGCGGTGTGGAGGGTCGCGACGGTTGTGGCGAGCAGCAGGCGACGGACTGTGCGGATGTTCGGCATTCTGGCGGTGAGCGTCGGGTTCCGCGGCAGATCGGGCCCGGCGCGGCCGCCGCTTGAGGACGGCGTGATCCGGGCCATGGCAGCCGGTCATGGCAGCCGCGTCCTGCGGGCGGGGGTGTCGGCGCCGCGGACAACGGGCGCGGCAATCGCGGTCAAGCCCGCTCGCGTCGAACACCGATACACGAGGGTCGGGGGCAACCCCGCTCCGCTCTGTCGCAACCAGGTTCTACAGCCGTGACGAAACCGCCATCCGAATCCGTGGAGCGACTCGTGCAGGAACTCATGGACCGCCAGCTGCCGAAGGCAGAGCGCATGCGGCTCCTGCGCGAACTCGTGCACTCGGGCGAGGACGTTCCGGACGAGCTGTTGGACCGCGCGTTGCGCCGGCTGATGGAGCGCCTGACCGACTGAGAGAGTCCCCTTCGAACCCGAAACGAGTCAAACCATGAAGACGTCGCTGCTCGCCACGATCGTCCTGCTCGCCGCGAACCTGCCGGCGCAGGACCCCGAATTCGGCACTCCGGTCTCGACGACCCTGACGACGATCCGCAAGGATCCGGAGGCGTTCCGCAACGTGAAGGTGCGGTTCACCGCGCAGTTCGCGTCGCTGGGCAAGCTCAGCAACCCCTTCTTCACGCGCTTCACGCCGACCGACTACTCGAACCTGCACGTGTGGGCCGACGAGCAGCCGATCTGGCAGCGCGACGCCTACGAGGACCTGTTCGGCAACCTGTTCTACCCGAAGACGGGGAAGCAGCTGCAGGAGGTGTTCGAGCTGCGCATGTACCAGCGCATGGAGATCACCGCGATCGTCCGCAACACGTTCCAGAACGCGCCGTGGATCGAGATCCAGGACTTCGCGGTCGTCGGCGACCAGGTCGACGCGGCGGTGCTGGCGCACATGTACCGCGGCGAGCAGTTCATGGCCGAGCGTCGCTGGCAGCGCGCGATCGCCGAGCTGACCATGGCGCCCGGCGCCGGCGTCCCGCCGGAGGTGCAGCGCGCCGCCTACAAGAACCTCGGCATCTGCTACCTGCGCATCGGTGAGTCGAACCAGGCGGTCGGCTGCCTGCGCACGGCGGCGGGCCTGTCGACCAACTTCGACCACGAGATCGAGCACCTGCTGGCCACGGCCGAGACCCGTCCGAGCCGCGAGCTCGACCGCGTCGTCGACCACCACGGCCTGAAGGACTTCGAGCGCCCGATGTGGGAGGCGTTCGACGACGGCGGCCAGGAGCCGCGTCGCATCCGCACGATGCAGTGAGGCCGCGCGCGGGCGCCCGTTGGCCCGCGCCTCTCGCAGCAACCGGGTTCGAACCTCCGGCGCCGGCGACCCGAGTCGTCCGGCGCCGTCGGCACGTACGGGCCTCGCTGGTGAAAATCGCGGCGCCGGACGGCATTCTCTTCGGCCCGCCGCGTCCCGACCCCCGCGCCGACCCGAGGGCAGCCCAGCCGTCCGGCGGGGCCCGCCCCGAACCGGCCGAACCGGCCCGACCCCTGGCCGGGCACGAGCGGCATCGCCCCAATGACCGCAGACCGCGCCGCCGACCCGATCGCCACCGCCCGCCCGGACGACCTCCGGTCCGGGTTGCACGGTCCGTTCCGGCTGGCGGTCTGGATGACCGGGCTGGTCGTGTTCGTGATCCTGATGGGGGCGATGACGACCAGCACCGGCTCGGGGCTGGCGTTCGCGGACTGGCCGCTGTCGGACGGCGGGCTGATGCCGGAGCGCTCGTACACGACGCTGCCCGGCTTCTTCGAGCACTTCCACCGGCTGCCGGCCGGCGTCGCCGTGGCGATGGCGATCTGGCTGGCGGTCTGGCTGCGGCGCGTCCCGCAGGCGTCGGTCGCGCTGCGCCGCAGCGCCATGGCCGGGGCGGTGCTGATCGTCGCGCAGGCCGTGATCGGCGGCGTCGGCGTGCTGAAGGGGCTGCCGGTGCTGTCGTCGGCGACGCACGGGACGCTGGCGCAGGTCACGCTCGCGCTGTTCGCGGTGAACGCCTACGCGCTGTCGTCGCGCTGCGCCGCGACGCCGCGCCTCGCGCACCCGTCGGCGGGCGCCGCGCGCACGATGGCGGTCGTCGCCACCGCGATGCTGATCCTGCAGACCGTGGTCGGCGCGATCGCGCGGCATTCGGGCAGCCCGCACGCGCTGTGGACGCACGTCGCCAACGCGCTGGTGGTGTTCCTGATCGTGCTGGTCGCGTCGGGCATCGCCCAGGGCAAGCTCGGCGCGATCCCCGGCGTGCCGCAGCTGGCGCGGGTGCTGCTCGGCCTGCTGGTGGTGCAGATCGTGCTCGGCTTCGTCGCGCTGCTGGTCCGGACCGGCAAGCACCCGGAGAACGTCGAGCAGCTGTGGCGCGCCGCGCTGATCTCCACCCACGTGCTGATCGGTGCGCTGCTGACGGTCACCCAGAGCCTGCTCACGGCGCACGTGTTCCGCGGCACCGCGCCGGCGGGAGGCGGCGGTGCATGACCCGGCGCTGGCGCTCGCCGCCGCGCCCGCCGCGGGTTCGCGCATGAACACGCTGCGCGCGTACTACGAGCTCGGCAAGCCGCGGCTGTCGGCGCTGGCGGTGTTCGCCGTCGTCGCCGGCTGCTTCTGCGGCTGGACGCCGTACGGCGTGCCGCCGCTGGACGTGGTCGCGGCGACGACGGTCGGCACCTTCCTGGTCGCCGCCGCGTCGTCGTCGTTCAACATGTACCGCGAGCGCGAGCTCGACGCGCGCATGCACCGCACGCAG
This sequence comes from Planctomycetota bacterium, assembly GCA_050245995.1. GTDB lineage: Bacteria > Planctomycetota > UBA1135 > UBA1135 > UBA2386 > JBFWWV01. The sequence goes on along the minus strand of JBFWWV010000002.1, from coordinate 352,595 downwards.
GCGCGGCCGCTGCCGTCCGGAAGGCTGCAGCCGCGGCAGGTGCTGGCGTTCGGCTGGATCACCGCCGCGCTGGGCCTCGGGATGCTGCTGGTGTTCAGCACCTGGATGGCGGCGCTGGTGTGCGCCGCGATCCTCGGCAGCTACGTGCTGGTCTACACACCGATGAAGACGCGCACGCCGCTCAACACCCTGGTCGGTGCGATCCCCGGGGCGCTGCCGCCGGTCGTCGGCTACGCCGCGGTCACGGGGCGGCTCGGCTTCGGCGCGCTGATCCTGTTCATGATCCTGTTCTGCTGGCAGATCCCGCACTTCCTGGCGATCGCCTGGCGGCACCGCGAGGACTACGCGCGCGCCGGCATGCGCATGCTGCCGGTGGTCGATCCGGCCGGCGAACGGACCCGCATGACCATGCTGCTGTACACCGCGGGCCTCGGCATCGCGTCGCTGCTGCCGTTCGTCGTGCGCATGGCCGGCGAGGTCTACCTCGGCACCGCGATCTGTCTCGACGTGCTGTTCTTCGTGCCGGCGGTGATGGCGGCGATCACGCGCTGGGAGTCGGCGATGCGGATGACCTTCCTGGTGTCGATCGTGTACCTGCCGGCGTTGCTGCTGGTGCTGGTGCTCGACCGGCAGGACCCGGTGTTCCCGCTGTGAGCGCCCCGGCGGTCACCGCGCGCGGCGTCGCGTTCTCCTACGGCGAGCGCCGCGCGCTCGGCGGCGTCGACTTCGACGTCGCGGCCGGCAGCGCGTTCGGCTTCCTGGGGCCGAACGGCTCCGGCAAGTCGACCCTGTTCAGGGTGCTGTCGACGATCGTGCCGCCGCAGCAGGGGACGGTGTCGGTGCTCGGGCTGGACCTCGGCCGCGAGCCGGCGGCGGTGCGGCAGCGCATCGGCGTGGTGTTCCAGTCGCCGGCCGTCGACCGCAAGCTGACGGTGCGCGAGAACCTGCGCTACGGCGGCCGGCTCTACGGGCTGTCCGGCGCCGCGCTCGAGCGCCGCGCCGACGAGCTGCTGGAGGTCGCGGAGATGCGCGACCGCGCCGGCGACCGCGTCGAGGAGCTGTCCGGCGGCCTGCGCCGGCGCGTGGAGATCCAGAAGGCGCTGCTGCACCGGCCGCAGCTGGTGCTGCTCGACGAGGCCAGCACCGGCCTCGATCCGGCGGCGCGCCGCGACATGTGGGCGCTGCTGCGCCGGCAGCATGGCATCACCGTGCTGTTCACCACGCACCTGATGGACGAGGCCGCCGAGGCGGATCGGCTGGTGCTGCTCGACGGCGGCATGGTGGTCGGCGCCGGCACGCCCGACGAGCTGATGCGCAAGGTCGGCGGACAGGTGCTCGAGGTCGAGGCCGAGGCCGCGGTGCTCGTCGAGGTGCGCAAGCACCTGGGCGGCGACGCGCAGGAGCTCGACGGCGTCGTGCGCCTCGAGGGCGAGCGCGTGCACGACCGCGTGCCGCCGCTGATCGACGCCTTCGGCGACCGGCTGCGCCGCGTGTCGGTGGCGCACCCGTCGCTGGCCGACGTGTTCCTGCACCTGACCGGCAAGCGCTTCGTGGTGAAGCCGCCCGAGCCCGAGGCCCGCGGGCGGAGGAGGCGCCGATGACCGCGAACGACGGAGCCGCGTCGACGCCGGCACGCGCGACGCTGCTCGGCGCCGCGCTGCCGCTGTGCCACCGCGAGATCGTGCGCTTCCTGCGCGACCGCTCGCGCGTGACCGGCTCGCTGCTGCAGCCGATCGTGTTCTGGCTGCTGTTCAGCGGCGCGCTGCACGGCTCGTTCAAGCCCGGCGGCCTCGACTACGGCAGCTACTTCTTCGTCGGCACACTGGCGATGATCGCGCTGTTCACCGCGATCTTCAGCACCATCACCGTGATCGAGGACCGCAAGGAAGGGTTCCTGCAGGGCGTGCTGGTGGCGCCGGTGCCGCGCGCGGCGATCGCGCTCGGCAAGATCCTCGGCGGCACCGTGCTCGGCTGGAGCCTCGGCGTGGTGTTCCTCTTGCTGGCGCCGCTGGCCGGTGTGCCGCTGACCTTCGGCTCGGCGCTGGCCGGGCTCGGCGTGCTGTTCCTGCTGGCGCTGTCGGTCACCGGCCTAGGCTTCGCGCTGGCGTGGGTGATGGACAGCACCGCCGGCTACCACGGCATCATGATGCTGGTGCTGATGCCGATGCTGCTGTTGTCGGGCGCGTTCTTCCCGATGGAGGACGCGCACCCGGTGCTGGCGTGGGTCCGCTGGATCGATCCGATGACCTACGGCGTCGGCGCCCTGCGCCACGCGCTGCAGGGGCAGGTCACCGGCGTGCCGGGGATGGCCGTGTGCCTCGCCGGCACCGCGTTGTTCGCGGGGATCACCTTCCTGCTCGGCACCTGGGTCGTGACGCGCCGCCGCGCGCGCGACGCCGTCTGAGCCCAGACCATCGCATGCTCGCTGCCTTCGATTTTCGCGTCCTCGCCACCGTCGACGCCGCGCTCAACGCGCTGGCCACCGTGCTGATCGTCGCCGGACTGATCGCCATCAAGTTGCGGAAGGAGGCGCTGCACAAGGTGCTGATGCTCGCAGCGGCCGGGGTGTCGGCGCTGTTCCTGGTCAGCTACGTCACCTACCACCTGAACACCGAGCCGGTGAAGTTCCAGGGCGAGGGCGGCTGGCGGACGTTCTACTTCGCGCTGCTGATCACGCACGTCGTGCTCGCCGCCGTGCAGGTGCCGCTGATCCTGCGCACGATCTGGCTCGGGCTGAAGGACCGCCGCGAGCAGCACCTCCGGTGGGCGAAGGTGACGGCGCCGATCTGGCTGTACGTGTCGATCACCGGCGTCGTCGTCTACTGGATGCTCTACCACTTCTGACCGGGGCGCGGGGATACCCGCTCGCAGCTCGAGATCGCGGCCCGCGCGACCCGGAGGCCGCCGCCGATGTCCTCCAGCCCGTAGGTCATGGCGATGTAGGCCGCATCGTCCATCGTCGAGAGCCGGTCGCAGCGACCTCGGAGCGCCACGAACTCCGCGGCCTGCTGGGCCAGCGCCGACAGAATGCATGCGTGGTTGCGCGCGCCGCGTTCGTCGAGGTCGGTCGGGAAGGGGTTTCTCGGGTGTTGCATGGTTCGTCACGGACTCGGGTTGTTCGGATTGGCAGGCGCACCGGGCGGTGAGTCGGCCGCTGCGGGCGCGGGCCGCCGCTGCGTCCTCGGCAGCGCGTCCGACTTCCAATGGCGCGAGACGGTCGCCCCGCGAGGAAATTGACCCGGGGACTCCCGCTCACGACATTGGACGTCGAGGATCAAGACCCGGAGGTTCCGAAGTTGACGACTGAACTCCTGACGGTGCGCCAGCACGTTGAGAAGCGCCCCTCCACCGTCCACCGCGCCGTCCTTGCGAAGGCGCGGGCGATCTTGGGCAGGATCAGGTGCCACGGCTTCGATCCGCTGACCTGGGAGGTCGAGGACGTCCTCCAGGAGGCCTGGCTCCGCATCTGGCAGCGAGCCCAGGACCCGCGGTCGGCAGAGTGGTTGGACCGGCCGGTGTCGGAGGAGGAGTTCTGGAGGATCTACGGCGGCTTCGTTCGCAACATCGGCCGGGAGGTCAATCGGCGCGCTCTCTGCCGGCTTCGCATCTGGACTGCGGCCATCGGCGACGACCTGAAGATCTGCTACTCGGCGACGGACTGGGCGGCAGAGCGCGAGCAGTTCCACGCGCACCCGGGGCACGACCACGAGCTGTTCACCGAACGCGACGACCCCTGCTGAGCCGCCGCCCGGCGATGGAGGTGGTGCTCGCGAACGGCGAGGTGCGGGCGGGTTGGCTCGGATGGCGACGCGTCGCGGCTGCTACCGCGGCACCCGCGGGCGCGTGCCGAGCACGAACACGTCGAGCCAGGCCCGCACGCGCGCCAGCACCTCGCGGCCGCGGTTGCGCCACAGGGTCGATCGCGAGTAGGACGCGCCGAGCGGTGCGCTGACCCCGACCGCGTCGATGCCGTGCTGGCGCGCCAGGAACACCGCGCGGCCTATGTGGAACGGGTTGCTGACCACGATCGCCGCCTCGATGCCGAAGGCGTCGCGCGCCCGGTGCATCGAGTCGAGTGTGCGCAGGCCGAAGCGATCCTCGAGCACGGCCGCCGCCGGCACGTCGAGGGCCAGGATCGCCGCACGCATCGCCGCGACCTCGTCGTAGCCCGGACGGCTGCTGCCGTCGCCGCTGAGCAGCACGCGGCGACACTTGCCCTCGTGCCACAACGTCGCCGCGGCGCGCAGCCGGTCCGCGAGCATCGGCGTCGGCGTGCCGTCGGGGTGGATGCGGGCGCCGAGGACGATCGCCGTCTCGCGCGGCGCGACGTCGTCGAGCTCGTGCAGGTGGCCGCTGGCGCTCCACAGCACGTGCTGGTGCATCGCCGCCGCGGCCAGGGTGAGCGCCAGCGCTCCCAGCAGCAGGCGCCGCCGCCAACGGCGGCCCGGTCCGCGCCCGTCGCCTGCGGCGGTGCCCATGGAGAAGGGAGCCTACCCGGCGCCCCGGGGGACGGCGACGGCAGCCGCGCGGGTTCGCGCGGTGGAGGAGCGCGGTGGGGTAGCATGTCCGACCCTGCCAACCACCCGACCCTCGCGAGGATCCCTGCCATGGACATGCCTGAGCCCACCGCCGAACACAAGCGCCTCGAGAAGCTCGCCGGCATCTGGCGAGGCACCGAGACCATGCACCCGTCGCAGTGGGACCCGAAGGGCAGCACCGCGGAGGCCGAGTCGCGCTGCCGGGTGGCGGTCGGCGGCTTCCACGTCGTCGTCGACTACGAGCAGAAGCGCGACGGCGTCGTCTGCTTCGAAGGCCACGGCGTCTACTGCTGGGACGCCGAGAAGGGGGAGGTCGTGCTCGAGTGGTTCGACAGCATCGGCACCGGGCGCGAGCAGTTCCGCGGTGGCTGGAAGGGCGATGTGCTGACGCTGCAGAGCCACGGTCCGATGGGGCACATGCGCCTCACGTACGACCACTCGAAGCCCGGTCAGCTCGGCTCGGCGATGGACATGTCGCCGGACGGCAAGGCCTGGTCGCGGATGTTCGACGGGGTCTACCGGCGCGTCGACTGAGGCGGCGCGACGCCGCCTCTAGAACATCGCCGCGTCGTCGCGCTCGACGCCTTCGCAGTCGACGCCGAGCCGCTTCAACGCCGCGGCGATCGCGGCAGGAGTCGGGTCCGCTGCGCCGCTGCGCACGTGCACGATCGTCTCGGGTCCGCAGAAGATGTCCTGCACGCCGTTCACCTCGGTGAGGAAGGCCGCACGGACCTTCTTGGCGGTTGCGGCTCAAGTGAACTTCGGCGTCCTGGCGACATAGGCCGCGGCAGGTCGCTCGATCGTCTCGGTCGCGAGGCCCTCGAACTTCAGCCCCTTGCTCTCGAAGGCCTTCCGCGCGTCGTCCTCGGCGAGGTCCGCACCCGGCGCGAGCAGCAGGGTGGCGCGGGTCCCGCACATCAGCAGGCGATCGACGCCGGCGAGGGTCTCCATGGCCGCACGGGCCTGGGCGGAGGCGCCTCAACCGCCGCCGGAGGCCTCGACGATGTGCACGCGTACCATGACCTGGGACGTCGCGGTGGCGGCGTCGCGGGTGTCGTTCCGGGCGGCGGGGTCGGTGCAGGCCGCGAGGCAGAGGCCGGCGGCGAGCGCGATGGAGTGGTGGGCGTTCATGCGGGAACGGATGTCCGGGCGGCGACCGGTCCTTGCACGACCTGCAGATTCCCGAGTCCTCGCGAGGCGCCGTTGCGGAGCACGGCAGGCGCGCCGCGCCGGAATCCTGCAATGGCGGAGTGCCGCCCGGACATCTGCGTCCCGCCCCGCGGATGTCGGACCGGACCGCGCAGCCCCTGAGCCTCGACCAGTTCGCCGCGCGCTTCGAGCACGCGGCGCCGGCACTTTGGTGCGTCGCCGCCGGTGTGCTCGGCTCCCGCGAGGGCGCCGAAGACGCGGTGCAGGACGCGGCGCTGCTGGCGATGGCCAGGCTGGCGACGTTCCGCGTCGACTCCGACTTCGTCGCCTGGATGGCCACGATCGTGCGATTCACCGCCCTGAACCAGATGCGCCGCGGGCGCCGCGCCCCGCGGCTGTTCGAGCCCGACATGCCGGACCCAGTCGCACCCGTCGCGAGCGCGCCGCTGGTGACCGAGGCCGGCGCCATCCTTCCGGACCAGACCGAACTCGACGACCGGGTGTTGCGCGGCGTCGAGAGCCTGCCGGAGACGCAGCGCACCTGTCTCCTGCTGCGCACCGTGCTGGAGCTGCCGTACCGCGAGATCGGCCGCATGCTCGACCTGCCCGAGGGGACCGCGATGAGCCACGTGCATCGCGCGCGCCAGCAGCTGGTCGAGCAGCTTCGCGATACCCACCTGCGTTCTGCCGACGCGAGGAAAGCACGATGAATGCAACCGATCGCGACGAGCTGCAGCGCTGGCTCGACGGGGATGGCGACCCGCAGGTTCGCGCGGCGTTCGCACGGCGGATGGCTGCCGATCCCGCGCTGCGCGCCGAACGGGCGCTGCACGAGGCGGTCGGTGCGTCCCTGCGCCGCGGCTTCGCCGTGCCGGAGCTCGCGGTTCCGACCCCGGTGGCCGGGGCTTCGCCCCGGCGGTGGCGCCTGTTCGTCGCGGGTGCCGTGTTCGCCGCCGCCGTCCTGCTCGCCTGGCTGCAGCCGTGGAGCGCGCCGAGTGTGGCCGATGCCGAACGGATCGAGGCCCTGCGCGCGGCGGTGGGCCGCAGCTGGCTCGCGGTCTGCGGACCGCTGGACCCGGCGCAGCAGCCCTCGTGCCTGGCGCCCGGCGAGCTGCCGGAGTTCGTGCGGCCGCTGGCGCCCGAGCTGCCGTCGCCGTTGGTGTGGCGACAACAACCGGGCGTCCGGTTCGAGCGCGGCGTGGACGCGGCGTCGACCGACGGCCTGCGCGTCCTCGAGCTGGTCGTGCTGCCGGCGACCCGGGTGTTCGTGTTCGTGCTGCCGCAGGCGGTCGACCCGCACCCGGTGCTCCCATCGGACAGCGGCTGGCGGGTGTTCCGGCAGGTGCGGGGACCCCTGGTGCTCTACGAGCTCACGCCGCTCGGCGAAGCGCGGGGGCTGTCGTGTCTGGTCGAGGACGGGTAGTTCGCCAGGCTTCGCGGCGCCGCATTCGCAGCCCCGCGCGCAGGTGGGGCCCGGAACCCCGCGGTCGCGTGAGGAATCTCCGGCGGCGGATGTCCGGTCGCCGGCCCCCCGGGTCATTGCTGGGCGGACCCCTCCGTGATTCGCGGGGGCCGGCCCGATCTCCTGCCGTCGAGGCAACCATGAGTTTCCACCCAGCTGCCCGCCTGCTCCCGGTCGTGTTCGCAGTCACGGCCGGTCTTGCCGCCCAGACCACCGGCGTCCCCGGCATCAACGACTACACGCTCAACGGCCTGACCTCGGGCTCGCAGTCGTGCACCCAGCTGTGCTTCCCGTCGCCGGTCACGCTGACGATGAGCGTGCAGACCGTACCCGGCGCCTTCGTCGTGATCCTGTGGACCTCATGCCCGTGCCGCGGCTGCGTGGCGCCGTGGCCGCCGAACGCGTGCGCGCCGGCGATCCCGCTCGGCACGCTGCCGGCGTGCTCCGCCACCAACCAGTCGCTCGACATCTTCTTCAACACCGGCTGCGCGACCGTGTTCTCGACCACCCTGGTCGCCAACGCCGCGGGCGTCGCGAGCCTGACGGTGTCGGTGCCGCTGATCGCCGCCGGCACCGTGCCGTGCACGCCGCTGACGTCGCTGTCGACCCAGGCCGTGGTGTTCGACCTGTGCGGGGTCGGCGGTCCGCCGATCGGGCCCGGGCCGTTCGTGCTGACGCAGGCCTACGACGTCGGCTTCTGATCGGGTCGGCTTCTGATCGGGAAGCGCGGTCACAGCCGCTGCAGCCACCATCGCGCGAGCTGGCCGGCCGGTGTGTCCCCGTGGTGCTCGAGGATCCACTTCAGCTGCTCGCGCAGCGCCGTGGGGTCGCGAGGCGTCCTTTCCCCGTACTTCTTGCGCAGCGCGTCGAGGCGTCGGCCGGCCTCGAGGTGCGCGGCGGCGCGCGCGTCGTCCTGCAGCGTCTGCCACTGCGCGTCGGCGTCGTCGCCCAACGCGGTGCCGCGGTAGTCGGTGCGCGCGCGGTCGAGCACGCACGACAGCGCGTACCAGTCCGGTGACTGGGCCGCGCGCAGCAGCGCGATGCGGGTTCGGATGGACTGCCGGTCGACGTCGAGCAGCCAGTCGAGGTCGGCGAGCACGCGGCGCTCGCCGGCGCCGAGCGCGGCGTCGTCGCGCAGGCGATCGAGCCACGGCAGCGCCGCGGCCAGGTCGCCCTTCAGCAGGAATGCGCGCACCTTCGCCAGCGCGCCGGACCGCGGCATGCCGGCGAGCATGCCCAGCTCGCCGAGGCGGTAGCGCGCCTGCAGGGACAGCACTGCGGCGGCCGTCGCGTACACGCGCCCGCCGTCCTCGCCCCAGGCGCCGCTCGGGTCCCACGAGCCGGCGGCGGTGCCGTCGCGCCGTTGCTGTTCGAGCAGCGTCGCGTCGAGCGCCTTGAACCACGCCGCGGTCGCCGCCTTGGGCATGTGCGCCATCGCCTGGCTGCCGTGCAGCCAGTAGTAGTGGTCGACGGCGGCCTGCTTGGTGGTCGGCGGCTTCGCCAGCAGCAGCTCGCCGGCGCGTTCCGGCGCCGCGAGCGCGGGGTCCTGACCCAGCAGCAGGCGGGTGTGCAGGGCTGCAGCGGTCATCGCCTCGCCGAACTCGACCGGGAAGCGCACCATGTGCTCGCCGGAGCGGCGCGCGGACGGTTCGCCCGGGGCCGAGTAGCCGGTGCGCCCCATGCCGTCGGTGACCGCGTCGATCCATGCGAGCGCCTTGCCGAGATCGGCGGCCGGGACCTCCGTGCCGGCATGCCGCGCCGCCACCAGCGCCGCTGTGCACCAGGCGGTGACCGAGGTGTCGCTCTCGCCGTCGCGCGGGTTGTAGCGCCAGGCCCCTTCCGGGTTGCGGCGGCGCAACAGGCACTGCACCGCGGCCGCCGCGGTGTCGCGCCAGCGCGCGCTGTCGAGCACCGCTCCCGCCTCGACCAGCGCCAGCGTCGCCAGCGCATGGTGATAGATCGCGTCGTGGATGCCCGCGCCGAGGAAGCCTGGCTCGGCCTCCTTGCCGACCTCGCCGCGCTGCGCCGCGATCCAGTCCGCCGCGCGCGTCGCCGCCTCGGTGCGGCTCGGGTCCGCCTCCGCCAGCAGCGCCAGCAACGCCAGCGCGGTCACGCCGAGGTCGTGCACCCCGTTGCCGGGGCCGTCCGAGGGCTCGGAGCCGTCGTGCTTGAAGAACTGGTCCGCGTCCCAGCGCCCGTCCTCGTCCTGGTGCGCGCACAGCCACACCAGTCCCTGTTGGATCGCCTGCTGCACCTTGCGGTCCTTGAACGCCGCGCGCCGCTGCGCGCGCTCGGTGAACATCGCGGACGGCTGCAGCGGCTCGTCGACCGCGGGTCCTTGGGCGGCCAGCGGGACGGCGGCGACGACAGTGAGCACGGCGAGTGCAAGCGCGCGCGGCATGGGTCTCCTGCGGAGCGGATGCTCCCGGCGCGGAGGATAGCGCCGCCGCATCGCGCCCGGCCAGGAATCCCCGTGTCGCCGGACGCCGACCCGGGTCGGTCAACGGTGCGCGCCGAGCCGCAGATCGACGGTGTCGCTGAGCCACACGCCGGCGGGGTTGACCCCGGCCGTGAGCCCCCAGAGCTGCTGATAGACGTGCACGCCGACCAGGGCCAGATCGAGCGGCAGCTCCAGCTCGAACGAGACGGTCGCGCCGCCGACCGTCGCCGGCGCGGTCAGGGTGATCGCACAGTCCTGGCCGAGGCTGCAGCCGTTGATGCCGAGCGGGTCGAGCAGCAGCGGCAGCGGCGCCGAACCCGCGACCGTGTTCGACAGGCCGAGGCAGCAGAAGGCCAGCGTCGTGGGTGGCCACGGCGACGAGGAGGCGAACGCGGTGGTGCCCAGCACCGGCGGGTTGCTGATCAGCGTCGGCCCGCCCGAACAGCCGCCGCCCGCCGGTGTGGCCTCGGCGCTGGGCGCCGCCGGCCGCGCGAGGTCGTAGACGTTGATCCGACCCGGGAACAGGCACGGCTGGCCGAACGGGCCCCACGGGCCGGACATCACCGCCGCCAGTGCGCCGTCGGTCGCGACGATGCGCCCGAACCCATCGCGCTCGGACCAGTCCTCCCGGGTCCAGCCGGCCGAGGTGTGGCGGAACAGGCGCAGTCCGTTCGGCACGTCGAGCGAACTCGACGGGTTGTCGGCGAGCAGCAGCAGATCGCCGGTCAGCGCCAGCCGGCTGCGCGGGACGAAACCCAGCGGCGTCGTGGTCCACACACCTGTCGCCGGATCGCGATCGCCGATCGTCAGCGCATACGCCGGTTGTGTCGTCAGGCCGGTGAACCGGACCTCGAGCCAGGCGACGCGGTCCTGGTCCAGCGCGATCTCGCCGGCGTAGGCGATCGACGGCAGCCGCGCGGCCTGCACCCACGCGCCCGTCGGGTCGCGGTCGAAGACGTAGAGCGCCGTCTCGCACAGGGGGCAGCCCTGCGGCACGGTGGCCAGGACCGCGATGCGCGTGCCGGACATGGCGACGTCCAGGACGCGCACCCACGGGGTCTGGGCGTCCTGCAGCTGCGCGACCTCCACCCAGCCGGTCAGCGGGTCGACGTAGCCGAACACGAACGCCGGATCCCCGGTGTCGTACGTGGAGCCGACCGCCAGGTTGCCGTCCGCGGCGAAACGATCGGGGAAGGGGTTGCCGCTGCCGCCGGGGCGGAGCGGCCCGAAGGTGCCTGCGGACACCCATCCGTTGCCGTTGCGCTCCCACACGGTGACGAGACCGTGGACCAGGAGCCCGGTGAAGTTCGCGGAGACGAACAGGCGTCCGCCGCGGAGCGCGACGACGCGGTCCTGCTGCATGTTCTGCAGCGCGAACGGCACGATCGTCTGCTGCGGCAACCATTGGCCGCCGCTGCGCTCGTAGACCAGCACCTCGCCGACGCCGAACACGTCGCCGCGGCCGACGGCCAGCGTGTTGCCCCCGATCGCGAGCGACCGGCCGTAGTAGTAGTCACAGCCGTTCGGATCGTCGGCGTAGCCGATCTCGCGTTGTGCGGCTGTGGTCGCGGCGCAGGCCAGGATCCCGAATGCGGCGAGGTGGAGGCGCTTCATGCCGGCGCATGCTAGTCGAGTGCCGGATCGCCCGGGAGCGGCACTCCGGTGACGGTGTGCCCTACCGCACGCCGAGCACGAGCTCGACCACGTTGCTGACCGAACCGCCGTCCGGCGCCCCGGCGTCCATGGCCAGCACCTGCTGGTAGGCGCGCGCGCCGGCCAGCACCGGGTGGTTCGGCAGGTTGACGCCCCACTCCGCGGCGCCGCCGGCCACCGCGTGCGCGTGGAAGGTGGCGATATCGACGAGGCTCAGGCAGCCGGGCAGCCCGATCGGGGCGAGGTCGATCGGCGGCGTCAGCGACGTGCCGGTGACGAAGAACGCCAGCGACGCGGTGCCGAGCGAGGTCGCCTGCATGCGCAACCGGTCGCCGAGCCACGGCAGGCTGCCGGGGACGTGGTCCAGCACCGGGACGCCGGCGCTCCCCGCGCAGCCGTTGCCCAGCGACGTCACGTCGGCCGGCAACGGCGTGCGCCGGACCCAGGTGTCCGCGACCAGCAGGTTCTGCCCGCTGAACAGCACGACGTCGCGCCGCGCGCCGTCGTAGGCCATCGCCGAGTTGACGCGGATCCCCGGCGTCGCGCGGAACACCTGGTCCCAGGTGACCCCGTCCCACTCCCAGGTGAACGGATCGTCGCCGCCGCCGTGCAGCACCACGCGGTCGCGATGCGTGTCGGTCACCATCACCGCGGTCGCGCGTGCGAACGGCAGCATCGACGGATGCAGCTCGGCCCACGCGATGCCGTTCCAACGCCAGCAATCGGCGATCAGCACGTTCTGGTTCGATCCGCCGCAGAGCAACACGCCATGACCGCGGTCGTCGGCCATCGCCGCCACGATGCGCGCCGGCGGGCCCCCGGTCGCCATCTGCTGCCAGTTGACGCCGTTCCACTCCCAGGTGTCGCCCACGACGTTGCCGTCGTTGCCGCCGAACAGCACGCTGCGCTGGCGCGCCGTGTCGTAGGTCATCGCGCCGAGACTGCGCCGCGACGGCGAGGTGATCGGCAGACGCTGGGTCCAGGACGTTCCGTTCCACTCCCACGTGTCGTTCAGCGAACCGCCGCTCGACTGTCCGCCGAACAGCACGACCACGTCGCGCGCGGCGTCGTATGCCATGTGATGCGAGCCGCGCGCCGGTGGCCGCGCGCCGCCGAAGAACGTCCACGCGGCCCCGTCCCAGAACCAGAACTGGTTCACGAAGCCCGTGGTCGCGGAGCCGCCGAACAGCACCACGCGACCAGAGCCCGCGTGGAACTCCATCCGATGGCCGCTCAGGACCTGCATGCCGGTGACGGGCCAGACGCGCTGCCAGGCGGCCTGGGCGGCCAGCGGAGCGCAGAGAGTCGCCGCCAGGGCGGACGCGAGCGCGTGGGCGGGGACGGGACGGGGGGTGTGCATGGTCGCTCTCCTGAGGGTCGTGACGCGTGCGCGTCGAGCGACCCCAGCGTAGCGCGTCGTCCAATCCCGGAGCGGGATGCCTTCCCCGGACCCTCGCCGGCGGGGGGCCTCGATGGCACGCCCGGCAGGACTCGAACCTGCAACCCCCAGATCCGAAGTCTGGTGCTCTATCCAATTGAGCTACGGGCGCTCGACGCCCGCAGCATACGGCGCACATGGCTCGGCGCTCGCGCGGATCAGTTCACCAGTTCGAGCGCGATCGGATCGCTGGTGAAGAACCCGAGCGTCGGGTGGATGCCGACGACGGCGTGGTGCAGGACCAGCCCGGCGAACTCCGGCCCGGTGCCGGCGGGCAGCTGGAACGCGGCGCTGCCGGCGCCGTCGGCGTCGAGCAGCAGCGACGGGGCGACGACCGGCGAGCCGGGCTCGAGCGTGAGCTGGGTGTAGGCGTCGAAGTTCAGCGGCACGAGCACGCCGGGCGCCAGCGGGATGCCGGGGGTGGTGCCGGTGATGGATCCGACGACGAGGAACAGGCTGCCGGCGAAGGTCTCGCCGCGGCGCACGAGCATGGGCTGGCTGCCGCCGCTGGCGATCGACACGCGAGGCTGACCGTGCAGCAGGGCGCCGATGCGGAACGCGCCGACGGCGCCGGCATTGGGCGCGGCGGCGTCGCTGGCGAACGCGCCGACGAGCGCGGTGTCGCCCCACAGGGCCGCGGCGTAGCCGAAGCGGTCGCCGGCGGAGCCGCCGTCGGCGTGCAGCAGCGCCGAACGCCACCACGTGCCGTCGGTGCGGCGCTCGTACAGATACGCCGATCCGGACAGGTCGCCGTCGTCGTCGTCGGCGAACGCGCCGAGCAGTGCGTGGCCCGCGGACAGCGCGACGGCGCTGCCGAAGGCGTCGCCGGTGCGGACCTCGGGCGGCAGCAGCCGCGGCAGTTCGTTCCAGCTGCCGCCGGAGTCGCGGCGGAACACGCGCACCGTGCCCGAGCCGGCGCCGGCGTCGTCGTCGCCGGGCGCGCCGACCAGCGCCTCGTCGCCTTCGAGCGCGACCGTGATGCCGAAGCTGTCGCCCGCAGCACCGTCGGCGGGCGCGAACCTCGCGCTCTCCGACCAGGTGCCGGCCGGATCGCGATCGAACACGTGCGCGGCGCCCGAGGTGGCGACGGCGCCGGCCTCCTGGTAGGCGCCGACGAGCGCGCGGTCGCCCCACAGGCTGACCGACCAGCCGAACAGGGCGCCCGTCGGTTCGCCTGCGGGCGACAGGCGCGCGGTCTGGGTCCAGCGGCCGTCGACCTGGCGGTCGAACACGTAGGCGGCGCCGGTGTTGGTGCCGGGTGAACTGCCGACGGGATCGGCGTGCGATGCGCCGACCAGCACGCGGTCGCCGAACACGCCGACCGAGATGCCGAGGCGGTCGCCCGCGGCGCCGTCGTTGGCGAGCAGTTGCGCCTGCTGCATCCAAGTGCCGTCGGGCTGGCGCTCGAACACGTAGGCGGCGCCGGTCGCCGTTCCGCGGGCGGAGTTCTTCAGGTAGGCGCCGACGACGATGCGGTCGCCGAACGCCGCCACCGAGGTGCCGAACAGGTCGCCGGGCGCGGCGTCGGCGGCAATCAGCTTGGTGACGAACGTCCAGCCGCCGTCGGCGCCGCGCGACCACACGTAGGCGGCGCCGGCTTCGGACGCCGCCTCGTCGTCGTTGGTCGCGCCGACGACGGCGAGGTCGCCGAACGCGGCGACCGCGTAGCCGAAGCGGTCGCTGCCGTTCGGGTCGCCGGCGACCAGCGTGGCGTCCGGCTGCATGGCCTGGGCTGCAGCGGCATGACCCAGAAAGAGTGCGGACAGCACGGTGCCGGCCGCGACGAGGTGGTGCGTGGTGCGCATTCGTCGAGGTGCGAGGAGGAGTGCGACCCAGCGAAGCGCATCGCTTCGCCGGCGTCGAGTGGGGTGCGGTCCGCGGATGCGTCGGCGCGCATGCGATGCGCGCCGCGGGGTCAATAGCCCCAGCGCGGCGCCGCCAGCTCCGCGGCCCATGCCTCGTGCAGCGCGCGCAGCGCGGCCACGCGTTCGGGCTCCTTCGCCGCGAGGTCGTCGGTCTCGCTCGCGTCGGCCACGAGATCGAACAGGCGCAGCGGCGGCTCGTCCTCGTCGCCGTCGGCCTGGCACACGAGCTTCCAGCGGCCGCACCGCACCGCCCAGGCCGGCAGGTGGCGCCAGTGCAGCGTGCGCTCGGCGAACGGCTCCTCGGCGCCGTCGTCGCCCGCGAGCAGCGGCAGCAGGTCCTGGCCGTCGAGCGGGCGTTCGCCGCCGGTCGGCAGATCGATCCCGGCGGCGGCCAGGAACGTCGGCAGCAGGTCGAGCGCGGTCACCGGCACCTCGACGACGCGGCCGGCGGGCAGCCGCGCCGGCCACTGCACCAGGAACGGCACGCGGATGCCGCCCTCGAACATCTGGCCCTTGCGACCGCGCAGCGGGGTGTTGCGCGACGCGTTGTTGGTGGCGCCGCCGTTGTCGTTCAGGAACACCACCAGGGTCGACTCGCCGAGGCCGTGTTCGTTGAGCGCGTCGAGCACGGTGCCGACGGCGCGGTCGAGCGCGTGCGTCATCGCGATCAGCTTGCGCCGGCGCGAGGTGACACCGTCGGCGGGCACGGCCGCGAGGTCCGCCGTGGTCGCCTCCATCGGCGTGTGCACGGCGTTGAACGCGACGTACAGCAGGAACGGCGGCCGCTCGGCGGCCGCGGCGCATTCGCCGACGTACTCCGCGGCGCGGCGCGCCAGCGCGTCGGTCAGGTAGTCGAAGCGCTCGGGCGCGGGGTCGCGGTCGTGCAGCAGGCGGTTCAGGCGGGTCGGCTCCGCGAGCGGGAAGTACGACCGCGCGCCCTGCAGGAACCCCCAGTAGTCGGTGAAGCCGCGCGCCAGCGGGTGGAACGCCGGCGCGTAGCCCAGGTGCCACTTGCCGAGCGCGATGGTGCGATGGCCGGCCGCACCCAGCAGGTCGGCGAGCGTGCGCTCCTCGACCGGCAGGCCGTCGGTCTCGCTGTAGCGCGGCGCGATGTTGGTCTCGTGGCCGAACCGCTGCTGGTGCCGCCCGGTCAGCAGGCCGGCGCGGCTGGGGCTGCACACGCAGCCCGACACGTAGCCGTCGGTGCAGCGCACGCCGCGCGCGGCGATCGAGTCGATGCGCGGCGTGCGCAGGTCGAGGGCGCCCTGGCACGAGAAGTCGGCGTAGCCGGCGTCGTCGGCCAGGAGCACGACGATGTCGGGCGGGCGCTGCGCCGGCAGGCACGCCAGCGCGAGCGCAGAGGCCAGCAGCGATGCGGAGAGCGTGCGCATCGCCGCACGATAGCCGCGCGGCGACTACTGCAGGTCGACGCGGACCCCGTTCGACAGCGACAACGAGGCCGGCCCGGCGGCCGGGTCGACGCTGGCCCACTGCGCGAACAGCGCGCCGGCGGGCAGGCCGGGCGGCACGTCGAGCACGACCTGGCCCTGGCCGATCGGGTTCAGCGCTGTGAAGAAGGTCAACGGCGCCGTCAGATCGACGAGCACCTGGCAGCCCCCGGGCAGCGGCAGCGCCGCCGCCGCGCTCGCCAGGGCGAACACGCCGAAGCCGCCGCCGTGGCCGCCGGCGCCGAGCAGCGCGATGCGGCCGCCGCCGGCCGGGACGCCGGTGGCGCCGAGGCGTGGCGAAGGACCGCCCGTCGGGCCGCAGCCGCTGCCGTACGGGGTCACGTACCGCGGCTCCAGGAGCAACGCGCGGTTGTCGGGGCCGATGCTGCCGTCGCAGATCATCCGGCCGGTGTCGGTGATGCCCTGGATCTCGTAGACGTACACCTGCTGCGCCGGGTCGACCCACTGGTCGATGCGCTGGAAGCCGAGGCCGAACGTGTACAGGTAGCCGTGCTTCTCGTACGACGGCGGGCTCGGGTTCTGCAGGATCCACCGGCTGCCGACGACCTGGCCGAGGTCGTTGACGTCGTGGACGTTGCGCAGCTGGATCTGCGAGCCGGCGGCGAACATCTCCCAACCGATGCCGTCGGTCCAGCGACCGGCGACGCCGGTGGCCGCCTCCTTGCCGGCCATCTGGCCGTACTCGTTGATCGCGTACGGCACCACGCCGCCGGTCGAGGTCAGCGCGCCGCCGGGCTCGCGCCGGGCGCCGCCGGAGACGGTGTCGAGGCAGATCTGGCCTGCGTCGTTGATGTCGTGGGCGATCGAGCTGGCGGCGATCCCCGGCGTCAGGTCGACGCTGCCGGTGGCGGCGGTCCAGCGCGTCGCGTGCGAGTAGCCCTGGCCGCCGATGGTGACGCGACGGCCACCGACGACGACGTTCTGGTTGTTGATGGCCGAGCACCAGCTCGACGCGCCGCCGATCGGCGTGATGACGCCCAGGGGATCCCACAGGCACGCCGTGATCGGCTGTTGCGAGGTGCCGAGCCCGCTGCTGCCGACGGCGAAGCCGGCGTCGTTGACGCCGTCGACCAGCGCGTTCGAGGCGCCGGGCAGCTTCGGCAGCGCGAACATCCCGGCGCCGACGGTGAACACGTAGGGCTCCCAGACCGACGTGCCGCCGATCCGGGTGCCGTCGCGGCTGATCGATGCGCAGGTCACGCCGGCGAACGAAGGCTGACCGGGGACCGGGCCGAGGTCGATGGCGCGGTACGGGTAGACCTGGGCCGGGGCCGCACCGCAGATCGCGAGCGAGAGCGCCAGGCCGGAGACGGAGCGGAGCGGAAGGGGCGGGATCGATGCCATGTTCGGCGGGGAGCAAGAGTCGTGCCTCGCCGGCAGCGGGCCGGACGCGTCCGCGATCCGATCGCCGCGCGCCAGGATCGGCGGCGCGTCTGCCGGTCGCGCGTGCCGGCGGCGCCCGGACTCACGCCAGCGGCTGCCGCAGGTGTTCGACCAGGCGGTAGTTCGCCGCGTCGAAGCGCGACCCGTTGCCGTCCCACTGCAGCTGCGCGGTGTGCAGGTGGGGCGTGACCGCGGCGCGATCCTGCTGGCGCAGGTGCAACGCGAAGTGCACCGCCGGGAACGCCAGCTCCGTCCACGGCAGCGCGCCCCAGGCGAAGAACGCGACCTCGAGGCTCTCGTGGCCGGCATGCGGCGCGGTGGTCGCCCGGGCGCGGAACACCGCGTGCGTCTGACCGATGTGCGGCAGGTCGAGGTAGCAGTGCGGCGCCACGATCTCGACCGCGGCGCCGGCTTCCTCGCGGGTCTCTCGGCGCGCGCCCTGCAGCATGCCCTCGCCGAGCTCGAGGTAGCCGGCGGGGATCGTCCAGCGACCCCGACCCGGCTCGATGGCGCGGCGACACAGCAGCACGTGGTCGCCGCGCTCGACGAGACAGCCGACGACGACCTGCGGGTTCCGGTAGTGCACGCGGCCGCAGGCCCGGCAGACGTGTCGGGTCCGGTCGTCGCCATCGGGAACGCGCTGCTCGAGCGCGCCGCCGCATTCGCAGCAGAACCGCATGCGGCGTGCGAGCGTAGCGGGTCGGCGGCTCAGGCGCCGCCGCGCGGCGGGGCGGACCGATGCGGCGGCCGCATCGACGAGTGCCAGTAGCCCAGGATCGTGCGCAGGGTCCCTTCGAGCCGGGACTGCTCCAGCGATTTGACGAAGTAGCCGGCGGCGCAGGCGGCGAAGCACCGCTGCAGGTCGCGTTCGTCGCTGGAGCTGCTGAGCACGACGATCGGCGGCAGCGAGTCGTCCTCCATGGCGTGCACGTCCTCGAGCAGCTCGTGGCCGGAGCGCACCGGCATGTTGAGGTCGAGCAGCACCAGATCGACGGGCTGGTCCGGGGCCCGCAGCGTGCGGGTCGCCTCGTCGACCGAGCGAGCCACCTGCAGGTTGCCCGAGAAGCCGAGGCCCTTGAGCGCGCGCCGCACGGCGGCGACGTCGACGGCGTCGTCCTCGACCAGCAGCACGGTGATGGCGGAGAGGTTCGGGCGGTCGGTGCTCATGAGTTCATCGCCTGCGTGACGGCGCCGGTCGGGGCCTTGGGTACGGTGAACGTGAACGCGGCGCCGCGGCCGAGTTCGGAGTCGATGGTCACGGTGCCGCCATGGCGCTCGACCAGCATGCGCACGATCGCGAGGCCCACGCCCGTGGAGTCGCCGCGCGCGCCGGGCAGCCGTTCGAACATGCGGAACACGCGCTGGTGGTGCTGCTTGTCGATGCCGGGGCCGTTGTCGCGCACCGTGATGGCGAACTCATCGGCGCGCTCCTCGGCGCCGATCTCGACGCGCGCGTCGGCGCGCTCGGTGTGCTGCACGGCGTTGCCGATCAGGTTCAGCAGGATCTTCAGCAGGTGATCCCGATCGATCCGGATCACCGGCAGCGGCGTGGTGGCGGCGACCTCGCAGCCGGGCGGCACGTCGATCATGCGCACGACCTCGCGGAGCACGTCGCCGCAGTCGACCGGGCCGATCTGGCCCTGCTCGCGGCCGGCGCGCGCGTAGGTGAGGGCGCCCTGGATCAGGGTGTTCATCTTGGCGCTGCGCTCCTGCAGCGTCTGCAGGTGCTCGTTGCCTTCGGCGCCGAGCTTGTCGCCGAAGTCGGCCTGCAGCCAGCCCGACACCATGCTGATGGCGCGCAGCGGCGCCTTCAGGTCGTGGGACACCAGGTAGGCGAACTCGTCGAGCGCGCGGTTGCGGCGCTCGAGCTCCTCGGCGTAGCGCTGGCGCTCGGCCTCGGCCTGCTTGCGCGGCGACACGTCGACGATCGTGCTGATGACCGCGGGTCCCTGCGCGAGGTGGACCGGGCTCAGCAGGATCTCCACCGGCACCTCGGTGCCGTCCCGCCGCAGGCCGGTCAGGTCGCGGCCGGCCGCCATCGTGCGGCGGGTCGGGTCCCGGAAGTACTCGCGCCGGAGATCCACGTGCGTGGCGCGTCTGGCCGCCGGCACCAGGTCCTCGATCGGGCGGCCGATCAGCTCCGCGGGCTGCCAGCCGAACAGCGCGCCGGCGTGCGAGTTGGCGAGCAGCACGCGACCTTCCTGGTCGACCAGCATCATGCCGCACGGCGCCGACTCGACCGCGTTCTGGAACAGCTGCTGGCCGATCTCCTGGTCGGTCACGTCGAGGATCACCCCGGTCATGCGCGTTGCGGCCCCGCCTTCGTCGCGCAGCACCGAGCTGCGCGTCATCACGTAGCGCTCGCTGCCGTCCGGACGGCGAATGCGGAAGGTGAGGTTCAGGCCGCTGTCCCCGGCGCGGGCCCGGTCGACGGCCGCTACGACCCGCGCCCGGTCGTCGTCGTGCACGGCGGCGACGAACGACTCGAAGCCCCGCGCCGGAGCGTTCTCGGCCAGCCCGAACAGCTCGCGGGTGTTGCGGTTCCAGGTCAGCCGATCGACGTCGATCGCCCAGTCCCACAGCCCGGCGCCGGCGGCGTCGATGGCGAACTGCAGGCGCTCCCGCTCGGCCGTCAGCGACTGGATCTGGCTGCGGCTGACGCTGCGCTCCGACTGCAGCTCCGACAGCATGCCGCGCAGGCTCGGCATGCGCAGCGCCTTGGACACCAGCCCGATCGCCACCGCCATGGTCACCAGGGAGACCACCGCGGTGATGAGCTTGACCAGTCCCGACAGCCGGTAGGCCGGCCACCAGAAGATGCCGGCCTCGATCAGGTGGCCGATGCCGCAGCTGGCGATGAAGGCGCAGAACAGCCAGAACAGGCGCGGGAACGGGATGTCCGCCTTGCGCCGCCGCAGCACGATGGCGAGGCCGATGGGGATGCCCATGTAGGCCAGCCAGATGCCGAGGTCCGACAGGATGTGCAGCCAGCCGAGCGCGGAGCTCCAGTTGCCGCATTGCCACCGCGGTGGAAAGTCCTGCGTATCGAACAGGAGCCTTAAGAAATCTCCCATGACACCTCTCGCGCACAGAGGAACCAGCGTCGGATGATACCGCGGCGCGTGGTCGTTACAGCAGCGGGCGTCGCCCGATCCGCGCGGCCGGCCGCGATTGTGTGTGGCCTCGGTGCACGACGCGACTACGTTGTCCGCATCGGAGACGAGATCACCATGATTGCGAGGACGACCGATGGTGCGCAAGAAGGACACGAAGGCGCGGCGCACGGGCGCCGCGGGGGCGGGGCGGTCCCGTAGGGCGAAGGCGAGCGCGGGCTCGGGCTCGCCGGGCGGCGCGTCCGGCGCCGGAACCGGCGATGCCGGCGTCGCGGCCGCGACGACCGCCGGCGCGGCGGCGTGCGGCCAGGACCAGGTCGCCAAGGTGCCCGAGTTGCTGGTGCGGGCCGAAGCGCCGCCGTACGTGATCGCGATCGGCGCCTCCGCCGGCGGCCTGGCGTCGATCGAGGCCTTCTTCCACCGGATCCCGGCCAACGCCGGCCTCGCGTTCGTCCTGATCCAGCACCTGTCGCCGGATCACAAGAGCCTGATGGCCGAGATCATGACCAAGCACACGTCGTTGACGGTGCGGGTCGCGGAGGAGGGCACGCCGCTGTGCGCCGACCACCTCTACCTGATCCCGCCGGGCAAGCTGCTGCGCCTCGGCGACGGGTGTCTGCACCTCAGCGAGCGGCACGCCACGCAGCTGCACTTCCCGATCGACGCGTTCTTCCAGTCGATGGCGGAGGACTACGGGTCGCGCTCGGTCGCCGTCATCCTGTCGGGCACCGGGACCGACGGCACGCACGGCATCCGGCACGTCAAGCACGCCGGCGGCCTGGTGTTCGTGCAGGACGACACCGCCCAGTTCGACGGCATGCCGCGCAGCGCGATCGGCACCGGCCTCGCGGACTACATCCTGCCGCCCGACAAGATCGCGACCAAGGTGGTCGAGGTCACCCGCCGCCACGTGATCGAGTCCGAGCTCGCCGATGCCGTGGATCCGTCGGTGCTGGCGACCGTGCTCGATGCGGTGCGCAACGTCACCGGAATCGACTTCCGGCAGTACCGCACCAAGACCCTGCTGCGCCGCATCGAGAAGCGCACGTGGATGCGCAAGCTGAGCACGATCGAGGACTACTCGCGCCTGCTGCCGTCCGACCCGAACGAGGTGCAGGCCCTGGCGCACGAGCTGCTGATCGGCGTGACCAGCTTCTTCCGCGACCCGGAGGCCTTCGAGTCGCTGCGCCGTGACGTGCTGCCGGCGTTGTTGACGCCGGGCGGCAACGTGCGCCTGTGGGTCGTCGGCTGCTCCAGCGGCGAGGAGGCCTACTCGCTGGCGATCCTGTGCGAGGACTACCTGCGGCAACACCGCGTGCGGGCCAACTACCGGATCTTCGCGACCGACATCGACGAGCGGGGGATCGCCCACGCGGCGCGCGGCGTGTACTCGCGCAACATCGCCGGGCACGTCGAGCAGCGGCTGCTCGACGCCTACTTCGTCAGCGAGGGCGACGACTACCGGATCCAGACCCGGATCCGCGAGCGCATCGTGTTCGCCAAGCACGACGTCGCCCAGGATCCGCCGTTCACCAAGGTGGACCTGGTGTCGTGCCGCAACCTGCTGATCTACCACCAGGCCGAGCTGCAGACCCAGGTGTTGACGATGCTGCACTTCTCCCTGCGCAGCGACCGGTTCCTGTGGCTGGGGCCGAGCGAGTCCCTCGGGGCGCGCGAGGCGGCGTTCGCGACCCTCGACGCCAAGTGGCGCATCTTCCGCAAGCTCGACGCGCCGTTGGTGCGCCTGCCGGAGCGCTCGGTCAACCTGATCACGTCCACGGCGCGGCGCAGCATCGTCGAACGCCAGGTGCATCGCGAGGAGGCCGCGCTGCTCGGTCAGGTGTGCTCTTCCCTGGTGCGCGAGTCCGGTCAGGCCGCGATCGTGGTCAGCGGCAACGACACGGTGCTCTACGTGTTCGGCGACACGCAGGCGCACTTCGTCGTCGCCGAAGGGCGGCCCACGCAGCTGCTGATGCGGATGCTGCCGCCCGAGCTGTCGCACCAGGTGGCGGCGTTGCTGCGCAAGGCCCGTCGCGGCGAGGATGGCGTGCTGACCGGGACCAGCACGACCGGGGGCGGGGGGCAACCCGAGCAGGTCGTGGACCTGGCCGTCCACACGATCCAGCCCGGGCGCGACCGGGACGCGGTGCACGTGGTCGTGTTCGGCAAGCGACGCGCCGTGGCGACGACGGGCGACGGCACCGACGTCCGTGCGCAGCAGGACGCGATGGATCGCATCGGCGAGCTGGAGTCGGAGCTCGGCGAGGCGCGCAGCAACCTGCAGATGACGATCGAGGAGCTCGAGTCGTCGAACGAGGAGCTGCAGAGTGCCAACGAGGAGCTGATCGCCAGCAACGAGGAGTTGCAGAGCACCAATCAGGAGCTGCACTCGGTCAACGAGGAGCTGCACACGGTCAACGCCGAGTACCAGCGCAAGCTGGCCGAGCAGCACCTGCTGACGTCCGACATGGAGCACCTGCTCCAGACCACAGACATCGGCACGATCTTCCTGGACTCGGACTTCCGCGTCCGACGCTACACGCCGGCGATCACGCGGGTGATCCCGCTGCTGGGGCAGGACATCGGTCGGCCGATCACGCACATCAAGCACTCCCTGGTCGACGTCGACCTCGAGCGTGTCGCCGACCGCGTGCGCGAGCGGCGCGCCGGCCTCGAGCAGCAGGTGCGGACCGCGGACGGTCTGACCCTGCTGCTGCGCGCCGTGCCCTACCACGACATCGGCCAGCAGATCGGCGGCGTGGTCATGACGCTGGTCGACGTGACCGCGATCGAGAACGCGCGCCACGAGCTGGCAGAGAAGGAGCGTCGGTTCCGCCAGGTGGCCGAGAACATCGACGAGATCATCTGGATCCGCGACCGGCACAACGGCGATTTCCTGTACCTGAGCCCGGTGGCCGAGCAGCTCTGGGGGCGGCCGGTGGCGGACCTCGCCAGCGACCGGGAGCTGTGGTTCCACGCGATCCACGAGGAGGACCGGGAGTCCGTCCGGCTCGGCTACGCGGAGGGCATCGCGGCCGGCACGTTCTCGATCGAGTACCGGGTGCAGGACGTCGACGGGGGCGTGCGGTGGGTGCGCGACCGGGGCTTCCCGATCGTCGACGACGACGGCGAGCTGGTGCGGATCGCCGGCGTCATCACCGACATCACGTCGAGCAAGCTGACCGAGGAGCAGCTGCGATCGACGGCGCAGACCATGCGCACGCTGGCGCTGCGCGACGCGTTGACCGGTCTGGCCAACCGCCGCGGCTGGGAGCAGCACCTGCAGGAGGAGCTGGGACGGGCGCGCCGTTCGGGCGATCACCTCGCGTCGGTGCTGATCGACTGCGACGACTTCAAGCGCATCAACGACCAGTTCGGCCACGCGGTGGGTGACCAGGTGCTGCGCGAGATCGGCGCGCGCCTGTCGCGCGCGGTGCGACCGTCCGACCTGCTGGCGCGCATCGGCGGCGACGAGTTCGTGGCGCTGCTGCCGGCCACGCGCAGCGCGGAGGCGCTGCGCGCCGCCGAGCGCATGCGGGCGGCCGTCGCCGACAAGCCGCTGTTCATCGGCGATCGCGAGATCCGCGTGACGGTCAGCCTCGGCGTCGGCTCGGTGCCGACCTCCGTGGTGTCGGGCGAGGAGGTCATGGTCGACCTGCACCAGGGGCTGTCGCGCAGCAAGCGCCGCGGCAAGAACCGCGTCGCCTCGAGCCGCGGCGACGGCGCCAACGTGCGGCAGCCGGAGGAGCTGGCCGGGATGCTGCGCACGGAGAGCGCGTTCCGGGTGTTCGGTCAGGCGATCCGCGACATGACCGACGGCAGCGTCGCCGGCTACGAGCTGCTGACGCGCGGTCCCAAGGGCGACATCGAGAGCCCGGAGGTGTTCTTCCGGATGGCGGTCGAGTTCGACATGCTGACGCTGGTCGACATGCACTGCCTGCGCCAGTGCCTGGCCGCCGTCACCGCACACGCGCGCGGCCGCGGCGCCGGCCGGTCGACGCCGATGCGCATGCACGTGAACGTCTACCCCTCGACCCTGATGGGCATGTCGGCGGAGCTGATGGAGGAGCTGTTCGGCGCCGCCGGCGAGGTCGGCGGCTGCTGCCTCGAGCTGAGCGAGCAGCAGTTCGTCGGCGAGCCGACCTACCTGCGCGAAGCCGTCGACGCGCTGCGCAGGCTGGGGATGCGGATCGGCATCGACGACGTCGGCTTCGGCCGCAGCTCGCTCGAGTCGCTGATCGTGCTCGAGCCGGAGGTCATCAAGATCGACCGCGCGTTCGTGCAGGGTTCCGCCGCCGAAGCCGCCAAGCGCAGCTTCCTGAAGCGGCTGCTCGGCATCGCCCACAGCATCGGCGCCGAGGTCGTCGCCGAGGGTGTGGAGACGCCGGGCGACGCGCAGGTGCTCGGGGACCTGGGCGTGCGCTTCGCACAGGGGTTCCTCTGGGATCGGCCGTCACCGTTCACGAGCCGCGCCTGAGGACGGCGGGGCGTCCGATCAGCCGGCCGACGGCTGGGTCCCGTCGCCGTCGCCGTCGCGCGTGCGCGTGCGCTTGCGCGGGCGCCGCTTCGGCGGCCGCGGTGCCCCGGGCTCCGACGTCGCGGCCAGCAGCTGCTGCAGCGGCCGCGTGTCCAGGAACGTCACCACCAGGCCGCTGTGGCGGCGTCCCTCGAGCTCGTAGGGCTGGACCCGCATGAGGTACTGACGGCCGCGGGCGCTGGCCACGAGGCGCTCGAGCGGGGAGCCGGACTGCGCCACCTTCCGCACCTCGCGCCAGAGGTCGAAGCCTACGAGCCGGTGCGAGAAGTGCTCCGCCGGCCGGCCGATGTCGCCCTCGGCGATGTTGATCAGGTCGTGGATGCTGGCCGTCATGCGGCGGATGACGAGGTCCTGATCGAGGAACAGCGTCGCCATCGGCGTGTTGCGCAGCAGGTTCTCGACGTCGGAGTTGAGGCGCGTGAGCTCCTGGATCTTGTCCTGGTGCTCGGCATTGACGGTGTAGAGCTCCTCGTTGACCGACTGCAGCTCCTCGTTGGTGCTCTGCAGCTCCTCGTTGCTGGCCATCAGCTCCTCGTTGGTCGCCTGGTGCTCCTCGTTGGTGGTCTCGAGCTCCTCGATGGTCGCCTGCAGGGTCTCGCGCGACTGCTGCAGCTCCTCCTCGAGTGCGTGGATGCGCCCGGCGACGTGGTCGTCGATGGTGAACGGGGTCGACTCGCTGCGCTGCACCTGCGTCGCGTCCTCGACGAACACGAGGTCGAGTCCGACGCCACCCTCGCCCGAGACCGGGGTCACCGTGAGGTCGACGGTGCGGCCGCCGGGCAGGCCGATGTCGGTGTAGCGGGTGGTGGCGTTGGTCTGCCGGGCCTTCTGCAGCGCCGTGCCGAGCGGCAGCGACAGCTCCGGCACCAGCATGCGCGTAATGTCCTGGGTGCTCGCGCCCTCGGGCACGCGGGTGTAGCTCTCGGACCGTCCGAACACGTGCAGCAGTTCGTTCTTGTCGGACACCAGGAAGCTGGCGGCGTTGCGCTGGTGCAGCAGCGCGCGGAACGCCTGGGTCAGCAGATTGTCGCGCGTCGGGGTGTCGGCGGGCTGACGCGCGACCGGGCGCTGCGGACGCGGCGTGATGGGGGCGACGATGGACAGCGCGGGGCGGCGCCCCTCCTGGCGAAGGACGACGTTGCGGCGCTTGCCGAACAGCTTCCAGCGGCCGTCGATGGTCTGGAACTCGGGCGTCAGGTCCCCGCAGCTCTCGGCCGCGCCGAGGAACAGCGTGCCGCCGACGCGCAGCGCGAAGTGCAGCATCGCCAGCACGCGGTGCTGGAGGCCGGCCTCCATGTAGATCAGCGCGTTGCGGCAAGACACCAGGTCCATGTTGGTGAACGGCGCGTCGCGGTTGAGGTTGTGCTCGGCGAATATCACGCACTCGCGCAGCTTGCGCGCGACGCGGAAGTTCTTGCCGTCCGGCACGAACCAGCGCTGGAGCCGCTCGAGGTCGACCTCCTCGCGGATCGACGGCGGATAGACGCCGGCGGCCGCGGTCTCGAGCGCTCGCTTGTCGATGTCGGTCGCGAAGATCTTGATGTCGGCATCGCCGCCGAGGCGTTCGGCGCACTCGTGCAGCAGCAGCGCCAGCGAGTAGACCTCCTCGCCCGTCGAGCATGCCGTCACCCAGCAGCGGATCGGGCGATCGGTGGCGTCGCGGACCAGCGGTTCCAGCACCTGTTCGCGAAGGACCTGCCACGCAGGTGCGTCGCGGAAGAAGCCGGTGACGCCGATCAGCAGGTCGCTGCGCAGCGCCTCGCGCTCGTGCGGATCCTCGGCCAGCCGCACCAGGTACTCGTTGACCCCGCGCAGGCCGGTGATCGAGATCCGGCGCGAGATGCGCCGCGAGATCGTGCCGCCGCGGTAGTGGCTGAAGTCGATCGTGCTGTCGGAGCGCAGCAGCGCCACGACCTCCTGCAGCACGTTCGGGTCCTGGGTCCCGTGCACCACCGGGCCTTCCGGCGTGTCGAGGTCGAGGCGCTTCACGTAGTTGTAGATCGCGCGCGCGATCTCGTCGGGCGGCAGCGCCGAGTGCGCCGAGCCCGACGCCAGCGCGCTGCGCGGCATGCCGTCGAACTGCGCGGTGTCCACCGACTGCACCATGACGAGGCCGCCGGCCTCGTTGACGGCGCGGACGCCGCGCGCACCGTCCGAGCCGGCGCCGGACAGGATCACCGCGATCGAGCGCTCGCGCATCTCGGCGGCGAGCGACTCGAGGAACTGATCGATCGGATACTGCAGCGCGCGGTTGCCCTTCAGGTCCTGGTCGAACAGGCGCAGGCAGCCGCCGCGCAGCACCATGTTCTTCTTCGGCGGGATCAGGTAGACGCAGTCCGGCTCGCAGCGCATGCCGTCCTCGACCTGCAGCACCTTCATCCGCGTGTGGCGCTCGAGCAGCTCGCGCATCAGGCTCTTGAAGTCGGGCGACAGGTGCTGGACCACCACGAACGCAGAGCCGGTGTCGGCCTTCAGCGCGCCGAAGAACCTCTCGATCGGCTCGAAGCCGCCGGCCGAGGCTCCGACCCCGACGATGTAGAGGCAGTTGGAGGAGCGGTTGTCGGTGGCTCTCGACATCGTTGGGCCTCGGCTCGGTCGCGGCGACCGGTGTCGGTCGGGTCAGGAAGGGGGAGCGGCAGGCAGGGCGAAGCGCACCGTCGAGGCGCCGGACGCGGCGAGCTCGACGCGGATCGAGCCGCCGTGACGCTCGACGATGCGGCGGCAGATCGCCATGTCGAGCGACGGTTCCGGCCCGTCGCTGGACGTTGCCCGATCGCTGCCCCCGGCCGGCGCCCCATGGTCGCGCACGGTGAACTCCCAGACGCCGTTGCTCCGCACGGCGTCGACCTCGATGCGCGAGTCGCCCGGCCGGCGGCGATCGATCGCGCGGCGCAGCAGCCGGTGCCACAGCGCGCGCAGCTGCGGCGGGTCGCCGGTGACCCTGGGCAGGTCGCCGACCACCAGCCGGGTCCCCGTGGCGTCGATCCGGTGCCGAAGGTCGCCGATGGCCTCGTGCAGGCAGGCGGCGGCGTCGACGTCGACGCCGCGCCCACCGCCCGCGGCCAGGCGGGCGTACTCGGTGACGTCCTGCATGAGCTCCACTGCGCGGCGCGCGCCCGCGCTGGCCGCCGCGGCGTAGCTGAGCGCGAGGCGGTCGTTCACGCCGGTCGCGTGCGAGTGCATCAGGCCGCAGTAGTGCGACACCATCTGCAGCGGCGTCGACAGCGCGTTGGCGATCAGCGAGGCGAACTGCTCGAGCGCACGGTTGTCGCGGCGGCTCTGCGCGAGCTCGGCGGTCCGTTCGGTCGCGGTGGTCTCGGCGCTGCGGCGGCCGAGCACCCGTTCGACGGTCGGCGCGACCAGCTCGAGGAACGCGCCGGCGTGGTCCTTGATCAGATAGTCACTCGCCCCGGCGCGCAGCGCTTCGACCGCCACCCGCTCGCTGCCGTGACCGGTCATGATGACCACGGGCAGGTCGCGCGCGATCGGCACGAGGTCGGTGCCGAAGCCGTCGCCCAGGACGTAGTCGCACAGCACCAGGATGGGGCGCTGGCCGCCGTCCCGGATCGTCGAGACCGCGCCCCGGCACGAGGCCACCACCTTGTAGCAGTACGGGTGGTCGTCGCGCGTCTGCAGGCGCGCGAAGGCCTGCTCCAGGATCTGGTCGTCGTCGACGACCAGCACCAGCGGACGGCTCCTGCTGCGCGCCGGCACGGGGCGCAGACGGGGCGCTCGCGCAGCCGGAGGCGACGTGAGGGATCGCGCCCCCTCCTTCGGGGGCAACGGTTCGGGAGCTTGGGTCATGCGAGCGCTCAGGCGCGCGCGGTGCGCACTGGCCGGGATCGTAGCGGGGCCGGGCGCTGCGCACAGCGGCCCACACCGGGTTCGCGACGCAGACGCCGGGACGGGGCGCCCGAACGGGGGCGCCCGAACGAGACGCCGCGCGGCGCCGGCGGTCGGCACGTAGCCCGGCGCCGTCCGGTCAGCGCGGCATCGCCGGGGCCGCCTGGCCCTGCATCCAGAACCCGACGATCTGCAGGTCGCGGTCGTAGACGATGCTGAGGCGCGCGACCCCGTTCTCGGTGGCCATGACCTGGTGCCCGATCGCGTAGGCGCGCTCGTCGTCGGGCGCGGGATCGATCAGCACGTCGGCCCGCTGCGCCACCGGGCCCAGATCGCGGCGCAGGGCGGTGAGGCCCTGCGCGGTGGCGGCGCGATCGGCGAAGATGCCGCGACGGTCGACGTGCTGCACCAGCGCGTCGATCGCGCCGGCGTCCCATGCCTGCAGCACGGTCCGCACGTCCTGCTGGAACTGCGGCTGCGCGCGCTGCACGCGGGTCGCCCGGCCCTCGCCGCAGCCGCCGAGGATGGCCAGCGCGCAGCCGGCCGCGAGCGCGAGGGCGCTGCGTGGTCTCTCCTTCATGGGCGTTGTATCGGAGGTGACGACGACACGACCCCGCACTTGGTCCCGGCGCGGGACCGGCCGCTGCCGCGTCCCCGGAACGGCGCCACCGGAGGGCGCGCGTCGGCGGTGACGCCCGGCCGTCGCCAGCCATCGGTGAACGGACGCGAGGCGTTCGCGCCGAGCGGCGCCGGCGGCGCGATCGGCCGGGGTGCGGCGAACGCAGCGGGGTGGGTTGCCGCGCGCGCTCCGGATCCGCGGCGCAGCGGCGGCGCGCGGTGCGCGGTTTGCTGTCGCGCCGTTGCGCCGCAGCGGCGGCATCGACGCACATGACCCTCCCGCACAGCTCTCCGGTCGTTCGCCGCGCGATCCGACACGGACCGTTCGGTGCCATCGGTCGGGCGCTGCTGCAGGCGGGCGCGCTGCTGCTGGTCGTCGCCGTGGTGACCGGCGCGGCATGGGCCCTGCTGTTCGCGGTCGACCTGCTGATCGGGCTGGTGTTCGGCGCCTGAACGGATCGGCGTGCGCGATGCGGCTGGGCGCCGCCGCGGCGCGCCGCTACGCTCGCCGCGCATCATGGGTTCGTCCGCAGCGACGCGTGCGGCTCGGCCCGCGGCCGGGAACGTGCACGCTGGCAGCCTCCCGCGCCGCGCCGCACTCGCAGCGGCGCTGGGGTGCGGGTTGCTGTCGGCCGCGTCGCCGGCCCAGGCGCACTCGGTGCTGGTGCCGATGGCGGACGGCGTGCGGCTGGCGGTCGACGTTCACCTGCCCGAGGACGGCGGCGGGCGCTGGCCGGCGCTGCTCGAGTTGACGCGCTACTGGCGCGCCGGCGAGACCGCCGCCGGCGCACCGCAGGACCCGCTCACCGGGCTGGACCGCTTCTTCCTGCGGCATGGCTACGCGCTCGTGAAGGTCGACGTGCGCGGCTCCGGCGCGTCGTTCGGCCATCGCGTCGCGGAGTACGGTCCGGACGAGGTGCGCGATGGCCATGCGATCGTCGAGTGGGTCGCCACGCAGCCGTGGTGCAGCGGCGCGGTCGGCGCGTTCGGCACGTCGTACTCCGGCACGACGGCGGAGCTGCTGGCGGCGTCCGGGCACCCGGCGCTGAAGGCGGTGGTGCCCGGCTGGTCCGACTTCGACGTCTACCGCAGCCCGGCGCGGCCCTACGGCCTCTACGCCGAGGGGTTGATCGACGCCTGGGGCGCGCTCGTCGCGGCCCTCGACGCGGGCGGCGAGCGGCAGCGCGTGCGCCCGGTCGCCGCCGACGCGGACGGCGCGCTGCGCGCGGCCGCGATCGCCGAGCACGCGGACAACGTCGACGTGGCGACTTCGGTCGCCGCCGCGGAGTGCCGCGACACCGATCTCGGCGGCGGGGTGTCGCTGGCCGAGTGCAGCGCGCTGCACTGGCAACGGCAGATCGAGGCCGCCGGCGTGCCGATGCTGGTGTTCGCCAGCTGGCTCGACGCCGGCACCGCGGCGGGCGCGCTGGAGCGCCTGCACCGGTTCTCCAACCCGCAGCACCTGGTCGTGCTGGCGTCGTGCCACGGCGGCTTCCGGCACGCCAGCCCGTTCGCGACCGGCGCGCAGCCCGGTCCGCCGGTGCCGAGCGAGGACGAGCAGTTCCGGCTGCGACTGCAGTTCTTCGACCGACACCTGCGCGGGGACGACCACGGCGAGGCCTGGCCGACGGTGCGGTGGTTCCACATGGGCAGCGAACGGATGCTCGCGAGCGACGAGTGGCCGCCGAAGGGCGTCGCGCCGCAGGCGTGGTTCCTCGCGGCCGACGGCGCGCTGGCGCCGGCGCCGGGCGCGCCCGGCGTCGACCGCTACGAGGTCGACTTCGACGTCACCACCGGGATCGCCAACCGTTGGGCGACGCAGATGGGAGTGCCGGTGGTGCTGCCGCGGCGCGAGCGCACCGACGAGCGCATGCTGATGTACACGACCGCGCCGCTCGAGGACGACCTGCACGTCACCGGCACGCCGGAGCTGTTCGTCCGTCTGACGAGCGACCGCACGGACGGTGCGCTGCTGGTCTACCTCGAAGACGTCGACCCCGACGGTCGCAGCCGCTACGTCACCGAAGGCGGGCTGCGGCTGGTGCACCGGCCGAAGGCCCTAGCGGGCGGGGCCGTGCACGAGCCGTCGTTCGCCGCCGCCGACCGGCGGCCGCTCGTGCCGGGCGAGCCCATCGACCTGGCGCTGCGGCTGCAGCCGACGTCGATGTGCTGGCGCCGCGGTCACCGCCTGCGGCTGGCGATCGCCGGCGCCGATCGGGGCACGTTCGCCCGCGTCCCCGAGGCCGGCGACGTCACCATGCACGTCGCGCGCGGCGGCTCGGCCGCCATCGCGTCGCGTCTGGTGCTGCCGGTCGGGCCGGCGCCGCGCTGACGCGCCGCGATCGGCCGCAGCGGCGCCGACTTTGCGCGTCGGCGTATCTCCCTGGTCGCTCCCGGGTTCGGGCTTTCCCTTAACAAGTCGGCCGACCGGAGGACGGCACGAATTCACTGTCCGGATTTTTGTGACGATCCCGCGGCTGCGGCCGGCGGCCCACACGGTGCCGGAGCGGACATTCGTGACTGACCCAGATGATGTGGGCGGTTGGCCAGACGGCTCTACCCGTGGCGTGCCGCGACCAGACATTGTTGGCGGGTCGAGGCCCTTGGCCCGGGGGCCGGAGGCGTCCACGGACCTGCCGCCGGGCCTCGCACCGTGAAGATCGGATTAAGGTCCGCGGATACAGCCGGGCGAGGCACGATGCTCGCAATTCCGTCTCCCGACGTCCTGATGAACCTGTTCGCCAGCTGCGCCCAGGTGCTCGGCCTGCTGGCCCTGACGGTGGGAGGCGGATGGATGTCGCGACGCCGCCTCGCCGTCGACGGCGCGCTGCAGCCGCCGTCGTCGCGGTGGCCGTTCGGCGTCGCCTGCGCGCTGCTCTGCGCGGTCAGCGCTGCGTTCCTCCTCTACCACCTGCACGTCGTCGACGTGCGCAACGCGCGACTCCAGGCCAACCTGCTGCGCAGCTCCAAGGAGAACGGCAAGGCCGTCGGCGACACCTCGCTGAAGACCCTTGCCTACAGCGACCAGGTCCAGCACCCGCGCGGCGTTCCGACGGAGCAGCTCGCGGCGTGGATCGCCGCCGGCCGCGACCTCAACCTGGTCGACGTCCGCGAGCCCGAGGAGGTCGAGATGGGCGCCATCGCAGGCTCGTGGGCGCGGCGCTACCCGGACCTGCAGGCCTCTGCCGACGGGCTCGTCGCGCCGGGCCGCGACACGGTCCTGATGTGCGAGTCCGGCAACCGCAGCTCGGAGCTGTGCGAGTACTTCGCGGGCCGCGGGTTGGACACCTTCTTCCTCGTCGGCGGCTACGAGAAGTGGGCCGCCGAGGACCGGCCGATGACCGGCGAGCGCGCCGACGGCGACGAGATCCGGGCCACGCCGGACTACCCGCAGAAGAACCTGCTGCTCGACACGCCCGAGGTGGTCCGGCTGTTCACGCGGGAGCAGGTGCTGTTCGTCGACGTGCGCTACGAGGAGGACTTCGCCCTGGGCCACCTGCCCGGTGCGGTGAACGTCCCGCTGCGGAAGCTGCGCAGCGGCGAGATCGACGCGGCGCTGGCGGCGCTGCCCGCGCGGCCGATCGTCGCGGTCTGCTACGACAAGCGCAGCTCGTTCTACGGCATGCTGCTCGGGCTGCGGCTGCATCGGCTGGGCCGCGACTTCCGCGGGCGCTACACGGTGCCGCACGAGTTCACGCTGCCGCGCGCCGAGGCCGAGTGGGTCGCGCGCTGGCGCAGCGAGCGCGAAGGCCGCACGCTGCTGTCGGCGCCGCAGAAGGCGCTGGCGGGCGCGCTCGCGTGGACGTCCGACCGCACGGGCCTGCTGGCGGCGATCCTGTTCCTGGTGCTCGGCCTGCGCGCGGCGATGCTGCCGTTCTCGCTGCCGGCCGAGCTGGACCAGTGGCGTCAGCGGGCGCTGCGGCCGAAGCTGGCCGCGCTCAAGGCGCGGTGGGCTGCGGACGCGGTGCTGGTGCGCCGCGGCAGCCTGCGCCTGCTGCGCGCCGCCGGGGTGTCGCCGCTGCGCAACGTGGTGGGCTCGGTGCTGCAGCTGGTGCTGTTCGCGCTGGCGTTCGGCGCGGTCGACGCGGTCGCCGCCGGCGCGGTCACCGGCTGGGGCTGGTTCGACCCGTCGACGCCGGACGCGACCGGCGTGCTGCCCGTGGTGTTCGGCGCGGTGATGGCCGCCTTCGTGCGCATGCAGCAGCAGGACAAGCGCCGCTGGGTGCTGCCGCTGGCGTTCGTCGCGGCGATGGTCGCGCTGGTGTGGCAGTGCCGCGCCGCGGTGCAGGTCTACCTGATCGCCAGCATCGGGCTGATGGCCGTGCAGACGATGGCGCACCGCGCCTGGCTGCGCCGCCGCGACGGCGCGCGCGCGCCGCGTCCGGCGCCGCGTCGGCTGGTGCCGCTGCGGCGCGCCGGTCGCCACGCGGACCTCGGCAACAAGGCGGTGCGCCTCGGCCAGCTGATGGAGGCAGGCCTGCCGGTGCCCGACGGCTTCGTCGTGCCGCACGGGCTCGCGCCGGACGCCGGGGCGATCGCCGCGGCGTGCCGCCGGCACGGGATCGCTCTCGCCGCGGTCCGCAGCTCCGCCGAGGGCGAGGACGGCGCGGCCAGCAGCATGGCCGGCATGTTCCGCACCGAGCTCGACGTCGCGCACTCGGCGATCGGCGCCGCGGTGCACGTCGTGCGCGCGTCGTACGGCGGCCGCCCCGGCGGCGTGGTCGTGCAAGCGTTCCAGCCCGCGGACTACGCCGGCGTGATGTTCACGGCCGATCCCGCGCACGCCGGACGCGTGTTGATCGAGCTGGTGGCCGGCGGCGGCGACGCGCTGGTGTCCGGCCGCGCCACGCCGGGGACCTACCGGTTCGGCCGCGTCACCGGCGGCGCGGTCGGCGACGCCACGCCGCCGATCGACCTCGCCCCGTTGGTCGAGCTGGGCCGCCGCGTCGAGCGCCTGTTCGGCCGGCCGCAGGACATCGAGTGGGTCTACTGCGGCGGGCGGTTCCTGCTGGTGCAGTCGCGCGACATCACCCGCGGCGCCGCCGACCGCGTCGGGGTGTCCGGCCTGCGCGAGGCCGAACGGCAGCGCCTGCTGCAGCTGCTCGAGGGCGCGGCGCCCGACGAGGTCGCGCTCGCGCAGACCGAGGTCGCGGAGCTGCTGCCGGAGCCGAGCACGTACAGCCTGGCGTTGTTCCGTTCGCTGTGGGACGCCGGCGGCAGCGTCGACCTGGCGTGCCGTTCGCTGGGAATGCCGTACGACGTCGCCCCCGACGACGCGCCGTTCGTGGTGACCGCCTACGGCCGCTGCTTCGTCGACCTGCGCGAGCGCGCGCGCCGCAACCACCGCGGGCTCGGCGCCGTCGCCAGCTTCCGCCTGGCGTCGAGCGCGCAGCAGCTCGAGCAGCGGTGGCGCGCCGGGCTCGACGAGCAGCGGCGCCGCGTGCTGCAGCTCGAGGCCATGCGGTTCGAGCTGCTGCCGGACGGCGAGCTGCTGCGGCTCGAGGACGAGGTCCGCGAGCGCTTCCTGCGCCGCACCTACGTGCGCGCCGAGACGATCAACATCGCCGCCGAGTTCTTCGTCGGCGCGGCGCGGCGGCAGGCGCAGAGGCGCGGCTGCGACGCGGCGGCGCTGCTGCACGACGACCACGGCAACGTGGTCAGCGCGGCGTTCGCGGTGCTCACCTCGGACCTGCCGACGCAGGACAAGGTCCACCGCTTCACGGCCGCCTTCGGCCACCGGGCCGTGCACGACTTCGAGCTGGCCGAGCCGCGCTACCGCGAGGACCCCCAGCGCGTGCGCGAGATGGCCGCGCAGGTGGCGCGGCCGGCGCGTCCGCCCCACCGCGCCGAGTCGGCGGACGGGGTGCTGGGCATCGCCATCGAACGCGCGCGCCGCTTCCAGGGCCTCAAGGAGGAGGCCAAGCACGAGGCGATGCGCGAACTGGCGGCGCTGCGGCTGCTGCTGCGGTCGATCGGCCAGCGGTTCGCGCTGGGCGCCGGCGTGTTCGAGCTGCGCCCCGACGAGGTCGCGCGGCTGGTCGAGCCGGCGTTCGCAGCGGACGCCGCGGCGCTGGTCCTGGAGCGCCGCGCGCGGCGCGAGGCCCTGCTCGGCGAGCCGCTGCCGACCGAGCTGACGCCCGCCGCGATCGAGCGCCTTGGCGAGGTGGTCGCGCCGGTGTTCGGCGGCGAGCTGCGCGGCGAGTGCGTCGCCGGCGATCGCGAGGTGATCGGTCGCGTGCGGCTGCTCGACGACCCCGGCCGGCTCGGCGAGCTCCAACCCGGGGAGATCCTGGTGACGCGCTGCACCGACCCGTGCTGGCTGCCGGCGTTCTCGCAGGCCGCCGGCCTCGTCACCGAAATCGGCGGCTGGCTCTCCCATGCGGCGATCCAGGCCCGCGAGCACGACCTGCCGTCGATCGTCGGCGCCTCCGGCGCGCGCGCGCGCCTGCAGCAGGGCAGCCTCGTGCGCCTGCGTCGCGACGGTGGCATCGAGGAACTCGCCGACCAGCGGCGCCACGCCCGCCGCGCCGTCGACCTGCGGGCGACGCTGCGCTGGGGCGCCAACGCGACCGTGGCGCGGGTCCGCGACCTCGGCGAGCACGGCGCGCGGGTCGAGGTGCCGACGCCGGAGCTGCCGCGCGACGGGGCGTTCGAGCTCGAGTTCGACGGCCGGTCGGTCCAGGCCCAGCTCGCCTGGGTCAACTGCACCAGCGCCGGCCTCGCCTTCACGCCGGTGCAGATCTTAAGCAGCCGCGCCGAACGCAGCCGCCTGGCCTGATCCGATCCGCATTGCGGGCCAAGTAGCCGGTGTTCGGTTGCCGATAGTCTCCGCGGACCACCCTGGAGAACACGGATGAAGAACGCGCACTGGAACCTCGCCGCCCTCGGTCTCGCGCTCGCGTGCGCCGCCCCCGCCGTGGCCCAGGAACCGCAGCGGGTGTCGTTCGGCGTCTACACGTTCAAGAAGCCGACCGAGGTCTACAAGTCGTTCCGTCCGGCGCTCGAGGCGCTGGAGCGCGGCGTCGCCGAGCACCTCGGCCAGCCGGTCGCCATCGACCTGCGCGTGAGCAAGACGTACGAGGAGTGCCTCGAGTCGTTCGTGCGCGGCGAGATCGACTTCGTGCGGTTCGGTCCGGCGTCGTACGTGCTCGCCAAGGAGCGCAACCCCGGCGTCGAGCTGCTGGCGGTCGAGCAGGAGGACGGCAAGAAGGTGTGCCAGGGCGTGATCGCCGTCGCCGCCAACTCTCCGATCCGCACGCTGGCCGACCTCGCCGGCAAGCGGTTCGCGTTCGGCGACGACCAGTCGACGATCGGCCGGTTCCTGTCGCAGGCCGAGTTGGTCAAGGCCGGCGTGCGCGCGTCCGATCTCGGCGACTTCAAGTACCTCGGCCGCCACGACAAGGTGTTCACCGCGGTCCAGCACGGCGACTTCGATGCCGGCGCGCTGCACGTCAACACGTTCGAGGAGCTCAACCGCAAGAGCAAGCCGCCGCTGCGCGTGCTGCTCTCGTTCGACAACGTCGGCAAGCCGTGGATCGCGCGCGCCGGCCTCGACCCGAAGGTCAAGGCCGCCGTGCGCAGCGGCCTGCTCGCGCTGACGGACGAGAAGGCGCTCGAGGCGCTCAAGGTCTCCGGTCTGGCCGCCGGCACCGACCTCGACTACCAGCCGGTCCGCGAGGGCATGCGCCTGGCCCGTGAGTTCCTCGAGCCGCGCCCGAGTCCGGCGCCAGCCAAGGACCGGTAGGTGTCCGCGCAGCGGCGCTCCGTGCTGACGCTCCCGCGCTCCCTGTGGCGACGCAGGGTCGGGACGCGGGTCGTCGCGGCGCTGCTGTTGTGCTCGCTGGTGCTGGGCGCGATCGCCAGCTACGTCAGCTACCGCAGCGAGGAGGGAGCGGCGCTCGGGCGCCTGCAGCGCGTCGGCCGCACGCTGGCGCGCGCCGCGGCGCTGGCCTGTCCCGACGCGATCCTGATCGAGCCCCCGGACTACATCCTGCTGCAGACCTACGTCGACCAGCTCACCAGCAGCGACGCCAAGGTCGCGTTCGCGCGCATCGAGCGCGGCGCCGACGGCCGGGTGCTGGCGCGCTCGCCGGTCGAAGGGCCGCTGCCGCCCTCGGACAGCACGCTCTACGTGACCGAGCCGATCCGCATCGATCGCGACGGGGACGAGCTCGGCCGGTTCGCGATCGGCATGTCGCTGGAGCCGATGCGGGCCGACCTGCGCGCGCGCGCGGCCGGCCTGTTCCTGCAGGCCACGCTCAGCTGCGTGCTGGTGGCGCTGGTGCTGCTGCTGGTGCTGCACCGGATCGTGGTGCGCCCGCTGACGGTGCTGGACGAGCACGCGCAGCGCCTCGCCCGCGGCCAGCTCGACGCCGAGCTGCCGGGCCTCGGCGACACCGAGCTGGGCCGCTTGGCGCGGACGATGGAGACGATGCGGCAGAACCTGCGCGACAGCCACGAGTCGCTGGCGGCGCAGAACCGGCAGCTGCGCGAGCTGGACCGGCTCAAGAGCCAGTTCCTGGCCAACATGAGCCACGAGATCCGCACGCCGATCCACGCGATCCTCGGCAGCGTCGACCTCATGCAGGATCGGGACCTCGGCGAGGGCGAGCGGGCCGGCTACATGAAGTCGCTGCGCTGGAACGCGAACCACCTGCTCGACCTGGTCAACACGCTGCTCGACCTGTCGAAGATCGAGTCCGGCAACCTGATCGTCGAGAGCGTCCCGTGCCGCCCGATGGAGGTGCTCGAGGACGCCGTCGCCTGCGTGCGGCCGCTGGCCGAGGCGAAGGGGCTGTACCTGCGCCTCGAACTCGCCGTCGGCCTCAAGGAGTGGGTCGGCACGGATCCGATGCGGCTGCGGCAGATCCTGATGAACGTGGTCGGCAACGCGATCAAGTTCACCGACCGCGGCGGCGTCCGGATCCGGTGCGCGCCGGCGCACCACGGCCAGCAGGCGCTGCTGGAGATCCAGGTCGTCGACACCGGCCCAGGCATGCCGCGGGAGTTCCTGCAGCGCGTGTTCGAGCCGTTCACGCAGGCCGACGGCTCGGTCACGCGCCGGCACGGCGGCACCGGGCTCGGGCTGTCGATCGCGCGCGAGGTCGCGCGACAGCTGGGCGGCGACATCGTCGCCGACAGCGCGCCGGGGCGCGGCACGACGATGACCATCACCGTCGGCGCGCCGGACCCCAAGTGGACCGGCCCGCGTCCGGCGGAGCAGGCGCCGCAGAAGGCCGCCAGCGCGCTGCGGTTCGCCGGTCGCGTGCTGCTGGTCGACGACTCGCTCGACAACCAGAAGCTGCTGTCGGCGATGCTGCGCAAGGCCGGCGTCGACGTCGACGTCGCCGAGAACGGCCGCGTCGCGATCGAGCGCGTCCAGCACGGCCGGGAGCAGGGCAGCGACTACGACCTGATCCTCATGGACGTGCAGATGCCGGAGATGGACGGCCTCGAGGCGACGCGCTGGCTCCGGCAGCACGACGTCCGACGGCCGATCGTGGCGTTGACCGCGCACGCGCTGGCCGAGGATCGCGAGAGCTGCCTGCAGGCCGGCTGCGACGCCTACGAGACCAAGCCGATCTCCCGCGCGCGCCTGCTCGAGGTGCTCGGGCGACACCTGCAGCCGGCCGAGGGCGGCGCCCCGCCGTCCCCGCAGGCGTCGACCGCGCAGGGTGACCCGGCGGCGCCGGCCGCGCCGCCGCGCGCCGACGACTGACGCGCCCGGTCGCGCCCGGTCGCCGGGGCGGCTGCCCCCGCTCCGGCACGTGCATGCGGGCGGTCCTTCCCCCGTCGGGCGCGGCGGCTATGGTCCGCCGTCCGCCATGCTCCACACCCTGCACGTCCGCAACCTGGCGCTGATCGAGGCCGCCGAGCTCCGCCTCGACGAGGGCCTGAACGTCGTCTCGGGCGAGACCGGCGGCGGCAAGTCGCTGCTGATCGCGGCGCTCAAGCTGCTGCGCGGCGAGAAGGCGCCGGCCGGGCTCTGCCGGCACGGTCAGGACGAGCTGCAGGTCGACGGCGAGTTCCGGCTCGGCGGCGGCGAGCGCTCGCGGCAGGTGGCGGCGCTGGTGCAGGATCTCTGCGGCGGCGCGGTGGAGGACGACCTGCTGCTGGTGACGCGCATCGTCGACGCCCAGGGCAAGAGCCGCGTCCGGATCGGCGGCCGCCCGGCGACGCTGACGGCGCTGCGCACGCTCGGCGAGCACCTGGTCGAGATCCACGGCCAGGGCGACTCGCGCGCGCTGATGCGCGCCGAGATCCAGTCCGAGACGCTGGACGCGTTCGCCGGCACGGCGGCGCTGCGCGCCGAGTTCGCCGCGGCGCTGGCGGGCGCGCGCGCCTGCGACCGGGCGCTGCAGGAGGCCTCGGCGGACGCGCGCCAACGGCAGCAGCGCCTCGAGTTCCTGCGGTTCCAGCGGCAGCAGATGGAGGAGCTGCAACTCGGCGACGGCGAGCTGGAGGAGCTGCAGCAGGAGCACCAGCTGCTGGCCAACCTCGACGGCACGCGGCAACGACTCGAGCAGGTGCTGCAGCTGCTGCAGGACGACGAGGCCTGCGCCGTCGACCTGGCCGGGCGCGCGCAGCGCCTGCTCGGCGAGGCCGCGGCGATCGACCGCCGCCTCGAAGGCGCCGCCGAGCAGCTCGGTCAGGCCGAGGAGCTGCTGGCCGAGGTCGGTCGCGGCGTGCAGTCGGGGCTGGCGCGGCTGGAGCTCGACCCGGGTCGGCTCAGCGAGGTCGAGGACCGACTCGACGCGGTGCAGGAGGCGCTGCGGCGGTTCGGGCCGACCGAGCGCGACTTCCGGCGCACGCTGGTCGAGGTGACGGCCGAGCTGCAGAAGCTCGAGGGCTCGGGCGACCCGGAGCAGCTGGCGGCCGAGCGGCAACGCGCGCTCGCCGCCGCCGCCGTCGTCGGGCGCAAGCTGCTGCGCGCGCGCGCCAAGGCGGCCGGACCGTTCACCGAGCGGATCGGCGCCGAGCTCGCCGACCTCGGGATGCCGCGCACCGCGGTGCGGGTGGCGATGGCCGCCGACTTCGCCGAGCAGGACCTGCTCGACGGCGCCACCGCGCACGGACCGGTGCCGGTCGACATCGAGGTCCGCATCAACCCCGGCGAGCCGTTCCGGTCGATGCGCGACACCGCCTCGGGCGGCGAGCTCGCGCGCATCGTGCTGGCGATCAAGAAGACCCTCGCCGACCAGGACCGGGTGCCGCTGCTCGTGCTCGACGAGATCGACGCAGAGATCGGCGGCCGGCTCGGCCTGCAGGTCGGCGCCAAGCTCGGCGAGGTCGCTGCGCACCACCAGGTCGTCATCGTC
Source organism: Planctomycetota bacterium (assembly GCA_050245995.1). Classification (GTDB taxonomy): domain Bacteria; phylum Planctomycetota; class UBA1135; order UBA1135; family UBA2386; genus JBFWWV01. Next base: position 311,769 of record JBFWWV010000002.1, on the reverse strand, counting down.
ACGCACCTGCCGCAGGTCGCCGCGTTCGGCGACCGCCACTTCCTGGTCAAGAAGGAGCTCGTGCGCGGCGGCGGCGACGGGGAGCGCACGCGCTCGGTCGTGGCGCAGCTCGAGGGGCCGGCCGTCGAGCGCGAGCTCGCGGCGATGGCCGGCGACTCGGCCGACGCGGCGACGCTGGAGCAGGCGCGCGCGTTGGTGCAGAAGGTGCGCGGACGCGCGCCGCGACCGGCCCGGCCGCGCGGTCGGTCCGGCTCCGCGTAGCCGGCGTTGTCGCATCGGTGCAATCGTGGCGTCGGTCTGCAGGCGTCGGTAAGGTCGCGCCGATAGCACCCTCGATGACGTCGCTGAAGCCCGTCCACCTCGAACGGCTGACCCAGAGCAAGATCTGGGGCGGTCACAATCTCGCCGACCTGTTCGGCATCCGGTCGCCGGACGGCGAGCCGGTGGGGGAGACCTGGGAGCTGTTCGATCGCCCCGAGGACGGCAGCAGGCTGCGCGGCGGCGGCACGCTGCGCGAGCTGATGGCGCACGACCGGCGCGGCCTGCTCGGGCGCGACGTGGCGCCAGGGCACGGCGGCTACTTTCCGCTGCTGTTCAAGTTCCTCGACGCGCAGACGTCGCTGTCGGTGCAGGTGCACCCCGACGACGCGGCGGCGGCGGCGCACGGCGACGGCGGCAAGACCGAGGCGTGGATCGTGCTGCGCACGCTCGCCGACGCGCGCATCGTCCGCGGCTTCAAGCCCGGCGTGACCCGCGCGCAGCTCGAGGCGGCGGTGCGCGGCCCCGAGATCGAGGAGCTGCTGCACCAGTTCCGCCCGCAGGAAGGCGACTGCATCCACGTGCCGGCCGGCACCGTGCACGCGATCGGGCCGGGCGCGGTGATCTTCGAGGTGCAGCAGAACAGCGACATCACCTGGCGGCTGTACGACTGGGGCCGCAACCGCACCGTGCACGTCGAGCTCGGCCTGGAGGCCGCGCGCATCGACGACGGCACGCTGGCGCCGACGGTGCCGCCGCAGCCGCTGCCCGACGGCGGGCGCCTGCTGCTGCAGAACCCGTTCTTCCGCCTGCGGCGCTACGACCTGCGCGAGAAGCGCGAGTTCGCGACGCACGGCGCGTTCCTGGTGGTGACCGTGCTCGGCGGGCAGGGCACGCTGGGCTGGCACTCGGGCGGCGCCGATCTGCCCCTGCGGCTGGTCCCCGGCGACTGCGTCCTGGTGCCGGCCAGCACCGAGGCGGTCTACGTGTCGCCGATCGGCCAGCTCGACGTGATCGTGACCGACTGCCGCAAGAGCTGACCGCCGTCAGCGCCGCGTCGGCCGCGGGCCGTCGGCGTCGCTGTCGAACTGCAGCGCCGCCCCGTCGCCGACCTCGAGCAGCACCGTCACGCGGCGATCGGTGGCGTCGGGCGCGCCGCCGCGCACCTCGACCAGCGCGCGCCGCACGTCGTCGCCCGACAGCCGCGGCGCCAGGTCGCGCGACGGCGCCACCCGGTGCACGGCGCGCAGGTCGCAGCACTCGGCCCGGGCGCAGGCCAGCAGCAGCGCCAGGTCGTCGAGCTGCACGTGGGCCGGCGGCATGGCCGGGGCGTCCTCGGGCAGCGCGAATGCGCGGCGGACGGCGGCGGCCAGCGAGTCGGTGGACGTCGGCTCGAACGGCAGCGACGCCTCGTCGTCGACGTACCAGCACTGCGCCTTCTGCGCGCCGTCGCTGCCGACGCCCTTCACGACGGCGATGCGGCCCGGCAGCCGGGCCGCGGCCGGCAGGTCGTCGATCCACTCGATCCACGGCGGTCCGGCGGCGACCATGCCGTGGTCGCGCAGGCCGACCAGCGCGCGCAGCCGGCGCTCGCGCGGCGCGCGGCGGTCGCCGCCGCGGGTCAGCTGCTCGAGCTCGCGCACGCGGACGCGGAAGCTCGCGCCGGCGATCGTGCGCAGCTCGTCGCGCACCAGGCCGATGTCGGGCACGAGCCACAGGTCCCAGCGCGTCGTCCGTTCGCCGTCCTCGCTGAGGATCCGCACGTGCCGCGCGGCGAACGCGCCGGCGGGGACCTGCACCGGTTCGGCGTCGTCCAGCAGCTCGGCCTGGTGCCGGCACGCCGCGGCGCTGGCGCCGGCGACCCAGCCGGCCCGGCCGGTCCACTCCCAGCGGTCGCCCGGTCGGGCACACGGCTCGAGCCACAGGGCCGGCATCGCGTCGAGGTCGATGGCGCCGCGCTGCGCCGGCAGCGCCGCGGCGCGCCAGGTCAGGCCGCGTCCCGGCTGGTCGAGTTCGCCCAGGTAGAACGGCCACTGCGGCGCGCCGCCGCTGGCGGCGAACACCCGCACCGGCGTGCAGCGCGTGCCGTCGCCGAGGCCGAACGCGTCCTCGGCGACCCAGCTCTGCAGTGTCGGCGCCGACAGATCGTCGCCGCGTCGCTCGCGCACGACGTAGTCCCAGCGGGTGCCGGGCTCGGGCAGCCAGGTCGCGGGCGCGTGGGCGCCGGAGCGCTGGGCCGGCAGCGCGGTCGGCGCGGCGCAGAGGACCGCGGCGGCGGTCACGACGAGCGAGGTCGGGCGCATGGGACCGGTGTTCTCGGCGGCGCCGGCGCGTCGGGCGCCGCGCCGATCGGCGGGTCGGATGCCGACGGGGTCGAAGAACTCCGCGATCCGCGTGTCGCCCGCCGGGAGCCGCCGGCGCCGGCGCCGAACCAGGCGCCGCTGGTCGCGCGCCCGCTGCCGACGGCCGTGGGTTTTGTCGTGGCCCGCCGGCGACCGGGGCTGGATGCTGGCGCCACAGCGAGAACCCCACGATGGCCCGACGTCACGAAGACCGGAAACCCGGGCAGCGCGTGCAGCGCGGCCCCGCGCGCGGCGGCAGCGCGGGCAAGTCCGGCCCGACCCGCGGCCCGACCCGCGGCCCGACCCGCGGCCCGACCCGATCGGCCGCCGCGCGCGGGACCGGCGCCACCGTGCGGCGCAAGAGCGGCATCCGCGTCACGCCCGCCAAGGGCAAGGCGGCCGAGGTCGACGACGGCAAGGTGCGGCTCAACCGCTTCCTGGCGATGGCCGGGGTCTGCAGCCGCCGCGCCGCCGACGAGCTGATCGCCGCCGGCGGCGTCGAGGTCAACGGCGAGGTCGTGACCGAGCTCGGCCAGCGCGTCGACCCGCGGGTCGACCGCATCGCCGTCGACGGCGAGCCGGTGCGCCAGGAGAAGTCGGTCTACGTCCTGTTCAACAAGCCCAAGAACGTGGTGTGCACCAACGCGCGTCACGAGCAGAAGAAGCGCGTGATCGACTTCCTGCCCGAGGTGCGCGGTCGGCTGTTCACCGTCGGCCGCCTCGACCTCGACAGCGAGGGTCTGATCCTGCTGACCAACGACGGCGACTTCGCGCAGCGGCTGACGCACCCGAGCTTCGGCGTGCCGAAGCTGTACTCCGTGTCGGTGCGCGGTCGCGTGCAGCAGAAGGACCTGCAGCGCGCGCGCGGCGGCGTGTGGCTCGCCGAGGGGCCGACCGCCGGCATGCAGATCCGCGTCGAGCGCGGCGGCAACGACCGCACGTTCCTGAAGGTGACGCTGCGCGAGGGCAAGAACCGCGAGATCCGCCGCGTGTTCGCCAAGCTGGGGTTCCCGGTGCTGGACCTCAAGCGCATCCGCATCGGCGACCTGACGCTGCACGGGCTCAAGCCCGGCGACTGGCGCTTCCTGCAGATCGACGAAGTCCGGGCGCTGCTGGCGACCAGCCGCGGCGACGGCGAAGGAGCCCCTGAATGACACTTCCCGACGTCGAGGAGCTGCGCCTCGACAACGGCTTCCGCGCGCTGCTGGCGCCGCGGCGGTCCCTGCCGGTCGTGGCCAGCGTCCTCTGGTACGAGGTCGGATCGCGCGACGAACGCACCGGCGAGTCCGGCGTGTCGCACTTCCTCGAGCACATGATGTTCAAGGGCACCGACCGCTACGGGAAGGGCCAGATCGACCTGCTGACCAGCAAGATGGGCGGCAGCAACAACGCCTTCACCGACAACGACGGCACCGCCTACTACTTCGCGCTCGCCGCCGACCGCTGGGAGACCGCGCTCGAGATCGAGCGCAGCCGCATGCGCGGCTGCCTGCTCGACCCGCAGGAATTCGCCAGCGAGAAGAACGTCGTGCTCGAGGAGCTGGCGATGGGTGAGGACGACCCCTGGCGGCCGGTCTACCAGGCCGCCGAGGCGCTGCTCTACCAGGTGCACCCGTACCACAACCCGGTGATCGGGTACCGCGAGGACCTCGAGCGGTTGCCGGTCGACGGCATGCGCGCCTACTACGACCGCAACTACGGGCCCAACCGCGCCTTCCTGGTCGTCGCCGGCGACATCGACACGGCGCGCACCGCGGCGCGGATCCAGGAGCTGTTCGGCGACCTGCCGGCGAGCGCCGCGCCGCGCGCCGGCGTGCTGGCCGAGCCGGCGCCGGTCGGCGAGCGGCGCGCGGTGCTGCGCACGCCGCACGCGGTGGCGCGGCTGTGCATGGCGTGGCCGACCGCGCGCGCGGGCGAGCGCTCCGACTACGCGCTCGACGTGCTCGCGCACGACCTCGGCGTCGGCAAGAACAGCCGGCTCTACCGCCGGCTGGTGCTCGAGGAGGAACTCGTCACCGACGTCAGCGCGATCAACGAGACCCGGCTCGACCCGGGCGCGCTGTTCGTGCTGTGCGAGCTGCGCGACGGCGCCGACATCGACGAGGTCGAGCGCATCGTGCGCGAGGAGGTCGAGGGCCTGATCCGCACCGGCGTCGGCAAGAAGGACCTCGCCCGCATCCGCGCGCAGATCCGCGCGTCGTTCCTGTTCCAGGACGAGACGGCGCTCGATCACGCGCTGAAGCTGGCGCGGTTCGAGGCCCTGACGCCCGACGGCTGGCGCACGCTCGCGAACGTGCTGCCGACCTACGACTCGTTGACGACGGGCGAACTGCGCGAGGTGGCGACGCGGTTCCTGCTGCCGGCGCGCCTGGTCACCGTGCAGGCCGTGCCCGCGCCCGAGGCGCCAGCCGGCCGCAAGGTTCGAACGAAGCAGGGCGCCGCGAAGCGGGGTTCGGCGAAGAAGTCCGCGGCGAAGGCGCCGCGCAGGGCGGCGAGCACGGTGCCGGCGCCGGGTCGGAAGGCGCGGCGATCGGCCGCCTCCGGCCGATCGGCGCCGCCGCGCAAGGCGGGGCGGGCCGCCGCGCGCGGCGGGAGCGACAAGCGCGCCAAGGGCCGCAAGGGGAAGAAGCGTTGAGCGTCTCCGACATCCGCCTCGACATCGCCGAGCAGCAGCTCGACACCGGCCTCACCCTGCTGGCGGTGCACAACCCCGGCGTCGCCACGTTCGCCTGCGCCGTCTCGCTCGACGTGCGCGCCGGCGACGAGGGCGACCAGGGCGGACTCTGCAACCTCGTCGGCGAGTGCCTCGACGAGGGCTCCGAGAAGTACGACGGCCTGCAGCTCGCCGCGGCGGTCGAGACCATCGGCGGCGCGCTCGAGGGCAACACCCGCGGTGGCGTCATGTACTGCCCGGCCGAGGCGCAGAAGGCCGGCACCGACCTGCTGCGCGAGATGGTGCTGCGCCCGACGTTCCCGGGCCAGGAGGTCCGGCGCGTGCAGGCCGAGGTGCTGACGGAGATCCTGGCAGACGAGGACGACCCGCGCACCGTCGCCGGCCGGCGCTTCCGCGCCGAGGTCTACGGCGCGCACCCGCTCGGGCGTCCCGCCCAGGGCAGCCGCGAGAGCGTTGCCGCGCTGAAGCCGCGCGACCTGCGCGCGTTCCACGGCGAGTTCTTCCGGCCGGCCGGCGGCTTCGTCGCCGCCGCCGGGCCCGACACCCCGGAGCGCATGCTCGCGATGCTGCGGCGCGCGTTCGGCGGCTTCCGCGGTCGCCCGGCGTCGCACATGCCGCTGCCGGCGCCGGCGCTGCCGGTGCGGTCGCGCGACGTGCACGTGCCGATGGCGCGCGAGCAGGTCCACGTCTACCTCGGCCACGTCGGCGTGCGTCGCACCGACCCCGACTACTACGTGCTGTCGGTGATGGACCACGTGCTCGGCACCGGGCCGGGGTTCACCTCGCGCTGCTCGCGTCGGCTGCGCGACGAGCAGGGGCTGTGCTACGCCGTCAGCGCCGGCATCACGCCGAGCGCCGGCGAGGAGCCGGGCATGTTCACGGCCTACATCGGCACCTCGCCGGAGCACCGGCAGCAGGCGATCGACGGCTTCCTCGCCGAGATCGAACGGATCCGACGCGAGCCGCCGACGCCGGACGAGCTGGCCGACGTGCAGGACTACCTGACGGGCAGCTTCGTGTTCGGGCTCGAGCGCAACAGCAACCTGGCCGCCTACGCGATCCGCGCGCGGCGCTTCGGGCTGGGCTTCGACTACCTGCACCGCTACCCGGACCTGGTGCGCGCCGTGACCCGCGAGCAGGTGCGCGACGCGGCCGAGCGCCACCTGCACCCGGACCGCATGGTGACCGTCAGCGCCGGAGCGAGCTGAGATGGCGGCGTCGGCCAGGAAGCGCGCGCCGCGCCGCCCGACGCTGGCGGAGGTCGTCGACGTCCTGCAGGAGATCGCGCCGCTGGAGCTCGCGGCCGACTGGGACAACGTCGGCCTCGTGGTCGATCCGCGCGACGGCGGCGGCGACCCGGCGATCGCGCGGGTGCTGCTGACCATCGACCTGACCAGCGCGGTGGTGGCCGAGGCGCTGCGCGCCCGCGCCGCGCTGGTGGTCGCCTACCACCCGCCGCTGTTCCACGGCCACAAGCGCCTCGCCGCCGACGACCCGCGCCAGCGCGCGGCGCTGCAGGCGTTCGCCGCCGGCATCCCGGTGTACTCGCCGCACACCGCGCTCGACGCCGCGCCGGGCGGCGTCGCCGACTGGCTGTGCGAAGGACTCACCGGCGGCGATGCGCCCGCCGCCGTGCATCCGCTCGGCGACGGCGAGTTCGGGCGGCTGCTCGAGCTGGCGGCGCCCACGACGCTCGGCGCGCTGTTGCCGCGCATCAAGGCGATGCTCGGCACGGCCTCGCTGCGCCTCGCGCTCACGTCGGCCGGTCCGCGGCACAAGGTCCGGCGCGTCGCGGTCGCTGCCGGCGCCGGCGGCTCGATCCTGCGCGCCGCGCGCGCCGACCTGTGGCTGACGGGCGAGCTGTCGCACCACGAGGCGCTGGCCGCCGTCGCCGGCGGCGCCGCCGTCGTGCTCGGCGAGCACAGCAACACCGAGCGCGGCTACCTGCAGGTGCTGAAGAAGCGCCTGCAGGGCGCGTTCGGCCGCGGCCTCGACGTGCGCGTCGCGCGCGCCGACCGCGATCCGTTCACGCTGGCGTGAGCCGTCAGGGCCGGCCGTGGCCCTGATCGACCACGAACACGTCGTCCGGCAGCTCGTCGCCGATCCCGGTGTTCAAGCGGATGATCGTCGCCAGCGTCAGCGAGTCGATCCACGCCACGAGCTCCGGCGGCAGGACGCGCTGGTACCAGTGCGGGTCGCCGTCGCGCAGCCGCGTGAACTGGTCGACCAGGATCGCCCGGAACAGCGGACCGACCATGGCGCCGGGGGCGTGCTGCTCGGCGAGGCCGCCGATCCAGAGATCGATGTCGCGCACCGAGGCGTAGGCCGACTGCAGCGCCTGACGGGTTTCGAACGAGCACGGCAGATCGCGGAACCGGCGCGGCACCGACAGCCCCATCGCGCGCCGCGCCTCGACGTAGCTCGGCAGGCCGTGGTCGCGTCCGCGCTGCACGTTCAGCGACGCCAGATCGAATCCGCCGAGGCCCGGTGCGCCGAACAGGAAGTTGCGCACGTCGTCGACGATCATCAGGTCGATCTCCTGCGCGCGCTGGCGCGCCAGCCCGCGCAGCAGCGGGTCGATGCCGTGCGCCAGGATCTCCTGCGGCGCGAAGAACGCGGCGCGCAGCGGCAGGTGGCCGGCGGCGATCTCCCGGCCCTGGGCGTCGAGGCGCAGCAGCGTCGGCGACAGCAGGCTGTGGCCGAGCCGGAACGCCGCGGTCGCGAACTCGTTGGCGATCGTCGGGTCGACGTCGGCGCGGAAGCCGGCGTACGGCGGCAGCGCGTCCCGGCCGAGCAGCACCGGCAGGAACTCGCGATAGGTGATCGCCTGCAGCTCGGCGCCGACGGCGACGCGGGCCAGGAGCAGCGTCGTGTCCGGGTCGAAGCCGGCCTGGCGCAGCGCGGTGGCGATGCGGTTGTGCTCGCGGACGAACAGCGTGTGCATGGCGGTGAGCCCGACCTGCTCGTTGGCGCGCACGTCGCCGGCGACGAAGCCGTCGGCGTCGCGCGGCAGCAGGTCGTCGGCGCCGGTCGCCAGCAGGCCGTGGTCGCCGCGCAGCAGGAGCAGCTGCGCGAGCGAGCTGCCGTACACCTGCGAGCCGTCGAGCCAGGCGGTGTTGCGATTCTGCTGCTGGCGCACGCCTGCGGCGTCGTGCTCGTACTCGGAGCGCGACAGCGGGATGACGGCGGCGCCGCTGCCCGACGGGTCGAACCACGCGTCGCCGATCGGGACCGCGATCGGCATCGGCTCCGCCGGCGTCGCGGTCTCGGCGAGATCGAGGTCGTGATCGAGGAACTGGCCCCACTGCCAGAGGAAGTCCGACGCGCCGTGCCGATTCGGCGCGAGCTGCGCCTGCGCGCACAGCGCGTTGCTGAGCAGGCGCGGCGATGGGCGGTCGGGACCGGCCGGCGCGTCGAGCGCGTCGGCGTAGCCCGCGTCGGCGAGCCGCAGGAACGCGCGGCCGGCGCTGCCCCACAGCGGCTGCGACGGGTTGTTGCCGACGCCGTCGACGCTGCGGAACAGCGGCAGGTCACCCTGCGCGCGTGCCGCGATCGGTGCGGCGAGAATGGCGAGCGCGCAGAGCGAGACGCTCCGCGCGTGCCGGTGTCGAGGCGCGAGCAACGCCGAATGGCGTTCGTGCCCACCGAAGAAGCTTCTCATGGGTTCGACTCCGTTGACGCGATCTACGTCGCTGCGGGGAGCGACCGGCCGCGCTTTCGTGCGCGACCATCGGCGACGCGGAGCAGGCCGTGCGTCTACACGGTGGTGGCGCGCGTGTTACCGCCGCGCGATCGCGGCGCGATTCGCGGCGCGTTGCGCGCCGCGCGGCCTCACGCTTCCTTCGGCTGGTCCTGCGGGAAGCGGATCGCGTGCCGGAACACGTAGTTCACGATCGGGATGCCGAGGATCAGGCCCCACACGCCGAACAGCTTGCCGCCGACGGTCAGCACGATCAGCACCAGCACCGGGTTCATCCGCATGTGGTGTCCGTAGATGCGCGGGTTGAGCACGTAGGTCTCGACCGCGTGGACGACCAGGATCATGACGATCGCCATCAGCATCAGCGCGAAGCCGCCGTCCTCGGTCTGCAGGGCCAGCAGGCAGATCGGCGTCGAGCTGATGAACACGCCGGCGACCGGCACGAAGCTGCACAGGAACACGATCGCCGCGAGCACCGGGATGTTGCCGATGCCCAGGACCCAGATGCCGATCGACGTCAGGATCGTGTTGGCGACGGCGATGAACAGCTGCGCCTCCAGCGCGCGGCCGAGCACCTTGGCGAAGGTGGCGATGTTGTCGGCGACCTCGTTGTAGATGAAGCCGACCTTGGTGTTCATCAGCCCGCGGATGCCGCGCTTCAGCTGCGGCAGGTCGAGCACGATCAGGAACGAGAACAGCACCGCCAGCAGGAACGCCGACAGGTATGCGAACACCGACTGGCCGACGTCGAACACGCGCTTGAACGCCGCCAGGCCGGGCTCCCCCTGCACCTTCACGTCGTGGTCGCCGGCCGCGAACAGCGAGTCGACCAGCGCCTTGACCAGCCGCGGCTCGCCGGGCGCCGGGCGGTTGATCTTCTTGGGGTCCTTGGGGTCGCGGCGCGGCCACGGGTCCTGCGTGGCCGGCTCGGTCGGCGGCGTCGTGCCTTCGACGGGCTTGTCGCCTTCGCTGGCCTCCTTGACGTAGTCCCAGAGCGCCGGGTAGTCGCGGAGCTTGTCGTTGATCTCCCAGTCGGCGCCGTTGATGTAGCTCTGGTGGTTGTCGATCAGGTCGGTGGCCTGGCGCACGATCTGCGGCGCCAGCGCCAGCACCGTGGCGACGATCGTGCCCAGGAACACCAGGCCGACGATGGTCACGCGCAGCGGCCGGTTGCGGATCCGGTGCTGCAGTCCCTCGACGCCGTGCGCCTGGACGTAGGCGAACACGAACGTGAGGAACACCAGCAGCAGGAACGGCTGCAGGATGTAGAGGATCGCCAGCAGGAGACCCCAGACGAAGGTCCGGGTCCCCAGCGAGAAGATCCGATCCCACGGCGGCGGCAGTCTGCCGGGCGACTCTTGCTCGACCTCGTGCACCATCGAGGCGCGGACGCTACGGGTGCGGGCGGCCGCGCGCCAGTCCGCGCGCGCGCTCTTGGCCGGATTCCGTCGGGAGCGCGCGGGTCGCGCCGCGACTACTGGTCGCGGTCGCGCTGCGGGCGGCTCTGGCCGCGGCGTTCCCCGCGCTCTCCGCGCCGGTCGTCGCGGCGGTCCTGCCGCTCCTCGCGGCGCTCGCCGCGGTCCTCCTGGCGTTCTTCGCGGCGCTCACCGCGGTTGTCGCGGCGTTCGTCGAGGCGCTCCTCGCGGTTGTCCTGGCGCTCGTCGCGGCGTTCCTCCCGCCGCTCCTGGCGCTCCTCGCGCTGCGCGCGCATGTGCTCGCGCAGCTGCTGGCGCTCCTCGGGGCTCAGCCGGCCGTCGCCGTCGCGGTCGGCCCGGTCGAGGATCTCCTCGATCAGCTCCGGGTGCTCCGCCAGGTAGCGCAGCGCGATCGCGCGCGCGTCGGGGCGGTCGCCGCCGGGGCCGCGCTCGTCGCGCCGCTCCTGGCGCTCGTCGCGCAGTTCCTCGCGGCGCTCGCCGCGTTCGTCCTGACGCTCGTCGCGCCGTTCGCCGCGGTCCTCGCGGCGGTCCTGCCGCTGCTCCTGGCGGTCCTCGCGGCGTTCCTGCCGCTGTTCCTGGCGCTGCTCGCGCATGTCCTGACCGCGCTGGCGGCCGGTTCGGGTGTTCTCCTGCGAGATCCCGGCGCCGGCCAGGACGGCCGCCGCCACTGCGAGATTGAGTATCCGTTGGTCCATCGTCTGCTCTCCTCCTGTGGGCGTTCGCGCCCGCGGTCTCCCCCGCAGGCCATGTCGGCCGCGCTGCGCGGGCGCCGCACCGCCGGTGCCCGGATCGTCGCAAAGTGTGACCGGTCGCGGTGCGCCGGGCGCCGGCCGGTCGCTGCGATCGGCCCGGGCCGTTCCGGCGCCGGTTGGCCCGCCGCCGGTTGGGTCGGCCCACCGTTCCTGGCAAACTCCGTCGCCGTGAAGCTGCTCGTCATCATCGCCGTGGGGCTGCGGCCGAAGGACCTGGCCCACGCCCCCGTGCTGCGCGGGCTCGGCGAGCACGGCTTCGTCGCGCCGCTCCGGACGGTGTTCCCCGCCGTCACCTGCAGCGTGCAGGCCACGTTCCTGACCGGCCTGCTGCCACGCGAGCACGGCGCCGTCGGCAACGGCTGGTACTTCCGCGACCAGGCGCAGGTCTGGCTGTGGCGTCAGTCCAACCGGCTGGTGCACGGCGACAAGCTCTACGCCGCAGCGAAGGCGCAGGACCCGGCGTGCACCACGGCGAAGCTGTTCTGGTGGTGGAACATGTACGCCGACGGTGTCGACTGGAGCGTGACGCCGCGGCCCGAGTACCACGCCGACGGGCTCAAGAAGCCGGGGCTCTACAGCGAGCCGCCGGACCTGCAGGTGCGGCTGCAGCAGGACCTGGGCCCGTTCCCGCTGTTCCAGTTCTGGGGGCCGGCGGCGGACCTCCGCAGCACGCGATGGATCGCCGACTCGGCGCTGTGGACGGCGCAGGCGCACGACCCGGACCTGATGCTCGTCTACCTGCCGCACCTCGACTACGACCACCAGCGCTGGGGGCCGGACGACGCGCGCAGCGTGCAGGCGGTGCGCGACCTCGACGGCGAGTGCCACAAGCTGATCGCGATGGCCCGCGAGCGCTCCGCGCACGTGGTCGTCCTGTCCGAGTACGGAATCGAACGCGCCACGCAGCCGGTGTTCGTCAACCGCGTGCTACACGAGCGCGGGTTCCTGCGGGTGCAGGAGACCAGCCACGGCCAGCTGCTCGACTGCGGCGCCTGCCGCGCGTTCGCGGTCGCCGACCACCAGTGCGCGCACGTCTACGTGCAGCGCGCCGAGGACGTGGCGCCGGTGGCGGCGCTGCTGCGCGGGCTGCCCGGGGTGGCGCGGGTGCTCGACCGCGCGGCGCAGGGCGAGCTGGGCATCGATCACGAGCGCAGCGGCGAGCTGGTGCTGGTGGCGGAGCCGGGCTGCTGGTTCGCCTACCACTACTGGCTCGACGAGAAGCGCCGGCCGGACTTCGCGCCGACGGTCGACATCCATCGCAAGCCGGGCTACGACCCGACCGAGCTGTTCGTCGACCCGAAGCTGCGGTTCCCGAAGCTGCGCGTGGCACGCAACCTGGCGAAGAAGCTGCTCGGCTTCCGCTACCTGATGGACGTGATCGGCACCGATCCGTCGCTGGTCGGCGGGACGCACGGCCGCCTGTACGACGACGACGAGGCCGGGCCGGTGCTGCTGTGCAGCGACCGCTCGCTGGCGCGGGATCGGGTGATGGCGACCGACGTGAAGGCGATGTGCCTGCAGCTGCTGCGCCGCGGCGCGCCGACCCGCGTCGCGTCGCCGCTCGCCGGCGGACGCGGAGGCGGCGCGTGAGCGCCAACGGCCTCTGCGCGGCGCGGTGGTCGTCGCTGTGGCTCACCGCGCTGGCGGTCGCGCAGGGGCCGCAGTCGGCAACGCCGGCGCTCGACGGCCAGCTGTGTCCGCCGGGGCGCTGGTACGTCGCCGAGGGCAACGCCAGCCGCAACGCCAGTTCGGCCGGCGCGCCGGTCCTGCGGCGCCCCGGCGTGCGCTGGCGCCAGTCGCTCGGCGCGCCGCTGCTCGGCGAGCCGTTGGTGTGGGACGACCTGATCGTCGTGGCCGTGCAGCCGAACGACAAGCGCCGCGCGCTGCAGGCGCGTCGGCTCGCCGACGGCAGCCTGATCGCCGAGCGCTCGATCCTGTCCACCGAGGACATGCACCCGTCGCTGTGGGGTCGCGAGGTGGTGTCGCGGGTCGGCGCCGACGGCCTCGAGCTGCTGCGCGTCGGTGCGCGCAGCGTCGATTCGGTCGCGCGGATCCCGCGCGCCAGTTCGGTCGGGCCGCCGCTGCGGTTCGGCACCGCGGTCTACGTCGTGATCGACGGCCGCCTGTGCGCGCTGCGCGCGGCCGACTTCCGGGTGCTGTGGCAGAGCGACGAGGTCGGCTACGTCGGCCGCCCGTCGCTGCTCGGCGATCGGGTGCACGCGCTGCGGATGGCCGGCGCCGACTGCGTGGTGCGCGCGCACGACCGCGCCGGCGGCGCGGTGCTGCAGCAGTCGGAGCCGGTCGGGCTGGAGCGCCTGCCGGGCGACGACGCCGCGGTGCTGCTGACCCCCGGGGCGGTGTTCGCTCGCTTCGGCGGCGGCCCGCTGCTGCGCGACTTCGGCGCGCCGCCCGGCATCGAGCCGAACGCGATCCGGTTGCCGATCGACTACGCGTCGACGACGGCGATCCAGGCGCTGGCGATGCCGACGTTGCCGGCCGCCAGCGAGCGGCTGCGCATCGTCGCGTCCGGCCCGCCGGACGAGCGGCATCTCGGGCTGTTCCGCGACGGCGACGATCGCGGCGTCCAGCTCGACGCCAACGCCGCGCACCGGACGCTGGTCGCGGCGCCGCCGACCCTGTGCGGGGACGTGTTCTACCTGGGCGCCTGCGCGGTCGCGGCCGACGACCTGCGCGTGCTGTGGTGGTTGCGCGCCGACGGCGAACGGTCGCTGCCGCTGTCGCGGGCGATCCCCGCGCGCGGCCTGCTGCTGCTCGGGCACGGCGACGAGCTGGTCGCCCTCGGCGACGATGGCCCGGACGACGTCGTCGGCGCCGAGCTCCGCGCGCTGCAGCACGCACACGAGCGCGAGCTGCTGCAGCAGCTCGTCGACGACGCCGCCGCGGCCGCGGACTGGGAGCTGGCCCAGGAGCTGCTGGCGCGCTGCCGCGAGCTGTCGGCGGACGAGGCCTGGGCGACGCGTCGCGACAAGGACCTCGAGCGCCGCGCCCGCAGGGCGCGCGCGAAGGTCGACGCCGGCCGCGTCGCCAAGGTGCGCGCCGCCGCGGCCGCGGCCGGCGGCGCCGCCGTCGAGGCGGTGTTCGCCGCCGTCTCGGCGTGGGGTGACGAGCGCCCGTCGGCGGTCGTGCGCCGCGGACTGCGCTTCGTGCTCGAGCAGCAGCCGGCGCACCCGGCGGCCGTGGCGGCGGTGCGGGCCATGCTGCCGGTCGGCCTGCCGGCGCCGGCCGAGTTCGACGCCGTCGAGTGGCTGAAGTTCGTCACCGCCGTGGCGCAGGCGCCGGTCACGTTCCTCGAGGCCAGCCTCGACGAGTTCGCCGACCGCGAGATGGACCCGATCCTGAGCCAGAGCAAACAGCAGCTGCTCGAGTGGCGCGACCGCTGGCGCCCCGACCTGCAGGCGCTGCAGAGCGAGCGGCTGCTGCTGTTCACGCCGGTCGACGCCCCGGGCAGCCTGGCCAATGCGCTGTCGACCGGCGAGCTGGTGTGCGACGCGCTGGAGTCGCTGTTCGCCGACCTCCCCGCCGTTCGCGAGGACCCGCGGCCGATGCTGGTGTTCCTCTACTCCAACAAGGACGAGTACCAGCGCGAGTCCGCCAAGGTCGGCGTCGAGCGCATCAGCTGGACGGCGGGCTACTACTCCGACCACGAGCTGGTGCCCAAGTCGCGCCTGTTCGTGCCCGGCGACGCGGCCGGGCTGGCCGGCGTGCTGCCGACGCTGGCGCACGAGCTGACGCACCAGTGGCTGATGGATCGGTGCCGCGCGTTCACGCCGGACAAGGCCGGCGTCATGACGGCGCCGCGCGCGTTCTGGATCGTCGAGGGCTTCGCCAGCCTGCTCGAGCAGTTCGACTTCGATCTCGAACGACGGCGTTTCCGGCTCGGCAACGGCGACCTGCAGCACGTCGATCTGGTGGCGTCGGCGGCGCCGGGCCAGCTGCTCGACTGGGACTGGCTGGTGCGGGCCGGCCGGCGCGACTACGCGCGGCTCCTGGTGCAGCGCGGCGAGCCGCAGCGGATCCCGAGCAGCGTGCGCATGGGGCTCGGCTTCCAGGCCGACCGCATCACGCTGTTCTACGCGCAGACGGCGATGCTCTGCCGCTACCTGTTCGAGGCCGAGGGCGGCCGCCATCGTCGCGCGCTGCTCGACTTCGTCGTCGCGTTCTACAGCGGCGACCGCGACCGGCTGGTGTTCGAGGACGCGTTCGGCGAGCGGGCCTCGGCGCTGGCGCCGCGGGTCGTCGACTACGCGCGCGCCCTGGTGCGCTGATGGAGCACGCGACGGCAGTCGTGCTCGGCAGCCTCGCCGCCGGGCTGTCGACGGGCGTCGGCGCCCTGCCGATCCTGCTGCTGCGCGAGGTGCGGCCGGCGGCGACGTCGGCGATGCTCGGGTTCGGCGCCGGCGTGATGATCGCCGCGTCGTCCTTCACGCTGGTCGGCGGCGCGTTCACGACGCTGCACGAGCGGCCCGCTGCGGCCGCGTTCGGGTGGGTCGCGCTCGGCCTGCTGGCCGGCGCCGCGCTGATGGCCGTGGCCGAGCGCGCGCTGCCGCACGAACATCCCGAGAAGGGACGCGACGGCCCGCGCTCGACGTTCGTGCGCGGCGCCTGGTTGTTCGTGTTCGCGATCGCGCTGCACAACCTGCCCGAGGGGCTGGCGGTCGGTGCCGGCTTCGGCGCGCCCGACGGCGACCTCGGCCTGGTCGTGGCCGTGGGCATCGTGCTGCAGAACCTGCCCGAGGGCCTGGTGGCCGCAGCGTCGATGCGCGCGATCGGCAAGTCGCGGCTGCAGAGCCTCGGCATCGCCGCGGCGACCGGGATCGTCGAGACGCTCGGTGGTCTGCTCGGGCTCGGCCTCGGCGGCGCGTCGTCGATCGTGCTCGCGCTGGCGCTGGCGTTCGCCGCCGGCGCGATGCTCTACGTCGTCGGCCAGGAGGTCATCCCCGAGTCGCACGTGCGCGGTCGGGAGCAACTGGCGACCTGGGGGTTGCTGGCGGGATTCCTGGCGATGGTCGCGTGCGACCGGCTGCTGGTCTGAGCCCGCGCGCGGCGATCAGCGCCCCGGCGACGCCGCCTCGTCGGCGCGCTCGGCGACGGCCAGCTTGTCGATCGCGATCTGCAGACCCTGCTCGGCGGCCTTCTGCAGCCAGTGCCGCGCCTCCTGCTCGTTGCGGGCGACGCCGCGACCCTGGGCGTACAGCAGGCCGAGGTTGTACTGGGCCTCGGGGATGCCGCGTTCGGCGGCGAGGCGCAGCCAGTGCGCGGCCTCCGTGTCGTCGGCGGCGACGCCTTCGCCGCGCAGGAACATGACCCCGAGCTGGCTCTGCGCGACCGAGTGGCCCTGCTCGGCGGCGCGCCGGAACCACGTCGCGGCGGCCTTGTCGTCGACCGCGGTGCCCTCGCCCTTGTGATGCAGCCAGCCGAGCAGGAACTGCGCCTCGGGCAGCTGGGCCCGCGCGGCGCGCTGCAGCCGATCGGCGGCGGCGGCGGTGTCGCGCGGCACGCCGCGCCCGCGCAGCTGCAGCAGGCCGATGCGGTAGTCGGCGGCGGGCGAACCCTGCGCCGCGGCGCGTTCGTACCAGCGCAGCGCCGTCTGCGGGTCCTGCGGCACGCCGAGACCCTCGTCGTAGATCGACGCCAGCACCCGCTGCGCCTCGACGTCGCCCTGCTCGGCCGCGGCGGTCAGCAGCGTGCGCGCGCGCTCGGGGTCCTTCTCGACGCCATGGCCGAACAACGTCAGCACGCCGAGGTTGCCCTGGGCGCGCGCGTAGCCCTGCTCGGCGGCGCGCGCGAACCAGGCGGCCGCGCGGGCGGTCGAGCGTTCCACGCCCTTGCCGCTGCAGAACAGGAGACCCAGGTTGGTCTGCGCCGGCGCGTGGCCCTGCTCCGCCGCGAGCTCGTACCAACGGGCGGCCTCGCGCGCGTCGGCGGCGACGCCGGTGCCTTCGTCGTGCATCAGGCCGACCAGGTAGCGCGCGTCGGCGTCGCCGTCCTCGGCCAGCGGCCGCCACATGCCCAGCGCCTGCGCGAAGTCGCCGCGGTGGTAGGCGTCCCAGCCGAGCTGGGTCTGGTTGGCGCACGCGCCCAGCAGGGCGAGCGCGAAGGCGGCGACGGTCCGGCACCGGAGCGTGGTCATGACTCCGTATCGGTGCCGCGGGGCGCGCGGGATGAGGCCGATCGGCCGATGTGACGGCGGCGATCGTGGCCCCGAACGCAAGCCGCGCGACCCGTGGGGTTACGGGCCGCGCGGTGCGGTGCGGGAGCGGGTGCCGCGAGCGGATGCGGCCGCCGTCGCCGACGGCCGTCCCGGTCGCGGCGGCGCGGCTCAGAAGTCCATGCCGCCCATTCCGCCCATGCCGCCCATTCCACCCATGCCGTGGTCGTGGTCGTGGCCGCCGCCGCCGGCCGGCTTCTTCTCCGGCACGGTCGAGATCAGCGCCTCGGTCGTCAGCAGCAGGGTCGCCACCGAGGCGGCGTTCTGCAGCGCGGCGCAGGTGACCTTGGCCGGGTCGACGACGCCGGCCTTGATCATGTCCTCGTAGGTGTCGGTCGCGGCGTTGTAGCCGAAGTTGGCGTCCTTGCTGGAGCGGACGGTCTGCACGACGATCGAGCCGTCGACACCGGCGTTGGCGGCGATCTGCCGCATCGGCGCCTCGAGCGCGCGGCGGACGATGTCGGCGCCGATGCGCTCGTCGCCCTCGAGCTTGAGGTTCTTGAGCGCGTCCGCGCCGCGCAGCAGGGCGACGCCGCCGCCGGCGACGATGCCCTCGGCCACCGCCGCACGCGTGGCGTGCAGGGCGTCCTCGACGCGGGCCTTCTTCTCCTTCATCTCGGCCTCGGTGGCCGCGCCGACCATGATCTGCGCGACGCCGCCGGCCAGCTTGGCCAGCCGCTCCTGCAGCTTCTCGCGGTCGTAGTCCGACGTCGTGCGGTCGATCTCCGCGCGGATCTGCTCCATGCGGCCCTGCACGTCCTTCTGCTTGCCGGAGCCCTCGATGATCGTGGTGTCGTCCTTGGCGACGACGACCTTCTTGGCCGAGCCGAGCTCGGCGGTCGTGACCGACTCCAGGTTGATGCCCAGGTCCTCGAAGATGGCCTTGCCGCCGGTCATCACCGCGATGTCCTCGAGCATGGCCTTGCGGCGGTCGCCGAAGCCGGGCGCCTTGACCGCGCAGCACTTGAACACGCCGCGCAGCTTGTTGACGACCAGCGTCGCCAGCGCCTCACCCTCGATGTCCTCGGCCAGGATCAGCAGCGGACGGCCGCTCTGCGCGATCTTCTCGAGCAGCGGCAGCATGTCCTTGATGCTCGAGATCTTCTTCTCGTGCACCAGGATCCACGGGTTCTCGAGCACGCACTCCATCTTGTCCTGGTCGGTGACGAAGTGCGGCGACAGGTAGCCCTTGTCGAACTGCATGCCCTCGACCCAGTTGACCTCGGTCGCGAGGCTCTTGCCCTCTTCGACGGTGATCACGCCGTCCTTGCCGACGCGCTCCATGGCGTCCGACAGGATCTTGCCGATCTCCTCGTCGTTGTTGGCGGCGATCGAGCCGACCTGGGCGATCTCCTTCTTGCCCTTGACGTCGATCTTCGCCTTGCGAATGCCCTCGACGACCTTGGCGACGGCCTTCTCGATGCCGCGCTTGATGCCGACCGGGTTGGCGCCGGCGGTGACGTTCTTGATGCCCTCCTCGAAGATCGCCTCGGCGAGCACCGTGGCGGTCGTCGTGCCGTCCCCGGCGACGTCCGAGGTCTTCGACGCGACCTCCTTGACGAGCTGGGCGCCGAGGTTCTCGTACTTGCCCTCGAGCTCGATCTCCTTGGCGACGGTGACGCCGTCCTTGGTGACGGTCGGGCTGCCGAACGACTTCTCGATGATGACATTGCGGCCACGCGGGCCGAGGGTGACCTTGACGGCGCGGGCGAGCTTCTTCACCCCGTCGCGCATGCGCTCACGCGCTTCCTGGTCGTAGGCGATCTTCTTGACGGCCATGGTTCGTTCCTTTGCTTGTGCTTGCTATGCGGCCTGTGCGGTGCGGAAGGGGTGGGTCACTCGATGACGGCCAGGATCTCGTCCTCGCCGAGGATCATCAGCTCCTCGCCGTCGAGCTTGATCTCGGAGCCGGCGTAGGAGGAGAACAGGACGCGGTCCTTGGGCTTGACGCTCATCGCCTGGCGCGTGCCGTTGTCCAGCAGCTTGCCGTTGCCGACGGAGATCACGACGCCCTCGCGCGGCTTCTCCTTGGCGGTGTCGGGCAGGATGATGCCGCCCTTGGTCTTCTCGTCGGCGGCGACGCGCTTCACGAGCACGCGGTCGCCCAGCGGGGTGACGGTCGCGGACTTGGTCTTGGCCATGTTGGGTCTTTCTCTGGTCTGGGATCTGGTTGGGGAGTGGGTGGGAGTGGCTCGTGCCGCGGGTCCCGGTGGGACCGGCGCAGCCGGGTTGTCGGGGTCAGCTCATGCCGGGCGGCTGCTGCGGCGGGCGCGTTCGGCCCGGCGCGGGGGGGAGCGGTCTGCGGCTCGGGCGTCCCTGCGGCCGCGGCGCCGGCGTCGCGGGCCAGTCGCCGAGCAGCAGCGGTCCGCCGAAGTGGTGCTGGATCAGCAGCTGCACCGAGTGGCGCAGGCGGACCAGGTCGAGCGGCTTGCGCAGGAAGGTGAACACGCCGGCGCGCAGCGCCTGGGTGGTCTCCTCGCGGTCGGCGGCGCCGGACATCAGGATCGCGGGCAGCGGCCGCACCTGGCAGATCCGCCGGAAGACCTCGAGGCCCGTGGTGCCGTCGGGCAGGTGGAAGTCGAGGATCGAGAAGTCGAACCGCGTGGTCCGGGCCAGCTCGATGGCCTCGCAGCCGCGCGCCGCCGCCTCGACCTGCCAGCCGTGGTCGGCGAGGAACTCGCCCAGGCAGACCCTGAGCGAGTCGTCGTCCTCCACGAGGAGCACTCGGAAGCTCTGCTGCGGCATCGGTCGTGATTCCGGTTCGGTCGGATCTGGCGCGGGGCGGCCGGTGGCCGCGGCGGCACTGGGCCGTGGGCGCCGCCTGAGCAACGCGCATGCCGCGGGATGCACCGGACTCAAGTGGCTTTCCCGCTGCTGGTTGCCGCGAAGCGGCGGCTGCGGATCCAAGGCGGGCGGCGCCAGAATGTCAGGGCGGCCGGGGAGTCATCTGCCAAGTTGGCGGCGATCGTGGGCAGCCTCGCAGCGGCCGCCAGCCCATCCGCCGGGCGGGCGCCGCCAGTTCATCCAGCGGCCAGCCTCGCCCCGACCGCGCCGTCAGTCGCGGTCCTCGTCCTCGTCTTCCTCGTCTTCCTCCTCGTCTTCGTCCTCGTCGTCGTCGACGTCGAAGTCGTCGTCCTCGTCGAGGTCCTCGTCGTCGACGTCGAGGTCGTCCTCCTCGTCGGCGTCCTCGTCATCCCAGTCGTCGTCGAGGTCCTCGACATCGCCGTCGTCGTCCTCGAACGAGGCCAGGACGCGGTCCCAGTCGGCGACTTCGATCGTGTTGTTGCACACGAGGCAGACGCTGTCGTTGTCGCGCAGGTCTTCGAGTTCGTCGAGCTCGCGGTAGACCTTGCCGCATTCCTTGCAGGTGACGGACTTTCCCATGGTTGGCTGGCTTGAGGGGACGGGGACGCGAGGGCGCGCCTGCGGCGTGTGCATACCACGGTCATGGCACGAGGCAATCCCTGGCAGGCCAAAAAAAGCCCCGCACCGGCCGTCTGCGCGTCTCCTGCACCGGTTTCGGACACGCGACCTTCGGCGAACCGGGGTGGGGCGGAGGGAAGAGGCGGAACCCCCCGCCGGGTTGCAGGCAGGGGGGGGCGCCGGCCCTGGTCGCGCGCGCGTCCGTCGGCCCTCGGCCCGGTCCGGCCCGGCGCCGCGGTCGCGCGGCACGCGGGGCAAAGGCCCGCCGCGCCGCCTGTCGATAACCACCTCGTGTCCAAATCGGTCTACGTGGTGGGCGGCATCGGCGTGATCGGGTGCCTGATGCTCAGCTTCATGATGCAGCACCTGCTGAAGGTGAAGACCGACCGCTCGCGGTCGCCGGTGGCGATCGAGCTCGAGGAGGCGTGCGCGCAGTACCTCGACGGCCCGATCGAGGCCGCCACGTTCGAAATCGACGGCGAGCGCACGACGCTGCTGCGGCTGCGCGTCTTCGCCGGCGTCGACGCCGACAGGCTGGCGCGCAGCGCCGGCGACCTGGTCTGGCGCCGCGCCCACAAGTTCCGCGACATGCCCGAGCGGCTGCGCTTCGAGGTGCGCGGTCCGGGACTCGAGCAGCCGTTGGTGGTCGACTCGCGTCCGCAAGGGCTCGATCGGCTGAGCCGTCACCGGTCGACGCCGGCCGGCGACGCGGCCCCGACCGGCTCGACGCCGCCGAAGTAGCCGCGGGACCTTGCATCGCCGACGGCCGCGGCCGCCTAATGGCGGCATGCACCCGAGGGCGGCATGAAGGCAGCCGCGGCGGCGATCGCGCTGGTCGCGCTGCTCGGCCCGGCGCCGGGCCAGGACCCGGCCGTGTCGCCGCTGACGATCCCGGTCACCGTGCACAACCCCGCCGGCGTCGCGCGCCGTCAGACCGTGGGCGTGGCACTGCCGCTGCCGCGTGGTCGCGCCGCCGTCACGGTCGCCGCGGACGGGGACCCGCTGTGCGTGACGGTCTCCTCTGCCGACGGCGCGGTTGCGCTGGCGCCGGCATCGGCGCAGCTGACCTGGCCCGACGGCTCGCTGGCGCTGCTGCGGGCCCACGTGTCGGTGACGGTGCCGGCGCAGGGCCGCGCGCGGCTCGAGGTGGCGTTCGACCCCGCGCGGCCGACCGCGCCGCAGCCGGCGCACCGCGCGCCGTTCGCCGCCGCGCCGCCGCTGTGGACCGAGCTGGTCGACCCGTGGGGGCGCGTGTTCCGG
Source organism: Planctomycetota bacterium (assembly GCA_050245995.1). Lineage (GTDB taxonomy): Bacteria > Planctomycetota > UBA1135 > UBA1135 > UBA2386 > JBFWWV01. Next base: position 289,695 of record JBFWWV010000002.1, on the reverse strand, counting down.
GCGGACCTCGTGCCGGATCCCGCGGCCGGTCCCGACGGCGTGGTCGAGGACTGCGGGGCGGTGCGCGTCCGGCGCTTCCGCGCGCCGCACCGCGCCATCGGTGACGACGTCGACGCGCCGGGCCGCCCGCTGCTCGATCTGCGCGCGTACCTGGTGACCTTCGACGGCGAGCGCCGGGCGGAGCTCACGTTGGTGCTCGACAACGACGCGCCGACGGCAGGGCCGCTCGGCCCGGTGCGGTTCACCGGGTTCCGGCTGTGCACCGACGATCCGCGCCTGCGCTTCCTGCCGGCGTTCGCGCGCGAGCAGGGCTTGCCGCCGCCCGGCCGGCGCGCCGACGGCGGTCTCGACCAGTGGCTGCTCGCGCCAGGCCCGGCGCACTGGCTGGCCGACGGCACGGCGAAGGCGTTCCGGCTGACGCTGTTCGTCGACGGCGACGACGTCGACGCGGCGGCCCGCGATGCGGCGCAGTGGGCGCCGGTGCGGATGGTCGCGTTCGCCGGGCTCTCTGCGGTCCGGGCCAGCGGCGCGTTCGGCGCGCACGGCGGACCCGCGCCGCTGCTGCCGAGCGAACTCGGCGATGCCGGCCTGCAGGTGCGGCTGTGGCGCGCGTCGGCGCGCACCGGGCCGTACGGTGACCTCGGCGACCCCGCCGACCCGACCGCGTCCGGCAGCTCGCGCCACGGCGACGCGCTGCTGCACAACGTGCTGCGCTGGCAGAGCCCGGCGCTGCTGGCGATCGCCGAGGGCATGGTGCTGCAGCACGCGCTGCGCCCGACCGGCGGCCGCGCGCCGCGGCTGCCCGACGACACCGCGGCGTGGCGGCAGGGGTTGCCCGAACGGGCGCTGCTGCGCCCGCACGGTTTCGCGCCGATCGACTACGAGCACTGCGCGGCGCAGCTGCTGTTCGAGTACTGGTGGCTCTGCGGCGACCCGTTCGCCCGCGACGAGCTGCGGCGCCTCGGCGCGTCGATCCCGTCGATGCTCGCGGCCGTGCCGTTCCGCACCAGCCGCGGCGAAGGGCGCTGCCTCGAGGCGGGGGTGCTGTGCGCGCGCGCGACCGGCGACGGCGCGCTGCTGCAGGCCCTGTCGCGGCACGCGCGCGACGTCCTGTTGCCTGCGCTGGCGCCGCCGCACACCGGCACGGCGCTGCCGCAGCCGCCGCACCCGCTGGTCTTCGACGGCGACGTCGCGTTCGACGCGCCGGCGCAGATGGCGGCGCTGGTGCGCGGCCTCGCCGCGCTGCACGGCGAGACCGGAGCGGCCGAGCTGGCCGCCGCCGTGACCGCAGTCGCCGATGCCATGGCGGGTCCGGCCTGGCTGGACGGGGTCGGGCCGAAAACGTTCGTCGCGGAACAGAGCCCCGGCCGATACACCCTGGCGGCGCTGCCGGAGGATCGCTTCGGCAGCGACCGTACGACGATCGGAGCCTTCGTGCTGGCCGCGCGGCTGGCGGGTGACCCGACCGCGGCGGCCCGCTATCGGTCGCGCGCGGAGTTCCTGCTCGACCGCGACAGCGCGGTCGACACGGGGCTGCGGGATCGCCTGCGAGCCGCGGCCAACCCGTGGCTGCAGATCGCCTTCGACCGGAGCAGATCGCCCTGACCATCGCCGTCGTGTTCGGATTCGCCGTCGCCGACGGGCTCGCGCCCGTCGTCGGCGCGGCTCCGTACGACGTGCTGTCGCGGCAGATGCCGCGGCAGCTGGTGCAGCTCCTGAACGGCGGCCTCGATCGCGGCGTGCGGTTCCTGCCCTACCTGACCACGGTGGACGGACAGCGCTCGTTCCTCCGGGTGCGGCAGATGCTGCCGGTGGCGACGCTGGCGTCGCTGCACCAGCGCGGTGAGGTGCAGCTGCTGATCGACGGCATGATCGAGGCCGAGCGCATCCAGCTGCGGATCCACGACGGAGCCACGCAGCGCACGCTCGCCGAGCACGCGGTGCCGTTCGCGCCGCAGCGCCCGCTGGAGGCGCTGCAGCGCCTGTGGTTCGAGGTCACCACGGCGCTGGGCTGGAACGAGCGCCTGCAGCAGCCGCCGATGCCGTCCGGCCCGACGCTGTCGTGGCTGCTGGTGGCCAAGGACCAGCTGCTCTCGCTCGAGGCCAACGTCGCCGTCGATCCCGGCGCGGACGTCCTGCGCGCCGCGCGCGAGTGCGCCGCGGGGTCCGACCTGCAGGTGGTGCACGAGATCGTGCTCGAGTCGGCGGCGTTCCTGCTGCGCGCGGGGTCGCGCCGCGAGCAGGTCGCCGAGTTGTTGCGTCGGTTCGCGGAGTCGACGCGCGACGTGCGCGCGCTGCGCCGCGCCGCGGGGCTGCTGCAGGCGGTCGGCGACGAACGCACCGCCGCCGCGGCCTGGACCGAGGTGGTCGCCGCCGACCCGCAGCCCGATCACGTCGAGGCCTGCGCCGGCCTGTGGTTCCGGCTCGGCGAGATCGAGCGTGCCGGCGGCGTGCTGCGCGGCGCCCGCCGCCGCGGCGCGCTCGGCCCGGCCGGGCTGGGGCAGCTCGCCGCCGTCGCCGATCGCCTCGGCGATCGCGCGCTGCGCGACGAGCTGATCGACCAGCTGACCGACGTCCCCGAACTGCCGCCGGCGGTCGCGCGGCTGGTGGGTTCGTTCCTGTTCGAGCGCGAGCGCGTGCCGGAGGCGCGGCGCCTGCTCGAGACCTGTCTGCAGCAGCATCCGAAGGACGCCGGCGTCTGGCTCGACCTCGGCCGCGCGTGCCTCCTGCTCGACGACCGCAACGCCGCGGCCGCGGCGCTGCAGCAGGCCGGTTCGCTCGGCGACCAGTCGGAGTGCAAGCGCGACATCGAGCGGCTGCTGCGGCTCAGCAACGTGCCCGGCCTGTTCGCGGCGATGCGGCGCGTCGACGTGCTGCTGGCGCGCGGCGAGCCGCGCCAGGCGCTGCGCGAGGCGCGGGTGCTGGTGCGCGGCTGCAAGCACGCGGCCGAGGCCTGGCTGTTCCTCGGCGTCGTGCGTCACAAGCTGCGGCAGGAGCGCCGGGCCGAGACGGCGCTGCGCCGGGCGCTGCAGATCGACGGCGAGCTGGCCGAGGCGCACAACCGGCTCGGCATCCTGCTGGTGGCCCGCGGCGCCGTCGCCTGCGGGCACGACCACCTGGTGCGCGCCGGCGAGCTGGCGCCCAACGACCCGTCGCCGCGCCTGCACCTGGCGCAGGCCTGCGCGCTGCTCGGGCGGCGCGGCGAGGGCGAGCGGCATTTGCGGGACGCCGAGCAGCTCGGCGCCAACCCGCAGACCCTCGCGGCGATCCGCAAGCAGTTCTTCGCCGCCTGAGGGCGGCTCGGGGGGGCCGCCGCTCCGGCTCGGCCGGAGCATGCGGGGCAGGATCGCGGAGTCTCACCGCGAATTCTGGCGCCGCCGGCCAATCTCGGAACAGTGCGATAGGATCACCGTCCACTGGGGCCTTCACCGGAGGAAAACGAGCCATGCATCGCTTCTCGCTGCTGGCGCTCGTGACGTTCGCGAGCGCCGCCTTTGCACAGGACGTGGGCACCGTGGTGCCCGAGATGCGCTGGAAGCAGCGCTACAACTGGGGCGAGATGCAGGTCGAGAAGCTCAGCGACCTGCGCGGCACGGCGGTGCTGCTCGAGTTCTTCACGACCGGTGAGAACCTCTGCATCGCGCAGGTGCCGCGGCTGTGCGCGCTGCACGAGAACGAGTTCAAGAACGGTCTGGTGGTCATCGGCGTGACCGGCGACGCCGAGTTCGCGGTGAAGCTCTACCTCTCGGACCACGGCCCGACCTACCCGATCGGCATCGGCGGCGGCGACGGCTTCGACGTCGAGATCGTGCCGCACTCGATCCTGATCGACCCCGACGGCATCGTCGTCTGGAACGGTCCGTCCGCCGAGCTCGAGCCGGCGATGCTGGCCGCGGCGATGGCGGACGCGCGGCCGGCGACCTACGCGGCGGGCCTCGGCGACGTCGCGCGCCACATGGCGGCCGAGCACTACGGCGCCGCCTGGTGCCGCTGCCGCGAGCTGCTCGACGGCGGACAGCTCGGCGACGACGCGCGCGCGCAGGCCGAGAAGATCTGCCGGCTGGTCGAGGCCGACGCAGCCGCCGCGCTCGCGGTGGGCGAGCGCGCTTTCGCCGCCGACGAGCTGTTCGACGCCGTGTCGGCGTGGGAGGCCGCGGTCACGCGTTTCGGCGGGCTGCCGGGCACGGCCGAGGCGACCGCCCGCGTCGAGGAGCTGCGCGCCGACAAGCGGCAGTTGCGCGAGATCGAGGGCGGCGCGGCGTTCGCCGCGGCGCACGGGCTCGAGGCGCAGCGGGCCTACGACGAGGCCTACGACGCCTACCTGGACATCCGCCGCAAGTTCGGCGGCACCAAGGCGGCGAAGAAGGCCGATCGCATCGCGCGCGCGATCAAGAAGGACGGCAAGCTCGGCTTCATGCGCGCGTGCGGCGCCTGCGAGGCGATCGACCGCGCGTGCGACCTGCACAAGAAGCGCCGGCGCTGAGCGCCGCGCGCGTTCTGCGCCTCAGTCCCGCGGCAGCCACGCCGCGACCGTCAGCGGCTCGGCCATCAGCGCGTACGGCGCGGTGTCGGGCAGCTCGAGGTCCAGCAGCCGCGTCATGTCGCACACGCCGAGCTGCACCGACGCCGGCTGCAGCTGCCACGGCGCGTGCGCGATCTCGCCGCAGCGGACGCGGCCGTCGCGCCCCGTGGTGAACAGGCAGTAGCGCTCGACCAGGAAGTGCTGCAGCGAGCCCGGTGCCGCCGGGCGCGACGCGCCGCCGCTGCACCAGCCGGCCGCGAACCGCGCCGCCGGCGCGCGGCGGTCGCGGCGTTCGCTGTGGTGGCTCTGCAGCTGGCCCTGCGTCCGCGCCCGCATCGCCGCGCGGAAGTACGGCAGCCGGAACGACGCGCGCGCACCCTCGACCGCCAGCCGGCTCGCCGCGTCGAGGCTGAAGAACCACACGCCGGCGCGGTCGCCGCGGCGCACGTAGGTGCGCACGTTCAGCTCCGGGAACGCGTGCGCGGTCGGCAGCGGCGGCAGCCAGCGCAGCCGCGTGCGCGCCATGCGGAACGGCACCACGCCGAGCCACGCGGTGCCGTCGTGCGTGTCGACCTCGAGTCCCCGAGGCAGCAGGCGCTGCAGCGCCGCCGCCGGCACCGGCCAGTGCAGGAACAGCAGGTCGCACCAGTGCATCGTCATCGCCCACGGGCGTCGCGGCAGCGGCCACGGGCGGTGCGCGGTGTGCGTGAGCGCCGGGTGGGTCACCGGCGTCGGCGTTCGGCCAGGTGCGGCATCCCAGGCATGCTAGCGGGTGCGCGCGCGCCGGCCGCGTGCGACGATGCCGCCATGCGCGCATTCCGCCCGGCGCTCTGGTCGCTCCTGGTCTGGTCGGTCGCCACCGTCGCGGCGGCGCAGGCGCCGCAGATCACTGCGCGCACCCCGGCCGAAGGCACCGTCGACGCGCCCGCCGGTCGCAACGAGCTCGAGCTGGTGTTCGACCGCGACATGGACACAGGCAACGGCTTCAGCATCGGTCGGCACGCGACGTTGCCGTTCCCCGAGCTGGCCGGTCCGCCGCGCTGGCGCGACGCGCGCACCCTCGTGCTGCCGGTGCAGCTCGCTGCGGACACCGAGTACGCGCTGGTCGTCAACGCCCGCGGCACCCGGCAGCGCATCCGCGACGCCGCCGGCACGACGCTGCCCGAGGCCGTCTGGCGCTTCCGCACCGGCGCCGCGCGCGAGGCCGCGGCGGGGCCCCGCATCGCGGAGCTCGATCCGCCGGCCGGGGCGACCGACCTCGCGGCGGGCGCCGTCGAGCTGCGCGTGCGGTTCGACCGCGACATGGACACGACCCTGGGCTACAGCTTCGGCCGGTACCAGACGCTGCCGTTCCCGGGCGAGCCGGGCACGCCGTGGTGGGACGACGCGCGCACGATCGTGCTGCCGGCGGTGCTGGCGCCCGGCACCGAGTACGGCCTCGTCCTCAACCACGCCGGCACGCAGCAGTCGTTCCGCGCCGTCGACGGCGCCGTGCTGCCGCCGACCGAGTGGCGCTTCGCGACCGGCGGCGCGGCCACGCCGGCGCGTTCGCCCGCGGCGCAGCGCCAGTGGAACGAACGCGCGCTGGCGCGGCTGCAGCGCGCCGTGCTGCAGCGCTACTCCTACCGCGACCGCACCGGCACCGACTGGGCCGCGCAGTTCGCGGCCGCGCACGACGACCTGCTCGCCGCGGCCTCCACCGACCAATGGGTCGAGCGCGCCGCGGCGCTGCTGGCGCCGGCGCGTGATCCGCACCTGTGGTTCCGCAACGGCGACCGCGTGGTCCCCACCTTCGAGACCGGCGCGGTGCCCAACTACGCGCCGGAGCGGCTGCGCGAGGCGCTGCCCGGGCTGCGGCAACGCAACGCCACGGTGGCGAGCGCGCGCGTGGACGACGACGTGGGCTACCTCATGGTGGCGTCGTTCGCGCGCGAGCGCAGCGAGCAGCTCGAGGTGGTCCAGGACGTGCTCGCCGAACTGCGCGACTGCCGGGCGCTGGTGCTCGACGTGCGCCCCAACGGCGGCGGTGACGAGCGGCTGGCCGCGGCGATCGCCGCGTGGTTCGTCGACGGCGAGACGGTCTACGCCGGCCACCGGTTCGTCGATCCGCGGCGCGGCTTCGGGCCGGTGCAGGAGCGCACCATCGCCGGCAACACCGATCCGCAGCGCCGCTTCCCGGGCCCCGTCGCGGTGCTGATGGGGCCGCGCAATCTCAGCAGCTGCGAGGCCTTCCTGCTGATGATGAAGCGAGCCCCGCGCGCCACCCTGGTCGGCGCGCGGTCGTCCGGCAGCTCGGGCAACCCGCAGCCGCAGCAGCTCGGCGCCGGGGTGTTCCTGATGACGCCGAGCTGGCAGGCGTTGCGGCCCGACGGCACCTGCTTCGAGGGCGAGGGCATCGCCCCCGACGTCGAGGTGGCCGCCACGCCGGAGCAGCTGCGCGCCGGCGACCCGGTGCTGCAGAAGGCGCTCGAGCTGTTGCGTGAGCCGCGGTGACGCCCGTAACGTCGCCGGCCCGGCGATGGCATCCGACGACCCACTCCTGCGCTGGCGCGAGCGCTTCCCGATCACGCAGCGCGCGAACTACCTGATCAGCAACTCGCTCGGCGCGATGCCGGCGGCGGCGCGCGCCGAGGTCGGCCGGTTCCTCGACGAGTGGGACACGCGCGGCGTGCGCGCCTGGGCCGAGGGCTGGTGGGTGCTGCAGGAGCAGGTGGGGGCGCTGATCGAGCGCGTGCTGGGCGTGCCCGAGCGCACGGTGTCGATGCACCAGAACGTCGCGGTGGCCACCGAGATGATCCTGTCGTGCTTCGACTTCTCGCAGCGCCGCAACAAGATCGTCTACTGCGAGCTCAACTTCCCGAGCGACCAGTACGCCTACGAGGCACAGGCGGCGCGCGGCGCGCGGCTGGTGCGCGTGCCCGGTGAGCCGGACGGGATCGCCACCGACCTGCAGCGCCTGTGCGCGGCGATCGACGACGAGACGTTGCTGGTCGCGATCGACCACGTGCACTTCCGCAGCGCGTTCGTGCAGGACGCCGCGGCGATCGTCGAGCGCGCGCGCGCGGTCGGCGCGTTCGTGATCCTCGACGTGTTCCACTCGGCCGGCACGCTGCCGCTCGAGCTGCACCGGCTCGGCGTGCACGCGGCCGTCGGCGGCGCCCTCAAGTACCTGTGCGGCGGCGCCGGCAACTGCTTCCTCTACGTCGACCCCGACGCGCGCAAGACGCTGCGGCCGCTGTTCACGGGCTGGGCCGCGCACAAGCAGCCGTTCGCGTTCTCGACGGCGGGCCAGGACTACCGCGACGACGCCGGCCGGTTCTTCACCGGCACGCCGAACATCCCGGCGCTGTACGCCGGCAAGGCCGGCGTCGAGGCGGTGCTCGACGCGGGGCTGCCGGCGATCCGCCGGAGGAGCCAGCGGCTCACCCAGCTGCTGGTCGAGGAGGCGCAGCGCGCGGGCCTCGGCCTGAAGTCGCCGCCGCGCGCCGAGCAGCGCGGCGGGCACGTGTCGCTCGACGTGCCGCACGGCTACGAGGTCTGCCAGGCGCTGCTCGCCGAGGACGTCGTCGTCGACTTCCGGCCCGAGGCCGGCCTGCGCGTGGCGCCGCACTTCTACAACACCGAGGACGAGGTCCGCGCCTGCGTGCGCCGCGTGCGCGAGCTGCTCGACGACAAGGGCTACGAACGCTTCCTGCAGAAGGAGCGCAAGCCGGGATGACGCGCCCGCTCCGCATCTGGGACGTCAGCGAGCCGATCGACGAGGCCACCGCCACGTTCCCCGGCGACACCCCGTTCTCGCGCGAATGGGTGCTGCGCATGGAGGACGGCGGCTCGTGCAACGTCAGCACGATCCGCATGTCGGTCCACGTCGGCACGCACACCGATGCGCCGCTGCACTTCGACCCGGCCGGCGCCGACATCGCCGCCGTCGACCTGCGCCGCTACCTCGGGCGCTGCCGGGTGATCGACCTGGCCGGCCAGGGCGCGCCGGCGCTGCTGCCGGCCGCGGCGCTCTCCGACGACCTGCTGCGCGGCGTCGAGCGCGTGCTGTTCCGCACGCGGACGGACCACGACCGCACGCGCTTCGACCCGGGGTTCACGGCGGTCGGCGCGGCCGCGGCGCAGCGCCTCGTCGACGCTGGCGTGCTGCTGGTCGGCATCGACACGCCGAGCATGGACCACGCCGACAGCAAGGAGCTGGACGGCCACCACGTGCTGTATCGCGGCGGCGTCGCGATCCTCGAGAACCTCGACCTGCGCGCGGTGCCGGCCGGCGACTACGAGCTGATCGCGCTGCCGCTGCGCATCCAGGGCAGCGACAGCAGCCCGGTGCGCGCCATCCTGCGCGAGCTGCCCCAGGACCCCGCGTGAGCGACCCCACGTCATGAGCAAGCGTCCCGTCAATCCGAAGGAACTCGCGCCGCCGGTCGGTTTCGCCCACGGCTGGGTCGTCGAGCACGGCGAGCAGCGCACCCTGTACCTGGCCGGCCAGTGCGGCTACGACGCCGCGGGCCGCGTCGCCGAACCCGGCGACCTGGTGGCGCAGCTCGACCGCGCGATGGCGAACATCGCGCTGGTGCTGCGCGACGCGGGGATGGAGTTCGCGGACGTCGTGCAGCTCAACTTCTACGTCACCAGCCGCGACGACTACGCGACGGCGCGCAAGGCGTTCGGCAAGGTGTGGCGCACCCACTGCGGCAAGCACTACCCGGGCATGGCGATGTTCCAGGTGGTGTCGCTGTTCGACCCCGACGCCTGCATCGAGGTGCAGGGGATCGCCGCGCGATGACCGCAGGCCCGACAGCGATGCCGGTGACGGCACTCGGCGCGGCGGTCCTGCTGGCCGCGTGCGCGTCGCAGGAGCCGCTCGACATGGGCCTGCCGGCGGCGACCCAGCGCGTCGCGGTCTGCGTGCTCGGCGACGGCTTCGTGCGCCTCGGCGATCGCCGCGTCCCGCGCGAGGCGTTCGTGCTCGAGCTGCGGCAGCGCGCGCGCGCGATGGACGCGAGCCAGCTCGCCGGCCTGCGCGTCGAGCTCGACGTCGCGGCGGACGCCGGCCCCGACGCCGCGCTCGACGCCGAGTGGCTGCTCGACCAGTTCCAGATCCTAGGCGTCGGCCAGGTGCGCTACCTGTGAGCCGCCTCGCCCGGCATCTGCCGCCCGACCTCGTGGTGTTCGACGTCGACGGCACGCTGCACGACACCTTCCGATGGTGGGCGCCGATCATCCGCCAGGGGCTGCAGCAGTTCGCCCGGCAGACCGGCATCGACATCCCGATGCCGTCCGATCAGGAGGCCGAGGCGGTCGTCGGCATGCGCGACGCCGGCGTCTGGTCGCCGTTCCTGCCCGAGGAGCACAAGCACCGCTGGCAGGACCTGCGCGCGGTCGTCGTGCCGCTCGAGGTCGCCGAGATCACCCGCGGCGTCGACTACCTGTTCCCCGGCGTCCGCGAGCTGCTGCCGCACCTGCGCCGGCTGGGCGTGCGCGTTGCGCTCGCCAGCAACTGCCGCACCACCTACATGACGGCCGTCCAGCACGGCCAGGGGCTCGCCGCCTTGTCGGACTGGCAGTTCTGCCTCGATTCGCCCGGCGTCGACCACAAGCGCGACATGCTGGCCGAGGCCCGGCGCGTCGCCGGCGCCCGCCGCCCGGTCATGATCGGCGACCGTGAGCCGGACCACGAGGCCGCCGAGGCGCACGGTTGGCCGTTCGTCTGGCGCCGCAACGTCCGCTGCGACCTGACCCACGCCGACGCCGTCTGGGACGGCGATCCGGACCAGCTGCTCGGCATCCTCGGCCTCGGTCGAATATCCTGATCGGGTCCCGTAGCAGGTCCCTCGCGCCGCCGGCCCTACGGCTCGGCCCCCAGGCTCGGGTCCGGCGGCGCGACCACGACCCGCTCGACTCGCCCGAGATGAACCCGTTCACCAGCGTCACCGCCATCGTCCTGGCCGCCCTCGCGGTGGTCCCGACCACCGCGTTCCTGGTCGTCTGGGGCAACCGGCGCGAGCGCGCACGCCAGCGCCGGCACGAGCTGATCGAGCAGGCCCTGCGCAACCCGAACCTCACCCCCGAGGTCCAGCGCCAGCTCGTGCAGGCGCTGCAGCCGCCGCCGCGCCGCGGCGCGTTCACGCTCGCCTGGTTCGGCGTGTTCCTCGGCGTGACCTGGCTGTGCTTCGAGCCGCGCGGCGAGGAGTTCGTCGCCGCGGTGCTGACGACCGTCGGTTCGTTCGCCCTGTTGACGCTGCCGTTCGCCCTGCGCGAACTCGAGGCGCGGAAGGTCTGACCATGGAACTCGCCGCGATCCTGAGCTCGATCTTCTCGTTCGCCCTGATCAAGGGCATGCTCGACCATCGCGCCAAGGAGCGCACCGAGCGCATGAAGTTGCTCGAGCAGGCGCTCGCCAACCCGGCCGTCGACCGCGCCACGCTGCAGTCGCTGGCGCACCAGCTCACCGGCGTCAAGCCGAAGTCCAACGAGCCGGGCCGCGGCCGCGGCATGGCCTGGCTGCTGGCGCTCGGCTGGCTGACCCTGTTCAGCGGCCTCGGCGTCTGGGTGCTCGGCGAGATGATCGCGAGCTCGGACGTGTCGGCCTCCGGCGTGCTCACGTCGCTGGTCGGCTTCGGCCTCGTCACCTACCCCTTCGCGCTGCGCGAGCTCGAGTCGCGGCGCCCGACCGCCTGATCCGGAGATCCCAGCCATGCTCGCGATGCGCGACGAAGAGGTGTTCGCGATGTTCCTGGTGTTCGCCACCGGCCTGGCGATCACGTGGCTCGCGCTGCACTACAACCATCGCCAGAACCGGCTGAAGACGATCCAGAAGGCGCTCGACGCCGGCAACATCGACGAGACGACGCGCCGCACGCTGATCGAGGCGATCTCGGCCGACGCGCAGCAGTCGGCGGCCCTGTGGCGCAACATCACCCAGAACGTCGGGCGCTGGGCCCGCATCGCGGTGTTCGTCGTCGGTTGGCTGTTGTTCACGGTCGGCGGCGCCGTGCTGGCGATCATGTTGACGTTCGACAGCGCCAACCGCTACGAGGTGCAGAGCGCCATGGTCGCCACCGCGATCGGCTTCGGCCTGGTGACGTTGCCGTTGGCGCTGCGCGAGATGGGCGCGCGCACGGTCCGGAGCTGAGGCGCTCCTACCGCGGCAGCCAGCCCGCCGCCTGCAGGTCGTCCGCGACCGTCTCGGCCAGCATCCGGTGGACGACCGGCGTCGGGTGCGGGTCGGTCGCCGACAGCGTCAGCTCCGACGGCCAGAACTTCTCGATGCCGCGCGCGCGCATGTACTGCTGGATGCGGTCCAGCGCGCCGGCGAACCGCAGGCCGGCCATGTTGCACGTCGGGCGCAGGTAGGGCGGGTCGTCCTGCGCCGCGGTCACCAGCACCCGGAAGCCGCGCTCGCGCCCGAGATCGCGCAGCCGCTCGAGCTCGCGGCGGAACATCTCGATGCCGACCATGTCGCGGTACATCGGCGCCACCGCGCCCTCCAGGTAGACGAAGCGCCCGCCCTCGTTCGGCGCCGCCCGCCACGGCCGCTCGACCCACGGGTCGCGCGCGGCCCAGGCCTTCCGCATCTGCTCCCACAGGAACGAGCGACCCACGGTCCAGAAGTCCTGCGGGTTCCAGATGAGGTTCGGCAGGTCGAGGTCGTTGCCGACGAACAGGTAGACGACCAGGTCCGGCTGCAGCGCGAGCCCCTTGTCGATCAGCGTCGCCACCTCCATCGCCGTGTTGTGCCCCGGCACCGCCGTGTTGACCACGTCGACGTCGTGGGCCGGACACGCTTCGCGCAGCAGCACCTCCAGTTGCCGCGCGAACCCGTCCTCGTCGCGCACCCCGTGCCCGAACGCGACCGAGTCGCCGAGCACCAGCACGCGGAACGTGCCCGCCGGCTTCGGCACCGCGACCTCGGGGCCGCGGAAGCCCAGCGCGTTCGTGCGCAGCGGCACGCCGAGATACTCCACGTCCAGGTTCGGGATCAGCTCGTAGACGATGCGCGGGTTCTGCGCGAGCCGGATGATCCCCTCGAAGCGCAGCGGCGCCCCCGGCTCCGGCGGCGGCCGCTCGCGGTCGAGTCGCTGCCACGCCTCGAGCGTGCGGGCTTCCTGGCGCCATGCGTAGAGGCGCGCGCCGAGTTCGCAGAGGAGCAGCGTCGCGAGGATGCTGGCGACGACGAGCAGGGCGCGGGCACGGCGGCGCGAGGGGCGGGGGGCTGGCGGCGTGGCGTCGGGCATGAGAGTGGCCGAGGGAAGGCGCAACACGGACCCTTGAGTGGAGGTATGGCGACTCCACCGGGACTGTAGGGACTGCGGCCCGCCGGACTGAGGGGGTTTGCGCCGATCGAGAGGCGGCTACTCTGTGGAGCATCGTCATCCCTTCGATGTCGTGACGAGGGGACCAAAGGAGAGGAGCCGGAGATGCGCAGCGTGACGTCTGGTCCGGGGGGGCTGCGGAGGTGGGTGCGATGACGCGCGTGAATGACCGTGCTCGTCTGCCCGAGCACCGCAGGTCCTTGATGGACTGGTTGACCGGAGGGCTCCTGGTGCCGGTCACTCTCCTGGCGGTTGAGACCGCTGCGGCGCAGCAGACCTGGATCGTCGATCGCATGAATCGTCCCGGCACCGACTTCACCGACCTGCCGGCGGCGGTGGCGGCGGCAGCGCCCCGGGACATCCTGCACCTGCGCGCGACGTCCAGCCCCCTGGACTACTACTCGGCGCCGGCGGCGATCGACGGCAAACCGCTCACGATCCGAGGGGAGGGACCCGCCACCCGTCTGGCTGGCCGGTTCGAGGTTCGCAATGTGGCCTTCGGCGAGTCCTTCGTGTTCGCGGACCTGAGTTTTGAGGGCCGAAGCGACACGAACTGGGTGGGTTTCGGGTTCACGTCCAACGCCGGCACGATCGTCCTGAGCGACGTTCGGGTCGCGGGACTGTTGGACATCTCGCTGCTCGGTCCGATCAACCGGTGGGTGGACTGTGCTCTCGTCGTAGTGACCGGGTGTCAGATCGATGTCGCGGATGCGCCGTGGAGAGTCGAGAGAACGAGGCTCGCCGTTGCGAACTCGGACTTCGAACACAGCTCGCCGAACCTGATCAGTTCCCTGTATTGGCCCGGCGTGCTGGACCTTCAGGACAGCACGCTGTGGTCGACGAACAGCGAGTTCCGCGGTCCGAGCACGAGCTTGACGACGCCGCCACTGTCGTTCGCGGCGAGTCCGCCGCTGTACCTGTGTCGCAGCACGGTGTACCTCGGTCCGGGGACCGCCGTTGTTGGGGGGGTCGATGGCGCCGGCAGTCGAAGGCCGGGATTCTCCAATGCGTGCTTCGGCGACCCGGACCTGCCGGAGGTCTACCTCGATGGCTCCGTTCAGACCATTGGGGGGCTCGGCTCGAGCATCGTGTACCACCACACCGACCTCTCCGGCCTCTCGCATACCCTCACCCCGACGACGCTGCAGCTCGACCATCTGTACGGTCCTCCCGGCGCCAGTCTGCTGGTGCTGGGGCCGCTGACGTCGACGCCATGGTCGGGGGCCGGTGTGGGGCCGGTGTTCGTCGATCTGCCGAGCGCGTGGAGCGACCTGCGGCTGGCGCTGGTGCCGGGCCCGTCGACGCGGACCTTCGCGGTGCCGCCGGGCATCCCGCCGGGCACGGTGCTGGGCGCGCAAGCGCTGACGCTGATCCCGCCGGCGACGCTGCTGACCTCGAACGTGACGGCGATCGTGTTCCCGTAGACTCGGTTCGCTCGGCCTGCGTCGCTGGAGGTGCTCTTCGGGTGTCAGCCGAGCCTCGTGCTGCAGTCATTCGCGATCCCGCCGGGGGTGCCGTTGGGCACGCAGCTCGGCGTGCAGGCGTTCGGCTGGACGCCTGCGGGCGGCTTCCTGACGTCGAACCTGGCGACGATCGGGTTCTGATGGTGAACCGTGTCGTCGGCGGCGAGGTGCTCGTGCTCGATGGTCAGACCGTCCTCGGCGTGCAGACGATGCCCAAGGTCTTCGGCGTGTGCGGGATGGCCGCCGGGCAGTTGCCGGACACCAGCGGGCAGCCGGTGAATGTGCTCGTGGTCGGCGCGCTCGACGGACACCTGCTGATCTTCGATCTGGATCCCGCGGGCGGCCTGCAGTCGCTGCGCTACCAGACCCGGGTCGAGGGTGCGGTCGGCAACTACAACGCGATCGAGTTCGCGGACCTCGATCAAGACGGTGAGAACGAACTCTACGTGGCAGGCTCGCTGGGCCTGCGGAGGTGGGTGCGATGAAGTGTCGTCTCTTTCTCATCCTGGCGGCGAGCCTGTGGCTCGCACCGAGTGCGGTGGCGCAGGCTACCTGGATCGTCGACCGTTGGAATCGACCGGGAGCGGACTTCACCGATCTCCCGGCGGCGGTGACTGCGGCGAGCGATGGCGACCTGCTGCTGCTGCGAGCGACCAGTCCTGCATTCACCACGGCCGACATGTACTCGGCGCCGCCGCTGATCGACGGCAAGGGCCTGCGAATCGTGGGCGAACGCCAGGGCATCCCCGTCACCATCGATGGGGCCTGGACCATCCGCAATCTCCGCGCCGATCAGCGGCTCGTGATCGACGGCATCCAGTCGATCCAGTTCTTCGCGCTGTTCTACATCCGCTGCGAGTCGTGCGCTGGACCGGTCCTGTTCCAGCGATCGACCTTCCGTGGGCAGGGGTTTCCGCTGCAGGACCCCATGACCCAGTTCGCCGACTGCGAGCTGGTCGTCATGAGTCAGTGCTCGATCAACCCCGGGGACGCCTCGTGGGGATTCGTGAGGTCGCGACTGATGGTCCACGACTCGGTCATCGAGCAGGTGCAGACTGGGTTCGGGACCCACATGCCGGGCACCCTCCGTGTCACCGACAGCGAACTCTGGGTCGCAGGTGGTCGCGTCGAGGGCCCCTCGGAGTACCTGTCGCACCACGTCGCGAGTTCGCCGTTGTGGCTGTGCCGCTCGGTCGTGCACCTGTCGGCTGGGGCGCAGGTGATCGGCGGAACGACCCTGGGCGGATTCCAATACCCTCCTGCCAGCGGCAGGTGCGACCCCTGGCCCAACGTGTACTACGACAGCTCGGTGCAGCTCCCGCCGTTCGGGATCACGCGCGTGAACTGGATCGCGACCCCCCAGGTCGGCGTCCGCACGACACAGCAGGGCACGACGCTGACGATCCGCCAGGACTTCGGCCAGCCGTCGTCGGCGACGCTGCTGCTGATCGGCGCGATCCAGACGCCGCCGTGGAGTGCCGGGATCGGCCCGGTGTTCGTGGACCCGACTGCGGTGTGGAGCGACCTGCGGCTGGGTCCGCAGCCGAGCCTCGTGCTGCAGTCGTTCGCGATCCCGCCGGGGGTCCCGTTGGGCACGCAGCTCGGCGTGCAGGCGTTCGGCTGGACGCCGGCGGGCGGCTTCCTGACGTCGAACCTGGCGACGATCGGGTTCTGATGACGGATTCGTTGGCGGGTTCTGACTGGCGCGTCCTGAGCGGCCCGGGTGCGTGCGTGCGCCGTTGGGTCGACGAGCCTCATCGGCCACAATGCCCGCCGTGCTCCCGCCCCAGGACGAACTCGAATGCCGCGTCACGGCCCTGTTCGAGCTGTGGCGCGTGCCGGCCGGCGCCCCGGTGCCCGTCCGCTGGAACGAGCGGCTGCGCACGACGGCGGGCCGCGCGTTCCCGGTCGAGCAACGCATCGAGCTGAACCCCGCGCTGCTGCAGGACCACCCCGACGAACTCGAGGCCGTGCTGGTGCACGAGGCGGCGCACCTCGCCGCGGCGCGGTTGTTCGGGCCCCACGTCGCCGCGCACGGCCGGCACTGGCGCGCGCTGATGCGGCTGGCCGGGCACCCGCCCGACGTCACCCACGATCTGCCGGTGCCGCGCCGGCGCCGCCGCCGGAGCCACGTCTACCTGCGCGTCTGCGATGTCTGCGGCGACCGGCGCATCGCCCGCGTGGTGCGCTACGACCCGTGCGCCTGCGGCAGCGGCGACCGGTTCCTGGTGCTGCGCGCGCCGGCGTCCGACGGCGGCCTGCGCACGCTGCGCGGCATGTCGGTGGCGGAGGTGCGGCGGCGCTGCGCCACCGGCTGACCGCGCGCTGGCGTCACGCGTCGCCGAACGTCCCGGTCAGCGAGTGCCACGGCCGCCGGCGCCGCAGGTCCTCGAACGCGGCGCGGTTCGCCCGCGCGTAGGCCGCCGTGTGCGCCATGACCCGTTCGTGGCCCTCCCACAGTCGCTGCTCCAGCGGTTCGAACTCCGCTGTGCGCTCGCGCAGCGTCGCCATGCGCAGCCCCATGTCGTCGTAGTGCCCCTGCGTCGGGAACACCTGGTACGCCGCCGCGAGCGCGTCCGCTGCATCGGGAAGGCCCACCGCGCGCAGCGCCGCGCACGTGCGCGTGCCCTGCAGGCCGGTGTCGCACTCGAACCAGTACTGCAGGCCGCCGTTGCCGAAGATCCCGTCGAAGCGGCACAGGGTCACGACGTGGGCCCAGGGCTCCGGCAGCGACAGCAGGTGCTCGGGCCGCCAGTCGGGTCCCTCGATCCGCGCGACGAGGTCGAGGACGAGGTCGTCGTCGGGGCCGCCGAACACGGCGTCGAAGCGCGCGGGCGCACGGCGTCGGAGCAGTCGGCGGAGGAAGTCGAGCACGCGGACAAGGGGGGCGTCGGGCGGCGGCCTCTTGCACGGCGCGGGCACCGGGCCGCGATCGCCGGCTTGGCAGGTCGTCGGGTGCTTTCTAGCATCCGGAACCAGTCCCAGGAACCCGTCGCACGAATGCGACCGTCCGCGCGGAGGAGCCCATGCCCAACCTCGTGTCGTTCGATGCCCTCGCCGTTCGGAGACCGTTCCCACCGCAGGTGCGGCTGCGGGTGCGCGGACTCGCGGCGTGGCTCTGGGTCTGCGGGGCGCTGCTCGCGCAGCAGCAGGAGGTTCCGCCGCGCGTCCCGGTTCCTTCGGGCGCGGCGCTCGCGGAGGCCAAGGCCGCGGTGGACTACGTCTACGGCGAGCAGCGCGCCGCGGCGCAGTCGCCCGACGACGTGCGGCGGCTGGTGGTTCGGCTGATCGCCATCGCGGACGAGACCGAACCGCCGTCCGAGCGGTTCGCCGTGCTGGACCTCGCGCTCGGTTTGGCCGGGGAGCGCGGTCTCGTGCGGGAGTCCGCGGACGTCGCGCGGCGGATCGCCGCCGCGTTCGAGGTCGACGACGAGACGTTCGTGATCGACGCCATCGCCGGCGCAGCTCGGTCGTCCACCGACGCATCGGCGACCGAGGAGGCGCAGGAACTGCTGGTCGACCTCGGCACGGCGGCGTTCGCGCGCGCGGCGATGGGGCAGGCGAGCCGGGCGCTCGATGCGGCCTACGAGGCCACGCCGCGCACCGACCGCGCGGACCGCGCACGCATGAACCAGTACCGCCAGCTGCTGCAGCGCGCGGTCAAGGCGCACGAGGGCCTCGAGGGCGCGGCTGCGCCGGACGCGGCGAAGCACCACCAGGCGCTCGGGCTGTACCACTGCCTGGTCGCCGGGGACTGGGTCCAGGGGCTCGAACACCTGGCCGTCGGCTCGGCCGCGAAGCTCGCCGGGGTCGCCGCCGCGGACCTGGCCGCGCCGACCGATCCGGCGGAGATGGTGGCCCTGGCGGATCGCTGGGCGGACCTCGCGAAGGGCCCCGGCTCCAAGCTGGAGGGTGAAGCCTGGGCCGGACGGGCGATGCACTGGCTGGGCGAGGCGTTGCCGCAGCTGAGCGGCCTGCTGGCCAAGACCGTGGAGAAGCGCATCGAGGAGCTGCGCGGCGACGCCGGCGACGCCGGCGACGAGGGCGGCAGGCCGCGCCGCGGTGGCGCAGCGACGAACGCGTCGCTGCCCCGGCATCTTCGTCACGCGGCCGAGAACGTCCGCGCGCTGCGCGAACACCGGCCCAAGGTGTGTGACGGCATGCGCGCGGAGCTCGATGCCGTGGTGCAGGCGGCCGGCGAGGGCAACTCGCGGGCATACCGCTCGGCCCTTGCCGCGGCGCTGGCTGCGGCCGCCGCCAAGGAGTCCGAGGTGCGTTCCGACAAGGGCGGTCGCAACGCGGTCGGGGACATCGTCGCCGTGCTCGAGGCGATGCAGAAGGGCAAGTGGGACCTGCGCGAGCTGCCGATCCACCGCCGCAACCACCTGCACGAGAACGGCGTCAAGCCCGAGTTGCGCGGCCTGCCGGGGCTGGTGTACTCGGCCGAGGATGCGCGGCGCGCCGTCGTCTACCACGGTGACTGGCGGATCGACGGCGACGAGCTCGTCGTCGCCCGGGTCGACGACAAGCGGCACTCGCTCGTGTTCGGCGACCCGGGCTGGACGGACTACGACTTCACGGTCGAGGTCGAGGTCGGGACCGACGTCGACGGCGCGGGCGTCTTCGTGCACTGCAACGGCTACGTCGACTACGCGGTGTTCGGCGTGGCCGGCTACGACAATGCGTACCAGGAGCTCGCCTGCTGGAAGGAGGACCGCTGGTCGAAGCTGCAGCAACGCCCCGGGGTGCTCGAGGCCGATCGCTGGCACCAGGTCCGCGTGCAGGTCCGCGGCGCCCGCATCACCTGCTTCCTCGATGGCACGCAGCTGTTCGACGCCGAGGACCCGAACCACTCGACCGGCCGGGTAGGGCTGAGCTCGTGGACCAAGGGGTCCGCAGCGCCGGTGCGCTTCCGCGCGATCCGCGTCCAGGCTCCCGACGGGCGGGAGCTGTTCTCGGGGCTGCCGCAGCTCGACGACTGAGTTCGCGTCCGGATCGTCGCCGGCACTGTCCCCCGCCGCGCGTCCTCGGCATGATGGACCGCCCCGATGACCGCCGACCCCGACATCTTCGAGGCCATCGTCCGCCTCCGTCGCGACGGCACCCCCGCGGCGCTGGCGACGATCGTCGGCACGCGCGGCTCGACGCCGGGGCGCGCGGCGATGCGGCTCCTGGTCCAGGACGACGGCACGTTCCTCGGCACGGTCGGCGGTGGCTGTCTCGAGTCCGAGGTCTACGACACCGCGCTGCAGGTGCTGGCCGACGAGCAGCCGCGCACCCTGACCTTCCGCCTGACCGAGAAGGACTCGCCCGACTCGGGGCTCATGTGCGGCGGCGAGGTGACGATCTTCGTCGAGCCGATCACCACGCCGGCGCTGTGGATCTTCGGCGGCGGCCACGTGAGCAAGGCGCTGTGCCAGGTGGCGGCGCTGGCCGGGTTCCGCGTGACGGTGGTCGACGACCGGCCGGCGTTCGCGACGACCGAGCGCTTCCCGGAGGCCTCGGCGACCCGGGCCGCGCCGCTCGGCGAGGCCGTCGCGGCGATGCCGATCCGCGCCAACACCTACTGCGTCGTCGTCACGCGCGGGCACAAGGAGGACGGCCTGGTGCTGCGCGCGCTGGCCGAACGCGACGCCCAGGGCCAGCGGCCGCGGTTCGTCGGCATGATCGGCAGCCGCACCAAGCAGGCGCTCCTGTGGAAGCAGCTGCGGCAGGACGGCGTGGCACAGCCGTTCCTGGACTTCGTGCGCACGCCGATGGGCAGCTACATCGGAGCCCGCAGCCACGAGGAGATCGCGGTCTCGGTGGTCGCCGAGCTGGTGTCGGTCCGCCGCCTGGGCACCGACCAGGCCGCCAGCTGGGCCGCGCGCCCTTCCCGCAAGCCGCGGTGGACCGAGGTCCGGGATCTCCCGGCCGCCCAGTAGGGCCGGCCCTTGCCCCCGGCGGTCTCAGGCGCCGCGACGGCGTTCCGGCCGACCTCGCCCTCACCGGCGGGTGGGTCCGGCCTGAACCCCTCGCGGCGCCGAACGTTGTCCCGACCCGGCCGGATCGGCATGATGTTCTGCCCCCTCCCACGGCCCCGACCCCGGCCGACCCCGATGGCCCGAACCGGCCGCGCCACCAGGCGACCGGCAGCCCGCAGCTCATGAAGATCCCCGCACTCCAGGCCTCGCTCCCGACCCTGTTGGTGTGTGCCCTCGCCTCCGCGCAGGGCGACACCGTGACCATGGCCAACGGCACCGTCGTCGACGGCGCCAGCGTCAAGTCGTACACGGTTCGCGAGCTCAAGTACACCAAGGGCGGCAAGTCCGAGACGGTGGCCGGCGATCAGGTCGCGGGCATCGACCTGGAGCGCTACCGCGACGTCTACAAGCGCTCGATCGCCAACCGCGACGCGGCGCTGATGCTGACCGAGTCGCGCAACCAGCTCGAGAAGCAGAAGGACGAGCTGATGGCGCAGGTCGGCTACGTCGAGTGCGCCAAGCTGTTCTACTCGGCCGGCGACGCGTCGAGCGGCGGCCAGGTGCTGGAGGAGCTGCAGCAGAAGCTGCCGGATGCGGGCCTGATCCCGGAGACCTACCGCCTCAAGTTCGACAGCTACATGGGCCGCGGCGACGCCTCGGGCTACCAGAACGCCGGCATCGTCGCCAAGAAGTACGCGACCGAGGCCACCACCAACGCGTGGCCGATGGGCTTCATGCTCGAGGGCGAGTTCTTCGTCGCGGTCGCCGACCAGGCGGCGGGCGGCGACGCGCAGCAGTTCCAGACCAAGATGCGCGACGTCGCGAGCCGCGCCGGCAGCACCTACCCGAATCTCGCGGCGCGCGCCAACGTGCAGCTCGGCCACAGCCTGCGCCTCAACGGCAACCTCGACGGCGCCAGGCAGCTCTACCAGGGCGTGCTCGACAACAAGGCGGCCAGCGACGAGACGCGCGCCGGCGCGTGGCTCGGCCTCGGCCACCTGGCGATGGCGCGCGGCGACGCCGCCAACCGCGACCCGTACCGCGAGGCGCTGCTGGCGTTCCTGCGCGTGAAGGTCGAGACGCGCAACTCCTCGGAGAGCCTGCAGGCGGAGGCGCTCTACAACGGCATGCTCGCGGCGGAGAAGTGGGGCGGCGAGGACTTCCGCCTGATCCAGGGCCGCTGCCGCTACCTGCTGCTCAACAACTACGCGAACTCCGAATGGGCCGCGCGCGCCCGCGGCCAGTGAGCCGCGCCGCCTGCGCGAACGCGCGGGCGCCCCGCGCGTGAGCCCGCGCGCGCCGGACCGGGCCGCCTGGCTGGCCGCGCCGCCGGGTCCGCTCAACAGCGCGGTGTTCTGGCCGTTCTGGGTCGGCTGCGGCGCAGGTCTGCGGCTGTGGTTCCGCCTGCGGGTCGAAGGGCCGCGGCCGCCGCGGGGGCCGGTGGTGCTGGCCGCCAACCACACCTCGTTCCTGGACCCGCTGGTGCTCGGCGCGGCGCTGCCGCGGCGCGTGACCTTCCTGATGACCGAGGTGATCTGGCGGTCGCCGGTGATGGGCTGGTTCTACCGCTGGAACCACGCGATCCCGCTGGCGCAGCGCGGCGGCAACCGCGACGCGCTGCGCGCCGCGCGCAGCGTGCTGCAGCAGGGGCGGGTGATCGGCATCTTCCCGGAGGGCGGCATCAGCCGCGACGGCGGCCTCCTGCTGGGCAGCCCGGGCGCGGTGTCGCTGGTGCTCGGCGAGGGCGTGCCGATCGTGCCGGTGGGCATCGTCGGCGCCGATCGCGCGCTGCCGCCCGACAAGGCGCTGCCGCGGCCGCGCCGCATCACCGTGCGCTTCGGCGCGCCGATCGCGCCCGGCGAGCTCGAGGCGCTGCACGGCGACCGCAAGGGCCGGCTGCAGGCGGCGACGACGACGATCATGGCGCGCATCGCCGCGCTGTGCGAGCGCACGCCGCGCGAGCAGGAGCTGCTCGGCGCGGCGCCGGACGACGCCTGACGCGCGACCGCCGACGCGCGACGTCCACGCGGTTTTTCGGGCCGTTTCGACGGCCGTCGTTCCCCATCAGAGCGGGCCGCGTGCAGCGGCGTGCGACGGGTGCGAGGACGGCACATGCAGATCCAGGCGGCGGCGACGATCACCACGGCAGCGGCGACGGCGCCGGCGCCACGCGAGCGGCGGGGGCCGCGCGGCGGCGAGCGCTGGCGCGCGGCGCTGGCCGAGGCGCACCGCGCCCTGCGCCAGTTCGGCGACGAGGTGACGTGCCGCCAGCGCGACGACCTGGTTCAGGACGCGGCGCTCGCGCTGTGGGAGTTCCAGCGCGTGCGCGGTGACGCGCGGCGACCGCAGGCGCTCGTGCGCACCATCGCGATGCGCGCGCGGTGGAAGGCGCTGCGCGCGGCCTACGACCGCACGCAGGTCCTGGCCGAGGCGGCGCTCGGCGCCGCGGTCCCCGGCGCCGACGGCAGGCGCGGCGGCGAGTCGCCGCACGACGCGCTCGATCGGCTGTGTCCGTCGCGCGGCGATGACGACGAGCGCGGGGCCAGGGCGCAGTTGCGCCTGCTCGTCGAGGGCCGCCGCGTGCCCTGCGACTGGCTGCTCGACCGCCTCGATGCGCTGCTCCGGCGGCTGCGTCCGGCCAACCGGCAGCTGGTGCTCGATTTCTACGCCGGGGAGAGCTGTGCCGAACTCGGCGCGCGGCTCGGCCTCAGCGAGGACGCGGTCCGCGTGCGCCTGCACCGCAGCCGCGCGCAGCTGCGCAGGTGGCTCGAGGACCGGGCCCGCACCGCGGGCAGCTTCGACACCTGAACGTGGGAACCGAAGAGCGACGACCGAGGAACGACAGGAGGAACCGACGATGCGACGACTGCAGTGCTGCGTGTGGACATTCGTGATGGGGGCCGGTCTGGCGCTGGCCCAGGACGCCGATCCGACGCCGGCGCGGGTCGACGGGGGCCCCGCGGCGGCCGCGACCGCGCCGAAGGGGCCCGCCGCCGCGCACGGCGCTGCGGCGCGCGCGGCGCTGGCGCAGGCGCGCACCCTGGCGCGGGCCGCAGACGGCCTCGACGGCGACGCGGAGCGGGAGGCGCTGGCCGCGGCCGCCACGGCCTACGACCGGGTCGCCGACGAGTTCGCCGCCGAGCCCGCGGCGGCGGCGGAGGCGTCGTTCCGCGCCGCGGTGCTGTGGTGCTGCCACGGCAGCGACGATCGGGCCGAACGCGACTACCTGCGCGCCGCCGGGCTCGACGCGGCGCGGTTCGGCGAGCGCGGTCGCTTCGGCGCCGCCGACATGCAGCGGCGGCAGGACCGCGTCGACGACGCGCTGCAGGGCTACGCGGCCGTGATCGAACTGGCGCCGACGTCGTCGCGCGCGCAGGCGGCGCGGCTGTGGCGCGGGCGGCTGCTGCAGCGCCGCGACCGGCCGGACGAGGCGGCGCGCGAGTTCGCGGCGGCCATCGCCGCGGCGCGCACGGCGCGGCAGGCGATCCTGGCGTGCAACCTGCTGGCCAGGCTGCAGGTCGAACGCGGCGACCTCACCGGCGCCGACGCCACGCTGCAGCGCGCCGATGCCGCTGCACAGCGCGAGATCGACGCGGCGCCGGAGCGCCAGCCCGGGTTGCGACGGGCGCTCGACGAGATGTCGGCGCGCCGGGCGCTGCAGCGCGCGCGCGATCGGGCGCTCGACGCGGCCGGCGACGCGGCGGCGCTGGAGGCGGCGCGCGGCGGCTGACCGGATGGGCTGCAGCCGGGCGGCGGGAGACCGTCGCCCGGGCGCGTCAGCGCACGCCGACGCCGTAGTAGGTGAAGCCCTGCGCGCGCGTGCGCTCGGGATCCCAGATGTTGCGGCCGTCGAACAGGGTCGGCGTCTTCAGTGCCCGCTTGAGCTCCTCGAGGTCGATGTGGCGGAACTCGCTCCACTCGGTGACCAGCACCAGTGCATCGGCACCTTCGCAGGCGCCCAGCGCGTTGGTCGCGTACTCGACCCGGTCGCCGAGGATCCGGCGCGCCTCGTTCACGGCCTCGGGGTCGAACGCCGTGACCGTGGCGCCGGCCTGCAGCAGCGCGTCGATCAGCACCAGGCTCGGCGCCTCGCGCATGTCGTCGGTCTTCGGCTTGAACGCCAGCCCCCAGACCGCGAACCGACGCCCCTTCAGCTGGCCCCCGAAGTGCTTGTCGATCTTCGCGAACAGCAGCGTCTTCTGCTCCTCGTTGACCTTCTCGACCGCGGGCACCACGTGCGGCTGGTAGCCGTGCTCGCGCGCGGTCTGCACCAGCGCCCGCACGTCCTTGGGAAAGCACGAGCCGCCGTAGCCGACGCCGGCGAACAGGAACGGGAAGCCGATGCGCGCGTCGGTGCCGATTCCCTTGCGCACCTGGTTGACGTCGGCGCCGACGGCCTCGCAGATGCGCGCCATCTCGTTCATGAACGAGATGCGCGTCGCCAGCATCGCGTTGGCGGCGTACTTCGTCATCTCCGCCGACGGCGGGTCCATGAACAGCAGCGGCTTGCCGGTGCGCAGGTACGGCGAGTACAGCTCCTCCATCACCTTGCGTGCGCGGTCCGACTCGCAGCCGACGACGACGCGGTCGGGCTTGGTGAAGTCCTCGAGCGCCGCGCCCTCCTTCAAGAACTCGGGGTTGCTGACGACGTCGAAGGTGTGCTTGGTCTTGGCGGCGATCGCGTCGCGCACCTTCCTGTTGGTGCCGACCGGCACGGTGCTCTTGAGGACCACCGTCTTGTGCGAGTCCATGTGCGTGCCGATCGCCTCGGCGACGGCGATCACGTAGCGCAGGTCGGCGCTGCCGTCCTCGTCCTGCGGGGTGCCGACGGCGATGAACACGACCTGCGCCTTCTTGATCGCCGCGCCGACGTCGGTGCTGAAGAACAGTCGGCCCTCGGCGATGTTGCGCTGCATCAGCTCCTCGAGTCCCGGCTCGAAGATGGGCACCTCACCGCGGTTCAGGCGGGCGATCTTGTCCTCGTTGACGTCGACGCAGGTGACGCGGTTGCCGGTGTCCGCGAAGCAGGTGCCGACGACGAGGCCAACGTATCCGGATCCGACTACAGCGATCTTCATGGGCGGTCAGCAGGGTGTTCGGGGGAGAAGAGTCGCAGCTCGCGTGCGCCCGCGCCACTCTGTCCACTAGGATTCGGCACATGAGGCGAGCGATCTTCACCGTGGCATCGATCTCTGCGCCGCTGCTGCTGGCGGCGTGCGCGATTCCGAGGACGGTGGACCGACTTCAGGGCCTCTGTCCGCCGCCGGAGTTCGGTCGGCCCGGGTGGGTGCGCGCGTGCGCCGGCACCGGCGCCTGGGTCGGCGGCATCGTCGGCGGCGTGGTCAGCGTCGTGCTGCTGCCGGTGACGTATCCCCTGAGCCTCTTGTGCGACGACGGCCTGGGCGAGGCCTCCGCCGAGGAGCTGATGTTCTTCCCGGCGGTCGGCGGCGCGGCCGCGGGCCACTTCCTGTTCGGTGGCCCGCCCGACCTGATCGACCACGTGTTCCGCCGCGCGTGGTTCGAGGAGCCGCAGCCGCAGAACACCTACGAGCTGGTGCCGATGGAGCCGCCGCGCTCGCCGGACCCGGCGGCCACGGAGTCGATGCCCACGGAGGCGATGCCCACGGAGTCGAGGTCCACGGATTCGAGTGTCACGCCGCCCGCCGCGACTCGCTCGGATGCGATGCCGGGTCCGGATGCGTCCTCGGACGGCGACGGCGGCTGAAGCGCGCTGTCGGCAAGTCCGAGCGCGTGGTTGCGTCTGGCTGGCCCTGCACCGCGCGGTGTCCGCGCCGCGCCGCGCCGCGCCGCGAATCGCCTGCGGCCTTCGGAGCCGACGACCGTTCGCCGGCCAACCCGATCGTCCGCGAGGTGCTACGTCGCATTTCGAGACGGCCGGTCCATCGGGGGCGCGGTGCCGGAACGCCTTCGGGGATCGCGCCCGAGGACAGCGTCGCCGATCGGTGACCGGGACGATTCCCGAGTGGCAACGGCAACTCGCGCGGCGGTCTTGCCGGGTCGGTTTCCGTCGATACGTCGGACCGCCTTGCCGTCGGGGCAACCGCGCGAGTCGCGACCGGTCGCCCCCCTTTCCGGCCCGCAGGCAGGCGCTAGATTTCTCGCGCCAGTCGGAGGGCTCCTTCGGTCCTCCGCCTTCAACAACCCACGTGTGAGTGCACCATGCAACGGTTCCTGCTCGCCTGCAGCACAGCATTCTGTCTGAACGTCGGCGCTACGGCGCAGCTCCTGATCGCTCCCGAAGGGAGCTTCGCCACCCAGCCGAGTTCCTCGGTGCTGACCTGGCGGACGACGGCATTCCGGTTCCAGATGATCTACGACACGACGCACTTCACCAATCAGGGTGTCGTCGGTCCGATCTCGATCGACCGGATGCGCTTCCGCGCCGCCAACGGCAACTCGGCCGCCGGTGGGACCTACCTCGGTGACGGCGCCACGTTCGGCGTCAACATCTCGATCGGCACGAGCCTCACGGACTACCTGACGCCGAGCACGACGTTCGCCAGCAACCGCGGCGCGATGCAGACGGTCATGCAGAACGGCACCGTTGTCTGCGCTGCCGGCGCGGGCACCACGCCGAACGACTACGTGATCGACATCGTCATCCCCGGTGGCTTCGTCTACGACCCGACGCTGGGCGCGGACCTGCTGATCGAAGTCGACGCGCCGACGCCGTCGCCGACCACGATCCCGACCATGGCCACGGGTGTCAGCGCTGCGACGAACCGCAGCAACCGCATCTCCAACACGACGCAGGCCGCGCTCACCGGCACGCTGTCCGGCTTCGCCAGCGTGGTCCTGTTCGACATCTCGGGCGGCCCCGGCGGCATCCCGAGCATCGTCATCGGCAGCAACACGGCCTACGGCGCGGGCTGCTACGGCAGCGATTCGCGCTCGTTCGCCGAGGTGTTCCCGACGGCGGATCCCGCCCTCGACCTCGGCGCCGGCATCACGCTGTCGCCTGACGTCCCGGGTGCGCCGACGCGCTATCTGGTCAGCCCCGGCGCCGGCGCGTTCGTTCCGCCCGGCGGCGGCGCGATCCAGCTCCTCAGCAACGCCGCGACTCCGGCCGCTCTGACCGACGACACCACGACGCAGCCGATCAACCTGACGAGCTTCTCGTTCCCGCACGTCGGCGGTTCCACCAGCGTCATGCACGGCGGCACCAACGGCTACATCGTGCTGCAGTCGGTCACCGGCACCGGCAACGACTTCAGCCCGACGCTCACGGACCTGGTCGGCCTGACCACCGGCACGCACAACGGCCTGCCGCGCCTGTGCCCCGTCTGGTACGACTTCCACGCCGGTCGCAACACGACCCTGAACCCGGCCGCGGGCATGTGGTTCGAGGAGGACACGGTCAACCAGACCGCGACCATCACCTGGCTCGACGTCGGTGAGCTCGCCACTGCCACGGCCGGCGCCAAGAGCTTCAACTTCCAGGTGCACATCGATGCCTTCGGCAACATCGAGTACCGCTACGGCGCCATGTCGACGTACGGCAGCACGACCCAGCCGAAGCTCGTCGGCTACTGCCCCGGCGCTCCGACCGAGCTGCCGTCGTCCCAGGACTTCTCGGCCGAGATGCCGTTCCTGAGCAACGCCGTCGAGGTGGCGCGCATCCCGCTGTCGCTGGCCGCGTCGCCGGCGCCGATCCTCGGTGGCTCGGTCACCGTCACCACCAATGACGTTCCGGTCAACCCCGGCGTCATGATCAACGTGTTCAGCTTCAACCAGATCCTCGCCGGCTTCGACCTCGCCGTCGTCGGCATGGGTGGCTGCAACGCCTACGTCGATCCGGGCGCGGTCTTCCAGAGCACGTTCCTGCTGGGCAGCGGCAGCATCGGCTTCGGCATCAACGTGCCGAACGATCCGTTCCTGGCCGGCTTCACGTTCTACTCGCAGACGCTGGCGTTCGACGCCGCCGCGCCGAACTCGTTCGGCGCCGTCGCGAGCAACGGCGTCGCGCTGACGATCGGCACCGTGCAGTGATCCAGGACTGAGTCCTGGACCGCGAGCCCGCGCTGCGGGCTCCGGTGCGCGACGGCCGCGAAGGGTGACCTTCGCGGCCGTCGTCGCGTACCGACCGGCGGCGCGATCCGGCGCCGCAGGCATGCGCGCGCCGAGCTTGCGGTGGCGCCCCGGCCGCCGGTGGGGGCATTCGCCCGCCCGCGGTTGCGGTGCGCGCACCGGTGCATCCGCCCCGGATCCGAGGACGAACCCACCCGCCGGAGCGATCGATCGACGGTCCTCCGCGCCTCGGATCCATGCAACGTCCCGCTGCCACCGAACGGCCCGGCGACCGGCCCGCAGACGACCGGCCCACTGACGACCGGCCCGTCCTCGTCACGGGCGCCACCGGCTACATCGGCGGGCGGCTGGTTCCGCGACTCCTCGCCGCCGGCCACCGCGTGCGCTGCGCCGTGCGCTCGCCGCAGAAGCTCGCGAGCCGCCCGTGGCACGGGGACCCGCGCGTCGAGGTGGTGGCCTGCGACCTGGACGACGCCGCGGCCGTGGGCTCGGCGCTCTCCGGGTGCGGCGCCGCCTTCTATCTGGTGCACTCGATGGTCGCGGCCGGCGCGGCCTACGCCGAGGCCGATCGTCGGCTCGCGCGCACGTTCGGCGCGGCCGCGCGCGACGCGGGCCTCGCGCGCATCGTCTACCTCGGCGGGCTCGGCGAGACCGGCCCGGAGCTGAGCGAGCACCTCGCGTCGCGGCGCGCGGTGGAGGCCGAACTGGCCGCGACCGGGGTGCCGGTGACGGTGTTCCGCGCGGCGATGATCCTGGGCTCCGGCTCGGCGTCGTTCGAGATCCTGCGCTACCTCGTCGAGCGGCTGCCGGTGATGGTGACGCCGCGCTGGGTTCGCACGCGCTGTCAGCCGATCGCCGTCGGCGATGTGCTGCGCTACCTGGTGCATTGCCTCGACGAACCGCGAACGCTGGGCGCCACGCTCGACATCGGCGGTCCGGACGTCGTGACCTACCGCGACATCCTGCAGCTGGTCGCCGAGGTCCGCGGGCTGCCGCGGCGCTGGATCGTGCCGGTGCCGGTGCTGACGCCGCGGCTGAGCTCGCTGTGGATCCACCTCGTCACGCCGATCGGCGCGCGCATCGCGCGGCCGCTGGCCGAAGGGCTGCGCAACGAGGTCGTGTGCCGCGACGACCGCGCCGCGCGGCTGCTGCCCGGACCGCTCCGCACCGTGCGCGACGCGGTGGAACTCGCCTTCGGTCGCCAGCAGGGCGGCGCCATCGAGACCCGCTGGTCGGACGCGGGCCGCATGCCCGGCGACCCCGACTGGGCCGGCGGTACGGTGTTCCTGGACCGGCGCGAACGCGGCATCGCGGCGCCGCCGCGCGCGGTGTTCCGCGCCGTGTGTCGCGTCGGCGGCGGCCACGGCTGGTACGCCGCCGACTGGGCCTGGCGCCTGCGCGGCGCGCTCGACCGGCTGGTCGGCGGCCCGGGCCTGCGCCGCGGGCGGCGCGACCCCGAGACCGTCGGCTTCGGCGAGGCGCTCGACTTCTGGCGCGTCACCGCCATCGACGCCGACCGCCGGCTCGAGCTGCGGGCCGAGATGAAGCTGCCCGGCGAGGCGACGCTGACGTTCACCATCGATCCGGAGGCGGACGGCGCGCGCAGCCGGCTGCGCCAGACGGCGCGCTTCAAGCCGAAGGGCCTGCTCGGACTCCTGTACTGGTACGCCGTGCTGCCGCTGCACGGCGTGGTGTTCCGCGGCATGCTGCGCGGCATCGAGCGCACCGCGTGCGCGCTGGTCCTCGACGAAGGGGCGGCCGCGTCGCCGGGGACGCCGGGGTCGCCGGCGACCCGATCGGAGCGCGACGCGCGCCGCGCCAGCGGGGCGACGTCGCGGTGACGACGGCGTTCGCGTCCGCGCTGCGCGAACGGCAGCCCGACCCCGCGGATCGGCGTTGGCTGTTCGTGCCCTACGACCAGCTGCACGACGGCCTGGGCCCGCTGGCCGCCGAGGACCCGGACGAGCTCGGCATCGTCGTGGTCGAGAGCCGCGCGAAGGCGCAGCGGCGGCCGTACCACAAGCAGAAGCTGGCGCTGGTGCTCGCCAACCTGCGGCAGTTCTGCCTCGAGCAGCAGGCGCGCGGGGTTGCCGTTCGCCACGTCGCCGGCGCCGGCGGCTACGCCGAGCTGCTGGAGCCGGTCGCGCGCGAGTTCGGTCCTCTGCGCGTGATGCGCCCGGCGGAGCGCGAGCTGCGCGCCGAGCTCGAGCCGCTGGTCGTCCGGCACCTGCTCGACGTCGTGCCGCACGACGGCTGGCTGACGACCACCGCGGACTTCGCGGCGAGCCATCGCAACGGCCCGCCGTGGCGCATGGACGCCTTCTACCGCCACGTGCGCAAGCGCACCGGGATCCTGATGCAGGGCGGCGGCCGGTCCGCTGGTCGGCCGGTCGGCGGCAGGTTCAGCTTCGACGTGCAGAACCGCAAGGCGTGGCGCGGCGAACCGCCGGCGCCGCCACCGCCGCAATTCGAGCCCGACGCCGTCACCGCCGAGGTGCTCGAGCTGGTCGAGGCGCGGTTCGGCGATCATCCGGGCGAGCTGGACGGCGCCTCGCTGCCGTCGACCGCTGCCGACGCCGAGCGCGTCTGGGCGTGGGCGAAGGCGCATTGCCTGCCGGGCTTCGGGCCGTTCCAGGACGCGATGTCGACGCAGTCGTCGTCGCTGTTCCACACCCGGCTGTCGCCGCTGCTCAACCTCTGCCGGCTGCTGCCGGCGCGCGTCGTGCGCGAGGCGGTCGAGCTGGACCTGCCGCTGGCCAGCAAGGAGGGGTTCGTGCGGCAGCTGCTCGGGTGGCGCGAGTTCGTCCGCCACGTGCACGAGGCCACCGACGGCTTCCGCGTCCTGCCGCCGGGGCTCGACGTCGACGTCGGCGACAGCGAGCGATCCGGCGCCGCCGCGCCGTCGTTCCTCGACGCGCGCGAGCCGCTGCCGGCGGCGTGGTGGGGCAGCGCGTCCGGCCTGCGCTGCCTCGACCACTGCGTGACCGATGTGTGGCGCACCGGCTACGGCCACCACATCACCCGGCTGATGGTGTTGAGCAACCTGGCCGCGCTGCTCGACGTCGACCCGCGCGAGCTCACCGACTGGTTCTGGGTCGCCTACGCCGACGCCTACGACTGGGTCGTCGAGCCCAACGTGCTCGGCATGGGCACGTTCGCCGTCGGCGACCTGATGACCACCAAGCCGTACGTCGCCGGCGCCGCCTACATCGACAAGATGAGCGACTACTGCGGGGGCTGCGCGTTCGACCCCGCGCGCAACTGCCCCGTTCGGGCGCTGTACTGGGCGTTCCTCGACCGCCACAAGGACCGGCTCGAAGGCAATCCGCGCCTGGCGATGCCGCTGCGATCGCTCGCGCGGCGTTCGCCGGCGCAGCGCCGCGAGGACCGCGCGGTGTTCGAGGCCGTGCGCGTGCAGCTGCGGGCCGGCGAGCCGGTGACGCCCGAGGATCTGTCCGGCTGAGCGCGTCCCGGGCTGGTCCGCACGCCGCGGCGGCGTAGAGTCTCGCGCGCACTCGCCGGGGCGATTAGCTCAGCTGGTCAGAGCGCCTCCCTTACAAGGAGGATGTCGGGGGTTCGAATCCCTCATCGCCCACCATCCCCGGCCACGCCCTCGCGGTCACCGGGACCGCGGCTCGGCCGCAGCGCCGACGCCCAGCCGCCGCATGATCGCGTTCATCTCGCGCTGGAAGCTCTCGTCGAACTGCGCGCCGATCGCGCGCCATTCGGCGACGAACGAAGGTCGGGTGCAGTAGCTCTCCATGCAGCGAACCCAGCCGGCGCGCTGGTCGTCCCGCAGCGAGCCGTGCGCGCGGTGTTCGAACATGACCACGGCGCGTTCGAACAGCGAGATCAGCGCGGCGAAGTAGGCGCGCTCGATCCGCAGGTCGGCGGGCGAGATCCGGCGGTCCGCGGGCAGCGGCTCGGAGAACAGGTCGAGGTGGGGGTGCTGGGTGCACCGGAACACGAACTCGACGTACTTGTGGTCGAGTTCGTCGTAGGTGCCGAACTCGCGATCGCTGGCGTCCTTGTCGCGGTTGCGCCGGTGCTCGCGCCGGGCGGCGCCGAGGCTCAGCAGCGCGATCGGGATGCCGAGCGCGGTGGCGAGGTTGGCGATCAGGGCGATCCAGGCGGTGAAGGTCTCGGGCATGGCGGCTCCAGGGTGCGGGTCAGCGTTCGCACAGCGCGTCGACTTCGCCGCGCACGTTGGCGAGGCGGTGGTTGCTGAGCTTCAGCTTGTCGAGCGCCCTGGGCTCGTCGTGCAGGTCGGCGACGACGACGACGCCGTCGCGGATCAGCCGCTGCTTCTCGGTCTTGCGCAGGTGGGTGAGGCAGGTGACCGGGTGCAGGCCGGCGCGGTCGATGCGCTCGCGCAGGCTCTCGCCGGCGGGGTGGTTCCAGCCCAGCAGGTAGAGGCCGTTGCCCTCGCCGAAGTGCAGCGCGTCGCTCGTGAACCGACCGTTGGTGACGATCCAGAACCGGTCGTAGCCGCCGCGGACGCGGCGCAGGTCCTCGGCGCGGCCGAACACGTACAGCGCCGTCTTGACGTCGACCTTGCCGTTGGGGTCGAGCCGGAACTTGCACTCGGCGAGGATGCGGCGGCCGTTGCGGACGGCGTCGAGGTCGACCTCGTGCTGTACGAACTCGCCCTGCAGGCGGACGCCGACGCGGGTGTCCCAGCCCTCGTGGCGCAGCAGCTCGCCGAGGAACTGCTCGAACGGGAAGCCGCTGGGCCCGAGCTCGAGGATCGCGCGCTGCAGGCTGTAGCGCGCGGCGGTGGCGGCGTCGGAGCTGCGCTCCTTGCGCGTCGCCGTCGCGCGGCTCCGCAGGGTGTCGAAGGCGATGCGGTACAGCTGCCGCGTCGTCGTCTCCGGCCGCAGCTTGTCGCGCACCTCGGCGACGACGCGGTCCTGGTCGGCCGCGCTGGCGCCGGCGCGGCGCAGCGAGCCGCGCAGCTTGGCCTCGTCGAACGGCTCGCGATCGCCGGAGGTCTTGACGATCTCGGCCTGGCTGGCGGCGGTGCGACGATGCGCGCCCGGATCGCCCGGCGTCGCGGTCGCGCGCGAGCGGTTGCGGCCGCGGCCGCCGCGACTGCCGCGGCGGCGCGCGCCGCGGCGGCGGGCGCCGTCCTCCGTCTTGGCGCCCGTCGTCGCGCCGGCGTCCCCGTCCTTCTTCCCGTCCTTCTTCCCGTCCTTCATCCCGTCGGTCTTCGCGCTCGTCTTCGCGCCGGTCCTCGCGTCCGGCGCAGTGGTCGACTTCGCCGCCGCGACGGGTGCGGCGCCTTCGGCCTTCGCCCCGCCTTTCGCGGCGGATCGCCGACGGGTCGCGGCGGCGGCCGGCGCGCCGCGCGGCTTCCGGGCCTGCTGCGCGCTCTTCTGCTTCTCCGGCTCCTGGCGCGGGGGCTTCGCCGGCTGCGCGGCGGCGCCGCCGTGGGCGGCGCGGCCCTTCTGCTGCGGTTCCTGCACCTTGCTGCGTTGCCCGGCCTTGTGGCGTTCTGCCGGTGCCGGCGCGTCGGCGGCCGCGGAGTCACCCGCGGGATCCGTCGCGGCGGAGGACTTCCGTCGGCGACCGCGTCGGCGGCTCATCGGCGGCGCTCCGGAGCGGCGACCGTTCGCCGTTGCGAACGGCCGGCGTGGGATGGACGGGCGGCACAGGTCCTGCCCGATGGAGCGCCTCGTTGGCCGTGCATCGTGCCGCGCATTGCAGGACCTCGGGCCTCGCGTGTCCACCGCCTGTCGGCGATGGCGCGGCGGCGGCGGCCCGGCGGCCGTGGCGGCGGATCCGGCTTGCCTCGGTGCGCGGCCCGCGGTCCCATCGTCGACCCGACAATCATGGACCACTCCGCCGCGCAGAAGTTCATCGACCACGCCTACGAGAACGACATCGTTCCGCAGCTGTTCGACTACATCCGGATCCCCAACAAGTCGCCCGCCTTCGACGCCGATTGGGAGCGCGCCGGGCACATGGAGCGCGCCGTCCGGCTGATCGTCGACTGGTGCAAGGCGCAGCCGATCGAGGGACTCACGGTCGAGGTCGTGCGCCTGCCGGGCCGCACGCCGCTGATCTTCATGGAGGTGCCCGGCCACGCCGGCGAGGACACCGACGACTGCGTCGTGCTGTACGGGCACCTCGACAAGCAGCCGGAGATGACCGGCTGGCTGCCGGAGCTCGGGCCGTGGGAGCCGGTGCGCAAGGGCGAGAAGCTCTACGGCCGCGGCGGCGCCGACGACGGCTACGCCGCGTTCGCGTCGCTGACCGCGCTGCGCCTGCTGCAGGAGCAGGGCGCGCGGCGCGCGCGCTGCGTCGTGATCATCGAGGCGTGCGAGGAGAGCGGCAGCTACGACCTGCCGTTCTACATCGACGAGCTGCAGGACCGCATCGGCACCCCGAGCCTGGTGATCGCGCTCGACTCGGGCTGCGGCAACTACGACCAGCTGTGGTGCACCACCTCGCTGCGCGGCATCAGCGGCGGCAACATCCGCGTCGATGTGCTCAACGAGGGCGTGCACAGCGGCGACGCCAGCGGCATCGTGCCGTCGAGCTTCCGCGTGCTGCGCACGCTGCTGTCGCGCATCGAGGACGAGGCGACCGGCCGCATCAAGCCGAAGGAGTTCCACCAGAAGATCCCGGCGCAGCGGCAGAAGCAGGCCAAGGTCGCCGCCAAGGTGCTCGGCAAGTACCTGTGGCAGCGCTTCCCGTGGGCCGAGGGCACCAAGCCGATGGCCAAGGAGCTGTCGGAGCTGGTGCTGAACCGCACCTGGCGGCCGTACTTCGAGGTGATCGGCGTCGACGGCGTGCCGACCACCGACAAGGCCGGCAACGTGCTGCGCCCGTACACCACCGCGCGCCTGTCGCTGCGCGTGCCGCCGACCGCGGACGCGGCGGCGTGCGTCGAGCACCTGCGCAAGATCGTCACCAAGAACGTGCCGCACGGCGCCAAGGTGACGTTCGAGGGCGAGAAGGCCGCCGACGGCTGGAACGCGCCGGAGCTGGCGCCGTGGCTCGAGAAGGCGTGCGAGCGCGCGTCGCAGCAGCACTTCGGCAAGGGCTGCGTCTACATGGGCGAGGGCGGCACGATCCCGTTCATGGGCATGCTCGGCGAGAAGTTCCCGAAGGCCCAGTTCCTGATCACCGGCGTGCTCGGCCCGCAGAGCAACGCGCACGGCCCCAACGAATTCCTGCACCTGACGATGGCCAAGCGGTTGACCGCCTGCGTCGCACAGGTGATCGCCGACCACTTCGTGCGCAACGAGAAGGCCGCGAAGAAGAGCGGCGGTGCCGTGGCGAAGGCCAAGGCCAAGACGAAGGGCAAGGCGAAGGCCAAGGACAAGGCGAAGCGCTGAGCGCGCGACCCCTGAACCGCGCGATCGCGCCGGCCGTTCGCGTTCCGGTGTGCGGAGGACCAGGCAGAATCTCGTCGGAGTCTGGGCGGTGTCCGCCGGCGCGTTCGCGTTGGTGCTCTGGTCCTGGTGGTCGCGGGCGACACCGGAGATCGAGGCCGTAGCGTCGCGGTTGGAGGGTGTGCAGGAACCGGTGGCCGCCGCGGTGTCCGATGGCGCGTCGTCCGGCGTCGCGCCAGGTCACTCACCGCAGCCACGGGAGCGGATCTGCGCGCCTGCGGACCGGGTGACCGGCGTCGTCGTCTACGACGATGGGACGCCGGTCGCCGGTCTCGACCTCATGCGGCTCGTAGGCCCGTACCTCGCTGCGGCGGCGACGACCGACACCGACGGGGCGTTCGTGCTGCAGCGGGGGCCCGACGAGGTGGCGTCGCGTGTGCGCGTCGTGCTCTACATGCCAGAGCAGCATCACCAGCCTCGCTGGCTCGAGTGGTCCCACACGCCGGTTCGGGTCGTGCTGGCCCGA
Organism: Planctomycetota bacterium; assembly: GCA_050245995.1. Taxonomy (GTDB): domain Bacteria; phylum Planctomycetota; class UBA1135; order UBA1135; family UBA2386; genus JBFWWV01. The sequence goes on along the minus strand of JBFWWV010000002.1, from coordinate 253,514 downwards.
CCGGCTCGGCTCGATGTGTCGATCGTCGACGCGGCCGGTGTGCTGGAGCGCAACCTCTCCGTGACGTGCGAGCCCGCCGAGGCGTTGCCCCGTCGGCAGATCGCGAGCTGGGAGCTGGCGCATCACGGCTCGGGCTGGACGGGCACGGTTCCGTGCGCGCTCCTACGGCTCGAATTCGCGACCGGGTGGGCGCCGGGCACCCTGTTCCGGGTGAGCCTCGAGCCGACGGACGCCGTGGAATGTGCGATCCGCCTGATGCTGCCGACGGCACGCGGGGGCACCGTGCGGATCACCGATCCGGAGGGGCGCCCGGTCGCCGGCGCGATGGTGCGCGTGGTCGCGCAACAGCCGATTCGCGCGGAGGCGCGGGGATGCAGGGTGATGCCGCCCGAGCACGTGCAGGACTTGCAGACGAACGCCGCCGGCCAGGTCCGGGTCGTCGCGTTCGGCGACGAACCCGTCCTGTCGCTGCGGGTGTCGCATACGGGCTTCGCGGACCTCGACGTCGATCGGGCGTCGATCGCCGCCGGTGCGCCGCTCGAGTTCCGGCTCTCGCCGGCGCCGGCGCCTGCGACGGCCAGCGGCGTCGGGCGGGTGTTCGTGCCCGATGAGTTTCGTGACGAGCTCGCGGGCGGTCGATGGCAGATCCGCTTGGTGCGGCCCGACGGCGGCGGGGGGTGGGAGGACGTCGCTGCCGACGGGACGTTCGCGTTCGAGGGCTATCGACCCGGCGTTCGGGCGGTGCACCTGATGGGCGCTCCGATCGCCGCCACCGGCGTCGAGGTGGAGCTGGCGCCCGGGACCGGCGGGCGGTGCACCATCGACCTGCGTCACCTGCGCCGCGTGCCCACGCGCCTTCGGGTGCGCGTCGGCGGCGCCACACCGGCCGGCGAGATCGACATCGAGTCGGTGGATCCGCCGTCGGCGGGCGCCAGATCCGCAGTCCAGGTGCGCACCGACGCGCAGGGTCGCTGCGACGCCATGCTCCTGCCGGGGCGGTATCGCGTCGCCACTCGCGTTCCGCAGCCGCGTGGGGTCGGCGACCTGTCGGCGTCCTGCTACAGCGCACCGTTCGAGGTCGAAGCCGGCGCCGCCGCGGAGCGAGAAGTGTCGGTCGGGAGCGTGTCGCTGCGGGTGCGGCTCGTCGGTGCCGATGGGGATCCTGTCTGCGGGCTCGAGTGTCGGATCCGCGGCCTCGACAACTGGGCGGAGAGCGACGGCGACGGCGGGCTGCGCGGAGAGGTGCCGCCGGGCGAGCACGTGCTCGAGTTCCTCGGGCGTCGGGCGATCGACCGGTGGTGGAGCGCCGGCGGCGATCGCGAGGAGGCGTTTCGGGCGCTCACGGTGCTCGGGCGAATCGAGGTCGGCGATGGCGCAGTCGTGGACGAGGTGTTCGTCGTGCCCGCCGCCGAGCGACCCAGCCGCTAGGGTCCGGAGTCGGGAATCCCGAGGCCCTCCATCAGCGCCGCCGCGATGCGGTGGACGTCGGCCGGCCGCCAGACGACGCGGGCGGCGGCGGCGAGCCGCGCGTCCTCGGGGGCGCGGCCGCACGCGTGGAGGAATCGCAGCAGCAGGTCGCGTTGGGCCGCACCGAGCAGCGGCGCGAGGTCGCGGCCGAGCAGGAATGCGGGCCGTTCGTCGAACGCGCGTTCGGGATCCAGCGCCGGGTCGCCGAACAGTCGGTCGTCGTCGCGCGGGTAGTGCCGCAGGATCGCCGCGAGGTCGGCGAGGTCGCGCGGCCGGTCGGCGGGGCGGTCGTTTCACGCGGCGACCTTGGCGACGAACAGCGCGCGCAGCGATGCCACGCGCACCTGGTCGGGCAGCGGCGCGCCGAGCGGCGCGGCATCGCGCATCGCCAGGTCGAGGCCGGTCATGTCCATCACGCTGCCGTCGGGCCAGCGGATCTCGCCAACGGCCAGCACCGCGGGGCCGGCCGGCAGCAGGTCGACGAGCGTGCCGTCGGCGCTGCGCCAGCGGTGCGGCAGGCGCGGGTCGGGGCGCCAGTCGGTCGGCAGCCGAGGCCGCAGCTCGTCGAGCTCGAGCGCTGCGCACAGGTCGAGGTCCAGCGTCGCGTCGACGTCGTCGCCGAGGTGGTGCCGCAGCGCGGTGGCGCCGACGACGACGATGCGCACGCCCGGCAGGGCCTCGGCGAGCTGCAGCAGGACGGTGCGCATGCGACGTCAGGCGCCGGCCGGGTCGGCGAGCATCGCGTCGAGGACCTCGACGCGCAGGTGTTCGGCCGCGTCGCGCGCGCGCGGGTCGCGCTGGCGGGACAGCTCGGCGAACACCAGCAGCGGGTGCGCGGTCTGCGGCGGCGCCGCGGTGAGGTCGAGTTCGCCCATGGCGCGGTAGACGACCAGCGGGCCGTCCTTGTCGGGCGCCGCTTCGAGGTCGCGCAGCCACGCCGCGCTCCAGCGCCGCGTGTGGATCACCAGGTCGGCGCCGCGGTGGTACGGCGCGAGCCGCATCGCCGCGGCGCCGCCGCCGAATCCCCAGTCCTGCGTGGCCAGCACCGTCGCGACCTGGCGCTCGGCGCGTTCGAGGTCGGGGTCGCGCAGCCGGAAGCGGCCGATCCGCAGGTGCGGCGCCAGCACGTCGCTCCACCCGGTCGCGAAGCGCGCCAGCAGCTGCCGGCGGCGATCGGGTTGCCAGACGTGGCCGCTGCGGCCGCTCGGCACCAGCGTGCCTTCGTCGCGCATGCGTGCCAGCATCGACGACACCGCCGAGCGGCTCGCGCCGCTCGCGGCCGCGACGTCGCGCACCGTCCGCGCGGCGAGTTCGGGTCGGGCCAGGAGCGCGAACAGCACCCGGTATCCGGCGGCGCGGACCCGGCCGGCGCTGGCACTCGCGCTGGCGCCGCCGCCGCGGTCGTCGCCTGGACCGTCGCGTCGGCCGTCGCGTCGGCCGTCGTGTCGGAGCGGGCGGGCGGCGCCTTCGAGATGGGCGGTGAGCCGGCCGCCGTCGAGCGAGAGGAAGCAGTTGCCGGCCGCGTCGAGGTAGCCGACCCCCTGGCGGCGCAGCTCGGCCCGGACCTCGGGGCCTGTCGGCGGCAGCGTCAGCAGCAGGGCGTCGGCGTCGGCGGCGAGGTGTCGCCCGCTCGCGGCCGCGGCGTCGAGGCCGAGGCGGCCGCGGCGCTGTTCGACCATGAGCCGGAACGTGCCCCCGGTGGTCTCGAGGAGCAGCCGCCGCCCGGCCCGGTCCCCGGGCGCTGGATCCGTCCGAACCTCCCGTACGAAGGGGAGTTCGGCGAGGGCATCCGCCAGGTCCCGGAGGTCGTCGTCGCCGTCGATGCCGCGGTCGTCACGTTCCATCGTTTGTCCTGTTGAACATGACAATGTATCGGACGTGACAAGTCAAGGGGTCGAGCGGGAGACAGCGGTTCGCGCGGGGTCGTCCGACCGCGCGGGATGCGGCTCGAGTCGATGCAGGCCGGGGTGCTGTGCGGGATGCGCTGCTACGTCGAGGCCGAGGTGGAGACCGCGGAGCATCGACTCGTGAGCGACGTGTCCTCGCCACCTTCGCGGCGGCACCGGGCGAGCGGTACGAACTCACCCTCGTCGTCCCCGACGACGTCCCGCGCTGACTACGGCGCCGCCGGCGCCCACGCCGCGCGCTGCAGCACCACGCGATGCCCGTCCGGATCCCGGAACGTGCGCCCGTCGCGGTCCCAGTACGGATTGTGCGACGCCACCGTCGCGAACCCGGCCTGCAGCATGCGCGCGCACGCGGCGCGCCACTGGGTCTCGTCGGGGAGGTAGAGCACGAGCAGCTGGTCGGGGTCCGCCGGCAGCGGCGCGCGGCCGCGTTCGCAGGTGAGCTCGAGGTGCCAGCCGGCGCCGGGCGCGCCGAGCATCGCGCCGTCGAAGCCGTCGTGGTCGGCGAAGCCGCCGAGCTCCACGAGGCCGAGGCCGTCCCGGTACATCGCGACGGCGCGCGGCAGGTCGGCGGTGGGCCGGGCGATCCGCAGGTGCGGCAGGCTCGGCAGGCTCGGCGCGGGCGTCATCGGCCCTGGCCCGGCACCAGCGACGCGGTGCTCTGCTCGACGGCGGCGCGGAACACGGCCAGCGGACCGTCGACGAACTCCTGCACGGCGGCGGTCGCCTGCTGCACCTTCTGCTCGGCGCGATCGAGCGCCAGCAGCTCGGTGGCATTCGGCGCGTCCGGCGTGTCGTTGAGCGCGCCCAGCTGCTGGAACGTCTCCGACGCCAGGCCCTGGCCGCGCAGGATGCCCTGCTCGACGCGCTTGCCCCAGAGGCGCTCCTCGGCGGCCTCGAGCTCCTTCGTGACCGCTTCGTGCGCCTTGCGCAGGTCGGCGAACGGGTCGTCGCCGGTGCGCGGCTTGGGGTCGAGGGCGAGCCGGTCCTTCACCAGCTCGATCTCGCGGCGCGCGCGCGCGAGGCGCTGGGTGGCGTCGGTCAGCGGCCGCAGGATCTCCTGCGCGCGCTGCTGCGCGCGGTCCTTGGCCTCGCGGTCCGCCATCGGCACGTCCTCGCGCGGGTCGGCGAGCACGCGCACGGGGGTGCTGCGTTCTTCGCCCTGGAAGCGAACGGTGACGGTGTAGTCGCCGGGCAACACCTCGCGGCCGCGCGGCGGCGTCTCCGGCGGCTGCGTGCGCAGCTCGCGCTGCGGGCCCGGCTCGCCGTCGCGTTCGAAGCGCCAGACGACGCGGTTGAGGCCGAGGTGGACCTTCTCGCGGAAGGTGCGCACCAGGGTCCCCTGCGCGTCGCGCACCTCGACGACGACGTGGTCGTCGGGGACCTTGGCGCCGTCGTCGGCGGGCTTCGCTGCCGGCTCGGCTGCCGCCGGCGCGTCGGGGTCGGCCGCCTCGGCCTCGCCGCCGCCCTCGGCGCCAGCCCCGGGCTCGCTCGCCTTCGCGTCCTCACCGCCGCCGCCCTTCGCCTTCTTGCGCGCCCGCTCGACCTCCGCGTCGGGGTGCGCCAGCTGGTCGGCCGTGCAGATCACGTGCAGCAGGGCGCCGCGCGTCAGGTTGTCGCCGCGGAACTCGCCGGTGCCGGGGAACCGCGCAGCCGGCGTCTGCTTGCTGACCCACGCGATCGCCGGCCGCACCGGGAACAGGTGCAGCTTCTGCTGCAGGATCTCCGGCGTGAGCGCGCGCAGCGGCTGCAGGTCGTCGAGCACGTACATCGACCGCCCGTGCGTGCCGACGACGAGGTCACCCTGCGTCGGCTGCACGACCAGCGCCATCGCCGAGCACGTCGGCACGCCGTGCTTCCAGCGGTGCCACGACGCACCGCCGTCGATCGTGAACCACAGCCCGAACTCGGTGCCGAGGAACAGCAGGTCCTCGCGCACGGGGTCCTGCTCGATCGCCAGGCAGTAGCCGTCGAGCGCAGGGGTGGCGAGGCTGCGCCAGGTCTGGCCGAAGTCGTCGGTGCGGTACACGTACGGCGTCCAGTTGGCGCGCCGGTGGTCGTCGAACACCGCGTACGCAGACCCGGCCGCGAACTTGCCCGCCTCGATGTGCGGGCACCAGGTGTTGCGCGGCAGGCCCTCGATGCGGTCCTCGACGCTGGTCCACGACCGGCCGTCGTCCTGCGTGACCTGCACGCGGCCGTCGTCGGTGCCGACCCAGACGACGCCGCGCTGCACCGGACTCGGCGCGATCGTCAGGATCGTGCAATGGTTCTCGGCGCCGGTCGCATCGATCGACAGGCCGCCGCTCTTGTCCTGCTGCTGCCACGCCGGGTTGTCGGTGGTCAGGTCCGGCGACACGATCTCCCAGCTCTCGCCGCGGTCCTTCGACCGGTGCACGAACTGGCTGCCGTACCAGATCGTCGCCGGGTCGAACGGGTCCTGCGCGATGCCGGCGTTCCACTGCCAGCGCAGCTCGACGCCGTCGGGCGCCGGCGGTCGGATCGATTTGCGTTCGCCGGTGCGGACGTTCCAGCGGATCAGCGACCCGCCCTGCGACATCGCGTAGCCGCGCGTGCTGTCCTCGGGGTCCGGCAACGTCGCGAACCCGTCGCCGAAGCACACCTCCTGCCAGTGCAGGTTGCGGATGCCGCCGTTCTCCCACAGCTGCTGCGGCCCGCGCCAGCTGCCGTTGTCCTGCAGGCCGCCGTAGACGTGGTACGGCACGTCGTCGTCGACGGCGCAGTGGTAGAACTGCGCCAGCGGCAGGTTGCTGCAGAAGCGCCAGCTGCCGCCGCGGTCGAGGCTCGTGTAGACACCGCCGTCGTTGCCGAGCACGATCCGGCGCGGGTCGAACGGGTCGATCCACATCGAGTGGTGGTCGGGGTGTGCGTCGCCCCAGCCGACCAGCTGCGCGAACGTGCGGCCGCCGTCGGTCGAGACGTCGACCACGACGTGCATGTTGTAGACCCGGTTCGGGTCGCGCGGGTCGACGCGGATGTCGCAGAAGTAGAACGGCCGCGGCGCGATGCCGTCCTGGTGGACGGTGCGGAACGAGAAGCCGCCGTCGTCGCTGCGCAGCAGGGCGCTCTTCTCGGCCTCGACCAGGCAGTAGACGACGCGCGGGTCGCTCGCCGCGATCGCGAAGCACGCCTTGCCGAGGTCGCCCTTGGGCACGCCGTCGTGCGGCTCGAGCCGCTGCCAGCTGTCGCCGCCGTCGAGCGAGCGATAAAGCCCCGAGCCCGGTCCGCCGCTGCGGAAGTCCCACGCCGTGCGTCGGTGGTCCCACATCGCCGCGAACAGCTTGTCGGGGTTCTGCGGGTCCATCACGACATCGCAGCAGCCGGTCTTGGCGTCGACGAACAGGATGCGCTCCCAGGTGGCGCCGCCGTCGCGCGTGCGGTAGAGCCCGCGCTCCTCGTTCTCGCCCCAGCTGGTGCCGAACGCGGCGGCGAACACCGTGTCGGGGTCGCGCGGGTCGAGCACCACGCGGTGGATGTGCTCGGTGCGCTCGAGGCCGAGCTTGTCCCAGTGCCGGCCGCCGTCGCGCGTGCGGTAGATGCCGCGGCCGACGCTGGCGGAGTTGCGCGGGTTGCCCTCGCCGCTGCCGACCCAGACCACGTCGCTGCTGCGCGGGTCGATCGCGATCGCGCCGATCGAGGTGCAGTCCTGGTCGTCGAACACCGGCGCGAACGTGGCGCCGCCGTCGGTGGACTTCCACACGCCGCCGCTCGCAGCGCCGACCCAGACGACCTGTGGGTCGCCGGGCACCGACGCGACGGCGCCGATGCGCCCGCTCATCGCCGCGGGGCCGATGCTGCGCGCGCGCAGGCCGGCCAGCAGCGTCGGGTCGAGCGCGGTGCCGGCCTCCGGTGCTCCGGGGTCTTGGGCTGCGGCCGGGGGCGGCGTGAGCAGGCTGAGGGCGAGGGCGAGCCAGGGGGCGAGGGGCCGGTTCATCGGGCCCCATGCTGCCCCACCGCTGGCGGCGCGCAAGGCCGGGCCGGGGTCACGGCCGCGCCCTCCGGCGGCCGCCGCGCGCTCAGATGCTGATGAGCTTGTTGCGCGCCTTCGCGCGCGCCTTGGTGCGGACCTCGACCGGCTGGGCGGGGGCGCGGAGCCGGAGCTGGGGCGTGACCGGCTGCACGCGGACGCGCTGGACGTCGCCACGCGCCGGCGCGCACTTGCCGTCGTCGACGTGGAAGAACGTCGACGGCGTGCGCGTGAAGCGGAACGTGGGAGCCACCTGCAGCGTCTGCTGCGGCGTGAAGTAGCCGAAGCGCATGTCGCCGTTGCCGTCGCCCTCGTCGCAGCACGTGCAGTCGCAGCAGCAGCCGCCCTTCGCCTTCCCCTTCGCCTTGGCCTTGACCTTGGCCTTCGCCTTGTGCACGTCGCCGACCTTCACGTTGCCCTTGGTCTCGAACCGCACCTTCTTGCCGTCCGGATCCAGGAACAACACCCCGCCGCCGTCCTCGCCGTCGGTCCGGAATCGCAGCACGTGCGGGCCGTCGCCATCGCCGGCCTTGCCCTTCAGCGCGTCGTGGATCTTGGCGCGGAACGCGCCCTTCTTGCCCTCGATCCGCTCGACCTTGCCGTCCTCGCCGAGGACCCAGACCCCGCCGGCCTTGGCGTCGTCGAGGTCGAACTTCAGGACGTCCTTGCCGTCCTTGCCGGTCGCGCGCAGCTCCTTGCCGTCGACGCGGACCGTGAAACCCTCGGCGTCGTCGCCGCCCAGCACGAACGTGCGGACCTCGTGCTCGCCGTCGTCGTCGCCGCCGACCACCACGGCGTGGCCGCGCACCTCGACGCGCGCGTCCTCGCCGTCGTCGCCGCGGCCGAACCAGACGGTGCCGCCACCGTCGGGCTTGCCCTCGACCTTCGCCTTCGCCTTCCCCTTGGCCTTCGCGTCACCCTCGGTCCTGCGGACGACGGCGCCCGTGCCGCGGTTCGCTCCCTGCAGGTCGCGCAGCGCCGTCCGCAGCTCCTTCAGCTCGGCGCGGAGCGCGTCGAGTTCGGACTGCAGTTCGGCGCGGGTGTTGCCCTCCGGGTTTGCCCGGGTGCGGGCACCGGCGGCCTGGGCCGGCAGCAGCGCGGTGGTGGCGGTGGCGCAGAGCGCCAGTGCGATCGAGCGGAGCGGAAGCGGGCGGATCATGGGATCTCCTCGGGATGGGGTTGCGAAGGCGCCCAGACGGGCGAGCCTCCCGATCTCCTCGCGATCGCGGCCGATCCGGGCAAACTTCGGCACTCGAGCCGCCGCAGCGGATCCGCGGCTCAGCTGTCGGGCCACTCGAACCGGATGCCGGCGTCGATGTCGGGGTGCAGGCTCTTGTGCACCGGGCAGGCGTGGCCGGCGTTCTCGAGCAGCTTGCGCTGGTCCGCGGTGAACTGCCCGGGCACCCGGACCACCAGCGGCAGCCGGCCGATCCGCCGCGGGTCCGACTGCATGTGCTTCTCGACCGCCGCGGTGGCGCCGCCGAACCCGATGCCGCGGCGGCGCGCGACGATCGCCATCGTCGTCAGCACGCAGGTCGCGAACGCGGTGGCGACCAGGTCGGTCGGCGAGAAGAAGCGACCGAGACCCTCGTTGTCCTTGGGCGCGTCGGTGGTGAGCGTCGAGCTGGACGGACCGTGGGTGGCGACGCACGACAGGTCGCCGTCGTAGCGGACGGAGATGGACACCATGCGCGGCATGGTAGCGCGCGCGTTCGCGGCCGCAGGTCAGCGCTGCAGTTCTTCGTAGGCGCGCTGGATCAGAAGGAAGCGCTCGGTCGCCTCCTGCCGCGCGACCTCGCCGAGCCGCTGCTGGGCGTCCGGATGGAACTGCCGGACCAGCGCGCGGTGGCGCCGGCGGACCTGCTCTGGCGTGGCGTCGCGCGGCAGGCCGAGCGTGGCCAGCGCGCGGTCGCGCGCGGTCTCGAACGAGGCGGCGGTCGCGGTGCCCGCGCCCTGGCGACGCCCCGCGCCGCTCGCGGACCCGGTCCGCTCCTGGCGCGCGCCGCCGCGCCGGCGGGACGCCTGCTGCGCGAACTGGAACAGGAACATCGCGTGCGCCGCGTCGAGGTCGAGGCCGCGCGCGATGCGCTGCAGCACGGCGAACTCGCGCGGGTGCAGGTCGCCGTCGGCGAAGGCGATCAGGCAGCACCACGAGTACAGCGTGCCGCACTCGCTGCGGCCCAGCGCGGCGGCGAGGTTGGACGCCAGCGCCTCCACCTCGCGCGGCGGTCGGGCCGCGCGCGTCCACGCGTCGAGGTCGCGCCGCGTACCGGAGTCCGGGAAGCGGTGCTCGAGGAAGGTCCGCACCAGCTCGCGCTCCTGCGGTCCGGACTGGCCGTCGGCCTCGGCCACCGCCAGCAGCAGCAGGTACACGCGCTGCGGCGTGCTCGCGCGCGCGAACGCGGCGTGGGCGTCCGGGCCCCAGTCGCGGCGCAGCCGAAGGTCCTGGCCGAGCGCGCGCACCAGCGGGTTGACCGCGGTGACAGCGATCCAGAAGCCGGCGGCGCCGAGCGCGACGTTCAGGATCCCCTTCGAGCCGGCGTCGATCGGCAGCGTCATCGACACCGTCCCGAGGCCGCCGATCAGCAGCAGCAGCAGGCCGCCGACGAAGCGCAGCGCCCAGTAGGTGCACGGAGCTGGACTCGCCGTCGCGGTCGACATGCGGCGCGGAGCGTAGCCGACGCCGGGCGGCCGCGCCCGGCGCGGGTCGGTTCGGCGCCGGTCAGTCCGGCGGCGTCGCCAGGATCGTGACCGCGGCGCCGTCGGGGATCGCGCGTCGAACGGAGAAGGCGCCGGTGGCGGAGTGCTCGATGCGGAACTCCCAGTCGCCCGGCGCGAGCCGTCCCAGCTCCAGCCGGCCGCCCCGGGTGTGTGCCTCGATCAGCACCATCGCCGGGAACCACGGGCCGCCGTTGCAGCGCGCGCGCACGTCGATGCCGACCAGCGGCAGGCCGTCGCGGCCCAGCGTCTCGAGCGCCACGCGGGTGCCGCGTTCGAGCCGCAGCGGCACGTCGAGGCTCTGGCCCGCGAGCACCGTGAACGCAGAGCTGGCGCCGGGCGCGTGGCCGGCGGCGCGGCCGACGAAGCGGATCCGGCCGCCGGGCAGGCCGCCGAGCGCCGCCGTGCCGTCGGGGCCCGACACGCCCATCGCGAAGTTGCCCAGCGGCCGCCCTTCGTCGTCGACGGCCAGCACCGTGGCCCCCGGCAGCGGCGCGCCGTCCGCGTCGGTGACGCGGACGCGCGCGCCGGCGGCCGGCTGGGCGCGCAGCACGATGCCCTCGCGGTGCTCGCCGTCGCCGACGGCGATGCCGTCGACCCGCGACGCCGCGCCGTCGGCGCTGCGGCGGACCAGCGCGTCGGCGGCGACCAGGCCGTACGTGTCCGGCACGAGCCCGCGGAACGTGAACGCGCCGTCGCCGTCGGTGATCGCCATGCCGAACATGCCCTGCGTGTCCTCGTCGTCGCGCAGCAGCCGCACCAGCACCGCCGACAGCGGCTCACCCGAGTCGCGGTCGACGACGCGGCCCGACAGCTGCCCGCCGGGCAACGCCACGGTCGCGCGGTGGCGGTCGGTGCCCTCGGGGAGCTCGATCGACTGCGGCCGGCCCACGGGCGCCATCGTCATGCCGGCGCGGACCTGCACGCGCAGCGTGCCGGGCCGCAGCGCGCCCAGCGTCGTGCGGCCGGCGTCGTCGAGGAAGCCGGTGCGCACGCGGCCGTCGGCGAGCAGCGTCGCCTCGACGATGCCGCCCGTCAGCGGCTCGCCGCCGACCGTGACCTGCAGCGCGACGCGCAGGCCGGCGCCGAGCTCGGTCGCGTCCAGCTCGACCTCGGCGACCTCGCCGGCGCGGACGGTGCAGCGCTGCACGACGAGGTTCTCGGTGATCTTCGAGATCATCGCGCCCATGTCGAACTCGCGCCCGGGGCTCAGGTCGCCGCCGCTGCGCTGCCCGCGCATCACCGCGTCGGTCGCCGACGGGTGCATGGCCTGCACCTGGTAGCGACCGGGCGGCAGGTTGTCGACGCGGAACGAACCGTCGGCGGCCGGCGTGCAGCCGGTGGACGCCTGCGTGACCTCGTTCTGCACCATCAGGTGGAACTCCTCGGCGCGATCGTCGGCGCGGGTGTGCAGCACGCCCGCGACGCTGCCGCCATGGTCGAGCACGATCTCGACGCCGGCGAGCTGCTGCGCCGGCTGCAGCTCGAGCCGTTCGGACTTGCCGTCGGCGAACGCGCGTGCGGACGCCGCCAGGACCAGCCGTCCGGGCGATAGGTCCGGCAGCGTGAACGCGCCGTCGGCGCCCGTCCGCACCGTCTGGGCGGCGCCCTGCAGCAGCGCCAGGGCCGGGTTGTCGAGCATGCCGCCGCGGCTCTGCTGGACGGCGGCGCCGGCGATCGGCCGGCCCTGCTCGTCGATGACCCGGCCCGACACGCTGGCGCCGCGCGGCAGCCGCACCTCGCCGGCGTCCAGGTGCTCACCGGCCACCAGGGTGACCGAGTTGGTGACCCTGCCCCGTCCGTCGGCCCGCACCGTCATCGAGAACGAGCCGGCGGCCAGACCTTCGAGCTGCGCGCGGCCGTCGAAGGTGTCCTGGACCGGCAGCGTGCGCACCGGCCGGTCGATCACCAGGAACATCCGCGTGCTGAGCTCCACCGTGTAGTCGGCGAGCGGGGTGTCGTCCTCGTCGGCGACGACGCGCAGCGCCAGCGTCGCCGCCGGCGCCAGCGTGACCGCCACGTCGTCGGCGCCGGCGGTGACGTCGCGGGCGATGCCGGGGGCGTAGCCTTCGGCCACGCCGACCACGTGGAACGGCGCGTCGCCGTCGATGCCGGTGATCGTGAAGCGGCCCTCGGCGTCGGTGGTCACGCCGTCCTCGGTCGCCAGGCCCAGCAGGTCGAGGCCGATCTCGTCGGTCACGTCGCCGAACAACGGGATCTTCATGCTCTCGATCGGCGCCACCTTCGCCCCGGCCACTGGCGCGCCATCGCGATCGACGACGACGCCGCGGACCATCCCGCCGCGGCCGAGGACCAGCCGGACGGTCTGCTCGGTGGGTGTCTCGGTGTGCGCCTCGGCCCGGACGAAGCCGGCGCCGCCGGCGCGGACGTCGTAGCCGCCGGCCAGCAGTCCGGTCAGGAGCGCGCGGCCGTCGGCGTCGGTGCGCGCGGTGCGCGCGCCGCGGTGCATGCCCATGGGGCTGCGGTCGGCGTCGGGGTGGGCGCGCACGGCGATGTCGGCGAGCGGTGCGCCGTCTTCGTCGACGACCTCGACCGTGAGCGAGTGGGTCTCCTGCAGCCCGAGGCCGACCTCGCGCAGCTCGGCCGGCGCCATCGGCAGCTGCGCGCCGCGGGCGCCGACGCCGTCGCCCGTGGCGAGCAGCACCAGCTGCACCCCGACCGGCACGGCGCGGAACTCGAACTGTGCGTCCTCGATCGGCACGCCCTCGCTGGTCGCCGCCGCCAGCACCGTGGCCATGAAGGCGCTGGGATCGCGGGCCGCGGCCATCGGATCGGGCTCGGGCACCAGCTGCACGGTGCGCGCGCGGTCGGCGAGCGCGCCGAGGACGCGGCCGCGCAGGCAGCCGCCGAGGTAGGGCTGCAGCACCGCAAAGGCGGTGTCCGTCGTGGGCGGCACGTGCACGACCTCCGGCACGCCGAGCCCGTAGAACCGGTGCTCGAGCCGCAGGCGCAGGTGGCGTTCGCGCGTGTGCAGCTCGAACGTCCCGTCGGCGGCGACCACGGCGCGCGCCAGCACGTCACCGGTGGCCAGGAACGGCACGTCGTCGTCGCGGACCGCGCGGCCGCCCTGCGCCCGGGTCATCAGCGACATCAGGTCGGCGGACTCGCCGGCGCGACCGCGGTAGGCCAGCACCTCGACGCCGGCGATCGGCATGCGCGGGTCGGCCAGCACCAGGCCGCGGACCGTGCAGTGCGGCGCGTCGGGGTCGAGGTCCAGCGCCGTCCGGTCCTGGTCGACCCGGTCGGCGGCCGCGGCGTCTGCGGCCGTCGCGGCACGACGGTCCGCGTCGTCCGCGGTGCCGGCCGGATCGCCGGGCGCCGAGACGATGGCGTCGGGTGCGGCCGGCGGCGCCGAAGGTGCGGACTCGCGGCGCGCCCAGACGACCACCAGGACCAGCAGTCCCAGCAGGGCGGCGACCGCGACCAGGGCGCGGGGGGACTTCATGGCTCCCACCGTAGCCGTCGCCGGACCGCGAAGTGTCGCGGCCGGCGGCCGCAATTCGGCGGGTCACCCGGGCCGATGAGCGCAGCGGCGATCGTCGTCGCCGCCGCGCCCGACCGCCCCTTCGCTCAGGCCTTGGCCTGGATCGGCGCCTCGAGCAGCTGCGAGAAGCGGCGGCCCTTGCGGCCCTTCGCGGCGCCCTTGTGCCAGCTGTAGCCGGCGATCAGCGGGAAGAACACCGTCGCCTCGCCGTACACCATCTGCTCGTAGGTGGTCGACACCTTGCCCCACGAGCTCGCCTCCTTGAGCGTGCTCCCCGACAGCGCGCCGTCGCGCTCGTCGGCCACGGTGATCTGCACGGCGTATTTGTGCATGCCGACGTCCACGCCGAGGATGTCGGCGGCGACGACGATGTCCTGCGCGAAGTTCTTCGGCACGCCGCCGCCGATCATGAACAGCCCGGTCTCCTTGCTGTCCATCTTGATGCGGGTCAGCTCGAGGAAGTCCTTGGCGCTGTCGAGCGACATGCTCGGCTTGCCGACCAGCCCGTTGCGGTACTGGTGCTCGACCAGGCCGAAGCCGGCGCTGCAGTCGCTGAACGCCGGGCAGAAGATCGGCACGTCCTTCTCGAACGCGCGCAGCACGATCGACTCCTTGTTCTTGCCGTGCTGCTGCAGGTGGCGGCCCATCTCGCGGATGAACTCGCGCGAGCTGTAGGCGCGCGGCTCGAGCGAGTCGGCGATCTTCTTGCAGGTGTCGTCGCAGGCCCGCAGCTCGTCCTCGTCGATGTAGGTGTCGTAGATGCGGTCGATGTGGAGATCGCGCAGCTCGTTGTCGTCGATGAACGGCGTCCCCTGCCAGTGGCTGTAGCCCAGGCCCTCGAAGAAGTCCTGGTCGACGATGTTGGCGCCGGTCGACACGATCGCGTCGACCATGTCCTTCTCCAGCAGCTGCACGATGACCTTCTTGAGGCCGGCGCTGATCAGCGAGCCGGCCAGGCACAGGACCACGGCGCAGTCCCGCTCGCGCAGCATCATCTCGAAGATCTTCGCGGCGCGCGCCGTGTTGCGGGCCTGGAACGCCATCTTGTCGTAGGCGTCGATCAGCGGCACGGGGTTGAAGGTGTCGAGCGACACGTGCTCGACCTTGGTCTTCAGCAGGTCCTGCTTCTTCATGGCGGCTCCCGGGTTGGGGAACGGGTCGGGGAAGGGCGCGCGGACCTCGGTCCACGGCGTCGGTTCGCGGCTGCCGGCGGCCCTCGGGACCACCCGGTCGGGTCGTCCGGTCGTCCGGCGGGGCGAAGAGGATAGCGCCGCCGGGCCGCAGGTAAAGCGCGGCGCGGGCCCGGCGCGGTCGGGCGTCGTCGGGCGTCGTCGCGCGGCGACTGCGCCGATCGTCGACTTGAGATCGCCCGGCCGCCCTCTAGGGTGTGGCGGGCCTCACCGCCCGCCAAACCCACAGCCTCTTGACGATGCACACCTTGACCAAGGCGATTGCCTGCGCGGCGGCCCTCTGTCCGCCGGCCCTGTCCCAATCCAATGTCGTCCCGGGCCTCGACGCCCGGCTGACCCACCTCGAAGACCCGAGCATGTTCGGACGCCGTGGCCCCGCCTTCCCGGACGGCGAGGTCGGCATGACGTACTCCTACTACATGTGCAACTCGGGGTCGGTCGTGATCCCGTGGCTGGCGCCGTCCGGCGGGACCCAGCCGATGGCGACCCAGCACCCGATGACCGCGTTCCTGGTCGCGCGCGAGGACGGGGATCGCATCGTGCAGATCACCGACCTGCGGACGTTCGTCAAGCACGCGCACGGCGCCGCCAACACCTCGGGCGCGTGCGGCACGTGCCAGCACCCCGGCACCAACGCGGCGATCGGCGTCGACTGCACCGACGCCTACAGCGCCGCCACCAACGCCAACCGCTACTACCTCGGGCCGCAGGAGGAGGTCGACCCGTGGCTCGGCACCTGGGAGCCGATCCACTCGTACTTCGACCGCGGCGACCCCGACGTCGGGTTCCCGCAGAACCAGGACGGCGTGCGCAGCCTCACCAGCGGCGCCTTCGCCGACCCGGTCCAGCACCTGGTGACGCTGCGCGAGCGCGATCTGGTCGAGCCCGGCCGCTTCCTCTACGCGATGCACCTGGTCGTCGCCGGTGAGGCCGGCGCCGCGCACCTCGACAACATGGGCTACCGCGAGATGGTGCCGACCTTCGACGGCGCCGTCTGGACGTTCGGCGATGGCCCGCTCGCCTACACGACGGGCTCGGTGCTCGACGCCTGGACCGGCGCGTCGGTGCAGTCGGCCGGCAACGGCGCCGACGACGGCGCGTTCTTCGTGGCGGTCAAGGTCACCGAGCCGACGCCGGGGACGTTCCACTACGAGTACGCGGTGCACGACTTCGACAACGCGCGCGGCGCCGCGACCCTGCGGATCCCGCTGTGCGCGAGCGCCACGCTGTCGGGCCCAGGCTTCCGCGACGTCGACGACGACCCGCTGAACGACTGGACCGCGCAGCGCATCGGCGACGAGCTGGTGTTCCAGGCGCCGGCCGGCAACGCGCTGCAGTGGAATCAGCTGTTCAACTTCTGGTTCGACTGCGACATGCCGCCGGTCGCCGGCGCGGTGGAGCTCGACCAGGCGCTGCCCGGGCCGGGCGCGCTCAGTGTCGCCGTCGGCGCCGAGGTGCCGGCCGGGCCGGCCGCGCTGGCGGACCTCGGCCCCGGCTGCGGCGCGCCGCCGCCGGCGCTCACCGGCAACGGCCTGCCGACGCTCGGCAACGCCGCGTTCGCGCTCGACGTCGCGGCCGCGCCGGGCGCCGCGGTGCTGCTGTTCTACTCCGTGCTGTCGACCGCGCAGCAGCTCGCGCCCGGGTGCACGCAGTACCTGGACGCCGCCGGGCTGGTGACGCACGAGTTCCTGCTGCTCGACGGCGCCGGCGCCGGCAGCTTCGCGGTGCCGGTGCCCAACGACCCGCTGCTCGACGGCGTGGACGTGTACTGGCAGGCGGCCGAGCTGGCGGCGGGCGGGCCGGTGTTCTCGGCGTTCGCCGTCAGCAACGGCGTGGGCACCCGGCTGGGTTGTCGCTGAGGGCGGGCGGCCGTTGCGGGGGAGCGGCTGCCACCGCGCGCGACGGGGGGCTAGAGTGCGGGGCGCCCCCTCCGCCCACCATGCCCAACCTCACCCCCGCGCGCGCGGCCCTCGCGGCCGCGCTGCTCACGGCGCCCCTCGCGGCGCAGACCAACACGGTCGCCGGCCTCGACACGTTCCTGTCCAACACCGCGAGCCCGACCTACTTCGGCCGCCGCGGCGCCGCGCACCCGAACGGCGAGGTGGCGATGTCGTACTCGTACACGATGTGCAACTCGGGCAGCGTCGTGATCCCGTGGCTGTCGGCCAACTCCGGTCCGAACCCGATGCGGACGGTGCACCCGAAGTTCGCCTACATGGTGGTCCGCGACACCGGCGCGCGCATGGAGCAGATCACCGACGCGCGCACGTTCGTCAAGCACGCGTTCGGCGCCGCCAACAGCGACGGCGCCTGCGGCACCTGCCAGAACCCCGGCACCAACACCGCGGTCGGCATCGGCTGCAGCGACACCTACGGCGCCTCCACCAACGCCAACCGCTTCTGGCTCGGGCCCGCGTCGGAGATCGACCCGTGGCTCGGCACCTGGAACCCGCTGAACTCCTACTTCGATCGCGGCGACCCGGACGTCGGGTTCCCGCAGAACCAGGACGGCGTGCGCAGCCTGACGAGCGGCACGTTCGCCGACGCGGTCAAGAACCGCGTCACGCTGCGCGAGAGCGACCTGCTGCTGCCGGGCCGGTTCTTCTACTGCATGCACCTCATCGTCGAGGGCGAGGACGGCGACCTGCGCGACGACAACCTGAGCCACCGCGAGATGGTGCCGAGCTGGAACGGCACGACCTGGTCGTTCGCCAACTCCGGTGTGCCGTTCACCAACGGCTCCGTGCTCGCGCAGTGGGCCGGCGCCACGCTGGACGTCGGCCGCAACGGCGACGACGACGGCCGGTTCTTCGTGGCGGTGAAGGCGACCGCGCCGCCGGGCGGGCTGTACCACTACGAGTACGCGGTGCACGACTTCGACAACGGCCGCGGCGCCGCGACCCTGCGCATTCCGGTGTGCAGCTCGACGACGGTCGCCAACGTCGGCTTCCGCGACCCGAACGGCGATCCGCTCGACGACTGGACCTGGAGCCGCGTCGGCGACGAGCTGGTGTTCCAGGCGCCGGTCGGCAACGCGCTGGAGTGGAATCACCTCTACAACTTCTGGTTCGACTGCGACGCGATCCCCGCCAGCGGCGCGGTCGTCCTCGACCAGGCGCACCCGGGTGCGGGCGCGCTGTCGGTGACCGTGCCGGCGCGCGTGCCGGCCGGGCCCGCCGCGGTGGTGGGCATGGGCCCGGGCTGCGGCGCGCCGGCGCCGAGCCTCGCGGCGGTGGGGTTGCCGGTGCTCGGCGACGTCGGCTTCGCGTTGCAGGTGGGCGCGGCGCCGGGCGGGGCCGTGCTGCTGGTGCTCGCGCCGGTCGCGGCCGCCGCGCCGCTGGCGCCCGGCTGCACGCAGTACGTCGACGCCGCGACGCTGCAGGTCTACGGCTTCTTCCTCGCCGACGGCAGCGGCGCCGTGCAGGTGCCCGTGCCGGTGCCGAACGACCCGCTGCTCGACGGCCGGTCGGTGTTCTGGCAGGCCGCGGAGTTCCTGGCGAGCGGTCCGGTGCTGGGCACGTTCGCGGTCAGCAACGGCGTCGAGACCGTGTTCGGCTGCCGCTGACACCCGCGCGCGCTCAGCGCGGCGGCTCGAGCCCCAGCGCCGCGGCGAACCCCAGGCGTCGGCGCTGCGCCGACTCGGCGTCCAGCTGCGGATCCAGCAGCTCGGCGATGCCGCCGCCGTCGGGAAGCAGCGCGCGCATCGCGTTGCCGGCGGCGCGCCCCAGCAGCTCGTCGTCGGCGCGCACCGCCAGCGTCGCCCCGGCGGTCGTCACCGACGCGCCGAGGACCACGACGCGCACGCCGCGCGCGACCGCTGCGCGACAGGCCTCGGCCGTCGCCGCCGCGTCGAACGGGCTCAGCACCACGGCGTCGGCGCCGGCGTCGGCGAGTTCGCGCAGCGCCTGCCGCTGCGCGTCGGCGTCGTCGGCCGGCCGCACGTCCAGCGTCGCGAACGCGTGCCGCGCGCCCCACGCCTCGCACTGCGCGCGCTGGGCCTGCCGCAGCGGTGCGCCGCCGGCGCCGAGCACCACGCCGAGGCGCAGCGGCTTCGGGTCGGCCAGCTCGGCGGCGTGGCGCGCGCGCAGGGCCGTCAGGTAGAGGTCGTCCGGGTGCGGCTGCGGCCGGCCCTCGGGCTCGTTCGCGCGCACGATGCGGCATCCCAGCAGGATCTCCGGCCGCGCGATCGCGACGTCGCGGCACAGCAGGACCGCGAGGTCGAGCGCCGTGTCGGCGCCGAGCTGCGGCTCGATGCTCGCCGCCAGCGAGCCGTCCGCGACCCAGGCCGGGCCGAGCTCCGGCACCCCGTCGCCGATCCCCACGAGGAGCAGGCCTGCGTGGTCGCGCTGGTGCGCCCACAGCGAGAGGTCGTGCGCCGTGCCGACGCGCTGGGCGAGCACCGCGTCGACGTCGCGCTGCAGCAGCGCGGCGAACGTGTCGGTCTCGGGCGGCGCCGGCGCGCCCGGGCGCGGCAGCGCGGCCCGCAGCTCGTAGCTGCCGTCGGCGCTGCGCAGCAGCGGCGGGTCGTCGCAGCCGCCGCACACGAGCAGCGCCAGCGCGCCGGCGGCTGCGATGCCGGCGCCGGCGGCGGCCCGCGGCGCGGCGTGTCGGCGGTCGGCGGAGGCGGCGGCGGGCATTCCGTTCCGGATGATGCACCGTCTCAGGCGGTGCCGCCACCTGCGTCCGGCTGCACGGGGGTCCGGCGCGACGGCGCGACGGTCGGCGCGGGCGCCGGCGCGGCGAAGAACCCCGTCACCTGCCGCCAGACCGCGTCGGCCGACAGCGCGCTCGGCCGCAGCTCGCGGGTGATCGCGCCGTAGGCCTGCGCCGACGGCACCCCGAAGTACAGCTCCGGGATCGGCTCGGTCGGCGGGTCCGCGCACCACCGGGCGCCGTCGCGTCCGGGTTCGAGCGCGTCGAGGCGCCTCGCCAGCGGCCGGAGGTCGCGTCGCGGCGGCGCCCGGAACGTCACGAGTTCGAACCAGCTCTCGGTGCGGTCGTGGTAGCGGTGCAGCGCGCCCTTGCCCTGCGGCATCGAGTGCAGCACGCGGAAGGCGCCGGCGACCGTGTTGAGCGTCATCCGGTGCAGCGGCCGTGTCGACCGCACGTGCGCCAGGCCGAGCGCCGGGTCGAGCGCGCGTTCGGCAGCGTCGCCGCCGAGCACCGCGTCGAGCTCACCGCGCACCTGCTGCAGCTCGAGTTCGTAGAGCGGCGCGAAGCTGTCGCTGCGATCGAGCACCTCGTCGGCGTGCTCCAGCAACCAGCGGTAGCGCCGGTGGCTCTTGTGCGCGCCGTCGAGCCCCGCGAACTCCGCGGCGATCGGCGACGCTGGCTCCGCAAGTCGCGCGATGATCCGGTCGATCGCGAACGCCCGCGCCGTCACGAACCGACCGAAGTCGCCGGTCGCCGCCGCGGCCAGCAGCAGCTCCTCGCGCGCGAACGCAACCCGTGGCCGCAGCAGCGCCAGCAGCGACCCGAACCCGTCGGTGTCGTAGTGGTCGTTGAGCACCGTGGTGACGCCGCCGAGGAACGCGCGCTGCGCCGCCGGCTCGGCGCGCGCGAACGCCAGGCAGATGCCCGTGCTCAGGTCGCGCTTCCAGCGGGGCGGCGTCCGGTTGCCGGGCCAGTGCGAGAGATTCGGCCCCGACTCGGTCATCCCGTCGACCGACAGGTGGTCGGCAGGCGTACCCGGAAGTCCCGCGAAGCCCAGATGTAGCGATGCCAGCGGGTCCATTTGCTCCCGGCCCATTGTGGACCCCGGCGGTCCGACCTACGTGTGCGCCGGCAACCGATCCCGACGCCCCCGCGAGACGGCGTCCTCAGAGGGGTCGGTTGCCGGACACGAGAGAGCGAAGAGTGGCTGCCGGCCGGCGGGGCGACCCGCCGGTCGGCTTTTTTCTTATCCGCTGCCCCGCGCCGGCGGAAGCCGGCGGCGCCCGCCGCCGCGACCGGGGCCCGCGGAGCGGTCCCTTCGGCGCCCGCGGCGCCGGCCGGGCCCGCGCTTGAAATGCTCCCCCACCCCGGTAGAGTCCCCGGCCCCTCAAGGCGTGGGGGCGTAGCTCAATTGGTTAGAGTACCGGACTGTCGATCCGGTGGTTGCGGGTTCGACCCCCGTCGCCCTCGCCATCCAACACCCGGCAGTGACGCGAGTTGCTGACGGGTGTTGTCGTTTCGGCGTCGCCGTGCGAGTCGCTTCAGCGACTCGTAGCTGCCGTCGAACTCGTGGTGCTCGACCAGCCCCTGCCAGATGCTCATCAGATTCCGGCGAGACCGATCGCGCCGATCGTCTCTTGCTGGGGGTCGGCGCGGCAAGTCAGGCTCGGTGGTCGCATCACTGGCCGGTCTTGATTCCGACCCGGCTCTCAGCCGCCCCCTTCCGTGGCTCGCGGATCGGGATGCCCGCTGCCTCCACGGAACGCCTGACGGTGTCGCGGTGGACGCTGGTCTCATCCTGGATGCGACGCAGTGACCACCCAAGTCGCCCCACGCACGGACTTGCTCTTGCTTCTCGGCATTCAAGACGTTGCATCCCCGCGAGCGGGCGCGATGCCCGTAACGGTGTCAACGTCCGTGGTCGCCTGGCTCAACTGGCCGGTCTTGACCGTTCCCCGAGGACCCTAGCCGAACATCCGACCCCAGAACGATGGTTCCGTCCCATCGAGATTCAGACCAAGTCGCCGTAGCTGCTCCTCGGCGGAGCCGGCATTCCCAGTCGCTGCGATCAGCCTCTCGGCCTCTGCAGCGACCACCATCAGAACGGCCCGCCGCAGGTCCTTGTTGGGAACATCGGCTTTGACCTCGGACTTTGCCCGCCTGATTGCTTCCTGCAGGTCCTTGCTTGTTGCGACCAGTGCGTCAAACCACGTCACGATCTCGTCCTGCTTCTGCGAGAAGGTGTCGGCGTCCCCACAGGGGTCGCTTGCGCCAACTGCCTCGAACAAGTCGTCCTGGTCATCGCGGGGGATGCCAGCGGCGTCGAACTGCTCGCGCAGCATGGTGACGTGAGCTTGGAGTAGGGGCCGAACATCAATGCCGCTCGCGGATGCCTGGTCTCGCAAGTCCTGGAGCTGCCTTCGGAGGTCGCGTATCGGTTCGTGTGGCTCGGCCGAGCAGTCTGGACTGAGTTCCGCGAGGATCTGATCCTGCATGGATACTGGCATACCGTTTCGCTGGAACGCTCTTCGAAGCGCATCCAGGTACTCGGGTGGCGACCCCATGGCGCGAAACTGCTGCTTCAGTTCAAGGACCTTCTGGGCGTCCACTCTCCTTCACCTCACCGGCGCGGCGGGCTTGTTGTCCACCTCGATTGCGCCCTCGCCGACGTAGACCGTCTCGCCGACCTGGATGACGTAGTAGGCCCGCTCGCCGACGTAGCCGCCCATGCGGTTCTTGCCGTTGAGGCCGAACCGCATGCCCCAGCCGTGATTCCAGCCGCCACCGATGAGCCCGCGCCACAAGGCCGCCCGCTGCGGCTGCTGGTCGACCCACCGGATGCGCTTGGCCTCGGGGTCGAACATAACTTGGTCGAGGTAGCTGTTGGCCGTGGTCTGCAGTGCGGGTGCGCTCGGCTGCGGGCCGAACTCGGAATCGGGCTGGTCGAAGTCCAGGGAGGCGCAGGACGCCAAGAACAGCAGCGGCGCGGTGAGCAAGGATCGCATGCCGAGCCATTCGACCCGCCGCGACGCGCGCCTTGAGCCGGGCCGGACCGCCCCTTGGGGTCGTCGATGGCGCCGCACGTCAATCTGCCAGCACCTGCACAACCGACGCCGACTTCGGGCCGATGCCGTCCATAGCCAGCAGCTGCCCGACGGTCTTGCCGCGAAGGTCAGCGACCGTCCGCATGCCGGCGCGGAACAGCACGCCGGCCACGTGCTCGCGGGCCGACGCCTCGCCCGCAGTCAGGCCCTGATGAACCGATCCAGCTCGGTGGGCATCAGCCGGTACTCCTGCAGCCGCCGGTGGGTCTCGGCGCGCCTGCGTTCCACGTCGGACGGCTCCGGCGCCGCGGGGGCGGTGTAGTGCGTCTGGCGGTGCTGCTCGTGCGCGGCGGCCCACCGCTGGATTCGACGCTGGTCACCGTCGTCCCGCCGATGCGCATGCTCTCGAGTCGCGCGCCGCCGAGGCCGTGGTGCACCCAGGGGTAGACGGCCGCTAAGTGCACGCGCTTGCCGAGCCCGCGCTGCTCCAGTTCGGCGGGAACCTGACGGATGGGGATCCAGTGCTCCTTGGTCGTGTCGATCATGCCTGCCTACGATCGCCGCGTGGCCCGTAGTCGCGACATCGTCAGCACGGCCAAGCGGTCCGAGATGATGCGGGCCGTCCGGCAGCGCGGCACCGCGCCGGAGCGGGCCGTAGGTGCCATGCTGCGCGACCTGGGCGCGCGCTACCGGCTCAACCACCCCGGCCTGCCGGGCCGACCCGACTTCGCCAACAGGGCCTGCGGCTGGGCCATCTTCGTGCACGGCTGCTTCTGGCACGGGCACCGCAACTGCCGCAAGACCAAGGGCGGCGCGTCAGGCCGGGTGCCAGCGACGAACGCGAAGTGGTGGGGCGAGAAGATCGAGGCCAACCGTGCCCGCGATGCGCGCAAGTCCAGGGCGCTGCGGCAGCAGGGCCTGCAGGTGCTGACCGTCTGGGAGTGCGAGCTACGCCATCCCGACAACTTGTGCAGGAAGCTGCGGCGCTTCCTTGAAGCAGAGGAGTGACCCGGCAGAATCCGGCCGTGGTCAGCAATGGGCGGTTGACCCGGCGCAGGTCGATGAAGGTCGTCGGTCTGTTCGCCGGCATCGGTGGCATCGAACTCGGTCTGAGCAAGGCCGGGCACCGCACCCTCATGCTGTGCGAGAACGATGCCGGCGCCGGCGCGGTCCTCGACGCCAAGTTCCCCGACATCCCGCGAGTCGAGGACGTGCGCGAGCTGGACAAGTTGCCGCGCGGCACCGAGCTGCTGGCCGCCGGCTTCCCGTGCCAGGATCTGTCGCAGGCCGGCGATACGCGCGGCATCAGCGGGTCGCGGTCCGGGCTGGTCGGCGAGGTGTTCCGGCTGCTCGAAGGTCAGCGGGTGCCCTGGGTGCTGCTGGAGAACGTGCCGTTCATGCTGCAGCTGAACCGCGGCGCGGCGATGGACTTCATCGTCACCAAGTTCGAGCAGCTGGGCTACAGGTGGGCATACCGTGTGCTCGACACGCGCGCGTTCGGCCTGCCGCAGCGGCGTGAGCGCGTGTTCTTCTTGGCCTCGCTCGATGAGGATCCGGCGCCGCGCCTGTTCCGCGGCAACCGGCAGCCTGCTGACGACCGCGACCATCGCGGGCGGGCCTGCGGCTTCTACTGGACCGAGGGTGTGCGCGGACTCGGCTGGGCAGTCGGAGCCGTTCCAACCCTGAAGGGCGGCTCGACGGTCGGCATCGCATCGCCGCCGGCGATCTGGATGCCGGATGGCCGCATCGTCACTCCGGACATCCGCGACGCCGAGCGGATGCAGGGCTTCCCGGCGAACTGGACCAAGCCCGCGGAGCAGGTCGCCCGCCCGGGCTTTCGTTGGAAGCTGGTCGGCAACGCGGTGACAGTGAGGGTCGCCAAGTGGGTTGGCGACCGGTTGGCCGAGCCGGCCGACGACCGCCCGTGGGGCATCCCGATGGGGCCGGTCGACCGGCCGTGGCCCAAGGCCGCCTTCGGGGACGCGCGACACGGGCGGTTCGCGGTCGACGTGACGACGTGGCCGGTCTCGACGAAGCAGCAGCCGCTGGAGGACTTCCTGCGCTACGAGCCCAAGGAGCTGTCGCACAAGGCCACCACGGGCTTCGAGCGCCGCTTCTCGTCCAGCACGCTGCGCGCGCCGGACGAGTTCCGCGCCGCCCTCCGCACCCACATCGAGCGGATGGCGGAGGGGTGATGCTGGGTCCGGGGATCCTCGTCAGGACGATCAGCAAGCCGAAGGACCCGGACAAGAAGTTCGGCAACCGCTGGCAGTACAACCCGCGAAGTGACCGGCACTCCAAGGCAGCGTGCTGGTCGATCCTGTTCGACCTTCTCTGCCACAGCGCGCGGCTGCGCGATCAGGCCGCGCAAGGGAAGGTGGTGTTCGGGATCAACCACGAGATGCGAGACTTCCAGACCGGGCGTAAGAAGGACCTGGACCTCGTCGTCTGCACTCCCGGCACGCGGCCCGAGGGATGGAAGCCGAAGGCCGGCACCTTTCGCAAGCTGGCGAAGCGATACTCGATGGACCTGACTGACGAGGATGTCGGGCAGCTGGCCGGGCTTCCCGAGGTTCGTGAGGACGTGGTGGGCGAGGTTCACATCGCGCTGGAGGCGAAGGCTTGCATGACTGAGCACCTGAAGGCCCTCCCCCGGCTCTACGATGAACTGAGTTCAAGCCACCTGACCATTCACGGCAACAGCCCCTATGCGATCGCCGCGGGCTTCGTCATGGTCAACGTCAGCGACAGGTTCATCAGCCCGGATCGCAACAAGTGGGCGCTGGCCGACCACGTGGCCGAGGTGTCATCACACGACCAGCCGCGCGTGACGAAGCGCGTGGTCGAGAAGGTCACCGAGATTCAGCGCCGCAGTTCGACTGCCGAGGTGGGTTTCGACGCGATCGGCCTGGTGCTGGTCGCGTGCGTCAACGATGGATCCGCCGTCGAGATCGTCACAGACAGTCCGGCTCCGCAGCCCGGCCACTTGCTGCACTATGATGCGATGATCCGTCGCATTGCCAAGCTCTACGAGTCGCGGTTCCCTCACGAGTGACTGCATAGACCACTACTTCTTCTTGTGCGTCACGAGCAGTTCCTTGTGCGCTGCCTCGGCATCGCTGAGGAGTTCGACAAGGTCGCGGACGCGCCAGGACGCTTCTGGGCCCCGCTCCTTCATCCTCTTCTTCAGCGCAAGTTGCGCTCGGCCACGCGACTTGGTGTCAATCGACCCGATGAGCTGGCCGTGAATGACGAATGCGCGTTGCGGCTGATGTGCCCTCAACCACTCGTCGGCCTGTTCCATGTATGCCAGGAGTTGATCCAGGTGCGTGCTGTCGAGTGAGGCGTTTGCGGCTTTGAGTTCGACGATTACTAGCTTGCCGGCACTCTCAGAAGTGACAAAGAAGACGAGGTCCGGGCGTTCGTTACTGTTCTCGCTGTTCGGCGGTGCATGCCTTCCGATTCTCAGGTCCTTGGCCAACCGGTCGAATAGACTTGACATCGACTCGTCTGCGCTAAGGACCGGGCCGAACGTGGCGTCGATGAGCCACGGAGCTGATTCCATCAGCGTCTGGACCTTCTTCTCTTCGTTCTTCTGTTTGAACTCTTGGTCTTGAACGATCTTCTGAAGGGCCAGTATGGCGTCGATCCGTCCTTTGGCGAAGGTCGTCGCGGCGGTAATTTCCTCATGACTGAGCTCGATCACCCTTGTGACTACTTGATCCAGGATCGGGTTGGGTTCGGCTGCCAGCTTGGCCATCGCGGCGATCAGTTGCCCCTGTCCGATGCCTTGCACGATTGTTGGGAATTTCGACCTGTATTGGGGGTCGTCAACTCCCTGCTTGTAGGCACCAGCGAGATGTGTCGCGATCTTGAAAGCCAGGGTCTGATCCCTGTCGCTTAGGAGTGCCTTCTTGATGGTTTCCTTTGTAAACTCGTCTTTGCGAACAATGCTCTGTGTGGCGCCATCGCGCTCCTTCTGATACTCATTGCACGCGGCTCTGATCTCGTCGCTGAGAAACTTGTTCAGTTCTTCGAGCAGTGGGGCATCCCACCTAAGCGAATGGCGGTCGGTAGCGATGTAGTCGGTAGAATAGTCGTCCAGGAAGTCGGCCTCGACGATGCCATCGAGGTAGTCCGTCATGCGGAACCCGTGCATGTTGGTGTCTGCGCCGAGCAGAGAGGGTGCGGAGGCAAGTCGGCCGCGTGCATAGACCCGGACGCCCCTCTTCGCGGCGGGTAGGGCCTCTTTCGGCTTCGTGAACCGCATACGGTATCTGAACGAGATAGTGGAAGTTCCGAACTGGTAGCTGTGCGTAACCAGTCCGCCCTTCTGCTCGGGCTTGGGGTATTCGTAGGCAAACTCGGGCTTCGGTCGCTCGATTTCCTTGCCGTTCAGCTCGATGCGAAAGTCGTCCTGACCGACCAGCGCGAAGTGGTCGCTGAGTTCTTGGAAGATGGTGGCCTCCCGGCTCTTGACCGGATCGTGCATCAACTCGGACAGCGTGATGCGCGTTCCGCTTGTCGCAAACCCACCACCATCATCGAGGACGTCGTCTGTAATCTCGACTTCGTCAGTGGACTTCTTGGCGATGAGTTCGTCGTAGTGGAGGACGATGCGAGTGGCGTGCGACTCGCCCGACCGGCGCGTGACAAGCGTCACTCTTCGCGCGACGCCGAACCCTGCCAACTTGCCCAGTCCTTTCCTGCCCATGACGAGTCGCCCGCCCTCGGTATGTGGCTTCTCGTCTTCGGCGCGGCGCCGGCGGCCTGCGACCAGGAACTTCGTGCCTAGTTCCTCTCGGCTCATGCCAACGCCCGCGTCTTCGATTGTGATGGTCAACGTGTTCGGCAAGACGCGGCGTTCGAGGGGTTCGGCTGCGTCTCCTGATGCGGCCACCTCTTCATTGTAGGATTGCCTGAGCCGCGCCCTCGCCTGCTTGATGGCGTCGATGTCCATCGTGATTTTGGCGAACGGCGAGTCGGCATCATGGGCGTTCGCGACAAACTCAGCCAGGACTCTCGGTAGCGAAGTGTATAGGTTCAGTCCAAGGTCTTCCACGATGTGCGGTGCGACCTTGAACTTCAGGGGGTTGGGCTTCGTGCTCATGACTCTCGCCTTTGTCGTCCGCCAACCTTCGGCAAGAGTCTAGTGGGAAGCAAGCGTTTCAGTCGAGCAGCTTTCGTATCGTCCGAGCAACGACCTTGCCCAGAACCGGGGGGACGGCGTTTCCGATCTGGCTTGCGACCGGGTAAGGGCGACCGCAGAAAGTCCAGTTGTCGGGGATCGTCTGAAGCCGGGCAGCCTCGCGGAGAGAGATCACCCTGTTCTGTGCTGGGTGGATGTATCGACCCTTCGATGGATTCTGAATGGCTGTGCGCAAAGTGTTGCTAGGCGCGTCCCACTCCATCCGACCCCAGACATCGGTAGCTTCCGACTGTGTGCGTCGCCATGAGGGTGGTGCCAAGTGGGGGGCCGCCTTCATCACGTCGCGCTTGTCGCCGCCGGCGGGTATCACCTTCATTCGAGCCAGCGCAAGGTCGGAAGGCCGAGGTGCGTAGTGGTGGTTCTTGCCGTCCGGCTTTGATGGGAGTCCTGTGAAGGCGTCGCGCACCGTGCAACCACTTCGGCGGGTTGGCTTGATAGTGGGCACGGGTTTCCGCGTTGCCAGGGTAAACGAGCGGAGGCGGATCTGGGGGGCCCCGAAATCCGCGGCGTTCAGCACGAACACTTGCACGTGGTAGTCGAGCCGCCGGAGCCCTCGTGCCAGGGCCTTCCACTGCGGTGTGCGCAGAAACGGCTCGACGTTCTCGATGACAACCGCCTGCGGATTGAGAGTCCGGGCCTGCCGAGTGATGTGGCGCCACAGATCGTTCCGCGGATCATCCGGTCGGCGAGTGCCCAGCGATGAGAAGCCCTGGCATGGCGGGCCTGCGATGAGAACGTCGCACGGATCGAGATCGCGAACGCGAGCGACGTCACCATGGGTGACCACGTCCGCGCCGTGGTTCTGCGCGCAGGTCGCCGCTGCGTCGCCGTTCAGCTCGATGGCTCGCTGCAACCGGTAGCCTTCGCTCTTGAACGCGTGCGAGAATAGGCCCGCGCCAGCGAAGAGGTCAACGAACGTCGGTCCGGATGACCTTCGCGTCCGCGTGCTCAAGACGGCCTCACCCGATGTGGTGGGACAGGGGGTGGGAGGTCATGCATGGTGGGTCGGATGTCGAAGTTGCGTAAGCTATGGCCAGGCGTGCGGCCGTCAACGAATGCCGCACCTTCGCTGCCATTAGTTTCGCCGGCCCCACAACAGCGAGTAGCAGAAGGGTCACGGCCTACCCCGCCCGCCGCTTCCGGGCCGGCCGCACGCCGGCCTTCTTCAGCAGGAACTTGGCGATGCGCTCTGCGCAACCGCGCAGGTGGCCGTCCGACGGCCTCACGTAGCCCTCGGTCACGTCCTTCGACGCGAGGCTGTGGTTCATCAGGATCTTGAGGTCGAACGGGTGCACGCCGGCCTCGTGGGCCGCGGTGGCGAACGTGTCGCGCAGGCGGTGCGGGCTGGGAAGCGTCGCCGGCAGGCGCTTGCCGTCGACGTAGCGCATGACGCGGGCCTCGTAGAGGTGCGTCACGTGCCCGGCCTTGGCGCGGGCCGGGAACACCCAGCCGCCGTCGCCGGCGGGGAACAGCTCGCGGTTCTCGGCGCGCCGCCGCTCCAGCAGCTCCAGCACGAACTCGGCCACCGGCACGGTGAAGGCTCGGTCCTCGCCGCCCTTGGGTCGCGGGCGGTGCAAGCTGCCGTCGTCCCGCAGGTCCTCCCAGCGGATCGTTCGCGCGTCGTGGCGGCGCAGCCCTGTGAACAGCATCAGGAACTGGTAGTCGCGCATCACCGGGTTCTCGATCTCCTGCACCTGCTGCCACCATGCCGGCAGCGCGTCCCAAGTGATGGGCTCGCGTCGGCGACGCTGCTTGTGGAAGGTGACGGCACGGACCGGGCAACGTGGCAAGTCCTCCAGCCGGCGCTCGGCGGTCCGCCAGACAGCCCGCAGGTGCCGCATCACCCGTTTGGCGACGTGGATGCCGGACTTGGTGATCTTCTTGTGTCGGCCCACGGCGTCGTCGGTGCTGATGGCGGCCAAGGGGCGCGGCAGCCAGTCCTTCAGGTGGCGCTCGGTTTCCTGCTGCACGTCGTCCATGGACCGCTGGGCGCAGTCCTTGGCGCGCATGGCGTCGATGTGCCACGCGACAGCCTCGGCCAGCGTGGTGCCCTGGGCCCGG
Organism: Planctomycetota bacterium; assembly: GCA_050245995.1. Classification (GTDB taxonomy): domain Bacteria; phylum Planctomycetota; class UBA1135; order UBA1135; family UBA2386; genus JBFWWV01. The sequence continues at coordinate 223,772 of JBFWWV010000002.1, read as the reverse complement.
GCCGCACGCTCCTGCTCGCGTGGGTCGATGCCTCGGTTCAGCTCGACGACCAGCTCGCGGGCTCGCTTGCGCGCGGCGTCAGGTGTCCAGGCGCCGTACCGGCCGATGGTCAGCTTGATGGACTTGCCGCGGAACGCCTTCATCAGGATGAAGGTCGCGGACTTGGCCCGGACGGTGAGGCCGAGCCCTGGTTCGTCGGTGTCCCAAAGGATGCAGGGCGTGCCGAGGTGGGGGCGGATGGCGGCCGTGGTCAGCCGCAGCTTGTGGGTCTGCATGGTGCCGAATCGAGGTAGCGAATAGGTAGTGGTTCGGCGCCCGGACCGGCCCGCTTGAGCACGCGCCAGCCCGTCGTCGAGCACTACCCAAATCGCCACCTCACCGGCGTTTGCACGCGGTGGCCCGCCCTGACCCGCGATGGCCCGGAGACCTTGGAAAGGCCTGTCGATCCGGTGGTTGCGGGTTCGACCCCCGTCGCCCTCGCCATCCAACACCCGGCAGCGACGCGAGTTGCTGACGGGTGTTGTCGTTTCGGCGTCGCCGCTCCCGCGGGCGACACCCGCCGCGGGTCGCGCTACAAACGCCCCGATGCGCGCGCTCCCGGTCGTCCTCGCCGTCGTCGTCGCCGTCGCCCGCGGCCAGGACAGAGCACCGGAGGTCACCGCCGCGACCGCGCTGACCTTCCTCCAGCAGCACATGCCGGCGGCGGACCGAGCGGCGCTGCCCCCGGAGCTCCTGCAGTCGCGGGTCGACGCGGCGCTGGCGGCGCGCGCGGCGGTGCCGTGGGGCGCGGACCTGCCCGAGGCGCTGTTCCTGAACCACGTGCTGCCGTACGCGCAGGCCGACGAGCCGCGCGAGGACTGGTGGACCGACTTCGCGCGGCGTTTCCTGCCGCGGGTCGCGGACTGCGCGACGCCGGGTGCTGCGGCGTTGCGACTCAACGAGCTCGTCTTCGACGAACTCGGCGTGCACTACTCGACCGGGCGCAAGCGCGCGCTGTCGGCGCCGAGCGAGTCGATCGCGCAGGGCAAGGCGACGTGCACGGGGCTGTCGATCCTGCTGGCGGACGCGTGCCGGGCGTGCTGCGTGCCGGCGCGGCTGGTGTCGGTGCGCTGGCCGCACAGGGACGGCAACCACACGTGGGTCGAGGTGTGGGACGGCGCGGCGTGGCGCTTCGTGGGCGCCGACGAGCCGGATCCGAACGGGTTCGACCGCGCCTGGTTCACGGCGGACGCGGCGCGGTGCGCGGGCGCCGACCGCGCGCACCGGATCTGGGCGGTGTCGTTCGCGCCGACCGGCGAGCGGTTCGCGCCGGGCTGGGGCCCTGGCGAGCTCTGGGGCGAGGACGTGACGGCGCGCTACGCGCAGGCGGACGGCGACGCGGCGCAGGACCCGGCGACGGCGGCGGTGGCGGCGCAGCTGGACCGCTGGTTCGCGGCCGACGAGGCCGCGCGCGCGGCGTTCGAGTTCGACCGCAACCTCGACGCCGAGCTGCGCACCCTGGCCGGCGACGCGCGGCTGCGCGCGCTGGTCGCGGCGGCCTGGATGCGCAGCGAGCGCGACGCGCTGGCCGAGGACCACGCGGCGCGCCGCGTGCGCGCGGGCGGCAAGGAGAGCCCGTTCACGGTGAAGCAGGTCGGCGCGCGGCCCGCCGGCGGCTGGCCGCTGGTGATCGCGATGCACGGCGGCGGCGGCGTGCCCGAGGAAGTCAACGACGGGCAGTGGCGCCACATGCAGGTCTACTACAAGGACCACCCGGAGGCGGCCGGCTACCTGTACTGCGCGCTGCGGGCGCCGACCGACGAGTGGAACGGCTTCTACACCGACTACGTCTACCCGCTGCTCGAGCGGCTGATCCGCCAGTTCGTGGTCTGCGACGGCGTCGATCCCGAGCGCGTGATCGCGATCGGCTACAGCCACGGCGGCTACGGCGCGTTCGCGATCGGCCCGAAGCTGCCGCACCGGTTCGCGGCGGTGCACGCGAGCGCCGCGGCGCCGACCGACGGCGAGACGGTGGCGACCGGGCTGCACACGCTCGCGTTCTCGTTCATGGTCGGCGGCGAGGACCGCGCCTACGGCCGCCGCGAGCGCTGCGAGCGGTTCGAAGGCGAACTCGCGGCGCTGCGCCGCCGGTGGCCGGGCCGCTACGCGACGACGTTCACGCTGGTCGAGGGCAACGGCCACACCGGCCTGCCGGACCGCGACCTGCTCGCGCAGCTGGTGCCGAAGGTGCGCACGCCGACGCCGCGCTGGCTCCGATGGGAGCCGACCGATGGCGTGGTGAGGGACCACTACTGGCTGCGCGTGGACGCGCCGCAGCGCGGCCAGCGGCTCGAAGCCGAGTGCCGGGACCAGCGCCTGACGGTGACGACCCACGGCGAGCCGGCCTGCGCGGCCTGGCTCGACGCGCGCCTCTGCGACCTGGCGCAGGACCTCGAGGTCACCGTCGACGGCGAGACGCGCCGCATGGCGCCGGCGCCGTCCCTGCGCGCGCTGTGCGCGACGACCGTCGACCGCGGCGATCCGGGTCTGGCCGCGACCTGGATCGTGCCGTTGCGCTGAGCGCCGCCGGCGCGCGATGATGCGGGCAGCCCATGCCGGACCCGACCGCGTTCGCCGCCCAGTCCCTCGGTCAGATCGACTACACCGCGCTGCTGCTGGCGCTCGTGCTGGGCGGCGTGATCGGCCTCGAGCGCGAGATCAACGGCCGCCCGGCGGGGCTCCGCACGCACATCCTGGTGTGCCTGTCGGCGACGATCCTGATCCTGGTGTCGCGCGCCGTCGCCGGCACCTCGGAGGGCCTCGCCGACGAGGGGCGGATCGTGTTCGACCCGAACCGCATGGGCGCGGGCATCGTCACGGGCATCGGCTTCCTCGGCGCGGCGACCGTGATCCGCAGCGGCGACCTGCTGCGCGGCCTCACGACCGCGGCGTGCATCTGGTTCGTCGCCGGGCTCGGCATCGTGCTCGGCAGCGGCTACTACCTGCTGGGCACGGTGGCCACGGCGGTGGTCCTGGTCGTGCTGACCGTCGTCAACAAGCTGGCCGCGGGCATCCCGCCGGTGCAGTACCGCCGGCTGATCGTCATGGTCCGGCAGGGCGCGTCGCAGGCGCTGGTCGCCGACATCCGTCAGGAGCTGCGCGCGCTCGGCCTGCGCGTCATCGACATCGCCAGCGGGCACGACAACGACGGCGCGCACAACGAGCTGGTGTTCTACCTGTCACTCAAGCAGCGGCACGTGGCGCCGGCGGTCACCGAGCGCATCGCCGCGCTCGACGGCGTGTCGTCGGCGCGTTGGACGCTGATCCACTCGCCGTGAACGAAGGTCGCGGCGCGCCCGCGGGGGCGCGCGCCGCGACGCGGCGCGCCGGTCACAGGCCGACCAGCCAGCGCCCGCCGTTCGACATCCGCCAGCCGAGGGCGTTGGCGTGCATGTCGTCGCTGACGGCCTGCGACATCAGCGCGAGGCCGGCCAGATCGATCGCGTTCGGCACCGGCACGGTGAACGTCGACGTCGGCATGCCGAACGCGACGTTCACCAGGACCATGTCGGCCGGCAGCGGCAGCCACGCCGCGCAGCCGGGCGCGCCGAAGGCCTGCAGGTCGAGCGGCGGCATCTCCGCGCCGAGCAGCAGGAACACCAGGTGGCCGTCGGGCGACGGCGCGATGCCCGTGACCTGCAGCCCGAACGTCTCGCCGAGTCGCGGCGCGGCGCCCGGCGGGACCGCGAGCCGCAGCGGTTCGCGGCGCGCGCCGAGGTCGAACGGTGCGGTGTGGAAGTCGACGGCGTCCGGGTCGAGCGCGCCGTCCCCGTCGCTGTAGCCGACCACCGCGACCGGGTTCATCGCCATGGCGGACCGCAGCTCGATGCGGAAGCCGCCGTCCGGCTCGAGCACCAGCGCGAAGGTGTTCGCCATCTTGGTGGCCGTGACCGGCAGGTCGCTCCACTCGACGGCGAACTCGCCCTTGCGCGGCTCGAACATCACGCGGACGCTGCCGCGCTGCGCTGCATCCATGTCGGTCCAGAACGCGGCGATGCGCGGCGGACCCGCCAGCAGTGTCGTGGCGCCCGGCGGTTCGCCCGCGATCGGCGCGCGCCCCAGCGTGACGAACCCGTCGGCGCCGACGAAGACCTGCCCGATCGGGCCGGTGGCGTGCGGCCAGGTCCACGGCAGCGTGACCGCGTGCACCGTGTCGTCCCCGGCGCCGAGGTCGGTGACCCAGGCGTACGGCTGCGGGCCGGGGGTGCCGTCGGACCGCGCCACGGCGTAGCCGCCGGCGCCGTTGGGCCGGAACATCAGCGTGGTGCCGAACAGGTCGAGCGGGTTGCCGCCGACCGCGTCGTCGAACACCTCGTAGCCGGTGACCGTGTCGAGGGGGCAGCCCGTGCCGACCGGCGCGAATGCCGCCGGCGGCGGCATCCGGTTGATCGCGCAGGCGACGGCGCTGACCGCGAAGCCCGGGAACGCCGGGCTCCAGTTCAGCTTCGACCGGGCGATCTTCAGCGCGCCGACCGTCGGCCGCAGCTCGGCGAAGTCGTCGGTGCCGGTCAGGAACGGCAGCTGCGCGAAGTCGACCAGGGCGACCGCGCCGCCGCGGCCGCTGGCCGCGCCGATCAGGAACTCGCCGTTCTTTGCGCTGCCGATCGGCCCGCCGGGTCCGTAGGCGACGTCGACGTGACCGCTGGCGAACAGCGACACCTGGAACTCGACGGCGTTGGTCGTGCCGTGCTCGAACACGTGCGCCCAGGTGATCACCGCGCGGCCCGGCGCGGCCTTGAACCACACGTGGCCGCCGCCGGGGGCGGCGGGGTCGTAGTGCGCCCACAGCGGCGCGATGCGCGGGCCCTCCGCGCGCAGCTCGGCGAGCGAGGGCGTGTGGTCGGGCGTGGCCAGCGCCACGGGGCCGAGCCACAGGTAGCCGTTCGAGCACACGCTGACGTGCGTGTAGGCGGCGCCGGCGAACGGGAAGACGAAGCCCAGCGCCAGCCCTTCGGCCACGCTGTCGTTGGCGAGGCCGAGGTCGGTGCCGAGGTCGCGGTCGAACAAGAACTGTGCGTGTCCTGCTGGTGCGAGCAGCGCGCCAGCCAGGATGCCGGCCAGAGCGGCTGTGGCGAGCGGTCTCATGGTGTCCTCCGAGGGAAGGGTAGGGACGGGCGCCCAGTGCGCGCGTCCGTCGGTCCGCGTGCAGCGCACTGCTGGACCGACGGGACAATTGTCGTCGCGACGCGGTGCGTGTGACATGCCCACAGCGGCTCAGGACGGCGGCGCACAGAGGGCACGCGCCGCGACCGGATGCGCACTTCGCCGCTGCGGAGCCGCGGGCACGGCGCGGTGCCGAGGGTATCCTGGGGCGAGCGCGCGCCCGCGCGCGTGCCGCAGTCGAAGAGAACGCCATGACCCGCACCGCCTCCGGATTCACCGCCCGCGATCTGCTCGACCTCGAAGGGCGCTACGCCGCGCACAACTACCACCCGTTGCCGGTGGTGCTGTCGCGGGGCGCCGGCGCGCACGTCTGGGACGTCGACGGCCGGCGCTACCTCGATTGCCTGGCCGCCTACTCGGCCGTCAACCAGGGCCACAACCACCCGCGCATCGTGGCGGCGCTGATCGAGCAGGCGCAGCGGCTGGCGCTCACGTCCCGGGCGTTCCACAACGACCGCTTCGGTCCGTTCTGCCAGCAGCTGTGCGCGCTGGTCGGCTACGACAAGGCGCTGCTGATGAACACCGGCGCCGAGGCGGTCGAGACCGCGATCAAGGCGGCGCGGCGCTGGGGCTACCGCCACAAGGGCGTGCCGGCGGACGCGGCCGAGATCGTGGTGTTCGACGGCAACTTCCACGGCCGCACGACGACGATCGTCGGCTTCTCCAGCGACGCCGAGGCGCGCTCCGGCTACGGCCCGTTCGCCCCGGGCTTCCGCAGCGTGGCGTACGGCGATCTCGACGCCGCCGCGGCGGCGATGAACGACCGCACCGTCGCCGTCCTGGTCGAGCCGATCCAGGGCGAGGGCGGCGTGGTGATCCCGCCCGACGGGTTCTTGCCGGGGCTGCGCGCGCTGTGCGACCGCCACGGCGCGCTGCTGGTGTGCGACGAGATCCAGTCCGGGCTCGGCCGCGCGGGTGCGATGCTGTGCCACAGAGACGCCGGCGTGCGCGCCGACGCGGTGCTGCTCGGCAAGGCGCTGTCGGGCGGGCTGTACCCGGTGTCGGCGTTCCTGTGCGACGACGCGGTGATGCAGGTGTTCACGCCAGGCTCGCACGGCTCGACCTACGGCGGCAACCCGCTGGCGTGCGCGGTCGGGGCGGCGGCGCTCGACGTGCTGGTCGACGAGGACCTGTGCGCGCGGTCGCGGGCGCTCGGCGCGCGGTTCGTCGAACGGCTGCGCGCCGCGGCGCCGCCGCGGGTGCGCGAGCTGCGCGCGCGCGGGCTGTGGATCGGCGTCGAGCTGCAGCCGGACGCCGGCGGCGCCCGGCGCTGCTGCGAGCAGCTGCTGGCCGCCGGCATCCTGTGCAAGGACACGCACGGCCACACGGTCCGGATCGCGCCGCCGCTGGTGGTGTCCGCGGACGACCTCGACGCCGCTGCCGACGCGCTGGTGCAGGTGCTGCGCGGCTGATCGACCGCGTGCGGTCCGGCGTGCCGCCCGCGGCGGAACTCCGCGCCGTCGGCGCGGCCCCTTGACCCGCGCGACGCCGGCCGCCATGACTGCGGCGCCGATGTTCGCCAGTCTGCCGTGGTACGACCTCCCGGAGGCGCAGGAGTGGACCGACGCGTGGTGGCGCGTGCTGCGCGGGCACCTGCGCACCGCCGGCTTCGACGTCACCGCGGCGCTCGAGCGCTCCGTGCCGTACGAGGAGCAGTGGCGTTCGCCGGCGCTGCTGCTGAGCCAGTCCTGCGGCTACGACGTGCAGGGGCCGTTCGCCCGCGACCTGCAGCTGCTGGCGACGCCGTGCTATGCCGCGGTCGGCTGCCACGGCGTGCACTACGCCAGCTACGTGGTGGTCCGCGCCGACGCGCCGTGGCAGCGCCTCGACGAGCTGCGCGCGACGCGCTGCGTCATCAACACCGCGACGTCGCACTCGGGCATGAACATCCTGCGCGCGATGGTGGCGCCGCTGTGCGAGGACGGGCGGTTCTTCGCCAGCGTCGCCCGCAGCGGCTCGCATCGCCGCAGCCTGCGCGCGATCGAGCGCGGCATGGCCGACGTCGCCGCGATCGACTGCGTGACGTGGGCGCTGCTGCAGCGCCACGCGCCGCACGAGCTCCAGGGCCTGCGCATCCTGTGCCGCACGACCGAGCGGCCGGCGCCGCCGTACGTGACGCGTCGCGGGCTCGACGACGACGGCGTGCAGCGCCTGCGACAGGCGCTGTTCGCGGCCGCCGCCGATCCGACCGGCGCGCGCGCACGCGACGAGCTGCTGCTCGACTGCTTCGTGCCGCTGCCGCTCGCCGCGTACGACTCGATCGGCGCGCTGCAGCGCCTCGCCGACGCGCACGGATACGGCGAGATGGCGGCCCTCGAGCCCGGTTCGGAGGACGCCTGACGGTCGCGCGTCATCGCCGGCGCGGACCGCCGTCGGCGCCGTCGCGCCCATGGCTCCGGGCGTTCGCCGCGCCGCCGCGCGGTGCGCGTCGGGCGGCTTTCCAAGGGCGTTGTTCCTGGTAGCCTTCACGCCCCTCGGAGCCTCCCCATGACCACCTGGAAGAACCCACTCCCCGGCGTGCCGCTCATCGAATCCCCGTTCTTCGACGAGTGGCTGGCACAGTCCGGCCTCGACGAGGAGACGCGCCGCATCGCCATCGACCTGCGTCGCGACGGCTACGCCGTGTTCGACTTCCCGGCCGACGACTTCGACGACCTCGCCGACCGCGCGCGCGACGACGTCGGCGACATGCGCGAGGGTCACCTGCAGACCGACGCCAGGACCGGCATCCGCCCGCTGGTCCTCGACATGGCCTACGGCGTCCGCGTGCAGGACGCGTGGGCGCAGAGCCAGGCGGTGCGCGACATCGCCTGCAACCCGCGCATCCTCGAGCTGCTGCGGATCCTGTACGGGCGCCGCGGCTGGCCGTTCCAGACCCTCAACTTCTCGTGCGGGACGCAGCAGCCCTACCACAGCGACTCGGTGCACTTCAGCACCGTGCCGGAGCGGTTCATGTGCGGCGTGTGGGTCGCGTTCGAGGACATCGACGGCGACAACGGCCCGCTGGTCTACTACCCCGGCAGCCACCAGTGGCCGATCTACGGCAACGAGCACGTCGGGCACTGGGCCGAGGACGCCGGCACGCGCAACCAGGAGACCCATCGCGAGCTGTGGAACCGCGGCGTCAAGGCGTTCGGCCTCGAGCGCAAGCAGTTCCGCGCCAGACGCGGGCAGGCGCTGCTGTGGATGGCCAACCTGCTGCACGGCGGCGACACGCAGCTCGATCCCAAGCGCACGCGCTGGTCGCAGGTCACGCACTACTACTTCGACGACTGCGCGTACGTGACGCCGGTGTTCTCCGACCCGATCTACGGCCGCTGGTTCTACCGCAACCCGATCGACCTCACGACCGGGCAGCGCGTCGAGAACCGCTACCTCGGCCGGACGATCCCGCAGGAGGTCATCGACCGTGCCGCCGCCCGCGGCTCGCTCGAGGACAAGCTGCAGCGGTTCGACGAGAAGCAGTACCTGCTGGCCAACCCCGACGTGAAGAAGGCCGGCGTCGACCCGCGCCAGCACTACATCGAGCACGGCTTCAAGGAAGGCCGGCCGCTGACGCCGGCGCAGATGTGACGGGATCGGCCGGTGGCGCGCCGCTCAGCGGGCGCGCCGCCAGGCCGCGCCGGTCCAGTCGATCTCGACGATCGGCTCGCGGATGTCGTGCTGCGCGCGGTAGTCGGCGATCGCCTTCTTGCAGCCCTCGACGGCGCCGTAGTCGTCGACGATGAGCCAGCCGCCGACCGACAGCTTCGGGTACAGCGCGGTGATCGCGTCCATCGTCGACTCGTACATGTCGCCGTCCAGCCGCGCGATCGCCAGCCGTTCGATCGGCGCGCCCGGCAGCGTGTCCTTGAACCAGCCCTGCAGGAACCGCACCTGGTCGTCGAGCAGGCCGTAGCGCGCGAACCGCTCGCGGACCTCGTCGGCGGTGACGCGCAGCTGCTCCTCGACGTGGTGCAGGTCGCCGGCGTCGGCCGGGTACTTGTCGGGGTCGGGCGGCGGCAGGCCCTGGAACGAGTCGGCGACCCACACGCGGCGCGCGCGGTCGCCGGCCGCCGCCAGCGCGCCGCGCATCAGGATGCAGGCGCCGCCGCGCCAGACGCCGGTCTCGATGAAGTCGCCCGGCACGTCGTCGCGCAGCACGTCGATGCAGCAGTCGACGAGGTGCTGCAGGCGCGCCTGGCCGAGCATGGTGTCGGCATCGAACGGCACGTCGCGGCCCTGCTCGCGCAGGCTCGGGTCGGCCTCGACCCGCTGCACCAGCTCGATCGAACGCGAGCCGAGCGCCTTGGCCAGCGGCGCCCACAGCGCGCGCAGCGGGCTGCGCTTGCGGAACGTGACCCGGCGCCAACCCGGGCCGAACGCGGCGCGGCTGACGCAGGCCTTGAGCAGGTCGATGTAGAGCCGCTCGGGGCTGCCCGGTTCGAAGGTGCGCTGCATCGGCGCCCAGCGTAGCGCCGGCGGTCCGGCGGTCACGCGCGCCGGCGCTTCTTGCGCTGCTTGCCGCGGCCGCCGCCGCCCGCGTCGCCGCTGCCCTGCTGCGGGCTGTCGGCGGCGCTGCGCGACTGCCGCTGCGCGCGCTCGAGCAGCTCGATCTGGCTGCGGATCACCGGCGCGCCGTCGGGTCGGGCTACGCGCTCGCTGGAGCCGTCCGGCAGCACCCGGTGCGCCTTCTGGTTGTCGGCCAGCGACAGGCCGAGCACCTCGTCGACGACGCGCTGCTTGAGCTCCGGGTCGTGCACCGGCGCCGCCACCTCGACGCGCCGGTCGAGGTTGCGGATCATCCAGTCGGCCGACGACAGGTAGACGAGCGGGTTGCCGCCGTTCTCGAAGTAGTAGATCCGGCTGTGCTCGAGGAAGCGGTCGATCAGCGCGGTGACGGTGATGTTGTCGCTCAGGCCGGGGACGCCGGGCCGCAGCACGCAGATGCTGCGCACGCACAGGTCGATCTTCACGCCGGCGCGCGACGCCTCGTACAGCGCCAGGATCACCTGCGGGTCGGCGAGGTTGTTGATCTTGGCGCGGATGCCGGCCGGCTTGCCGGCCCGCCTGTTGTCGATCTCCTGCTGGATCAGCGCCAGCATCCGGTCGCGCAGCGTGAACGGCGCCACCAGCAGGTGCTCCATCGGCGGCACGCGTGCGTAGCCGGTGATCATGTTGAAGGTCTCGGCGACCTCCTCGCCGATGTCGGCGCGCGCCGTCAGCAGGCCGACATCGGTGTAGAGCCGCGCCGTCGTCGGGTTGTAGTTGCCGGTGCCGATGTGGCAGTAGCGCTTGATGCCGTCGTCCTCGCGGCGGACGATCATCGTCGCCTTGGCGTGCGTCTTCATGCCGACGATGCCGTACACCACGTGCACGCCGGCCTTCTCCATGCGCCGCGCCCACTGGATGTTGGCCTCCTCGTCGAAGCGCGCCTTCAGCTCGACGACGACGGTGACCTGCTTGCGCTGCTGCGCGGCCTCGATCAGCGCGTCCATCATCGGGCTCTTGCTGCCGGCCCGGTAGATCGTCTGCTTGATCGCCAGCACCCTGGGGTCGCGGGCGGCGAGCTTGACGAAGTCCTCGATCGTCCCGAACGATTCGTACGGGTGGTGCACGAGCATGTCGCCCTCGCGCAGGTCGGCGAACATCTCGTCGGCGGAGGCCCAGCCGGCGGTCTTCGCCGCCTGCACCGGCGGGTCGCGCAGCTCCGGGATCTCGATGGTCTGGTACAGCTCCATCACTCGGCCCAGGTTGACCGGGCCGTCGCAGTAGTACACGTCGTCGTGCTCGAGCGTGAACGCGCGGATGAAGCGGTCGACGATGTCCGGGTGCGCGCTGTGGTCGATCTCGAGCCGCACCGGCTCGCCGCGGCGCCGTTTGATCAGCTCGCGCTCGATCGAGCTCATCAGGTCGGTCGCCTGCATGTCGTCGACGTCGATGTTGCTGTCGCGCGTGACGCGGAAGCTGCACGAGTGCAGCACCTCGAGCCCGGGGAACAGCACGCCGAGGTGCGCCTGCACGATGTCGGCGGTGAACAGGTACACCCGCCGGCCGTCGCGGTCGGGCAGCCGGGTGATGCGGGGCAGCACGCGCGGCACCTGGACCACCGCGATGCGGTGGGTCTTGCGCGGCTGACGCGGGTCGAGCAGCAGCACCGCCAGGTTCAGGGACTTGTTGAGCAGCACCGGGAACGGGTGCGACGGGTCGACCGCCAGCGGCGTGAGGACCGGGTAGATCTCGCGCAGGAAGTGCGAGTCGACCCACTCGCGCTGGTCCGGCTGCAGCTGCCGCACGGTGCGGATCTCGATGCCGGCGCGCAGGAGCTCGGGCACCAGGTGGTTCTGCCAGGTCCGGTGCAGCTCCTCGGTGAAGCCGCGCGCCGCGCGCCGGATCAGCTCGAGCTCCTCGGTCGGCTTCATGCCGTCCGGGTTCTCGCCGGGCAGGTTGGCGTCGACCAGCTCCATCACGCCGGCGACGCGCACCTCGAAGAACTCGTCGAGGTTGAGGCTCGCGATCGCCAGGAACTTGATGCGCTCGAGCAGCGGCACCGACGGGTCCAGCGACTCGGTCAGCACGCGCCGGTTGAACGCCAGCCACGACAGCTCGCGGTTGCCGAACAGCGCGCCGCGCTCCATCGCCGCGAGCGGCGTGGTCGCGATGGCGGCGGCCGGCGACGCGGCCGGGGCCGGGCCTGGCCGGCCCGCGGGGCCGGGGGCCTCGACGGCGCCGCCGCCGGGCCGCGAGGCGGCGTCGTCGCCGGGGCGGATTCGCGGTTCGGGATCGAGGCTGTCGCTCATCGGGCTGCGCGCAAGGAGGCGCCGGTGCCATCTATCGGTCGGCACCACGCCCCGACAACAGTAGGCACGACCGCCCGCGGGGTCGCGTCAAGAGCCGGTCAAGATGGCGGCGCGGGCGCGCCGATTCCGCCCTTCGGCGGGCATCGGGCGGAGCGGCGGCACCGGGGGAGAAGAGTGTCGCTCACGATCCAACAGCTTCTGTGTGACATGGTCCAGATGGGCGCGTCGGACCTGCACGTCAAGGCCGGCAACGTGCCGGGGTTCCGCATCGACGGCGGCGTGCAGCCGATGCCCGACTACGGCGCGCTGACGCCGGAGTCGTCGGCCGACCTGTGCCGCCAGCTGATGACGCCGGAGCAGTGGGAGCGCTTCCAGTGCGAGCGCGACCTCGACTTCTCCTACGCGCTGCCGAACGTGGCCCGCTTCCGCGTCAACGCGCTGGTGCAGCGGTCGTCGATGGGCATGGTGATCCGGCAGATCCCGGACACGATCCCGAACGCGCAGCAGCTCGGCCTGCCGCAGATCTGCCTCGACTTCGCGGCCAAGCCGCGCGGTCTCGTGCTGGTGACCGGCCCGACGGGCTCGGGCAAGTCGACGACGCTCGCGGCGATGCTCGACTGGATCAACGAGAACGAGAGCGGCCACATCCTGACGATGGAGGACCCGCTGGAGTTCGTGCACAACGACAAGAAGTGCTTCGTCACGCAGCGGCAGATCGGCCAGGACACCCAGTCGTTCCGCGAGGGCCTGCGCCGCGCGCTGCGCCAGGACCCGGACGTGATCCTGATCGGCGAGATGCGCGACCTGGAGACCATCTCGATGGCCATCACCGCGGCCGAGACCGGCCACCTGGTGTTCGGCACGCTGCACACGACCAGCGCGATCTCGACCGTCGACCGCATCGTCGACGTGTTCCCGACCGATGCGCAGCAGCAGGTGCGCGTGCAGCTGTCGGGCACGCTGCAGGGCGTCATCAGCCAGACGCTGGTGCCCAAGATCGGCGGCGGCCGCTGCGCCGCGCGCGAGGTCCTGGTGGCCACCGACGCGGTGCGGTCGCTGATCCGCGAGGCGAAGACGGCGCAGATGCTCAACCTCATGCAGACCGGCCGCGCGCACGGCATGTCGACGCTCGAAGACCAGCTGCTGCAGCTGGTCGCCGACCAGCTGATCACGCCGGACGACGCGATCAGCAAGGCCAACCGGCCCGAGGACGTGCGCAAGCGCCTGGCCGAGAACCCGCCGCGTCCGGCGGCCGGCGTGGGCGCCGGGGCGGGCGCCGGCGCCGGCGGCGCCGCCGGCCGCTTCGCGCCGCGCCCGGGCACGCCGAACCGGTTCGCGCGCCGCTGAGCGCGCTGCCGCGGCGGGGCTCAGCGCGCCCGCCGCAAGGCGTCGGTGAGCCGGCGCGCCACGTCGTCGGGCAGGTCGTCGGCGGCGCTGAGGCGCTGCCGCAGATTGCGCACCGTGGCGGCGAACACGCCGCCGAAGCGCTCGCACAGCGTGCAGCCGCGCACGTGCTCCTCGAGGCGTCGCCGTGCGGCCGCCTCGAGATCGCCGTCGAGGTAGGCGGACAGGCTGGCGAGGACCTGTCCGCAGGTCATCCCGTCGTCCGGGCGGTCGGTATCGTTCATCGGTTCTCCTCCGGCAGCAGCCGTCGCACCTCGGCGACGAGGCGCAGGCGGGCCCGGTGCAGGCGGCTCTTCATCGCCGTCAGGGTGAGGCCGAGCAGCGCCGCGACGTCGTCGCCGGGCAGTTGTTCGAGATCCCGGAGGTGCAGCACCTCGCGGTCGGTGTCGGGCAGGGCCAGGAGCGCCTGTTCGAGCAGCTCGCGCTCCTCGGTCGCGGCGGCGAAGCGCTCCGGCGTCGCGGTGGCCGCCGCGAAGCCGGCGGCGGCGCCGAGGTCCTCGAGCGGCAGCTCGACGACGCCCGAGCGCCGCGGTCGGTGGAGCCGCACCATGGCGTTGCGCGCGACCGTGAACAGCCACGGCCGCGCGCTCCCTGCGATCGTCACCTTCCCGGCGTTGCGCCAGGCGGAGACGAACGTCTGCTGGAGCACCTCTTCGGCGTCGGCGTCCGATCCGCGCGATCGCGCGTAGCGGAACACGGCGGCCCGGTGCCGCTCGACGAACCGGTCGAACGCCGCCTCGTCACCCGCGGCGGTGCCCCGGAGCAGGGCGGCGTCGGTCGGTTCTTCGGTCATCGACACGGATGCGCGGCGCGTGGGGTTCAGGCGACCCGGCGCACCGGGCACGTGCTGATGCCGAACAGCGTGTACAGCGGGCAGCTGCCGAGCAAGCCGGTCGCGAGCGGCACGAGGCCGAGCCAGCCCCAGGCGGTCTGCGGCCCGACGAAGGCGAGGCTGATCAGGCCCAGGCCCAGGGCGATGCGGACGACGCGTTCGGCGGGGTGCTCGTTGGCGGGAAACAGGCGCATGGCGGACTCCTTACTGTCGGTTCGTTGCCGGATCCGGTCCGGGGACGCAGGGCCTCGGGCCGGCGGGAATGTGGGTGGCGGCGCGTCGCGCTGCCGCCGGCACGAGTCCCGTGCCCCGCGTCAGGATTCGCGCGGGTTCGATTTCGTGCGAACTTGCCCGCGGGATCGCGGCGGCGATGATGCGGCGATGCGCACCGAGCTCGCGGTCCCGTTCGTCCTGCTGGCGCTGACCGCCGCGTGCCATGGCCCGGCCGCCGCCGGAGGCGACGAGCAGCAGAGCGTCAAGCCGGGCATCAACGAGCCGTTCCTCGACCCGGCGCTCGACGTCGGCAAGTACGAGGAGCGGTTCGAGGGCGAGAGCCGCGAGATCTTCGCCCAGCGCGCCCGCATCGCCGGCCTGCTCGGCCTGCGCCAAGGGATGGACGTCGCCGACATCGGCGCCGGCACGGGCCTGTTCACGCGGATGTTCGCGCCCAAGGTCGCGCCCGAGGGCACGGTCTACGCCGTCGAGATCGCGCCGAAGTTCGTCGACCACCTGCGCGCCGACGCAACGCGACGCGGCCACGACAACGTCAAGGTCGTGCTCTGCGACGAGCGCAGCACGGCGCTGCCCGCGGCCAGCGTCGACGTGGTGTTCGTCTGCGACACCTACCACCACTTCGAGTACCCGCAGCACACGCTGGCGTCGATCCGCGCCGCGCTGCGGCCCGGCGGCGAGCTGGTGGTCGTCGACTTCATCCGCATCCCGGGCGTCAGCCGGGACTGGATCCTCGACCACGTGCGCGCCGGCCAGGACGTCGTCACCGCGGAGATCGAGGCCGCCGGCTTCGAGAAGGTGCGCGACGAGGCGACGCCGTACCTGCGCGAGAACTACGCGATGCGGTTCCGGCGCGTCGGCGAGTGAGTCCGTCCCGTCAGGGCGCCAGCAGCCCCGGCGCGGCCCGCAGCTTGGCCAGCAACGCGCGCAGCGCCTTGCCGCGGTGGCTCAGCTGGTCCTTCCGCGCCGGCTCGAGTTCGGCGAACGTCGGCGCCGGGTCCTCGCCGAGGCACTCGGCCGCGACGAACGCGGGGTCGTAGCCGAACCCGCCATCGCCGCGGGGCTCGGCCAGCAGCACGCCGTTGCAGTGCTGCTCGACGGCCAGGCGCACCTCGCCGTCGGGGCCGCACAGGCACAGGCTGCAGGTGAAGAACGCGGTGCGGCGCTCGGGCAGCACGTCGCGCATCTCGCCGAGCAGCAGCCGCAGGCGGTCCTGGTCGGACAGACCCTCGCCGCCGTAGCGCGCCGAGTGCACGCCCGGCCGGCCGTCGAGCGCGTCGACCGAGAGGCCGGAGTCGTCGGCCAGCGCCGGCGCGCCGGCGAGCAGCGCCAACGACGCGGCCTTCTTGCGCGCGTTGCCGGCGAACGTGTCCTGGTCCTCGACCGGCGTCCAGGGGGCGGCGAGCTCGGACGGCAGGTGCAGTTGCACGCCGAGCGGGCGCAGCAGGCGTTCGAGTTCGGCGCGCTTCTTGGCGTTGCCGGTGGCGATCCAGAGGTCGGCGGACATCGATCGACGCCGCTCAGAGCCCGAGCGTCTTCTTCTGCAGGTCGACGACCTGGGCGCAGGTGGTCTGGCCGAGCGCCAGCATCGCCTGGAACTGCTCGATCGAGAACGGGCGCTTCTCCGCCGCGCCCTGGATCTCGACGATGCGGCCGTCGGCGGCGCAGATGACGTTGAGGTCGACGTCGGCCGAGCTGTCCTCGAGGTAGTCGAGGTCGGCGATCACCTCGTCCCCGACCAGGCCGACCGAGACCGCGCTGACCAGACCGCGCAGCGGCCAGGCGCGCAGCTGGCGCTGCTCCTCCATGAACAGCAGCGCGTCGTAGAGCGCGACGATCGCGCCGTTGATCGCGGTGGTGCGGGTGCCGCCGTCGGCCGAGATCACGTCGCAGTCGACCCACAACGTGATCTCGGGCAGCGCGGCGAGGTCGAGGGCGCAGCGCAGCGCGCGGCCGACCATGCGCTGGATCTCCTGCGTGCGCCCGTCGAGCGGCCGGCCGGTGCGGCCCTCACGCGGTTTCCGCGGCTGGCCGGCCGACGGCAGCATCGAGTACTCGGCGGTCAGCCAGCCGCCGGGCTGCTTGTTGTACATCCAGGGCGGGACCTGCTCCTGCACGCTGACGGTGCACAGGACGCGCGTGCGGCCGCACTCGGCGAGCACCGAACCGGGGGTCTGGTCGGTGAACGAGCGGGTGAAGGTGATCGGCCGGAGCTGGTCCGGCGCGCGTCCATTCTTGCGGGTCAGGTGCGTTCCTCCGGTTGCGGGCGAGGGGCCGAGCGTAGCGCGGCGCCCGGCGCGTTCCACGCCCCGATCGGGGTCGGAGCGGCCTACTCGGCGAACGCCGCGGCCAGGGCGCGGCGCAGTTCCTGCACGCCGAACGGCTTCCGGATCCGATGGACGCGCGCGGCCAGATCGGCCGGCAGCTTGGGCTCGGCGACGTCGGAGAGCACGAACACCTTGAGCTCCGGGCACAGCCGCGCCGCGGTCGCCGCCAGCAGGTCGCCGGCGTCGAGGCGCGCGGCGTTGTCGACGATCAGCATCTCGAAGCGGTCGGGCGTGGCCTGGATCAGCGAGCGCGCGGCGGCGCCGTCGGCGCAGGCGAACACCGCGCGGCCGGCGGCCTTGAGCTCGCTGGCCAGCATCGAGCGCACGTTCGGATCGCTCTCGATCAGCAGCGCGCCGCCGTAGCGGTGGCTGCGCGCGAGCGGCAGGGGCACGTCGGTGAGCTGCGGCACCTCCACCGCGGCCGGCCGCGCGCCCTCCTCGGGCCGGGCGGCCGGCAGGCGCACGACGGCGCGCGCGGCGTGGCCGGGCTCGTGCTCGATGCGCAGCGAGCCGCCGAGGCCGCGCACCTGGTTCTGCGCCGCGCGGCGGGCGATCAGGAACGCCGCCGACGGCGGCGCCACCTCGGGCAGCCGGCCGGGCATCTCGTCGCGTTCGAGGTCGAGCTCCAGGCGGGTCTCGGGCTGGCTGCCGTCGAAGCACGGCTCGACGTGGATCGACAGGCGCAGGGCGCCGCGCTCGAGCTTCTGCAGCGCGGTGCTGACGAACACCAGCGCGCTCAGCAGCTCGTCGATCGAGCCGCGCAGCACCGGCAGCGCGCGCGGCAGGCTCCAGGCCATCTGCAGGCCCAGCTCGGTCGCGTCGAGCTCGCTGCGCAGCGACAGCAGCAGCGGCTCGATCGGGGTCGTGCCGGCGTCGGTCTCGGGCGACTGCACGAACGCGCGCACCTTGTCGTGGAAGCGGCGCAGGCGGCGCACCGACAGCCACAGGATCTCGACCGCGTCCGAACGGGCGCGCAGCATCGGCACCGCCTCGATCAGGCGGAACGTGCCGCCCTCGATGCCCGACACGATGTTGGCCAGCTCGTGCGACAGCGCCTGCGCCAGCGTCTTCGGCTCGGGCTCCAGCGCGCACACCAGCTCGCGCGCGGCGAGGATCGCGGCGTCGGCCTCGGGCTCGGTCAGCGCCGCGGTGTCGGCGGCCTCGGCCGCGGCCGCGGCCTTGATGCGCTGCTCGGCGGCCATCGCGTGCGCCTTGGCCGCGGCCTCCTCGGCGGCGGCCGCCGCGGCCAACGCATCGTCGAGCTGGCGACGCAGGTTGGTGACGACGGTCTGGATGCGGGCGACCGCGGCGGCGCGGCGGTCGCGCGCCTCGACGGCG
This sequence comes from Planctomycetota bacterium, assembly GCA_050245995.1. Classification (GTDB taxonomy): domain Bacteria; phylum Planctomycetota; class UBA1135; order UBA1135; family UBA2386; genus JBFWWV01. The sequence continues at coordinate 205,659 of JBFWWV010000002.1, read as the reverse complement.
GCGGCGCGCGCCTCGCTGCGGCGCTCCTGTTCCGCCGCGGCGGCGGCGGCGGCGAACAGGCGGGCGCGGCGGCGCGCGGCCAGCACGGCGATCACGGCGGTGCAGGCCGCGCCGGCGAGGAATCCCAGGAGGACGTTCACGAGCAGAGGACCGGGCAAGCTAGCGACGAGGTCCTCCGGTGTCGAATGCCGAGGTGCCCGGCGACCGCGTTCGCCCAGCCGGCCGTGAGCAGCGCGAGCCGGGCGCCGTGCGAGGCGATGCCGGACATGGCGACGGGGAGGTCGGATCGGGGCGGCCGGGAATGGACCGGCGGGCGGACGGGCTCAGGCCCGCGCCACGATCCAAGCGGTGTACCCGCAATACAGCGCCACGAACAGGGCGCCCTCATGACGGCCGATGCGGCGGCCCGTGATGCAGACCGGCAGGCACAGCAGCGCTGCGCCCAGCATGACCCACAGGTCGAAGTCGATCGCCGCGGCCGGCACCGGCAGGCCGTCGTGCGCCACCGTCGCCGTCGCACCCAGACAGCCGAGCACGTTGAAGACGTTGCTGCCGACGACGTTGCCGACGGCGATGTCGCGTTGGCCGCGCGCCGCCGCCAGCAGCGATGTGGCGACCTCCGGCAGCGACGTGCCGGCGGCGACGACGGTCAGGCCGATGACCAGGTCGCTGACCCCGAGCGCGCGTGCGAACGCGGTCGCCGCCGCGACCAGCCACTCGGCGCCGAGCACCAGCAGCAGCAGGCCGGCCGCCACCAGCAGCAGCTGCACCGACCAGTGGCGGTCCCAGCTCGACGTCGCGGCCGGCCCGATCGCCGCGGCGTCGGCCGCGCTGCTGCGGCGCGACTGGATCACGACGAACGCCGTGTAGCCGACCATCGTCAGCAGCAGCGCGACGCCTTCGCCGAAGCCGAGCCGGCCGTCCTGCGCCATCAGCACCAGCGCCAGCGACACCGCCAGCATCACCGGCAGTTCCTGCCGCACGACCTGCACGTGCACGTCGAGCGGCGCGATCATCGCCGCCGCGCCGAGGATGAACAGGACGTTGAAGATGTTGCTGCCGACGACGTTGCCGACCGCCACGGCGGCGGTGTCGCGCAGCGCGGCGCCGACCGACACCGCCAGCTCGGGCGAGCTGGTGCCGAACGCGACGACCGTCAGGCCGACGACCAGCGGCGACACCCCGAACGACATCGCCAGCCGACTGCTGCCGCGGACCAGCAGCTCGGCACCGACGACGAGGGCCGCGAGGCCCGCGAAGAACAGGATCGTGTCCAGGCGGCGCGGATGCTAGCGGTGCGCGGTGCTTGCTGCCAGCCGGGGACGAGCGCGCGCGACGGTCAGCCGCCGCGGCCCGGCAGGCCGAGCAGGAAGGTGTGCTCGATCGCGCCCTGGCACTGCGCCGCCGGCGTCTCCACCAGCTCGCCTTCGACGCGCAGGCGGCCGCAGGCGCGCACCAGCGTGAACGCGCAGAAGCCGCCGCGGTCGTTCTCGACCAGCTCGTGCACGTCGGTGCAGCGGTGCTCGATCAGCGCCGTCGGCACCCCGAGGAAGCGGGCGCGCAGGCGGTGGTCGCGGTGGCGGTTGTCGACGTGGATGTCCAGCTGCACGCGCGACTCCTGCGGCCGGCCGATCAGGCGGACGGTGCAATCGAAGCCGCGCGCGGTCCGGCCGAGGCGGCCACGCAGCTCCAGCTCGCTGTAGCCGGCGCCGGTGGCGTAGCGCACCGGCTGCAGGAACTGCGCGGAGAACAGCCGTGGCCGCTCGCCGTCGTCGGGGGCGAACGCGTCGAGCGTGCCGAGGTCGGCGCGCGCCTCGAAGCGCAGGCAGTTCTCGGAGTGCACCTCTGCCGCGCGGTCGACCAGCAGCAGGCCGCCCTTGCGCGAGAACCGCACGCGCGCGCCGGCGCTGTCGACCAGCAGGTCGCGCTTCTTGCGCAGCTCCTTGCCGGTGAACACCTGCAGCACCGCCGCGTCGGGCGGCGGCGGCGGCGCGGGTTCGGGCGGCGCCAGCGCGATCGCCTCCTCGAGCGCGACCGCGAAGCCGCGCGCGACGCCGTCCTGCACCGTGCCGGCCCACAGGTCGGGCCGCAGCATCGGGTCGTAGGCCTCGAGCCGCGCGCGTGCCGCGGCGCTGCGCGACACCGCCCGCAGCGCGCGCCACTGCAGCAGCTTCAGGTCGATGCGGCAGTCGCCGGCGCCGCGGCCGGGCGGCAGGTGGCCGCCCGCCAGGATCTTGGCGGGCGCGGCCGTGCCCGCCAGCGTCGCGGCGCGGCGATCGGGGTGCGCGCTCACCGCCCGATCTCGATCGAGTAGTGCCGGTCGCTGCTCATCGCCACGCGTGCGTGGCCGAGGCCGGCGCGGTCGGCCGCGGCGCGGGCCTCGTCGAGCGTCAGGGCCGCGCACAGCGACTGCAGCAGCAGCTGCTGCTGGTCGGGCGGCGCGGCCGCGGCGTGCAGCGCCACCAGCGCCTCGGCCTCGGCCAGCGTCGCCGGCCGGTACAGGTCGCGCACCAGCAGCACGCCGCCGGGCGCCAGCACCCGGGCGGCCTCGCGCAGGAACTCCACCGGGTCGGGGATGTGGTGCAGGATGGTGTTGCTGAACACGCCGTCGAACGCGCCATCGGCGAACGGCAGCGCCTTCACGTCCGCCTGCTCGAACGTCACGCGGCCGCCGAGCCCGGCGCGTTCGGCTTTCGGTCGGGCCAGCGCCAGCATGGTGGCGGCGGCGTCGACGCCGACGATGGTTGCGTCCGGGCAGCGCTCGGCCAGGAGCAGCGGGATGTCACCCGGGCCGCAGCCCAGGTCGACGATCCGCCGACAGCCGGGGGCGCCCAGCTCGACGAAGCGTCCGGCCACGGCGGAGTTCACCGCGGCGTGGTCCATCGCCGCGTAGCTCTCGGCCTCCTGGACCGTGTCCATGTACTCGGGTTCGAGCACGCGCTGCATGCCGGGATCTTGGCGGCGGCGGTGCCGTGGTCCAGCGCCGACGCCGAAATGCCGATGACAGCGGCGTGAAGCCAGTCCGCCTGTACGGAGATCCGTTCGGCAGCGGCGCCGCGGCCGCGGCGCTGCGGGCCTGCCTCGCACGTTGTCGCCAGCGCGGCTTCACCGCGAGCCTGTGCCTGTCGGCGGTGCGCCCGGGCGGCGCGGTCGCCGCGGGTGGGCAGGTGCTGGAGCTCGGCGACGGCGCGCGCACGTTCACGGTGGCCACCGAGCTGCCTCTGGAGGTCGTGGCGCTGCTGCGCGCGGCCGCCGCCGTGCCGGTGCCGGCGACCGCGCCGGTGGTGGTGTTCGCCCCGCGGCGCTGGCGTCAGGACCTGCTGGCGCTGGCCGGGCTCGAGTGGTCGTCGGCCTGCGCGGTGCTGCCCGGCGACGGCGGTGCCGACGAATGGCGCGCCGACGATTGGCGCGCGGTCGACGCGGTGCTCGACGAGGTGGCCCACGAACTCGAACAGGCCGGCCTCGAGGATCCGCCGCTCGGCGGCGACCGCGACGAGCTGGCGCCCTTCGCGGTGCTGCCGGCTCCGGCCGCGGACGGGCCCGTGCTGCACGTCGGCGGCGACTTCGACGCCGGCGGCGACGTGGCGGTGCGCGCGTTCGCGCAGATGGCCGACGGGCCGCGGCGGCTGCGGGTGGTGGGGCGCCCTGGCGCCGCGGGTGTCCGCGACGCCGCGGCGCTGCGCGAGCTGCTGCGCCAGCTCGGCGGCGACGCCGCGGCGGCGCGGCTCGAGGTCGTTCCCGGGCCGCTGTTGCCGGAGCACGTGCGCGACTGCGCCGCGGTCCTGCAGCCGCTGCGCCGACTCGTCGACGGTTCGCTGCTGGCGCGCCTGCTCGCCTCCGGGCGACCGGTGGTCGCGACGCGCTTCCACGCCACCGCGGCGGCGCTCGGCGCTCCCGGCACCTGCGTGCCGATCGGTGGGGCCCTGCTGCGCGGCGACGACGGCGCGCCGTGGTGCGAGCCGGACCTCGCCAACGTCGTCGAAGGGCTGCGCCTGGCGCTGGCCGGCGACCGGCGCGCGCAGGACCTCGGTCGGCGCGGTCGCGACCACGCCGCCGTGCAGCTCACCGGCCCGCGTCCGGCGCGCCCGCCGCGGGCGCCCGCGGTGCTGCCGTACCCGCCGGCGAGGCCCGCGGCCGGGCCGCGCCGCCCCGTGGTGGTGCTCGAGGCGCCGTGGCTCGAGACGTCGTCGGCGAGCGAACTGAGCATCGAGACCGCCCGCGGGCTGCTGCGCCGCGGCCGCGTCGATCTCCGGCTGTGGCCGGTGCCGCCGTTCCGGCAGGATCTCGACGCGCTGCGGCGGCGCGCGCCCGAGCTGGTGCCGCTGCTGACCCGCGACCCGGGGCCGGCGGACCTGTGGCTCGCCACGGGCTGGCCGCCGCGCACCGACCGCCCGCGCTGCGCCGCGTTCGCGGTGCGGCTCGACTGGGAATACGGCGTGCTGCCGACCGAGCTGAGCCCGCTGGTGACGCAGGAGGCCGACGCCATCGTCGTGCACAGCCGTCACGTCGAGCGCACGGTCGCCGCGGCGGGCTGCGCGCCGGCGCGCATCGTCCGCGTGCCGCACGGCGTCGACGCCGCGCGGTTCCACGAGAACGCGCCGGCGGATCCCGAGCTGCTGGCATGGAAGGGCGATCGTCCGGCCGTGCTGTTCGTCGGCGGCATGGTGTTCCGCAAGGGCTTCGACGTGTTCCTGCGCGCGGCGCTGGCGGCGACCGCGCGCGGCGCGCGCTTCGCCCTGGTGGTCAAGGCGATCGGCAGCGACCAGCACTACGCCGGGTTCCACCTCGGCGAACTGGCGCAGCGCTTCGCCGCGACGCCGGGCGCGCCGCCGCTGCGCGTGCTCGGTGACGATCTGCCGCGCGAGCAGTTGCCGGCGCTCTACCGCGCCTGCGACCTGCTGTTCCACCCGTACCGCGGCGAGGGCTTCGGCATGCCGGCGCTCGAGGCGCGTGCGTGCGGCCTGCCGGCGCTGCTGACCCGCGGCGGCGCCTGCGACGACTTCGCGCCGGGCACCGACACTGGCGAGCACGGCGTCGTGGCGCTGCCCGCCGCCCGCCGCGCGCTCGACCTGCCCGGCGCGTTCCCGGGCCAGCCCTGGGTGCTCGAACCGAACGCGCAGCTGGCCGGCGACCTGCTGGCGCGCTGCCTGTCCGAGCTGCCGCGGCTCCGACAGGCGGCGCGAACGAACGCCTCCGCCGTCCGCGCCGCGCACACCTGGGACGCCGCCGCCGCCGCCATCGAGCGCCTCATCCCGGCCCCCGGCATCCTGCTGCCCCAGCCGCAGCAAGCCGCCTCGCCGCCGCTCGCCGCCCCGCCGCTGCTCCGCTAGCAGCCCCCCTTCCGTGCCCAGGCCGCGCGCAGCGCGGCCGGTGCCCGCGCGCGCGAAGCGCGCGCTGGGTCGAACCGCGCAACCGCGCGGACCCATGCCCTTGCCCTGGCCTTTGCCCTTCGCCCTTCGCCACGGCGCGCGCAGCGCGCCAAGCGATCTCAGAAGTCCAACGTCGGCGGCGGGCACACCGTCTCGGCCCCCATCGCCCGGCGCAACGCCGGATAGATCGCAGCGCCCAGCACGTTCACCGCGAGCTCGCCGAACGCCGCGTCACCCAGCTCCGCGCGCAGCCGCGCCACGGTCGCCGCGTCCGCATTCCGGCCGCCGGCCACCGCCGCGGCGTACTCGTGCACCAGGCGGAGCGTCGGCGGCAGGTCCGCCGGCCGCTCGAGCACCAGGCGCAGCAGCTCCCGGTCGACGCCGGCCTCCACCGCCATCTTCAGATTGAGCTGGGTGCACTGCCCGCAGTCGTAGGCGATCAACGCGCTGATCAACGCGACGAAGTGCGCGTCCGCCGGCAGGTGCACTCGGTGCTCGGCCATGCCCATCGCGGCGGCGAACGTTGCGTACGCGGCGGGGGACCGGTCGAGGAGCGCCTCCAGGTAGCCGACGTCGTACCCGTAGGTCGCGCCGAACTCCTGCAGCCACTGCCGGGTGGCGGCGGCGTCCGCCGGCGCGGCGTCGGCGGCCGGGGGAGCGGTCGCGCAGGCCGTCGCCAGGGCGGCCGCGAGGAGGATGCTGCGTCGGCTGGTTCGGTGGCTCGTCGTCATGGACCCTGGTCGCGCGCGCACGATCCGACCGGAGGCCGCTGCGGCGCGCCGGGATGCTACCGGTGACCCGCGACGGTGTCGCGCGCAGCGACACCGCGGCGGCTGAAGTCCCGATCCGACCCGAACGCGGAACTCCCGGCCTCAAGGCCGGATCCGGGTCGTGCCGATGTCGGGTCGGTAGGCACCGGCACCATGATCGACTTCGATCGCGACACCGCACTGACGCAGAAGCTGCTCGACGCGCTCGACGCGCGGGCGAAGGCGTCGCTGCACAACATCGCCAACCAGAACGTCCCGGGCTACAAGCGCTACGTGGTCCGCTTCGAGGAGCTGCTGCAGCAGCGCCTCAGCGACGGCGGCAGCGCCGCCGAGGTCGATCCGGTCGTCGAACGCGACCTGTCCGGCCCGCCCGGCCAGAACAACGTGTCGATCGTCGACGAGGCCGCGCTGCTCGACAAGACGCGGCTCCTGCACGAGTTCGTGTCGCGCCGCGCAGGCGGCTACTTCAGCGTGCTCAACAAGGCCATCTTCGGACGGTGAGGGGAACGATGAACGATCCGATGCGAGGGGTGTTCCAGGGCTTCGACATCGCCGCGTCCGGCCTGCGCGCCGAGATGCTGCGGTCCGAGGTCGTCGCCGCCAATCTCGGCAACATGCACCGCACCGGCAACAAGGACCACGAGCCGTACCGGCGCAAGTCGGTCGTGTTCGAGGAGGTCCTCGACCGGATCGAGTCGGCGCGCGGTGTCCCCGGCGGCGAGACGCTCGCCGCCGGCGTCGCGGTGCGCGAGGTGCTCGAGGACCGCGAGACGCCGTTCCCGCACTTCCGCGACCCGGGACATCCGGACGCCGACGAGGACGGCTGGGTGTGGGGCAGCAACGTCGACGTGTTCCAGGAGCTCGTCGACCTGTCGGTGATCGAGCGCAGCTTCGAGGCCAACCTCGCGGCGATGCGCAGCTACCGCACCATGCTGCAGAACACCCTCAACAACATGCGGACCTAGCGCCATGACGCCTGACGTGCATCACGACACAGGAGGGCGCCGATGAGCGGCTTCGACCTGCAGGGCCTGATCGGCGGCATCGGCGGCGGCGGCATCGGCGGCGGCGGTGGCGGGCTCGGGCCCGCGGCCACCTACCTCGAGCAGCTGCGCCCGCAGAAGGTCGACGACCTCGCCAAGGCGGCCGGCGGCGAGCGCCAGCGGCCGCTGCGCGCCGGCACCGAGTCGCCGATCGACTTCGGCGGCGCGCTGGCCAGCGCGATCGAGCGCGTCGACGGGCTGCAGAAGGACGTGGCGGACAAGGTGCAGGGGCTGGCGTCCGGTGAGCCGGTCGCGCTGCACGACATCATGATGTCGATGGGCAAGAGCGAGGTCGCGTTCAACCTGATGCTCGAGGTGCGCAACAAGCTCGTCGACGCCTGGGAGAAGCTGTCGCGATCGGTGGTGTGATCCATGCGTGCGTTCCTGAACGACTTCTACGTCAACCTGCGCGGCATCTGGACCCGCCTCGACGGCGGCCAGCGGCTCGTGGTCACCAGCGTCATGCTGGCGGCGATGGTGGGGCTCGGCGCGCTGCTGTGGTTCGCCGGCCAGCCGAGCTACGTCATCGCCCTCGAGTCGACCTCCGGCGAGGAGCTGCGCGACGCGCGGCGCCTGCTGGGCCAGGCCGGCGTCACGATGGTGGCCGACGACAGCGGCCGCGGCATCCTGGTCGAGCGCAGCGAGCTCGGCAAGGCGCGCAGCGTGCTGATCGAAGGCGGACTGCTCGACCGCAACTCGCGTTCGTTCCTCGACGGCAGCATCGTCGAGGACGCCGAGACCAAGCGCTTCAAGCTCGACGCCGCCGCCCGCGGCCAGACCGAGGCCGCGATCGCGGCGCTCGACGGCGTGCGCGGGGTCACCGTGACGGCCAGCCGGCCGACGCGTTCGCCGTTCCTCGACCGCGACGCAGCCTCGCAGCCGCGGGCCACGATCGCGCTGCGCCTGGCCGCCGGCGCGTCGTTCGACGGTGTCGCCCACAGCGCCGCGTCGCTGGCGTCCTCGCAGCTCGGCGTGCCGATGTCGAACGTCGAGGTCGTCAACGCGGGCAACCCGCGGCAGCGCTGGCGCTGGGACCCCGACCGCGAGTCGGGCGGCGGCTCGAGCGAGTTCCTGGCGCTGCAGCGGCGGATGGCCGAGGAGCGCACCATGCTGGCGCAGGAGGCGCTGGAGGCGATCCATCCGGGCAAGACCCTGGTCACCGTCGGCGTCGAGCTCGACCCGACGTGGGAGACCACGATGCAGAAGGTGCTGCCGCCCGAGCCGCTGGTCGTGTCCGACAGCTCGATGAAGGACACCACCGAGAACACGGAGCGCACCGGCAACGGCGGCGACCCGAGCATCGGCGCCGCCGCCAACGAACGGCCGGCGACGACCAACACCAGCAAGAAGGAGACCCGCGACCGGCAGTTCGTGACCGACATCGGCGAGCGCAAGACCGGGCGGCTGGCGCCGGAGATCCGGCGGATGTCGGTGGCGCTGCTCTACGACCGGTCGCTCGAGGACCAGCCCGGCTTCGACCGCGAGAGCCTCGTGCGCGTGGTGAAGTCGATCGTCGGCTGGGACCCGGCGCGCGATCAGGACTCGGCGTTCAGCTCGATGTCGGGCGAGTTCGCCGAGCAGCCGCCGCTCGAGCTGAGCGGCGGCCCGGGCATCGTCGACGTCGCGCTGCAGTGGGCGCCGGCCGCGGGCCAGGTGCTCGGCGTGCTGCTGGTGCTGATGTTCCTGAAGAGCCTGCTGAAGTCGCCGGTCACGCGCGCCGCGACCGGCGGCGCTGCCGCGGCGGCGGTCGGCGCGGGCGCGGCCGGTGGCCCCGCGGCGCCGGCGGAGGAGGACCTGCCGCCCGAGGAGCAGCAGAGGCGCATGCGCCGCGAGATCGAGCGCGCGATCGCCGGGGATCCGGCGGCGCTGGCGAAGATGCTCGAGAGCTGGCTGGCGGAGCAGAGGGCCTGATCGGCGATGGTGGCGGAGGTCAACAGCCGGATCCTGGGCGCGGACCGCGCCATCGCGACGCTGCTGCTGTCGATCGACCAGGAGCTCGCGGCCAAGGTCCTGCGCCACTTCTCCGACGACGCCATCGACCGGATCACGCGGGCGATGCAGGAGCTGCAGGAGCTGGCGATCGACCGCGACAGCATCCGGCAGGTGTTCGTCGGCGCGGTGCAGCGCCTGCGGCAGGGCAACGTCGCCCTCGGCGACGTCAGCGGCGCGATGCAGAGCGTGCTGGTCAAGGCGTTCGGCGAGAGCCGCGGCGCGGACGTGTCGCGCCGCGCCAACAGCGACATCCTGGCCAAGCGCCCGTTCGCGATGTTCGAGGCGCTGACCGCCGAGGACCTCGCCAACCTGCTGACCGAGGAGCATCCGCAGATCGCGGCGGTGTTCATGGCGCACCTGGACCGCAAGAAGGGAGGCGAGGTGCTGCGCTTCCTCGACGACGACGCGCGCGCCGACCTCGTGCACCGCGTCGCGACGCTCGACCGCACGCCGCCCGAGGTGGTGCAGCGCGTGCTCGAGGTCATGCGCAAGAAGGTCAAGGACCTCGGACTGAACACGCTGCGCGCCGAGCCCAAGGCCTGGGTCAAGGCGGCGGCGCAGATCCTCAACAACATGGGCGGCGGCGAGAAGACGATCCTCGAGAAGATCGAGGTCAACGACGCCGAGATGGCGGCCGCGATCCGCGACGAGATGTTCACCTTCGAGGACGTGCAGAAGCTCGACAAGAAGTCGATGCAGAAGATCCTCGCCAGCATCGACTCGCGGCAGCTGGCGATCGCGCTCAAGGCGACGATCCCGTCGGTCGAGCAGAACGTGCTCGGCAACCTGTCGAAGCGCGCCGCCGACATGGTGCGCGAGGAGCGCGACTCGCTCGGCCCGACGCCGCTGTCGGAGGTCCTCGAGGCGCAGAACGAGATCCTGAAGCTGATCCGCGACCTGATGGACAAGGGCGAGATCGCCGCCGGCGGCGCGGCCGAGGAGCTGGTCTGACATGGCCGTCGTCCACAAGGCGCTGGCCGTCGACGCGCCGATCCGCGGCGTCCGCGTGCTGTCGCGCGCGAAGTCGGCCGACCCGGTCACCCGCGCCCGGGTCGAGTGGCTGCTCGACCTCGGCGAGCTGCGGCGCCGCCGAGAGGCCGAGCAGCAGGCGGTGCTGGCGACGGCGCAGGCGGTGCAGCAGGCCGTTCGGACCCTGAACGCCACCGTGGTGACGCGGCTCGACGAGCTCGCGACGCAGGTCGTCGAGCTCGGCCTCGCGGTCGCGCGCGAACTGGTCGGCGACGCGCTCGAGCGCGGTGCCGTGGATCCGACCCCGACCGTGGTGCACTGCCTTCGCGACTGCGTGCACGGCCCCGACGGCGCCGACCTGAAGGTGCACGTGCACCCCGACGACCTCGGCCCGGTGATGGCGCAGCTCGCGGCGATGCCGCAGCTGCGCGATCTGGTCGCGAACAGCAGCCTGGTGCCCGACGCATCGCTGCAGCGGGGCGCGGTGCGCGCCGAGACCGCCACGGGCCGCCTGCGTTACGACCCGCGCGAGGTGTTCGAGCGCGTCGCCCAGGCGGTGCGCAGCGCCGCCGCCGGGGGTGCAGGTTGACCCTGCCGCCGCACCTGCTGGCCGCGGTCGAGCAGTCGCGGGTGCACAACCGCATGGTCGCCGAGGGGCGCGTGCGCGCGATCTCCGGCATCGCCATCAAGGTGACGGGGCTGCGCGCCGCGATCGGCGATGTCTGCACGATCGCGACGCAGGGCGGCCGCGAGCAGGTGCTCGCCGAGGTGGTCGGCTTCGACGGCGGCGACGCCGTGGTGCTGGCGCTCGGCGACCAGCACGGCATCGCGCCGTGGGACCCGGTGCACAACGACCATCGCGCGCTGCAGGTGCCCACCGGCCCGCAGCTGCTGGGTCGCGTCGTCGACGCGCTCGGCCGGCCGATCGACGGCGGCCCGCCGATCGAGGCGCCGCTGCGGCCGATCACCGCGCGCGCGCCGACGCCGCTGCAGCGCGCGCCGATCACCGAGCCGGTCGAGACCGGCGTCGCCGCGATCGACGGCTTCGCCACCTGCGCTCGCGGCCAGCGCCTGGGCATCTTCGCCGGGTCGGGCGTCGGCAAGTCGACGCTGCTCGGCACCATCGCCCGCAGCCCGGCGGCGCAGGTGAACGTCATCGCCCTGATCGGCGAGCGCGGCCGCGAGGTCGGCGAGTTCCTGATGGAGTCGCTGGGCCGCGAGGGCATGGCGAAGTCCGTGGTCGTCGCCTGCACCTCCGACCAGGCGCCGATGCTGCGCCTCAAGGCGCCGCTGGTCGCCGTCACCATCGCCGAGGCGTTCCGCGACCAGGGCATGGACGTGCTGTTCCTGATGGACAGCGTCACCCGCTACGCGATGGCGGCGCGCGAGGTCGGCCTTGCCGCCGGCGAACCGCCGACGCTGCGCGGCTACCCGCCGTCGCTGTTCGCACGGCTGCCGCAACTGGTGGAGCGGCTCGGCAACGACGGCCGCGGCTCGATCACCGGCATGCTGACGGTGCTGGTCGACGGCGACGACATGAACGAGCCGGTGGCCGACGCCCTGCGCGGTTACCTCGACGGCCACCTGGTGCTGAGCCGCCGGCTGGCCGAGCGCGGCCGGTTCCCGGCCGTCGACGTGCTCGCGTCGATCAGTCGTCTGATGACCAAGGTCACTCCGCCCGAGCACCAGCAGCGCGCGCGCAAGGTGCGCGAGTGGCTGGCGCACTACGAGGAGAACCGCGACCTGGTCACCGTCGGCGCCTACAAGAAGGGCGGCGACCCGCTGCTCGACCAGGCGATCGCGCGGATGCCGCAGATCGAGCAGCTGCTGTTCCACGGCGCCGGCTCGAGGCCGGTCGCGGAGACGACGCGGCTCCTGCAGCAGGTCGCCGGCGGCTGACGTCGCGCGCCGATCAGTCGACGCCGAGGTGCCGGCGCCAAAGCGCCTCGAACTCGTCGATCGACAGGCCGTAGACCTCGCGGATCAGTCGCTCGCTGACCGCGAGTCCGCGGCCGAAGCCGCGGCCCTTGCGCGCCGCCTCGAGGAACGCGCCGAACCGCCCGGCCACCGGCTCGAGCTTCGTGTCCATCATGAACTCGACCAGGGCGCCCGCGTGCTCGTAGTTGCGCGAGCCGTGGCCGTTCGGGTCGGCCAGCAGCGACGGGATCGCGAAGAACTCGCGCAGCGGGTAGCTGTCGCCGCGGCGCACGTCGTTGCGGGCGCCGCCCTGCAGCCGGCCGTTGGTCATGACCTTCTCGAAGTAGACGGCCATGCCCTCCTGGAACCAGGAGCCGACGCCGGTGACGCGCAGGCACGCGCCGACGATCTCGTGGGTCGCCTCGTGGTAGACCACCGGCGCGCGCGGCGACTCGTAGTAGGTCGCGTAGTAGCGCGAGTTGGCGTGGCCGGCGGTGCGCCGCGCGCCCTCTGGCGAGTAGCCCGAGATCGCCACGCAGTAGCGGTAGTAGTCTTCGCGGTCGGCGAAGATGTAGGCGACCAGCAGGCGCTCCGGCTCGGGGAACGGCAGCGTCTCGCGGATCTTCGCGAACAGGCTCTCGAGCGTGACCGCGTACTTGCGGCAGGTCGCGGTCGGGCCGTTGGTGAAGACGATGTAGTGGTCGCTGACCACCGCCTGCCACTTGCGCAGGTACTTGCGGCGGTAGCCCTCGTCGTCGGCGCAGCGCTCGGGCCAGACCTTCGGCAGCAGGTCGGTGCGCACCTGCTCGAGCCACTGCTCCTGCTGCTCCTCGGTCAGGCTGCGGCCGGCGGGCTCGGCCGGCGCCGGCGCCGGCTCCTCCTCCGAGGTCGGCGCGGCCGCGTCGCTCTGCGCACGCGCCGGCGCGGCGAGGCCGGCGCCGAGCCCCAGGGCGATCGCGAACCACCTGGATCGGAGCGACATGACGAGGGGCGATCGTAGCGCGTGGGCGGCCGGCGCCGGACTTTCCGGGAAGGGAGTCCGGGTCCGCGCGTCGCACGCCGCCGATGACCGACGCGCTCGAGTGGGGCGTTCTTGCCTACCTGGCGATCACGCTGACCGGGTCGTTCTTGACGACGCGGCGGCCGAAGCACTTCGAGGGCCAGCTGCGCAACCTGCGCATCGGGCTGCTCGCCATGGCGTACGGTCTCCTGGCGCTGGCGCCGTTCGCGCTCGCGCACATGTACCTGCTGTCGGAGACCGTGGGTGACGCGGGCCGGGGTGCGGCGGTCGCTGCGCTGCGCGACTGGGCCCGGGCATCGGGTTCGATGCAGCTCTCGCTGCTGGTGATCCTGGCGGTCCAGGTGCTGGTGGTCGCCCGGGTCCTGCGCGGCCTGGAGTCGTTCGTGCTCCGGCACCGGCTCGACCTGGACGCCCGCGACCAGGCCGCCATCGAGGGGCGTCGACCGGACCGGGCCGGCAGCTGAGGGCCGGCGGCCGCCGGAGAGCGGCCGGCCCGCTGTGGCCTCTCGCGACACCGGCGCCGGCCGGCGCCGCCGACATTCGCGGCAACTCGACTCCACAACGGCCCATGCCATGGCCGATAGGGTCGACATGCAGCGGTTTCGATTCCGGCTCGGCGGCCTGCTCCGGCTGCGCTCGCAGCTCGAGCGCGCAGGGCGCCGTTCGTTGGCCGAGGCGATGGGCACCGTCGCCGGCGTCGAGCAGCGGCTCGGCGCGGCGACCCAGGGCATGCAGGACTGCGAGCGCATGGGCTGCAGCAACGAGCCGCACGCGCCGCTCGCGCGCGCCCTGGCCAAGGGCCTCGCGCGGCACCGCCTGCACCTGACCAACCAGCTGCGCGCGGCGCAGGCGCAGCTCGACCGCGCCCGCGGCGACTGGCTCGAGCGGCGCCGCGACGAGCGCGCGCTGGCGTCGCTGCAGGACCGCCGGCGCGACGAGTGGCGGCGCGAGCAGGATCGCGCCGAGCAACTGGAGATGGAGGAGCTGGCGCGCTTCGGCGCGCGGGCCGCCGAGGAGGACCGGACGTGAAGCTGATCGTCAACCTGTTGATCGCGGTCGCGCTGTTCGCGGGCTCGCTGCTCGGCGGCCTCGCCGTCACCGGGCGCCTGAACCACGACGGCGTCGCCAACATCCCCGTTCTCAACGGGCTGTTTCCGCCGCCGCCGGCGACCGAGGGCGACCCGAACGATCCGCACGCGACCGACGCGGCGGGGAACGGCGAGCACGGCGCGGCGACCGACGCGGGCGCCGACGGCCACGGCGCGACCGCCGAGGCGAGCCACGCCGACCCGCACGCGCAGGGTCTCCAGGGCCAGGGTCTCCAGGGCCAGGATCCCCAGGGCCAGGAGCCGGCGCCGACCAGGCCGCTGAAGCGCGGCCGCTCGATCTTCGAACAGGAGGCCCCGGCAGGCGGCGGCCACGGCGGCGGGCACGGCGAGGAGCCCGCCGGGCACGGCGAGGCCGGCGCGGACCACGGCGGCGGCGGTGACCACGGCGCCGAGCCCCATGCGACGACGGCCCACCCGCCGGCGGCCCCGCACGACGGCGGCCACGCCGCCGAGCGCGATTTCGACGCGCTGGCCGACGAACTCGCGCAGGACCGCCGGAGCCGCTACGCGCCCGGCGGCTACTTCCGCTTCGACGGCATGCCGTCCGGCATCACGCCGCAGCAGCTCAACGACGCCTGGAAGCGCGTGCAGGAGGTCATGAGCGACCTCGACAAGCGCGGCCAGTCGCTCGATCTGCGCGAGAAGGCGCTGAAGGAGTTCGCCGACGACATCGCCCGCCGCCAGACCGAGCTGGGCAAGGAGCGCGTCGAGCTCGAGAACCTGCAGCGCCGCCTCGACGAGCGCATCGACCAGTTCCAGGAGCAGGTCAAGATGGTGCGCACCGACGAGGTCGCCGGGCTCAAGCGCAACGCGCAGACGCTCGCCAGCTTCGAGCCGTCCAAGGTGGCGGAGCTGATCACCGAGCAGTGGAAGACCGAGGCCGGGCAGGACGAGGTGCTCAAGACCTTCGAGTTCATGGACAAGGACGCGGTCAACCAGATCCTGCAGGCGCTGCCCAACGCGATGGTGCGCGAGGTGCTGCAGAAGCGGTTGAAGGTCTCCAAGGAGCCGGTGCCATCGGCCGCGGCGCCGCGGTGAGGCTTTCCTTGACACACGGCGCGCGACCAGCCGATACCGCTCCGAGAGGATCGGCGTCGGAGGAGTGACACGAAGTGGCCGACGACACCAAGAAAGAAGCCGATGGCAAGGGCGACGGCGCCAAGAAGAAGGGGCTGCCGCCGATCATCCTGATCGCCGTCGGCGCCGCGATCGGCGGCGCCGGCGTGGTCTTCGCCGTGCCCCCCAAGCAGGTCGAGGTGCCGGTGCACGAACCGGTGCACGAGTTCCTGCCGGTGCAGCACCCGGACCTGATGGAGTTCCAGTTCAACCCGCGCACCGCGGCCGGCAAGAAGTACGCGAGCGCCAGCTTCTACTTCGTGTACGTCGTGCGCGACGACATGGAGGCGGCGGCCTTCGAGTCGATCAAGTCGCATTGGGACCGGGCGCGCTCCAACGTGCTCGAGCTGCTCGGCGCACGGACCATGGAGGAGCTGAACGCCGAGAACGGCAAGCGCGTGCTCGCCAAGGACCTGGTCGACGAGCTCAACGCCACGCTGTTCCCGGGCGGGCGCGACGAGAAGGTCGCGCAGGTGACCGAGATCCTGTGGAGCAAGTGGATCGTGCAGTGACCCCGACAGCGCCCCCCGACGGGGCCGTGATGGTGACCCGGTGAACGAGATCCTCAGCAACGAAGAGATCGACACCCTGCTGGACATGTTCCGGGCGGGCGCCGTCGAGGAGGAGATCGCGGGCCCGAAGCCGTCGCTCGAGTTCAGCGCCGACGAGCGCGTCAACGAGATCGACCTGCTCAAGCCCAACCGCCTCGCGCGCGAGCAGCTGCGCGGGCTCGAGCGCTTCTTCGAGAGCGCCGGCAAGCTGCTGTCGGCGACGATCTCCGACCGCCTGCGTCTGGACACGCGCTGCGACTGCGTCGCGGTCGAGCAGCAGCGCTTCGGCACCTGGCTGGAGAACCTGCCGGGGCCGGCCGCGATCTACGTGGTGAAGATGGAGCCGTTCAAGCTGCCGGTGCTGTTCACCGCCAGCACCAGCCTGCTGTACGGCGCGGTCGACCGGATCCTCGGCGGCTCGGGCCGCGTGACCCGCGTGCCCAAGGACTTCACGCAGGCCGAGTACACGGTCGCCGACGCGCTGGTGGGGCCGTGTCTCGACCGCATCGTCGAGAGCCTCGAGGACGTGATCCCGATGCAGTGGTCGGTCGAGAACCGCTTCTGCAACCCGTCGATGGCGCAGATCCTGCCGTCGCAGGACGTGGTGCTGTCGGTGTACTTCCAGGCCGCGGGCGAGTTCCTGATCGGCGACCTGCGGCTGCTGCTGCCGTTCCAGTCACTGGAGCCGTACCTGGACAAGTTCGGCAAGGACACCGTGACGCGGCTGGAGCCCGGCGCCATGCGCGAGCACGTCACGCGCACCGTGCGCGACGTGCCGGTCGACCTCAGCGTCGAGCTCGGCAGCGCGCGCATCACGCTGCGGCAGCTGCTCGACCTGCAGGCCGGCGACGTGGTCGCGCTCGACACCCGGGTCGGCACGCCGGCCGTCGTGCCGGTCATGGGCCGGCCCAAGTTCCGCGGCCACGTCGGCAGGATCGGCAACAGATTGGCCCTGCAGGTGGCCGATGTCATGGGCGACACCGCATGAGCGACGCGCAGCAGAACCCCGGAGACGCCTGGCCCGAGGCCGACGATCTGGCGCACGCCTCGGCCGAGGTCGCCGCGGCGGCGGTGCAGCCGGTCGCCTTCGGCCAGCTCGGGCCCGGCACGCGCGGCGACCCCCGCAACCTCGACCTGCTGCTCGACGTGGAGATCCCGATCGCGGTCGAGGTCGGCCGCGCGCAGATGAGCCTGGACGAGGTCCTGCGGCTGGTGCCCGGCAGCGTGGTCGCGCTCGACAAGAAGGCCGAGGAGCCGGTCGACCTGCGCGTCAACGGCAAGCTGGTGGCGCGCGGCGAGGTGGTGCTGGTGGACGACAGCTACGGGCTGCGCATCACGCAGATCGTCGACGCCGCCGGGCGCATCGAGAGCCTGCGCTGACCGGCGCGGCGCGCCTGCCGGGCTCGGCGCGCCGGCCAACGTCGCGGTGCCGTTGAGAACCGAAGGCGGGCCGGGGCACCACGCGCCGGTCGGGAAGGCTTCCGCTTGCGCCGCGTCGCGGCGGCGGTCCACTGACCAGGTGAACCGTCGCCGCTCGCTGCTGGTGCTGGGGTTCGCGGTCGTCGGCGCCTGCGCCGGCGGTCCGCGGCCCGCGGCCGTCCCGACCTACTCGCTGGTCTACCTGCGCACCGGCGCGGCCACCGGCCTGCCGGCCGAGCGCCAGCGCGAGGTGTTCCGCGGCCATTTCCAGAACATGGAGCGGATGGCGCGCGAAGGCGACCTGCTGGTCGCCGGACCGTTCGGGCGCCAGCGCTCCGACCCGGCGCTGCGGGGCATCTTCGTGCTCGACACCGACGACCGCGCGGCGGCCACCGCGCTGGCGGAGACCGACCCGGGCTTCCAGGCCGGCGTGTTCGCGCTCGAGTACCACGCGCTCGCGACCGACGCGCCGCTGCGCGAGTTCCTGGCCGCCGAGATCGCCGAGCTCGACGCCGCGACCGCGCGCGGTGAGACGCCGGCGCCCGGCGCCAACGGCCGCGCCTACGTGCTGCTGATCGCCGACGACGGCGACCGCGCGCTGGCGGCCCTCGAGGGCAACGACGCGGCGCTGCTGCGCGGGCGGCTCGACGGCACCGGCGCGTTCGTCGTGCTCGACGCCGCCGACCGCGCCGCGGCGGAGCAGGCGCTGGCGCCGGTGCGCGACCGGCTCGGCCCGCACCGGCTGGAGGAGTGGTTCGCGAGCCGCGGCCTCGAGCGGCTGCGCGACGCCTGAGGGCGACGCCGGGGCCTCGGCCCCGGCGTCCCGCGAGTCACTCGCCCTGCTCGACCAGCTCTCCGCGGATCGTCTGCGCGCGTACGGCGGCGTAGGTGCCGGGGTACTTCTTCGCGAACTTCTCGAGCGCCTCCATCAACTTGCGCCGGCCCGACGTCTTCGCCGCGTCGTTGCGCTCGAGCAGGCGATCGAGCGTCTTGGCGGCGGTCAGCTCCTCCTTGATCCGCGCGTCCTTGCCGAAGCGCTCGAGCTCGGCCTCGGCGGCGACGGCGGGCGGCAGGCCCTTCCAGTCCGCGACGATCTTCTCGAGCCGGTCCTTGGAGCGCGCGAAGTCCGGCCCCTTGGCCAGCTCCACGACGCGCTCGGCCTGCCGCGTCATGCGCTGCTGCAGCGTCTGCTGCTGCGCCGCGTACACCTCGCGCACCTCGGCGTCGAGGTCGGGTGCCTGCAGCATCTTCTCGAGGTACTCGGCGATGCGCGCGTGCTCGCGCTCCTCCCACCACTTGCGCAGGTTGTCGAAGCGCGAGTCGGCCGGCATCTTCGGCGCCAGCGTCACGTGCTGCAGCTGCTCCTCGATGAACTGCTCCGACGGCATCCGGTCCTTCGGCGTCGTCAGGATCGTCCCGTCGGGGGCGATGCAGTAGATGCTCGGGAAGAAGCGGATCCCGTACTGCTGGTTCACGCCGCTGGCGCGGATGAACGGGTAGCGGGCGCCGATCTTCTCGATGAAGACGGATTCGATCAGGCTCTTGCCCTCGTCGGACACGCCGACGAGCAGCAGCCCCCGGTCCTTGAACTTCGCGTAGAGCTCGTTCAGGTGCGGGACGGCTGCCTTACACGGGCCTCACCAGGTCTGGGCGAAGTCGAGGATGACCAGCTTGCCCTCGAACTCGGCGAAGCTCGCAGGGCCGTCGTTCCAGGCGTGATCGATGTCGAACGCCGGGGCCGCGGTGCCCGCGGGGAGCTGGCACAGGCCGGGACTGGAGAGCAGCGCGGCCAGGGCGACCGCGGGGAGGTGGGGGTGTCGCATGATGAGGTGACGGCCCGATGGGGCGAGGCCGTGCGGCGAGGATAGCACTCCGGGTCGTCGCGCCGCGCCGCCGTCTGTTGCGGTGAGGCGCAGGGCCCGGAAGGCGAATCGGGGCTCGGGCGCCCTCGCCCGACCGGGTATGCTCCCTGCCCACTTTTCTCCGCGTCTCCTGCATGCAAGCCCCCTTCGATCCTGCCGAACGCCTGGAGCGGTTCCCGATCCTGCGCGCGCTGCGCGACCGCGTCCTCGTGTTCGACGGCGCGATGGGGACGATGATCCAGCGCGCCGACCTCAGCCTCGACGACTTCCGCGGCCTCGAGGGCTGCAACGAGATCCTGGTCGAGACCCGGCCGGAGGTCATCGAGGCGATCCACTCGGCGTATTTCGAGGCCGGAGCGGATGTTGTGGAGACCGACACGTTCGGCGGCCAGCCCTACGTGCTGGGGGAGTTCGGTATCGCCGAACGGTCGTTCGAGCTGAACCGCATGGGCGCCGAGGTCGCGCGGCGGGCCGCCGAGAAGTTCGCGACCCCCGAGCGCCCGCGCTACGTGGCGGGCTCGATGGGACCCGGCACCCGCCTGGTCACCCTGGGCCACATCTCCGCCGACGACCTGTACGACAACTACAAGACCTTCGCCGCGGGCCTGCTCGCCGGCGGCGTCGACTGCCTCAACATCGAGACCTGCCAGGACATCCTGCAGGTCAAGCTGGCGATCCTCGCGTCCCGCGAGGCGATGGTCGAGCAGGGTCGCGAGGTGCCGATCTTCTGCACCGTCACCATCGAGACCACCGGCACGATGCTGGTCGGCAGCGACATCGCCGCCGCGCTCACCACGCTCGAGCACCTGCCGATCGACGTCGTCGGCCTCAACTGCGCCACCGGCCCGGACCTGATGCAGGAGTCGGTGCGGCACCTCGGCAAGCTGTCGACGCGGCACGTGATGGTGATGCCCAACGCCGGCCTGCCGCGCAACGTCGGCGGCGTCGCGACCTACGACCTCACCGCCGACGAGCTGGCCAGGTTCCACGCGCGCTTCGTCCGCGACTTCGGCGTGTCGATCGTCGGCGGCTGCTGCGGCACGACGCCGGAGCACGTCCGCGCGATCGCCAAGGCCGTCGCGGGGCTGAAGCCGCAGCCGCGGCCGACCGAGTACCCGGCGCAGGTCGCGAGCCTGTTCCACGCGGTGCCGCTCGACCAGGACTCGGGTCCGCTGATCGTCGGCGAGCGCACCAATGCCAACGGCAGCAAGAAATTCCGCGAGCTGATGCTGGCATCGGACACCGAGGGCATGCTGCAGATGGCCAAGGAGCAGGTGCACGAGGGCTCGCATGTCCTCGACGTCTGCACCGCCTACGTCGGTCGCGACGAGACCGCCGACATGTGCGGCCTGCTGCGGCCGCTGGTGCAGAAGGTCACCGCGCCGCTGATGATCGACAGCACGCAGATCGACGTGGTCGAGGCGGCGCTGAAGGTCACGCCCGGCCGCGCGATCATCAACTCGATCAACCTCGAGGACGGCGAGGGCAAGGCCGACCAGCTGTGCGAGCTGGCGCGGCGCTACGGCGCGATGTTCGTCGCGCTGACGATCGACGAGGAGGGCATGGCCAAGACCGCCGAGCGCAAGCTCGAGGTGGCCCGGCGCATCCACGACATCGTCGTCAAGCGGCACGGCATGCGGCCGCAGGACCTGATCTTCGATCCGCTGACGTTCACGATCGGCTCCGGCGACGAGGCGTCGCGCGACGCCGGCATCCAGACCCTGCGCGGCATCGAGCTGATCAAGAAGCACATCCCGGGCGTGCGCACGATCCTCGGCCTCAGCAACATCAGCTTCGGCCTCGACCCGTACCCGCGGCAGATCCTCAACTCGGTCTACCTGGCCGAGGCGATCCGGCACGGGCTCGACTCCGCGATCGTGCACGCCAGCAAGATCGTGCCGATCCACAAGCTCGACGAGGAGGACCGGCAGGTCACCCTGGACCTGATCCACGACCGGCGACGCGAGGGCTACGACCCGCTGTTCAAGTTCATGGAGCGCTTCAGCGGCCAGAAGCGCATCGACCTCGGCGGCGGCAAGAACGAGATGGACCTGCCGGTCGAGGAGCGCCTGAAGCGGCGCATCATCGACGGCAACAAGATCGGCATCGACAAGCATCTCGACGAGGCGATGCAGAAGCACAAGCCGCTCGAGATCATCAACGAGATCCTGCTCGACGGCATGAAGGTCGTCGGCGAGCTGTTCGGCAGCGGTGAGATGCAGCTGCCGTTCGTGCTGCAGAGCGCCGAGGCGATGAAGAGCGCCGTCGGCTACCTCGAGCAGTTCATGGAGAAGATCGCGGGCGAGGAGAAGGGCACGCTGGTGCTCGCGACGGTGCGCGGCGACGTCCACGACATCGGCAAGAACCTGGTCGACATCGTCGTCTCCAACAACGGCTACAAGGTCGTCAACATCGGCATCAAGGTTCCGGTCGAGCAGATCCTCGAGTCGGCGCGCGAGCACAAGGCCGACGCGATCGGCATGAGCGGCCTGCTGGTCAAGTCGACCGTCGTGATGAAGGAGAACCTCGAGCTGATGAGCCAGCGCGGCATCAAGACGCCGGTCATCTGCGGCGGCGCCGCGCTCAACCGCGCCTACGTCGAGGAGGACCTGCGCGCCGCGTTCACGACCGGTCCGGTCTACTACGGCAAGGACGCGTTCGCCGGCCTGCACATCATGGACGAGCTCACCGGCCGCGCGCCTGTGCACACGATCACCGAGACGGTGCACCCCGAGCAGCGCGCGCCCGCGCGGCGGCGGCTGACCCGCGCCGACAAGGAGAAGCTGCTCGAGCACCGCTTCACCGAGTACGCCGACAGCGGCGTCGCGCCGGCGCCGAAGGTGCCGACGCCGCCGTTCTGGGGGCCGGAGGTCGTGTCGCCGCAGGAGCTCGACCTCGGCACGGTCCTGCAGTACGTCAACAAGAAGGCGCTCTACCGCCTGCAGTGGCAGTACCGCCAGGGCAAGCGCAGCGAGGCCGACTACAAGAAGTTCGTCGCCGACGTCGTCGAGCCCAAGTTCCGGCAGTGGGTGCAGCGCGTGCGCGAGGAGAAGTCCCTGGAGCCGCGCGTCGTCTACGGCTGGTGGCCGTGCTACAGCGAGGCCAACTCGCTGGTCGTCGTCGATCCGAACGACCGTGCCCGCGAGCTGTGCCGCTTCGACTTCCCGCGGCAGCCCGGCGGCCGCCGCCTGTGCCTCAGCGACTTCTTCCGCAAGAAGGGCGGCGACGAGCTCGACGTCGTCGGGCTGTCGCTGGTGACGATGGGCGCGGTGGCGACGGCCGCCAGCGAGCGGTTGTTCAAGGAGAACCGCTACGACGAGTACCTGCACTTCCACGGCCTGTCGGTCGAGGGCGCCGAGGCGCTGGCCGAGTACTGGCACAAGCGCATGCGCCAGCAGCTCGGCATCGCCGCCAACGACGCGCCCGACATCGACGACCTGTTCAAGCAGAAGTACCAGGGCAGCCGCTACTCGTTCGGCTACCCGGCCTGTCCCAACGTCGAGGACCAGGACAAGCTGCTGATGCTGCTCGAGGCCCAGCGCATCGGCGTCGCGCTGAGCGACGAGTTCCAGCTGGTGCCGGAGCAGTCGACGTCGGCGGTGATCTGTCACCACCCGGCGGCGAAGTACTTCAACGTCACCGTCGCGACCTGACCCGGTCCTGGACCGGGCATCCTGGTCGGGCTGGTCCGCTTCTCAGTCCCCAAGGCGTGTGGACCAGCCCAACACCGTTGTCTGGGTGACGTCAGACCCAGCTTGAGAGCCCGGATGTGTCCAGCTTCGTCCGTATGCGCGACATCTCGAAAGCACGCGAGTCCGACAGTCTGCGTGACCGTCCCTTTTTGGCGCGATCACGCGGATTGCTTCGAGCGAGCAGGTGTCCTGGGAATCATCGCTTGTGACCGGTGCGAAGAGACTTGAAGTTCACGGCTGTCGCTTCTTCGAACCGTCCTCGCGAGACAGAGACTGCCGCTGACGGCGTGCCGGACTTCGTTACGGCAACGCACGCTACGCCTTCGCCCAAGAGAATGGTCGGAGTGCCGTCTTGGAGGTATGTGATGGTCACGGGCACACCGCCCATTTCGCATCTGACCCAAGTTGAGGAATCGGTGATCGAGATGGTCACGCATACATCCCCATGAACATAGCGTGCACCTACGACCTCTGATTTGTTGACGACCTTCCCCGACGCGTCCGTCGGGGGTCGCCTCTTCCGCCGAGACTGTTGCGACTTCATAAAGACCTCAGATCCATCATAGTGGCATCGAAAGTGGGCCAGAGTACATCGGAGGGGGGCTGCTCACCGATGGTAGGCGGACTGTCAAGCGGCGAAGCGCGATGCGCGGGTCACCGTCTTGGCCAGCGCTGTCTCCGAACTGGTGCAGCAGCCTCTGCGCGGCGTTTTGCGCCCACATCATGGGCGATCTGACCGGCCGCGCGCCGGTGCGCACCGTCGCCGGGGCCGTGCGCCCTAACCGACGCGCGCCGCCCACTGCCGGCTGACGCGCGTGGACAATGTGACGCTGCTCGAGCATCGACTTACCGAGTGCGCCGGAAGCGGCGTCGCGCCGTCGCCGGTCGTGCCGACGCCTCCGGGACGCCGCCGGATCCGCGTGGGACCCGACGGCGTCGGCGAGCGGGCGGCGCCGTTCAGCGCCGCCGCGGTGCGGGTCGCGCGAACTACGGGCCGAAGTTCAGGCGCGCGCCGTTGCTGACGCGGAAGCCGAACGGGTTGGCCGTGAGGTCGTCGCTCACCGCCTGCGACATCAGCGACACGCCCAGGAAGTTCGGGTCGTTCGGGATGTTCAGCACGAACTGGCTCGTCGGCGCGCCGAGCGACAGGTTCAGGACCGAGGCCAGCTCCGGCAGCGCGAGGAACGCCGTGCACCCGGTCAGGCCGAGGAACGACACGTCGGTGGCCGGGATCTCGTTGGAGATCAGCAGCACGCAGATGTTGCCGTTGGGCAGTGACTGGATGTTGTTGACGTTCATGGTGAACGCCGAGTTGATCTGCGGCGTCGAGCCCGCCTGCGCCTCGAGCGTGAGCGGCGTCACGAGCGTGCCGCTGACGGGGCTGCTCGTCACCGCCGACAGGTCGGTCGGACCCAGGTCGGTCGCGCCGTTGCCGAAGCTGAACCCGGCGAGGAACGTGTGCGTGCCGGCCGAGACGGACTGCCAGCGGATCGTGAACTGGCCGGTCGGGCTCAGCGCGATCTGGCAGCTCTGCGGCGCGCCGGCCGAGTACTCGGGCACCTGGTCCCAGCTGACGACGAAGTCGCCGCTGACCGGATCGGCGTCCGCGTAGACGCCGCCGCCACCCGGCGGGAAGAGGTCGGCCCACCACGCGGAGATGCGGGGTGGACCTGCCGTCATCGTCGCGGGGACGCCGGTGCAGCAGCCGGAGCCCGGGTCGGTGGCGCCGAGCGTGATGAAGCCGTTGGACGACACGTAGATCGACCCGACCGTCCCGCCGTTGAACGGGAAGTTGAACGGCAGGGTGACGAAGACCGACTGGTCGTCCGTCATCGCCAGGTTGTTGCTGAACGCGGTGAAGTACGTCGGGGACAGGCCCGGCAGCGCCAGGTAGGACGACGCGCCGGTCGGCAGGAACGACAGGTCGAGACCGTTGAGGTCCCCCGTGCCGGTGCCGAAGACCTCGTAGAGGCTCTGGCTCTGGGGCGGCGGGCAGCCCTGGCCGACCAGGTTCACGGACGCCGGGCCGATGCAGGCATTGTCGATCACCAGGTAGCCGGGCGCGGTGGAGTTCCAGCCCATCTGGAAGCCGTTGTACGGGATCGGCGTCGAGCCGTTGGTCGGGATGACCTCGCAGAACGTGTCCTGTCCGATCACCAGCGGCCGGCTCGCGAACGACACCAGGTTCGAGGCCGCGCCGTTGCCGACGCTGGCGCCGATCAGGACGCTGACCGTGCCGCCGAACGTGCCGCCGACCGCGGCGTTGGCGCCGTAGGTGATGGTGATGCCGTTGGCGCTGTCGAGCACCAGCTGGACGTCGAGGATGTTCGAGCCGCCGAACTCGATGACGCCGTCCCACGTGACCGTGGCGGTGCCGGTGCCCGTGTTGAACCACACGTTGCCGCTGCCGACGGCGCTGGGGTTCATGTCGGTCCACAGCGGGCAGATGCGCGGCTGGTTGGACAGCAGCTCGGCCTCCGACGAGGAGAAGTCGGCCGCGCCGGTGACCGGCGGTGTGGCGCCGAGCCAGATGTACCCGTTCGAGCAGACGATGATGTCGGTGTAGCCGACGCCGCCGAAGGTGAACGTGAAGCCGAGCGGCAGCGCAGCGGAGATGCTGTCGTCGGTCAGCGCCAGATTGGTGCCGAGATTGGGGTCGAAACAGGCCTGGGCCGGGAGCGCGGCGGAGACGCCGGTCAGGGCCAGGGTCCACAGGGTCGAGCGCAGCATGGATACCTCGAGGTTCGGTAAGGGGCGGCGCCATGGGACCCCTTGCGAGGTTGCGGCGCAAGCCGCGGAAGTCCAACGGGGCAAAGCCGTGACGACCGCCGTACACGACGCCGCCGACGCCTCGAAGGACGTCGGCGGCGGTGTTCGGCCGAAGACGTCGGCGTTCCTGCCGACCGTCAGTCGGTTACAGCCCGAGGTTCCAGCGTCCGCCGTTGCTCGCGATGAAGCCGAACGGGTTGGACACGGCATCGTCGCTGATGGCCTGCGACATGACCGAGAACCCGTAGAACGCCGGATCGGGCGGGATCGGGACGACGAAGCTGGTGGTCGGCGCGCCGAACGTCAGGTTCGTGAAGGCCGCGATCTCCGGCAGGGACAGGAAGGCCGTGCAGCCCGTCATGCCCAGGAAATCGAGCCCGGTCGCCGGGATCTCGGTCGAGATCAGCAGGATCACGATGTTGCCATTGGGCGCGGCCGGGATGTTGGTCACGTCGAGGCTCATGCTGCCGCCCACCTGCGGGACGGCGCCCGGCGCCGCGTCGAGCTCGAGCGGCTGGATGATCAGGCTCGAGACCGTCGCGCTGCTGACGCCGGACAGATCGGTCGGGCCCGGGTCCGGCGAGCCGCCGCCGCCGGAGTAGCCGGTGAGGAAGTTGTGGCTCGTGGTCGACACCGTGCCCCAGCGGATCGTGAACTGCCCGGTCGGGCTCAACGCGATCTGGGCGGTCTGCGGCGGGTTCGTGAAGTACTCGGGCACCTGGTCCCAGGTCACGACGAACTCACCGGTGGCCGTGTCGAGGTCGGCGTACACGCCGCCGCCGCCCGGGGGATAGAGGTCTGCCCACCACGCCGCGATGATCGGCGGGCCGGACAGCATCGTCGTGACGTCGCCGAAGCAGCAGCCGCTGCCCGGGTCCGTGGTGCCCAGCGTGAGGAAGCCGTTCGACGAGACGTAGATCGAGGTGACGGTGCCGCCCGCGTACGGGAACGAGAACGGCAGCGGCACCGAGATCGACTGGTCGTCGCTCATGGCGAGGTTGTTCGTGACGCCCGTGAAGAACGTCGGCGACAGCCCCGGCAGCACGAGGTAGTCGCTGGCGCCGGTCGGCAGGAACGACAGGTCGAGGCCCGACAGGTCGGGGATCGTCGCGAAGCCGTCGAACGTCTCGTACATCGCCGGACCCTGGCGGGTCGGGCAACCGGCGCCGACGACGTCGAAGGACGCCGGGCCGGGCAGGCCGTTCAGCGTGCAGGTGTTGTCCGACACGAGGTAGCCCGGCGCGGTGCTGATCCACTGCATCTGGAAGCCCGCGTAGGGCACCGGCGGCGTGATCAGCTCGTAGAACGTGTCCTGCGTCACGACCACCGGACGGGTCGCGAGCGAGATCGGGTTGGCCGCGGCGCCGCCGCCGGCGCTGACGCCGATGATCACGGTCGGCGAGGTGAGCGCGCCCTGCGCCGCGTTGGCGCCGTAGGTGATCTTGATGCCGTTGCTGGCGTCGAGGACGATCTGCATCTCGATCGGGTTGGTCGTGAAGTACTCGTACACCCCGGCCCACGTGACGGTCGCCGAGACGCCGGGCGTGGACTTGTAGTAGACGTGCCCGCTGCCCGGGGCGTCGGGCTCGAGGTCGGTCCACAGCGGGCAGATGCGCGGCGGTTCGGCCAGCAGCTCGGCCTCGCTGGGCGAGAAGTCGAACAGGTTGGCGGAGCCGGCGCCGGTCCCCAGCCACAGGAAGCCGTTCGAGCACACGGTGACGTCCGTGTACGCGACCCCGGCGAAGGTGAACGTGAAGCCGAGCGGCAGGGTGGCCGCGTCGTCGTCGAAGAAGTTCAGGTCGGTGCCCAGGACCGTGTCGAAACAGTTCTGGGCGGGAAGCGCGGCGGCCGTGACGGCCGTCAACGCGGCGAGGAGCAGTGGGCGTTTCATGGAGGCTTCGGAGAGGCGGGGCAGGGAGGTCGCACCAGGCGATCCCGACGCGATCAGACCGCATCGGGGCGTCGAGGTGTAGCCGGGAAAACCGCGAGTCTCCCGAGGCGCCGCGCCGCAAACGCGGATCCGCGCACCGCACCGTACATGCGACCGCCGGCGTCCCTCGGGGGGAGCGCCGGCGGTCACGATCGCGGAGCGGCGACGCGGGTCGTCGCCGCTCCGCGGCGGGTCACAGACCGAAGGTCCAGCGGGCGCCGTTGCTGATGCGCCAGCCCAACGCGTTGGCCGGCACGTCGTAGCTGATCGCCTGCGACAACAGCTGCACGCCCGGGAAGGGCGGTGCCGCCGGGATCGGGAACGTGAAGGTGGACGTCGGCGCGCCGAGCGACAGGTTGAGGAACGAGGCCAGCTCCGGCAGCACGAGGTAGCCCGTGCAGCCGGTGGCGCCGAGGAACCCGAGCCCCAGGCCGCCCGGGAACTCGGTGCTGAGCAGCAGCACGCAGATGTTGCCGTTGGGAAGCGGGGCGATGTTGTTGACGTCGATCTGGAACGAGCCGCCGATCTGCGGCGTGCCGACGAAGCTCTGCGTGAGCGGCGTCTGGACGACGCTCGTGACCGGGGTCGAGGTGACGCTCGACAGGTCGGCCGAGCCGATGACCGGGACGCCGCCGCCCTGGCTGTAGCCGGCGATCCAGGTGTGCGACGTGTTGGTCACGTTCTGCCAGCGGATGGTGAACTGGCCCGTCGGCGCCAGCGCGATCTGCGTGTCGACGGTGTTGGTCTGGCCGAACTCGGGCACCGCGTTCCAGCTGACCACGAACTCGCCGGTGGTGCCGTCGAGGTCGGCGGTGACCGTGCCGCCCGCGTTCGGGTTCAGGTCCGCCCACCACGCGCAGATGCGCGGATCACCGCTGGCCAGCGTGGTCTCCAAGCCGGTGCAGCAGCCGCTGCCCGGGCTGACGGCGCCGAGGGTGATGAAGCCGTTCGACGACACCCAGATCGACGAGATCGTTCCGCCGCCGTAGGGGAACGAGAACGGCAGGGCGACCGAGACCGCCTGGTCATCGGTGAGGCCGAGGTTGTTCGTGCCGCCGGCGAAGTAGGTCGACGACAGGCCCGGCAGCGCCAGGTAGTCGGTCGCGCTGGTGGGCAGGAAGCCGAGGTCCAGGCCGTTCAGGTCCGGCGGGTTGGTGGTGCTGAACACCTCGTACAGCGACGGGCCCTGCACGGCCGGGCAGCCCGCGCCGACGAGCTCGGCCTTGGCCGGCAGCGGCAGCGAGTTCATCGAGCACGCGTTGTTGGCGCAGACGTAGCCCGGGGTCGTCGGCGCCCAGATCATCTGGCGGTTCGAGAACTGCGGGAACGGGCCGGGGGTCAGCGCCTCCTCGTGGAAGGTGTCCGACAGCGAGATCACGGGCGGGGCGCCGAAGGAGACCGGGTTGGCCACAGCGCCGCCGCCGGGGCTGGCGCCGCAGATGACCGCCGGGCCGAGCGAGCCGCCGATCGGGGCGTTCGCCCCCCAGGTCACGGTGACCGTGCCGGTGACGTCGAGCACCATCTGCATCTCGAACGGCGTCGTGGAGCCGAACTGATGGACGTGCGCCCACGACACGGTGGCCGACACGCCGGGGATGGTGTTGTAGTAGACGTGCCCGCTGCCGGCCGAGGCGGGGTTCAGGTCGATCCACAGCGGGCAGATGCGCGGTGCGCCGCTCAGCAGCTCCGGCACGGTGGGCGAGAAGTCGCCGCCGGAGCTCACCGGGCCGAGCCAGATGTACCCGTTCGAGCAGACGCAGATGTCGGTGTAGGCCACACCGCCGAAGTTGAAGGTGAACCCGAGCGGCAGCGCCGCGGCGACGCCGTCGTCGGACAGCAGCAGGTCCGTGCCCAGGTTCGTGTCGAAGCACTGAGCCGGCAGGGAAGCGATCGCGCTGGATGCCAGCGCGGTGATCAGGGCATTGCGGAGCATGGGAGCCTCACGATGGAGACATGGGAGCGGCACAGAAGGGCCGATTTCCCCGAGAAGAAACGAGGTCCGTAAGCGGAGCCGGAACTTCGCGGCGCCGCAAGGCCCCCGGCCCGCGGGGAGCCCCTGACCCGCAGGGAGCCCACGCGACAGGCCGATCCACGGGCGGCGCGCCGGATCCGGAGCCCGGTTTCCGGTCGGGCGGAGTCGTCCAGGGCGCGCCGTACATGCAACCGCCGGCGCCCCAGGGGGACGCCGGCGGTCGCGAGCGCGAACGGCTGCCGCCGAGGCGGCGCCGCTCAGCAGCGGATCACAGACCGAGGGTCCAGCGGCCGCCGTTGCTCACGCTGAAGCCGAACGGGTTGGCCGTGGCGTCGTCGCTGACGGCCTGCGACATGACCTGCACGCCGTAGAACACCGGGCTGTTCGGGATCGGCACCGAGAAGCTCGTGGTCGGGCTCGCGCCGAACACCAGGTTGGTGAACGAGGCGATCTCCGGCAGCGAGATCAGGGCGGTGCAGCCCGTCAGGCCGAGGAACGACACGTCCAGCGCCGGGATCTCGGTCGAGATCAGCAGGATGACGATGTTGCCGTTCGGCGCCGAAGCGATGTTCGACACGTCGATGCTCATCGTGCCGCCGACCTGCGGCAGGGTCGTGCTGTCCAGCGTCAGCGGGAAGACCGCCGGGCTGGTGTTGTTGGTGTAGGTGCCGCCGGCGCCCGGCAGCACGGTGTACTGCCCGCTGCCCGGAGCGCCCGGCAGGAGCAGGTAGTTCAGGCCCGACAGGTCGATCGGGTTCGGCGTGGCGTTGCTGAACAGCTCGTAGACCGTGTCGGCCGTCGGCGCGACGAGTGCGCTGAGGTCGGTGCTGCCCGGATCGATGGCGCCGCCGCCCACCGAGTAGCCGCAGAGGGCGACGCGGGTCGCGCTGGTGATGGCCACGTTCAGGTAGCGGATCTTGATGTCACCGGCCGCGCTGAGCGCGATCTGGAAGTTGTTGGCCGCCGGGGTCGTGTCGCCGAACTCGCCGACGTTGACCCAGTCGATGACGAAGTCGCCGCTGACCGGATCGGTGTAGGTCTCGACGTCGCCGTTGCCCGACGTGCTGACATCGCTGCAGTTCAGGTCCTGCCAGAAGCCCGCGACGCGAGGCGCGCCGGCCAGCAGGGTCGTGTTGCTGCCGGAGCAGCAGCCCGAGCCCGGGTTGGCGTTGCCGAACACGAAGAAGCCGTTCGACGACACGTAGATGTCGTTGTAGACGGTGCCGTTGGAGTGGAGGAAGGGGAACGGCAGGGTGACCAGGTGGGTCGAGTCGTCACTGGCGTTGAGGCCCGGGTTGAACAGCGGCGGGCAGCCGGTGCCGACCAGCTCGAAGTTGGCCGGGGCCGGGAAGGAGTTGATCGTGCAGACGTTGTCCGACGCGACGTAGCCCGGGGTGGTCGGGGTCCAGGTCATCTGGAAGCTCGAGAACTGCGGGAACGGGCCGGGGGTCACCAGCTCCTCGTGGAACGTGTCCTGGCCGATGACGATCGGACGCGTCGCGAACGAGATCGGGTTCGCCGCCGCGCCGCCGCCGGGGCTGGCGCCGCAGATCACCGACGGACCGAGGGAGCCGCCGATCGGCGCGTTGGCGCCGTAGGTGATCGTGATGTTGTTCGCCGCGTCGAGCACCATCTGCATCTCGATCGCGTTGGTGCCGCCGAACTCGAAGACGCCGGCCCAGGTGATCGTCGCCGACACGCCGGGGATGGTGTTGTAGTAGACGTGCCCGCTGCCGACGGCCGACGGGTTCATGTCGGTCCACAGCGGGCAGATGCGCGGCGGGTTGGAGAGCAGCTCGGCCGTGCTGGGCGAGAAGTCGCCGCCGGAGCTGGTCGGGCCCAGCCAGATGAAGCCGTTCGAGCAGACGCAGATGTCCGTGTAGGCCACGCCGCCGAAGTTGAACGTGAAGCCGAGCGGCAGCGCCGCGGCGACGCCGTCGTCGGTCAGCAGCAGGTCCGTGCCGATATTGAGATCGAAGCAGTTCTGGGCGGGCAGCGTCGCGACGACGCTCGAAGCCAGCGCAGTGAGAAGAGCTGTGCGGAGCATGGGAACCTCTGAAGTGGAGGGTTGGAGCTCCTGCGGCGTTGCAGGCGCTCCCGCGGAAGAAACGAGGGCACCACGAAACCGCGTCTGCGACCGCAGCGCAAGGGGAGCGCGGCGATAGGTGGCGCGAACGGCGCCGGAAACCTGCCTCGGGCAAACCCCCGTGTGGTGGCGATTCCAGCGCGAGGCTTCGACCTCGTGCGCAGCGCGGTCCGCCGGCGCGGGCACCCGAATAGACGGTGCACCGAACCGCGGCGCGATGGCCGCTCGCCGCGGCCAGCCGCTTCGCCCACGCGGGCCGCAGTACGTCCGTACGGCGCGACGCCGGTCGCCGCGGCGCGGCGGACCGGCGTCACCCGATCGAAGCAGGCCGCGATCGGCTCAGAGACCGAAGGTCCAGCGGCCGCCGTTGCTGACGCGCCAACCGAAGGCGTTGGCCGCCGGGTCGTCGCTCACCGCCTGCGTCATCACCTGCACCCCGTAGAAGGTCGGGTTCGCGGGGATGGCGAACGCGAACGAGCTGGTCGGCGCGCCGAGCGGCAGGTTCACGAACGCGGCCAGCTCGGGCAGCACGAGCATCGCGGTGCAGCCGGTGGCGCCCAGGAAGCCGAGGTCGATCGGCGGCGCCTCGAGGCTCAGCAGCAGGCCGCAGACGTTGCCGGCCGGGGCCGCGGCGATGCCGCTGATGTCCAGGGTGAAGTTGCCACCGACCTGCGGCAGCGAGCCCGGGGCCGCGGCGAGCGTCAGCGGCTGGACGGGCGCGGGCGGCGGGACCCAGGCGCCGGCGGCGCCGGGCAGGATCATGTAGTCGCCGGCGCCGAGCGGCAGCAGCAGGAAGTCCAGGCCGCTCAGGTCGAGGACGTTGTTGCTGTTGCTGAAGGTCTCGTAGAGCGTCGAGCCGAACAGGCCGGAGCTCGCCGACAGGTCGAGGGCGCCCGGATCGACCGCGCCGCCGCCGGCCGAGTAGCCGCAAAGCGCCACGCGGGTGGCGTTGGTGATGCCGACGTTCAGGTAGCGGATCTTGATGTCGCCGCCCGCGCCCAGCGCGATCTGGAAGTTGTTGGCGGCGGGCGTCGAGTCGCCGAACTCACCGACGTTCTCCCAGGTCACGACGAAGTCGCCGGTCGCCGGATCGGTGTGCGCGAACAGGTCGCCGTTGCCCGACGTGCTGGTGTTGCTGCAGTTCAGGTCCTGCCAGAAGCCCGCGATGCGCGGCGCGCCGGCCAGCAGCGTGGTGACGCTGCCCGAGCAGCAGCCCGAGCCGGGGTTGGTCGCGCCGAGCGTGATGAAGCCGTTCGACGACGCGTAGATGCTGCTGACCGGCCCGCTGTTGTGTGGGAACGCGAACGGCAGGTTGAGCGCGTGGGTGCTGTCGTCCCCGGCGTCCAGGCCGCCGGCGAACGGCGGGCAGCCGGCGCCGACGACGTCGAACGCGGCCGGGCGCGGGAACGAGCCCATGACGCACGAGTTGTCGGACGCGAGGAAGCCCGGGGCGGTCGGCACCCAGGACATCTGGAAGCCGGCCAGCGGGATCGGCGTGGCGCCCGTGGTCGGGAACACCTCGGCGAACGTGTCCTGTGCGATCACCACCGGCCGCGTCGCGAACGACACGGGGTTCGAGGCCGCGCCGCCGCCGGGGCTCGCGCCGACGATCACGTTCGCGCTGAGCGTGCCGCCGACGGCCGCATTGGGGCCGTAGGTGACGGTGATGGCGCCCGTGGCGTCGAGGACGATCTGCATCTCGATCGCGTTGGTGCCGCCGAACTCGTAGACGCCGGCCCAGGTGACGGTCGCCGAGAAGCCCGGGACCGTGTTGTAGTAGACATGGCCGCTGCCGGCAGCGGCCGGGTTCATGTCGGTCCACAGCGGGCAGATGCGCGGCGCGCCGCTGAGCAGCTCGGCCTCGGTGGGCGAGAAGTCGCCGCCGGAGCTGGTCGGTCCGAGCCAGAGGTACCCGTTCGAGCACACGCAGATGTCGGTGTAGGCGACGCCGCCGTACGTGAAGGAGAAGCCGAGCGGCAGGGCGCTGGCGACGCCGTCGTCGGTCAGGTTCAGGTCCGTGCCGAGGTTGAAGTCGAAGCAGTTCTGCGCAGGGAGCGTCGCGGCGACGCTCGCGGCCAGCGCGGTCAGGAAGGCGGTGCGGAGCATGGGTTCCTCTGGAGCGAGTGGGGACGAGGCGGTGCCGCGGCGCGGCCCTGCCGGTGCGAAAGGGACCCTGGAGCCTAGCTCCGGCGGGCGGGGCGCTCGGACGTCGCCGGTCGCGTCGTCCCGATCGGGGACGATGCCGCCGCGCGCTCGCCGGGCTCAGTACGCGACGGTCGCGCGCGCGTCCTCGGCACCGCGACCCGGGCCGGTGACCGTCGGGGTGCGGGGGGCTCTCGCCGCGTCGACGAGCAGCAGCGCCGTGATCGCGGCGGCGCCGAGCCAGCGGAGCCACGCGGCGCGGCGCGCGATCCCGGTCTCGAGCAGCGGCGCCAGCAGCGCGGCCCAGCACAGGGCCAGCGCCGGCACGCACAGGGCGCCGAGCCGCGCGTAGCCGAAGAACGCGACCGCGATCGCGACGCGGCACACCAGCCAGAGCGCCCAGCCCGCGGCAGCCGGCTGGCGACCCAGGCGGGCGGCGCCGGCCACGGCCGCCAGCAGCAACAGCGCGCGCCAGACCGTCGCCACGGCGCCATCGGCGACCACGAGGTCGACCGGCTCGCGCAAGCCGTCGCGGCCCATCGGCAGCTGCAGCGCCCCGAGTCCCGTCGCCGCGCCGCGCCAGGTCTGGGCGAGCTTGGCCCCGGCGAGCCGCAGGGCGTCCCCCGGGTGCTGCCAGAGCCAGGCGAGGCCGAGGCGGTGGCCGTGGTTCAGCGCGTGCAGGTGCGGCGGGTACAGCAGCGTCAGCTGCCCCGAGGTCGGCACCACGGTGTCGATCCACGGCGGGTAGCGGTCGCGTTCGGCCAGCATCGGCGGCGGCCGGTCGAGGGGCGCGCGCGTGAAGCCGCCGTTCGCGAGCGCCTCGGGCGAGTTGGCGAGGAAGAAGTTGAGCGGGCCGTACACCGCGATCACCGGCGCCCGGAGCGGCTCCGGCACGCAGCCGAACGCCTCGTCGAGCAGCTGCACATCGGCCTCGGCGACGCGCGCGTGGCCGCGGTGGCGCGCCGTCGCGTCGACGAACGCGAAGCTCCACAGCCGGCACGGCGCCGGCATCGCGCGCACGCGGGCCAGCGCGGCGGCGTCCCACGGCAGCGCCGGCGCGCCCGGCGGCGGCAGCTCCGGCGCCGGAGTGCCCAGTTCGCCGCGGTTCCACGCCGTGACCCGGGCCTTTGCGTGCAGCTGCCACGGCAGGAGCGCCAGGGCCAAGGTGCCCAGTGCCAGCAGCAGGTCGCGCCGCCGGCTGCCGCGGCGCGCGCGCCACAGCCACGGCAGCGCGAGGGCCACGAACAGCAGGTGGTCGGCGCGGACCAGGCACGCGAGCGCGCCGAGCAGGCCCCAGCGCACCGCCGCGGCCGGCGCCGGCGCCGCCCGCAGGCGGTCGAAGTCGAACATCGACAGCAGGAACAGCAGCAGGTACGGCAGCTCGCCGTGCAGGCCGGAGCCGACGGTGATCAGCGCGCCGCTCAGCGCGCAGATCCACGCCGCCAGCGCCGCGACCGACGCCGCGAAGCTGCGCCGCAGCAGCAGCCACATCAGCGGCGCGACCAGCGCGCCCAGCACGACGAACACGAGCCGCAGCAGCGTCGCGTCGCCGTCGGTCGGCGCCAGCAGGTGCGCCAGCCACGTCATCGCCGGCGGCCGGAACGGCAGCTGCGCGAGCAGCCCGCTGGCGGGGTCGGCCGACTGCAGCCAGTACTCCGCGTCGCCCCGGTAGGCCGCGGTCGCCGGCAGTGCCTGCTCGGGCGACAGCAGCCACGGCACCAGCCGCAGCAGCAGGCCGGCGGCGAACAGGATCAGGGTCGTGCGCATCGCGCGGGCGGGGGAGGGCCGCACGATACGCAACCGGGGCGCAGGTTCGACCCTGCGCCCCGGTGCTCGTTGTCGCGGGCGCGCGCCGGGCGGCGCGCGCCGGCAGAGGTCACTGCGCGAACAGGTTGAGGTGCGAGTTCGACAGGGAGAACGTGTTGCCCGGTTCGAACACGAGCACCTGCGAGTGCATCAGGAACCCCTCGTTCGGCATGCCGCCGAACGACGTGAACGACAGGTTGTAGAACCCGGCGACGTCCGTGAACCCGACCAGGAAGTCGAGCGCGCCGCCGACGTCGGCGGTGGGGAAACCGCTGACGCTGGTCGGGCCGGCGGTGTCGCCGACGACCAGGACGAACAGGCGCTGGCCCTGCGTGCGGATCGCCAGATTCACGGTCTGGCCGGCCGTGCTCTGCGGCGGCAGCATCTGCAGCGACGCCGGCAGCTGGGGCACCGTCTCGGTGCCGACCACCACGTCGTCGATGTTCCAGCCGCCGAGCTGCAGGCCGCCGTCGGTCTTCAGCCGCCACTCGATCTGCACGCTCGGGTTGTTGTCCGCCATCGGCAGGCGGTAGGTGAAGGTCTGCCAGGAGCTGTCGACCAGGTTGCCGAGCAACGGGTTGGCGTAGACCTCCACGCCGTTCACGACGATCGTCGCCTGGTCGAAGATGCCCTCCTCGACGGTCAGCCAGCGGCTGAACTGCAGGATCACGCCGGTGCGGTTGCTGCAGTTGAGCACCGGCGACATCAGCACGTTCTCGACGTTGGCGGCGTAGGAGCCGTTCCAGTTGGTGGTGCCGATCGTGTTGCCGAGGTCGTTCCCGTAGATGTCGGTGCCGTTCGCCGCGGCCGCGGGGTCGGCCCACGCGACGCCCTGCGAGGTGCCCGAGCGCCCCGCGGGGGAGCCGACCTGCCAGTCGTTCTGCGTGGCGATCGCCTGGCTGGTCCAGCCCGGCGCGCCGGTCTCGAACGTCTCGGTGAAGAACGGCACGAACGCGCCGGTCGTCGGCGGCGTCTCGACCACGTAGGTCACCTCGCCCTCGATCGGGTAGCGGCCGGTGCCGGTCGTGCTGGTGCCCTCGATGTGGTACCGGACCAGGCCCGAGGACAGGCCCGGCAGGACGCCGCGGTACTGGCCGGGCGTGCCCGTGGGCCGCATCACGTGCGTCTGGGTCGGGCCGCCGGCGGCCGAGTAGACCAGGCGCAGCTCGGTCAGCGAGCCGGTGTCGTTGACGATGCCGTCGGCGAGGACCAGGCGCGACTTGTAGCGCTCGGTCGTGTTCGCCAGGTCCGCGTGCTGCACGGTGACCGGCTGGAACTGCGGGAACGGCAGGGCGCGCGCGGTCGCCGCGGCGCTGAGCTCGGCGTAGTGCGGCGTGCCGTTGAACAGGTTGCCGTCGTTGTCGTCGGCGACGAACACCTCGCGCACC
Organism: Planctomycetota bacterium; assembly: GCA_050245995.1. Taxonomy (GTDB): domain Bacteria; phylum Planctomycetota; class UBA1135; order UBA1135; family UBA2386; genus JBFWWV01. Next base: position 168,736 of record JBFWWV010000002.1, on the reverse strand, counting down.
GCGTCGATCTGGTTCTGCGCGTCCGCGACGATCGAGCCGACCACGATGTCCTCGCTGATGCTGATCGCCTGCGGCGTGCCGAGGGCCGCGCGCAGGTTCTCGCGCACCATCCAGGCGAAGCCCATCCACACCTCGCCGGAGGCGTGCACGCCGGTGGCGCCGGTCAGCGAGGTGTACAGGCGGTTGTTCAGCGCCGTGCGGACGAAGCCGCCGTTGGTGCGGAAATCGATGCCGACGACCGGGTTGTCACCCAGGTAGATACCGAGGATGTCGCCCCAGCCCTCCGACAGGCCGTCGCCGGCGTTGTTGGAGATGCCGCCGTAGCGGGCGTCGAGGCCGTGGCCCCACTCGTGCACGATCACCGACGAGAACGCCGTGTTGTTGCAGGCGCCGCCCAGCGGATAGAAGTTGATCGTGTTGTTGGTGTAGTAGGCGTTGCAGAAGATCTGCGTGCCCTGCTGGTCGAGCGCGACGACGTTGACGCTCGGCACCACCTGGTCGGCGGTGTCGAGCTCGGGGCTGTTGCCCAGGATCGAGCGGGCCCACTCGTTGGCGGAGTCGGTCCAGAAGTAGGTGCTGCTGTGCGCGATCGCCTGCTGCGACGAGCCGGACGTCAGCACCTGCAGGGTCGCGGGGACGCCCGGGGTCACGGTGACGCTGGCCGCCGGCAGGCTCGACGACGAGTCCTGGACCGGCTGCAAGTGGCGGCCGCCGAGGCTCGTGAGATTGATCGTCACCGGCGAGGTGATGTCGATCGAGATCTGGCCCGCGGCGTCGGTCCGGAAGGTGCCGAGGCCCGGGACGTTCACGTCGACGCCGGGGAGCGGCACGTTGGTCGGGGCGCCGATCGCCGACAGCGTCGGCGTGCGGGTCCAGGCCATCACCGTGACCGTGGTCGGCACCGGCAGCAGCGGCTCGGCCGGCGGCGCGGCCTCCTCGAGCCGGTTCAGGCCGTGGTGCGGGTTGCGGCACGCGGCGAAGCCGCACTCGTGCTTGTCGGTCTGGTAGTGCAGCACGGCGCCGGTGTGCGCGTCGATGTAGTAGCGGCCGATGGGGCCCTGCCCGATGCGGTCGACGTTGGACACCGGGATCTCCCAGGCGAGGTAGAACGGCGCGGTGTCGTTGGCGAACACGTCGCCCCAGATCACCAGGCGGTTCTTCCGGGGCTGGCCCGGCTGCGGCTCCTCGGTGCGGCGCTGGTCGAGGGCGATCCAGGCGCGGGCCTGCGCCTCGAGCTCGTCGAGCGTGGGCACCGTGTCGAAGTCGGCGGGGATCTGCCACGCGGTGCTGCCCATCATGGCGAGCACGCCCTTCATGTTGACGCGCACGTCGGCGCGCCCGCCGATGCAGGGCAGGTCCTGGAAGTACTGGTCGAACTTGAACGACCAGGTGCGCCCCATGCGCGCGCCGATGCTCTCGCGGAACGTCGAGCTGCCGAGCTTCAGCAGGTCGCCGTGCGTGTCCAGGGCCGCCAACGCGTGGCGGCGTGCCTCCTCGAGGCTGTTCTCGCGCCAGCCTTCGAGCGGAAGGCCGGTGCCGTAGATGGCGCGCGGGGTGCCCGTGGCGACGTTCCAGACCGCGACCCACGATCCGCCGACGCGCTGCTCGAGCGCCGGGAAGGGCTTCAGCTTGTGGTAGGCGGACGGAGAATCCTGAGTGGTGTCCTGGGCGAACGCGGCGGACGCCAGGATCAGGCCGAGTAGCGGTACGAATCGCATTCTGGTGCGGGCTACCTGTAGAGGGGATGGAACACGGCCCGATTGCATGGGCCGGCGGGGCAAGCTCCAGTCCACTGGGCAGGGAAGGACCAGGCTCGGGCAGGTCGGTTGAGTGTTGATGAATTCCCGGACTTGTCAAGGAAGGGTACGACCCGACGACCTGTCCGGATTGGCCCGAATCGGTTCGGTGCCGCGCCCGGACGGCACGCAGCCCGTCCCAAGTGCCGCCAGGGCCCTGGCCAAGGGCGCGTCAGTTCGCGCGCGTCGTGCCGGGTCGGGCATTCCGCCGCGCCGACTCCGCGGCCTCGTCCGCGGGGTCCGCGGTGCTGCCCGCGGCCGCAGCGGCCGACGCGTCGCAAACGCGCACCAGCCGGATCGCCTGCGCGACCTCGTCCTGGAAGCCGGCGAGCAACAGCGTGCGGGCGTTGCCGAGCGCGCCGAACACCACGCCGCCCAGGCGGTGCTGCGAAGGGCCGGCCGCGGCGCCGAGCAGGCGGCGCAGCTGGTCGGCGGCGGCCTCGGCGTCCAGGCAGTCGAGCTGCACCTCGGTGAACACGTACTGCTTGAGGTGCGGGCGCCGCAGGACCGCGTCGGCGCTGCGGCACGGCGCGCGCTCCACGACTTCGGCGCCGCGCGGCCCCGCGATGAGCAGCACCTCGTACAGGCCCCGGGCGGCGTCGACCTCGATCACCGCGAACCCGCGCATGTAGAGCAGCTGCGTCACCACGTCCTCGCAGCCGAGCGCGTCGAGGGCCAGCTCCTTCTGGAAGTGCAGCGGCGCCGTGCGGGCGAGCTCCTCGGGCTCGGCCAGGAGGTTGCGCTGCAGGTAGAAGGCGGCGGCGGCGACCAGCTCGGTGAGCTCCACCTGGCCGGCCGGCAGCACGAAGCCGTCGGCGCCGACGCGGATGTCGCCGAACTTCGAGCCGTCGCGCGCGGGCTCGGCCTGCTGCGCCGCGGCGTCCGGGGCGACGGCGCCGAGCGCCAGGATCCCGAGCGCCACCGCGGAGACCGCGGTCGCACGGCGGGCGGATGGGTTGGGGCCGCTGCGCATGGTCGGTGGCGGCGATGGACGGTGCCCGGGGCCCGGTCTTCCCCTCGATTCTCCCGGCGCGGGACGAGCGGCGGTTTCGGGCCTCCGACTCGCTGCGCAGCGGGCTAGGCTTCTGGACCCCGCCAGCCCGCACGCACCTCCGTCAGTCGCCGTCCCCCCATGCAGTCGTACCCAGCGTCCGGCACCCCAGACGGCGGCGCGGCGGCGGCGCCGGCAGCTGCGGCGGCGCTGCGCCGCGGGCCGTCGCGCATCGAGGAATTCGGCGCCGCGGTCGCCGCCGGCATCATCGCCTACCTGCTGTCGTGCCTCGTGGAGCCCGCGCTGACCGAGCCGTGCGGCTTCGGCGAGTTCTGGCAGAGCATGTCGGAGCAGCCGTTCGCGTTCGTCGGCCAGCTGCCGCACCGGATCCTGTCGCCGCTGCTGGCGCATTGGCTCGGCCTCGACGGCCTGCGCTTCACCGACTTCACGCGGCTCACCGGCGTGCTGATGCTGAGCCTGTGCTACGCGGTCGCGCGCCGCCGCGGTGCCAGGGCCGTCGATGCCTGGCTGATCACGCTGGCGATCGCGTTCACCGGCGCGATCCAGATCTACAAGCGCGGGATGGTCGGCTACTGCGACAACCTGAGCTACTCGCTGTTCCTGATCGGCTACCTGGTGGCGCGGCACGGCTGGGCGTTCTGGACCGTGTTCTTCCTGAACCTGCTCAACCACGACCTCGCCGCGTTCTTCCTGCCGTGGATGCTGTTCGTGCGGCGGCAGGCGGCGCCGCAGTCGAAGCTGCGCTGGGACGTGGTCGCGATCGTCGCGGTGGTGGCGCTGTACTGGGGCTACCGCCAGTACGTGAAGGCCCACGCGCCGAACTGGGAGTACAACGAGCAGTACTTCTTCGACAACATGTTCCTGCCGATCAGCTTCCTGTGGCTGTGGTTCCTCGCGTCGGTGCACGCGTTGCTGCAGTTCGGGCCGCTGCTCGTGATCGTGCTGTGGCACGCGTGGTGGCCGCGCCCGCCGCGCGATCGCGTGCACACGCTGCTGGTGCTGGTGGGCATCGGCAGCATCTTCGGCTTCGCCTACGACGTGATGCGGCACACGAACATGCTGTTCGTCCCGCTGCTGCTGGCGTCGACGCGGTTCCTGGTCGACGCCCGCAGTCGCGTGGTCTTCATGCTGCTGATCGCGCTGAAGATCTGGATGTACCGCGAGTTCCTCTGGCAGGAGCCCGGCGACCCGTCCAATGGCTGGCTGTTCGAGTGGTTCACCGGTGTCATGACCATGGACTGCGGCGGCCACGTGATCATCCTCCCCGAGTACCGCTTCGACGTCGCCGGCCACTGGGAGCTGCTCAAGTGCGCGCTGCCGCGCATCTGGCCGGTCCTCTTCAACTTCGCCTGGGAGATTCTCGGCATCGTCGCCCTCAGCCGCTGGCTCATCCGCCGCAACATCGGCGGCCCCCGCTGGCGCCCCTGAGCATTCTCTCCTCCGCCCGTACTGGATCTGCGCTCGTGCTCGTCTGGTCGGTTGCTTTCTGCTCTGTGTCCTCTGTGCTCTCTGTGGTCTTTCTCTGGGGTACTCCCGGAAGAACAGGGAGAGCACCGAGAGCATCGGGAGGGGCACGGAGCAGAGGGCACTCGACTCAGGTTGCCGTCCCGCGGCACGCAGGCATCCGCGAGCCAGAGAAGCAACCACAGAGGACACGGAGAGCACGGAGCAGAAGGCAGCCGCGCAGCAAGGGCATCCGCCAAGGCGAGCGGGGACTGCGCCGTGTGCGCGTGTGATGCCAGGTCGGGCGAAGACCTGCTCCGCGTTCGCTGCGTCGCCTCTGGCTGGGCGGCTGCCTTCGCCTGGCGGTTGCTTTCTGCTCTGTGTCCTCTGTGCTCTCTGTGGTTTTTCTCTGGGGTACTCCCGGAAGAACAGGGAGAGCACCGAGAGCATCGGGAGGGGCACGGAGCAGAGGGCGCTCGACTCAGGTTGCCGTCCCGCGGCACGCAGGCATCCGCGAACCGAGAAGCAACCACAGAAGGACACAGAGCACACAGAGCACACAAAGCAGCAGACATCCGCGACACGCACCGCCACGCAGATCCCAAGACCAGGCCTGGGGTCGTGCGCTCGGTGGTCAGGGCTTCCAGTCGGGCGGCAGCAGGCGGCGCTTGCCGTCGCGTGAGCGCGGGACGGTGTCGGCGTCGGGCGTGTCGAAGGCGCGGTCCCAGAGCTGGCACGTGACCTCCTTGTGCCGCTGGTCGAGGCCTTCGCAGTAGTTGGTGAACTTGCAGCGGCGGACCTCCTGGCCGCGGCCGAGCTCGACCTTCCGGAACCAGTCCGGGTCGGCGAGGCTCTGGCGCGCGGCGGCGACGATGTCGGCGTCGCCTGCGGCCAGGATCTCCTCGGCCTGCGCGAACGAGTGGATGCCGCCGGCGGTGACGACCGGCGTGTCGCAGCCGGCGGCGCGCACCGCGGCGCGGATCGCGCGCGCGAGCTCGACATTGCGTCCGAACGGCCCGCGCGCGTCGCTGCGCACCGTCGGCATGCACTCGTGACCCGACGGGCCGGTGTACGGATACGCCGCTTCGCCGATGCGCGGCTGCTTCGCGTCGTCGAACTTGCCGCCCTTGCTGATCGACAGGTAGTCGAAGCCGGCCTGCGCGAACGCGACCCCGTGCTGGACCGCGTCGTCGATCGTGCTGCCGCCGGCGATCCCCTCGTCGCCGAGGAACCGCACGCCGACACAGAACTCGCGGCCGACGCGCGCGCGCACCGCCGCGTAGACCTCGAGCGGCAGCCGGCGCCGCGCCTCGGGAGAGCCGCCGTAGCCGTCGCTGCGCGCGTTCGTGCGGCTCAGGAACGACGCCATCGTGTAGGCGTGCGCGTAGTGCAGCTCGACGCCGTCGAAGCCCGCGTCGCGCGCGCGCGCCGCCGCGTCGGCGAACAGCCTGGGCAGCACCTGCGGCAGCTCGCGCACGTGGTCGAGGTGCAGGTCGTTCACCTCCTCGCGGTAGCCGAACGCGAGGTCGCGGTACTCGCGCGCGGTGAGCACCTGCTGCCAGCAGGCGTCGTCCTGCGCCGCGAGCCACGCGCGCACGGCGTCGTCGTCGGCCGCGTCGAGCGCGGGCGCCGCTGCGGCGGCCGCCGCGCGGTGCCGTTCGCTGAGCTGCAGGAACCGCGCGAAGTACTTCGCCGGCTCGGGCCGCCGACGGATCGACAGGAAGTCGAGGATCTGCAGGAACAGCCGGGTCGCGCCGCCGCTGCGTTCGCGCACGGTCTCGACCAGCGCGCGCAGCCCCGGGACGAAGCGGTCGTGGCCGACGCGCAGCAGCGGGCCGCTCGGCACGTCGCGGATGCCGGTGGCCTCGACGACCAGGACGCCGGGCCGACCCTGCGCGAAGCGGCCGTACCAGTCGAGCACGTGCTGCGTCACCAGGCCGTCGTCCGAGGCGCGCCACGGCACCATCGCCGGCACCCACGTGCGCGTACGCGCGGTCACGGGGCCGAGCCGGACCGGCGAGAACCAGCGCGAGGCCGTCGCCTCCGCGGCGCCGGGCCAGGTCGTGTCCGGCACCTGGTGCCAGATCACCTTCGGCGGCGGATCGCCGGGCTGCTGCTGCTTCGTCACGCCGAGCAGGATAGGCGCGCGTCGCCGCGAACGCAGCGTCAGCGCGCGTCTTCGGCGGTGCGCCAGCGCGCCCAGGCCATCCCGTCGGGTCCCGGGCCGGCCGGGATGCGGTCGACCATGCGGAACGCCGTGAGGTCGATCACCGCCAGGTACTCGCCGCGCGCGCACGCCACGTAGGCGAAGCGCCCGTCGCGGTCGATGCAGATGCCGATCGGCAGCGGGCTCTGCTCACTCTCCTCGCCCTGCAGGTCGATCGTGTGCCGCAGCTCGCGCGTGGCGGTGTCGAACACCTGCACGCTGCCGGCCTCGGCGCACGACACCAGCACACTCTTGCCGTCGGGGGTGCACTCGACGCGGATCGGGAACGCCTGGGTCGCCAGCTCGGCCAGCTCCTCGTGCGTCTTCGGGTCGATCACGCTCAGCGTGTCTGCGGCGCGGTTGCCGACCCAGATCGCGCCGGTGCCCGGCACGACGCACAGGCCCTCGGCGCCGGCGCCGGTCTCGAGCACCTTCGCCGGCGTCTCGCCGTCGCCGTCGAGCGCGAACACGCCGAGCGTGCCGTCGGCGATGCTCGACCCGTAGGCGGCGTGGCCGTCGGGCGCCAGCGCGACCATGTGCAGCGTGCGCTGCTGCGTCGGCAGCGCCCGCACGACCTTGCGCTCCCGGACGTCGACGACCAGCAGGCGCCGCAGCTGCTCGCTGGTCACCACCACGTGCCGGTCGCCGAGGAAGCGGATGCCGTGCGGCCGCAGGAACGTGCGCCGCTTCGGCGCGCCGTCGACTTCTTCCTCGCGCTCGAGCACGAATGTCGCGGTCGCTGTCCCGGTGGGCACGTCGATCACGGTCAGCGTGCTGCCGGGCTGCTGCTCGCCGTAGTTGCAGACCACCGCCGTGCGACCGTCGGGCGACACCGCGACCTCGTGCGGGCCGGTGCCGACCTCGACCTCGGCCACCGGCTTTCTGGTCGCCGGGTCGAAGATCGTCATCGAGCCGCCGGCCTTGTTGAGGACCAGCAGGCGCTCGGCGTATCGCGCACTCGCCGCGGGCGTCGCCACCGGATCGGGGGCGTCCTGCGCGGAGCACGGGATCGAGAGCGGCGAGAGCGCCACGAGCGCGACGAGGCGCCAGGGCGCGCGGGCGAGGGATCGTTGCATGGTTCGACGCGGCGCCGTCCGGTCCGCAGGTGCGCGAGCGCTTCGCTCGCGCCGACGGCGGTCGATCTACGCGCCTGGGACGACCCTCGTGAGACGTGCGCCGCAGATTCCCGACCGACGGAGCCCGGCCCGGTCTCGGCGCGTCACCGCCCGTGGCGTCGTCCACCGGAGAACGCGCCGGGTCACGGCGCCTGCTCCAGGGCGCGCACGTCCTCGAGGTCCTGCGGCCGGCCGACGTGCTTCTTGTTGACGATCAGGTCTTCGCGCGCGAGGTAGGCGATGTCGACGTCCCCGAACTTCGCCCGCACTCGACGCCCCCAGCAATCGGCGAACCGCAGGCCATCGACCGCTGTCAGCACGTCGATGCGATTGGGAGGCACGCCCATCTGGTACACCGTTCCCGGGGTCGAGAAGTCCGTCGCGCGGACGTCATGGCCGGAGAACTCGGCCAACAGATCTCAGAAGTCGAGGTTCGACATCCGGATTGCCGCCCGTGATCGCGATGGCGTCCAGTGTCATTCCCCACAGCGCCTCGACCCGCTGCTCGCCGGTCATCGCGGCCCAGAACTCGCGATCGAATGCGTCGCGGTCGCCGCCCGGGCGAACGAGTCGGCCGGTGACGCGCCGCTGCGGCGTGGGTGGATCGGTGCCTCTCAACGCGGTCAGTCTACCCGGCGCGTGGATGCGGAGCGAACGTCCGTGACCTCGTCGGCTACGCTGCCCCGCCGCATGCGGAGCGCGCTGGTCGTTTCGGTCTTCTGGTCGTCGGTGTCGACGGCGCTCGTGGCCCAGGGGGACGCCGGCCAGCGTTGGCGTCCGGCCGATCACCCCGACCGCGGCTTGCCGGATCCCGCGGCGGTGTGGACGCCGTACGACCCGGATCCACGGCATCCGTTGAACCGGGTGTTCCGGACGCTGTGGCTCGCGACGGCGATCCCCGCCGAGGTGGGCGCCGCGCTGCCGCGCGAGCACGGTGACGCGGCGGAGTTCTTCGCGGCCGGGTGGTACTTCGGCAAACGCAAGGGCAGCGGCGGCGACGCGCGGCGGTTCGGCGGCGACGGGCGCCAGCTGCCGCGCGAGTCGTTCACGGACGACGAGAGGGCGGCGCTGATCGAGGACCTCGCGTCGATCGACGGCGAGGTGGCGGCGGCGCTGCGGGCGCGGCCGCGCCTCGCGGTCTGGTTCCAGAGCGACCTCTTGCGCACGGCGCGCCGCCTGCAGGACACCGAGGCCAACCCGGAGCTGCTCGCGCCGCTGCTCGCGGCCGCGCGGCGGATCGCGCTGCCGGCCGCCGTGCTGCGCGGCGAAGGGCTCGCGACGTTCGCGCTCGCCGACCTGGCTGCGGTCGCGCCGGGGTTCGTCGGGGACCGGCTGGTGGAACTCGACCGTCGGTCGACGCGCCTGTTCGACGCGCGCTTCTCCGGCATGTGGTCGTCGGTGTACGTCGCCTGGCCCCAGGACGCGGCGGACGACCTCGCGCGGTGGATGGCCGCCGCGACCGGGTCGCCCAAGGCGCTGCCGCCGGTGCCGGTCGGCCTCGGCGCGGTGCTGGTGCAGGGGCTCGTCGCGATGGACGACGCCGGCGTCGCGCGCGCGACGGACGTCGTCGTCGATGTCCGCCTGCAGACGCTGGCGAACCGCGAGCCGCTCGGCGCCGCCAACGGCACGACCACGCGCGACGGCGTCGACTTCCGGGTGTTCTGGCTGGAGCGGCAGGCGCTGCGCGAGTGCCTGGACCGCGCGTCTCCCGTGGACCTGCGCGCCTTCCGCGCGTGGCACGACGACGATCAGGTGCTGTTCCGCGACTACGGGACGTCGAAGCACACGACGATCGCGGCGCAGTGCGCCCTGTGCCATCGGCGGACGCACACGCCCGACGAGCCGCTCGCCGGCTTCCTGGTGCTGCGGCCGTCGGCCACGCCACGGCCGGTCGCCGCGGCCGACGCGCGGCGGCGGCTGGCCGAGCAGGAGTTCGGCCGCTTCCTCGACGACCTGCGCGCGGCGGCGAAGTAAGGCGGACCGCGCTCCGCGTCCGGCGCGTGTTGCCCGACGTCGATACCGGGACCGGCTGGGGCGTCGGCGTCCACTTCTTCCTGTGCGGCGCGCGCGGGGTTCGACGTCGCACCGTCGAGCGCGCATGATGCGCGGCGAGCGGTCGCGCCTCGCCGCCGACTGCGGGCGCCCCTCGCGACCGCGAACCACCGTGCAGACCACCGTGCGCAGATCCTGGGCTCTCGTCCTGCTGACGGTCTTCGTGTGCGCCGCCTCGCCCGCGCTGCCGGCCCAGGACGCCGCCGCGCCGGCGGCGGCCGCGGCGGTCGACGACGCGCTGCGTGAGTGGCAGGCGGCGGTCGCCACGGTCCGCGGCCGCGAGCGCCACCGCGCGCTGCAGCAGCTCGGGCAGCACGACGACCCGCGCGTCACCGCGGCGCTGCAGACCGAGCTGCAGAAGGCCGGGACCGGCCTCGACGCCGTGGCCGTGCTCGACGCGATCGCGCTGCGCGTGCGGCCGACCCTGCTGAACGCCGCGCGCGACGTGTTGCTGGCGCGCGACGCCGCCGAGCCGGCGCGTCACGCCGCCGCGCGCGCGATCGCCCGGCAGGGCAACCGCGGCATCGACCTGCTGCTCGACGTGGCGCGCCAGGAAGGCGACCGCGTCACGCTGACGGTGCAGCAGGCGGCGATGGCCGGCCTCGCGCACGTCGACGATGATCGCGCGTGGCGCGGGCTGGCGCCGCTGGCGCTGCGCGGCAACACCGCGGAGCGGGCGTTCGTGCTGCGGCTGCTCGAGAAGGCCAGGGAGGTCCGTGCCGTCGACCAGGTGCGCGTGCGGCTGCTGCGCGACACCGACGTCGGGCTGGCGACGATGGCGTGGCGGCAGCTCGCCGCTGCGCGCCACCCGAAGGCGCGCAGCGGCTTCGACGACCTGATCGAGCGCGTCGGCGCGGCGCCGGCGCCGGCGGTGCGCGTCGAGCTGCTGCTCGGCCTCGGCTACGGCCTGCATCCGGACGCCTACGAGGCGTTCCTGCGCCTCGGCGACAGCGACCACGCGCACGTGAACACCGCCGTGGCGATGGTCGCCGGCGGCCTGGCGCTCGACGCGCAGTTCGTGCAGTGGCTGGTCGACGAGGCGCTCGACCTGGCGACGCCGCAGCAGCGCAAGGTGGCGCTGTCGATCGTGCAGCGCGCGCCGCTCGACGCGGTGCGGCCGATGTTGAAGCGCATCCGCGCGCAGCTCGAGCGGCCGACGCGGGAGTCGCTCGAGCTGGCATTCGCGGCGCTGCCGCTCCTGGCGCAGCAGGACAGCTGGCCCGACGACGTGCGGCGCCTGCTGTCGGCCTCGGACCCCGAGGTGCGCACCACCGCGCTGGCGCTCTTGGTCGAGCTGGAGCTCGGCGACGCGATCGCACCGGCGCGCGACGCGCTCGCCAGCGACCACTGGCCGCTGCGCGCGGCGGCGTACCGCTACCTGACCCGGTTCCGCGAGGTGGCGTCGATCCCGGCGCTGATCGCGCGCTGGGACCAGGAGGACGGCCAGCTCCGCGTGCTGCTGGCCGACGCGCTGTTCGCGCACACCGGCGTGCGCTGCTGGCAGCGTTCGGACTGGGAGTCGTGGTGGCGTGAGCACGGCGAGGCCCACGCGCTGCCCGCGCCGGCGTCGGTGCAGGCCGCGCCGAGTCCCGACGCCGCGCGCGGCGGCAGCACCGTGGCGACCTACTACGGCATCCCGCTGACCAGCAAGCGCGCGATCTTCCTGGTCGACACGTCCGGCAGCATGCGCGACCGTCTCGGCACCGACGCGAACCGCACCCGCCTCGACGAGGCCAAGCGCCAGCTGCGCATCACCGTCGAGCAGATGCCCGAAGAGGTCGAGTTCAACGTGATGCTGTACGAGGGCGCGGTGACGCCCTGCTTCGACCGCCTGCGTCGCGCGGCCAAGGAGACCAAGGAGCGCGTGCTGGCGCGCGTCGACGCCGTCGAGGTCGGCTGGAGCGGCACCAACATCCACGCCGCCCTCGAGGCCGCGTTCGCCGATCCGGACGTCGACACGATCTACCTGCTCACCGACGGTCAGCCGACGGTCGGCACCGTCGTCGATCCGGCGGCGATCGCCGACCAGGTGCGGCGCTGGAACCTGTCGCGCCAGATCACCGTGCACGGCGTGTCGCTCGGCGAGAAGTCGGCGCTGCTGCGCCGGCTGGCGGACGAATCGGGCGGGCAGTACGTGTTCGTGCCGTAGCTGCGCGCGCGGCCCGGGCATCAACGCGGCGGGCCACCCTCGCCGGCCTGCTGCTCCTGCAGCGCCGCGAGCGCCTTCTGCAGCTGCTGCACCGCCTCCTCGAGCGCGGCGATGCGCTGCTGGATCGCGCCCGCGCCCTCGGCGGGGAGCGCCCCGGGCGCCGCGGCCGGCACGCCGTCGATCTGGCGCAGGAGCTCGATGGCGCCCGCGACGTCGGACTGCAGCCCGGAGAGCAGCAGCGACTCGTTGTTGCCGCCGGTGCCGAAAGTCAGGCCGAAGCCCTGACCGGGGGCGGCGGCGCCGGCCTGGGCGAAGAACGGCCGCAGCGAGTTGGTGGCGATGTTGGCGTTGATGGTCCGCAGCGTGAAGACGGTGTTGACCGGCTGCTTCAGGTTCGGTCGGGCGAGGATCTGCTCCGGCGCGCGCCACGGCGCCAGGCGCAGGAGGTCGCGCAGGCGGGGGCCGTCGACGGCGGCGAGCGCGTACAGGCCCTTGTCGGCGTCGCGCGGCACGAGCAGGAAGCCCACCGAGTAGACGAGGTCGGCGATCACCTCCTCGGCCCGGTCGCGTGCGATCGCCATCGGCACCTGCAGCACGACGGCGCGACCGCTCGCCTCGACCTCGCGCTCGTCGAACAGGATGTTGAACTGCAGGAACGCCGCCGTCGCCGCGACGACATCGGCCAGCGGCAGGTGGCCCGCGGGCAGGATCATGGTGGTGGCGTCGTGGCGGATCCTGGCGGCTGCGTCCCCCTGGCCCGGCAGCGCTGCCGTCGCGAGGACGAGGCAGCCGGCGGTGAGGACGGTTCGGAACGGCAGTCGGTGGTGTCGCATCGTGAGTCTCCTGAGGTTGCGTCGCGCGCTTCGACGCGATCGCAGGAGGGTTCTTCCACCGCGGCCGTGCCGGCAGGAGTCGGGACCGCCTCGAGCGGCGCGTCCACGGCCGGCGCTCAAGCGTGTCCGGCGCGCGCCAGCAGCGCGTCCGCGACGCGCAGCAGCAGCGCCGCGCCCGCGTCGAGTTCCGCACCGGTGATCCGTTCGTCCTGCGTGTGCGCCACCGTGATGCTGCCCGGGCCGGCCAGCACCACGGTGCGGTCGGGCACCAGCTGGCGCAGCCGCGGCGCGTCGCTGCCGAACGGCACGGTGCAATGCGCGAAGCCGGGCAACGCGGGGTAGCGGTCGGGTTCGCACTCGCCGAGCAGGCGCACCTCGGCGCCGTCGGGGGCGAGCCGGCGCGCGAGGTCCTGGAACGCGCAGCCGGGCAGCGTGCGCACGAACACCTCGGCCGACGCCTCGGGCGCGATGACGTTGGGGGCGGCGCCACCGTGCATCAGGCCGAGGTTCCAGATCTCGGGGCCGAGCTCCGGGTCACAGCGCACCGGCTGCTGGCGCAGGCGCTGCAGCCAGTCGAACAGGTCCCACAGCGCCGAGCGGCCGAGCTCCGGCATGCCGGAGTGCGCGGGCACCCCGTGCGTGCGCAGCTCGAGGTGGAGCGTGCCGCGCTGGCCGGTCGCGAGCACGTTCTCGGTCGGCTCGCCGTCGATCACGGCGCAGAGGTCGCGGCAGCGCTCCTGCAGCGCGAGGGCCTTGCGCGCGCCGATGCTGTCGGTCTCCTCGCCGACCACGCCGAGCCACGCGACGTCGGTGACGCCGCGGTCGAGCAGCGCGCGGATCGCGTGCAGCTGCGCCACGACCTGGCCCTTGGCGTCGCAGGCGCCACGGCCGTGCAGCAGGTCGCCGCTGCGCGTGGGCGGCAGGTACGGCGGCACGGTGTCGAGGTGCGTGCTGAACAGGAGCCGCGGCCGCGCCGACCAGCTGGCCCAGACGTTGGTGCGGCCCGGCTCGACCTGCAGTCGCTCGACGTCGGCGCCGAGCTCGCGCAGCAGCGCCTCGAGCGCCGGGAGGCCGCGGTCCTCGTGCCCGGTCGTCGTGTCGGCGGCGCACAGCGCCTCGAGCCGATCGAGCATCCAGGCCGCGGCCGGCATCGCGAGGGTCCCTGCGCGGCGCCTAGCCGAACGACGGCTTGGCGATCGCCAGCCAGGCGGCGCTGGCCACCAGCAGCACGGCGACGACCCAGCCGACCGGCTTCGGCACGGTGCCATGGCGCACCAGCGCCGGCATCGACGCGGCCAGGAACCACACGACCATCTTCAGGATCAACCACGCCGGCCAGTCGTGCGGCGCCGACAGGCCGAGCTTCGCCATGGCGCCGAAACCGGCGATCAGGAGCACCAGCAGCCCGACCCCGTGCAGGATCATCGGCAGACGCTGCTTGGGGCCGTCCTTCGGCGCGAACAACGCGGCACCGGTGCCCAGCAGCAGCATGGCCAGGCCGACGATGTGCAGGACCTTGTAGAAGACGATCGTCATCGCCGGGCAGCTTCCTCGCCGCCCGGGCCGCTGTCGAGCGTCAGCGGGCGAACTTCGCGATCGCGCCGACCACGTCCATCTGCTCGCCCTCGGTCAGGCCCTGGAAGATCGGCAGCGCCAGCGCCGTCGCCGCCGCCGCCTCGGCGACCGGGTGGTCGCCGCGCTTGCCCCCCAGCTCGCGGAAGCACGGCTGCAGGTGGAACGGGATCGGGTAGTAGACGGCGCTGCCGATGCCCTGCTCGCGCAGGTGCGCCAGCAGCGGGTCGCGGCGGTCCTGCGGCACGCGCAGCACGAACTGGTGCCAGGCGTGCCGATCGGGCACGTCGCTCGGCAGCCGCGCGAACCCGAGCAGGTCGGCGTCGGTGAACAGCCGGCGATAGCGGTCGGCGTTGGCGCGCCGCGTCTCGGTGGTCTTCTCGATGTCGCGCAGCCGCACGCGCAACGCCGCCGCCTGCACCGCGTCCATGCGGAAGTTGCCGCCGATCACGTGGTGCTTGTACTGCTCGGCCATGCCGTGGTTGCGCATCAGCCGGCAGCGCTCGTACAGCTTCTTGTCGTCGGTCGTGAAGAACCCGCCGTCGCCGATGCCGCCGAGGTTCTTGGTCGGGAACGTCGACCACGCCGCGCCGCGGCCGAACCCGCCGCACATGCGGCCGCGGTACTTCGTGCCGATCGCCTGCGCCGCGTCCTCGATCAGCGGCACGCCGGCGCGGTCGCAGATCGCGACGATCGCCTCGACGTCGAACGGCGCCCCGAACAGGTGGACGGCGATCACCGCCTTGGGGTTCTTGGCGCGGCGCAGCGCGTCCTCGAGCCGCTGCGGGTCCAGCGCCAGGAACTCGTCCTCGACGTCGACGAACACCGGCGTGGCGCCCGTGCGCGCGACCACGCCGGCGGTCGCGAAGAACGAGTAGGTCGGCAGCAGCACCTCGTCGCCCGGGCCGATGCCCATCGCCATCAGCGGGCACAGCAGCGCGTCGGTGCCCGACGACATGGACAGCGCGTGCGCGCAGCCGAGGTACGCGCACAGCTCCTGCTCGAAGCGCTCGACCTCGGGGCCGAGCACGTACTGGCCGCTGCGGATCACCGCGCCGACGGCGGCCTCGATCTGCGCGAGCTGTGCCTTGTCGCGGCACAGGTCGATCATGGGTACGGGCATGGGCGCGGAGGATAGGGCCGGGACCCGCGCTTGCCAGCGCGGCCCGCCGTGCCCGTCCCGACTAGCGGATCAGGCCGCCGACCGGCGGCGCCACCTGCCACGGGAACGTCGCCGTCAGCGTGAACGCGTGCAGCCAGACCTGCTGGCCTACGAACCAGGGGTCGTTCGGGATCGCCCACGACGCGCCGGCCTGGCCGTTGCCGTCGGCCAGGAAGAAGCCGAAGCCGAGCGCCGCGTCCTCGGCCCAATACGGCTGCTCGACGATTCCGGGGATCACGCGCTTCTGCAGCACGGTGTTGAGCCGCAGCGCCAGGAAGCCGAACGGCTCCGTGGTCCACGACGGCGTCAGCGCGCCGCCCGTGCGCAGCGCCTGCGGCAGCGAGGTGCCGAGCAGCGGGCCGGTGGGCGGCATCGGGCAGCCGACGCTCGGGGTGACCGTGACGCGGGCGAGATGGCCGGTGGCGCCCGGCGCGTCGATCCCGCAGGCGGCGGCCGCGGCGGTGACGGTGCTGTCGCTGAGCCAGACCACGCTGCCGGCGTCGGCCACCAGCGCGGACGACAGCTGCGGCGACAGGCCGGTCAGCGGACCGGTGATCTGCAGCGCGCTGCCGTGCAAGGACGATCCGGTCAGCGTGATGGCCTCGGCGGTGTCGAGCACGGTGCCGCCCGGGTTGCGGCCCGTGAACGAACAGTCGACCGCGAGGACGTCGCAGTGGACGGCGGCCAGGGCGCGCGCGACCTGATAGATGCCGGCGTTCGGATCGTTGGCGCCGCGCGCCGTGCAGCGCATCAGGTGCAGCCGGCTGGCGTGTGCCGCCAGCGCCGTGGTGGCCGCGCCCGCGAACGTGCAGTCCTCGAACGTCGCCGCACCGCCGAGCACGACGACGCTGTGGATGCTCGGCGGCGCCAGGCCGGGCCACAGGTTCCCGGCCACGAAGTCGAGGCCGACGACGTGGGCGCTGCGGCCGCCGGTCAGCTCGAACACCGTGTGCCCCGTCGACGCGAGGCAGGCCGGATCGTTGCCGCACGCCGGGCTGCCGATCGGCCGCGGCGTCGCGTAGGTGCCGTTGATGGCGACGTGCACGGCGCCTTCGACGAGCGCGCGGATCGTCACGCTGCGCTGCACGTGGAACTGGGCGTAGGTGCCGGGCTCGACCAGGATCTGGTCGCCGTCGTTGGCGATCGCCAGCGCGTCGCGGATCTGCGGCAGGCCGGACGGGCCGACGAGGTGGGTGGTCTGCGCCGTCAGACCGGCCACTGCGGTCGAGGAGAACAAGACGAGGAGCACCAGTCGCATGGGAAGCCTTCGATCGGGGGCCGACACACCGGCCCCCATGCTACCCCCGCGCCCGCTGTTCGTCGGAAGCCGATCAGCGCGGTGCCGGCGTTGCTGGCGGTCCAGTCGGCCGGGTTGGCGGCCGGATCGTAGGCGAAGCCCTGGTTGGAGAGCCGGGCGGCGAAGGTCGGGACGGCCGAGGTCCGATCGATTCGAGTTCTCGCCGGCGGAGAATCCGTCGTCATCAACGGCCCGCTGCGCGTGAAGGTGTGCGCCGACGCCGGCACGCAGGTGTTCGAGGTCTACGTCGGCGCGGCTGCTGCACCGGGCTGCTGCACCGGGCTGCTGCACCGGGGCGGTACACCTTCGCCACGGTGTTGCGACCGGGCACCTACCCGGTGCGCGCGATGTCGCCATGGAACGCCGTCGACGTGCCGGTGCGCGTGCCGCCGCACGGGCGCCGGTGGTGGCGGCGCTGCCGCCGTGATCCGGCGGGGTCGCCGTTCGCGCGTGGCGGCCCGGTCGCCTAGGCTGTGGGGACCATGTCCCGAAGCCTGCCGCGTCCACTGGTCTCGATCCTGCTGAGCAGCCTGCCGTTGGCTGCGCAGGAGTTCGCCGTGAAGCAGCTCGACGCCTCGCCGCGCCACCACGAATGGGTCGACGTCGCGGCCGGTGCGCGCAAGGTGCGGTGCTTCGTCGCGTTCCCCGAGCGCGAGGAGAAGGTGATGGCAGTGGTGGTGATCCACGAGAACCGCGGCCTGACCGACTGGGTGCGCTCGTTCTGCGACCAACTCGCGGCAGCCGGCCACCTGGCGATCGCGCCGGACCTGCTGTCGCAGTTCGACGCGGCGCACGCGGACACCGCGTCGTTCGAGAGCTCGGACGCGGCGCGCAAGGCGATCTACCAGCTCGACGCGACGCAGGTCCGGCGCGACCTGGACGCGGTGGTGGAGCACTCCCGGACGATCCCGGCCGCCAACGGCCGCGTCGCCTGCGTCGGCTTCTGCTGGGGCGGCGCGCGCGCCTTCGAACTGGCGACGGCCGAGCGCCTGGGCGTGGCCTGCGTGTTCTACGGATCGCCGCCCGAAGACCCCGTGCTGGCGGCGATCCGCGCGCCGGTGTTCGGCTTCTACGGTCGCAGCGATCAGCGCATCAACGCGACGATCGAGGCGACGGCCGCGCGCATGAAGGAACTCGGCAAGCGCTACGAGCCGGAGATCTACGACGACGCGGGCCACGCGTTCATGCGCCAGGGCGACGACCCGGAGGCGACGCCGGCGCTGAAGGCGGCCCACGACCGGGCGCTGCAGCGGCTGCTCGAGGTGCTGAAGGGCGCCGACCAGGGCACGCCGGCGGCGGCGCCGGCCGCCGAACCCACCGGGAAGTGACCGCGCGCCTGCGTCGTCTCCCAGCGCCGATCCCGCTGCCCCCTGTCGGAGCCGATCTCCCGATCCCTGCCGGAAGTTGAAACCCGCCGACCCCGACCAGCCATCCCCTCGGCGGCCCGCCTTCGATCCGGCGGCGGAGCTCCGGTTCGTGAAGCGGGTGATGGAACGGGATCCTGAGGCAGAAGACGAGTTCGCGCGGCGGATGGCGTGCGGGCGGCGCTTCCTGGCGGCGCGCAACGCCCGCCTGGGGCGGCCCCTCACCGACGACGAACTCGAGGACGTGCTGAGCGAGGCGTGGACCGTCCTCATGCGACGGCTCGGCGAATACGTCGCGATCGGCCCGCTCGAGTCCTGGTTCTGCTCGATCTGCGAGCGGCAGCTGCTCGACGCCGTGCGGCGCAAGCGCCGGCGGCGGCAGCGGCAGGGCGACATGGACGACCTGGACCCCGAGGCGCCCGGGCGGCCGCCCGACATCCTCGTGCTCGACATCCAGGAGGCCGAGTACCTGCTCCGCCTGCTGGGCGGGATGGAGGCCAAGGTGCTGCGCATGAAGCACCTCGATGGGCTCACGTTCGCCGAGATCGCGCAGCGGCTCGACATCTCGCCGAACACGGCCAAGACGCTGCACTACCGCGGGCTCGAGCGTCTGCGGGAGCTGCGCGAGGGGAACGAACCGGAGGGCGGGGAGTGACGATGGACACGGACTGGAACGACGACGACGCGGCGCTGCTGGAGCAGGTGCTCAGCGGTGACCTGTCCGAGCGCGACCCGCGCGTGCAGGAGCGGCTGCGGCAGAACCCCGCGCTGGCGGCCGAACTGGCGTCGCTGGTGCAGCTGCGCGATGGCCTCGGCCGCGTCGGCGCGGAGCGGCAAGAGGACTACGAGGCCGCGCTGGGGGCCGTCACCGAGCGCGACGTCACGTTCGCGCGTGCGGCGATGGCGCGGCACTACGCGGCGGCCGCGCCGCGGCGGCGGCGGGTCTGGCCGACCTGGGTGGCCGCCGCGGCCGCCGCGCTGCTGGTCGGGGCGTTCGGCTGGTGGATCGGCGGCGGCGGTCGGCCGGTGCAGGACACGACGCTGCACAGCGGCGATCCGACGGCGGAGGCGTGGGGGATGGAGCCGCGCGGCGAGGGGACCCGCGGCGCGTTCGCAGGGTTCGCCTGGCGCGAGCCGACGCCGTCGGGTGGGTACTGGCGCGTGGCCGTGTATCGCGCCGAAGATGGCGCCCGGACCGACGAGCTGCTGGCCCGGGCGGACGAGGTCGACGACGGCGAATGGCGACCCGACGAAGCACAACGCGCGCGCATCCTGGTACCAGCGGAGATCTGCTGGGTGCTCGAGCCGGTGCGCGCCGACGGTTCGACGGGGCGCTCGGTGCGTGCGTTCGTTCGGTTCTCGGACTGAGCCTGCTGGCGCTGGCTGCGGCGGCGCCGGCGCAGGACGGCGGCGATGCGGGTGAGCCGGCGGACGAACCGCTGGCGCGGTTCGAGGCGGTGTTGGTCGAGCTGGGGCAGCCAGCGAGCAATCGCGAGGCGCTCCAAGACCTCGCCGGGCTGCTCGGGGACCGGGCGGCCGTGCGGTCGCTGCGTGCGCAGCCCGAACAGGTGCACGCGGCGATCGCCGCCGCACGCCCGGGCGTCGACGGCGCGCTCGCCAGCTGCTTCGAGTCGATGGTGGCGACGTGCCTCGCGTCGTTCGGGCAGCACGATGCGGCGAGGTCGCTGCTGGAGAGGTTCTTCGGCGGGGTCGGCGCGGTCGACCACGAGGACCCAGGGTGGCGTTGGCATGCGAGCGGCGGTCTGCGCCTGCTGGCCGAGTTGCAGCACCGTGCCGGTGCATACGACGCGGCGCTGGCGACGGCGCGCCGCGCCGCCGCGGTGGCGATCGGCCTCGGGCGCGAGGTCCCGTCGTGGCGCGCCAGCATGGATGCGAAATGCGCCGACGCGACCGGCGTCGAAGCGCGCGTGTTGATCGACACCGGCCGCATCGCCGGCGCCTGGGACCTGCTGCAGCGACAGCGACGGCTGCTCGAGGCGGCGGGGTCCGCGGCGAAGAAGCCGTCCCGGATGCGCGCGGCGTTGTTTCTCGCCGAGTACTTCGCGACCCAGGATCGCTATGCCAAGGCGCTCTCGGTGTTGCAGGACGCGGGGTCGCCGGACGGGGGCGCGTCGGACCCCGGGTCGCAGGACGCGCTGATGCAGATCCAGAGCGATCGACTGCGCGTGCTGATCGACGAGGAAGAAGACCCCGTGCGTCGGCGACACGGCGACGTCGCGGCGCTCGCCGCCGCGGCCGACCGCGCGGCGTCGTTGACCAGGCTGCTGGCGGAGGAGGACGTCGACGCCGGCTTCGTCGAGGGCGCGCGCCTCGTGCTGATGCGCGCGGCGATCGCGCGCGGCGATCACGACGCGGCCCGCGCCGAGCTGGCGGCGCTGCGCGCGCTCCGCGGCGCCGCCGTCGATCGGCCGTTCGACGCCGAGCTGACGATGCTGGAGACGCGACTGCTGCTGGCCACGACGCCGCGCGCCGGCGCCGGGCCGGACCAGGTCGCCGGTCTGCGACGGCAGTTCGACGCGCACGAGCGCGCGTTCGCGGCGCTGCTGCAGGAGTGGCGCGACACCGCGCCACCGCCGGGCGGCCTCGGCTTCCTGGCACGCGGCGGTCGGCGACGGATCCTGACCGAACTCGTGCAGCTGTGCCAGCGACTGCACGACCTCGGCGCCGGCGACGGGCTGCCGACGCCGGCGCGTTGCGCCGCCGAGCGCTTGTTGCAGATGCAGGAGCTGACCTCCACGGCGCGGGCGATGGGCGTGTCGCCGGCGGACCTGGCGCAAGTGCGGGCCGAGTTCGCGCGTCCCGGCCAAGGCGTGCTGTGCCTGATCGCCGAGCCAAGCCAGTCGATGCTCGTCGCCATCGATGCGGACTGCGAGCGGTTGTTCTGGCTGCCGGGCAGTCGCGTGCTGGCCGAGCCGGTCGAGGTCCTGCTGCGCGAGTTGCAGCATGGTGCCGACGATCGCGCGGGCGATGGCGCGGCTACGTGGAGCGCGGCGCAGGCTGCCGCCGAGCTCGTGCTGCCCGGCGAGGTGCGCCCTCTGCTGCGCGAGTGGGACGGTGTGACCGTTGCCGACTACGGAATGCTCGGTGGCATGCCGTGGGAGTGTCTGCCGGTCGCCAACGACGCGCTGCTCGGCGAGGTCGTGGCCGTGAACACGCTGACGTCGCTGCCGCTCGGCGTGGCCATCGCCGGCCGGATGCAGCCGCCGGTAGCTGCGGACCGCGCGCGGCTGCAGCTGGTGGGCACCCTGCTGGGTGCTGGTCCCGGTGCCGACAAGGCCGCGCCACAGCCGATCGACCCGCGGGTCGTCCAGCGCCTGTTCTCGGGCTTCGCCGTGCGGACTCCGATCCTCGATCAGGCAGCGACCGCGGCGCGCGTGCGCCAGCTGGCGCTGGACGCTTCGGTCAACCTCGTGCTCGCACACGGCGCCGAGGTGCAGGACGAACGGCCGGCGGGACTGGCGTTGACGCCCGGTGACATCGACGACGGGTTGTTCGGCTGCGCGGACGTGGAAGCGATGGCAGCGGCCGGTCTTCCTGTACAGGGGCTCGTGATCCTGTCGGTCTGCGGCGCCGGTCGCGGCCGGCGTCAGCCCGGCGACGAGGCGTTGCACGCGACGCTGGGGGGTGCGTTCCTGATGGCCGGCGCGCACACCGTGGTGCAGTCGCGCGCCGACCTGCACCTGCTGGCGCACGTCAGACTGCTGGAGCGCGCGTTCGCCGAGCTGCAGCGCGGCGCATCGACCGCCGCGGCCTTCCGCGCCGCGCGGCGCGCGCTGGCGGCGGACGGGGCCGGCCGCGCAGAGCGCTTCGAACACGCGCAGGTGCAGGTGTTCGGACTGGGGCTGCGGCCGGTGTTCTGTCGGTGAGGGGCGCAGTTCAGTCTTCTTCTGCAGGCTTCGGCTTCGGCAGCCCCGGCAGTGGCGGCGGGTCGACCGAAGGGATGATGCCGCCGATGGGAAGGCCGCCGAACCCGATGCTACATGTCTGCAGCATGTGCTTGACGATTCGGATGTCGTCGACCGTGCTCGTGGACAGGCTCATCAGGTACGCAAGCCAGGTGCCCGCGGCGTCGCTGGGGTTCTCCGACGCACCGAGGGGCGCGAAGCAGAAGCCGAACATCTCCTCATGTA
Organism: Planctomycetota bacterium; assembly: GCA_050245995.1. Lineage (GTDB taxonomy): Bacteria > Planctomycetota > UBA1135 > UBA1135 > UBA2386 > JBFWWV01. Next base: position 146,584 of record JBFWWV010000002.1, on the reverse strand, counting down.
CGAGGCTGTTCGACGCGGTGAGGACCCGCAGGTCCACGAAGTAGTGGTCCTGGTCGGTCATGTTGGCCGGTGTCAGCACCAGCGTCATGTCCTGCCCAGCTTCGGACGCGGTCCCGAACGGAAAGTTGTATACCTCGGCTACCGTGTCTACGGGCGGCACCGGGTCGCCGTAGGGATTGGCTTGGTGCCAGACCGTCATCCGCACCGTTCGTCCGGTTGCTGCGTGGCCGGCGTCCACTCGCAGGTTCAACATCTGCGGCTTCGTCTCGTCAGGCTCTTCGGGGAGGTTGGCGCAGGTCACGATGGTCGACGCTTGCAACTCCTCGCCGTGGCCGGGCCATCCCTCGACATCGGGGATCATCGACGACACGCGAAGGATGCCCGGGCCGCTCGGCCCATTCGGCAAGGTGCCCGTGTTCAGGAATGCGATCAGGTCGGGGAGCGGGCCATCGAAGAAGTCGCCCCACAGCAGCGGGCAGGTGTTCAGCTGCGCGCCGTTGCCGCTCTCCATGATGTCGACCCGTTCCACGCCCAGCGACGCGTGCGCGACCCAAAACGTGAACTCACCGCGCCGCGTCAGCACGAAGTCGCTGTCGCCATCGTCCTCGATGTCGTGAACCCCGACCGCGGTCGGGATCTGCTGGACCGCTGACAGAATCCCGGCGGGGATGTCCTTCTGCGCGAGCAGCGCGCCCGAGCTGTCGGTCCAGGCCAGCGAGTACTGCGGGAACACCAGCTGGTTGGTCAGCACGCCGAGATCGGCGTCGAAGTTCTCGGTCACGGGGAAGGCGTTGCCTGCGTACAGGTTGTGCGGGACCGAGAGGACCAGTTCGCCCTGGTCGAACGACGTGCCGATGCCGGCGGTCGTCGTAACGACAAGGTCCACGGGGCCGTCGTGGTTCCAGTCGAAGTAGGCCAGGTTGCGAACCTCGGCTGTCGAGTGGTCCAACGTGGGCGGGCCCAGGGTGCCGGCCGCCGGCTTGATGCCCGTCACGACGTTGTGACCGTCGCTGGTCACCGCGGCGATCCGCAGACTGCCGTAGCCTGTGAGGTGAACCGCGAGGTTGCGCGCGTTGCACCAGTTGCCGGCCTGCAGATGCTGCACGCCGAGCTCCTGCCCGGTCGCGGTGTCGACCATGGTCGCCAGGTGCAGTCCGTTTGCGTTGGTGAACACCAGGGTGTCGCGATCGAGCGGCGTGCCGCCGGGCGCCGACCGGTACTTGGCCATGCCGGTGACGCCGGTGATCGGCTGACCGTCGTCGTACATCTGCCAGCGGTCACTGAAGCGAGAGGGGTCGAACAGGTACCACAGCTCACCGTTGCGGACGACGAACACACAAGGGGGGAGGTCGCCGGCGAACTCGCCGAGGATCGCGTTGGTGAACGTGCTGCCCGGCCATGGCGTGAGCCGGGGCGATTGCGCCGGCAGCGCCGCGGCGACGGCGAGCAGGAGGGAGCCGAAGAGGGAGGGGAGTTTCATGGAGCCTCTGGAAGGAGAATGCGCGGATGCAGGGGGCGTTGGACGATTCGAAACCGCCGGAGCCGTGCGCCGGGGTTTCAAAAAGTCCGTAGCAAGGTGGTCTGGACGCTCCGTCCTACTGCGGCGTCACCGTCACCTGCAGCCCCGGGCTCGCCGAGATCCCCTGCGGCGCGCACCCATCCGCCCAGGCCCACTGCGCGAACAGGCCGAGCCCGGCGAACGCCGGGTCACCCGGCAGCGGCAGCAGCCGCGCCGCGGTGCCGCGGGCGTCGCTGGCCACCAGCTCGACGATCACCGGACCCTGGAACAGATCGACCAGCAGATCGATGCCGGCGACCTGGATGCTGACCGGGGCGAAGCCGAGGCCGAACAGGCCTGGCACCGACGCCGGGGCGCCGCGGCCCGTGACCGCGAAGCCGGTGCTGCCGACGCGGGCCTCGCCGTTGGCGGCGATGGTCGGCGTGCCGGCGCAGCCGGCGGTGCCGTTGCCGTAGACCACGGCGGCCTCGTCGCCGTCGAGCGCGCCGTCGAGGTCGCGGTCGAGGCCCGCGCGCGCGCCGCTGCCGGGCGGCACGCCGGCGAAGCGCAGCGCGGTGCCGCCGGTCTGCAGCAGCGCCAGCAGCTGCGCGCGCGTCTGCGGCGCCGCGCCGGCGGCGTCGATCGCGAAGCGCTGCTGCGCGGGGTCGTAGCGCAGGCCGCGCGCGTTCCCCTGCAGCACGCCGTGCGCCACCAGGTCGAGGTCGCCCGCCTGGGCGCGCGCGATCAGCAGGTCGAGGTCGGCGATCGCGGCGGGGTCGGTGGCGTTGCCCTGGTCGAGCACGACCTCGAACCCGACCGCCGGCGCGGTGCCGGTGTCGAATGCGAGGAGGAACTCGGCGAGGTCGTCCTTGACCGTGTTCGGCCAGCCGTCGAACTGCGATAGCCCCAGGAAGCTCGTCAGGCCGCCGATCGCGCCGTCGTGCGTCAGGCCGAAGCCGCTCTTCAGCGGCGCGCTCACGCGGCGGAAGGCGAGCTTGCGGTAGACGTTCCGCAGCTGCGGCGCCTTCATCGACTGCGGCTCGTTGATGACCTGGTTGGTGATCACCATGCCGTTGGTGCCGGTCGGCAGCGCGTGGCAGGTGGCGCAGCTCGCGCTGCCGACGAACGGCAGCGACGCGAGCGGCTGCGAGAACGCGGTCGCGCCGGCCTGCTGGTTGGCGCCGGCGGGCTGGGTGCGGTAGCTGCGGTCGAGCGGCTGGTTGGGGTTCGGCGGGAAGCGGATCGCGGTGCCGAACGCGGCGAACGCGTTGATGTCGGCGGTCGCGAGCTGGCTGCCGCCGAGCAGGCTCTGGAACGCGCCGTTGAACGCCTGGAAGTCCTGGCGGTCGCCGCGCCAGTGCAGTGGGCCGACCCCGTCGAGGCCCTTCAGCGTCTGCGTCGTCATCGGCCCCTTCATCGGGTGGAACGTGCCGAGCAGGACGTTGAACGGGAACGGCTGCGCCGGCGGCGACTGCATCGCGCCGCCCGGATCGCCGAGGTCCCAGGCGATGCCGTCCATGTCGCCGTCGATGTGACAGCTGGCGCAGCTCATCGTGCCGTTGCCCGACAGCTTGGCGTCGTAGAGGAACTTGCGGCCGTCGCGGATCGCCGGCGGCGTCGGGTCGAACGAGCCGAGCGGCACCTCGGCGATCTGCGCAGCGGTGGCGGTGTCGACGACGCCGATCGTCGCCGACAGCTTGTGCAGCACGTACAGCCGCTGCACGCCCGGCAGCAGCGCCAGCGCGCGCGGGCCGCGCTTCTGCAGCGTCGCGACCTGGGCGCCGGGTGTGCCGCCGACCTCGACGCGCGCGAGCACGTTGCCGGTGAGGTCGAGCACGCCGATGCGGTCGGTGCCCTGCGCCGCCACGTAGACGCGGCCCGCGACCGGGTCGATCGCGACGCCCTGCGGCTCGCTGAGCGCCGTCGACATCGCTGCGGGGTTCGGCAGCAGCGCGTAGTTCACGCCGGGGTTGAGGTCGAACGGCGTGACCGTCGGCGACGGACCGGTGGTGATCCGCGTGAGCCGGCTGTCGATCGCGTGGCCGCGCAGCGCCGGCTCGAAGCGCACGAGGTTCCGCGCATCGATGTTGGCGACCCACAGGTCGCCGCTGGTCGGGTGCACGGCGATGCCGGTGTTGGTGGTGCCGACGGCGTCGAAGTAGCGCGTCACCGTCTGCGTCGCGACGTCGATCTCGGCCACGTCGTGATCCGGCAGCGTGAACGGGATCTGCGCGGCCCACGCGGGGTCGTCGGCGCGCACGATCAGCCCGGCGTCCGGCGCCGCCGGCAGCTGCGGGTTGGTCGGGGCCGGCTGCGGCGGCGCCGGCGTCGCCGGCACCAGCGTGGTGCCGTTGCCCGAGCGCTGCACGACCGCATAGACCTTGCTGCCGTCGGGCGACACCGCCATCGCGCGCGGGTCGTTGCCGAAGATCGCGATCGTGCCGAGCGGCGCGCGCGTCGTCGCGTCGAACACGTGCACGCGGTCGGTGGTCGCCGCCGACACGAACGCCTTGCCGCCGGCGAACACCACGTCGCTCGGCTCGTCGACCACGCGCAGCGTCGCCACCACGCGGCGCTGCGACACCGAGACCACGGCGACCGCGTCGGCCAGGTGGCCGACCACCCACACCTCGTCGGCGGTGCGCGCGTTCACCGACACCGGCTCGAGGCCGACCGGGATCTCGTCGAGCAGCACCGGCAGCGAGGGGTTCTGCAGCGAGAAGATCGCCAGCCGCTGGTCGGCGGTGTGCGCGGCGTAGAGCCGCAGCCCGTCGGCGGACAGCCGGATCGGCTGCACCTGCGGGCTCTCGAAGTTGGCGAACGACTGCGCGCGGAGCGCGCCGAGCAGCAGGGTCGCGAGAACGGGCAGCGCGAACGGGATCCGGTGGCGTCGCATGGGCGGCCGCCAGGATACCGCCTGCGGCGCCCGACGCTCAGCCGCGCTGCAGCTGCCCCTGCCGCCAGCGGTCCGCCAGCGCGTGGATCGACTCGGTCAGCAGGTCGATGACCGGCATCTGCTCGAGCAGCGCCTCGTCGAAGGTCGGCTCGGTCTCGGTGACCGAGTCCGACAGCGCCGCGAAGCGGTTGCGGTAACTGCCGAGCACGCCGCGCAGCGCGCTGGCCGGCAGGCGATCGGCGAGCTGCACGTGCAGCAGGGTGATGCCGACGGTGCGGTTCTGGTCGACCTCGGGCACCAGGATGACCGTGCGGTCGTCGTTGCGGCCGCGCGCGACCAGGCACATCTTCTCCATCGCGACCAGGTGCTTGGTGCCGCGAAGCTGCGGGTTCTGCGCGGTGCGCGAGCGCAGCTGCTTCGCCACGCCGTGCTGCGACACGACGTGGATCGTCGCGTCGCCGCCGACCTCGCCGTCGATGCGGTAGCGCGTCGACCCGAGCACCTGCAGCGCCGCGGCGTCGAGGCCGGCGAGCGCGCGCAGATCGCGGTAGACCAGGTGGTCGCGGCTGGCGCCGGCCTGCAGCGCGGCGCGCACCAGCGGCACGGTCAGCAGCGCCTCGTCGGCGCGCGAGATGCCGACCGTGACGGTCTTGGCCTGGTGCTTGATCGCGTCGACCGGGCGGGTCAGCTGGTCGATCGCGACCGTGAGCTCCTCGATCAACGCGTCGACGACCACGCCCGGCGCGCCTGGCTGTCCGAACTCGACGGCGTACGAGTCGAGCGGCACCAGGCCGAGCGCGTAGCCGAACAGCGACGACAGCCGCGCCGCGGTGCGGGCCTCGAGGGTGCCGTCGTAGCGGCCGAGCAGCAGGTCCTTGCGGAACTCCAGCCAGTGCGGCTGCAGCCGCGGCGCCAGGTGCACGAGCGGCTCGGCGCGCAGCGCCGGCTCGCTGGCGACCTCCTCGATCGCGCCGCGCGCGCGGCGCAGCGGCAGCGCGAGCTGGTCGATCGCCAGCGCCGCGCGGTAGCCGAACAGGTGGCCGGCCATCGTCGACAGCACGAACGCCAGCGACGGGTGCACCGCCGGCACCGCGATCGTCGCGGCCGCGGCGGTGAACCGCGCCTCGCCGGCGGTGGCGATCACGATCGGCGCCGCCTTGTGCGCCTGGTAGATCGCGACCTCCTTGGCGACGTCGTCGGCGGTCGACCCGGTGAGGCCGGCGGCGCACACCAGGATCATCGGCTCCGACGACAGGTCGATGTGCTTCTTGTCCTCGGTCGCGTCGCAGGCGATCGACTTGTAGCACAGCTCGCTGAGCTTGATGCGCACCTCGGCGGCGGCGATGCGGTTGGTGCCGTTGCCGACCAGCGCCCAGTAGCGGCGTTGCGGCGCCAGCCGGCGCGCGATCTCGGCGATCGCGTCGTCTTGCTGCAGCACCGCGCGCATCGCCTTGGGCAGGTCGATCAGCGCCTGCAGCAGCGCGTGCTCGGCGGCGTCGTCCTGGACCCCGGCCGCGCGCGCCAGCGCCAGCGCCAGCAGCCAGCCGGCCGCGCACTGCGCGTAGAACGCCTTGGTGCTGGCGACGCTCATCTCGACGTCGCGGCCGTCGCTGGTGAACACCACGCCGTCGGCCTTGTCGCACAGGTCGCTGCCGCGGCGGTTGACGATCGCCAGCACCACGGCGCCGCGGCTGCGCAGCAGGTCGACGGTGCGGTTGGTGTCGGTGGTGGTCCCGGACTGCGAGATCGCGACCACCAGCGTGTCGGCCATGTCGTCGCGCAGGCCGAACCCCGACAGCTCGGTGGCCGGGATCGCGCGCACGTCGAGGTCCTTCTTCGCCAGGGTCTCGGCGATCGCCGCCGCGACCGCCTGACCGGCGACGGCGGCGGTGCCCTGGCCGATCACCAGCACGCGGCGGAAGCGGCCCGCCTGCAGCCCCTGCTGCACCTGCGTCGGCAGCGACGCCGGCGGCAGTTCCGCGCGCAGCCGGTTGCCGTGGCGGACGACGCGGCCGCGCAGCGTCTTCTGCAGCGACAGCGGCGACTCGGTGATCTCCTTGTGCAGGAAGTGCCGGAAGCCGGCGCGATCGATGTCGCGGGTCGTGACCGACGCCGCCACCAGGTTCGCGGCGGTGACCGGCAGCGACGTGCCGTCGTAGGCGATGCGCGTGATGCCGGCGAGCTCGCCGGCGGCGGCGCGATCGAGCACGACCACCTGGCCGCGGCTGGCGCTCGGGTTCTGCGGGTTGCCCGGCGTGTCGCCGTCCATGCGCAGGTAGCGCGGGCACTCCTCGATCACGCCGTACGGCTCGCTGGCGATCACGAACGCGTCCTCGGCGAGGCCGACGTAGAGCGCCTGGCCCGACCCGCGCAGCGCCAGCGCCAGCCGGTCCGGCTGCGCGGCGGTGGCGGCGGCGACGGCGACCGAGCCCTCGAACGTCGCGACCGTACGGCGGAACGCGGTGGCCAGGTCGTGACCTTCGTGCATCTGCCGGGCGACCAGCGTGGGGATGACCTTGGCGTCGGTGGTGATCTCCGGCGCGATCGACAGGCCGGCCCGGGTCACCAGGTCGGCGTGGTTGTCGACGTCGCCGTTGAGCGCGCCGATCACGTACGGGCCGCGGCGCTCGGCCTGCTCCTCGTTGTTGAGCGGGTGCGCGTTGGGCTGGCTGATGATGCCGATGCTGGCCCAGCGCGTGTGGCCGAGCACCAGCGCCTCGGCGGCGGGCTGCCGCAGCGCCTCGCGCAGCAGCGCGTCGTCGCGGATCGCCGCGCGCAGCGCCGCCGTGTTGTCGCCGAGCTCGCCGATCTCGGCGGCGTGCTTGTACACGAGGTCGAGCGTGCCGTCGGCGGCGCGCGCCGAACGGTGCTGGTACAGCGGGTCGTCCTGCCGGCCGGCCAGCAGCTTGCGCAGCGCCGGCGCGCTGGTGTCGACGCCGCTGAGCAGCACCGACAGGCCGGCCGAGTCGCGGCCGCGCACCTCGAGGCGGTCGAGCGCCGACAGCGCGGTCTGGATGCTGGCGTAGGCTGCGGCTGCGGACGGCGTGACGGCCCCGGGGCCGGCCAGGTCGCGCACCGCGCGCGCGTGCGGCAGGCGGTCGCGCAGCACGGCCCACAGTGCGTCCTTGAGGCCGACCAGCGCCTGGTTGCGCTGCTCGATCTGCGGGTCGGCGGCCGCCTGCGCGTCCTGGTCCAGCGTGCGCTCGAACTCCTGCAGGCGCTGCTGCAGCGCCTCGAGCTGTGCCTTGGCGGTCGTCGCCGCGGCCTCGTCGCCGAGCAGGCAGCGCAGGCCGGGCACGCCGCGCAGCTGCGCGTCCAGATCGCCGAGCACCTCGGCGGCGGCGCGACACGCGGCGGTGTCGAAGCCGGCGTCCAGCGCCTGCGTCGCCGCCGTCACGGCGGCGGCGAGGATCACAGCGGCGGGCGGTTCACGCCGGGATGCGCGCCGTACGACGGCGATGATGCCACACATGGATGCTCGGGCTCCTGTCTCGAGTCGCTCGGATGGATCGCTGGTGCTGCGCCGCCGATCCTACGGCGGCGGGCTGGCCTCAGCGATCCTCCGAAGGCGGAAGGAACTGCGGCAGCCGATCGCGCAGATGGCCGGCGAGATGGGGTTCTCCGGCTTCTTCGATCGCCGCGGCGAACCGCTTGAGCCAGTCTGCCAGCGCCGGCGACGCCGCCGCGGGCGCGACCGCCGCCTGCGCGGCCTCGGCGTGCATCTGCAAGCGCATCCTGTCGCAGATCACGACGCCCGACTGCGGCGGCAGGTCGAGCGCCGCCGCGGAGTTCGACAGTGCGTGCCAGGTCTCCGGGTCGATCTGCACGAAGCCGCGGTGCACGGGCGTGACGTCGCCCGACACGCGGCCGTCGGCGGTCCACCGCACGAACAGGTCGCCGTTACGGCACGACAGCAGTTCGACGCCGCCGACGAACGCGGCCTCGGGGTCGACCAGCCGCTCCGGCGCGGGCGCCGGCGCGCGCGTGGCCTCGGCCACCAGGCGCCGCAGCTCGTCGATCGCCGGCCCGTTGTCGGCGAACGTCGCCTCGGCGCGGAACCCGGAGTCGGTGCCGAGCGCGCCCTTCAATGCCTGGATCGCCTCGCTGGCGCGCTGGCGTCCCCACGGCACGCCGAGGAACACGCGCTCGTCGCCGAGCGCCGGCAGCAGCGCGCGCAGGTTGCCCGTCAGCGCGGCGAGGCGCGTGCGCGCGCGCGGGTCGGGGTCGTGCGGCAGGTCCGGCTGCGTCGCCAGGCGCCGCCCCTTGCCGAAGTGCGCGAAGGTCCGCACGAGCCACGCCGGATCGGCGACGAGCCGGTCGAACAGGTCCGCCCAGCGCCCGGCCAGCTCCGGGTCGTCCGCGCGCGACGCCAGCCCGCGCAGCGCCTGCGCGCGCCAGAAGAACTCGCGATCCTGCGCCCAGTCCTCCAGCAGCTGCAGCACCGAAGGGTCGACGCCGCCGTGATCGGCGAACGCCTCGACCAAGGCCACCGGCACCGCCGCGGCGCCGTTCGCCTCCTGCCACGCGCGCATCGCCGGGACGGCCGCGGCGCCCCCCTGGCCGACGCGGCGCGCAGCCGCCAGCCGCAGGCCGTAGCGCCGCGCGGTCGCGGCGCGGTCGATCTCGGCGGCCCAATCGGTGGCCCAATCGGTGGCCTTGTCGGTGCCGACGCCGTCGTGCTGTTGCGCGGCGCCGGCGGCCGCGAACACGAGCAGCGCCGCGAGGGCGCGTCGCGCGGTCACCTGACCCTGTCGGCGTCGAGGACGTAGATCGCGAACACCTCGCCGTCTTCCCTCTGTTCGCCGACGTAGAGCTTGCCCGTCACGTGCACGATGCCGGGCCGCACGTCGGTGGTGACGCCGTCCGGCAGCGCGCAGTACACGATCTCGTTGAGCTTGGGCGTGCCGTTGCAGCCGCAGGCGTCGTTGATCAGCAGGAACTGGCCGACCGGGTCGCTGCCCGGCACCTCGCGCATCATGAACCCGCGCAGGGTCACCGTCTGCTCGTCGAGCTTCTTCACCTCGGCGGGCAACACCATGCCGGGGCGGTAGTCGAACCCGGCCAGCACCTCGAAGCTGGTCTCGACCGGGTCCTGCGGCAGCAGGGCCAGCAGGGGGATCCACGCGGCGACTCGCACGTCGCGGAGTCTATCGTCCGTCCGCCTGCGGGTCAGGAGGCGCGTCGTCGGCCTCGATCTTGATCACCTCGACCGGGCAATCCGTCGCGGCCTGCTCGATGTCGTCGCGCAGCGCCGCGAAGTGGGCGGCCGCGTCGGGTCGGATCACGCAGGTGTCGTCGCCGTCGACCAGGAAGACCTGCGGCGCCAGGTCCTCGCAGACCTTGCACGAGATGCAGCCTTCCTCGATCCAGACGCGGCGGATGGGGGATTCCACTGCCGCCCTGCTTAGCGTCCGAGGGCTGCGCGACCAAGAGAGCCGGCCCGGGCGCGCGCAATCGCCGGGTGCGGGGGTGGCGAGTGCGGGGGACCGATTCGCGGATGTCCACCATCTCTCCACCAGGCACTCGACCTTCCCCGAGTCGTGACCGCTCTTTCCCCCGGACTCGTGACATGGTCTGGGGGTAACCGCCATGGAGTGGCGCCAAGGGTAGCGATGCGAGTCCCGTCCTGAATCAGGCTGAGTCTTACTCTTGACGAAGAATATTTTTAGACATAGTCTACTCGCCATGCACGCAACGGACATCGCGGCGCGGCTCATCGGGCAGGGCATCCGCCCCTCGGCCCAGCGGGTCGCGATCGCCGGCTACGTGCTCACCACCGACGAGCATCCCTCGGCGGACTCGGTCTGGCGCCGGGTCCGCGAGCAGTTCCCGATGGTGTCCCGGGCCACCGTCTACAACACGCTCAACCTGTTCGCCGAGCGCGGGCTGGTGCGTGAGCTGACGCTGGCCCCGGGCTGCTCGGTGTTCGACGCCAACACGGCGCCGCACCACCATTTCGTCGACGACGCCGACGGCTCGATCCACGACGTACCGTGGGAGTCCGTCGCCGTCTCGCACATCGACCGGCTGCGCGACTACGACGTGCGCGAGTTCAGCGTGGTGATGCGCGGCCGCCGGCGCGGCCCGGACCCGGGCTGATGCGTCGGTAGCAGAATCCCCGAACCACCCAACCGATCCCCAGGAGGCAGACATGTACCAGTCCCCGAGTTCGCTCGCTCCCGAAGCCCGCACCGAGATCAGCCAGGCGCTGAACGTGGTGCTCACCGACGGCATCGACCTGCAGACACAGATCAAGGTCGCGCACTGGAACATCAAGGGTCCCCAGTTCCCCGGGCTGCACCCGCTGTTCGACACCTTCGCGCAGGAGTTGTCGCTGCACAACGACGGCATCGCCGAGCGCGTCGTCACGCTGGGCGCGCTGGCCGTCGGCACCGCGCGGCACGTCGCCGCGAACTCGAGCCTCAGCGACTACCCGCAGGACGTGACCCGCGATCAGGAGCACGTCAAGCTGCTCGCCAGCCGCTTCGAGAGCTACCTCGCCAGCCTGCGCAAGGGTCGCGCGGTCGCCGAGAAGCACGGCGACGACGACACCGTCGACCAGCTGACCGCGGTCGTGCAGGCCTTCGAGAAGCACGCCTGGTTCCTGCGCGCGTCGCAGGCGGATTGACCGCCGATCGGCCGGCCGCATTCGCCGATCGGCCCCTGTGGTCCGGCCGGCGGGGAGCGTCTCCGATCGGGCCTGGCCCGAGGAAACGCCACTTTCCCGAAGCCGCTCTGCCCGGCCGTTCGTAACCTGCTGCCCGACTCCGCCCGCCAACCCGAAAGAACCCGAATGCCCTACCTCCGCACCCTGCTCCCGCTCGCCGCCCTTTCGTTCGCCGCGTTCGCCGCGGCCCAGGAGGCCGGCGCCGCCGGTCACGGGGTCGAGTGGATGCAGAACTTCGCCGACGCCAAGGCCAAGGCGAAGGCCGAGAACAAGGACCTGCTGGTCGACTTCACCGGCTCGGACTGGTGCGTCTGGTGCCAGCGCCTCGACAAGGAGGTGTTCGAGCAGTCCGAGTTCCAGAGCAACATCGGCAAGGACTTCGTGCTCGTGAAGCTCGACTTCCCGCGCGACAAGAGCCTCGTCACCGAGGCGATCGCCGCGCAGAACGCGCAGCTGCAGCAGGAGTACAAGGTCCAGGGCTTCCCGACGATCTTCCTGCTCGACGCGGCCGGTCGCCCTTACGCGCAGACCGGCTACCAGCCCGGCGGTGCGACGCCCTACCTCGAGCACCTCGGCGACCTGCAGAAGGCCCGGGTCGCGCGCGACGAGCACTTCGCCAAGGCCGATGGCGCCGAGGGTGTCGAGCGCGCGAAGCACCTGGCCAAGGGCCTCGAGGACATCGACACCGGCGTCGTGCTCGCGCACTACCGCCCGATCGTCGACGAGATCATCGAACTGGACGCCGACAACGCGGCGGGCCTCAAGGAGCACTTCGGCTCGATGCTGGCGCGCGTCGAGATCGAGCAGCAGTTCCAGGCGCTCGCCCAGGAGGGCAAGTGGGACGAGGTCGAGGCGATGGTGACGGCGGGCCTCGCGAAGCACGCGGGCAAGCACGACATCGAGCAGCTGCTGACCTTCTACAGCGCCGTGGTCCTGCTCGAGACCAAGCAGGACTTCGCCGGCGCGCTGCAGGTGATCGACAAGGCGATCGCGATCGCGCCGGACAGCGAGTTCGGCCAGCGCCTGCCGCGCGTGCGCAAGAACATCGAGAACATGATGAAGCAGATGGAGGCCGAGGGCGCCGGCGGCAGCAAGGGCAAGGACGACGGCGGCATCTGACGGCCGGGACCGCGACCTGCTCGCGACGGGGTGCGCCGGTGGTGCGCGCCCCGTTTCGCGTACGGGCGGCGGTGCGGATAGGGTGACGCGCACGATGGCGACGATGCGATGCGTGGTCGTGCGCGAGCACGGCGGGTTCGAGGCGCTGCGGCTCGAGGAGCGCGAGGTGCCGACGCCGGGGCCGGGGCAGGTGCGGGTGCGCCTGCGCGCGGTCGGCCTCAATCACCTCGACACCTGGGTCCGGCGCGGCGTGCCGGGCCACAAGTTCCCGTTGCCGTTGATCCAGAGCAGCGACGGCTGCGGCGTCGTCGACGCGCTGGGGCCCGGCGCGCGGACGCCGTGCAAGGAGGGCGACGCGGTGGTGGTGCTGCCCGGCGTGTCGTGCGGCGCGTGCGAGCCGTGCCTGTCCGGCCTCGACAATCTCTGTCGCGACTACCACATCCTCGGCGAGAGCTGCGACGGGACCGCCGCCGACTACGTGTGTCTGCCGGCTGCGAACCTCGCGCCCAAGCCAGCGCACCTGTCGGACGCGGAGGCCGCCAGCATCTGCCTGGTGTTCCAGACCGCGTGGAACATGCTGGTGCGCCGCGCCGAGCTGCGCGCCGGCGAGACCGTGCTGGTGCACGCCGGACTGTCGGGAGTCGGCAGCGCCGCGGTGCAGATCGCCAAGCTGATCGGCGCGCGCGTCCTGGCGACCGCGGGCGGGCCCGAGAAGTGCGAACGGGTGCGCGCGCTCGGCGCCGACCGGGTGATCGACTACCAGGCGACCGACTTCGCCGCCGAGGTGCGCAAGGAGACCGGCAAGGCGGGCGTCGAGGTGGTCTTCGAGCACGTCGGCGCGGCGACGTTCGCGGGCTCGGTGCGGTGCCTCGCCCGCGGCGGTCGGCTGGTCACCTGCGGCGCGACGACCGGCGGGCAGGTCGAGGTGTCGCTGCACCAGGTGTTCTTCAAGAGCCTGTCGATCCTGGGCAGCACCATGGGCAGCAAGGGCGACCTGCGCCGCATCCTGCGGCTGTTCGAGCAGCGGCGGTTCCAGGCGGTCGTGGACCGCACGCTGCCGCTGGCGCAGGCCGCCGAGGCGCACCGTCTGCTCGAGGAGCGCCGGGCGCTGGGCAAGATCGCGCTCGCGCTGTGAGCCGGGCGCCGGCCGCGGTCACAGGCCGATGAACCCGAGCACCAGCGCGCTGATGTCGTCGCGCTCGGTGCCGAGCGTCTCGGGCCAGTCGTCGTCGTCGAGCGCGGCCACCGGGATCGCGAAGTAGCCGGCGGCTTCGAGCGCGCGGGTCAGCGGGTCGGCGCGCAGGCCGGCGATCTGCAGCACCGGCAGCACTCCGGCGCGGATCCAGTCGGCGGCAAGCGGCGCCGCCGGGTCGGGCGCATCGGCCGGCGCCGCCGGGTCCAGCGTCACGACGCCGCGGACCGCGCCGCGAGCGAGGCCGTGGCGTCCGAGCCAGCTCGGGTCGAACACCGCCACCAGCGGCACCGCGCCGGCGCCGCCGAGCCCGCCGAGGAACAGGCGCTCGGCGTCGACGCCCAGCTCCGCGCCGTGGGCCGCGAAGTGCGCGCACACTCCGGCCACCGCCGCCAGCCCGGCGGCGCGCGCGGCCGGATCGGCCGGGCACGGCACCACCGCGACCGCGAGGCCGCGCGCGGCCCACGCCGTCGCCGCGGCGTGCAGGGCCGGACCGTCGGCGTGGTCGCCGGCGAGCACCAGCAGCGGCGCGCGCGCCTCGCCGTCCGGCGGCCGCGGCAACAACACCGTGATCCGCTCGTCGCCGCCGACGTCCACGGTGCGCTCGGTCGGTCGCGCCGGCCCAGGCTCCGTCGGCGCCGGCTCCGTCGGCGTCGGCGCCAGCCGTTCGCGCAGGAACGGCAGCAGCGCGCGCGCCAGCGCGCCGTCCGGGCCGTCGCGCCGGACCAGGTAGCTGGCGTGGCTGTGGGCGGGCAGCTCGAACGCCTGCACCGCGACCCCGGCCGCGCGCAGCCGCGCCGCGAGCATGCGCGCGCTGAGGTCGAGTCCCCGCATGTCGCGTTCGCTCCACAGCAGCAAGGTCGGCGGCGCGCCGCGGCCGGCGTGCACGATCGGCGACGCGTCGCGGCGGCGTTCGGGATCGGGGCCGAACACCGCGTCGAGCGCCATCTGGTGCGGACGCACGTCGTAGATCCCGGACAGCCCGACGAAGCCGCGCAGCGGCGGCGCGTCGGCGCCCGCCGCCGCCAGCCGGCGCGGATCGAGCGCGACGGCCCCGGCGATCTGACCGCCGGCCGAGTGACCGCAGAGCACCATCCGGTCGGCGTCGATCCCGAGCTCGAGCTGGTGGGCGCGGAGGTACGCCACCGCCGCGGCCGCGTCCTCGGCCGGCGCCGGCCAGCGCGCGAACGGGTGCAGCCGGTAGTTGATCAGCGCGGCGGCGAAGCCCCGTTCGGCCAGCAGCCGGCCGAAGGCGGCGTGGCGGCGCTTGTCGCCGGCCATCCAGGTGCCGCCGTGCACGAACACAACGGTCGGCGCGCGACGGTCGGCGGCCGGCGCGTAGAGATCCAGGACGTTCCGGTGCGGGTCGCGGCTGCTCTCGGTGTAGCGGAGGTCGGGTTCCTCGCGCACCAGCACCTGCGCGGGCGCCGACGCGGCGAGCGCGAACAGCCATGCGATCCTCGCCGTCGTCACGGCAGCAGGGTAGCCGATCGCCGCGCGCATTGGTCGCACGTCTGCCGGTCGGGCGGCGGCGCACGCGCCGGCCGTCGCTACGATCCGGCGCATGGTCCGACCCGCGTGGCTGTCGTCGTCGATCCTGGTGATGTTCCTGGCCGTCGGCGCCGCCGCCCAGGTGCCGAGCCCGGTCGAGGTGCTCGGCCACGAGGTCGGCGCCGACCGGCGGCTGTGCAACTACACCGATCTCGTGCGCTACTTCCGCGCCGTCGAGGCCGCCACCGGGCGCGTCCGGCTGGTCGACATCGGCGCCACCAGCTACGGCCAGCGCATGTGCATGGCGGTCGTGACCTCCGAGGCCAACCACGCCCGCCTCGACGAGCTGCGCGCGATCTCCACGCGCCTGTGCCGCGCGCGCGACGCCGACCCGGCCGTCGCCGCCGCGCTGGCGGAGCACGGCCGCGCGGTGGTCTGGATCGACGCCGGCCTGCACGCGACCGAGGTGATCGCCGGCCAGAACGTCATCGAGTTGGTGTGGCAGCTGGCGTCGCGCGACGACGCCGAGGCGCGCCGGATCCTCGACGAGGTCGTGCTGCTGGCGTGTCCCGTCAACCCGGACGGCCTGGAACTCGTCGCCAACGCCTACGCGGCGACCGGGCGCACGCAGGTGCCGGTGCTGTACCAGCGCTACGTCGGCCACGACAACAACCGCGACTTCTACGCCTGCAACCAGCTCGAGAGCACCAACGTCAGCCGCGTGCTGTTCACCGACTGGTGCCCGCAGATCGTCTACAACCACCACCAGACCGCGCCGGCCGGCACGATCCTGTTCACGCCGCCGTTCCGCGACCCGTTCAACTACCGCAACGACCCGATGGTGATCCGCGGCATCGAGGTCGTGAGCGCGGTGATGAACGAACGGTTCGCGCGCGAGGGCAAGCCGGGCGTGATCTCGCGCAGCGGCGCGCCGTACTCCGGCTGGTGGAACGGCGGCCTGCGCTCGACCTGCTACTTCCACAACATCATCGGCATCCTGACCGAGGCGTACGGCCGGCCCGAGCCCTCGAAGATCGTGCAGACGCTCGACCGCCGCCTGCCGTACGGCGACTACCCCGACCCGGTGCCGACGCAGGAGTGGCACGCGCGGCAGACGATCGAGTACCTGCAGACCGCCAACTTCGCGATCCTCGACCACGCGGCGCGCTACCGGCGCGAGCTGCTGACCGGGATCTGGCGCATGGGGCGCAACTCGATCGAGCGCGGCGGGCGCGACCACTGGACGCCGACGCCGGCGCTGGTGGCCGCGGCCAAGGCGCGCGGCGACGACGACGCGCCGTTCGCCGACCCGCTGCTGCGCGACCCGCGCGCCTACGTGCTGCCGCGCGGACAGCGCGACTGGAGTGCTGTGCTGCGGTTCGCGCGCGCGCTGCAGCGGTCGGGCGTCGAGCTGCACGTCGCGACGGCGCCGTTCACGGTTGCGGGGGTCGCGTGCGACCGCGGCTCGATCGTGGTGCAGGCGGCGCAGGCGTATCGACCGCACGTCCTCGACATGTTCGAGCCGCAGTGGCACCCGGACGACTTCGAGGACGGCAAGCCGGTGCCGCCGTACGACGCGGCGGGCTGGACGCTGGCGCTGCAGATGGGAGTGGAGTTCGTGCGCTGCCTGGACGCGCTCGAGGGGCCGTTCGCGCCGCTCGACGGCGAGCCCGTCGCGGACCCGGCGCCAGCGGACGGTATCGCCGCCGGCGCCGCGGGCTGGCGGCTGGACCCCGCCGACAGCCACGCGGTCATCGCCGCCAACCGCCTGCTGCGCGCCGGTGCGCCGCTGGAGCGGCTCGGCGACGGTGGCCTGCGTGTGCCGGAGACGGTGGACGGCGCGGCGGTCGCCGCGGCCCTGAAGGGACTCGGCGCGCTGGCCACGCCGCTCGCGACGGCACCGACGGCGCCGCTGCCGCGGCTGCGCGCGCCGCGGGTCGGACTGTTCGACGTGTACGGCGGCCACATGGGCACCGGCTGGATCGAATGGCTGCTGCGCGAGTTCGGGTTCGACGTCCAGCTGGTGTTCGGCGTTCGCATCGCCGCCGGCGATCTGCGCGCCGACTACGACGCGCTGCTGTTCTGCACCGGCCTGCCGGCGGGGCGCGACCTGCGGCGGCTCGGGGCGGCGCGCGACGAGGACTCGCTGCGGCAGCTGGCCGAGGCGCTGCCTCCGTTCGAGGACTGGAGTACCCTGCCGGCGCGCGCCACCCGCCTCGACGGCGAATCGACCTGGCCGGCGCTGCGCGAGTTCCTGGCGGCCGGCGGCACCGTGATCGGCTTCGGCGGCGAATGCGAGGCGCTGGTGCGGCAGTTCGAGCTGCCCGTGCGGATCGGCACGGTCGTGGCCGATCCCGACGTCGAGGGCGGCGAACGGCGCACGCGACGCGACGAGTTCTGGATCCCCGGGTCGCTGGTGGCGCTGCAGGTGGACGCGGCGCATCCGTTCGCGGCCGGCTGCGCGCCCGAGCCCGCGGCGATGTTCACGCGGCGCTGCCCGGTGCTGACGATCGAGGCCGGCGCCGACGAGGTGCACGCGGTCGCGATCTATCGCGCCGACGACACGCTGGTGTCGGGCTGGGCGCTCGGCGCCGAGCGCCTGGCCGGCACCGCGGCGATGCTCGACGCGCCGGTCGGCGAGGGCCGTGTCGTGCTCTGCGGCGCCGACCTGACCTACCGCGGCCAGCCGCTGGGCACCTGCAAGCTGGTGTTCCAGGCGCTGCTGGCCGCGGCCCAGGAGTGAGCCGCGGCGGCGCGGATCAGTGCCCCGTCGCGTGGGTGTGCGGCGGGTGGGTGCCGATGCTGGTCACGAAGCCGATCCAGACCGAGTGCGCCTCGCCGTCGCCGGTCAGGTGGTCGGCGTCGTCGTAGTTGTACTGCAGGCGGATGCGGGTGTGCGGGCTGGCGGCCCACATCAGCAGCGGCGACACGCGCACGCGGTCGGCGCGGAACGCGTCGTCGGCGCGCGAGAACGAGTCGGTCTCGCTGTCGTAGCTGGCGCCGCTGCCCGAGACCCACTCGCCGCGCACGCCCGCGGCCCAACCGCTGCCGTCCGCCTCGCGGCCGAAGCCGTACAGCAGCTGCAGGTAGCCGCCGAAGTCCTTCAACGTCTCACCCGGGATCGGCACGTCGTCGGCGCCGCCGTCGTCAGTGTTCTCGTCGACCTGGTCGGCGGCGTCGAACTCGCGCGCGACGAGCTCGCCCTGCAGCGTCCACTGCGGCGCGAGGTCGTCCTCGCCGCGGCAGCGCAGCTCGAAGTCGGCGCCGTAGAGCACCGTGTCGGCGTCGCCGCCGGTCGCGTTGGGGCCGAACGCCGCCGACGCGCCGAGCTGCAGGGTCGTGCGGCCGTCGAGGTGCGGCTCGAACTCGACGCGCCCGGTCCACAGCATGTCGCCGAACGAGCGAACGTCCTGCTCTTCGAACATGCGGCCGCCGATCGCGCGTTCTTCGTAGAACTCGTCGCTGGCCAGGAAGCTCGGCACCGTCTCGCCGCTGGCGTTCTGCGCGCCGAACAGGAGCCGGCCGTGGTCCTCGCCGGTGAAGTCCCAGGCGACACGGGCGCCGGGTGCGCGCAGCCCCTCGGGGCCGAGCATGCGCGTGACCGCGATCGGCTGGTCGATCCAGTGCCAGGAGTGCGCGTGCGTCGGGTTGACGCGGCCGAACTCGGTCAGGTAGTGGCCGGCCTTGACCTGCAGCCCGTACGGCAGCTGCTGGGTGACGAGGAACGCCTCCTCGAGCTCGACCTGGGTCTCACCGTGCTCGGGCGTGAGCTCGTAGGTCACGCGCGCCTCGCCGACGAAGTAGGGGTCGATCGCGCCGGCGACACCGAGCTCGGCCTGCTGCAGCGTGAAGCCGCGCTGGCTCGGGTCGTGGCCGCCGCCCTGCAGCCCCTCGAGCACGGCGGTGCGCTCGGACGAACCGCCCACCGCGGCCATCAGGTCGAGCGAGACGTTGATCAGGCGGAAGCCGGGCTCGGACGAGTGCAGGTGGGTCTGGCCCGGCGAGTTCTGCGCGGCGCCCTGGGCCAGCGCGGAGGCGGAGAGGATGGAGAGCGACAGCGAACGGAGCGGTAGCGAACGGAGATTGCAGGACATGGGACACCTCGTTGGCCAAGTGGCCACGACGGATTGCCACGACTCGCGCGCGGGACGCGCAGTCACGGCTGGGAACGAACGGAGCGGACGCTGCGGACCCGTCAGGCCGGCGGACCGCGCGCCGGCGGTGTCCTCGGCCGGCGTCGTTCCACGGGTCGGGGTGGCGTCGCGGCCACGGCCTCGCCGCGCTCGTGCTGCTGCCGCGGCAGCAGCACCCAGCGCGGCGTGTAGCCGTGCTCGTGCGCCAGCCACGAGCCGATCGCACAGGTCAGCAGTTGCGCGTGCTGCCGGTCGTGCGTCGGCGTGCGGCCCGCGCCGCCGCCCAGCAACGTGCCGGACATGCAGCACCGACGCACCACCTGGTCGCGCTGCTGCTCGACGCGCAGCTGCACGGCGTGGATGCCGGGCGCCAGCGCGTGCAGGAGCACGACGCACGCGGCGATCCAGGTGGTGAGACGGCGACGCACGCCATGATGCTGCCGCGCGAATTCCGCCGCCGCAACGCGCATGTCCGCGGAACGCACAAGGCGCCGACCGTCCGTCGTTCGGACACGGCGCCGGCGGCGCGTACGCACGAAGCCGCAGCTCGTGTGTCGCGGTCACGCGACGCTGTCTCGCTTCCTGACGCGGTATGCGCGTTCGCGGGGAGGAGCTCGCGCGCGTGTAAGTCTTGCCGCGCAGGTGCAGCGACTACACCGCGAGATCGTACCGCTTCGGGTCTAAGGACGCCGCGAACGCGACGCCGATCTGGGTTCACGACGGCCGTCCTCCGGGGCGCGCGGGCAATCCGCGCGCGACCCGCACGGGTCGGCACGATCCTTGTCTCTGGCGTCAAGTGTCCTGGATCAGCTGGATCACTCCTTCGCTCGTGTGCGGCATCGGCATCGCCGCGCTGCTGCGCCGCCGCTCCGAGCTCGCGCGGCAGGGCCGCGTGCTGGCCGAGCGCAGCAAGGCGCGCGCGCAGGGCAGCCATCGCGCGCGGCTGCTGCATCCGGACATCGACCTGTCGAAGTGCATCGGCTGCGGCGCGTGCGTCACCGCGTGCCCCGAGCACGGCGTGCTCGACCTCGCCTACGGGCAGGCGGTGGTGGTGCACGGTGCGCGCTGCGTCGGTCATGGCCGCTGCGCGGACGTGTGCCCGACCGGCGCGATCGCGCTGACGCTCGGCGACCTCAGCGACCGCCGCGACCTGCCGGCGATCGACGAGCGTCACGAGGCGGTCACCGTGCCGGGCCTGTTCCTGGCCGGCGAGATCACTGGCTTCTCGCTGGTGCGGACCGCGGTGCAGCACGGGGTGCTGGTCGCCGGCGAGGTCGCGCGCCGCGTCGCCGCCGAGCCGCTGCCGGCGGCGCGTCGCGCGCGCGTGGCGGTGGCCAGCGGCGGCGTCGGCGACGAGGAGCCCGGGCCTTCGGCGAAGGCGCCGCTCGACCTGATCATCGTCGGCATGGGGCCGGCGGGCCTCGCGTGCGCGCTGGCCGCGCGCCAGCACGAGCTGCGCTTCGCCTGCATCGAGCAGGCGGAGACCGTGGGCGGCACCGTCGCCGCGTACCCGCGCCGCAAGCTGGTGATGACGCAGCCGATGCACCTGCCGCTGCACGGCAGGCTCGAGCGCCTGACCTACGAGAAGGAGGAACTCGTCGAGCTGTGGCAGGACCTCACCGAGCGGCATCGGCTGCCGGTCCGCACCGGCGTCCAGGTGCAGGGGATCGAGCGCGGCGACGACGGGTTGTTCGCGGTGCGGACCGACCAGGGCATCGCGCGCGCGCGGCACGTGTGCCTGGCGGTCGGTCGGCGCGGCTCGCCGCGCAAGCTGGGCGTGCCCGGCGAGGACCAGCCCAAGGTCGCCTACTCGCTGCTCGACGCCGCCTACTACCAGGACCGCTCGCTGCTGGTGGTCGGCGGCGGCGACAGCGCGATCGAGGCGGCGCTGGCGCTGGTCGAGCAGGACGGCAACACCGTCACGCTGAGCTACCGCAAGGGCACGTTCACCCGGATCAAGGCGCGCAACGAGGAGCGCATCCGCGCGGCCATCGACGAAGGCCGCGTGCACGCGATCTTCGACAGCAACGTGGTGGCGATCGGTCCCGACTCGGTGCGGCTGCGCTGCGCGATCCCGGGCGGCGGCGTCGAGGACATCGAGCTGCCGAACGACGAGGTGTTCGTGTTCGCCGGCGGCGACCCGCCGTTCCCGCTGCTCGAGGCCGCGGGCGTGTCGTTCGATCCGGCGCTGCGGCCACCGCCCGCACCGGTCATCGACCGCGGCACCGGACTGCTCGCGGCGATGATCGCGACGCTGATCGGTTGCCTCGGGCTGCTGGCGATGCGCGTCGGCTTCGCCGGCTACTACGACCTGCCGATCGTCGAACGCGACGTGTCGGAGTGGCACGCGGTCCTGCGGCCGCAGGGCGCGCTGGGGCTGCTGGCCGGCGTGTGCGCGGTGGCGTTGTTCGCGATCAACCTGCTGTACCTGGTGCGGCGATCGCCGCGGTTCGGTCGGTTCCTGCCCGGCTCGCTGCGCGGCTGGATGTCGGCGCACGTCGCCACCGGCTTCTTCGCCCTGCTGTTCGGCTGCCTGCACAGCGCGTTCCACCTGCGCGACGCGGTCGCGGGCCACGCGCTCGCGGTGATGGCGGTGGTCGTCACCACCGGCGCGATCGGGCGCTGGTTCTACGCGTTCGTGCCGCGCGTGCAGAACGGGCGCCAGGCCGAACTCGAGGACCTGACCGCGCAGGTCGCGGCGCTGGCCGGCGAATGGGACGAGGTCGGGCGCGGCTTCGGCAGCCACGTGCGGCAGCGGGTCGAGCAGCTGATCGAGGCCGAGCACATGGGCCGCGGCTTCTTCGGCCGCGTGTTCACGCTGGCCAGCAGCCAGCTGCGGCTGCGGCGCGTGCTGCGCAGGCTGCAGAAGCGCGGCCAGGCCGAGGGTGTCCCGCTGGACGAGCTGAAGGACATCCTGGCGCTCGCGCGCGAGGCGCACCGGCTGTCGCTGCAGCTGACGCACTACGAGGAGGTGCGCGGGCTGCTGTCGACCTGGCGCTGGCTGCACCGCTGGCTGGCGCTGCTGCTGTCGATCCTGGTCGTCGTGCACGTGCTGACCGCGTGGATGTTCGGCGGCATCGACTTCGGCGTGATGCGCATGTTCGGGGGTGGCGATTGAGCGTCCGGCGCTGGCTCCTGCCGGCCGCCTCGCTGCTCGCCGTCGTGGGGATCACGGCGTGGGAGTTCGCGACGGCGCGCACCGGCCCGGGACCGCTGCACCCGGCGCACGCCGGGCTCGACGGCATGTTCGGCTCCGATTGTCAGGCGTGCCACGAGGCCGGCGCCGGCGTCCGCGCCGAGGGCTGCATCGCGTGTCACGAGCCGATCGCGGCGCAGCGCCGGGACGTGACCGGGCTGCACGGCAGCCTGCCGCGGGCGCAGCTGGACGACTGCGGCCAGTGCCACAGCGAGCACCACGGCCTGGCCACGCCGCTGATCGGGCCGCAGGCGTTCCCCGGCGCCGGCGTGCACGACCCACTGGCGTACGACCATCGTCACGTCGCCGGCTACGCGCTCGGCGGCGCGCACCTGGCGCTCGAGTGCGACCGGTGCCATCCGGCCGCGAACGTCGCCGTGCCGCCGGCGGGCGGGCGCTTCCTCGGCGCCTCGCAGCGCTGCACCGCGTGCCACGAGGACGTGCACGTGACGGCGTTCGGCGGCGACTGCGAGAAGTGCCACGGCCAGGTGCAGTCGTTCCGCACCGCGCCGGGCTTCGACCACGCGGTGTTCCCGCTGCTCGGTGCGCACTCGCGCGTCGGCTGCCAGGACTGCCACGAGCCCGGCTCGGCGCACGACACCGCGGCGCTGAGCCGCGCGCCGCTGCCGGCGCGGACCTGCGCGCAGTGCCACGACGACCCGCACGGCAACACGCGCGGGCGGCCGGTGGCGGCGATCCGGCTGCCGGACACCGCCGACTGCGCCCGGTGCCACGACTCGACGCAGTGGTCGGCGGCGCGCGTGACGCCCCAGCGGCACGCCGAGTTCGGGTTCCCGCTGCGCGGTGCGCACGCGGCCGCGGAGTGCGTGACCTGCCACGGCGACGCCACCCGGCCGTCGCGCCACGGCACCCCGAAGGCCGCGGTCGAGTCGTGCGCCCGGTGTCACGAGCAGCCGCACGCCGCGCGCTTCGTGCAGAGCGCGGTCGCCGCGATCGGTCCGGCCGACGGGTGCGCCGGCTGCCACTCGGACGCCGACCGCGACTTCCATCGCGGCACGACGACGCCGGCGCAGCACGCGGTCACCGGCTTCCGGCTCGATCCGCCGCACGCCCGGGTCGAGTGCGCGAAGTGCCACGCCGGCGACGGCTACGCCGCGCGGTTCCCCGGCCGCGCTCCCGACGACTGCCGCGCCTGCCACGACGACCGGCACCGGGGCCAGTTCGACCACGAGGGGCGCTATGCGCAGTGCACCGCCTGCCACGCGCGCACCGCCTTCGCGCCGAACGCGTTCGGCGTCGCGATGCACCGCGACACCGCGTTCCCGCTGACCGGGGCGCACGACGCGGTCGCCTGCGCGCGGTGCCACGACCGCGTGGTCGACGACGTGCGGACGTTCCACGGCACGCCGCAGAAGTGCGCCGAGTGCCACGACGACGTGCACAAGGGCGCCTTCGACGTGGTCGGCAAGCCCGCGCTGGTGCAGGGCCGGCAGGGCTGCGCCCGCTGCCACGACACCGCGGCGTTCACCCCCGTGCGCGCGACCACGTTCGACCACGGGCTGTGGACCGGCTACGCCCTCGACGGCGCGCACGCGACGGTCGAGTGCCTGCAGTGCCACGTGCCGACGGCCGAGGACCGCGACCGCCGGCTCGGCCGCGTCGCCGGCAAGCAGTGCGCGGATTGCCATCGCGACCAGCACCAGGGGCAGTTCACCGTCGCCGGCGTGAACGACTGCACGCGCTGTCACGACACCGCCGACTTCCACCGCCCGCACTTCGATCACGACCGGCAGAGCCGGTTCCCGCTCGACGCGCAGCACGCGCCGCTGGCCTGCGACGCGTGCCACAAGGCCTACCCCTCGGTCGCGGGCCCGGTCGTGCGCTACAAGCCGCTCGGCACCGAATGCGGCGACTGCCACCGGCTCGGCGCCGGGGGTGAGGTGCGGAAGTGAGCGCGCGTCGCACGCTGCGCGCCCTGTGCGCGCTCGCGTTCGCCGCTGTGGCGGGCGCCCAGGAGCAGGGCACGACGCTGCTGCAGGTGTCGGTCACCGGGGTGTCGGGGCGCGACGTGTACCTGGATCGCGGCAGCGCGTCGGGGGTTGCCACGGGCCAGCTGGTGCGACTGTTCCCGCCGGGCACGGGCGGCGTCGACGTCGAGGTGCGCAGCGTCAGCTCCAACTCGGCGCGCGCCGAGCTCCCGCCGGGGAGCGTCGCGCCGCCGATCGGGACGCGCGGCGAGGTCGCCGTGCCGAAGGCAGCGCCGGCGCCCGCGCCGCCGCCGACCCGGGACACGCGGCCGGCGCCCGCGCATCCGCCGTGGACGCGGACGCTCGACGCGCGCAACCCCGACGATCCGCTGCTGGTGCCGACCTTCGGCCAGAAGCCCGACGAGCGGCCGATGACGCTCGACGGCCGCCTGTTCGGGTCGAGCCAGTGGAACCGCGACAGCGGCGGCGGCCGCGACGACGAGTACCTGCTGTCGCGGCTCGGCGTGCGCGCCGAGGCGATGAACGCGCTGGGGTTCGGCGAGCGCACGCGCTTCTCCGGCGAGTTCGACGACCGCCGGACCAAGGTGCCCGACCGGCCGGACCGCGACGAGCTGACCGGGCGCGTCGACGAGCTGTCGGTGGCGTTCGGCATCGAGCACTGGGCGCCGATCGGCGCGCAGGTCGGCCGCTTCCTGTCGCCGCATCTGCCCGAACTCGGGCTGGTCGACGGCGCCGAGGTGGTGTTCCGCTACGAGAACGGCCTGCGCTTCGGCGGCGGCCTCGGCGCCTATCCGCGGCCGTTCCCCGGGCGCGCGTCCGGCGAGGACACGGGTCTGCACGCGTTCGGCGAGTACGTCGCCGACGAGCGGCGCACCTTCGCGGCGACGGTCGGTCTGCAGAAGACCTGGCACCAGGGCGCGCCCGACCGCGACCTGCTGCTGCTGCGCGTCGACGGGCGACCGCGCGACGACCTGTGGCTGCACGCCAACGCGAAGGTCGACTGGTACACCGGCGGCGACGACCGCAAGAGCGCCGGCCCCGAGATCACCGAGTTCCTCGGCCAGGCGCAGTGGAGCGGCCAGAGGGTCGGCGTCGGCGCCACGGTCTCGCACTTCAGGTGGCCGGACCTGCAGCGCGTCGAGTACCAGAACCTGCCCGACGACCTCGTGCGCGACGGCTCGGTCGATCGCCTGTCGCTGTCGGGATGGGCGCGGCCCGCGCAGGACCTGCGCGTGTCCGCGCGTGCGGATTCGTGGCAGGACCAGGACGACGCCGGCACCGCCGTCGAGCTCGGCTTCGACTGGTCCGATGTCCTGCACTCGGACACCGACGTCTCGGTGCAGTGGTTCCGCACGGAGGGCGGCGCCCAGTCCGGGCCCGGCCTGCGCATCGTCGCGCGGCGGCCGTTCGGCGACGCGCACGTCCATGCGGGCTATCGCTGGTACGACTACCGGATCGAAGGGCTGATCGCCGGCGAGGAGGCGTATACGAGACAGGCGCTCGACCTCGGCGTGTCGTGGTCGGTCGGCGACGTCGACCTGGATCTCCAGGCGGAGCACTGGTTCGGCAGCCAGGAGGACGCCTGGGCGCTCGGCTTCTACGTCCAATGGCGGTTCTGACGGAGGCGGACCATGTCGAACGAGGATGATTCCGTGCGCGGCGGCGCCGCGCGTCGATGGGCAGCGGTGATGCTCGGCGTCGCGGCGCTCGGCCTGTGGGTCGCGTGCGACAGCCTGGTGCCGCGGCAGGGCTGGGACAGCGGTCTCGGTCCGGTGGTGCCGCACGACACGTTCCCGGGCGACTGCTCGACGTGCCACACCGGCAGCGACTGGCACACGCTGAAGAGCGAGTTCGAGTTCGACCACGCGCGCGAGACCGGCGTGGCGCTGCACGGCGCGCACCAGGAGGTCGCGTGCCTGATGTGCCACAACGACCGCGGCCCCGTCGCGCAGTTCGCCGCGCAGGGCTGCGCCGGCTGCCACGCCGACCCGCACCGCGGGCAGCTCGGCCGCACCTGCAGCGACTGCCACGACGAACGCACGTGGCGGCCGACGGAGGTGATCCAGCAGCACGACCGCACGCGGTTCCCGCTGGTCGGCGCGCACGCGGCGACCGCGTGCTTCCGTTGCCACCCGGGCGCTCAGGTCGGCAACTTCGCCGGCGCCAGCCCCGACTGCGAACACTGCCACGCCGGCGAGTACCTGCGCGCGTCGTACGACCACGTCGCCAACGGCTTCCTCGACGGCTGCGACCGCTGTCACCGGCCGGTGGGCTGGATCCCGGCGCAGGTCCAGCACCCGGCGAGCTTCCCGCTGACGTTCGGCCACGGCAACCGCGCCTGCACCCTGTGCCACCAGGGCTCGACCTACAGCGGTCTCAGCACCACGTGCTCGAGTTGCCACCTGGACGAGTACCAGCGCACCGGCAACCCGCCGCACGCCTCCAACAGCTTCTCGACCGACTGCGTGCAGTGCCACAACACCCGCGGCTGGGGCGGCGGCAACTTCCAGCACTCGGCGCGCTTCCCGCTGACCAACGGCCACGCCGGCCGCCAGTGCAGCGAGTGCCACGCCGGCGGCGTGTTCACGGGCCAGAGCACCGCGTGCGCGACCTGCCACCTCGACGACTACCAGGCCACCGCCAACCCGCCGCACGCGAGCAGCGGGTTCGGCACGGGCTGCGAGCAGTGCCACAACACGCGCACGTGGGGCGACGGGACGTTCAACCACCGCTTCCCGATCAACAGCGGCGCCCACCGTGGCTTCAACTGCAACGAGTGCCACACCGTGAGCTTCCCGACGTTCTCGTGCACCCACTGCCACGAGCACCGGCAGTCGGCGATGGACAGCGAGCACCGCGGCGAGAACGGCTACTCGTGGAACAGCCAGCGCTGCTACGACTGCCACCCGAACGGGCGCGGCTGACCGGATGATCGGCGGGCGCGCGGCGGACGCGCCGCGCGCCGCCGTCAGCTCTCGGCCATCAACTCGGCGATCTGGCGCGCGAACGCGGCCGGGTCGCCGGGCAGCACGCCCTCCGCGAGCAGCGCCTGGTCGTGCAGCAGCCCGGTCCAGCGCGCGAACCGGCCCTCGTCGCCGTCGGCGAGCACCTTGAGCTTCTGCACGACCCGGTGCGCCGGGTTGATCTCGAGGATGCGCTTCTGCTCCGGCACCTTGTGGCCGGCGTCGCGCAGCATGCGCTCCATGTTGGCGCTCATGCCCTGCTCGTCGGCGACCAGGCACGCGGGCGAATCGGTCAGGCGGTGGGTGAGGCGCACCTCCTTGACGCGGTCCTCCAGCGTCTTGTGCATGCGCGACAGGACGGCGGCCAGGTCCTTCTCCTGCTGCTCCTTGTCCTTCTTCTCCGCCTCGGTCTCCGGCAGGTCGAGCGCGCCCTTGGCGGCCGACACCAGCGGCGTGCCGTCGAACTCGCGCAACGCGTCGACGACCCACTCGTCGATCGGCTCGACCAGGAACAGCACCTCGCGGCCGTGCTTCTTGAGCGCCTCGATGTGCGGGCTCGCCTGCGCCGCGCCCAGGCTGTCGGCGGCGACGTAGTAGATCGCCTGCTGCCCCTCGGCCATGCGCTCCTTGTAGGCGGCCAGCCCGGTCCAGCCGTCGCCGCGCGAGCTGCGGTAGCGCAGCAGCCTCGCCAGCTGCGCGCGCGACTCCACGTCGTGGTAGACGCCCTCCTTGAGCACGCGGCCGAACTCGCCCCAGAACTGCTCGTAGCGGTTGCGGGTCCGCTTGTCGCCGTCGCTCTCGCCGCTGTCGACCTCGGTCTCGCCCTCGGCGGCCAGCTCCTCGAGCAGCGCCAGCGTCTTCTGCACGACCTGCTTCTTGATGAAGCGTGTGGTCGCGTCGCGCTGCAGGATCTCGCGCGAGACGTTCAGCGGCAGGTCCTCGGAGTCGACGACGCCGCGCACGAAGCGCAGCCACTCCGGCAGGATCTCCTGCGCGTCGTCCATGATGAACACGCGCTTCACGAACAGGCGGACACCGCCCTTCTTGCGGTCGAGCAGGTCGAACGGCGCCTTCTCCGGCAGGAACAGCAGGCCGGTCAGCTCGTGCGTGCCCTCGACCTTGAAGTGCGTCCACGCCAGCGGCTCGTTCCAGTCGTGGCTGGTGTGCTTGTAGAACTCGGCATACTGCTCGGCGGTCACCTCGCTCTTCGGCCGCGTCCAGATCGCGCGGGCGGCGTTGAGCGTCTGCCACTCGGTCTTCCTCTCGTCGCCCTCGCCGCGCTCGACCTGCATGCGGATCGGCCAGCGCACGTAGTCGCTGTACTTGCGCACGACGTCGCGGACCGCCCACTCGTCGAGGTACTCGCGCGCATCGTCCTTGAGGTGCAGCACGATGTCGGTGCCACGGCCGTCGCGCTCGCCGGGCTTGACCTCGTAGTCGCCCTTGGCCTGGCTCTGCCAGATCCACGCGTCGTCGGCGCCGGCCTTCTTCGACACCACGGTGACGGTGTCGGCGACCAGGAACGCCGAGTAGAAGCCGACGCCGAACTGGCCGATCATCGCCACGTCCTTCTTCTGCTCGGCCGACAGCGACTGCATCAGCTTCTTGGTGCCGGAGCGCGCGATCGTGCCGAGGTTCTGGATCAGCTCGTCGTGCGTCATGCCGCCGCCGTTGTCTCGGATCGTCAGCGTGCCGTGCTCCTTGTCGGCGATCAGCTCGATGCGGAGCTCCGTGTCGTCGCCGAGCAGGCCCGGCGTCGTCAGCGCCGCCAGGTTGAGCTGGTCGATGGCGTCGCTGGCGTTGCTGATCAGCTCGCGCAGGAACACCTCGCGATGGCTGTAGAGCGAGTTGACGACGATCGAGAGGACCTCGTTGACCTCGGCCTGGAACGTGTGCTTTTCGACGGTGGTCATCGGTCGTTGGGGTGGGGTTCCCGGGATCGGGGCCGACCAGGATTGCGACGTCCGCTCCGGCGCGCAAGGGGGTAGGATCCGCGCGAATGAGCGGATCCGACAGCGCGGGCCCGGCCCGCGGACCCAATCCCCGTGAACCGGGTGGCGACTGGTCGGCGGTGGACGCGCGCATGCGCGCCGAATGGGACGCGCGCGCGCGCGAGCACGCGCGGCGCTACATCAACGACCGCGAGTACGAGGGCTTCGACTTCCTGCTGTCGGGCTGCCGCGACGCGTTCGAGGTCGTCGGCCCGCTGCACGAGCGCATGCGCCACGACATGCACATGGTCGAGATCGGCTGCGGCATCGGCCGCATGCTGCCGTTCTTCGCCATGCTGTTCGAGCAGGTGCACGGCGTCGATGTCGCGCCCGGCATGGTCGAGGAGGGGCGCCGGGTGCTGGCGCACCTGCCGAACGTCACGTTCCACCTCGGCAACGGCCGCAGTCTCACCGGGCTCGACGACGCCAGCTGCGACCTGGCGATCAGCTTCCAGGTGTTCCAGCACATCCCCGACAAGGGCGTGATCCGAGACTACGTCGCCGACGCGTTCCGCGTGCTCAAGCCGGGCGGCCTCGCGCGTTTCATGGTCAAGCAGAGGCCGTGGGCGGGTCAGCCGGCCGAGCCGGACACCTGGAACGGCGTCGACATCCTGCGCGCCGACATCGACCAGTGGGCGCAGGACAACCCGTGGGTCGTCGAGTCGGTCACGGACTTCCTCGACCCGACGCGCGCCTGGGTGCTGCTGCGCAAGCCCGGTTCCTGAGGGTGATTTGTGTGGGGTTGCCGGGAAGGCAACAGGGAGAGCACAGAGAGCACCGGGAGGGGCACAGAGCAGAAAGCAACCGCCAGGCGAAGGCAGCCGCCCAGCAGGAGCCAACGCACCGAACGCGACGCACGCGCACACCGCAGAGGCCTCGCCCGCCGTGGCGGATGCCCTGGCTGGGCGGCTGCTTTCTGCTCCGTGCTCTCCGTGTCCTCTGTGGTTTCTTCTCTGGTTCGCGGATGCCTGCGTGCCGCGTGACGGCCACCTGAGTCGAGCGCCCTCTGCTCTGTGCCCCTCCCGGTGCCCTCCGTGCTCTCCCTGTTCTTCCGGGAGTACCCCAGAAAACAAAACCACAGAGAGCACAGAGCACACAGAGCAGAAAGCAAACGACCACACGAACGCAGCCGCCCAGCAGGAGCCAACGCACCGGACGCGACGCACGCGCACACCGCGGAGGCCTCGCCCGCCGTGGCGGATGCCCTGGCTGGGCGGGTGCTTTCTGCTCCGTGCTCTCCGTGTCCTCTGTGGTTTCTTCTCTGGTTCGCGGTTGCCTGCGTGCCGCGTGACGGCCCCCTGAGTCGAATGCCCTCAGCTCTGTGCCCCTCCCGGTGCTCTCCGTGCTCTCCCTGTTCCTCCGGGAGTACCCAGAATCAGAGCATCAGAGGTCGCGCGACCACAGATCGGCCGCGGCCTCGATCGCGCCGCCGAAGCGCGCGCGGGCCTGCGCGATCACGTCGACGCCGTCGCACTCCGGATAGAAGTGCGTCAGCAGCAGCGTGCGGGCGCCCGCGCGTTGCGCGTGGTCGCCGGCGAGCCCCGGCGTCAGGTGGCCTTCCTGGCGGCCCTCGTCGGGGAATGCGGCGTCGCAGACGAGCAGGTCCGCGTCCCGCGCCAGCTCGACCAGCTCGTCGCATTCGTCGGCGTCGCCGCTGAACGCCGCGCTGGCGCCGCCGGCGGCGGTGAAGCGGTAGCCCAGGCTCTGCGCGGTGTGGCGGATCGGCAGCGCCTGCACGTCGAGGTCGCCGAACCGGAACGCCCGCGTCGTGACGTCACCCGGCGGCAGCTCGCGCACGCGCAGCTCGTAGTCGCGCGGCTGGGTCCACGGCCACACCGTCGCCAGCGTCTGCAGGAAGCGCTCGAGGCCCGGCGCCGCCAGCAGGTGCAGCGGCTTGCGGCCGCGGTAGCGCGGGTTGCGCAGCGCGAACAGCAGCGGCCCGACATCCGCGCAGTGGTCGGTGTGGTAGTGCGTCAGGAACACCGCGTCGACGTCCTCGAGCCCGACGCCCGCCTGCGCCAGCCGGCGCAGCGTGCCCGGGCCGCAGTCGACCAGCAGCGTGGTCGTCGCCGATCGCACGAGGTAGCCGGCCGGGAAGCGGTCGGGTACCGGCACCGCCGTGCCGGAGCCGAGCACCGTCACGCGCAGCCCGTCGGGTGCCGCGCTCACGCCTCGGCGGCGCGGCGCGCCGCGTCGTATTCCTCGGGCGTGTTCAGGTTGCGCAGGAACTTGAGCTCGGGGTCGAAGCGCCGCAGCACGGCCTCGTCGGGCACGCGCGTGGGGACCTTGTCCGCGAGCGTGCGCGGCGTGTCGACGCCGTCCTTCAGCAGCTGCTCGATCACCGGCAGGCAGTCGAGGCGGTAGATCGCGCACAACGGCTGCAGCGTGTCGCCGACGCGCGGCATCACCGCCTGCTGGTCGCCGAGCTGTCCGCACAGCCACGCCACCGCGTCGGCGGTCAGGAACGGCGCGTCGCAGCCGGTCACGAACACCGCGTCGCTCCCGCTGAGGTCGCCACCCTTCTGCAGCCGGCGCATGCCGGTGGCGATCGCCCACAGCGGGCCCTTGCCGGGCGCGTCGTCGAGCACGACCTCGGCCTCCAGCGGCAGCGGCGGCAGCTCCTGTTCCTTGTCGCGGCCGACCACCAGCACCGGCCAGGTGCAGTGGAGCATCAGCTCGACCGTGTGGCCCAGCAGGGTGCTGCTGCCGAACGGCAGCGACTCCTTGGGCTTGCCCATCCGTCGACTGCGACCGCCCGCGAGGACCAAGGATCCGACCAGCATGGGCGATTTCTCTTGGATCGCAGGCCGGTGCTCAAGAGCTTTCGCCTGTTCCCATGACCGAAGCCGTCCCCAGAGCCGCCGACCTCGTCTCGCCGTTCCTGCTGCGCATCACCTGGAAGGACGGTGCGGTCACCGAGCACGGCGCCCGCGATCTGCGGCTCGCGTGTCCGTGCGCGAGCTGCATCGAGGAGGGCACCGGCCGGAAGCTGCTCGATCCGGCGACCGTCAAGCCGGACATCCTGCTGCTCGGCGTCGAGCTGGTCGGGCGCTACGCGCTGACGTTCGTCTGGAGCGACGGCCACAAGACCGGCATCTTCGCGTTCCCGCTGCTGCGGCGGCTCGGCGCCGAGGGCTCCGCGTCGTGAGCGGCGACTGGTCGTGGGCGCGGGTCGAGGAGGCGTGCCAGAAGCTGCTGGCATCGCTCGACTGGGAGGCGCTGGGCGAGCTCTACTTCCACGATGGCGACGCCGCCCGCTGGCACGAACTGCAGCCGCGCGTGCTGACGCTGGGCTTCGACTGGGCGCGCGCCGCCCTGCGGCGGCTGCCGGACACCGGGGCATCGCTCTACGCCGGCGCCGGCATAGCCGAGCTGCCGGTGCTGCTGGCCGAGCGCCTGCTGAAGGGCCGCACCGTGTGGCCGGTCAACCGCAGCGAGCGCGAGTGCGCGGTGCTCAACGATGGCCTGCGCCGCGCCGGCCTGTCGCACCGCCTGCTGATCCGCCACGGCGACGCGGCGGACACCGCGCAGAAGGGCGGCTACGACCACCTCGGCTGCGTCAGCCTGTTCACCGACCCCGGGCACTGGCCGCTGCTGAGCGCCGTCACCTACGGCCGCATCGCGCCGGTGCAGCTCGACGTCGCGGCGTTCGCGGCCGAGCGCGAACGCGCCCGCGTGCTGGCCGCAGCGCTGTTCGACGGCCTGCAGCGGCCGGGCTGGATCACCACCTCGGTCGACGAGATCGCGTGGTTCGCCGAGCAGGCCGACCGCGCCGGCGCGCGGCTCGAGGCCGACGACGCGGTGGTCGGGACGGCGGTGGTCGGCGACCCGATCGGCTTCGCGAAGGTCGGCTGAACGCGGCGGCGGCACGGCCGGCGCGCCGGCCGCACCCGGACCGGGCAGCGCTCCCGGTGAGCCCCAGGCACGGGGCGAGCGCTCGAGTCAGTGCAGCAGCGACTGCAGCTGGCCGGCGCGCAGGCGCTGCACCGTGCGCGCGAGGCGCGACAGCGCGCGTTCGAAGCGCATCCGCGCCGCGTCCTCGGCGACGCCGAGCTGATCGCCGATGGCCGCGAACGGCAGGCCGTCCCATTGCCGCAGGACCAGCACCTCGCGGTCCTGGGTCGGCAGCAGCTCGATGGCGAGGTGGACCCAGGCGCGGCGCTCGTTGCGGTCGGCGGCGGCGCTCGGCCGCGTCACCCCGGCGTCGAGCGCGAGCACCGAGTCCGACGGCAGCGGCTGCTCGCGGGCGGCGCTGCGCTTCTGCCGGCGGCCGTCGCGGAGCTGCTTGCGGATGGTGTTCTCGACGATGCGCAGCATCAGCGCCCGGTAGTGGTCGCGGTCGGC
The DNA here is from genome assembly GCA_050245995.1 of Planctomycetota bacterium. Taxonomy (GTDB): domain Bacteria; phylum Planctomycetota; class UBA1135; order UBA1135; family UBA2386; genus JBFWWV01. Next base: position 113,145 of record JBFWWV010000002.1, on the reverse strand, counting down.
GATCTCGAAGCGCGGGCCGCCCTCGAGCACCGCCAGCATCGCCTGCTGCACCAGGTCGTCGGCGTCGTGTCGCGCCTGCAGCTCGGCGCCCATGCGCCGGCGCACCTCGCCGGTGATCCACGGCAGGTCGCGCGCCAGCAGGTCGTCGAGTGCGGCGCGGTCGCCGGCGTGCCAGCGGCGCAGCAGCAGCAGGGTCTGCGGTTCGTCCGTCATCGCCCGCCGTCCGCTGCCGCGTCGCCGCCGCTGTCACCGCCGTCGCGGCAGCGGGCCAGCGTCGCGCGGATGCGCTCCTCGTACCACGGCGTGAAGCGATCGCCGGGCGGCAGTGCGGCGAGCGCGCGTTCGAGCGTGGCGCGCGCCGCGGCGTGGTCGCCGCGCGCCAGCTGCACCGCGCCGAGCACGTGCAGGGTCGGGCCGTCGGGCGCCGGCAGCAGGTCCAGCGCCCGCTGTGTGCAGCGCATCGCCTCGTCGAGGCGTTCGCCGTCGCCGTCGGCGCCATCGACGAGCTGCCAGCCGAGGTGGCGCCAGGCCTCGGCGAACCCGGGCTCGTGCGCGACCCAGTCGCGCAGCCCGGCCAGCGCGGCGTCGGGGTCGTTCTCCAGTGCGCGCAGCAGCGCGCGTCGCGCGTTGACGAGGTCCGGATCCGCCGCGATCGCGCGCCGCAGCAGCGGCGTCGCGGCGTCGCGTTCGCCGGCGCGCAGGTGCAGGTTGGCGAGGTTGGTCAGCGCCATCGCGTGATCGGGCTGCAGCTCGATGGCGCGGGCGTACGCCGTCATGGCCGCCGCGGCGTCGCCGAGCCGGCCGCAGACGGTGCCCAGCGTGAAGAAACCCCGGGCCTCCGGCTGCAGCGCGACGAACCGCTCGAAGCGCCGGCGGCCCTCGGGGAGCGCGCCGCGCTGTACGCTGACCGCGCCGAGCATCCAGTGCGGCGCCGGGTCGTCCGGATCGAGCTGCTCCAGCTCGGCCGCGAGCGCGGCGCCCTCGTCGAACTCGCCGACGTCGATCAGGGCGCCGGCCAGACCGCGCCGGATGTCACGGTCGTCGGGCCGCAGGGCGCGGGCCCGTCGGAACAGGTCGATGGCCTGCCGGGCCTCGCCGAGGGCGAAGTGGCTCTGCGCCACCTCGCCGAGCAGGGCGCCGGACACCGGCGCCACGGCCATCCGGCCCCGGAACAGCGTCAGCGCCTCCCGCGCGCGGCCGGCGGTGCGCAGCAGACGGCCGAGGTTGAACCACGCGGTCTCGAAGGTCGGGTCCGCCGCGACGGCGCGGCGCAGCTCGTCGATCGCCGTCGCGACGTCGCCGACCTCGTTGCGCGCGAACGCGATCCAGAACCAGGTCGCGGCATCCTCGGGCCACAGCCGCCGCACCGCGGCCATCGCCGCGTCGGTCGCGTCGGCGTCGCGCGCGTGGGCGGCGGCGTGCAGCCACTCGTAGTAGAACAGCCGCGGCGTGTGGTCGGTGGTGACGATCGCCCGGTGCAGCATGCGCGCCGCGGCGGCGAAGGACCCGGCGGCCTCGCGGTGACGGTGACCGAGCTCGATGAACCGGTAGCCGTGCAGGAACGCGTCGAAGCCGACCGGGTCCGCGTCGAGGTCGCGTTCGATGTGCGCGGCCTCGTCGCCGCGGTCCAGCTCGCGCAGCAGCGACGCCTGGCGCCGGCGCAGCGCCGGCGTCAACGGCCGCGTCCGTCCGCGCTCCTCGAGCACCGCCAGCGCCGCCGCCGGACCGCGCGTGCGCGCCACGACCGACAGGCCCGCGAGGGCCTCCTCGCTGTCGGGCGCGAACGTCAGGATCTCCTCGAACGCCGCGCGGGCCGTCGCCACGTCGCCCTCGCCGACCTCGCGGAAGCCGTCGGCCAGCAGCCGGTCGAGGCGCTCCTCCTGCAGCGCCAGCCGGCCGGCCGCAGTCTCGGCGTCGCGCTGCGTGCTGACCACGGCGAACGCGATCGCCAGCGGCGCGAGCACCAGCACGAGGGCGGCGGCGAGGGCGCGCCACGGCTCGCGCGCGGCCCAGCGCCGCAGGCGCTGCAGGCGGGAGATCGGCCGCGCCGTCACCGGCCGGTTGTCGAGGAACGCGTTCAGGTCGGCCGCCATCGCGGCGGCGTCGGGATAGCGGAGCTGCGGCGCCTTCTGCATCGCTTTCTGCACGATCGCCAGCAGGTCCTTCGGGACCGCCGGGTTGCGCCGGTCGACGTCCGGCGGTTCGGCGCCGATCACCTGCAGCAGCACCTCGGTCGTGGTGGCGCCCGGGAACGCGCGCTGCAGCGTCAGCAGCTCGTACAGCGTGGTGCCGAGCGCGAACACGTCGGCGGCCGGCGCGGCGGCGTCCCGGTCGCCGCGGGCCTGTTCGGGGGCCATGTAGTTCGGCGTCCCGGGCGCGTCGCCGGTGCGCGTGATCGCCGGCGCCTCGAGGTTGCGGGCGAGGCCGAAGTCGGTCAGGCGCGCGCGGCCCGCGCCGTCGACGAGGATGTTGGACGGCTTGACGTCGCGGTGCACCACCGACTGCGCGTGGGCGTGACCGAGGCCCGCGGCGACGTCGGCGATCAGCGCCGCGGCCTCGCGAACGAACGGCTGCGGCCGCGGCGGGATCGCCGTGCTCCCGGTCGTCGGCGTCGCGGCGTGGTCCGCCTCCGGGAAGCGCTGCGCCGCGGCGCGCGCGGCGGCGGCGACCAGGGCGCCGGCCGGCAGCCGGTCGACCCGTGAGCCGCCGTCGGTCCGTTCGCGCAGCGCGTCCACGACCTGCGCCAGCGTCGCGGAGCGCTGCAGCTCCATGACCAGGTAGAAGGCGTGCTCGGTCTCGCCGACGCTGTGGATCGGCACGATCGAAGGATGGCGCAGCGACGCGGCGAGCTCGGCCTCGCGGCGGAAGCGCACCACGGCGCTGGCGGGGGTGTCGGCGGCCAGCCGCAGCAGCTTGACCGCGACGCGTCGGCGCAGGTGCGGGTCGACGGCCTCGTAGACCACGCCCATGCCGCCGCGGCCGAGTTCGCGGACGAGGTGCAGCTCGCCGACCGACGGCAGCGCGGGTTCGGACTGCGGCGGCCGCTGCATCGACTGCAGCAGGTCGTCGACCGCGGGGTCGCCGGAGGCGGGAGCGCCGTCCGCCGTCGATCCGCCGGCGAGGAACAGCTCGACGGCGTCCTCGAGCTGGCGCATGCGCACCTCCCGGTCCGACGACATGGGCGGAGAGTATAGGCCGGGCTCCAGGAGGGGGTTACGGGCTGCCGTCGCGGCGCCGGTTTTTCTGTTCGGTCGCCGCCGGAACGGGACGTGTGGTGGAGGCCGCGCACCGCGGCCCCGGTCTCCCGTGGTCCGCTGCCTGCGGACCGGGCCGGGGCGGTCGCGGCGAACCGACGCCAACCACCCCATCATGCGATCCCATTCCGTCCTGGCCGGCGTTCTCGCCGCAGCCCTGTTCCACTCCGCGGCGACCGCGCAGGTCGTCGCCTACCACGATGCCGACAGCGCCGCCCATCAGGGTCAGTTCAACACGCTGTCGGGCACCGGCTACCGGATGATCTCCCTGTCGGTCTACGGCACCCCCGGCAACCTGCAGTACGCCGCCGTGTGGGTCCACCGCGCCGGACCGAACTACATCGGGTTCCACGACCTGACGAGCGCCGAGTACGGCGACCTGGTCAACACCTGGGCCAACTCGCACGTGCCGACCCTCGTCACGGCCTGCGGTGCCGGCGCCAACGCTCGCTTCGCCGGCGTGCTCGAGGCGTCCAACCACCCGGTGTGGGCGCGTCACGGGCTCACGACCCAGGACCTCAACGACGAGATGCAGCTGGTCGACGACGCCGGCTGGCGCATCCGGACCGTCGACGTCTACGGCACCGCGGGCGACCCGCGCTACGTCGTCTCGTTCGAACCGCACGACGACAACCTGGGCTGGGGCTTCTACTTCGCCAACGGCGTGAGCGGCCACCAGACGCTGTTCGACGCCATGAGGGAGGGCTACTGCCGCCCCGTGCACGTCGCGTTCAACGACGACAGCTCGCGGTTCCTCGCGATGTGGCACGACACCAGCGTCGGCAACTGGATCGCCGAGCACGACCTGACCTCGGCCGAGTACCAGCAGCGTACGACCGACTACGCCAACCAGTTCGGCTACTACCCGATCGACGTGCAGGGCTCGGGCAGCGGCAGCGGCCGTCGGTTCGCCGCGGTCTGGGCCGCGACCGACCGGCCGATCGCGCGGCAGTGGTCGACCAGCGGGCAGGTCGTGCCGCAGCTGGCCTCGTTCGACTCCTGGGTGCAGACATGGATGCAGTCGACCGGCACGCGCGGCGCGTCGCTGGCGGTGGTCAAGGACGGCAAGCTGAAGCTCGCGCGCGGCTACACCTGGGCCGAGCCGGGCTATCCGCAGACCCTGCCGACCAGCCGCTTCCGCATCGCCTCGTGTGTCAAGCCGCTGACCAGCATCGCGATCCACCAGGAGATCGCGCAGGCGCCCGGCGCGATCGACTACGGCCGACTGATGGTCGACTACTTCAACAACCCGGTCGTCGCCGACAACCAGACCAACGCGATCACGATCCGCGACCTGCTGACGCACCAGGGCGGGTGGGATCGCTCGGTCACGACCGGCAGCGGCATCGACCCGATGTTCTTCGACGTGCAGATCGCGAACGCCGGCAACCTGGACCTGCCGATCGACACCACCGACATCCGCCTGTGGATGCAGGGTCAGTCGCTCGACTTCGCGCCCGGCACGCAGTACCGCTACTCGAACTACGGCTTCAGCCTGCTGGGCCGCATCCTCGAGCGGCGCAACCCGGGCAAGACCTATGACGAGGTCATGCAGGCGCAGGTGTTCGGCCCGCTCGGCATCACCCGCGCGGTGATCGGCGGCGCGCTGAAGGGCGACATCCTGCCCGACGAGGTGCGCTACCACCCGCAGCGCATGAGCGTCGCGCGCAGCGTCAACTCGGAGGCCCAGCCGTGGGTGCCGAACCGCTACGGCGGCTGGAACAACGCCAACCTCGATGCCCACGGCGCCTACATCATGGCCACGCCCGACTTCGCGAAGGTGCTCGCGTCGTTCGACCTGCAGTTCAACCCGATCCTGCCGGCGGCCCAGGCCACCGACATGTGGACGCCCAACACCGCCACCAGCAACTGGCTGAAGGGCTGGTTCCTCGAGGAGGCGACCGACATCGGCGGGAACACGCTGCGGATGTTCGACCACAACGGCGTCCTGCCGGGGACCCGGACCTACATCGCGCGCCGCGAGGACGGCATCTCGTTCGTGTTCTTCACCAACGGCGACGTGACGATCGGCGGCGATCAGGGCCGGCAGCTCAGCGACCTGGCCAACGCCGTCACCGCGTGGCCGCCGCACGACCTGTTCGGGTCGGTCGGCGTGCCGCCGTTCCACCACGTCGACGACATCCTGATGCCCAGCGGCAGCGGGTGCCCGGGCACCGCAGGCCTGCCGCGGCTCAGCGGCTCGGGCAGCGCCGAGATCGGCGGCCGCGCGTCGTTCGACCTCGCCTCGGTCCCGCCGGGAGCGCCGGCGCTGTGCGTGCTGGGGATGGTGCCGGCGGCGATCGACCTCGGCGTCGTCGGCGCGCCGGGCTGCGTGCTGCACACCGATCCGGTGCTGAGCTGGTTCCTGCTGGCCGGCACGTCCGGCACGGCCAGCCAGCCGCTCGACATCCCGGCCGAGCCGGCGCTGGTCGGCGTGCACTTCTACGTGCAGTTCGGCGCCGGCGACCCGCGCGCCAATCCGGCGGGCCTGGTCGCCAGCAACGGCCTCGACGTGTTGATCGGCGGCTGGCAGGGCCAGTAGCGGCGGAGCGCGCGGCCGCCGGCGCGCGGCGCCGGCGGCCGGGCTCGCGCGCCGCGCCTACCCGCGCGCGCGCCGCGCGACCATCGCGGCGAACCGCGCCGCCGCCGGCGGGCACTGCGGGAAGAACAGCGACGGCTCGAGCAGCTCGAGCTCGGACAGCATCGGCGCGCCGTCCGCGTCGTGCATCAGGTCGACGCGGGCGTAGGCCAGGTCGAGGGGGGCTGCGGCGAGCACGCGTTCCGCGAACGCCAGGTCCGCCGGCTCGATCGCCGCCGGCGTGACCGCCTCGTCCTGGCCGGCGAAGCGCGGCTCCTTGCGGATCGAATGGGTGAACGCGCCGTCGATCCAGACCAGGCTGCGCTCGCCGTGCGTGCCGACGGTCGGCTGGAACTGCTGCACCAGCATGTCGCCGCGCCGCAGGTTGTCCTGCAGGAACGCCTGCGCGGCGGCGGTCTCGGCGCGCGCGAAGCGCCGCGTCCGGGCCGAGCCGGCCGAGATCGCCGGCTTGACCACGGCGTCGTCCCAGCCGCGCGCGGCCATCGTCGCCGCGAACGAGGCAGCGCCGGGCGCGACCCCGTCGGCGCGGACCAGCGCGGTCGGCACGATCCGCACCAAGCGCCGCTCGAGCTCGAGCAGGTAGCCCTTGTGCAGGTTCCAGCGCAGCGCGGCCGGCGGATTGAGGAGCCGCGTCGCCGCCGCGGTCGCGTCGATCCAGCGCGCGAACGCGGCCGGGTCCTCGTGGTAGTTCCAGCACGAGCGCAGCACCGCGGTGTCGAAGTCGCCGAGCCGCGCCGTCGGGTCGTCCCACGCGACCGGCACGGCGCGGACTCCAGCCGCGGCGAGCGCCGCCAGCAGCGGCGCCTCGTCGAAGTCGGGTTCGGGCAGCGCGCGGCAGGTGATCAGCGCCGCGCGGATCGGCGCCCGCCCCGCGCTCACTGCAGCTCGAACCCGATCGCGTTGGTCGCCGCCGGGAACGATCCGGACGGGTCGAGCAGCACCGCCGCGAAGTGCGTCGGCATCGCCTGGAACGGCAGGCCCGCCGGCCACGCGACGGTCGCGCGGCCGATGCCGGCGGCGTCGAGCGGCGCCAGGAACGCCTGGAACACGGCGCTGTTGACGTTCTCGAGCCCGGCCAGCGTGCAGCTGTCGGCGTTGATCGGCACCGTCAGCCCCTGGAACGGCGTGCCCGGCGCGGTGCCGGTGCAGCCCCAGACCAGCAGGTACCACGTGCCGGGAGCCGCGCACGGCGCGACCACGGTCGGCAGCGCCTGGCCGCCGGTCGCGAGCGACACCGCGGCCTGGTCGCGCGGGTGCAGCAGGTCGTCGCGGTAGTCGAGCACCGGGGTGCAGCCCGGGGTCTGCACGACCAGCGTCGAGTACGAGAAGTTGTCGGTCTCGAGCACCTCGGTGATCGCGCCGGGCCGGTCGACGACGCCCATCAGCACGTACGGCCGCACGGTCGTCCAGGCCGGCACGCGCAGGCGCCGCGTCAGCACCGACTGCTGGCCGATGCCGAGCGCCGGGACCGAGGTCGCACCGAGGTAGACGTCGACGCCGGTGGTCAGCACCGCGTCGGTCGACAGGAAGTGCTCGACGACGAACGCGCCGGCGGCGGCCGGGCCGTCGTTGGTCACCGTCACCTGCACGTCGATCTCGCCGCCGGCCGGCACGAACAGCGTCGGCGTGCTCTGCAGCGTGAGCCGCAGGTTCGACGCCGCGGGGTCGGTCACCTGGACGGTCCAGGTGTGCGACTCGCGCAGCAGGTTCGACGGGTCGTTGCGCACCTGCGTCGTCCGGTCGAGCACCTCGACGGTGAGCGTGCGCGAGCCGAGCGCGGTGGTGGTCGAGTCCAGCACCAGGCTGGTGCCGGTCTGGCCCGGGATCACCGCGCCGTCGAGCTTCCAGGTGATCAGCGGGTTGTTGGCCGGCGGCACCAGGTTGGTGAACGAGAACGTCTGCGTCGCCGGCCGCACCAGGGTGGTCGTGCCGGTCGGCTGCGGCGCGTCGATCGGATCGACGATGCCGTTGACGGTCTTGACGATCTGCTCGCGGCACACGGCGCAGATGCTGACGCCGAGGTTGCGCATCAGGCAGTTGTTGCGCGGGCGCCAGATGCCGGTGGCGTAGTAGCGCGCGCCCTCGAACGCCGAGATGCTCTCGGTGCCCCACCAGTGCGACCACTTCTGGCCGACACCGTCGGCGGTGACGTTGACCTGGGTCGGCTCCGGACCGGTGTAGTTGCCGTTCGGGTAGTCGTACTCGTCGGCCAGGCCCGCCACGGCGTGGTTCATCTCGTGGCTTTGCACCTCGACCATCGACGCGCCGTTGTAGCTGACCGCGAAGGTGCTGGCGCAGCCGCCGTAGCGGCTGTCGTTGACCATCACCAGGACGCGGGTCTCGTTGGCCGGCGCGAGCGCGGCGTCGGCGAGTGCCAGCGAGGTGTTCTGGATGTACAGGCAGCGATCGGTGCCGCCGGTGTTGTACGAGGCGCCGTAGGCCGTGTTGCGGAGGATCGGCGGCGTCACGTCGGGGTGCGTGGCGCCCGAGTCGACACTGGCGCGGAACACCGTGTGCGCGTTGAAGTAGCTCGAGAAGCCCGAGTACGGCGCCTTCGCGAACAGCCCGGTCAGGAAGGCGTTGACGTCCGAGTTGAACCGCGCCTGCTCCTGCGCCTGGTAGCCGTCACCGAGGATCACGATGTCGTAGCGCGACTGGGTCGTGCCGTTGTTGAGCACGGTGGTGACGATCGGCGCCTGCGCCGCGGCGGTCGCCGCCAGCAGACAGAGGGTCGTGAGGCGCAGCATCAGCGCACCTCCCGCATCAGCTCGGCCACGGCGGCGGCGGTCGCGGTGCCGAGCACCGTCTTGCCGCGCAGGATCGTGTAGGTCGCGGCCGCGGGCAGCCGCGGCGCGTTGAGCAGCACGCCGATGCGGCTGCTGCGCACCTCGCAGCCTTCGACCTTGTCGGGCTGCCCGACCTTGGCCGGGTCGGTCTCGAACTTCGACAGATCGATCGGCACCCGTTGCAGTTCGTTGCCGGCCGCGTCATGGGCGACCAGCGCGAACTCGCTGACGAGGCCCTTGGGCACGCCGGCCCACGGCGCGTCCTTCGGGACCGCGGCGGTGATGCGCAGGGCGCGGACGTCGCCCTCGATCACGAACACGACATGGCCCTTCGCAGGCTGCGCGGCGGGGTCGTTGGCCGGACCCTGGACGCTGGTCCGGGCGGCGGGGAGAACGGGGCTCGGCAGAGCCGGACCCGGGACGACGGTGGCCGCGATGGCGACGGCGCACCCCAACAGGAGGATCGGGGACATGGTGGAGCTGCGCGGGACAGGCGAGCCCGCGCAGGATAGCGGGTTCCGCCGGGAGATGGGCCAGGCCCGGACATTGGCGCAGGAAGCGCCGTCGGGGACAAGTGCAAAGCGCGCCGCGGCCCCGTATGCAGGAGCGCCATGGACTTTCGCGGCCGCGTGATCCTCGCCCCCCTGACCAAGGGCGGCAACCTGCCGTTCCGGCGCCTGTGCACCGCCTACGGCTGCGCGGTCACGACCTCGGAGATGGCCTACGCAGGGCAGGTTCTGCGCCAGAAGCCGACCGAGCTGGCGCTGCTGCGCAAGCACGCGGACGAGCCGTGCTTCGGCGTGCAGCTGGCGGCCAGCAAGCCGGAGCCGGCGATCCAGGCGGGGCTGGTGGCGGTCGAGCGCGGCGCCGCGTTCGTCGACCTCAACTGCGGCTGCCCGATCCACGACGTGGTGCGGCGCGGCATGGGCGCCACGCTGCTGCAGCGGCCGGCGCACCTCGGCCGGCTGATCGCGGCGATGGTGCAAGGGCTGCCGGTGCCCGTCACCGTGAAGATCCGGCTCGGCTGGAGCGACGACGACCGCAACGCCAGTGAGATCGCGCGCATCGCCGAGGAGAGCGGTGCCGCGGCGCTGTGCGTGCACGGCCGCACGCGCGAGCAGCGCTACACCAAGGCCGCCGACTGGGACGCGATCGCGGCGATCACGGCCGAGCGCTCGATCCCGGTGATCGGCAACGGCGACATCCTCACGTGGTACGAGGCCGAGGACCTGCAGCAGAAGTCCGGCTGCGCGTCGCTGATGCTCGGGCGCGGTGCGCTGATCAAGCCGTGGCTGTTCCAGGAGATCGCCGAGCGCCGCGAGATCGAGCCCGGAGCCGAGGAGCGCGTCGCCATCCTGCGCCGGTTCGTGACGTTCCAGAAGGAGCACTTCCGCGACGACGAGAAGGGGCGCAAGCGCGCGATGTTCTTCCTGCCGTGGCACCTCGGCTTCTTCTGCCGCTACCGGCCGCTGCCGGCGGCGCAGTACCGCGAACAGGCGCGCCAGCACCCGCTGCTGCAGACGCGGCGGCCCGACACCGAGGAGGTGCCGGTGCTCGAGGCGCTGCTGCGCGACCCGCGCGAGGACGTGCACGCGCTGCTGGCGGCGGCCTTGTGGGACGCCGCCGACGACGCCGACGCGGTGGCCCGCTTCCTGGCGATCGCGGCACAGCATCCGCCGCAGCCGGGCGAGGCCGCCGAGGTCGCGACGGCGCACGGGTAGCCTCCGCGACGTGATGGACCTGACCGCGATCCCCTGGCGGACGACGCGCTATCCCGGCGTGCGCGTGCACTTCTATCACAGCGACCGCGACACCGGCCGGGTGGTCGCGTTGATCGCGATGGCGCCGGGCCGCGGCTATCCGCGCCATCGCCACCGCGGCGCCGAGGAGGTGCTGGTGCTGCAGGGCGGCTACCGCGACGAGCGCGGTGAGTACCGCGCCGGCCAGTTCGTCCGATACGACGACGGCACCGAGCACGGCCCGGTGGCGCTCGACGACGGCCCCGAGTGCGTGCTGTTCGCGGTGGCGCACGAGGGCATCGCGCTGCTGGGTGGAGAGTGACGGGGATCCCAGGACGAGAAGGCCCGAATCGGACCGATCCGGCACCGCGCCGGCCCGGGCTCGTAGCATGGCGCCCGTCGCCGCATCCGGCGGCGGCACCGCACCGAAGGACGCTCCGATGACCCACCGCCTGCTGCGCACGCTGCCATTCCAGATCCTGCTGCTGCTCGGTGCCTGCTGCACCGGCGAGGCCGTCGAGAAGGCCCCGATGCCGCCGCGCATCGAGCCGGCCCCGCCGGCAGCCGAAGCGACGACCGACGACTCGACGACCACCACCCGCACCGAGGACCATCCCGCCATGAGCCAGGAGACCAGCAAGCAGGCGATCGTGCACGGCGACTACAACGACCTGACCGCCGCCGAGGCGCGCGTGATCCTCGCCAAGGGCACCGAGCGCGCCGGCATCGGCGAGTACACCGACACCGAGGCGGCCGGCACCTACGTCTGCCGGCAGTGCAACGCGGCGCTCTACCGCAGCGACGACAAGTTCCACAGCGGCTGCGGCTGGCCGTCCTTCGACGACGAGCTGCCGGGCGCCGTCGAGCGCCACACCGACGCCGACGGCATGCGCACCGAGATCGTCTGCGCCAACTGCAAGGGCCACCTCGGCCACGTGTTCCTGGGCGAGCGCTTCACCGCGAAGAACACGCGCCACTGCGTGAACTCGATCTCGATGAAGTTCGTGCCGGCTGGCGAGGCGCTGCCGCAGAAGATCGTGAAGCAGTAGCGCACGGCCGGCGCGGCGGTCACTGCCGCCGACGAGTTCACTTGCGCCGCCGCCAGCGCACCTCGATCACGGGGTCGGTGCCCGGCAGCACGTCGACGTATTCCGGCACGATCTCGATCTCCGGGTCGCTGCAGAGCAGGCGATGGCGACCGGGGCCGACGTCGGGGATCGTGCCGCCTGCGGCGAGGTCCAGCTCACGGGCGAGCCCGAGCGCGGCGAACCGCGTCCGGGCAGCCGCCGCCGCCGCGATCTGGCCGAGATCGAGGGCCTCGTCGATCCACAACAGCTGCGCGCCGATCGGCGGCGGCTCGGCGTCGGCCGCGAGCCGGATGCTGGCCTGGCGGCCCGGGGGCAGCTCCAGGTCCACTTCGTGACCGTTCCCGTACACGGTGACGGACTCGCCCCACGGGGCATGACCGGGGGCGGCCACGAAGACGAGTGCGTTGCCGGGTGGCTGCTCGACGACCAGGTAGCCGTCGGCGTCCGGCGCCGCGAGCGCCCACGCGTCCTGAGTGCCTGCGGACCGGTGGACGACCAGCCAGCGCGCGAGCAGGACCCGGTCGTCCTGCGCGTCGGTGGCGCGGAGCCGCAGCGCCACCGCGGTCGGAAGGGTCAGCTCGGTCGGAGCCGGTGGGCGCGCCCGGACCAGGACGCCCGCGCAGGCGACCAGGACGGGCGCATCGGTCTGCAGCACCGTGAACGCGAAGCGGCCGCCGTCGTCGGTGTCGGCCTGGTCACGGAAATCGATCAACCGGACGCGTTGTCGCGGCGCGGGTGTTCCGTCGGCGAAGCGCACGGTGCCGGTGACGACCATCGTCCTGGCCTCTGCGTCGACGGCGATCCGGGTCGTCGCACCCTGCTCGACGCGCACCGGTCGTCGGGTGAGCGAGCGTTCGCGCAACGGGACCGGCCACTCGTATCGCTTGAGCCAGAGCCGGATCTCCACGTCCCCGACCTCGACGCGGTCGAGCCGGAAGTGCCCGTCGGCGTCGACGTCCGCCATTCCCTGGCGCGACGGTCCGTGCCACGAAAGGCCGCCGGCAGCAGGCTCGCCGTTCCAGGTGAAGGTGCCTTCGATCGTGCCGACGGGGCCGATCGGCAGCAGCTCCACATCGACGACGGCGCCGTCGTGTACGGCGACGAACGTGACACCGGGCGGGTCTGGCGGGCGTTCGATCCAACGGTAGTCGTCGTGACTCGCGTGCAACTGGTAGGTGGCGTCGGGTCGCAGCCCCGACACCCGGTAGCGGCCGTCGTCCTCGGTCGTCGTCTCGAGATACAGGCCGGCGCGTTCGGCGTCGGCGCCCGCCGGCAACCCGGCGATCCGTGGCAGCGGCTGCGCGGTCGAGATCGCCCACACGCGCACCGTCGCGTTGGCGATCGGCGCTCCGTCGAGCGCGCGGACGATCCCGGTCACCGAGGTGCTGCGCGGCAGCGGGTACTCGAAGGTGGGGTCGGGCTGCTCGCGCGCGACGGCGAACGACACCCACAGGTGATCGTCGGCGGCGAGTCGCAGCAGGACCTCGTCGCCAGGGGCGGGCGCCGGGACCCGCACGTGGAACGCACCCGTCGAACTCGCGCGTGCGAGCTCGACGCCGAGATGTTCGACGATCGCGTCCGCCAGACCCGCCCGTGTGTGCAGGTCGACGCACCGCCCGGCGACGACGATGGTGGCCGCTGATGCCCCTGTCTGCTCGCGCTCCGTGTTCGGGTCTCGTGCGGCGAGCGTCGATGGCGCCGCGCGGCGGGCGGGGGGGCGTTCGTCCACCAGTGCGGGAGCGACGACCACGTCGCCGCGCGCGGCTGCGACCTGCCCGCGTGTGCCCGGCCCAGGTGTCGCTTGCGCCGGGTCCCAAAGCGACCAGCAGGTGATCCCTGCGAGTAGCGCAGCGGCGACGACGAGCAGCGAGCGACGTGTCATGGGGACTCCGGACCTCCGGGCGCCGAGTCTACGTCATCGCGCGGCGACCGTGGCGATCGCCGCGTCCACGGCCACCGCCGCGGGCTCCCGACCCCACGCCGCCGACGCGCGCAGCGCCAGCCCCAGGACCCGGTCGCCGTCGCGGCAGGCGATGCGCGCGTCGACGAAGCCCTGCATCAGCGCGTCGACGGTCGCCGCGGATACTTCGTCGCCGGTCGCCGCAGCAGCGCGTTCGCGCGCGGTCGCCGCCGTGGCCCCGGCGTCACACGCGAGGTAGACGGCGGCCTCCACGGCGTCGAGCTGGTAGCGCGCCGGCGCCCGGCCGGTGCGCGTGTCGGTGACGACCAGGAAGCCGGGGCCGCGCCGGTACGTCAGCGCGCCGCGGTTGCGTTCGAACTCGCGCCGCCAGCGCGCGACCTGTTCGCGCAGCGGTGCGGCGTAGCGCTCGGGATCGCGGCCGTCGAGGTGGCGGTGCTCGAACACCGCCGCGAGGTCCTCCGCGAGCGCGCGGTCGACGCCGTAGAACTGCTCGTACAGCGGCAGCGGCGCGCCGCGTTCGAGGCCGTACCGCGCCGGCGCCGCGTGATACGGGCTGAAGCGCGCCAGCATCAACGGGGTCATGCTCGGCGGCGTCAGGTGCAGCAGCGACGGCACCAGCTCGGCCATCCGGCGGTACTCGTCCTCGTCTTCGCCGGGGAAGCCGTACAGCAGGTTCCACAGAACGTGCATGCCCTGCTCGGCGCACCACTTCATCAGCCGCAGGTTCTGCAGCGCGCTGGTGCCCTTGCCCATGCGCCGCAGCACGCCGGTGCTGAGGCTCTCGATGCCGGGCTGGATCGTGCGCACGCCGGCGCGGCCGAGCAGCGTCACCTGGTCGCGCGTCAGGTTTGCCTTGGTCTCGCAGAACAGGCCGAAGTCGTCGGGGCCGGCGGCGAGCGCGGGGACTACCGTCCGCAGGTAGCCCATGTCCATGATGTTGTCGACCACCGAGAACTCGACCACGCCGTGCGCCGCGGCGAGCGCGCGCAGCTCTGTGAGCACGCGCGCCGCCGGCTTGCTGCGGAACTCCATGTCGGTGCCGTTGAGGCCGCAGAACGCGCAGTGCGACTTCATGCCCCACCAGCAGCCGCGCGCGCTCTGGTAGGGGATGCGCGGCGCGATCGCGCCGGCGGCGCGGCTGTGCGCGAGCCGCGCGAAGTACTCGTCGTAGTCGGGCACCTCGAGCGTCGCGAGGTCGGCGCGCTGGCCCGGCATGGTGTCGTTGGCGACGACGCGGTCGCCATCGCGCCAGCACAGCCCCGGCAGCGCGCACACCGCCGCGCGATCGTCGGCCGCGAGCGCGGTCAGCAGGTCGGGCAGCACGCGTTCGCCTTCGCCGCGCACGACCAGGTCGACCTCGGGCCACGCCCGCAGCATCGCAGGGCCCATCGGCCCGTCGCAGCTGGCGCCGCCGAACACGACGCGGAGGTCCGGCGCGCGCCGGCGCAGCGCGCGCGCCAGCGCCAGCGACGGCAGCGTCTGGCTGTAGGTCAGCGTGAAGCCGACCACCGGCGGCGCCGCGGCGAGCACCTCGTCGGCGCACTCGGCGAGGAACTCGCCGATGCGCTCGCGCAGCCCGCGCAGGGTCGCCAGCAGGTCGCGGCCCATGCCGGCGCGGCGCAGCGCGCGTTCGAACTCGCGGTCGCTGCCGCGCGGCGCCGGACCCCACGGCGGAACCGCGAACAGCCACTCCGGCACGCCGAGGTTGGACCAGCGCGTGCTGACGTCCTCGTACTGCTGCGGCGACAGCGCCGGCCGGCCCGGCGCGGCATGGCGCACGGCCCAGTCGACGAAGCCGAGGTGCAGCGAGTGCACGGTCGCCTGCATGCCGCGCGGCCGCAGCGCCGCCTGCAGCATGCCGAGCTGGATGCTCGGCGTGTCGACCAGCATCCACGGCATGCTGACCAGGGCGATCGCCGGCGCGGGGTCCATCGGGACCGCGCCTTCGCAACGGCCGTGCCCGCGGGTCGCGAAGCGGTCGCCGCGGCCACGGCGCGCCGCGCGCGCGCCGCCGTGTGGGGCGCTCGTAACGACTGCGCGCGCGCGTCGGGTGGTCTTGCCGCCTCAGAGACCGACCGTCGCCACGACGCCGTTGGTCAGGTCCCAGCCCCAGGCCTGCGACGTCGGCGTCGACGCCGCCTGCAGCGCCACGCGCAGGCCGATCAGCGCCGCGAGGTTGGGCACCGGCAGCGCGAACGACGCGCGGCCGGCGGTGACCGGCGCGGCGAGACTCGACACCGCGGTGCCCGGGTCGATGTGCAGCAGGCAGTCGCCGATCGCGACCTGCGGCACCGCGGGCACGAGGCCCAGCAGCACCGCGGCGACGGCGCCGCCCTGGTGCAGGCATTCGGCGTTCACCGTCGACCCGGGCACCGGGTCCTGGACCCGCAGCACGGGGTTGCGGCGATCGCCGGCGCAGGCCGCGCCGAGCGGCACCGAGGTCGCGCCGATCGGCAGCGTCCACGGCTCGGCGCCGAGCACACCGTCGTTGGCGACCAGCAGGAGGTCGTTGCCGAACACGGAGATCGGCGCCACGTCGACGAACGCGCCGAGCGGCAGCACCGGCGCGGTGCCGGCGGGCGTTCCGTCGGTGCGGTGCAGCGCGACCCCCGCGGCCGAGGCGCTGCGGAAGTACGCGAACCGCGAGCCGGCGACGACGACCGGGCCGACGAGGCCGGCGGCGGCGCCGGGCACGGTGTCGGCCAGCAGCGCGGTGCCGGTGGCGGTGCCGTCGCTGATCCAGAGCTCCATGCCGAAGGCCAGCGTCGTCGCCAGCACCAGCACGCGGTCGCCGAACGGCACGAGCGCGTGGTAGGTCGCGCCGAGCGCGCCGGGCTCGAGGTCGGCGACCGCGGTGGTGCCGGCGGCCGATCCGTCGGTGACCCACAGCTCGGCGCCGAGGACGCCGTCGTCGGCGACGAAGAACACGCGTTCGCCCGCGGCCGTCAGCAGCGTCGGCGAACTGCTGGCCGCACCGGCGGCGATGTCCACGAGCCGGCTCGTGCCGGTCGCCGTGAGGTCGCTGGTCCACAGCTCGCGGCCGTTCGCCGCGGTCGTCGCCGCCAGCAGCAACCGGCCGCCGAGCACCGTGAGCTCCGCCGGATCCGCCGCGGCGACGCCGGGTGCCAGGTCGAGCGAGAAGCGCGTCGCGCCGTCGTGCGCGAACAGTTCGCGGCCGAGGAACGGGTGGTCGGCGACGAAGCACAGGTAGCGTCCGAGCACGGTCAGCTCCGCGGGGTTCGAGCCGTTCGCGCCGGGCATCAGGTCGTCGAGCAGCGCGGTGCCGGCGGCGGTGCCGTCGCTGACCCGGACCTCGCGGCCGGCCGTCGGCGACACCGCGGTGAACGCACAGCGGCCGCTCCAGTCGACCAGGTGTTCCGGCGCCGAGGCGGCGATTCCCGGCGCGAGGTCGGCGGCCAGCACCGGCGATCCCGTGCCGTCGGTCGACCACAGCTCGCGGCCGGTCACGCCGTCGTCGGCGTGGAAGAACACGCGCTGGCCGACGCGCGTGATCGCGCCGGGCGCGCTGCCGAGCGGCCCGGGTGCGAGGTCGGCGACCCGCGCCGTGGTGGCCGGCGTGCCGCCGCTGAACCACAACTCGCGCCCGGTCCCGCCGTCGTCGGCCGTGAACCACGTGCCGGCGTAGTCGGGCAGCGCGCCGTTCGGCAGCGACGAGTTCGGCGTGCCGAGGCCCGGCGCCACGTCGATCACCTGCGCGGTGCCGGCGGCGGTGCCGTCGGAGCGCCACGGCTCGGTGCCGCTCTGGCCGTCGTTCGCGCCGAAGCAGACCGCGCCGCCGAGCGCGGCCATCGAGCTCGCGATCTGCCCGAACGCGCTGCCGTTCGGGTTCAGGTCGGTGACGATCGCCGCGCCGCTGGCGTCGCCGATCCACAGCTCCACGCCGCTGCTCGGGGTCCCGGCCTTGAAGAACACGTCGTTGCCGCGCGCGGTCAGGTGGCGTGGCTGCGACCAGGCCGGACCCGGGCGCGCGTCGACGAGCATGCTGGCGCCGGCGCCCTGCGTGACCCAGGGCTCGTTGCCGGCGGCGGTCGTCGTCGCGGTGAAGAACAGGTTGGTGCCCGCGGCGGTGAACTGGCTCGGGAACGACGACGCGCTGCCGGGCTCGACGTCGGCGACCAGCGCGGTGCCGGCCGCGGTGCCGTCGGTGCGCCACACCTCGCTGCCGGTCGCCGGCGTCGAGGCGGCGAAGAACACGCGGCCGCCGAAGAAGGTCAGGTTGTTGGCGTTCGGCGAGCCGGCGCCCGGCACCAGGTCGACGATCTGCTGCGTGCCGGCGGCAGTCCCGTCGGTCGCGAACAGCTCCTGGCCGCCGCTGCCCGGCGCGGTCGCGGTGAACACCACGAGGTTGCCGATCGGCAGCGCCGCGGCGCACAGCCACTGCGGGTCCGAGGGGCCGCCGGGGTTCACGTCGAGGTTCACGGTGCCGGCGGCGGTGCCGTCGGTGACCCACAGGTCCAGGCCGGAGCCGTCGTCGGCGTCGAACACGCACCGCGCGCCCAGCGCGACCGCGCGCGAGGTGCGCGAGCCCGACGCGCCGGGCTGCAGCTCGCGCAGCAGCGCGGTGGTCGCGGGCGTGCCCTGCGTCACGAACGGCTCGTAGCCGTGCAGCGACGTCGTGCACCAGAACACCACGCGGCCATTGCCGAGGTCGACCATGCGTTCGGGGAAGGCGCCGATGGCGCCGGGCTCGACGTCGGCGACCTGCACCGTGCCGCCCGGCGTGCCGTCGCTGCGCCACAGCTCGCGGCCGGTCGCGCCGTCGTCGGCGCGGAACCACAGCTCGTTGCCCACCGGCACGGGCCATTCGATGACGGTCTCGCCGCCCAGGAACGCGCGCAGGAGCCGCGTACCGGCGGCGGTGCCGTCGGTGGCGAACAGCGCCGGTCCGGCGACCGGGTCGTCGGCGACGAAGAACACCGTGCCGCCGACCGCGACGAAGTCGCGCGCGTTGCTCGACGGCGGGGCGAAGAAGCCGGGACGGATGTCGGCGAGCAGGCTCGGGGTCTGGCTCGGCGCCGCGAGCGGCAGCAGCGCCGCTGCGAGCAGCGTCGAGGCGGCGCGGTGGAAGCGGCGCAGGGGAACGGCGGGGAACGGACGGCGGGAACGGGTCATCGGCGACTCCGGGGTCGGCGGTCGGGCGGCGCGGGGGATGGTGCTCGCACCGGGAAGCGACCGGGCGCCCTTCGACCGAACGGGATTTCCGACGCCGTCGCCCACGGCCCAACGGCAGGCGCGGGCGTGCTAGGCTGCGCGGCGCCGATGACCCCGCGCGACCGCGATCTCGACCCCGGCGCCGCACCGGCCGATGCCGTCGAACAGTTGCTCGACGACGTGGTCGCGTTGCCGGACGACGAGCAGGACGCGGCGCTGTCGACGCGGTGCGCCGCGCATCCCGAGCTGGCGGCGGCGTTGCGCGAGCGGTTCGCCTGGTATCGGCGGCTGCGCGCGGCGGTGCCGTCGCCGTCGGTGGTGCACGCGGCGGGGGCGCCGACGGCGTCGAGCGTCGCGGGCGCGCGCTTCGGCGAGTTCGAGCTGCTGCGCGAGCTCGGCCGCGGCGGCATGGGGGTGGTCTGGCTCGCGCGGCAGCAGCGCGCCGGCCAGGAGCGGCTGGTCGCGTTGAAGCTGGTCCGCGACCGCGGGCTGCTGTCGCCGCGCGCGCGCGAGCGGCTGCGGCGCGAGGCGGCCGCGTCGTTCCGGCTCGACGACCCGGGTCTGTGCCCGGTGTTCGACGCCGGTGAGCACGACGGCGTGCCGTGGCTCCTGATGCGCTACGTGCCCGGGCGCACGCTGGCGGACCACATCGCGGCGACGCCGCGCGGCGGCGCGCTGGCGCTGCCGAAGCCGGCGGCCGACGCGCCGTCGTCGACGCGCGGCACCGGCGCCGTCGGTGCCGCCGCGACCGGCGGCCGCTTCGACGACGTGCTGGCGCTCGGCGAGGCGCTGGCGCGCTCGCTGCACACGGCCCACGAGGCCGGGTTCGTGCACCGCGACGTCAAGCCGGGCAACGTGATGGTGACGCCCGAGGGGCACGCCGTGCTGCTCGACTTCGGCCTGGTGCGCGACGACAGCCAGGAGCACTCGCTGACGGCGACCGGCGAGGCGCTGGGCACGCCGGCCTACATGGCGCCCGAACAGGTCGAGGGTGCTGGCGCCGTCGACCGCACCGTCGACGTGTACGGGCTCGGCGCGACGCTGTTCGAGGCGATCGCGTTGCAGCCGCCGTTCGCCGGGCGCACGCGCGAGCAGCTGTTCGCGGCGATCGTGCGCGGCGACGCGCCGGACCTGCGGCGGGCGGTGCCCGGCGCGCCGCGCGACCTCGCCGTCGTGCTGCGCACGGCGATGGCGCGCGACCCGCACCGGCGCTACGCCACGGCGCTCGAGTTCGCGCTCGAGCTGCGCCGCGTCCGCCGCAGCGAGCCGATCCTGGCGCGGCCGCCGGGACCGCTCGGCCGCATGCGCCTGTGGTCGCTGCGCAACCGGCTGGCGGCGGCGCTGCTGGTGCTGCTGGCGCTGTCGCTGGCCGCCGTCCTCGTCGTCGCCGTCGACGCGCGCACGGCCGAGCGCCGCGCGCTGCGGCACCTGCGCGCCGCCCGCGGCGCGGTGGCGGAGCTGGTGGAGTTCCAGCAGGAGGAGCTCGACGACGCGCCGTGGCTCGAAGGCGTGCGTCGCGACCTGCTGGACCGCGCGCTCGGGCTGCAGCGCGAGCTGGTCGCCGCCAGCGGCGCCGATCCGGTGCTGGCGCTGGACGCGGTCGCCGCCGGCGTGCTGGCCGCCAACCTCGAGATGGCGCTCGGCGATCTCGACGCGGCCGAGCGTCGGCACCGCGAGGCGGCGATGCTGCTGGCGCAGGTCGACCAGGACGCGCCGCGCTGGCGGCCGACCCGCGGCCGGCTGGAGCTGCTGCGCGGCGAGCTGTACGCGCGGCGCGGCGAGGCCGCCGAGGTCGTCGCGACGCTGCGGGCGGCGGCGGCGGACCTCTTGGCGTCCGACGCACCGGCCGACCGCGATGTGCTGGCGGCGATGCGCGCGCTGCGCCTGTGCGGCGAGGAGCTCGAGCGCCGCGGCGATCGCGCGGAGGCGCTGGCGACGGTCGAGCGCGCGCTGGCCCTGCGCGGGCAGCTGTCGGCCGCCGCTAGCGAACGCGCGACCCTGCGGATCGCCAGCGCGCTGGCGATGCGGGCGTCCCTGCGCCGCGAGGCCAACGAGCTCGACGGCGCGGCGGCCGACTACGACGCCGTGACCGGGATGCTGCAGGGCTGCCTGGAGCGCCGTCCCAGCGACCGCCAGGCGATGGCGCAGCTGGCCAACGTCCACGTCTCGCACGCGCGGCTGCTGCGCCGGCGCGGCCGCGGCGACGCGCAGCGCGCGGTGCTGGTCGCCGCGCAGGATCTGCTCGAGCAGCTGACGCGGGCGTTCCCGAACACGCCGGTCCACGGCGCCAACCTGGCGCTCGTGCTGTCGACGCGCGCGTCGCTGCTGGACGCCGACGGCGACCGCGACGGCGCGCGGCTGGCGCTCGAGCGGTCGTGCGGGCTGCTGACGGCGCTGGTCCGCGCGCAGCCCGAACGGCTCGACCTGCGCTCCTCGCTGGCCGGGTCGCGCTACAACCTCGGCAACCACCTGCGTCGCGACGTCGACGCGGCCGAGGAGCAGTACAACGCGGCGCTGGAGCAGCTCGACGCGGTCCTGCGGGTGAACCCCGACGACATCATCGCCCGCGGACTCGCGGCGCGCACGGCGATGAACCTGGCGATCGGCTACGCCCGCGCCGACGACCCGCGCGCGGTCGCGACGTTCGAGCTGGCGCGCGGCCACGCCGAGGCGCGCATGCGGCTGCAGCCCGACGACGTGCACTCGGCGCGGCTGCGCGGCCAGCTGCTGTTCAACGAGGGTGTGCACCGCGCCGAGCTCGGCGACCTCGAGGGCGCGCGCCCGGTGCTGGCGGCGGCCGCGGCACAGGCCGCCGAGTCGGCGGCGCGACTGCCCGACGACCCCGACCGCGCCGCCGAGTGGCTGCGCTGGAGCCTGCGCATGGGCCACGTCGCCGAGCTGGTCGACCCGACTGCGGGTGCGGCGACCTGGCTGGCGATCGAGGCCGACTGGCTGGGGCTGCCGGCGGCGGTGCGGGCGCGGCTCGAGGGTGGCGAGTTCGAGTTCGAGCGCGCGGAGCTGCGGCTCGCCGTCGCCCGCGCGCGGGCCCGCGACGGGGCGACCGACGTCGCGGGCGAGCTGGCCGCCGTGCGCGCGGTGCTCGAAGGCGCGGCCGCGACCGCCGACGCGTCGCCGAACATCCACGTCGAGCTGCTGCTCTGTCTGGCCGAACAGGCGGAACGTGCCGAGCGCACGGGGTCGACCGCGCCGGCGCAGTCGGTCGACGCGAGCGCGAGCGCGAGCGCGGCCGCCGCGCTGCGGCGACTGCTGCGGCGCTGGCCCGGGCACGGGGCGATCTCGCGCGTCAACGCGTTGCGCATCGACCGGCGGCTGGCGCAGCTCGAAGGCCGGGTCGCCGACGACGCCGCGGCGCTGGCGCGCCTGCGCGCGTTGGCCGCCGCGCGTCGGTGACGGTCACTCGGGCGCGGGGTCGTCGAGCTCGCCGTGCTCGCGCAGCAGCTGCGGCAGCTCGCCGCGCTGCAGGCGCTGGACGACGCCGGCCAGCCGCAGCAGCGCGCGCTGGAACCGCATGCGCGCCGCGTCGGCGCCGAGGTCGAGGCGGTCGCCGACCGCGGCGAAGTCCAGCTCCTCGAACGCGCGCGCGTGCACGACCTCGCGGTCCCCCGGCGGCAGGAACTCGAGCCCGAGCCGCATCCAGCCGAGCTCCTCGGCGCGGGCCGCAGCCGCGTCCGGCGGGGTCACGCGGTCGCCCGGCAGCAGGTCCAGCCGCGCGCGGCTGACGTCGGCCTCCGACAGCGTGCGCGGCCGCGGCTGCCGCTGCAGCTGGCGCGCGCGGTCGACCAGCTGGTGCTCGAGCATGCGGCCGAGCAGCGCCCGGAACTGCGCGCGGTCGCCGACGACGAAGCGCGGCACGTAGTCCAGCGCGCGCAGGATCAGGTCCTGGACGCCGTCGCCGGTGTCCTCGAGCCGGCGCACCTCGGCGCCGCGCCGGCGACGCAGCCGGCGCTCGAGCCAGGCGCGGTCGCGTTCGAGCAGCGTCAGCAGCGCCGCGCGGTCGCCGCGCTGCCAGCCGCGCAGCAGCAGGACGGTGTCGTCGTCCGGGCTCACGAACGCATCATCGCCGCGGCGGGGGCCGGATGCACTGCCGCGACCGCGCGGGCCGGCCGCAACTGGGGCGGCGGTCGGCCTGGCCCTTGTCCGGGGCGATGCCCGCGTTCGTCCCGGTTCCGCCGACGCACGCGGCGCCGGGACGAGGAAGCGGTCGCCGTTCCGCGCGTGAAGCCCGCCATGCCCGGCTCGGCGCGCCGGGAGCTCGGTACCCGGGTTGGTCGCGCGACCTCTGCGCGATCCGGGCTAGACTGCCCGCCCTCCCCATGTTCGCGGCCCCCCGAGAGAGAGCAACATGAACCATGCCACCCTGCGCGCCCGGGTCTCCCTGTGCGCCCTCGTCCTCACCCCGATCCTCGCCTCCCAGTTCCTCGCCTCCCAGTTCCTCGCCTCTCAGTCGCCGACACCGGTCGTGACGCGCGCCGAGGGTCCGGCGTTCCTGCACCTGCGCTTCGCCACGTTCGATCCGCTGGCCGGCGAGCCCGCGATCCCCGCGGCGCTGCAGAGCGCCGCGAGCGAACGGCTGTGGATCGTCCAGACGAACGGCACCCCGACCGAGGCGGCGCGGGCCGCGGTCCGTGCGCAGGGCGCCGAGATCTTCGGCTACCTGCCGGACGATGCCTACGTCGTGCGCATGGACGCCGCCGCCGCCGCCGGTGTGCGCGACCTCGCCGACGTGCGCTGGGTCGGCCGCTACCACGCGGCCTACCGCCTCGAGGAGCCGCTGATCGCCGCGCTGACCGCCGGTGAGGAGATCGAGACGCATCGCTACAACGTCGTCGTCGTCGACAAGCACCGCGACAAGCCGGCGCTCGGTCGGGAGATCCTCGCGCTCGGCGGCGCCGTCGTCAGCGAGGAGAAGGGCTCGATCCTGTTCTCGGTGTCGCTGTCCGGCGCGCAGCTGCTGGCGGCCGCGCACCTCGACCAGGTGCTGTGGATCGACCGCTGGGCCGCGCCCGAGCAGGACGTCGACAACGCCCGCATCCAGGGCGGCGCCGACTACATCGAGACCGCCGGCGGCTTCACGGGCCAGGGCCTCAACGTCCACATCTACGAGGGCATCGACGCCAGCCACCCGGCGTTCTCGGGCCCGGTGATCAACGTGCTCAGCGGCGGCGCGTCGACGGGTCATGGCACGAACACCGCCGGCATCGTGTTCGGCGACGGCACCGGCAACCCGCAGTTCCGCGGCCTCGCACCCGACGTCGCCAAGTTCTACACGAACTACAGCTCGGTCTCGACCTCGCGCTGGGCGGTCGTGGACGAGCTCGTGAACAACCGCAACGTCTCGCACACGACGGCGTCATGGGGCGACGGGTTGACGACGCAGTACACGTCGTTCTCGGCAGACGCCGACGACATCGTGTTCGACCACGACATCGCCTGGACGAACAGCCAGAGCAACACCGGCAACCAGAGCTCGCGGCCTCAGGCGTGGGCGAAGAACGTGTTCTCGATCGGTGGCGTGGAGCACTTCGACAACAGCAACCCCGGCGACGACTCGTGGGCGGCCGGCGGCGGCAGCATCGGTCCGGCCAGCGACGGCCGGATGAAGCCGACCCTCGCGGCCTACTACGACAACATCGGCACCACGTCCCAGGGCGGCGGCTACACCACCAACTTCGGCGGCACCTCGGGCGCGACGCCGATCGTCGCGGGCCACAACATCCTCGCGATCGACATGTTCACGACCGAGATCGCGCCGGGCGTCGGCACGTTCCAGAACCAGCTCCGCAACCCCGGCGGCAGCAAGCACAGCAACCGGCCGCACTCGCCGACCCTGAAGGCGCTGCAGATCGCCAACTCGGCGATGTACACCCCGACCGCGACCAACAACCGGCGCCAGCATGTCGGCTTCGGGTTCCCGGACCTGCGCCGGATGTACGACTACCGCAACAAGACGTTCCTCGTCGACGAGACCGACGTGCTGCCGCAGGGTGGGGCGACCCGCTGGGACATCGTCGTGGCAGCCGGCGAGCCGGAGCTGCGGGCGGTGCTCAACTGGGCCGATCCGGCCGCCAACCCCACGTCGACGCTCCACCTCATCAACAACCTGTCGCTGGTGGTCACGTCGCCGACGGGCACCGTGTACCAGGGCAACAACGGCATCATGCAGGGCAACACGACGCCCGCCGGCGGCATCGAGGACACGATCAACTCGCTCGAGGCCGTGGTCGTGCTGAATCCGGCGCCGGGTACCTGGCACGTCGACGTCGTCGCCACGGCGGTCGTCCAGGATGGCCACGTCGAGACGCCGGCGATGGACGCAGACTACGGCCTCGTGGTCACCGGCGGCGTCGGCAGCGGCGGCCAGCCGGTCATCATCGCGCTGTTCGAGACGTTCGGGCAGGGCTGCCCGGGCTCGCGCAGCACGCTGAACTTCTGCGGCCAGCTGAACGGCGCCGGCGGCACGCTGGCGGCGCAGCCGCGCGCGCAGGAGATCGCCTATCTGGTCCCGAACAGCGGCCCCGCGAACGTCCTGAATTTCGAGGTCTTCACCCGCTCGACGACCGGCGGCACCGTCACCGTGCCGGCGTACATCTACCTCTCCAACACCGGTGGCCCCGATCCGGCACCGTTGGCATCGACCACGTTGACCGTCGGTCCCGCCCCCGACTTCTACCGGGCGACGTTCGCGGCGCCGGTGCAAGTGACCGGCATCTACTACCTGGTCGTCGACGGCACGGCGGGGACGGTGTTGCCGGCCCAGCTCAGCACCGGCTTCGGCGGCGCGATCTTCTTCCGCAACACGGCCGGCAGCGGCGCATGGTCGGTGCAGGGGATGATCTCGTCGTGGCGCGTCGAGTGCGACACCAGCCTCCAGTTCCTGGTGCCCGAGCTCGACAACCAGGGGCTGCCGCAGATCAACACGACCTACGCGGTCTTGCTGGCGGATGCGACGGCGTCGTCGGCGGCGATCTGCATGACGGGCTTCTCGGACACGGTCTTCCAAGGTGTGCCGCTGCCGTTGACGGTGCCGACGGCGCCCGGCTGCTCGCTGTGGATCGCGCCCGACATCAACCTGTTCGCGCTGACCGACGGCACTGGCGCGGCGCAGGTCCAGTTCACGGTGCCCAACGACCCGGCCTTCGCCGGCCTCGAGCTGTTCCACCAGTGGGCCGTGTTCGACACCGTGAACCCGCTCGGGGTCATCGTCTCGGGCGCCGCGCGCGCGCGCGCCGGCGCCTGAGCCGGGCTGCGCGGCGGTCGCCGTCGCGGCCGCGCAGGCGAGCGGGGCGCCGCTTCGTCCCGATGCCGGGGCCAGCGGTAGCGGGCCGGTCATCCGTGGGTTCGGCAGCGCGGTCCTGTTTCCGGCTCTCCGGAGAAATGACTGCGGTGTCGGTCCGCGGTTGGCGCCCAGGGTCGTGGCCGGGCCGCGCTCCCGGCATCGTCAGATCCAGCGATCTCGGTCCTTCCATGCTGATCCATCCTCGTCGCGCCGTCTTTGCTTCTGCTGTCGGTCTCGGCGGATAGGAGTTTCAAAGGGGTGTTCGGTCCCGTCCGTCGGGCCGGGCCAGTCGCGATGCAATCCGCAGGGCTGCGAGTAGCGCTGATTCTGGGTCGGGCGGGGTGCGGAGGGGGGCCAGGAGGGCGGGCTCCCGAGGGCGAGGGCAGACCGGGCCCGGACCGCGAGGCTTTGCGGCCTGGATGCGTTCCGTTCGCATCAACGGATCACCACGGCAGCCGCTGCTGCGGCGGCGGCCTGGCCGCGGCGATGGCGGGGGCTTGGGTGGGGAGGCCGAGGCAGCGGAGGATGTTCTCGATGGTCAGCGGATCGAACACGGCGGCGAGCAGCCGTCGCGGCCCCTGGCAGTGTGGGCAGGTGAGCACGTCGATCCGGAAGACCCGCTGCATCAGTTCGGCCCAGGTGTAGGCCTTGCGCGGGCCGGGAAGGCGTGACGGGACGTGGGGGACCGGAGGTTGTGGCCGCGAGCCGATGCCGAGCCTCTGGATCGCAGAGTCGGGTGGTCCCGGGTCGCGGTCCTCGCCACCACTGTGATCGACCGGGTCGGGCACGACGCGGTCGCGCAGCCCTGCCGCGGGGGCGAGCACCCCGTAGTAGGTGACGAGGTGCCTGCGCGGCCGCGGGATCAGCGCGCACAAGCGTTCGATCAGCGTGTGCGGAGTGAAGGGGCTGGGCCCCGCCGATTGCTGCAAGTGCCATTCGGGCGATCACTCCATCCCGAGCAGGTGGCACACCTTGCGGGCGATGTGCTTCAGGCGGTGCAGTCGGGCGAGCTCTTGCAGGTTCATCTCCACGCTCTACAGGCAGGCCGCGATGGAGAGCGGGCTGGCCGATCACCGGTTGGAACCGCGTGCACTCGCCCTCAAGACCCCGCGTGATCCGCCGGGTCCTCTGCCGGCCACATCGAAGTACTCCCATGGTACTTCGAACCAGCACATTCTCGCTTGCGGACGTAACTACGGGAGACTGCCCGGCAGTAGCGGGGTGACGAGGCCGAGAGCTTGACGTGCTGTTGGTTGCGGTCTGGGATCGTAGTGGGCCCCTCCGCACCCATCGCCAATGGACGCATCATGCCCGAGCAAGCACCGGCAGTAGGACATGTAGTCCGGCTCTTGGATAGTCTCGTAATGGACGCTGAGACTACGAGCGCGGTATCGCAGGCTGCTGCGATCGGTGAAGACGCTGATCCGGTGGTTGGCGTGACCATCCTCGGTCTACAGAGCGGGAGCACCGTCACGATCCAGTTTGAAGGGTCGAGTGACGGCTCGAATTGGACGCCGTTCGGGGAGGGGGCGGTAATAGAAAGCAGCGGGTTCCAGGCGATAGAACCCGGTGACCAGGCGGCCTTTCCCTTCCTAAGGCTTGCGGTGATTTCGGGAGGCGACCCGATTCCCGACCCCGCATTTGTTTCAGCAGATCTGCACTTCGGCAAGAGCGAATAGAGGCGCGTGCCGACTCACCGAGACGAGAAACACTGGAGGTGTCGAATGGCAGTAAACTACGTCCGTGCTGCGGACTCCCTTTCGATCTCTGCGTCCTCCACAGCCTACACGCAGGCTGTGTCGATGCAGGGGGCCAACGCGGTCGTCGCGACTTTTGTCGTCTTCACGCTTGGCGGATCATCTGGCCTGACCCCCTCCCTCCAAGGCAGCAATGATATGGCCAATTGGTCCAGCATTAGCACCTATTCCCAAATCACCTCGGCGGGCTACTCGGCGGCGAGCAACTCTACCAGCATTGCATTTCAGTACGTGAGGCTCGCGCTCACCGCTGCGTCTGGGGGCACCGTCATTGTAACTGCAGATGTGTCGACAGCAGACTTGTAGTAATCGGGCGTCTTGCCCTCCAGAATGCTGACTCCGACACCTTGTGCCGGCAGGCCCCGGTCCTCTACGGACACATGGATGGAGAGGTTCGATGACTAGCGGCTCAACGCCCCCAATTGTGGGCGGACCTGTAACGGCGGACCCGAACAACTGGTCCGACGAAGAACTCGAATTCGAGAAGCCGCCGTGGCTCACGGACCCTCGAGGTCATCCGGAGAGTCCCGACTGGAGAGATGTGGGACGTGACGTTGCGGGTGGCGCAGGGGACGACAGAAACAAGGGTCGAATCAAGCAGGTCATCGCGCACCAGATCCCTCGTCGCCTCTCAGCCTTTGGGCAAAACATGACGTTCGTGACCACCCACTTTAAGGAATGGGTTGACACGAAACTCCATGCTCAGATAGAGGGGCACATTGTCAGGAAGTGGACAAGCAAGGACAGGTACACGACTATAGACATCGCGGTGTCCAACTGGCTGTTCCTGTCCCAGAAGGACTTCGCGGAAATCGCCCAACTCCCCCACAAGGAAAAGGCTGAATACTGGAAGCAAGCATGGGAAGGTGGTCGAGACAGTGTGAGAAAGTGGACGGCGCTATTGGGAACGGTCTTCCTCAGACTGGAAATTAAGGCGCATGAGCTTGGGCCAACTATGGAGCAGCATGTATCAGGATCTGGCGTTTGTCAGAACATACGGTGCAGAGGCCCTATGAAGTGGGACAGGGACGGTTGGTTTGAATGCCATCCGACACAGTTTGGCCCAGCCACGCCGGGTCCGGGGGGGCCAGCCTCACCTGGGCCACCGGGGCCAGGCACAGGTGGGCCTGGGCCGGCCGCACCTGGTAGAAAAGGGCCTTCGACGCCTGGCTCAGGCGGGCCCGCCAGTCCCGGCCCACCTGGAGTGTGGTAGCCCGCTCTGCTTCCACGCACCCTCAAGTAGGGTCAGTGGAGTCATCTGCTCCCCCGGCGATCACCGGTTTGGTGGTCGCCTGAGTCTGCAGCTTCCTTCTGCGGTGGCCACCCCTTGCCAGACTCAAAGGCAATCACGGATGTGAATGGGCAAATCAAGCGTTCAAGATCATCACCCCAATCGTACTTGTAGTTCCAGTCGTAATAAAAGCCATTACCCAGCGCGTAGAAGGGGCCCAGCACTGCTCCGCCTACCAATGCGGCCGGCGCCAAATACCAATAACCCCGGTCCACGGCGATGTAGCTTAGATCTGCAGCGCCGCTGATTGGGCTGACGGCTAGGCCGATGACAGTTCCGCAGGAAGTCAGTGCGAGCGCAAGGCAGGCTGCTGGAAGCAGTGCGAGCCTTCGAGAATGGCGTCCCACAGCGGCATTTGCAACAATCATGCGTGAGACATCAACCCCGCAAGTTGTCGGCGCTGTCCAAGAGTAATGCAAATCCCTGCCCTTTCGGCTCGCAGGGACGACGCCAAGTCTCACCGGCCATGTGTGGGGTCTGGGGCGTGCTTGGCCCGGCGATCTGATGGTCGAAAGTGCTGTTGGGTCGTGGTCTTGTCGAGGCATGTCACTTCGAGAGACTGGATTGAGTGCTGGCGTGTGCCTGAGAGGTGATCTTGAGGGCTCGACCTCATGTTACCGCGGCGGCTGGTGACCACAAGGCAGCCAACTTGGCAGTGGCACGTCAGAGAGGGTTCCTTGCCGAGCACTGCGCAGGGCACTGGGTGGCGCGAAGGCGTTGTGGAGCGCGCTACAGTAGCCGACGCTACCGAAGTTGCGGGCGCCCTATCGGCTCGTTTCGATGCGGGCTGAGGGGCTGGTACGTGCCGATCTGCTCCCTCATGCTGACGTCGTGTGCAGATTCGCTTCACTGCCTTGCCGCTTCGCCGGGGTCCTCGACCCTTGCTTAATGCGGTGATCCACAGTTGCTCCGGCACGCTGAAGTCAGTCCATTATGTGCTGATGGCCACGAAGGACGGCGCCTATGTCCCTGAAGACTACTTCGAAGGCCGCTCTGCGTTTGCCCGAGTAGACGACAAGGCTGTTAGAGGGCGCGTGGAAGCAGATGCCGCAACCGGACGACGCTGCGCACTGAAACCACCTTGCCATAGGTTCGACTCCACAGATTGCGACCGACTGGATGAGGCGCCCCGAGGCAACGGCTTTCTCGAGGCGGGGGAGCCACACTTCCTCGTTGCCCACGGCCCAAACCACAACGCTACCAAGAAGCGAGCCATATGGAGCATCCTTGACGCTGCGTTGGGCGGCCAAGTCTCCGTGGCTCACGCCTATGGCGAGGCTCACGTCCATGAGACGGTCAACGGATCTCCACACTGGGCGGATAGGAGTTTCAAAGGGGTGTTCGGTCCCGTCCGTCGGGCCGGGCCAGTCGCGATGCAATCCGCAGGGCTGCGAGTAGCGCTGATTCTGGGTCGGGCGGGGTGCGGAGGGGGGCCAGGAGGGCGGGCTCCCGAGGGCGAGGGCAGACCGGGCCCGGACCGCGAGGCTTTGCGGCCTGGATGCGTTCCGTTCGCATCAACGGATCACCACGGCAGCCGCTGCTGCGGCGGCGGCCTGGCCGCGGCGATGGCGGGGGCTTGGGTGGGGAGGCCGAGGCAGCGGAGGATGTTCTCGATGGTCAGCGGATCGAACACGGCGGCGAGCAGCCGTCGCGGCCCCTGGCAGTGTGGGCAGGTGAGCACGTCGATCCGGAAGACCCGCTGCATCAGTTCGGCCCAGGTGTAGGCCTTGCGCGGGCCGGGAAGGCGTGACGGGACGTGGGGGACCGGAGGTTGTGGCCGCGAGCCGATGCCGAGCCTCTGGATCGCAGAGTCGGGTGGTCCCGGGTCGCGGTCCTCGCCACCACTGTGATCGACCGGGTCGGGCACGACGCGGTCGCGCAGCCCTGCCGCGGGGGCGAGCACCCCGTAGTAGGTGACGAGGTGCCTGCGCGGCCGCGGGATCAGCGCGCACAAGCGTTCGATCAGCGTGTGCGGAGTGAAGACGACGTGCGTGGAGCCGTCGCGGTAGCGGCGCTTGAGCTTGTAGAGGATGGTGCCGTCGTCCGTACGGGTGAGCCGATCGAGCACGATGGGCGGCCGGGCGGCGTAGCGGCACAACTGCTCGAGGCGATCCACGAGGCCACCCGGGATGCGCACGGCGGCGTGGAGCGAGAAGCCGTCGAGGTCCTGGCAGAGCCGCCCCTTCCGGAACGGCCGGTCGTCCGTGCCGCGGCCGAGGCGCGGGTCGAGCCGGCCACGGTGGTTCCCGGTGGCGGTGCGGCCCTGGAGGGCGGCGGCGCAGAGGTCCTGCAGCAGATCGGGATCCGCGCCTTCGGACGGCGGGTCGGCGTCGTCGGTCGGCAGCTTGCCGCGCTTGTGCAGGGCGCGCAGGACGCGGTTCTTGATCCGGCGGACCAGAAGCGCGACCTCCTCGTCGGTGAGGTCGGGGTGGGGATGGAAGCCCATGCCCTGCGTTCCGGGCACGCGCGCGAACACGCCGTCCATCCACAGGCCGTGGAAGTGCAGGTTCAGCCGCAGGGCCGAATCGAAGCGCTGCTCGAAGACGACCGCGCCCGGCTGTGGGCGCACGAGCCCGAGCTGCTGGGCGCGGCTGCGGTAGAAGCCGCTGACGGCGCGAGCCAGCACCTGGCGCACCGCGGCGCAGCTGCCGGCGTCGTAGGCGCACCGGTAGCGGATCCGGTGCGGCAGCGACAGCACCCACTGGCGCACCGGGACCTCGGGAAAGACTGCGTCGACGAGGTGCGCGGCGAGGTCGGCCATCCGCCGGGCGCCGCACGACGGGCAGAAGCCGCGGCGCTTGCACGAGAAGGCGACCAGTTCGTCTCGCCGGCACCGCGCGCAGTGCACGCGGCAGAAGCCATGGGCCAGGATGCCGCACTTCAGGTAGTCGCGCAGATCGCGGACCACGAAGCGGGGCAGGTCACGGCCGGACTCCTGGTCCTCGGCGCGCGCCAGGAAGGTCTCCAGGTGCTGCTGCAGGCTCCGGTAGAGCACCGACAGCTCGGGTTGCCGCCGCTCGCGGTGTCCGCCGAAGTCCCCCACGGCGAGCTGTCCACCGAGGGGGGAAGGCCCCGGGCTGGGTGGCGTCCCGCGAACCGATCAGGGGGTTGCGGAGGGCGGGCCTGCCAGGGAGAGAGAGCGGTGTGGCGGCGGCCTCGGGTTCACAGCGGCGAGCCCCGGCACTCGGGGACGCCGGGGACCCGTCCGGGCTCAGTGAATCCCGTACGCCAGCAGCGCCTCTGCGACCTTGACGAAGCCGCCCAGGTTGGCGCCGTCGACGTAGTCGATGTAGCCGTCCGGCCGCTGGCCGAACGCGACGCACTTCTCGTGGATGGTCGCCATGATGTCCTTGAGCCGGGTCTCGACCTCCTGGCGCGACCACGACAGTCGCAGCGAGTTCTGGCTCTGCTCGAGGCCGGACACGGCGACGCCGCCGGCGTTGGCGGCCTTGCCGGGGCCGAACAGGACGCGGCTCTCGCGGAAGTGGTGCACGGCCTCGGGCGTGCTCGGCATGTTGGCGCCTTCGGCTATGCCGATGCAGCCGTTCTGCGTGAGCGTCTTCGCGTCGTCGAGGTCGAGCTCGTTCTGCGTCGCGCACGGGAACGCCAGCTGCACGGGCACGTCCCACGGCCGCTTGCCCTCGACGTACTCGCAGCCGAACTTCTCGGCGTACTCGCTGATGCGGCCGCGGCGCACCTCCTTGAGATCCTTCAGGAACGCCAGCCGCTCGGCGGCGATGCCCTGCGGGTCGTGGATGTAGCCGCTGCTGTCCGACGCGGTCACGACCTTGGCGCCGAGCTGGTTCAGCTTCTCGATGCAGTAGATCGCGACGTTGCCGGAGCCGGACACCGAGCAGGTCTTGCCCTCGAGGCTTTCCTTGCGCGTGCCGAGCATGTTGGCCATGAAGAACGCCGAGCCGTAGCCGGTCGCCTCGGTGCGCACGAGGCTGCCGCCGAAGTTCAGCGCCTTGCCGGTGATGACGCCGGTGAAGCGGTTCTTGATCCGCTTGTAGAAGCCGAACATGTAGCTGATCTCGCGCGCGCCGACGCCGATGTCGCCGGCCGGCACGTCGACGTGCTCGCCGATGTGGCGCTGCAGCTCCATCATCAGCGACTGGCAGAAGCGCATGACCTCGCGGTCGCTCTTGCCCTTGGGGTCGAAGTTGGCGCCACCCTTGGCGCCGCCCATCGGCAGGCCGGTCAGGCTGTTCTTGAACACCTGCTCGAAGCCGAGGAACTTGAGCACGCTGCGGTTGACGCTGGGGTGGAACCGCATGCCGCCCTTGTAGGGGCCGATCGCGTTGCACACCTGCACGCGCCAGGCGCGGTTGACGTGCACCTCACCGTTGTCGTCCTCCCAGCACACGCGGAACGTCAGGATGCGGTCCGGCTCGCTGAGGCGCTCGAGGATCTTGGCGTCGCGGTACGGCTTGCGGGCCAGCACGTACGGCATCACGCTGTCGGCGACCTCGCGGACCGCCTGCAGGAACTCGGGCTCGTTCGGCGAACTCTCCTCGAGGCCCTGCATGAACGCCGCGATCGCGGCGTCGACTTCGGACTTGGACGGGGTGGTGGGCGATCCGGGGGTCATGAGGCGGGCGGTCGGGGGAGAGGGGGGCGGGGCGATCAGCGTGCCCCGCGATCGCCGCCGCGCCAACCCCTGCGGCGCCGATGCGCCTAGTTCTTCGCCGTGATCTCGATCGTGTGCGAGGCGCCGGTCGTCGGATCGGTCAGTACGACCTTCTGCCCGGCGGTGAGGCCGGTGAGGTCGACGGTCACCTTGTCGCCGGTGACCGCGAGCCGCGTCGGCTCGGCGCCGGCGACCGAGCGCGTCACGTGCGTGGCGCCGCTGCCGAGCTCGACGACGATGCTCGCGGTGCCCTCGGGCGCCGAGTCGGCGCCGTCGAAGGTCGCCGAGCGGTACTCGGGCACGTGGTCCGGGAACCAGCGGTGCAGCACGTTGAACCGGTACAGGCCGTAGCCGACGCCGGCCAGGACCAGCAGGACGAGCAGCAGGCGCGGCCAGATGCTGCGCTCGGGCGCGTAGGGGTCGACCAGCGAGCGCTTGCTGCCGTCGGGCAGGCGCGGCAGCGCCGTGAGCGACGTGCCGAGCGGGATGTTGATCTTGGTCAGCGCGTTCACCGCCCAGCCGTTGGCGTCGAGGATCGGACCCAGGTTGCGCTGCCGCAGCTTGAGCCACGCGATCAGCATCGACGGGCCGCTGATCGCCAGCAGCAGCGCGACGACGCCGATCGGCATCCAGGCGCCCAGGCCGAAGAACGCGGCGAGGAACGCGCTCAACGCCGCGGTGATGCCGCCGACGGCGACGCCGAGCGCGGCGACCACGCCGACGTCGAACTTGGGCTTCGGCGGCGCCGCGCCCTTGGCGGCGTCGCCGGTCGCCGCGGCGCCGGACTGCAGCTTGGCGGTGGCCTCCTGATCGGCGGCGGCGGCGCGCTTGGCGACGCTCTCCTCGATCCAGCGCAGCACCTTCTTGTACGGCGACCAGAACGCCTGCCGCACGCTGATCGGGTTGTCGATGATCTTGGTGATCGTCGCGTTCCAGTCGTTGCCCTGACGGTCGTAGAAGATGCCGTTGCGGCCGACGAACAGGTTGTCGCTGTCGCCGGCGGTGAACGCGCAGGCGACGGTGATCTTCTTGCCGCCGCGGGTGCAGTCGCAGTAGGCGAGATAGCTCTTGGACATCGCCGCCAGCTGGCCGTGCTTGCCGGCGTCGTTGACGTGGAAGCACAGGTCCAGCGCGCGGCCGTCGAGGTGCAGCGTGCCGGCCTGGAAGATGGCGCCGCGGCGCGCGTAGAAGTCGGTGAAGCTGACGAAGTTGTTGAGCAGGTCCGCGAAGTCGCGGTGCAGCCGCGCCAGCAGCTCGACCTGGTTCATCGCGCCGACCTCGGCGGCCACGGACAGGTCCTCGTCGATCGCCGCCTGCAGCAGGTCACGGGTCGCGCCGGCGAGGATCGCACGGACGCGCTCGATGCCGAGCTTCTCGACCGCGGCGCCGGACTTGCCCGCGGCCCAAGCCTTGTGCGCGTCGAAGCGCGTGCGCAGCTCGCTCCACTCGGCCTCGGTCAGCGCCGCCTTGCCGCCGAGGCACGCCTGGCGCAGCGCGGCGAGGCCGGCGGCCCAGGCCGGGTTCACCCCGTCGGCGAGCGGTAGCGCCTTGCCGGGCTCGACCATCGCCAGCGGCAGGTGCGCCAGCTCGCTGGCGTCCAGCGACAGGTCCTTGGCGGCGGCCTCGAGGTAGGCGCTCTCCTCGCGGTTCAGCGCGGCGATCGCGCGCTGGTCGAACGCGGCCAGCCGGCAGCGGCCGAACCAGTCGTCGATCTTGGCGCGCATCACGTCGACCGCGGCGCTCGCCGCGGCGGTGCCGGCGCCCAGCGGCAGCACCGTGTCGGCGTCGGCCTCGCCGGTCTTCCACCACGCGTCGAACGCCGCGCAGTCGGCGAAGAACGCGTCGAGCTTCTGCCGGTCGTAGCCGGCGCGGCCGGAGCGGTCGGTGACGCCGCCGAGGCACGCGACGATGTCGGCGGCGACGGCGCGCGCGTCCTCGTCCGCCACCTCGTCGACCGGCACCACGCCGTCGCCGTTGAGCCGCGCCTGCGCGAAGAAGTCGGCCGTGGCCATCGCGTCGTCGACGCTCAGCGCCGCGGCGTCGGCCTTGCCGATGCTCTTCAGGATGTGGCGCGCGGAGGCGAGCAGCGCCTTGCCCTCGTCGGTGTCGGTGCGCAGGTTGGCCAGCCGGAAGCCGTCCTCGCCGGCGGCGAGGTCGTCGCCGCTCTTCAGCACCTGGCGCAGCCACTTCACCGCGGCGATCAGCTCGAGCGGCCGCACGAAGCCGTCGCCGTCGGTGTCGAGCAGCGCCAGCGTGCGCTCGTCGAACTCGAGTCCCTTGACCGGGCAGCTCAGCGCGACCCAGAGCTTCTGGTCGAGCTGGTCGAGGTGCAGGATGTCGGCGCCGCTCTCGAGGCGGACCTGATCCACGCCGCCCGCGCGATAGAAGTTCCAGGTGTGTCGGGAGGGAGCGGTGGCTTTGGCCATATGGATCGGGGCAGTGAGGGGCGGCGCAGTTTCCCCACCGACATTGCCCCGTCAAGTCGCCGCCCGACGGGTCGGCTTCGCGCACGGCCGCTACGGTGCGGAAGTCCGTACGTCTCCGGTGCGGCCGTCGGCGACGGGCACCGGCGGCGTCAGCGCCTCGATGGCGGCGTCGATCGCCAGGTCGGGGCGGCCCGTGCGCACGCAGCGCTGCAGTGCGTGCGACCAGTCCACGGCGCGCGCGGCGAAGCCGAACGGCAGCAGCGGCCCGGACAGCGCGCGCCAGTCGCGTGCGGCGCGGACGCGCTGCAGGGCGGCGGCGCGACACCGCGCGCGCAGGTCGTGCAGGTCGCTGTCGGCGAGCAGCTCGGCCAGGCTCAGGCACGGCGGCGCGAACGTCGGGTCGACCGTGGCCGCGCGCTGCAGCAGCTTGAACGCCGCGTCGGCGCCGGCGGCGCCGCGCCAGCGCAGCGTCGCCAGCGCCAGGGCGTTCAGCGCGCGCGCGTCGTCGGGAAGCAACTTCACCGCGTCCATCGCGGCGGCGACCTGCGCTTCGCCCGACGCCCACGTGGTCAGCATCGCCTCGGCGCGGCCGAGCGCCGCGGCGCCGTCGTCGGCCGCCGGCCGGCCCGGTCCCGGGCGCGCCAGCAGCTCGAGCAGCGCCGGCATGCGGTTGCCCAGCGAGTGCTCCTGCACGCGGCGCCAGCCGGCGGCGGCGATGCGCCGCCGCCGCGGCTCGTCGCGCAGCAGGCCGGTGACCACGTCCTCGAAGTCGTCGTCGCCGTACAGCGCACACTCCTCGTCGGGGACGAAGAACTCGCGCACCTCGAGGTTCGCGCGCTCCATCAGCAGCAGCGCGCCGCAAGCCGGCACCTCGAACGCGCGCAGGTTCATCTCGCCGCGGATCGACCGGTTGAAGCCGATGCGCGCGCGTCCGAGCAGGCGGCCGTAGTCGGCGCCGATCAGGCCCTGGTGCACCTCGACGCGGTGGCCGTCCCGCGCCAGCGCCCGCAGGCGGTCGATCCACGGGCCGCGCTCGCGCTGCACCGCCGGGTTCAGGTTGCCGGCGAACGCGACGTCGAGGTCGCGCGGCGCGTCGGGCGCGGTGCCGTGGAACGGCCGCTTCCAGGTGTACTGGCAGAAGTAGCGGACGTCCGGATGGCCGAGCCGCTCGAACAACGGCACACCGGCGCGGTCGCACAGCAGCACGTCGAAGAACGGCTGCAGGCGCGTCGTCATGGGCAGCGTGAGGTTGTAGTCCGACACCACGCCGACCACCGGCACCGGACAGCGGTGCAGGTCGCGCGGCAGCGGCTCCTGGTCGGGCCAGAACAGCAGCACGAGGTCGGGGCGGAAGCCGTTCGGCAGCGCCGCCAGCAGCTCGTGGATCGAGCCGCGCTGCGGGTCGAACGCGACGTCGAACGGGTAGTGCACGCCCTCGACCAGCATGCGGTCCTCCGGCCCGTAGGTGCAGAGCTCGACGCCGCGCAGGTTGGCGCGGTCGTCGAAGCTCTCGAGCGGCAGGTTGCAGAGGATCCGCATGGCGCGGGTCAGACCGACTGCAGGTCGGCCGCGTTGACGCGCGCGTCGCGGTGGTCGGGGTCGAGCACCAGCGCGCGTTCGAAGCTCGAGCGCGCGCCGTGCAGGTCGCCGGCGCGGTACAGCGCGACGCCCAGGTCGTTGTAGGTGTCGGCGGTGCGGCGGCCGGCGGCGATCGCGGCGCGCAGCGCCTGCGCCGCCTCGGCCGGGCGGCCGGTGCCGTTCAGCAGCGCGGCGCGGCGCGCGTGCACGGCGGCGTGGTCGACGCCGTCCTGGACGCAGTGCTCGAGCATACGCAGCGCGCCGTCGGTGTCGCCGGCGAGGTGGCGCGTCCAGGCGGCCTCGGCCGCGAGGTCGCCGTCGCCTCGCGACAGGCACCAGGCGGCGGCGAGCAGATCGGCGGCGCGGCCGTGGTCGTTGCGCGCCCCGCTGTCGGCGGCGGCGGCACGCAGGGCCTCGAACAGCTGCGCGTGGCTGGCGATCGGCGCGGCGTCCTCGCCGTCGTCGGCGACGATCACCGGCGCCGACGTGGGCGTGGCGAGGGTGCGCGGCGCGGTCGGGGCCGCAGCGCCGGCGACGGTCTGCAGCGCCCGTTCGAGCGCCGCGCCGTGCGCGTCCTGGGTGTAGCGGGCGGCCAGCGCCAGGCCCTGCGCGCGCAGGCTGTCGGCCACCTCGGGGACGCGGCCGGCGACCACCAGCGCTTCGGCCATCGCCGCCGGGTCGCGCGCCGGCACGAACAGGGCGGCGTGCGGGGCGTCGTGGCCGCGGAAGCACGGCACGTCGGTCAGCACGCACGGCACGCCGCAGGCCATCGCCTCGATCGCCGGCAGGAAGAACCCCTCCTCGGCGCCGCTCGAGGTGCCGAGGAACACGTCGAGCGAGCGGTACACGTCGCCCATCGCCGACGGCGTCACGCGCTCGTGCCACTCGACGGGGAACGGCAGGTCCTGTTCGTCCGCGTGCGGCGCGGTGTTGGTCACCCGCACCAGCTGCAGGTCGAGGCCGGCGCGCGCCGCCAGGCGGCACGCCTCGATGCCGGTGCGCAGGTCCTTCCAGGCCACCTCGAACGGGCCGACCAGGCCGACGCGGACGCGGGCGCCGGCCGGCCGCCGGCTCGGCGCTGGCCGGAAGACATCGTGATCGATCGCGTTCGATACCTCGTGCGGCCGCAGGCCGAAGCGGTCGCGCAGCAGCGCGGTCAGGTGCGGCGACACGGTGAGGTGCTGCATGCCTGGCAGCCGATAGACCGCATCGACGCGCGCCCGGTGCGCCGCGAATTCAGGGTTGTCGCCCTCGTAGCCCTGGCAGTAGTGCGCCGCCGGGATGCCGCGCGCGGCGGCCTGGGCCGCCGCCGGCACCGTGGTCCAGAAGGTGCCGACCACGACGTCGCACGGCGGCAGCGCCGCCTGGTCCAGCTGCTGGACCTGCCGGAACCCGCATCGCAGGTCCATCCAGTCCGGCGGCCCGCTGCGGCTCACCACGGTGACGTCGTGACCGCGCGCGCTGAGCCAGTTCGCGTCGGTCAGCGCGACCTTGACACCGCCCCAGAGTTGGTCGGTGCGCTCGAACAAGAAGACGATCCGCATGCCTGCCTCGTCGGTCCCATCGGCGTTTCGGCGCCGCCGCATTGAGCGGTCGGCGCGGTGCCGCGGGATCGGTGGCTTTCGCGCGCTCGCGTGGCCATGATCCCGCCCGGCCGTGAATCCGCTGATCCGCCTGATCCCGCCGTTCTTCGTGCGCTTCTTCGCGCGCCCCTACGTGGCCGGCGACTCCCTGGACAAGGCGATGGCGGCGGTGCGCGACCTCTGGCAGCAGCGCTCGCTGTGCGCGACGCTGGACCTGCTGGCCGAGGACATCCGCGAACCCGAGCAGGCCGCGGCGAACCTCGAGACCTACCTGCGCATGGTCGAGGCCGCGGCCGACCCCGTGCTCGCCGCCGCCGCGCGGCCGACCTTGTCGCTCAAGCCGTCGTCCTACACGACGGCGCCGCTGCACGAGGGCGGCGACGCCGACGGCTCGCTCGCGGCGATGACACGCATCGTCGAGGCCGCCGCCGGCCGCCAGGTCGACGTCACGATCGACATGGAGAGCCGGCACTGGACGGACTTCACGCTGGACGCGGTGCAGCGGCTCCACGCCGCCGGCCATCGCCACGTCGGCTGCGTGCTGCAGACGCGCCTGCACCGCACCGAGGCCGACCTGGGCCGGCTGCCGCCGGGGCAGCGCGTGCGGCTGGTGATCGGCATCTACCGCGAGCCCGAGGACGTGGCGCTGGTGCAGAAGGCGCCGATGAAGCAGCGGTTGCTCGACTACGCCGAGCGCCTGCTCGGCGCCGGGCACTACGTCGAGTTCGCCAGCCACGACGAGGCGGTGGTGCGCGCGTTCGTCGACGAGGTGGTGCCGCGGACCGGCGTCGGCCCAGACCGCTTCGAGGTGCAGATGCTCTACGGCGTACCGCGCGAGCGCGCCCTGCAGGACCTGCGCCAGCGCGGGATCACCTGTCGCCTCTACGTGCCCTTCGCCAACAGCTGGGCGATGGCGGTCGAGTACCTGCGGCGCCGCCTGGACGAGTACCCGGCGATGATGTGGCTGGTGACCAAGAACATGTTCCGCCGCCGCTGACGCGTTGCGGGGCGCCGTCACCGCGGCAGTTCGACCGGCCCGGGTCTCGCGCGCCCAGGGCCGCGTCCGTAGGGGTGGGGCGGGACCCTTCCCGCCGTCCTCCGGGCCGGTTTTGCCCCGCCCCCTGGTCCCGGAGGCCGCCCTTGCTATAATGCTCCGCCCCTATGGATCCACTCGCGACGATCGTTGAGCGCCTGTGCGCCTGGAAGGACGTTGCCCGCGAGAAGCGGGACAACAAGGACTGCTTCCTCGTCCGAGGCCAGGTCTTCGCCTACCTGGGCAAGAAGGGCGTCGTCGTGAAGCTCGCCCCGCCGCAGGTGACCGAAGCGCTCAAGATCCTCGGGGCCAAGAGGATGCCCGACGACGGCGATCCGCACGCCCGCGAGTTCGTCGAGATCCCGGTCACGAGCCCCCGCGAGGTCGAGCGCGCCATGATGTGGCTGCGCCGCGCCTGCCGCCTGGGTCGTACGGCGGCCGGGCCGGTCTGATCGAACCGGACGGGTCGGCCCATCCTGTTCGGCCCATCCTGTTCGGCCCATCCTGTTCGGCCCAACTTGGTCGGCCAGCATGGGGGGGGTGACGCAGGTCGGCCGCGGCCTCAGTCCTCGCTCGCGTCCTTGGCCGCACT
This sequence comes from Planctomycetota bacterium, assembly GCA_050245995.1. Lineage (GTDB taxonomy): Bacteria > Planctomycetota > UBA1135 > UBA1135 > UBA2386 > JBFWWV01. Next base: position 72,399 of record JBFWWV010000002.1, on the reverse strand, counting down.
GCGGCGCCAAGGGGTGTCGCTCAGGCCGGCGCGCGCGTTGGCCCGGCGCGCCCAGCTGAACAGCAGGTCCGACAGGCGGTTCAGGAACACGCCGATGGGCTTCGGGACGTCGCCCGCCGCGCGCTGCAGGCTCCAGAACCGCCGCTCGGCCCGGCGGGACACGGTCCGGGCCACGTGCAGCAGGGCCGCGACGGTGTGCCCGCCCGGCAGGATGAACGAGGACAGCGGCTCCAACTCGGCTTCGCTGGCGTCGATCCACCGCTCCAGCTGGGCGATGCCCGGCTCGATGGCCGGTAGCGAGGCCTTGCCGCCCTCGGTTGCCAGGTCGGCTCCGACTTCGAACAGCAGCTCCTGGATCCGCTGCAGGCACCGGTCGAACTCCGCGTCGACCACCTCGTTGCGCGCCAGGCCGACGAAGCTGTTGAGCTCGTCGACGGCGCCATAGGCTTCGATGCGAAGATCGTCCTTGGGGACCCGGCGGTTGCCGAACAGCCCCGTGAGTCCGTCGTCACCGCCTCCGGTGTAGAGCGACATGTCGTCGAGTTCTGCGCATCCGGGGCCGCAGGGCAAACGAAAAGCTGCGCGCTCCAGGTGGGAAAAAACCGGCCGCCGACGCAAGCCGGCGGCCGGTACTCTGAGTCGCGAGACCCGGGAGCCTGCCAAAGAATCGGAGAGGAGGGCTCCCAATCCCGGTCGGGCGCCGACGGCCAAGGTGCGCGTAGCCGGCAGCGCGGATCCGATCGAGGTGGTTCGCGAAGCAGAGATGCTGAGTGTCGCGGACGACGGGCCCGAGTATCGCCGCGGCAAACCGGCGTGCAATCGGTTTCTCCTCCGGATGGCGGCGTATCCGCGGGGCCTTGGCGCCCGGGGCGAACCGCGCGATGATCCCCGGTCCTCGAGGTGCCCATGCGCTGCAACGTGTTGTCCGGTCTGCTCTCCCGCGGCCTGCGCCGCTCCTCGGTCGCGGCCTGCTGCGCGGCTGTCCTGGCGCCGGTCGTAGCGGCCCAGGGGCCGCTCACCCTCGAACTGCGCGGCGGCAGCTACCCGGGGTCGCTGGACGTGGAGGTCCATCCGGGACGCGTGTTCGACACGATGCTGCTGGCGATGGGCGTCGACTCCGGTCCGACGCCGCTGTCGCTGCTCGACCCTGCCGACCCGCGGTCGGTGCAGGTCGGCCTGAACGGCATCCAGCTGTTCTTCGGCTTCTTCGGCATCGACCAGCGCGCGAGCATCCATCTGACAGTGCCGACCCTGCCCGGGCTGCTCGACGTCCCGCTGTTCTTCCAGGCGCTGACGCCGGGTGGCGTGGCCACGTTCGTCGACGAGGTGTCGCCGCCGGGTGCGGTGCGCTTCGCGCCGGCGGGGACCTGGCGCGACCGCGGCGTGTTCACGGCCGACGAACGCTCGTTCGCGCGGATGCTGCCGCGCGCCGACGGGCGCTGGATGATCGTCGGCGGCGGCAGCGGCGCCCTGTTCGCGCAGATCGCGCGGCAGGACTGCGAGATCTACGACGACATGACCGACGCCTTCGTGGCCGGTCCGGTCATGACCCAGGCGCGCTCGCTGCACACGGCGACGCTGCTCGCCGACGGGCGCTGGCTGCTGGTCGGCGGCGTGAACGCGATCAACGACCCGCAGGTCGAGTGCGAGGTGTACGACCCGGCGACCGACCAGTTCACGGCGGTGGCGCCGATGGCGACGCCGCGGATCGGGCACTCGGCGACGCTGCTGTCGGACGGCCGGGTGTTCGTGGCCGGCGGCCTGACCGTGGTCACGCTGGTGCCGTCGCCGCTGACGACGCTGTTCAGCGCCACGGACCTGACCGAGATCTACGATCCGGTCGCCGGCACGTGGACCCCGGGGCCGAACCTCCTCACGCCGCGTGCCGGCCACATCGCCGTGCCGCGCCCGAACGGCACGCTGCTGATGGCCGGCGGCATCAGCTGGGATCCCGTGCCGCTGCTGCCGACCATCCGCGCCACCACCGACGTCGTCGCGCCGCTGGCCGGCACCGTGGTCGCCGGGCCGAGCATGGCCGCGGCGCGGGCGCTGATCGACCCGATCGACCTGGGCGGCGACCGTTGGCTGCTGGCGGGTGGCATCGACGCGACCGGGGTGAGCGGCGCCACCGCGGAGGTGTACGACGCCGTGGCCAACACCTGGACCGCCGCCGGCAGCATGGCGGCCGCGCGCAGCAACCACGTGGCCGCGCCGCTGGGCGGCGGCCGGTGGCTGGTCGCCGGCGGCGCCGACGGCACCATCCTGGCGCCGGTGCCCCTCGCCAGCGTCGAGATCTACGACGCGGTGGCCAACAGCTGGTCCCCGGGACCGTCGCTGAGCATCCCGCGCACCGCCGCCGGCAGCCTGATCACGCCGCGCGGCACGCTGCATCTGGTCAGCGGCGGCACCAGCAACGGCGCGCTGACGCGAACCAGCGAGTGGTTCCACTTCTGAGCGCGGGCGCGCCGTCGGCGGCGGCCGGCGGCCGGCGGCACGGGCCGGGCGAGGCGACGAGCCCGGTTGCCGCGTCGCCCGCACGGACTACTGTCGACCGTTCCCCGCCAGTCGTGCCCACGGGCCCGTCGCCGACGACGCGGCTTGCGGCGCAGCGCGCGGGGTAGACTGCTCGCGTCGCCACCGTCCCCCCGAACCTCCGCAACACCGAAACCATGCGCACCTGGATCCTCCTGTCCGCGTTGGTGGCGCCGCTCGCTGCCCAGACCGTCACCCTGCCCGCGCCGGCGTTCAGCACGACCAACAACGACGTCCCGTTCGCCAGCGGCATCGGCCGCTACCAGCAGTGGTTCTCGTTGGCGCAGCTGCAGGCGAACTTCGGCCTCGAGCCGATCCGCATCGATCGCATCCAGGTGCTCGCGGGCTCCTCCGGCGCGCTGACGACCAGCATCGACCTGGACGTCGCCATGTCGCACGGCCCGGCGTTCGGCGTGAACAGCCAGTTCGACTCCAACCTGGTCAGCGGGCGTCAGGAGGTGCTGTCGCGCCGGTTGCTGACGATGGTGCCGGCCGGGCCGGGCCAGCCGTGCCTGACGATCAACTTCTCGTCGCCGTTCACGTGGGACGGCCAGCGGCCGATCGTGGTGGAGGTCCGGGTCCACGGCAACGGCCGCGGCAACGCGCCGTTCAACTACGACCTGCGGGCCACGGCGACGGCCACCGGCTCGACCACGAGGGTCTACCAGGGCGGCAACCCGAACGCGCCGACCGGCTTCGTGACCAGCGGCTTCGGGCTGTACCTCGCATTCAACCTGCGGCAGGGCGCCGCGACCCACTTCGGCAGCGGCTGCCGCGGGTTCAACTTCATCACGCCGACCTGCGAGACCCTCACGCTGGCGTCGCCGGGGATCCTGTGGACCCATCAGATCGACGATGCGGCCTCGCAGGCCCTGTGCGTGCTGGCCCTCGGGGACAGCCGCACGCAGTGGGACACCGTGGCGCTGCCGTTCGACCTCACGCAGGTGTTCGGCAGCGGCGGGTCGGGCTGCGCGCTGCTGGTCAACCCGCTGCTGACCGTGTTCACGACGACGATCGGCAGCCCCGGCGCGTCGACGGCGCAGGTGACGTTCGCGGTGCCGCCGATCACCGACTTCGTCGGCGTGTCGCTCTACTCGCAGTGGCTGGTCGCCGATCCGAGCGCGGTGAACGGCGCGATCTCGGCCACCGACGGCCTGTGGTCGATCGTCGCGCCGTTCGGCGGCTGAGCGACCTGCGGCCGCGGCGCTACTTCGCCGCGGCCTCCTCGGGCGTGACGTCGCGGGCGAACGGCGCCTCTTCGCCGCGGCGCAGCCGGCGCAGCACGACGCGCGCGAACACGTTGTTCGGGTTCTCGCTCACGGCGCGCTCGAGCCATTCGATCGCCTGCACGCGCTTCTTGCACAGGTAGGCCGCCATCGCCGCGAACACGCGCGGGCGCTCGTCGCCGGCCAACGCCTCGGCGGCGTAGCGCAGGTGCTCGAGCGCGCCGTCGGCGTCGTGGCCCAGGAACCGCGGCGCCAGCAGCTTGCGCAGGCCGAGCGTCACGTGCAGCGCGGGGTCGCGTTCGTCGCGCTCGGCCGCGCGGGCCAGCGCCGCCTCGATCCTGCCGTTCCACTGCAGCGCCGTGCCGAGGCCGGTGATCCGCTGGCCCAGCGCGACGGCCTCGAGCCGGTGGTTGGCCGCCGAGTCGTCGCCCGACCCGCGGGCGCGTTGCAGCAGCTCGAGCGCGCGGTCGAGGTCGGCGGCCACGGCGGCCGGCAGCTCGGCGTAGAGCGGCTCGCCGATCGACATGCCGCGCAGCTGGTTCTGCAGCAGCACGCGCTCGATGCGCGCCTCGGCGCACAACCGCAACGCGGCCGGCGCGGCGTCGCCGCGCGCGAGCAGCGCCTCCTGTTCGGCGACGAACGCGTCCAGCGCGGCCGGGTCGCAGCGGCGCCGCGCGGCCGCCAGCAGCGCCGCGCGGTCGCCGTCGCCGGCGGGCGCTGCGCCGGTCTGCGTCGCGTGCACGGGCACGGCGATGTCGGTGCCCCGGTTCAGCAGCGACCAGACGGTGCCGGCCAGCAGCACCAGGCACAGGGCGCAGATCCAGGGCAGCCACTTCATCGGTCGTTCGCGCGGTCGGCGTCGGGGGCGGAGGGATCGGGCGGCAGCAGCAGTTCGACGGGGTGGACGACCGGCGTGCTGCTGCCGCTCGCGCGCAGCGAGGCGGCGATCTGCATCATGCAGCCGGGGTTGCCGGTGACGACCAGCTCGGGGTCGGCGGCGAGCAGGCTTTCGGCCTTGCGCCGGCCTATTTGCCCGGCCAGCCCGGGCTGGAGCAGATTGTAGATCCCCGCCGACCCGCAGCAGTCCTCGGGGCGCGCGTGCCGCACCAGCTCGAGGCCGGGCACCTGCGCCAGCAGGTCGCGCGGCGGCTGCCGGACCCCCTGGCCGTGGCACAGGTGACAGGGATCGTCGTAGGCCGCGCGTGCCCGCCGCTCGGCGGGGCGCGCCGTGAGCCCGGCCGCGGCCAGGAACTCGGTCACGTCGCGGCACTTGTCGGCGAACGCCGCGCCCTCGGGAGTGCCGAGGAGCTCGCCGTACTCGCGCATCGCGCAGCCGCAGCCCGCCGAGTTCAGGATCACGGCCGAGACGTCGCCGAACGCGGCCACGTTCTGTCGGCCGAGGCGGCGGGCGTCGTCGGGGAGGCCGGCGTGCACCAGCAGCGCACCGCAACAGACCTGCCGTGCGGGCACCTCGACCTCGAAGCCGTTGTGCAGCAGCAGCTCCAGGGTCGCGCGGTTGACGCGCCCGAACATCGGCTCCATCACGCAGCCGGTGAACAGCCCGACGCGGCCGCGCGCCGTGCCGGCGGGCCGGTGCAGGCCGGCGCGGATCGGGCGGCGTTCGCGGGCGGGCGGCACCGGCGGCGCCAGCGCCAGCGCCGCGCGCGGCGGCAGGCGCAGCAGCTGTGCCAGGCGGCGCAGCCCGAGCACCTCGACCAGCCGCAGCGTCCAGAACGCCGCGCGCAGGCGGCCCTGATGCGCCACCACGTGGCGCAGCAGCCAGCGGCTGAGCCGCGCGCCGAGGCCGGACGGCGGCAGATCGCGGACCAGCTGCGCCCGCGTCGCCTCGAGGATCGCGCCGTACTGCACGCCCGACGGGCACGCGGTCTCGCAGGCGCGGCAGTCCAGGCAGCGGTCGAGGTGGTGCTGCACGACCGCCGGGTCGGCGACGCGACCCTCGGCCAGGGCGCGCACCAGGTGGATGCGACCGCGCGGCGAGTCGGTCTCGGCGCCGACGGCGCGGTAGGTGGGGCACGCCGGCAGGCACAGACCGCAGTGCACGCAGTCCAGCGTGCGGGCGTAGGTGTCGCGCGCGCCGCCGCTCACGCCAGCACCTCCCCGGGGTCGAGCGCGCGTCGCAGCGCCTGCTCCAGGCGCGCGGCGCCCGGATCGAGCGGTGTGCCGCGGCCCACGCGCGCGGCGTCGCCGAGCGCGATCGCGCCCCAGGCGTCGAGCGCCGGCAGGGCCCGCAGCAGCGCGTCGCCGTCGGCCGGTCGCAGGGCGCACTCGAAGTGGCCGCCGGCGTGCAGCGCGAACGGCGCCGCGGCGGGCAGCGACGCGAGCAGCTGCGCGGCGCGGCTCACGCGGACCGCGCCGACCACCAGCTCGTGCTCCGGCGGCGGCGTCACGTGGTCCGCGCCGCGCGTCGCCGGGCCGAGCCCGTGCGCCTGCAGGGTCGCCTCGACCTGCGCCGGGCGGCCGCCCAGCTCGCCGTCGAGCGCCAGGGCGCCGCCGTCGGCGCGCCGCAGCACCAACCGGCGGGGCGGCTCGGGCAGCCGGCGCAGGGCCAGGAACCGGCGCAGCTGCGCGTCGGGCGCGTCCGGCGCGGCCGCGAACGCGACCCGCACGCGCGGCGCCGCGCGCAGCTTCAGGTGCAGGAGTACGGCCGCGAACAGGCGGCCGCGGCTGCCGACGAACGGGCGGTGCACGTCGAACCCCGCCACGCTCTTCACCACGCGCGACCCCGACCGGAACGACGTGCCGTCGGCCAGGATCGCGTCGAGCCCGAGCAGCGCCGCGCGCGGGCACGGCGCGCCCGGGCTCGCCAGCGGCAGCGGGTCGGCGGCCAGCAGGCCGCCGATCGTGCCGGGATCGCCGCCGTCGAGCCCGCCGAGTTCGAGGCCCGTCTCGGCGAGCGCCGCCGCCAGCGCCGCGCACGTCACGCCGGGCTGCACCGAACAGGTGAGGTCGTCGGGCTCGAGCCGCTCGATCGCAGAGAGGGCCGCCACCGACACGCCGACCGCGTCCGCCGGCGGCGGCGCCAGCAGGCGGCCGCGCGTGCCGCGGCCCAGCAGGCGCACGCGCCGCCCGGCGGCGGCGTGCGCCCGCAGCCGTTCGCCGAGCTCGGCCGGCGTCGACACGGTCTCCGGCGTCACCGCCGGTCCTCGGCGTCGAGCACCCGCGCGACCATGGCCGGCCACTTCTGCGACTCGGCGCACGCCGAGCGGTTGGGCAGCACCTTGCCGGGGTTGCAGCGGCCGTCCGGGTCGAACACCGCGCGCACGCGCGCCATCACCAGGAGGTCCTGCGGCCGGAACATCAGCGGCATGTGGTCGAGCTTCTCGGAGCCGATGCCGTGCTCGCCGCTGATGCTGCCGCCGAGCTCGATGCACAGCTCCAGGATCTCGTGTCCGGCGGCGAGGACGCGGCGGCGCTGCTCCGCGTCGCGCCCGTCGTAGCTGATGTTCGGGTGCAGGTTGCCGTCGCCGGCGTGGAAGACGTTGGTCAGCACGACGCCGTGGCGCCGGCCGATCGCGGTGATGCCCTCGAGCGCCTCGACGAGGCGCGTGCGCGGCACCACGCCGTCGAGCACGTAGAGGTCGGTGTTGAGCCGGCCCATCGCGCCGAAGGCGCCCTTCCGGCCGCGCCACAGCCGCTTGCGCTCGTCGGGGGTGGTCGCCTCCTCGTGGCGCAGCGCGCCGTGCCGCACGAACGCCGCCTGCACCTCGGCGGCCTCGGCGGCCAGCGTGGCGGGGTCGCCGTCCAGCTCGACCAGCAGCACCGCGACCGCGTCCTCCGGGTAGCCGGCGCGGTAGACCGAGGCCTCGACGGCGCGGATCGTGGCCTGATCGAGGATCTCCAGCGCCGCGGGCCGCAGGCCGCTGCCGACGATGTCCGACACGGCCGCGCACGCGGGCCGCATCGCCGCGAACGACGCCAGCAGGGTCCGCACCGCCGCCGGGTCGGCGCACAGGCGCACGGTGATCTCGGTGGCGATGCCGAACGTGCCCTCGCTGCCGCAGAACAGGCCCAACAGGTCGAGGCCGTGCGGCGGCCTGGCGCCGGCGGCGCCGCCGAGGTGCGCCAGCTCGCCGTCCGGCAGCACCACCGTCGCGGCCAGCACGTGGTCGACGGTCATGCCGTACTTGAAGCAGTGCGGCCCGCCGCTGTTCTCCGCGACGTTGCCGCCGATGGTGCACACCGACTGGCTCGACGGATCGGGCGCGTAGTGCAGCCCGAGGTGCGCGGTGGCCGCCGAGAGATCCAGGTTGACGACGCCGGGCTGCACGACGGCGAGCAGGTCGTCGGGCTCGATCGCCAGCACCCGGTCCATGCGCGCCAGCTCGACGACGACGGCGGGCTGCATCGGGGTGGGGCCGCCGGACAGGCAGGTGCCGGCGCCGCGGGCGACGAACGGGACCCCGTGCCGGTGCAGCAGCCGGACGACCTGCTGGACCTCGGCGGTGCTCTCCGGCAGCACGACCGCCAGCGGCGGCTGGCGGTGGATCGTGAAGCCGTCGCACTCCCACGCCAGCAGCGCGTCGGGCGCCGTGACGGCGCGCGCCGGGCCGAGCAGCGCTTCGAGCTCGCGGAGGACCGGTGTCATGGGGCGGTGGAGCATAGACACCGCCGGTCGCCGCGCCGACCGTCGGCCGGCGGGATGGCGGTCAAGCCGCGGCGGCCGGGGCGCCGATGATGGAGATCGACATGGTCCTCTTCCAGGTGGACAAGGTCGTCGTGGTGACGCTCGTCGACGCCGCCAAGACCACGCTCGAGCAGGTCAGTGCCCTGCGCATGGAGCAAGCGGAGCGCGGCGTCGAGGACGCACGCCACCTGGTCTCCCTGTACGGCGATCTGCGCCGCCTGAAGGACTACCTGCAGCGGTGCGTGGGCGCGTTCCGAGATCAGGTCGAGCTGGACCTGGCCGAGGAGGACCTGCCGCTGCTGACGGCGTGCTGCCGGCGCGGCGCCGAGGTCACCGACCAGCGGTTGAGTTCGTGCACGGACGGCCGGGAGCGCACCCTGCTGCAGAACCGGCGCGACCTGCTGCTGGACTGGGCGGTCGAGCTGGCCACCGAGCCGCTGCTGGAGCTGCCGCTGCCGGGCGTCGCCCCGTCGCTGTCGCCGGCGATGCGCGGCCTGCGCATGCGGATCTCGCAGAAGTTCGCGCGCGAGAAGCTGCACACCACCGGCTACGACCAGATCGGCCAGATGCCGCCACTGGACGGCCCGCTGGGCGGTCTCGACACCCCGATCGCGCCGGCGCCGAGCCGGCTGCAGTTGCCGTCGTTCGATCCCGAGCCGCTGCCGCACTCCCAGCCACACACACTGCCGCCGATGTCGCCGACCCTGCGCGCCCGCGAGCCGCAGCTGCAGGCCGACCCCGAGCCGGCCGCGAACGTCGGGCTGGAGTCGCCGTCGGGGCCGGAGCCCGACGCGCCGCGCCTGCTCGCCGTCGGCAGCATCCGCGACCCGCGGCTGCGGGCGATGATGGCGCTGGACCTGCGCGCGCTCGACCGCGCCACGGCCGCCAACGACTACCGCCTCGCGGCCGTGCACCTGACCTCGGTGCTCGAGGGCGCGGTGATCGACCACGCCCTGACCCGCACGATGGACCTCGGGCTGTCGGGGACTCCCGACACCTGGAATCCGCAGGAGGTGCTGCTGCGCATCTTCGGCGACCAATGCGCGCCGCGCGACCGCGCCGCCGCCTACCACGTGTTCGCCGCCCGCAGCCTGATGCGGCCGGCGCTGCAGCTCAAGACGCCGCTGGTCGTGACCGCGGTGACCTACCGCAAGCACGTCGAGTTCGTGGCGCACGCGCTGCGCACGATGGGCTACACGGCCTGATCGCGGACACCGGGTCCCGATTTCGTCCGCGCGACATGCGCGCCCCGGGGCCCCATGGCACCGCCGCCGCCGCCGCGCGCGGCCTGGCGAGCCGCCGCGTTCGACCGTCACGGCCTTTCGGCCTGGAGTAGCGTTCGTTGTCGGCGCTCGCGCCGCCCGTCAACGAATCCATCCGCCCAGGCGAATTCGCTCCCGGGCCCATCCGGCAACAGGAACCTCACCGTGCACGTCCGCAATCTCCTCGCTTCTGTCACCCTCCTGACGGCGCTGGCCTCTGGTCAGTCGCTGGTGTCCATCGGCGCCGACGGTATCGGCTGCGGCCAGAACGGCGCGCGGCTCGACGACGGCTCGGTCGCGTCGGCGGACGTCTCGTTCGTCTACGACGCGTCCACCGCGCGGCTGCTCGTGACCGTCGAGAACACGACGCCGGTCGTGCCGGGCGTCGCCAGCCCGGTGATCACCCGCGTCTACTTCAACCTGCCGACCGCCGCTGCCAGCGGCGCGGTGCTGCTGTCGCAGACCGCCGTCGGCCCGACCCAGCCGCAGTTCGCGTTCGGCTTCGACCCCGACGCCGCCGACGGCCAGGACCCGAACCAGGGCGGCTGCTTCGGCAAGTTCAACTTCCGGCTCGCGGCCGCCGGCATCGCCACCGGCATCGCGCCGATGGAGACCGAGTTCATCTGCGCCGACACCAAGGAGCCCCTGCTGCGCACCTCGACGTTCGAGATCGAGTTGAGCGGCCGGGACGTCCACGGTCTGTCGAGCGAGGCGTTCGCGGCGTCGATGTCGCGCAACCCGAGCCTCGCCGCGGTCAACGTGGCGGTGAAGTTCGAAGGCGCGGGCTGCGAAGGCAGCGGCACCCTCGGCAATGGCGACAAGTGCCGCATCGCGGTGTTCACGCGCGGCAACCCGACCATCGGCAACACCGTCATGGTGTGCGTCGAGGGCGGCAACAAGTGCCGGTCGTTCCTCGGCGTCTCGCCGCTGCCGGGCCCGACCGACTTCAAGAAGTTCGTCCTGCCGATCGGCCAGCCGGTGCTGTTCACCTACGACTTCGGCTTCTTCCCGCCGAACGGCCACGAGTTCTGCCTGCCGCTCACGATCCCGCTCAGTCTCGACCTGGTCGGCCTGACGTTCTACTGGACCAGCCTGACCCACCCCTACCAGCTCGAGGACCCCTACTCGTTCGCGCCGGCCTACGCCTTCACGATCGGCGGCCTGCCGCAGTGATGCGCCCAGCGCCCTGGTGCGCGGCCCGTCCGGGTCAGCGCACCAGCGGCGTGCGATCGGTCGCCGGGTCGTTGCGATACGGCGGCTCGCCCGCGAGCTCCTGCGCCACCTGCTCGACCCGCGCGAACACGCGCAGCAGGTTCCCGCCGAGCACCTTGCGCACGGTCTCCTCGCTCTGGCCCGCGGCCAGCAGCTCGTAGGTGATGCGCGGCAGGAAGGTCACGTCGTCCATGCCCTCGGGCACGCACGGCACGCCGTCGAAGTCGCTGCCGATGCCGACGTGATCGGGGCCCGCGACCTCGATCGCGTGCAGGAAGTGCGCCATCAGCCGGTCGAGCCCGGGCCGCGGCGGCGGCGGGAAGCGCGCCTCGAGCCCGGCCAGCGCCGCGGCGAGCTCCGGGCTGTCCGCCGCGAACCGCCGGCGCGCCTCGCGCTCCTGGATCCGCTTCGTCTGCGCCGCGGCGTCGCCGAGCTTCTGGTACTGCTCGTCGACGAACCCGCAGTTGAAGTTGATCATCATCACGCCGCCGTTCGCGGCCAGCGCCCGCAGCATGTCGTCGGTGATGTTGCGGGGCGTCGCGCACAGCGTGCGCAGCGAGCTGTGCGAGCAGATCACCGGCGCCCGCGTCACCTCGAGCACGTCGGCGAACGTGCTGTCCGCGACGTGCGACACGTCGACCATCACGCCGAGCCGGTTCATCTCCTTGACGACCTTTACGCCCAGCGTGTTGAGGCCGCCCCAGCGCGGCTCGGCCTGCGCGCACGAGTCGGCGTACTCGTTGTGGTTGGTGTGCGTCAACGTCATGTAGCGGACACCGAGCCGGGCGAACAGGCGCAGCAGGCCGAGGTCGCCCTCGATGGCGTGGCCGCCCTCGATCCCCATGCAGGCCGCGTGCAGTCCCTTGCCCATGGCGGCGCGGATGTCGGCCATCGACGCGCACAGCCGCATCTGGGCGGGGTAGCGGTCGGCGGTGCGCACGAGCCCGTCGATCATGTCGAGCGCCCGGCGGGCGCTGCCGTTCGGCGTGCCGGCGTCCGGCCGCGGCCAGTCGGCGTTCGCGTCCGCGCGCGGCGCGAACAGCGGGCCCTCGTCGCCGTAGAACCGCGCCGCCACGTAGATCGAGTAGAAGGCGACGTCGAGGCCGCCGTCGCGCAGGCGCGGCAGGTCCATGTGGCCGGTGTCCGCGCGCGGCCCCATGTCGAAGTCCTCGTCGAGGATCCGGCTGGTCGTGTCGGTGTGCGTGTCGACCACGGTCGCCGTGTGGTGCAGCGTCCAGGCCCGGCTCCACAGCGCCGCGTCGTAGCCGGCGGGCGCCGAGGGCTCCGGCGGGATGTAGGTCTGCGCCGACAGCAGCGCCGAGAACAACGTGCAGGGGACGGCCGCGCGCTTGAGCATGGAGGGATCGTCCCCTATGCCTCTGCCTTTGCAAGAACGCCCGGAGCCCGCGCTTTGCGACTGTTCGCCATCAGTGACCTGCACCTGAGCTTCGGCGTCGACAAGCCGATGGACGTGTTCGGCCCGCAGTGGGTCGGCCACGCCGACAAGATGCGCGTGGCCTGGGACGCGATGGTGGGGCCCGACGACTGGGTCCTGGTCGGCGGCGATACGTCGTGGGGGCTCGACCTGGCCGAGGCGCGGCCCGACCTCGACTGGCTCGGCGAGCGACCCGGGCAGAAGGTCCTGATCAAGGGCAACCACTGCACGTGGTGGACCTCGCGCAAGAAGGTCGAGGCGGTGCTGCACCCGTCGATCCATCTGCTGCAGAACGGCGCCGTCGAGCTGAGCGACGGCACCGTGGTGGTGGGCACGCGCCTGTGGGATCCGCCCGACGCGCCGTGGGCCGACGCGCACGCCGCGTCGGTGTTCCACCGCGAGATCGAGCGGCTCAAGCTGTCGATCGAGGCCGGCAAGAAGCTCGGCGGCTGCGTGCCCGGCGGCAAGCGCACGATCGCGCTGGTCCACTATCCGCCGAAGTACAGCGACGGCCGCGAGACCGCCGCGGTCGAGCTGATCCGCGACGCGCAGGCGCAGTGGTGCGTCTACGGCCACCTGCACGGCCGCGACCACCGCCACGGCTTCCAGGGCGAGGCCGACGGCGTGCGCTACGTGCTCGCGTCGGTCGACGCGATCGACTTCAAGCCGATCCCGATCGAGCTGCGCTGAGCGGCGCTCGACCGGGTCCCTTCACGCGAGCGCGGCGCGGCGGCGCGCGAGCAGGCGCGCGTGCGCCGCCGGGTCCGTGGGGCGCACCCAGTCGAACCCGATCGCGCGCCAGTCCGCGTCGTCGGGGTCGAGCCCGAGCTCGCGCACGGCCTCGGCCGTCGTCACGAAGAACTGGTGGCGATACGGCAGCAGATAGCCGCCCTCGGCGTCGAGCGACGCGCGCGCCTCGGCGTAGGTCGCGAACCAGCGGTTGAGCCACAGCCCCATGCGCTGCGCGTACATCGCCTCGGGGCAGAGGTCCGGCGCCGCTGACGTGTGCTGCGCGCACTCGGCCGTCAGCGCCGGCCACGAGCGGTGACCGAGCTCGACGGCGATCAGCGTCAGCGCGTGCTTGAGCCGGACGCGCTCGCGGTCGTGCAGCAGGTCGTCGGCGGACAGCGCGGCGAACGAGCGCAGCCGGCGCAGGCGTTCGGCGGCGGCGCGGGCGCGCGCGGGGTCGGCGCCGCGCAGGTGGGACAGCAGCAGCCGCGCGCGGGCGCGACAACGGGACAGCGGCGGCAGGGTGCCGCGGGGCGCGGGCGGCGTGGGCGGATCGGACGCGGACATGGAGCCTCCTTGGCGAATGCGTGCCGCGTTGCCCGACGTGTGCGGCGACCAGGAGGGTTCGGCGGACCGATACCCGGCAGTTCGGCGAGGGTGAGCGGAGCTCGTTCTCGGGCGGTGGCACCCCTCGGCACCACGGCGGCGATCGTGCCGGCGAGCCGGCAGCTGTCAAGCCGCGATCGACAGGGTCGGGTCGAGGTCGGCTACCATGCGGGCGTGAGCCCCTTGGCGGTGTTCCTGATCGCGGTCTTCGTGGCGTTCGCCGCCTGGATGTGCGCGCGCAGCTTCGACATCGGCCGCATCGACGGCTACCTGCGCAGCCGCGGCGGCCGGCTGATCGCCCACACCTGGCGCCCGTTCGGCAAGGGCTGGTTCGGCGAGGGCAGCGAGCGCATCTACGACATCCGCTTCCGCGACCGCGACGGCCAGGAGCACCAGGCGACCGCCAAGACCAGCATGCTGACCGGCGTCTACCTGACCGACGATCGCCCGGTGCGCACGGGTGCTGTGGTCGCGGCGCCGGCGGCCGCGACCGCGACCGACGTGGCGCTTCCCGAAGTCGAGGCGCTGCGGCGCGAGAACGAGCGCCTGCGCGCCGAACTCGAGCAGCTGCGCCAGGGCGGCTGAGCGTCAGTCGCGGCCGGCGAGCCGGTCCCAGTCGAGCGCCTCGCGCCGCAGCTGCGGCAGCTCGGTGGCGAACACCTCGACGTATTTCTGGGCCGCGCCGGTGTTGCAGACGATCACGTCGGCGTCGCGCGCGATCACCCCGTCCCGCACGCAGCGCTGCAGTGCCGCGAGGCAGGCGCCGGTCTCGGGGCACACCGCGATGCCCTCGAGCCCCATCGCGCGCGCCGCCCACGGCCGCAGCTCCGCCTCGGGCGCGGCGATCGCCCCGCCGTTCGAGCGGCGCAGGCAGTCCAGGATCATGCGGTCGGCGAACGGCTTCGGCACGCGCAGCCCGGACGCCATGGTGTGCGCGTCGGCGACCATCGCGGTGGCCTCGTGGCCGTGCCGGAACGCGTGCACCACCGGCGCGCAGCCCTCGGGCTGGCACGCGAACATGCGCGGCCGCCGCTCGCTCAGCAGCCAGCCGAGCTCGCCGAGCTCGTCGAACGCCTTCTGCATCCCGAGCAGGCCGGTGCCGCCGCCGGTGGGGTAGAAGATCGCGTCCGGCAGCCGCCAGTCGCACTGCTCGGCGAGCTCGAGGCCGAGCGTCTTCTTGCCCTCCAGCCGGTACGGCTCCTTCATCGTCGACAGGTCGAACCACAGCCCGCGACGCGCGCCCTCGGCGACGATCGCGCCGCAGTGGTGGATCAGCCCGTCGACCAGGAACGTGCGCGCGCCGTACGCCGCCGCCTCGCGCTGGTTGACGATCGGCGTGTCGTGCGGCATCAGCACCGTGCAGCGCAGCCCCGCGCGCGCGGCGTAGGCCGCCAGCGCGCCGCCGGCGTTGCCCGCGGTCGGCGCGGCCAGGTGGTCGAGCCCGAGCGCGCGGGCCATCGTCACGGCCAGCGCCATGCCGCGCGCCTTGAACGAGCCGGTCGGCAGCAGCGACTCGTCCTTGATGCGCAGCCGCTCGAGCCCGAGGTGTCGCGCCAGCCGCGGGCAGTCGAGCAGCGGCGTCGTCGCTTCGCCGAGCGACACGACGTCCTCGTCGCGCGCGTACGGCAGCAGCTCGCGCCACTTCCACAGCGTCGGTGCCCGCGCGGCGACCATCGTCCGGCCGACGGCGCGGCCGAGCGACTGCAGGTCGTAGCGCACCACGATCGGGCGGTCGCCGTGCGTCGTCTGCGCGGTGCCGGGCGCGAACGTGGTGGCGTCGAACGTGCTGGCGAGGTGATCGACGAAGCAGCGCATGGGCCCGTTCGCGGCCAGCATAACCCGTTCGCGGCCAGGACCGGTCCTGCGCGCGTTCGCCGCGGAGTTCGGCCGCTCGCGCTTCCGCCCGGCGCCGCCGGCCGGCATCCTCTCGGCGATGAACCGCCTCCTCCCGGCGCCGCTCCTGGTCGCGGCCCTCGCGCTGCCGTTCGCCGCCTGCAAGTCCACGCCGCCGCTGCCCGACGGCGGCGGCCCCGGCCTCGTCGCGTTCGACCCCGCGGCGCCGGCCAGCACGCAGGTCTACCAGCGGCCCGAGTGGCGCGTCGGCGACACCTTCGCGATGCTGCGCGGCGGCAAGCAGCGCCTGGAGTTCACGGTGATGGCCGCCGACGCGGACACCTACACGCTGCAGGATCAGCACGGCAACCGGATGGTGCGGGGTCGCGACCTGTCGAACGTCGGCGAGTGGCCGGCCGAGGGCGACGAGCCGACGCACGTGCTGACGCCGCCGGACGTGCGGTTCCACTGGCC
This sequence comes from Planctomycetota bacterium, assembly GCA_050245995.1. GTDB lineage: Bacteria > Planctomycetota > UBA1135 > UBA1135 > UBA2386 > JBFWWV01. Next base: position 56,445 of record JBFWWV010000002.1, on the reverse strand, counting down.
GCTGTGGGTCGGCAAGCGCTGGAGATGCAAGTACAGCGACCGCACCGCCGGCGGCCGGGCGCTGCCGATCGAGAGCGCCTACGAGGTCGAGGACCTCGACACCATCGAGACGCCCGGCGGCACGTTCCCGGCGCTGCGCATCGTGCGCACGTCGCGCCTGGAGCTCGAGCAGGGCAACTACGCCGACCGCGTGATGCTGATCTGGTACGCGCCCGACCTCGGCCTCGAGGTGCGGCAGGTGCTGGGCGACACCGCGATCGAGCTGGTCGAGTGGACCAGGGCGGCCGCGCCCGCCGGCGGCGACTGACGGGCGCGCGAACGCCGCCGCGGTACATGCGAACCGCCGGCAGCGCAGTGCGCAACCGGCGGTTCGCCACTCTCTGTCGGGCGCGGAGTCACCTCGCGGCGACGCCCGCGCGGCGATTCACTTCTTGATCTGCAGCCAGCCGGCACCCTCGTTGAGCAGGCTGCTCATGGTGCCGTCCGTGGCCTCGACCTTGAGGTGCTCGTAGCCGGTGCCCTTGCCGTCCCACGCGTCGTGGAACCAGAACGCGTAGGCGTCGGTGACGAAGAAGTCGCCGATGCCCGCCACGAAGTTGGCGATCGGGAACACCGGGATGAACCACAGGACGCCGTCGATCCACGGGCTGTTGACGTAGAGCTTGTGATCCCAGTCGTCGACCGTGCGGCGCAGCTGGTGGGGACCGGCAGCGCAGGACGTCAGCGACAGGGCCGTGACGGCACCCAGAGCCAGGGTGGTGATGAACTTTCGCATGCGTGTATCCTCTTCGGTTTGTCGACCCGGCGTGTCAGCCACTTCGACTCGCGACCGCCCGATCGCGGCCGGAAGCCTAGTGGCGCGACGGCGGCAGGCAAAAGGGTTTTCCCGGGGCGATGCGCGCCGGGCCGCGGACTATCGCGTCGCCATGCCGATCCTGGCGGAGACCAGCCGGTGCCGAGTGCGCAGGCGGCCGTCGAGGCCGATGCCCAGTGCGAACGTGCGGCCGCCGCCGTCGACGACGAGCGCGCGCCAGCCCTGTTCGCGCTCGGGCCCCGACACGATCTCGCAGCGCTGCACGTCGCGCCCCACGGCCGCGGCCGCGGTCAGCACCGCCGGCGGCACCTGCAGCAGCGGCACGCTGTGGCTGCGCTCGAGCACCGCTCCGTCCGGCGCGATCAGCGCGCTGCGGAACTGCTCGTCGGGGCCGTCCGCGTAGCGCTTGTCGACGCGGTAGCCGTCGCCGGCGGGGCCCCACTCGCGGCCGACGAACACCGTCTCGCCGCCCGGCGTCACGGCCTCGACGGCGCTGCGCACCGGCGCCGGCAGGCCGCCGGGTCCGACGCCGCAGGCCGCCGCCGTCACCGCATCGCCGTCCAGCCACAGCCGGGCCGGCATGTCCTCCGGGGCCTCGGCAGCCGCCGCGACGAAGCCGCGCGGCAGCGCCGGGCCCGCGCACGCCGCGGGCAGCGCCAGGGCTGCCGCTGCGGCCGCCGGCCAGGCGCGGGCCCGGCGCCGGGGCGGCGGGGACTGCAGGGCGCTCGGGCGTGCCAGCATCAGCGGCGGGATCATCGGCGCGCCGGGCGCTTGCTGCAACGTCGCACTGGCGGCGCGGCCCGCCCTCGCCGAGACTGGTCGCCGATGAACGACCAGTCTTTCGGCGCGCTCGTGGAATCGCTGGGGCAGCGCTCGCCCACGCCGGGCGGCGGCGCCGCCGCGGCGATGGCGGCCTGCATGGGGACCGCGCTGCTGCTGATGGTGGTGCGTTTCTCGCGCGGCAAGAAGCAGAACGTCGCCCGCGAGGACGACCTCGCCCGCGTCGAGGATCTGCTGCAGGGCCACCTGCAGCGCCTGATGCCGATGGCCGAGCGCGACTGCGCCGCCTTCGACCAGGTGTCCAAGGCCTACGCCATGCCCAAGGCCACCGAGGCCGAGCAGGAGATCCGCGGCCGCGCGATCCAGGAGGCGATGGTCGGCGCCATGGTGGTGCCGGAGGAGGCGCTGTGCATGGTCCGCGACGTCTGCCGGGCGATGTCCGGCGTCGTCGACTGCGTGGGCAAGAACATCGTCAGCGACCTGGCCTCGGCCAGCGCGCTGCTGCTCGCGGCCGGCGAGGGCGCCCTGCTCAACGTGCGCGTCAACGCCGCCTACCTGACCAACCGCGAGCTGGCCGACGGCACCGTGGTGCGCGCCAAGCAGGTGCTTGCCGAGATCCGCGACACGCACCGCTCGATCGGCACCACCGTCGAGAAGCTGCTCGGATGAGCCGGCCGCCGCTGGTGTTGATCGTGCTGGACGGCTTCGGCGAGGCCGCGGCCGGGCCGGGCAACGCGATCCACGTGGCCGAGCCGCGCTGCTGGCTGCAGCTGCGCGAGGCGTGGCCGTGGACCACGCTGCAGGCCAGCGGCGAGGACGTCGGCCTGCCGTGCGGGCTGATGGGCAACTCCGAGGTCGGCCACCTGAACATCGGCGCCGGCCGCGTCGTCTACCAGGAGATCTCGCGCATCGACAAGGCGATCGCCGACGGGCACTTCGCGCACAACGAGGCGATCACCGGCGCCGTCGAGCACGCGCGCGCGAACGGCTCGACGCTGCACCTGTTCGGCCTGGTCTCCGACGGCGGAGTGCACAGCAGCGACCGGCACCTGCGCGCGCTGCTCGAGGCCGCCAAGGCCTCTGGCCTCGCCGGCGACCGGGTGCTGCTGCACGCGTTCCTCGACGGGCGCGACACGCCGCCGCGCTCGGCGCAGGGCTACGTCGCCACGGTCGAGCGGTGGATGCAGGAGCTCGGGATCGGCCGCATCGCCACGGTGATCGGTCGCTACTTCGCGATGGATCGCGACCAGCGCTGGGACCGCGTGCAGCGCGCCTACGACGCGCTGACGATCGGCGCCGGCCTGCAGGCCGAGACCGCGCAGGCGGCGATCGAGCAGGCCTACGGCCGCGGCGAGGGCGACGAGTTCGTGGCGCCGACGGCGATCGGCACGCGCGACCTCGGCCGCGTTCGCGCCGGCGACGCGGTGTTCTTCTTCAACTTCCGCGCCGATCGCGCGCGGCAGCTGACGGACTCGTTCACCGGCCGCGACTTCCAGGGCTTCCCGCGCGCGTCCGTGCCGCAGGTGCACTTCGCGACGATGACGCGCTACCGCGAGGACTTCGCGTGCCCGGTCGCGTTCGCGCCGCAGAACCTGAAGGGGATCTTCCCGGAGGTGGTGGCGCGCGCCGGGCTCAGCCAGCTGCGCATCGCCGAGACCGAGAAGTACGCGCACGTGACGTTCTTCTTCAGCGGTGGCGACGAGAACGAGTACCCGGGCGAGCGCCGCATCCTGCTGCCGAGCCCGAAGGTCGCGACCTACGACCTGCAGCCGGAGATGTCGGCGCCGCAGGTCACCGACCGGCTGCTGCAGGAGCTCGCGGGTGACGCGCCGCCGGCGGTGACGGTGCTCAACTTCGCCAACGCCGACATGGTCGGCCACACCGGCGTGATCCCGGCCGCGCTGCAGGCGGTGCGCACGATCGACGAGTGCCTCGCGCGGATCGTGCCGGCGGTGCACAAGCTCGGCGGCACCGTCGCGATCACCGCCGATCACGGCAACGCCGAGATGATGGTCGATCCGGCGACCGGTCAGCCGCACACGGCGCACACGACCAACCCGGTGCCGCTGCTGATCGCCGGCGAGGGCGCCGGCGGCCGGCGCCTCAAGTCGGGCGGTCGGCTGTGCGACATCGCCACCACGCTGCTGCCGATCCTCGGCGTGCCGAAGGACCCCGGCATGGAGGGAGTGGACCTGTTCGCATGAAGGCGCCGGTGTTGCTGATGCTGGTCGTGCCGCTGGTGCCCGCGCAGGCCGCGCCCGCCGCACCGGATCGACCGGAGCCGGTCGCGGCGCGCATCGCCCGCGCGGTCGGCGCGGTGTCGCCGGCCGAGATCGAGCAGACCGTGCGCATCCTGTGCGGGTTCGGCACCCGCCACCCGCTGTCGCACACCGACTCCGACACCGCCGGCACCGGCGCGGCGCGGCGCTGGCTCGAGGCGTCGTACCTCGCGCTGGTGGAGCGGAGCGGCGGTCGCCTGCAGGTCTCCGCGCAGCCGGCCCGCGTCGCGGTCACCCGCCCCGGCCTGCCGGCGACGCTCGATCTGGTCAACGTCGTCGCGGTCCTGCCGGGCGTCACCGACCCGGAGCGCATGTACCTCGTCGGCGGGCACTACGACTCGCGCAACGGCGACGGCGGCGACGGCCGACGGCTGGCGCCCGGCGCCAACGACGACGCCTCGGGCACCGCGGTCGCGCTCGAGGCGTGTCGCGTCCTGTGCGACCAGCGGTTCGCGGCGACGCTGGTGTTCTGCGCGTTCGACGGCGAGGAGCAGGGGCTGCTGGGCAGCGAGGCCTACGCCGACGCGCTCGGCGATCGACATGCCCGGGTCGACGGCATGATCACCTGCGACATCGTCGGCAACACGCTCGGCATGGACGGCGTGCGCCGCACCGGCCATGTCCGCTGCTTCAGTTACGCGCCGTCCGGCAACGACAGCATCGGTCGCAGCCTGGCGCGGGCGCTGACCCGCGCCGCGCGCGAGCACGTCCCGGACTTCGACGTGCAGCTGGTGTTCCGCGGCGACCGCTACGGCCGCGGCGGCGACCACCGCTCGTTCTTCCGCAACGGCTACCCCGCGGTGCGCCTGACCGAGCCTCGCGAGGACTACTCGCGGCAGCACCAGGACGTGACCGAGCGCGACGGCGCGCCCTACGGCGACGTGCCGGAGTTCGTCGACTTCGCCTACGCCGCGAACGTCGCGCGCGTGGTCGCGGCGACGCTGGCCGAACTGGCCGCGGCGCCGCCGCCGCCGCTGGTGCGCGAGGCGCGCGGCGCGCGCGACGCCTACGACACGATCGTCGAGTTCGAGCTGCCGGACGGCGTCACGGACTGCGAGTTCGTGTGGCGCGAGACCACCGCACCCGACTGGCAGGGCGCCATCGCGCTGGCCGCCGCCGGCGTCGCGGCGGATGGCGCCGGCACCCGGCGGACGGCGCGGCTGCGCGGCCTGTGCCTCGACGACCTGGTGGTCGGCGTGCGCAGCGTCGGCGCCGACGGCGCGCGCAGCCGCGTCGCGACGCCGCCCGAACCCGACCGCTTCCAGCAGCGGCCGCAGGGAGGTCGGCGATGACCGCGCGCCGGGGTCACGGTCGGGGTCCAGCCGCGCGCGCGCTGCTGCTCGCGGCGCTGGCGGCCGCGGCCTGCCAGGGCGGCGGCAGCGACGTCGGCCCCGGCTTCGAGGACCTCCCGGGCGCCAGCTTCAAGGTGCTGGTGCTCGACGACGCCGGTGCCGCCGTCAGCGGCGCGCGCGTGTCGATCGACGGCGCGGCGGCGGCCACCGGCCGGTCCGGCCGCGGCGACCTCGAGGCCTCGCCGCGCGGCCGCCGGCTGGTGCGCGTCGACGCGACCGCGGCGGCGGCGGACGCGGCCCAGCCCGAACGGCTGGTGTCGCTGGCGTTCGCCGCGGAGCTGCCGGGGCAGGACCTGCCGCTGGCGGTGTACCTGCCCGACACCGGCGCCAGTCCGACCCTGACCCTGACCGCCGGCGTGGCCACGACGGCGCAGACCCTGACCGCGGGCGGCGCGCAGCTGGACCTGCCCAACGGCACGGTCCCGGCCGACGGCGCCGCCGGCCAGGTGACGCTGCGGCTGGCGGAGCTCACCTCGGCGCAGCTGCCGGGCGAGCTGCCGGCGCCGCCCGGCGGCCGCTACGTGTTCTCGCGCGCGATCTGGGTCGACCCGCCGACGGCGACGTTCGCGCCCGGCGTTACGGTGAGCACGCCGGACGCCGACCTCGGCTTCGGCCCCGGCGACGGCGCCGTGTTGTTCCGGCTCGACCCGGACACCGGCGAATGGCAGCAGGTGTCGGCGACGCAGGCGACCAGCGACGGCGCGCGGACGCGGCTGCCCGGCGCGGTCACCCGCGGCGGCCTCTACGTGCACGGCTTCGCGCAGGGCGCACTGGCGACCGTGCGCGGTCGCGTCGTCGACGTGCTCGACCGCGCCCTGCCCGAGGTGCTGGTGCGCGTCGGTGCTTCGCGCGCGGTGACCGGCGGCGACGGCACCTTCGCGCTCGCCGTGCCGGCCCTGCTGGCGGACGGGGCGCCGCGCACCGTCGCGGTCGACCTGCGCGCCGGTGGCTCGTTCCAGGCGGCGGCGGTCGCCACCACGGCCGGCGTCACCGCCGGTGCGGACGTGGACCTCGGCGACCTCGAGCTCGACACCACGCTCGCCGGCAACGTGCGCGTGCAGCTCGTGCACCGCGGCCGCGCGAAGGGCCTCGTGCGGCTGCCGTTCAGCAGCATCAACGGCAGCGCTGCCGGCGTCGCGTTCGCCGACGCCGACGGCCGCTGCACCCTCGAGGACGTCGGCGCCGGGTTCTACGGCTTCCTGACCGGCAGCCCGCTCGACCGCGACCAGATGCAGGAGGCGCAGGGCGTGCCGTTCCTCCAGTTCGGTCGCCGCTGGGACGCGCAGTTCCTGTTCTTCGACGATCGCCCGTGGCTGATCGGCACGCGGTCGACCGCGGCGCTGGTGCGCGACTCGATCGGCGGCGGCCCGGTCCGCGACGCCGCGGTCACGCGCGGGCGGATCCCCGGCGCCGGCTTCTCCGGCAACACCGAGGACGGCGGCAGCGTGTTCGTCACGCGCGCGTTCGACGGTCGCGCCACCGCCAGCGTCCGCACCGAGTACCAGGGGAACGCGGTGATCAGCGCGTTCTCGATCGAAGGCCCGAGCGGCGATCGCCTGCAGCTGCCGGTCGAGCGGGCGCTGCGCCCCGGCGGCGCGTTCGATCGGCACGGCGTGGCGCTCGGCGCGCTGACGGGCGCCGACCCGGGGCGCGAGCAGCGCGTGCGGGCGTCGCGGCCGCTCGAGTTCGACGAGTGGTTCGACCAGGTGATGCTCGGCGTGGCGCCGACCAGTCCGATGCCCGCGACGCCGGTCGCGGCGACCGGCTCGAGCTCCTTCCGGGCCGGCGTGGCGCAGCCGCGCGGCCACGTCGCGGTCGCCGAGGGCGCGCTCGCCGGTGCGGTGTTCACGCTGACCGGCGTGGGGCTGGCGCTCGACCTCGCGGTGCCCGAGGGCACCGCGCTGGCACGCGACCTCGCGATCGACCTGCCCGCCGACACGGTGTTCACGGCGCCCGGCGCGCTGACCGATCTCGACGCCGGGTTGTCGGTCGCCGACCTGCGCTACGACCTGGCCCTGCAGCAGCCGTCGGGCCTGTGCGTCGACGTCGTGCGCGGCGTCGATGGCGGCATCGTCGTCGGCGGCGCCGACGTGCAGCTGACGCTGCCGGCGCTCAGCGGTCCGCTGGCCGGTCACGCGTGGCTCGTCGCCCTGCGCGCGCGCGTCACCGCCGGCACCGCCGCGACCGACCAGCGCGTGATGCTGCGCTTCGACGGCGGCACCGTCGCGGTCACGCCGCAGCTGCCGGTGCCGGTCCTCACCTCGCCGACCGACGGCGCCAACGTCGCAGCCGACGGCTTCGCCGTGCAGTACACACCGCCGCCGAACGCCCTCTACGTCACGATCGAGCTCGCCAGCGCCGGCACCGAGGCGCTGCGCTGGTACGCGGTGGTGCCGCCGGGCGACGCGCAGTTCGACTTCGTGCGGCTGCCCACCGAGGCGGCCACGCCGCTGGTGGCGGGTCGGACCTACACGCTGCAGCTGACCGCGTACCGCGCGGACACCGGCGTGATCCTGCTGCAGGAGTCGCCCTACCGCGAGCTCACGACGCACTGGATGGCGATCGGCACCGGCGAACGCGGCGTGCGCGCGGTGTCGTCGACGACGATCGCGGTGACCGCGAACTGACGTGCGCGCCGCGCCGTGCAGGCCGGGGGTCCGCGTCGCGATGGTGGCCGCGCTGGCGGTGACCGCGGCCGCCGTCGGCTGCCGCGCGCGGCCGCGGTCGCCCGACGCCGCCGAGCGCATCGAGACCACCCTGGCGCAGCTGCGCCAGGGCGACATCGACGGCGCCGAGGCGACCATCCGCGAGGCGCGCCGGCGCTATCCGCGCGACGGCGCGATCGCCGCCACCAGCGCCGCGGTCGCCGACCTGCTGTGGCGCGACGAGCAGGCGGTGACCGATCTGCGCGACGTCGTCGCCAGCGCCGACCGGGCCGGCTGGACGCTGCCGACCGCGCGTGGCCGGCTCGGCGACCAGCTGTTCCAGGCCGGCCGCTACGGCGAGGCGCTGGTGCCGTTGCTGGCCGGCTCGGTGGGCGACGCCGCCGAGCGCCGCCGCGCGCTGGTCGCGGTGGCGCGCGACCTCCCGTTCCGTCGCAAGCAGGTCGGCCCGCTGGCCACCGAGCAGGCGTTGCTCGAGGGCGCGCTGCCCGAGTTCCTGTGCACGATCGGCGAGCTGCGCCGGCCGTTCGCGGTCGACACCGGCTCGTCGATGACCGCGGTGTCGCGGTCGTTGGCCGCCGCGGCCGCGGTCCGCGCGCTGACGCCGGCGGGGGCCGTGCCCGACGGCACGGGCCAGCTGCTGCCGGTGTCGCTCGGCGTGCTCGACGGCTTCGCGGTCGGCGACATCTGGCTCGGCACCGTGCCGGTGCTGGTCGTCGACGACGAACGGCTGGCGATGCGCGACCTGTTCGGCGGGCCGCGGCGCGCGCCGGTCGGCGTGCTCGGGCTCGACGTGCTCGGGCAGTTCCGCATGACGCTCGACCCGGTGCGCGGCAGCCTGCTGCTGGAGCTGCCGCGCGAGCTGCCGGAGGCGACCTCGGTGCAGTGCGTGCGCAGCGACGGCCGGCTGCTGGTGCCGCTGGCGGTGGAGGGGCGGCGGTTCTGGTTCGTACTCGACACCGGCGCCAGCCACAGCAGCATCAGCCAGCAGGGGCTCGAGCTGCTGCCGGGCGGCGCGTCGCGGGCGACGCCGACGTTCCGGCGCGTGCGCACCGCCGGCGGCGGCAACGTGTCGGTGCGCGAGGTGCGCAACCTGGTGCTGCGCGTGTCGCAGACCCGGTTCCCGGGCGTCGACCTGCCGGTCGTGCCGCGCGCCGAGGGTACACTGTTCCCCGTGCACGGGGTGCTCGGGATCGATCTGCTGCGACAATGCCGCGTCACCATCGACCGCGGCCGGGCGCGGCTGGAGCCGGGGCGGTGACCGACGACGACGGCGCGCGCGACGCGGCGGTCCGCGCCGACCGCCTGCGGCTGCTCGCGGCGCTGGGCGGCGACGTGGTGCACGAGCTGGCCAACCGGCTGGGCGTCGTGGTCGGCATCGCCGAGGACTTCGAGCATCGGCTCGAGGAGCCGGCCGCGACGCGCCTGCGCGACGCCGCGGCGACGGCCTCGGCGTCGCTCGAACTGCTGCGCAGCGTGGTGCGGCTGCTCGATCGCGACCCGCGCCAGCAGCAGGAGGTCGATCTTCCGGCCGCGCTCGAGCACGCGCGCGCGCTGCTCGCCAAGCACTCGCTGCGGCGCTGCCGCGCCGTGCTGCTGGAGCTCGGCGACGGGATGGAAACGCCGCCGCGCGTGCGCATCGACCGCGCGGATCTGCTGCACGCCCTGGTGACGGTCGCGCTGCACGTGCAGCGGTTCGCCGACGGCGACGAGCTGCGGCTGCGGCTCGAACGGGTGCCCGGCGCCGCGGCGCACGGCCGCCCGGTCGTGCGGGTCCGCTACGAGGGTCGCGCGCCGGGCGACGGTTTCGCAGCGCTGCTGGCGCGGCTGGGCGCGGCGGCGCCGCCGCTGCCGGCGCTGCGCGCGCTCGCCGGCGGCGCCGACGAGCTGGCGCGGATCGCCTGGGTGCTGCGCCGCCACGGCGGCGACCTGTGCGTGGTCGCCGGCAGCGCCGGACCCGTGCTGGCGATCGAGCTGCCGGAGCGCCGCTGATGCAGCGCTGCGCGTTCGCGGTGCGCGGCCGGGTGCAGGGCGTCGGCTTCCGGTGGTTCACGGAGCGCGCGGCTGGCCGACACGGCGTCGCCGGCTGGGTCCGCAACGAGCCCGACGGCTCGGTGTGCGGCGAGGTCGAGGGGCCCCCGGCCGCGGTGGCGGCGTTCCTGGCCGAGCTGCGGCGCGGTCCGCGTGCGGGCCGAGTCGACGAGCTGACCGCCGCCGACCTGCCGGTCCGCGGCGAAGCCGGCTTCACGATCCGCTGACGATCGCCGGCGCAACCTCGGGCAGCGCCGTCGCCGCCGCCAGCCCCAGCTGCATGCGCTGCTCGCGCTCCGGGTCCCAGGCGCGGCCGCCGAAGCGGACGTCCTGGTAGGTCGCGAACGCCGCGCGCAGCGCCGGCGGGCACGACGCCAGCGCGTCCAGCGCCGCCGCGTACTGCTCGAGCGTGGCGCCGCGCGGCCGCGGCCGGCCGCGCCGCCCGAGCTCGCGCAGGATCAGCAGCAGCCACCGCCGCGCCGGGCGCGCGTTGCGCGCCGCGACCGACACCGGCGACGCGGCCCGCCGCGGCCGGCCGAACGGCAGCAGCAGCGCGACCAGGACGCCGAGCCACACCCACGCGTTCTCGGCCAGCGCCAGCAGCGCGGCGCGGAGCTGCTCGAGCAGCCCGGGTGCCGCGTCGGCGTCACCCTCGCCGGACCCGCCGGCCGCGGCGGCATCGTCGGCGGTCGGTGTGCCGCGCTGCGCCGGCGGCGTCGGGTCGAACACGACCCAGCCGCGTCCGGTGATCGGGATCTCGATCCAGGCGTGCGAGTGCTGCGACCCGAACACGCGCGCGTCGCCCTCGGCGGTGCCGCCGTAGAGGCCGACGCCGATCCGACAGGGCACGCCCGACAGCCGCAGCAGGATCGCCGCGGCCGACGCGAAGTGCATGCAGAAGCCGATGCGCTCGCCGTGCAGGAAGTTGCCGAGCGCGTGCGGGTACGGCCCGAACGGCTCGCGGCGCTCGTAGCTGCAGCGCCGCTGCAGCCCGCGCGCGATGCTCCGCGCCTTGTCGAGCGCCGCGCCGCGCGGGGCGAACTCGGCCAGCAGCGGCTCGAACAGCGCGCGGTCGATCTCGGGCGGCACGTCCAGCAGGCCGCGCCGATCCCAGCTCGGGTCGACGGGCAGGTCGGCCGGCGGCGGCGGCAGCGGCTGGTACAGCAGCTCGTAGACGTCGATGCGGCTGCCTTCCTGCTGCCGGAACCACTCGCGCCCCGAGTCGCCCAGCAGGTCGGGGACGCCGAGGATCGTGCAGGTGCCCGGCGGCACGAATACCGCGTTGCGGGAGCCGCGCAGGCGCGTGAGCTCCAGGCGGTGCACGGCGGTGCCGGGCAGCGGCACGCGCAGGCGCCAGTCGCTGCTGCTGGCGTCGCGGCGCTCGGGCGCCAGCGGTCCGACCTGCCAGCTCGCGAGCCCGGGCACCTGGAAGAACCCGGAGCGCAGATAGAGGTCGTGCGGCAGCGGCTCGCGGTCGCCGCTGACGACGGTCACGAGCCGTTCGCCGCGCAGTTCGAGCACGCTGCCGTTGTTGCCCAGGTCGAAGGTGTCGGCGAGGCCGGCCCGCAGCGGGCCGCGCGGCGCGGCCGCTGCGGCGCCGTCCTGCCCCGCGGTCGGCGTCGGCAGCAGGGCGAGCGTGCGGTCGATGGCGAACACCGCGACCACGCACACGGCGCCGAGCCAGGCGCCGCCCAGCAGCCACGGCTCGCGCCCGGTGGCGGGCGCTCGGCGCACCGACGCGCACAGGCGCAGCACGCGTCGCCGCGTCTCGCTGCGCAGCTGCAACGCGGCGATCAGGCCGAACCCGGCCAGCCGCAGCGGCGAGGGCTGATCCAGGATGGTGCCGACCAGCAGCACGCAGAAGCACAGGAACAGACCGAGCGCCGGGTCGCCGTTGCGGCGCACGGTGACGAACGCGAGCGCCGGCAGGATCGTGCCGGCCAGCGCTGCCGGCCGCTGCAGCGGCCCGGCGAACTCGAACGCGACCAGGCACGCGGAGATCTGCAGCAGGACGGCGGCGCCGATGCGCGGCAGCAGCCGCCGCGGCGACTCCGCCACCAGCGCCAGCAGCGCCGCCGGCAGCAGCAGCGCCGCCTGCCACGGCCACGACAGCTCGGCGCGCGGCAGGTTGCTCACCGCGACGGCGGCGGCGGCCCACTGGCAGGCCCGCGACAGCCGGCGGCAGCCGCGCTCCGGATCCACGTGCGGCGACGCCACGCTCATCCGCGCTCCCCGCCGACGATGCGCACGCGGACGTGCAGCGCGTCGAGCTCGGCGCGCTCCAGGTAGCCGCCGGCCGGGACCCAGAAGCACTGGTCCATGCGGCGCAGCTCCGCGAGCGCCGACCGATCGAGCTCGCGGTGCAGGATCGGCTGACACTCCGCCAGCGCGGTCAGCAGCTCGCGGTGCTCGCCGTCGCGGCGGACGACGTGCCGTTCGCTCGTGCTGGCCAGGACCCAGGCGTGCACGGTGCAGTCCCCGGCGCGCAGGAGGTCGAGCAGCGTGGCGCAGGCGCCGAGGCTCCACTCGAACCGGCGCGCACCGCGGTGCAGCATCCGCCCGGGCGGGCGCCGGAGGTCGACGACGATCGCGACGTCGCGCGGCAGCCGGCCGCGCAGCACGGTGCGCACGAGGCTGCCCAGGGCAGCGGAGCGCTGTGCGTGCACGCCGCGCGCGTCCTCGTGCGGGTGGTGTTCGCGCAGGGCGTGGAACTCGTCGCCGGCGAGGTGGCTGCGGGTGTCCGGCGCCGGCAGCTGCTCCGCGGCGGCGTGCACCAGCGCCGGCGCCAGCGCCACGCGGCGGGGCTCGGTGACCATGTCGGCCGTCAGCACGACCACCGCGCTGCTGCGGAACAGGCCCAGCGGCCACTCGGTGGCGAGCTCGAACACCCGCTCGACGCAGTGGCTGCGCTCGAGGCTGGTGCAGGCGAGCACGGCGCGGGCGTGACCCTGCGCCGGCACGGTCGGCAGCAGCGCCGGCGCGCCGCGCGTGCGCGGCTCGCGCACCAGCACCTCGCGCAGCGGCGCGCGGCCGCCGTTGTGCACCTGCACGACCTCGTGGAACGGGGCCCCGACCACGGTGCGGCGCGGCTGCACCTGCAGCACCGCGCGATCCAGCCGCCGCGGTGTCCGCGCGAAGTCGACGATCAGCGGCGCCAGCAGCAGGCCGGCGGCGAGGCGCACGTTGCCGTCGCCGCTCAGCAGCGCGCCCAGCAGGCTGGCGGCGGCGAGCGCCAGCATCACCTTGCCGCGCGCGGTAAGCTCGACGGATCTGCTCGGGACGGCCATCGCGTCAATCGGGCAGCGCCGTGGTCGCCAGCACCTCGTGCAGCACCGCCTCCGCGTCGGCGCCACCGCGCAGCTGCAGGCGGTGGCCCCAGGCCGGCACCAGCAGCGCCCGCACGTCGTCGGGGACGACGTAGTCGCGGCCCAGCACGTGTGCGCGCGCGCGGCAGGCGCGGTGCAGGGCCTGCGCGCCACGGGTGCTGACGCCGGACAGCAGGTCGCCGCTGTGGCGCGTCCGGTTGGCCAGCTCGACCACGAACGCGGCGAGTTCGCGGTCGCAGCGCACGCCGTCGATGCGGCGGCGCTCGGCCAGCAGGTCGTCGCGCGTCGCCACCGGCTGCACGTCGGCGGCCAGCCGGTGCCCGTCCTCGGCGGCGACGACGTCGATCTCGTGCTCGGCGTCGGGGTGCCCGAGCGTCAGCCGCAGCAGGAACCGGTCGAGCTGGTTCTCCGGCAACGGGTAGGTGCCGGCCGACGTCATCGGGTTCTGGGTCGCGACCACGAAGAACGGGTCGGGCAGCGCGTGGGTGACCCGGTCGACGGTCACGCTGCGCTCGGCCATGCACTCGAGCAGCGCCGACTGCGTGCGCGGCGGGGTGCGGTTGAGCTCGTCCGCCAGCAGCACCGAGGTGAACACCGGCCCCTGCCGGAACGACAGCTCGCCGGTGCGCGGGTTGTAGACCTGGCCGCCGACGATGTCCGCCGGCAGCAGGTCGGCGGTGCACTGCACGCGCTGGAACGGCAGGTCCAGCGCGCGGGCGAGCGACCGGGCCAGCAGGGTCTTGCCGACCCCGGGGTGGTCCTCGATCAACAGGTGGCCGCCGGCCAGCAGCGCCGTGACCGCCAGCTCGATCGCCTCGTCCTTGCCGCGCAGGACCTTGGCCACGGTGGAGGACAGCTTGGCGGCGAGTTCGGACATCGGGCGGGAGGCGGTTCGGGGAGCCCGGGGCGCGACGCCCCGGTGGGGTGGCCATGGTAGCGTCGATGGCGTCCGGGACACGGGCGTGCCCGAACGGCCGGCGTCGGTTGCGGGCGCCGCAGGTCCGGCAGGATTGCCGGTTTGTCGCCCTTCGGGAACGGAGTCCGGTTGCGCTACCATCGGTGGGACGGACCGCTGGGCGGCGGACCGGCGCGGCGCAGCCGCCGAGGCTGCAGGGGTCAACGACCCCGGTTCGATTGCGCTGTGCGCCGCCGCTCGGACAACGGCCGGCCCGGGGCGCGGTTCACGCGGCCCACTTTCGCCCTACCGCCGAGAGACCTCGCACATGCGCATGTTCGCGACTTCCAGTGGCCTGCTTGGCCTTCTCCTCCTCACCGCCTGCGCCGGCACCATCGACCGGCGCGTCGATCCCGACAGCAACGACGCGGTCGGTGGCGCCGCCCTTCAGAGCCAGGACATCCGCACCATGGCGATGCGGATGGCGGACGACATCCGGGCGTCCGGCATCCTGACCTCGGTCGCGGACGGGCAGAACGTCACCTTCCACATCACCGAGCTGAAGAACGAGTCGTCCGACGTGATCAACCGGACGATCGTGCTGACCAAGCTGCGCACCGAGCTGTTCAAGTCGCTGGGCGGGCGGATCACGGTGCTCGACCGCAGCGCCGAGGGCCTGGCCGCGGTGCGCGCCGAGCGCGAGGCCAAGCGCAGCGGCGCCGTCACCGCCAACGAAGGCATGCGCGGCGGCGTGCTCGGCTCGGACTACGTGCTCAAGGGCGTGATCCAGGACCGCGTCCAGCAGTCGGGCCGCCTCAAGAGCGTCTACTACCTGGTGACCTTCGAGCTGACCGACCTCGAGACCAGCCGGCTGGTCTGGACCAACGACTACGAGACCAAGTTCGAGTCCGAGAAGTCGGTCATCACCCGCTGAGCCGCAGAGCCCGCCGTGCGTCACCCGTCCCTGCCTGCCCTGCTCGCGCTGATGCTGCCGTGCGCCGGCTGCGGCGTCGCGCCGCCGGAGTTCCCGGTCAGCCGGTTCGAGCGCGGCGAGCTGCAGCCGGTGGCGGACTACGCGCGGGAGCACGCGACCGCGGGCCCGGTGGAGAACCAGGCGCTGGCGCTGAACGTGCTGGCGCAGTGCGAGCTGCTGCAGGGCGACCTCGACGCCGCCTGGCGCCACTTCGGCGCCGCCGCGCGGATCATGGGCAACTGGCAGGTCGCCGGCAGCGAGGAGTTCGCCGCGATCGTCGGCTCCGAGAGCAGCAAGGGCTGGACCGGCGATCCGTACGAGAGGGCGATGAACGCGTGGTACCTCGGGCTGTGCTACCTGTGGCGCGGCGAGCCCGACAACGCGCGCGCCGCGTTCAAGAAGGGCATCCTGGCCGATGGCGAGACCAGCGACGAGAAGTTCCGCGCCGACTTCACGCTGCTGTTCTGGATGGCCGGCCGCATGAGCCTCCGGATGGGCTCGCCGGGCGAGGCCGGCGACCTGTTCCGCGAGGCGCGCGACGCCGACGCGTTCGCGCGCGCGCACGGCTCGCGCGGCGAACGCGGCAACCCGCTGCTCGCCGAGCCCGCCGCCGGCAACCTGGTGGTGTTCGCCGAGGTCGGCATGGGGCCGGAGAAGGTCGCGGTCGGCGACGAGCAGGAGCTGGCCCGGTTCCGGGCGCGTCTGCACCCGGCGGTGCGCGCGCAGGTGTGGGTCGACGGCCGGCTGCGCGGGCCGACCTGGACCCTCGTCGACGTCGACTACCAGGCGCGCACCCGCGGCGGGACCGAGATGGAGGGCATCCGCAAGGGCAAGGCGGTGTTCAAGGCCGCGACGCGCGCCGCCGGCATCGGCGTGCTGGTGCTCGGCGACGAGCGCCGCCACTCGGCCGGCCGCACCGCCACCGGTCTCGGCCTGCTGCTGCTGTCGGCGCTGACGTCGACCGCCGCCGACGTGCGCCACTGGCCCACGCTGCCGTCCACCGTGCAGGCGCTGGCGCTCGACGTCGAGCCCGGCCAGCACGAGCTGCGCATCGATTTCCTTACCGCCGCCGGCACCGTGCTGCCGGGGCTGACCCAGCTCCTCACCGTGACCGTGCCGGCCGACGAGGAGCTGTACGTGTCCTTCCGGTCGATCCCCGGCCGGTCCCGACTGCCGATGGTGACTCCATGAGAACGACTGCCGTCCTGCTCGTCCCCGCGCTGTTGGTCGCCTGCACCAGCGCGCCGCCGTACCCCGCCTACGCGATCGAGGACGACGCCGAGGCGATCGCGCAGGTGGTCGTCATGGACGTCACGCTGCAGGACGTGATCCGCGCCGGCCGGCCGCGCGTCGAGCGCGTCACGCCGGACAACTACCTGCGCGTCCTGGTGCCGCTGCGCAACATCGACGACGAGCCGATCCAGGTGCTTGCGCAGATGGAGTTCCTGGACGAGCAGCGCGTCGCGCTGTCCGACCTGACCAATCGCCAGGTCGTGCAGATCCCGTCCGGGGGGACGCATCACTTCGAGGCATTGTCGCGCGACCCGCGAGCGGCCGACTTCGTGCTGCGCTTGGGTTGGGACAAGTAGAGGCAAGTAGAGGCAAGAAAGGGTCGAGCAGAGGATCGAGGAGCCAGTTCGCGAGGTATCGCCATGAACCGAATCGCCGTTGTCGTCGCCGTCTCGTTCGCCGCCTGCGCCGGTCCCACGATCGCGCCGCGCGCCGACGTGCCGCCGCCCGTGCCGGTCGCGCGCGAGGTGCCGCCCAATCCGCCGTCGCGGACCGACGACGCCGCCACGCAGGACTGGCTGCAGAAGGAGGTCGAGCGGCTGTACGCGAAGGACCGCGGCGCCAGCGGGTCGGATGGCGCCACCGCGCTGGTCGCGCGTTCCTCGGAGTCGCCGACGCCGGAGTCGCGACCCGAGCCGTCGCCGGCGCAGGACCCGCGGTCCGCGCGGCCGTCCGGCACCGACGAGGAGCGCACCCGCGCCTGGCTCGACCGCACGATCGAGGAGCGCCGCGCCGCCAACCCGGACGTGCCGCCCGAGCCGCTGTACCAGACCGTCGAGCGCACGGTCTACGTCGAGCGGCCGGTCTACTACGGCGGCTGGAACTCGAGCTACCGCCACTACGACAACTACGGCTACGGCCGCAGCTCGTACTACTACGGCAGCGGTTGCGACACGTGGGGGCGACCGTACTACCACGAGCAGCGCTACCGCCGCAGCTCGTTCCCGGTGAACACCGCGATCGGCGCCGGCCTCGGCGCGATCATCGGCCACCAGTCGGGCCGCCGCGACCGCGGCGCGGCGATCGGCGCCGGGATCGGCCTGCTGTTCGACCTGGCGCGCTGAGCCGCGCCGGCCGCGGCGTCAGCGGCCGGTGATCGCCGGCAGGGTCGACTTCTTGAGGAACAGGATCGCGAAGCAGGTCGACTCCAGCTGCAGCGTGTCCCCGCCGCCGGTCGGGAACGAGCCGTCGGTGTTCTGCTGCGACAGCAGCTGCACCGCGCCCTCGTAGTACCAGTCGCGGCGGTGCAGCTGCGCGATGCCTGCCAGTTCGCACACGCGCTCCAGGCTGTAGAGCCAGTAGTACCAGTGCTTGTCGGCCTTGCCGGCGAAGCCCGGGTTGGCGCGCGCGGTGAACTCGGCGGCGAGCCACGCGAAGCCATGGTCGATGGCGTCGTCGATCGCGCGCAGCTGGCGGTCGGGCGCGCCCGTGGCCGAGAGCCCGGCGCGCGCGACCACCAGGCCGGCGGTGCTTGCGGCGGTCAGGCTGCCGTACGGCGGCTCGGCGGGGTCCATGTAGGAGAACCCGCGCGGCGCGGCGCGGCTTTGCACCACTCGCGGTGGCTGGCCGGCGGCGAGCGCAAGGTCGCGGTGCGTGACCAACTCGAGGTCGAAGGCGCGCCCCGACGGCGGGCACTGCACCTGCACGAAGTGGTTGGCGGCCGCGTGCCACGTGGCGCGCGGGATCTCGAGCCCGCACAGCGCCGCGGCGTCGAGGCCGAGCAGGCCGTACTGCGACAGCGAGTTGTCGTAGCGCCGGCCGCCGTCGTAGTCGAAGCGCAGGGTCTCGTCGACGTCGACGCGGGTGTCGCGGTTCTGCAGCAGCCGGTCGAGCCATTTCTGCGCCAGCGCCCGGTCGCGTTCGTCGAGCTGTCGCGTCGCGCGCAGGGCAGTGGATCCCGAGCGGATCAGCTCGGCCTCGCGGGGCGGCGCGTAGCGCTGCGCCATCGCCATCAGTGCCGTCGCCAGCGAGTAGGTGTCGACGAACCGCCGGCGGCGCAGCGCCGCGAACGCGGCGTCGACCACCGGATCGTCGGGCGGCAGCTCGGCGTGCAGCAGGGTGAGCGCCGCCAGCGCGATGCGACCGCCGCCGTAGGTGCGCTTGTCCTCGCGGTCCTGCAGCCACGGCGCGTCGAGGCCGGTGATCGCCTCCCGCACCCAGGCCGACCCGCGGCGCACCGCGTCGGCGACGCGTGCGCGGAAGTCGGCGTCCTGGTTGTCGCGCACGGCGACGAGCTGCCAGTGGTCCTCGAGGTCGATGCGGCGGAACTCGCGCCGGTCCTCGCGCACCACCAGCGTCGCCTCGACGCGGAACGACCGCACCAGCCCGGCCGCGGCGTCGACCTGCCGCCGCAGCGCGCCGCGGCCGTCCAGGTCGAACGGGCACAGGCGCTCGACGTCGTCGCGGTGCGCCTTCGCCTCGCCGGGCAGGCCGCGCGGACGCTGCCGCTCGAACTCGAGGTCGATCGTCTGCCAACCCTCGGCGTCGGGCGGCAGCGCGCGGCCGCGCACCAGCACGTCGCCGAACGGCACGATGCGCGGGAAGCGCCAGCTGCAGCTGCCGCGCACCGACAGGTCGAAGGCGATCGCGCGCAGCGCGTCGGGCAGGTCGCGCACCGGCGTCGCGACCGCGCGCCGGTCGGCGTCGAGCTCGCCGTGGCACAGCCACGGCGCCGGCAGCAGCGGCGGCAGGTAGCGGCCCGGCACGGTCCCGCGCGCGGGCAGCTCGCGCGCGGCGTCGGCCGTCGGCGCCGCGGCCGCGCGCGCCTTCCAGCTGCGGCGATACTCGACCGCGCCGAGCGCCGGGATGTTCCACTGCGGCTGCTGGGCCGCCAGCGCCGCCGCGGTGCCGAGCAGAGCCGCCAGTGCGGCCGTCGTTCGTCGTGTCCCCATGCCGACACGACGCCCGACGGGGGCAAGATCACGGCGCGGGGCTGCGCGGCACCGACTCGTCCCAGCGCCGGTGCGCCGCGACGCCGTCGTCGTCGCGGGCGGTCAGCTCGGCGACGAAGCGGAACGCGCGTTCGTCGGCGGTCAGCGTGGCGCGCAGCTCGACGCGCACGGCGACGTCGCCGCTGCGCCAGCTGGTGCGGTGCAGGATCTCGCCGCGCGCCGACAGCGGGTCGCCCCGGTCGATCCGGAACGTCTCGCGGATGCCGTGCGCGGTCTCGACGTCGATGTCGTCGAAGCGCAGCCGCGACGGGGAGCCGTCCTCCTCGAGGTCCAGGGTGGTGACCACCACGGCGGCGCCGGTCGCCGGGTCGACGCGGATCCGGCGGTGCACACCGCCCGGGTCGAGATCGGTGAACGGCGGCTGCGGCGCCGCGGTCGGCGGCGGCAGCGGCGGCAGCGCGTCGTCGGCCGGCGACGGGGGCCGTTCGGGCAGCTCGAGCCGGCAGCCGGGGGCGAGCGTCAGTTGCACCGGTGCCGGTGACGGCCACGCGATCGGCCAGTACGCCGTCGACAGCGCAACGCGCACGCGGCTGCCGGCGGCGAACACGTGCGCCACGTCGTTGAGCTGCAGCCGGAACGCCAATGGCGCCCCGGGCGCGAGCCGGGCGGCGCGGTCGTGGCCGGGCGCGTGGTTGAGGTTGTGCAGGCCGTAGCTGACGCGCGCCGAGGTGCCGTCGGCGAACACCTCGCACAGCCGCGCGCACACGAACGCCATCGGCCGGTCGACGGCGAGTTCCAGGTGCAGCTCCGGCGCGCCGAGGATCGCCAGCGGCGCGTCGAGAGGAGCGCTGTCGCAGCACAGCGACGCGTCGTCGTCGTCGCGCTGGTCGCCCGGGTGCTCGCCGTCGAAGCCGAACGCGCACCAGCTGCCGGCGGCGAGGCCCGTGGTCTGGGCGCTGCGGTGCGGCGGCGGCGCGCTGCCGTCCCCCTCGGTCCCGGGCACGAGCACGCCATCGCCCAGCGTCCACGCGCGCGACCGCAGCCGCGGGCTCGGCCACGCGTCCTCGGCGATCCAGCGGCCGGCGCGGTCGGGCCAGCCCGGCTGCGGCCGCGCGCTGTCCTGCTGGTAGGCGCGCAGCAGCGGGCGCCGCTCCCAGCCGTTGTCGCGGCCGCGCACCCAGCGATCGAGGAACAGGAGCGCCTCCTGCAGGAAGCCGATCGCCGGCCCGGGCACGCCGTCGTGCGGGTAGCTGTGACCCCACGGGCCGATCAGCCCGTGGCGCGGGCACGACAGGCCGGCGAGCAGGCGCAGCACCGCGTTGCTGTAGCCGTCGGCCCAGCCGCTGACCGCGAACACCGGCACCTGCACCCGGCCGAAGTCCTCGCCGACCGAGCCGTGCCGCCAGTAGTCGTCGCGCAGCGGGTGCCCGAGCCAGCGCGCCGGGAACGGCTCGATCGCCGCCAGCCGCTGCTGCCACAGCGCGCGCCAGCCGGGGCCGACCAGCTGCGGGTCCGGCGGCTGCGCGCACAGCGTCATCAGGAGGCACCCCCACAGCAGGTTCTCGTTCAGCAGGCAGCCGCCCATGTAGTGCGCGTCGTCGGCGTAGCGGTCGTCGCTGGCGCACACCGCGATCACCGCGCGCAGCGCCGGCGGCTGGCGGGCGGCGACCTGCAGCGCGCCGAAGCCGCCCCACGACTTGCCGATCATGCCGACGTCGCCGCTGCACCACGGCTGCGCCGCGATCCACTCCAGCACCGCGATTGCGTCGTCGTGTTCGATCTCGGTGTACTCGTCGGTCAGCACGCCCTCGGAGTCGCCGGTGCCGCGCACGTCGACGCGCACCGCGGCGTAGCCGTGCCCGGCGAACCAGCGGTGCATCGGCTCGTCGCGCAGGCGGGTGCCGTCGCGCTTGCGGTACGGGATGTACTCCAGCACGGCGGGCGCCGGGTGCCGTTCGGCGCCCTGCGGCAGCCACAGCCGCGCCGCCAGCCGCGTGCCGTCGCGCACCGCGATCGTCACGTGCTCGATCTCGCGCACGTCGTGCGGGAACGCGAGGCTCGGCTGCGCGGGATCGGTCATGCGGCGCGCGCGATCATCGCTGGGCGGGTCGCGGCTGTCGTGCACGGGCGCGAGAAAGCGGTCGCCCGCGCCGCGCCGCCGTGGTCCGATGCCGGCATGCGCGTCCGCGTGCTGTTCCCGACCGCGTGGGACCGCCAGCAGCTGCTGGCGCGACCCGAGGTCTGGCGCGACGACTTCGACGTCGTGTTCGAGGCGCCCGACGACGCCGAGTGTCCTGACGACTTCGACGTGCTCGGCTACGTCGAGCGCTGCACGGCGGCGTTCCGCGGCGACACCGACGGCGTGTTCAGCTCGTCGGACTACCCGGGCGCCGCCGTCTCCGCGGCGGTCGGCACCGCGCTCGGCCTGCCCGCCAGCGACCCGGCGGTCATCATGCGCGCCGCGCACAAGGGCCTGTCGCGCGCCGTGCAGCAGGCCTGCCTGCCCGAGGCGACGCCGCCGTTCCAGGTGCTCGATCTCCGAGGCGCACCGCCGGCGCTCGACGCGGCGCTCGGCCTGCCGTGCTGGGTCAAGCCGGCAAAGGGCTGCTTCTCGGTGCTCGCGCGCCGGGTCCGTTCGGCCGCCGAGTTCGACGTGTTCGTGCGCATGCCCGAGGTGCGCGACTACCGCGAACGGTTCCTCGGGGTGTACTGCCAGCTCGTGCAGCGCTACCTCGGGCCCGACGTCGACGGCACCGCGTTCGTCGCCGAAGGCGAACTGCGCGGCACGCTGGTCACCGTCGAGGGCTACGCGACCGGGGCCGGCGCGCACGCGCTCGGCGTCGTCGACTCGATCCGCCACCCGACGACCGGCAGCTTCACCGCGTTCGAGTATCCGTCGGTGCTGCCCGAGCCCGTGCAGCGCCGCATGGAGGCGACCGCGTGCGCGCTCGCCGCCGCGTTCGGCCTGCGCTGGACGCTGTTCAACGTCGAGCTGATGTGGGAGCGGGACACCGACCGCATCGGCATCGTCGAGATCAACCCGCGCATGTGCGGCCAGTTCGCCGACCTCTACGAGAAGGTCGACGGTGTGCACGGCCACCGCCTGGCGCTGGAGCTCGCTTGCGGCATCGCGCCGCAGCTGCGCCGCCGCGCCGGGTCGTGCGCGGTCGCCGCCAGCTACCCGTTGCGCACGTTCGAGCCGGTGCGCGTGCTGCGCGCGCCCGACGGCGACGCCGCCGAACGCGCCGCCGCCGCCGTGCCCGGCGCCCTGGCGTGGAACGAGGTCCACGACGGCCAGGAGCTGCGCGACTTCGCCGTCGGCGAGGACGGGCACAGCTGTCGCTACGGCGTGGTCAACGTCGGCGCGGGCTCGCGCGAGGAGCTGGTGGCGGCGCGCGATCGCGTGCTGGCGGCACTGGACTACCGGTTCGAGCGGCTCACGCGGGATTGACGCCGTGATCAGGAAGTGGTAGACAGCAACACTCGGGGATCTCCATCCAAACGGGGATCTCCATCCAAACGGGGATCTCCATCCAAACGGGGATCTCCATAGTCGACAGGAGAGTCCGACATGATCACCGTTCTTGGTTCATCGGTCGCATGTGCGCTGGCCGGAGCATCGCTACTCCTCACGAGTTGGGGCCACGTGCCCGTGCCCGCAGATTGCTTGATCAGTGGCCCACACTACGACATGTCGGCGCAGCCGACTGCCCCGGAGATCACCGATGAAGGTACGACTTCGGGGACCAACAACGCGGGGTGTGATGGCTGCACGGTCAACATGAAGATCAAGATCACCTGGCATCACAACGGCAAGGGCTACTGGACCGTCAATGGGGTTCAGGTATCGGCGGAAGTCACCAGCGGTTCGACGACTGAGGTCACGGTGCCTCTGAGTCTGCCATGTGGGAACAGCCAAGGGGTCTCGGCTGAGAACGACTCACAGGAAGGCGGGTCCATGAGCTGGACTTGCAACGACTGCCAGTGAGTCGGGCGATTCTCATGGAATGAGCCTCACCCAGGGTGGGGAGGCGGAGGAACTCAAGATGCGACACCTGATTGCGTTTGCAGCTCTGTGCCTCGGCATCGGTCTCATGTGGCTGGCTCTTGGCGGTGATTCCACCCAGCCGAGCATTGCTGGCCAGAGCGAGGGACTGGTTTCAACGGGTGCCGTCGACATCGCGATGGCTCCGAAATCTGCATTGGGCGATGCTCGTCGAGTTCCTCCCGCAGCCACGAGGCACCCGCTGGAGACGAGTCCGGCGCTGCTCGGGAGTCGCATCGCGGGAGACAGAGAACCGGTCGCCGAGCCCGGCCTTGCTGGCGTGGAGTCGCCGGACTCAGGTCTGCTGCGTGTCTACAAGCGGGTGGTCGATGGCCTCGAGCGGACGGCCGTCGACGCGCAGAACCTGGATGGCAAGAGCGACAAGCACCGGCTGGCGACGATGGAGAGCCTTTACCTTGGGCGCGCCGTCAAGGTCCTGCTGGATCGTCGCCAGCACTGGTACTACGGCCCTCAAGAGGGCATGCCGCAGTACATGCACCTGCAGTCCACCGAGATGCGGTACTGGTCGACTCACGTCGGCACCGACGTGCTGGTGCTCGAGCTGTCGAAGACGGAGTTCCCCGAGTGCTTCGAGTACGATCGGCGTGTGCTGGTCGATCGCTGACGGGCGCCCAGGCGTGAGTGGTTGCGTGCGGCCCGGCCTTCAGCGGCCGGCGCCGTCGCCCGCGGCCTCGGTCGCCCCGCCCTCCGGCATCCATCCGCCGCCCAACGCCCGGTACACGTCCACCGTTGCCGACAGCTCCGCCGCCGCCGTGTCGATGCGGTCGGTCCGCGCCGCCAGCAGGTTCCGGCGCACATCGAGCAGCTCGAGGAACGAGCCGGCGCCGGCGTCGTGGCGCGCCGCGGCGATGCGCTCGGCCTGCTCGAGCGCCTGGATCCGGCGCTGCTGCGCAGCGCCGGCGTCGCCGTTGGCGGCGCGCGCGTCGAGCGCGTCGTAGGTCTCGGCGAACGCGGCCTGCACGGCGCGCACGTAGCCGGCCTCGGCCTGCTCGCGCCGGGCGGCGGCGGCGTCGGCCTGGGCGCCGAGCTCGCGCAGCTGGAACAGCGGCTGCGTCAGCGTGCCGAACAGGCTCCAGATCGTCGCCGGCGCGGTGAACAGGTTCTGCAGCGCCTCGCTCTCCTGGCCGAGCGCGCCGGTCAGGCGGATGGTCGGGAACCAGCGCGCCTTGGCCTCGGCGACGCGCGCGCTGGCGGCGGCCAGCGCGGCCTCGGCGGCACGCACGTCGGGGCGGCGCGCCAGCAGGTCCGACGGCAGGCCTTCGGGGATCGCCGGCGGCGCCGGCAGCGCAGCGGCGCGTTCGAGCTGGCCTTCGGCGATCACCGCCGGCGTCTCGCCGGTCAGCAGCAGCAGCGCGCGGCTCGCGGCCTGCTGCGCCTGCAGCAGCGCGGGCAGCGCGGCGCGGACGGACTCGAGGTCGGCCTCGGCCTGGTGCACGTCGAGGGCGCTGCCGGCGCCGGCGCGCTGGCGCTGCTGCTGGATGCGCAGGGCGTCCTCGCGGTTCTGCACCGTGGTCCGGGTCAGTGCCAGCTGCAGGTCGAGCGCGACCAGCCGGAAGTACGCCTGCGCGGTCTGCGCCGCGAGCGCGGCGCGCAGGTCGTGCTGCAGCTCGCGCGTCTGCAGCAGGTCGGCCAGCGCCGCGTCGTTGCCGGCGCGGATGCGGCCCCACAGGTCGAGCTCCCAGGTCACGTCGAGGGCGACGCGGTGCGCCGAGTTGCGGCGGTCGATGCCGGCGAAGCGCGGGAACGCGTTGCGGTCGCTGGTCTGGTCGCGGCCGGCGCGCGCGCTGAGGTTGGCGTCGGGCAGCAGGTCGTCGACGGTGCGCACCAGCGCCGCCGCTTCGGCGGTGCGCGCGGCGGCGGCGCGCAGGTCCTGGTTGTGCTCGAGCGCGCGGGCGATCCGCGCCGACAGGCGCGCGTCGCCGAACCGCGCCCACCACGCGCTCAGGTCCTCGGCGGCCGCGCCGAGCGGCGGCAGCTCGATCGCCGGCGGCGGCGCGTAGTGCGGCGCGGCGCAGGCGGTCAGCAGTGCGAGCAGGGCGAGACGGGGATCACGCATGGTCGGCCTCCGGTGCGTCGGTCGCCGACGCCTTGGCGACGCGCTGGCGCGCCAGCAGCCGCACGAACACCGGCACGAAGAAGATCGCCAGGAACGTCGCCGCCAGCATGCCGCCCATGACGCCGGTGCCGACCGAGCGCCGCGCGCCGGCGCCGGCGCCGCTGGACAGCGCCAGCGGCACGACGCCGAGGATGAACGCCATCGACGTCATCAGGATCGGCCGGAACCGCAGCCGCGCCGCCTCGACGACGGCGTCGATCACGCCGACCCCGTGCTGCATGCGCTGCACGGCGAATTCGACGATCAGGATCGCGTTCTTGGCCGACAGGCCGATCAGCGTCACCAGGCCGATCTGGAAGTAGACGTCGTTCTCGAAGCCGCGCAGCAGCACGGCGAGCAGGGCGCCGAAGATGCCGAACGGCAGCGCCAGCAGCACCGCCAGCGGCAGCGACCAGCGCTCGTACTGCGCCGCCAGGATCAGGAACACCAGCAGCGCCGCCAGGATCAGCGCCAGCGAGCTGGTGCCGCCGCTGCGCTTCTCCTGGTACGACGCGCCGCTCCAGCCGTAGGTGAAGTCGGGCGGCAACATCTCGGCGAGCACGCGCTCGACGGCGGCGAGCGCCTCGCCGGAGCTGACGCCCGGCGCGGCGTTGCCCAGCAGCTTGACGGCCGGCTGGTTGTTGAACCGGTCGAGCGTCTCCGGTCCCGAGGTGTAGCGCACCTGCGCGAACGCCGACGCCGGCACCATCGCGCCGCTGCGCGAGCGCACGTACAGCGCCTCGACGTCGTCGGGCTGCCGCCGCTGGTCGGGTTCGGCCGACAGCAGCACCTGCCAGCTGCGGCCGAACTTGTTGAAGTCGTTGACGTAGGTCGTGCCGAGCGTGGCGCCGAGCGTCTCGAACGCCGCCTCGATCGGGATGCCCAGGATCGCCGCGCGGTCGCGGTCGACGTCGACCCACAGCTGCGGCGCCTGCGCGCGCCACAGCGTGTCGACGCGGCCCAGCATCGGCTCCTTCGCCGCGCGCTCCTGGAACTGCTGCACGACCTCGGCGGTGCGCTGCGAGCCGCCGTCGCCGCGGTTCTGCAGCCACAGCTCGAAGCCGCCGGCGGTGCCGAGGCCGAAGATCGGCGGCGGATTGAACGCCAGCACCAGCGCGTCGCGCTGGCCGAGGCCCCGCATGAACAGCTCGTTGGCCAGCTGCTCGGCGGTGACGCCGGGGCGCTCGTCCCAGTGCTTCTGCGTGACGAACATCGTCGCCGCGCTGTTCTTGAAGCCGCCGCCGAGGAAGTCGAACCCGGCGAACGCCGTGCAGCGGTCGTTGGCAGGGTTGGCCAGCACCATCTCGGTGACCTGCTTGACGACCTCGTCGGTGCGCTGCAGCGAGCTGCCGTCGGGGAGGTAGATCGCGGCGATGTAGAAGCCCTGGTCCTCGGGCGGCACCAGCGACGTCTGCACGCGTTGGTCGAGCCACCAGACGCCGTAGAGCATCGCCAGGAACAGCCCGAGCGGCACGGCGGCGTGGCGCACCAGCCAGCGCACGGCGCCCGCGTAGCCGTTGGCCGTGTGCAGGAAGGTCCAGTCGAAGGCGCGGAAGAACCAGTTGCGGCCCTTTGCGGTCGGCTTCAGCAGCACCGCGCACAGCGCCGGTGTCAGCGTCAGCGCGACGAAGCCCGAAATGCCGACGGCGATCGAGATCGTCACCGCGAACTGCCGGTAGAGCACGCCGGCGAGGCCGCCGAGGAACGCGATCGGCACGAACGCGCCGATCAGCACCAGCACGATGGCGATGACCGGCGCGGTCACCTCCTTCATGGCGGCGATCGCGGCCTCGCGCGGCCGCAGCTTCTTCTCGTGCATCAGGCGCTCGACGTTCTCGAGCACGACGATGGCGTCGTCGACGACGATGCCGATCGACAGCACCATCCCGAACAGCGTCAGCGTGTTGATCGTGTAGCCCAGCAGGTGCAGGCCGGCGAACGTGCCGATCAGCGACACCGGCACCGCCAGCGTCGGGATCAGCGTGGCGCGCCAGCTCTGCAGGAACAGGAACACCACCAGGAACACCAGCACCATCGCCTCGACCAGGGTCTTGACGACCTCGCGGATCGAGACCTCGACGAAGCTCGTGGTGTCGTAGGTGATGTCGGCGGCGAGCCCGGGCGGGAACTCGCGGCGCAGCACGTCGAGGGTGTCGCGCACCGACTGGCCGACGTCGAGCGCGTTGGCGCCCGGCTGCAGGAAGATGCCGACCAGCGTCGCCGGCACGTTGTCGACGCGGCCGACGAACTCGTAGTCCTTGGCGCCCAGCTCGACGCGGGCGATGTCGGCGAGGCGGACGATGCCGAAGTCCGGGTTCGCGCGCACGACGATCGACTCGAACTGCCGCGCCGCATCGAGGCGCCCGCGCGTGTTGATCGTCCAGGTCAGCTCCTGGCCGGGGATCGTCGGCGACTGGCCGACCTTGCCCGGGGCCCACTGCGCGTTCTGCCCCGCGATCGCCGCGCGCACGTCGCCGGCGGTGAGGCCGAGCTGCGCCATGCGGTCGGGCTGCAGCCACACCCGCATCGCGTAGTCCTTGGCGCCGAAGATCTGCACGTTGGTCGTGCCGGGCAGGCGCTTGAGCTCGTCGAGGACGTGCAGCGTGACGTAGTTGCTGGTGAACAGGTCGTCGTAGCGGCCGTCGGGCGACGTGAACGCGACCACCTGCAGGAACGACGTCGAGCCCTTCTCGACCGTCACGCCCTGGCGCCGCACCTCCTCGGGCAGGCGCGCCTCGACCTGCTTGACGCGGTTGTTGACGTCGAGCGCCGCCTGGTCGATGTCGGTGCCGATGTCGAAGGTCACCTGCAGTTCGAGCGAGCCGTTCGCGGCGGCCGTCGAGTTCATGTAGAGCAGGTGCTCGATGCCGCTGATCTGGTTCTGCAGCGGCGCCGCGACGGTCTGCTCGATCACCGCGGCCGACGCGCCGGGGTAGAACGCGCGGACGATCACCTGCGGCGGCGCGACCTCGGGGTACTGCGCGATCGGCAGGATCTGCAGCGACGCGAGGCCGGCCAGCATCAGGATCAGGGACAGCACCGTCGCCGTGATCGGCCGGTCGATGAAGACGCGGGAGATCATCGGTTCAGCGCCCCTCGTCGACGTCGTGGGCGGCGCCGCCGCCGTTCGTCGGGGCCGGCGCGGCGCCGGCCGGCGCGATCTGCACGGGGCCGCCGGGGCGCAGCTTGATGAGGTTGTCGACGATCACGCGGTCGCCGGCGGCGATGCCGCTCTTGATCACCCAGCCGCGGGCGGCGGGACCGGTGTCGTCGAGCAGCACCCATTCGCCGGGCTCGACCGGCCGCTGCGCCGCCACCAGGCCGCCGTCCTTCCCGTCCTCGACGACCCAGACGATCTTGCCCTGCGTGCTCTCGACCACCGCGCGCTGCGGCACCGCGATCGCGTTCCGCAGCACCGCGCCCCGCAGCACCACGCGCACGGCCTGGCCGGCGCGCAGGCGCAGGTCCGGGTTGGGCAGCACGGCCCGCATCGGGATCGTCGCCGTGCTCTCGTCGATGCGCCCGGCGGTGAAGTCGATCGCGCCGCCATCGGCCAGCAGCGTGCCGTCGCGGTGCCGCACCTCGACGGCGAGCGCGCCGCCGTCGGGCAGCGCCATGCGGCCGCTCTGCAGGTCGCGGTCGAACGCGAACTGCTGGTTCTCGGTGCGCTGGAACAGCACGTGGATCGGGTCGAGCTGCAGCAGAGTCGTCAGCAGGTCGTCGCCGGGCGCGAGCAGGCTGCCCTCGTCGCGCAGCGCGCGGCCGGTCTTGCCGGCGATCGGCGCGGTCACGTCGGTGTACGACAGGTCGAGCTCGATCTGCTGCAGCCGCGCCTCGGCCGCCAGCAGGCGGGCGCGCGTGATCCGCGCGAGCGACACGGCGTCGTCGCGCTCCTTCTGCGTCACCGCGTCCTCGGCCAGCAGCGGCTCGAGCCGCGCCGCCTCGCGTTCGGCCTGCTCGACCTCGGCGCGCGCGGTGGCGACGTCGGCGCGCGCCGATGCGGCCTGCGCCTGCAGCGGCTTCGGGTCGATTCGGAACAGCAGGTCGCCGGCCGCGACCATCGCGCCCTCGTCGTAGTGGCGGGACTCGAGGTAGCCGCCGACGCGGGCGCGGATCTCGACTTCGCGCGCGCCCTCGGTGCGGCCCAGGTACTCGAGCGGGACCGGGATGTCGCGCGCCGCGGCGAGTTCGACCGTGACCGGCACCGGCGGCATCGCCGGCGGGGCGCCGCCGCCGGCGTCGTTGCGGTGGCAGGCGGCAGCGAGGGTCGCGGCGCCGGCGATCGCGAGGAGTTGGGTTCGCATGACGTGGGTCGGCCGGGGATCCGGCGGGGGGTGGCCCGAGTGCGGGGATGAGGGCGGTTGCATACATACATGCATGAATGTATGCAATGGTCCGGATCCGGAATCCCAGCGGTCCGCGCTGCACCCGATCGCTCCACCCCGAACGACCCGAAGGTCGCACACGCATGGCCCGCAAGACAAAGGAAGAGGCGCTCGCCACCCGCAACCGCATCCTCGACGCGGCCGAGGCCATGTTCTGCACGCGTGGTGTCGCCCGCACGTCGTTGCACGAGATCGCCGAGGGCATCGCGCTGACGCGCGGCGCGGTGTATTGGCACTTCCGCGACAAGTACGACCTGCTGCTGGCCCTGTGGGAGCGGGCGATGCTGCCGCTCGACGCGGCGTTCGACGAGATCGACGCCGAGTTCAAGGACGACCCGCTGGCGCGGATCCGGCTCAAGGGCACCCGCGTGTTCCACCGCATCGCACACGACGAGCGCACGCGCAACCTGCTGATGATCCTGCTGCTGCGCTGCGAGATGGTGGACGAGGTCGCGGCGGCGCGCGACCACATCCTCGGCTGCCGCGAGGAGTGCCTCGGCAAGATGGCGCACGAGTTCCGGCAGGCGGTGGCGCGCGGGCAGTTGCTGCGCGGCACCAACCCTGAGCGCACGGCGATCGGATTGCACGCGCTGGTCGACGGGCTCGCGTACCACTGGCTGCTCGATCCGAGTCGGTTCGATCTCGAGCGCGCCGGCGCGGACCTGCTGGAGGGCTTCCTGCGCGGCATCGCGCCGAGCGGCGCGGTGTTGCGGCCGGCCGCCGCGCCGCCGCGCAGCCGGGGCGCGCGCGCACCGGCGAACGGTGCGCGCCGGGCGCGGGGTGCCGCGCCGGCAGGCAGGCGCCGCGCCGCCGGTGCGTGACGGCGATTGCCTGGGCTGTTACCGCGGTGGCTTCCCGGAGTACCGCACGGGCCATGAGCCATCGTCGCCTCCGAGCCTGCGTCCTGACCTGTCTTGCGTTCGTCCTCGGCGCCTGCGATCCCAGCCGCGAGGCCACGGTGACGCGAACGGTGGTCGCCGAGGTCGCCGTCGATGGCGGGGGCGGCGGGTTCGTCGTCACGGGCGGTCGACTGACCGGGTTGCAGCTGGTCGTTCCGCCCGGTGCGCTGACCCGTTCGGTCACCGTGCGCGCGGTCGTCGAGGACGTGTCGCTGCCGCCGGGCGTCGTCACGAGCACCGTGTTCGAGCCCGGGGAGCGGGTGCGGCTGGAGCCCGCGGATCTCGACTTCGCGGTCCCGGCGCGCCTGACGCTGCCGTACGCGCCGCTGCGGCTCAACACCGCGCCGGGCAACGTGCGGGTGCTCACCGATGACGACAACCGGATGGAGCCGGAAGTGATCGACGTCGACGCCGGGCGCGTCACGGTGCCGGTGCATCGGCTCGGCTCGTTCCAGGTGGTCGAGGGACCACGGCCTCCGCTCACGGACTACCTCCCGGCGTCCGGTGCGCGCGTGCCGCTCGAAGGCGGCTGGACCTTCACCGCGCTGGATCAGTCGCTCCCGCATGCGCCGCTCCAGATCGCGAAGAACTGGACGATCACCGACGACGCCATGGGGGCGGCGGGCTTCTACACCCGCGGCTTCGACCTGCTCGGCCGGTTCTCGGTCGTCGACGACTGGGACGAGCTCTGGCTCGAGTCGCGTTCGATGTTCGGACCGATCCCGGGAGACGCTCCGCCGGGCGCGACGGAGACCCTCCTCTACCAGCCGCGCACGGCGGCGGCGCCCACCGGCGTCGGCACCGCCTTCCTGGACGGGCAGTGGAGCTGGGCCCCGCCGGTGCAGATCGGCAGCCGGCGCATCCTCGACGCGCTGGAGCTGCGTCTGCAGCTGCAATGGACCCGCGACGACGGCAACGGCGGTCGCGAGGTGTCGGTGCTGCTCGCGCCCGACCTCGGGCTGTTGGCGCTCCGCATCGACGGGGTCGAGCGTGCGCGCACCGACCTGTGATGAGCGGTCGCCGCGTTCAGTAGCGCACCGTCGTGAGCTCGCCGGGCACCAGCACGATCGGCACGCTCCGCACCTCGGCGCCGTCATGGAACAACACCAGCGTCTGCGCCGCGTCGGTGGTCGCCAGCGCGCTCGAGCGGCCGTCGCGGATCGGCATGTTCGAGCTGCTCCACGAGCTCGGCCCCTCGAACTCGGTCAGCATCTGGGTCTTGCCCTCGGCGTCGCGCAGCTCGAAGCCGTTGGCGCTGGCCGGGTCGAGCAGCTCGATCTGGAAGTGGCAGCGGCGCAGCATCACCACGTCGAACTCGCCCTCGCCGCCGTTCGGCCAGCCGACGCGGTCGCCGTATTCGGTGGGCATGACGTCCTCGCCGTCGAGCCGCAGGTAGCAGCGCGCGCGCGGCACCTGCTCGAGTGCGAAGCGACCGTCGGCGCCGGTCGTGACGGTCGCGCCCGAGTCGTGCCAGGTGCCGACCGGGAAGCCCTCGACCCACTGCTGGTAGCAGTCGGTCGTGACGCGCACGCGGATGCCGGCGAGCGGCGCGCCCGTGCGGTCGACGGCGCGGCCGCGCATCGTCGCGAGCAGGCCGTCGGCAGCGAACCGCAGCTCGAGGTCCTCGGTGCCGGCCGGCACCTCGCGGTCGACGCGCTGCATCGTCTCGTCGTCGATGGTGACGACGTGGTAGGTGCGGTCGACGAGGCCGTCGAGGGTGAAGCGACCGTCCGCGTCGGTGTGCACCGGATGCCAGCCCGGCGGCAGGCCGCGCAGCTCGTTCTCGAGGTAGCAGTCGGGACCGCTGTCGCTGCGTCCGACCAGCTCCAGCTTGTCGACCCAGACCCGCGCGTCCGCGCGCGGCGTGCCGTCGGCGGCGAGCACGCGGCCGGTGATCGTCCGCGTCGGACCGCCGATCTGCAGCACCAGCGGCTCCGGGAAGCGCGGCCGTCCGTCGGCGTCGCGCGAGGTCGCGGTCATGCGGGCCGGCAGGGACAGCGGCCGGATCGCGACGAGCTCCTCGGCGCGCTTCAGCTCGCGCGCGCGCGCGGCGGCGTCCGCGACGGCCCCGTAGTCGATGCGGAACGCGCCGTCGTCGCCGCTGCGCACGCGGAAGGCGCCCAGCACGATCCGCGCGTCGGCGACCGGCGCGCCGCGCGGATCGATCACCCGGCCTTCCAGCGTGTCGGCGGAGACCCTGCGGCGGGGCAGCACGATGCGCATGGCGCGGTCGCCGTTCGGCGGCAGCGCGGCGTCGCCCTGCGCGAACGACGGGTGGGTCACCGCGAGCGACGAGTCGGCGACGCCCGGCACGTCGAGCGCGAAGGCGCCGTCGCCGTCGGTCGTGGTCCCGTAGGTCCACTTGCGCGACTCGTCGAGCACCGGCAGCGCGCCGCGCAGGCTCTCGGGGAACTCGAGCTGCACCGACGCCGCGGCGACCGGCAGGCCGTCGGGGTCGACGACCACGCCGGCGTAGGCCGTGGTCGGTGCGGCGACGACGATGCGCGCGCGCGACCCCGGGCTGGCGCCGCCGCCGAACACCGTCGACCAGCCGGGCTCGTCGACGACGATCCAGCCGCCGCGGTCCTCGCACGGCAACGTGAACCGGCCGTCGGCGCCGGACTCGGCCGTCTCGGTGTGGCGCTCGGCGCGGACCGTCATGCCCGGCAGCGGGCGGCCGGTGGGGTGCAGCAGCAGGCCGTCGACCGTGATCGTCGGCTTGGGCGGCGCGGCTGGCGGCTCCTCCGGCGCGCTGGCCAGGGCCGTTCGTTGGTCGTCTCGTGCCGGCGCGGCGACTCCACTGTCCGCCGCCGCGCGGTCTGGTGCCGGCGCGGTGGCGGTCTCGGTCCGCTGCACCGTCGGCGGCGCCGCCGCCGGCTCGCTGGTCCAAAGGGGCACACACACAAAGGCCAGCAGCGCGAGCGCCGCGCCGCCGCCGAACAGGAGCTTGCCGGACATCGCCATGGTTCCGATCAGGGGTTCGAGCGCCGCCAGCGCCGCGATCCAGCGCCGGCGGTCGCCGCCGTGCCGCGCGTCGAGGCTGCGCCGCAGCGCGGCGAGTCCGCGGCGCAGTCGGTCCTTCACCGTCGCGACCGGCACGCCGTGCAGCGCGGCGATGCGCCGCGGCGGCAGGTCCTCCAGGTAGCGCAGCACCACCGTCGACTGCAGCGGCTCGTCGAGCCCGCGGACGGCGTCGAGCAGCAGCTGCTGCACCTCGACCCGTTCGGCCAGCTCGGCGGTCGACGGCCCGGCCTCACCGCGGGCGGCGCGGCGCTCGCGCACGAGCCGCCGACCGGTCGTCCGGTGCGCGCCGCGCACCGCGTTGGTCAGGACCGTGCGCAGCCAGCCGCGCACCGGCTGATGCCGGTCCGGCGGCCGCCGCAGCGCCGCCGCCACGGTGTCCTGCACGGCGTCGTCGGCGGCGTGCGGATCGGCGCACAGCTCGCGCGCCAGGCCGCGCAGCCAGCCCAGCTCGTCGAGGACGTGCTGCAGTCCGCCAGTCTGTCCGGGAGGGGTCATCGTCGTCGGAACCTTCATGCCGCCGGCCCCGGATCGGCGGTCGGAAAAACCGTAACCGGCGGCCCCCGGTGCCGGCGAGCCGGCCAGGCGGCCTTGCCGGGTCGCCAGCGGAACGCGCTGGCCGCCGCCCGCGGCGCTCCGCTACCTTCGCCGCCGATGTCCTCGCCGCTCACCGTCGTGTTCCGCGCCCGCGGCCACCTGATCGACTCGGGTCTGATGTCGGACGCGATGGAGGCCGTGCAGGCCGCCGGCGCCAGCTACCGCGTGCTGCGCATCGACATCGGCGTCCAGCGCAACGACGAGAGCGAGCTCGAGCTCGAGGTGACGTCGCCTAGCCGCAAGGTGTTCGAGCGCGTGCGGGCCGACCTGATGTCGCTCGGCCTCAGCGAGACCGACACCGAGGACGCGAAGCTCGAGGTCGTCGACCTCGCCGGCACGGCACCCGAAGGGTTCTACTCGACCACCAACCTGGTCACCGAGGTCCGGCTCGCCGGCACCTGGGTGCCGGTGGAACAGCAGCGCATGGACGCGGTCGTGGTCGTAGCCGACGGCCGCGCGCGCTGCGTCAAGCTGCGCGACCTGGCGCCGGGCGAACGCGTGGTGACCGGCTTCGCCGGCGTGCGCGTCACCGCACACACGACGCGCAAGCTGCAGGAGGGCAAGTTCGGCTTCATGCAGGGCGGCGCGTCGAGCGAACGGCACCTGCGCGCGCAGGTCGAGCAGGTCGTGCGGGTGTGGCGCCAGGTGCGACAGGACGGTCGCAAGGTCGTGCTGGTGGCCGGCCCGGTCGTCGTGCACGTCGGCACCGCGCCGGTGCTGGCGGCGATCCTGCGCGCCGGCCACGTCGACGGCCTGCTCAGCGGCAACGCGCTGGCGGTGCACGACTGCGAGGCGGCGATGTTCGGCAC
Organism: Planctomycetota bacterium; assembly: GCA_050245995.1. Taxonomy (GTDB): domain Bacteria; phylum Planctomycetota; class UBA1135; order UBA1135; family UBA2386; genus JBFWWV01. Next base: position 21,279 of record JBFWWV010000002.1, on the reverse strand, counting down.
CAGCCTCGGCGTCGAGGTCGCCTCCGGCGTCTCGGCGGTGCACGGGCACATGCACCACATGCGCGCGATCAACCGCATCCGCCGCGCCGGCGGCCTGCGCGCCGCGGTCGCCAGCGGCGCGCTGAAGACCGGCGTCATGCACGCGGCGATCACCGCGAACGTGCCGTTCTGCCTCGCCGGCTCGATCCGCGACGACGGGCCGCTGCCCGACACCGACATGGACCTGATCGCGGCGCAGGCGCGCTACGCCGAGATCCTGCAGGGCGCCGGTCTGGTCGTGATCCTCGGCTCGATGCTGCACGGCATCGGCACCGGCAACATGATCCCCGCCGAGGTGATGACGGTGTGCGTCGACATCCACCCGGCGGTGGTGCAGAAGCTCAGCGACCGCGGCTCGGCGCAGAGCCAGGGCATCGTCACCGACGTCGGCGCGTTCCTGACGACGCTGGCGCAGGCGCTGGGCGTCGAGGTGCCGGCGACGAAGTAGCCTGCGAGGCTGCGCAACCCGAGTGTGCGCACCGAATCGGCGCCTGGGCGGCGCATCGGTCGCGCTGGCCGACTGAGGGAGTCGCGGGTCTGCCGACTCGTCTCCTTCTTCAACTACTTCTGAATCAGCAGGCAGTAAGGGGCGACTCCAACTTGAATCTCGAGCAGGAGCCGTCTGCCGCTTTCGATGTTGATTTGCCACAGCTCTTGCAGCCTGGGATCTTCAGAAAGATCGACTCGGGTGATCCACATCCGCGGGCCAGCACCGCTGACGCTGACGTGCTGGCCGGGGCTCGTTCGCTTTTGAGCTGCACGCCAAGCCTTGTGTGCAGCCTCGCGAGCTGCTGGATCCTGAATCGCGAGAGGGTTTGCATGGTACTCGACCAGCCCCGCCGCTTGCTTCCGCTCCACGATCTCCATTGTAAGGCTGTGCCACTGAGTCCGGATGCTGGATGTGTCGGCCTCGTATGTGTCGACCAGTTTCTGGACCGTGCGCCAGGACTGAAGCGGCATCCTCAGGTCCGTAGCCAGTGCCATGTCGTTCTGGCGACAAAGATCGCGGACTGTGTGAATGCTAGCCTGACACCAGTCCGGAACTGTGAGCAGGTCGTTGTCCACCGGGGCATCGCCCCGATCTGGATCCTCTGCTCGGGAGGGCGCGGCGTTGCGGATGCCCGCTTGGCCCGTCGTGCTCTCACTCGGTTCATCGACGGCGCGTGCGCCAGGGGCCGGTGCCGGATCGGGGGCCTCTGTGCCGACGGTTTCGACCGAAGAGGCCGCCTCGAGATGCTCGTTCGGGTGTCTGATGGGTGAAATCGACGACCATCCGAGCACGTAGAGGCCCACGGAGGTGGCTAGGCAGAATGCCACCCAATAGGGCCTGTTGCTTCGAGTCTTCTGGACTGGTGCCATGTCGCAGCTAGCCGAGTGCCAAGCGCTGGTCTCCGGGACCAATGCCCTCCGACGAGGGTGCCGGCGTTGGACCCGTTTCTTCCTCACCCGAGGAACGATACACGGGGGGGGGGCGATGTGTCAATGACGGGGCCAGAGGGGGTCCAACCCGGGTCCACGGGTGACACTCGAGTGTGACCGCTGCTACCGTGCGCAGGAGGCGGTCGGCTGGCTGCGAACGGTGAGTAGACGATGACGAGTGCGTGCCAGCCGCTCGGGATCAGGCGGAACTGGCTACGGGGCGCTGGCGGGCATGCCAAGCATGGCATCTCGGAACTGGCGATCGTCGGCTCCGGTCTTGCTCACCGCGAGTCGCCGCGACGCAGCCGATCGAACACCTGCAGCGCCCGCACCAGCTCGTCGTGCTCGAGGCGCGGCTGCAGAAGCGACGCGCCGGGCGGCAGCGTGACGTCGGGCCCGGTCGGCTGGCCCTTGCCCTCGACGCAGCGCACCGCCGCGCCGTAGCCGAGCTGCCATTCGACGAACGGCTTCTGGCCGTGGCGCGCCAGCGTCATGCGCACGTCGCCGCCGGCGATCGCGAACTCGAGGTCGTAGCCGGCGCGCAGCAGGAACCGCAGCGGGTCGGTCGAGGTGCGCGGCGGCGGCGGCGTGTCGGTCGCCCAGACGCGGTCGCGTTCGTCGAGCAGCAGCTGCGCCTCGGCGACGCCCGCGGGGTCGACGTTCAGGGTCCGCGAATCGACCAGCAGCTGCAGCGACTCGAGCAGCGGCCCGGTCATCAGCACCAGCCGCGCGGCCGGCAGCCGCCGGTCGGCGCGCGGGCCGAGCACGCGCTGCAGCGTCAGCACCGGGCCGAGTGCCAGCGCGCGGTACAGGCTGTCGCCGTCGCCCAGGCAGTAGAGCCGATCGCCGAACCAGCCGCCGTCGGCGGGGGTGCGCACCGCCTGGCGGCGCTGCCAAAGGCGCACGCCGTCGCCGGACGCGGTGACGACCTCGACGCGCGCGATCGGCGTGCGGCGCGAGCCGTTGCGGGTGATGCGCACGGCGGCGCCGTCGAGCAACCGCAGCTCGGCGCCGCCCGGGAACGGCCCGGCGACGGCGCCGTCGCGCAGGTGCAGGTAGCCGTCGGGTGCGAACAGGACCTCGCGTCCCGAGTCGAACCGCAGGCGCACACCTTCGCGGCGGCACTCGACGCGGACGCCGCCGGGCGTCGTGCACTCGCCTTCGTGACCCGGCAGTCGGTCGCCGGCACCGCCGGCCGGGGCGCGCACGCCGCCGTCGCCGAGCGCCCAATCGGCAGGCGCGGTGCGCTCCGGCGCCGCGAGCCGCAGGCCGGCGTCCGCCGCCGGCGCGATCGCCGCGGCCTCGGCCGCGACGACCGGTCCCTGGGGCTGCTGCAGGGGCAGCAGCGAGACGAGCACGCAGGTCAGCGAAGGTCCCATCGCAAGGGACTATCGGCTGTCGGGCGTGCTCGACTGTCGGGGTTCGGGCGCCGGAGGACGGCCGGGGGCCGGCGGCTCAGCGGCCGTCGCCGCGCAGCGCCGCCTCGCGGGCGACGCGGCTGCCGTGCTCGCGCAGCGCCGCGGCGACCGCGGGGTCGCCCTTGGCCTGGTCCTGCAGCTGCAGCAACGCGTCGAGCGCCGGACCGGTGCGGGTGGCGCCGAGCGCCAGCAGCGCCGCCGAACGCGCCTCTGCGCTGCGCGCGCGCTGCAGCCGGTCGAGCAGCGGCCGCACGGCGGCGTCGCCGAGCTGGTGCGCGCACAGGCGGCCGACCGCGCGGGCGTAGGCCGGCTCGTGCACGGAGTCGAGCCCGACCAGCAGCGCGTCGACCAGGCCGGGCACGCGTTGTTCGGCGCACAGTTCGGCCAGCGCCATCTTGTAGTCGAGGTCGGTGGTCTCGCCGGTCATGCGGCTCAGCAGGCCGCTCCACTGCACGGCGCCGAGGTGGGTGCGCAGCAGCGGCCGTTCGGCCAGGTGGCGCGTGGCCTCCAGGCGCGTGACCGGCTCGCCGCCGAGCGCGATCTCGAGCAGCGCGCCGGTCGTGGCCGCCGGCGGCGCGCCGCGTTCGGACGCGGTGAACACGCGGCAGAGGCGCGCGATCGGGTCCTGGTCGAGGTCGGCGCCGATCAGCGGGTTGCTGCCGGCGCGACCGCTCATGCGGTAGTAGGGGCCCTGGTCTGCCGGCAGGCCGATGCGCGCGGCCTCGCGGCCGGCGTCGTGCAGGCAGTAGAGCCGGCTCTGCCGAGGCTGCGGGCGCTGATGCAGCGACAGCTGCGGCCAGTCGATCACCGTGACCGCGCGCTGCTCGCCGCCGCGCAGGACGTCGAGCACCTGCAGGCGGTGCAGGTCGACTTCGTCGGAGAACGCGCGCTTGCCGACCTGGCGGGCGATCACCAGCACGTCGGCGTCGGCCGCGGCGTGGCGCAGGTCCTGCGCCGGGAGCGGCTCGTGCGGGCACGCGGCCAGCAGGGCCGCGCAGGCGAGGCTGCTTCGGAGAGTGTCGCGCATGTCAGTTGCCGTAGAACGCCTGCTCGCGCAGGTAGGCCAGGTTGAGGCTGTTGAAGCCGGTGCCGGCGTCGAGGCCGAGGTTGTAGGTGAGCTGGGGGCTCATGATGTTGGTGCCGCTCGGGAACAGCGTCGCCGTGCGGATGTGTCCGTCGGACGAGCCCGGGAAGTTGGTGGCGTCGCCGCCGTAGAGCCCGGTCGGCATCGGTCCGTTGATCACCAGCCCCATCGAGTGGCCGCACTCGTGCGCCACGATCACGGCGATGTAGCGCGCCAGGCCCGCGATCGAGCCGTCGATCGCGACGGTGCGCGAGTCGTTCAGCGTGCCCTGCAGGCGCTGGTCGTCGCTGCCGTCGTCACCGACCGGCACGCCGGCCGCGAGCGGCGCGCCCGACAGCAGCGTCGGCACGATCTCGTTGAACGTCTGCCGGAACAGGCCGCTCGAGCTCGACTGCATGCCGCTGTCGGCGATCGTGTGCAGGAACACGCCGAGCCGGGAGGTGGTCGCCGACTCGGTCAGGCAGTCGTTGTTCTGCCGCTGGTTGCTCGGGTCGAGCTGGGCGATGCCGAGGATCGCCAGCGTGGAGCTGTCGTCCGAGCCGCCGAGGCAGATCTGCGAGTAGCCCAGGCTGTCGTAGGCGACGCTGCTGTTGCTGCCGAAGCTGCCGGTCGGCTGCGTGAAGGTGAACGTCACCTTGGTGGCCGGGAACATCGCGGCCAGCTCGGCGAGGATCGCGGCCTGCAGCCGCGACTGCACCACGGTGTTGCTGTCGTCGGCGCCGATCACGTTGGCGATCGGCGTGCTCGACTGCAGCCCGAGGATGAACAGCATGTCGACGTAGTCGGAGCGGCCGCTCGCGCCGGCGGTGATGTTCACGCTGGAGAACAGGCCCGGGCCGGTCGCGGTGAACGACTCGATGTCGCGGCTGGTGTCGAGGAACCAGACCTGCTGGCTGTTGACCGTGGTCTCGAACGGCTGCAGCGGGGCGGTGAACGCGCGCACCGTGAAGGCGAACGCCGCCGGCGTCGACGGCAGGCCGCCGGCGTCGACGACGATGGCCGTCAGCGACACCGCGCCGGTGCCGAACGCGACGCCCGCGGGCACCGCGTAGCTCGCGGCCGCCGAGGTCGCGGACGTCGCGGTCAGGAACGGCAGCAGGTTGGTGCCGGAGGGCTGCGTTCCGCCGGGGGTCGACACCGCGACACTGGCGGTCAGCACGGTTCGCGCCGGATCGACGCCGAGGGCCGGTCCGCCGGTGCCGGTGTCGCTGTATGCCAGGTCGATCGTGAAGCCGCTCTGCGGGACCTGCAGCGTGCCGCCGGCGGGGCCGGTGCCGTTCAGGATGCCGTCGATCGCGTTGAGCGTGAGGTTGCCGATCGCCGGCGCGATGCCGTCGGTCGTGCTGATCGTGACCGCGCTGCCGTCGCGGCCCAGGTTGCCGGCGGTGTCGGCGACGACGTCGTTGGTGGCCGCGAACTGGATGGTGGTGGTGTCGGGCACGAACGTCGCGTCGGCGCCGATCTGCACGCGGATGCCGCGCGACGACGGCTGGTCCAGGACCGTGGTCGCGGTGCCCAGCGTGCCGCCGCCCGACAGCGCGAACTGCGCGTCGCCGACCAGCGCGCCGAGGGTGGCGCTGACGTCCTCGCTGAACGACAGCAGCACCGTGTCGCCCGCGGTGGGGGTGCCGCCGGCGCCGACGAAGGCCGCGGCGATCACGACGGGCGGCAGGGTGTCGCCGGACCCGCCGCCGCCGCCGCCGCTGCACCCTGCCATGACGGCGGTCCACGCCGCTGCCAGCGCGGCTGTCCGCGCGGTGGCTCCGGCGCGCGGGACCCGAAATCCGTGATGCGACGCTCGCTTCATCCGATCAATTCACCGTGTCCAGGAGATGGGGGCGACGGCCGCTGCGGCGGCCGCTGAGCGCGGAGCAACGCGAGCACGCGCGCAGGATCCGCAGCCAGCGGCCGCAGCCGCGCTGGCCGCGGCCGCTCGGCCTCGCGCTGTTGGGTGCCGCGGTCGTCGCCGCGTTCGATCCTGAGTATCCGTTGCCAAGGTCGGTTCCCGGCACTGTATCGGCCGAGGAGGTGCCGCTCCTGTTGCCGCGTCTCGCCGCCCCGAGCGGCGCCGTGGCATCCGGCCCGATCCTGTTCCTGTGGTCGTGGGAGCCGCTCGACGCCGAGGTCGAGGTGGTCCTGCTGGACGAGCGCCTCGACGAGGTCGTGCGCATTCCGGCCACCGGCGGGGTGGTCGAGGTCGACCTGCCCTGGCTGCGCGCGCTGCCGCCCGGGACCCAGGTCCACTGGCGGGTCGAGGGGACACGGCGCGGGCAGCCGGTCCGCACCGCCCCCGCGGCATTCTGGATTTCGGGCTGAGAAGCCCCCTTGGCATCGCGTCGTTCCGCAGCGGTCCGTCCCTAACTCAACTCGCTGCACGGGGATACCGAAAAGGCCCCCGGTAGGCCCCAAGGCCTGCCACTGCAACCGGGACGGACAGCACAGATGATGAAGCTAGCGATCGGCGAGATCGTGCAGGGGTACCGGATCACCCGCTTCCTCGGCCGCGGGGGGTTCACCTCCGTGTTCCTCGCCCAGCACGAGGAGTCGAGCAGCAAGGTGGCCCTCAAGGTCGGCCAGGCGTCGGGCGGCGGCCGCCAGGTCACGCGCCTGCTCGAGGTGACCGCGCGGCGCACTCCGGAGGGCATCAGCCCCGACGAGTTGCCCGCCGAGGCGGTGTTCATGGAGCCGCAGGGTGTGCGCATCGACCTGTTCGACGAACAGGAGGTGCGGCAGATGCTGATCGCCGAAGGCGACCTGCTCGCGTCCTGCCACCACGAGAACATGGTGACGCTGCACGATCGCCTGGTGATCGACGGCAACCCCGTGCTGGTGCTCGACTACGTCCGCGGCAAGACGCTGCGCGAGAAGATCCGCAGCCTCGAGGGCATCCACCTCAACTGGTTCCTAGCCCTGGTGCGCGCGTTGATCGCCATGAAGGACCAGGACACCCTGGCCTACCACGGCGACCTCAAGCCCGAGAACATCATCGTCAAGCCCAGCGGCAAGGTGGTGATGATCGACCCCGGCATGCGCGGCCCGGACCGCGGCGTGGTCACCACGACGCCGCACTACAACCCGCTGCTGCTCACCGACAGCAAGGCCGACGTCATGGCGATCGGCATCATGATCTACGAGATCCTGACCGGCACCCTGCCGTTCGACGAGGTGCCGTGGGAGTTCGCCGGCCAGCGCAGCGGCGGCGAGACCATGCGCCTGTCGCTGAGCTACTTCTTCAGCTACTGCCCGCCGCACACGCTGAACCCGAAGACGCCCGAGGAGCTCGAGCGCATCATCTACCGCTGCATCACGGTGCCCAGCTACGGGCTGCCGGAGCTCAAGACCGACCTCGAGAACTTCATCGCCAAGGCGTGAGAGACATGCTGCGGTGCAAGCAAGGCGCTTCGCGCCTTGCGCACCGCGCGCGCGGACGCGGTCCGCGCGCCGAAGGCGACCGACGACAACGGCGCGGGGACGCAACACCCGCGACGAGCGCATCCGCGAGACGAGGAGAGCATCCGCTCCGGGTGCCGCAGCGGCCGGGCCGGCTGGCACACGCCGCGCCGCGATGCAGCATCCGCGAGGCAACACCGTAGGCGCGTCACGGCGCGTGCGGGCCGGCCCTGTGGCCGCTGCTGCGGCCACGATGCTCGGGCCGGGCCGCGCCTTGCGGCCCGCGAGCGGGGGCCGCAAGGCTGAATACCAGGGGCCGGGACGCCGAGGATCGCAGCCGCCCAGCGCGCGGCTGAAGCTGCGGCGCTTCGCGCCTCCGCGCGCCGCGGCATCCGCGAGGAACCTCGGATCGCTGCGAGGTGGCGCCGTCGCCGTCGATGGTCGGTGATCCGCGGTCGCGCGTTCGCCGGGGGAATCCGCTGGTCGATGGTCTCCGGCCTCGATCGCGCGGCCGCCGCGCCATGGAATGAGCGTGGTGCATGTGCGAGTTCACGAACCATCCGGGCTAGACTTCGTCGCTGGCTCAGGCGGCGCTCCTGGCCGCCCAAGCATTCACCGAGAGCCACGCAGCACACCCCACCGAACCAGGATCGACGTTCGTGGCGACGGAACCGAGCGAGCAGCGCAACCCGGACTCGATCTTCGCCGACCTCTACATCGCGGACTTGGAGCGCGGCGAGGTCCGCAGCCTGCGCGAGTACCTCGACATGTTCCCCGGCCAGGAAGCTGCAGTGGCTGCGGAGTTCCTGGCGCTGGAGCGACACCGATCCCTGCAGTCCGAGCCGGCCGGGACCGCCGCGACGCTGCTGACCACTTCGTCACGACTCGGCCCGTACGTGCTCGGCGAACAACTCGGCTCAGGGGCGCAGAGCGTCGTCTACGGGGCGGTCAACGTGCAGACCCACGGTCGCGTCGCCTTGAAGGTCCTGAAGGCCCTCGGACCGGCGGACTCGGACGCCGCCCGTCGGTTTCGCCGCGAGGCGACGGCCGCCGCGAAGCTCGACCATCCCGGCCTGTGCCCGGTCTACGGCGCCGATGTCGTCGATGGCATTCCGTACATCGCGATGAAGTGGATCGACGGAGAGACTCTCGAGGCTCGCATCCGCCGGTCGCGGTCGACGACCGCCGACCGTGCGCCTGCTGGCACTGCGCCGGACGCTCCGGCCCCGCTGGTGCGCCTCGCCACTTCCAGCCAGCGTGATGGCTCGGGTACGCCGAGCCCGTCCAGTCAGCGGAGCTCGCGCTCCGCGCTGATGCGGGTGCTCGAGTTCGTCGAGCGGGCTGCCCGCGCGATCCACGTGGCCCATGAGGCCGGCATCGTTCATCGTGACATCAAGCCGGCCAACATCATGGTGACCCAGCAGGACGAGCCCGTGGTCATGGACTTCGGTCTGGCGTGGGACGCGGACTCCGAGTTCCCGTCGTTGACCAGGACCGGCGACCTGCTGGGCACACCGCCCTACATGTCGCCGGAGCAGTTGACGCGCCACTCGATCCGGCTCGACCGACGAACCGATGTGTGGTCGCTCGGCGTCACGATGTACGAGTGCGTGACGCTGCGCCGCCCGTTCGACGCGCCGACCCGTGAGGCGCTCTATCAGCAGGTCCTGACCAAGGAGCCGATCAACCCGCGGCGCCATCACCGCGGGCTGCCACGCGACCTGGTGACCGTCATCGAGACCGCGCTGGAGAAGGACCGCGACCGGCGCTATCAGACCGCGCTCGAACTCGCCGAGGACCTGCGCCGTATCCGCGAGTACGAACCCATCAACGCGCGACCGGCCAGCAGGCTCACCCGAGTCCTGCGGTGGGCGCAGCGCGAACCGGCAATGTGCGCCGTCGTGGTCGTGCTCGTCCTCGCCGCCAGCGTCAGCTCCGTTCTGGCCTGGCTCCACAATCGCGAGGCGCGTGCCGCCGAAGCGGCGCGACTCGAGGCGGAGGCCGCGCGACTCGACGCCGACCAGCTGGCCGAGGTCGCCGCCACGCGCGCAGTCGAAGGTCGTCAGCTGGCGATGGCCTTGCTCCAGCGGATCGAGCCGCAGATCCGGCGGGTTCCGGGTGCGACCGGAGCGCGCACGCTGTTGGCGGACACCGGGCTGTCCTACCTCGATGGCCTGCGACGAGGCGCCGCGGAGGATCCCGATCTGCTGCGCGAGCTCGCCGAGGGCTACATGGTGGTGGGCAGCGTCAATGGCGGCGCCGACAACGGCAACCTCGGCCGCGCCCGCGACGCCCTCGACAGCTTCGACAAGGCGCTTGACATCTACCGGGAGCTCGGTGGCGAAGCGCCGGACGCCGACGAAGGCCTGCTGCTCCGGACGGCGGCGGCCTACGGCCAGCGCGGCGACGTGCTCGGCAACCCGTTCGCGACCAACCTCGGTCACCGCGCCGAGGCTCGCCACTCGTACCAGCGCGCGCGCGAGCTGTTCGAGCAAGCGGTGCGGCGCCGACCCGAGGACCCGTCGCGGCAGCTCGATCTCGCTCACATCCTGCTGCGCACCGGCGACGCCTTCATCCCGTACACCCACGAAGTCGAGCCATACTACCTCGCTCGGTGGCGCCGACAGGCCGGCCGCCACGCTCGCGTTGGCGCCGCCGCCCAGGCGCTCGGCGCGCTGCTGGGGCTGAACGAGGCGCGCAGGAACTACGCTGCGGCGCTCGAAGTGACGGCATCCATCACCCCGGACGGCGGCGAACTCCGGGACCAATGGCTGGTGGTCGAGTTCACCGGTCAGCTGCGCTGGGCCGCAGTCGAGTTGCTGCGCGTCCTGACCGCTGGCGGCGAGCGCGGGCCGAGTCCTGCGCAGCTCGAGGCGCTGCGCGACCGCAGCGACGAGGTCATGCGCCTGGCCCAGATCGCACGCCAGAGCGCCGGCCTCGGCGCCCTGCAGAAGCGGGCCGAGAGCTTCGCCATCGGCTTGCAGGCGGTCGTGAGCCAGAACGCCGGCGACCTGGACGCCGCGGTCGCCGCGGCAGAGCGCGGAAGGGCGGCGACCGAGGCGGCCTTCGCCGCCGACCTGGCCGCGTCGCCCCCGAACGTCGAGGCCATTCGCGATGTCGTCCTGGCCATCGGCGGCACGGCGATGATCTGCCTGGAGGCCCGGCAACTCGAACGGGCGGACCGGCACTTCCGCGACGTCGTTCCGAGGATCGGCACGCTGTTGGCCGTCGACCGCACTGCGCGCGAGGGCCATGGCACCTACAGCCCGGTCCAGTACCTGCTCGGGGCGGCGTTTTGCGCGCTCGATCTCGGTGACCGGGTCCGGGCCCGCGAGTACCTGCGGTTGGCCTGCGCCGCCGAGTCGCAGGTCGAGAGCCGCAGGGGCATCGTTCTGTTCGAGCTGGAGCGGCTGTCCTTCCTGCTCGACGTATTGCCGGATTCCGGAGTGGCGTGGGCCACGGGCGACCTGCCCGCGGCGCCCGACCATCCGGACGCCGACCCGGTGGCACGGCGGATCTCGATCGTCGCGCGAGGAGTCGCCGCGCACGCCATCGGCCACGCGGACGCCGCGGCGCTGCTGGCGGAAGTGGACGCGCTGCGCGCGCCGCAGCTCGACCCCGAGGAGCGTCGCGTCGCCGCGCTGGCCTGCGATGCGCTGGCGACGCGGGCCGCAGGCGCCGGCGACGATGGCGGGGCGGCGCGATGGGAGGCCCGCGGGGCGGGCTTCCGACAGTGATCTTCGTGGCGGCACCCAGGGGGCCGGGCCAGGGAAGGGCATGACGCCCTGCAGTCGGCTTCCGCCCGGCCGGACCACGAGAGCCTCGCCGACTCCGGGGATTCGCTCGCGTCTTCGCGACCCGACCCGCAGCGACACTCACGTTCTGGACGATTCGCCGCCCGGCGCCGCGGATGTTGCCCCACGTTCACGCTTGGAACGTCCCGGCTGCAAGCGGGCGCGCGACGCAGTTGGCTGTCTGCGTAATCATCCCCCGATAGACTGCGAACCGTCGCCCGCTTCCTCCAATCATGCCCGACGACAGCGTGAGTCCTGCGGCCGGAGACGACTCGGAGCCGCCCACCGTGATCCTGGTCCGGCGAGCCGTCGCTGGCGACGACGCGGCGTTCCACGACTTGTTTCGGCGCCACTACCAACGCGTCGTGCAGGCAACCGCCCTCCACGAGGGCTGGCTGCTGCGCGATTGCCGTGACGAGGTCGAGGACGCGGTGCACGAGGCGTTCGCCGACGTGTTTCAGCGCATGCGCAGCGGGGCGATCGCCGACATCGAGTCGATCGGAGCGTTTCGAGCCTACGTGCGCACTGCCGCGAGCCACGCCGTGCACCGTCACCGTCGCCACCACGGTGCGCAGAAGCGTGGGGGTCGGCGCGTTCGGCGACGGGCCGACCTCGTCGCCGACGACGAGGGTTCGGTGTTCGCGGAGCTCGGGGTCGACGCCGCGGGTCCGGGGACCTTGCTCGGCGACGCCGAGGATCTCGCTCGCCGCCAGCAACTGCTCGAGGAGGCCGTTCAGGCCCTGCCGCAGCCGTACCGGGCCGCGCTGGAGTTGAGCGTCTACTGCGGCCTCACCAACGCCGAGATCGCCGCCTCTGGCGATCTGCGCTCGAGCCGCGACGACCAGCCCATCCGTACGCCCACGGCCGTGAAGGTCGTGGTGTTTCGTGCGCGGCAGCTCCTGCGCACCCGGCTCGGGGTCGTCGGCGGCGACTGACGGATCGTGCACGGCGGCCGCCTGACGAGCGCGCCGCCGCGACGAGTCGCTGGACCCCCGCTGGGCGGATCCTACCCGACACGATCGTCGACGTTGTGGACGCGGGCCTGGGGCTCGACGAATGGCCGCCAGCGTCAGTCGACCGCGACGTTGACCCAGGTGGCCTGCCCGTTGTGGAGGTACTGGACCGTCGAGCCGGTTCGGCCCGTCACGTAGTTGCGCACGCGGACCTCGTAGTGACCCGCGTTCAGGTTGTTGAACCAGACCCGGCCCGCCAGATCGGTCAGCTTGGGACCACGGACGCAGACGCCACCCTGGAACAGTCGGACCTCGCCGAAGCACATGTTCTGACCACGCCGGGTGAGGGCCTGGACGGCGATCGTGCCGGTGCCGGGCACCGGCAGCACGAACGGTAGCCGCGGGGCCGTGGGTGCCTCCGCGATGGCAGAGGTCGAGGGAGCGAGGAATGCGAGCGCCGAGGCGATCGCCAGCATGAGGTTGGTCTTCATTTCGTTGTCCGGCGCGCCGCCGCGCCCATCGCGGCGAGCGTCCGTCACCTGGAGGACCAAGACCGTGGCGTGGTTGCAGAGAAAACGGCGAGACTGCAGCTGGCACGTATTTGCAACCCGGGCGACGTCCTGGTCCTCACGGCGCGAAAGGAGGCAATCGCCATGAAGATCGTGTCCGCCCTGTTCGTGTCCGCCCTGTTCGTGTCCGCCCAGTCCGTGCTACCGCTGCTCTGCCTTGGTTCGCTGCTGCCGGGGCAGGTGTCGCCGCGTTCGGACTTCGTCTTCCTGATCGACGGCTCGGCGTCTATGGGAGCCGAGATCAGGAACATCCGCGACGCCCTGCCGGCGTTCGTCGTCGACCTCCAGCAGCACAACGTCGACCATCGCTTCGCAGTCGTCGAGTTCGGCGACCAACCCGTCCTGCGACAGGATCTGACCGACAACGTCACCCTGATCCAGGCCGCACTCGACGGCATCGTCACGACCAATCGGGTCCGCGAGGCCGGCCTCGAGGTGATTCGGATGGCGCTGGGCGAGACCCCGGCGCCGCTGCCCGGCGGCCCGATCTCGTTCCGCCCGGCCACCCTGAAGAACCTGATCCTGGTCACCGACGAGGACTCGGATCAGCCGGTCTTCGTCGCCGACCGCCTGCCCGGCCAGACCAGCACGCAGCCACCCAACCCCTGGAGCACCACCAACGACTGGCAGCGCGAGGTCGACAACACCGCGGCCGCCGTGCTGCGCTACGACTGTCACCTGAACATGATGGTGCGCTCGCTGAACGGCCGCACGTTGTGGCAGTACGGAACGCCCACCGTCACCGCGTTGTTCGCCGACGGCCGCTACGACCGAGAAGGCACGCTGCAGAACCTCCAGACCCGCGGGCTGACGCAGAACCTGCAGGCGCAACTGCTGCAGGCCGGGGCTCTCTGCCGCGTGTTCGACGTGGTGGCGATGCGCCAGAACTCGACGTTCGTGCGCGACTTCTTCGTCACCAAGCTGCAGGAGACCCTCTGCCCGTGCCTGCGCGATGCCACATGGACCAACTACGGCATTGGCTGGAGCGGCTCCAGCGGAGTGCCGACCATCGGCCTCGGCAGCGCGCCCAGCATCTGCGCCGGCATCGACCTGCAGGTCGGCAACTCCTGGGGTCAGACGCAGCCGTGCTGCGTGCTGTTCTCCGATCAGCCGACCAATCGGCTGCTGTCGTTCGGCGGTCGCCTCCTCGTCGACACCGCCACTGCGGGCTTCTGGGAAACCGGCGTCGGCGTGTCGCCGGCCGGTTTGTCGCTGCCGCTGCAGGTGCCCTGCAACTCGCTGTCGTTCTGCGGCATGACGTTCTATGCGCAGGGCGCGCTACTGGATCCTGGTGCCGCGGGTGGCGTGGCGTTGACGAGCGGTCTCCAGTTCAGCATCGGCAACTAGGAGCCTGCGCCGCGGGAGGCGCGAAGGATGCAGCCGGGAAGCGCCCGAGCTTGCACCGCAGCATGCCTGCTAGAACGGCAGGCCCACGCTGAAGTGCAGCACCCACTCCTCGTCGCCCGGCCGGCGATCGGGGTTCGCGGCGGCGTCGAGGCGCACCGGGCCGATCGGCAGCACGAGGCGCAGGCCGGCGCCGAGGGCGTAGCGCATGTCGGACCAGCCGTAGCCGGTGATGTCGGTGCCGACGTTGCCGGCGTCGGCGAACACGGCGCCGTGCAGCGCGGCGACGATGGGGAACCGGAGCTCGGCGTTGTAGGTGTTGAAGAACGCGCCGCCGATGGGGGTGCCGCCGAGCGAGATCGGGCCGAGCTCGGACTCCTCGAAGCTGCGGACGCTGGACTCGCCGCCGTTGAAGAAGCGCTCCTGCAGCGGGATGGGGTCCTGGCCGTGCGGCCAGATGGCGCCGCCGCGCGCGGACAAGCCGAGGACTAGGTCGTCGGCGAAGCTGTGGAACCAGCTGGCGGCCCAGTTGACGCGGTCGAACTCGACGTTGCCGCCGGCGCCGGCGCGCTCGAGCTTGAGGCTCGTGCGGTGGCCGCGGCTGGGATAGAGCGGCGAGTCGCGGCGGTCGACGGACAGCTCGGTGAAGACGGTGCCGATCTCGTAGCGGTCGTCGACGGCGGCGATGGTCTGGTCGATGTCGCTGCCGTCGCGCAACTGCAGGCTGTAGCCGAGGCGGCCGCGCAGGGGGCCCCAGAGGTCGCGCGCCAGCGCGACGTCGACGCCGCGCGACACGTCGACGAACGCGGGCTCCTCGCGCTCGCGCACGTGGCCGGCGATCGTCAGCGAGGTGTCGCTGCCGAACAGGTAGGGCTCCTGCCACGAGGTGGTCAGGCCCTGGCTCTTGACGCTGACGCGGGCGCCGGCGGACAGCCGCTGGCCCAGGCCGAACAGGTTGCGGTCGGTCCAGAACACGCCGCCGCGCAGCGTCTCGTAGCTGCCCCAGCCGGCCAGCAGGTCGAGCTCGTAGGGGTCGACCTCCTCGACGCGCACGGTCATGTCGAGGTGTTCGCGGGCGTCGTCGGTGGCGGTGCGGTCGATCTCGACGCGGCGGAACAGGCCGGTGCGATACAGGGCGCTGGTGGTGGCCTCGACCTCACTGCCGTCGTAGAGCTCGCCTTCCTGCATGCGCACGTGGCGGGCGATCACGTAGCGGGCGGTGCGTTCGTTGCCCTCGATGGCAACCGTGTCGACGGTCGCCCGCGGCCCGGGCGCACCGTGCAGGCGCAGGTCGACGACGTGGCGGTCGCGGTCGATCGCGAGTTCGAGGTCGACGCGCGGCTCGGGGTAGCCGGACTGCAGCAGGTGGTTGCGTGCGCGGATGCGCAGCGCGGTGACGGCGGCGCGGTCGAACACGGCACCGGGCAGCCGTTCGGCCTCGAGGTCGGCGGGCTGCAGCGGCAACGCCTCGTCGATCGCGATCGCGCCGAACGAGTAGCGTGCGCCTTCGTCGATGTCGAACAGGGCCGATGCGGTGGTCGCGCCGTCGGCGCGTTCGATCCGCGGGCCCTGGACCTGCACGTCGATCCAGCCGCGCGCGTCGTAGTCGGCGAGGATCGACAGCTGCAGCGCCTCGAGCTGCGACGCGACGAACAGCGGGTCGCCGAGCCCGAGCTGTCCCGACAGCGTGCGCGCCCACAGTTCGAGCAGCTCGTCGCGCGGGATCGCGGTGTTGCCGCGGAACTGCACGTTGCGCTCGGGGATGGTGACGAGCGGGCCCTCGTGCACGCGGAACACGACCTCGAGCTTCGGCGCGCGCTGCAGCTCGTACTCGACCCTCGCCTCGGGGTGGCCTTGCTCGACGAAGTGGTCCTGCAGGTCGAGGGCCGCGTCGAACAGCGGCACCTCGCTCTCGGGTCGCCGTTCGAAGTCGATCAGCAGGTCCTCGATGACGCGGCGCAGCCGGAACGACAGCTTGGACGTGCCGCGGAACTCGACGTCGACCGCGGCGACGGGTTCTTCGGGCGCGCTGGCGCAGCCGCCGAACGGCAGCGTCGCGAGGGCGGCCAGCGCGAGCACCGGCCAGGGGATCCACCGCGCGCGTCGCATCAGAACCGCACCCGGTAGACGACGCCCATGTTGAGGTCCTCGTAGACGTCGCGTTCGCCCTGCAGGAACACGTGGTCGAGCACCCGGAACTCGACGACGACGCTCTCGGTGCCGCCCTGCGACATCTCGGCGCCGGTCTCGATCGTGAAGCGGTCGAGGAAGCTCTCCTTCGCCTCGGTCGACTCGGAGCCGAAGATCCAGTCGGCGAGCTCCTGCGCCAGATAGGCGCCGAGCACGGTGCTGACGCCCGCGGTGCCGCGCAGCGACTCGGGGCGTGCACCGGTCGTGACCAG
The DNA here is from genome assembly GCA_050245995.1 of Planctomycetota bacterium. Taxonomy (GTDB): domain Bacteria; phylum Planctomycetota; class UBA1135; order UBA1135; family UBA2386; genus JBFWWV01. The sequence goes on along the minus strand of JBFWWV010000002.1, from coordinate 4,867 downwards.
CACGACGAGGTCCTCGGCCGGCAGCGGTGGGTCGCTCGACAGCAGCACCTCGGGGCGGTCGTAGCGGCCGCGGACGATCACCTGCACGTCGTAGCCGTGCCGGCGGCCGCGCGCGTTCACCGTCAGCTGCGGGAACTGCGAGTTGCCGCGCGGGAACTCCACCAGCAGCGTGTTGGCGCGCAGCCGGATGCCGGGCAGGATCAGCCGCGCCTCGGGGCCGGAGACGGTGCCTTCGAGCAGCGGCTGCTGCAGCGAGCCGCGTACCGCGAGCTCGACGTCGAACGCGCCGTCGACGACGTTGTTGCGGATCGCGAACGGTTCGGCCGTGAGCACGCGCACGTCGAGGTGGGCGCCGACCTGCGGGCCGAGGTCGACGCCGGGGATGGTGATGCCGGTGGCGGTGCTGCGGCCGCCGGTGCGGTTCAGCTCCAGCAGGGGAATGCGGGCCAGCAGCTTGCTGTCGAGCAACCGCACCTCGCCGGTGACGGCGAAGTCGGCCAGCGGCCCCTTGGCGGCTACGTCGAGGTCGGCGCGCACCTTGAGCCCGGCCTTCCTGTGCAGCAGGACGTTCTCGCCGCGCACCTGCAGGTCGACCTCGCCGGCAGCCCAGTGGCTCCACAGCGGTCCTGGCGCGCGGAACGCGCCGGTGATCGCGACCGGGCCGCGGCCGCGGCTCGCCTCGACGCGCTCGAGGACGACCGCGTCGGCGGTCACCTGCAGCTTCGCGGCGATCGCGTCGAGGCGCTGGCCGTCGGCGGTCAGCAGGCTGCCGCCGGCGAAGTCGAGGTCGATCGTCGGCTCGGGCTGGCGCGCCGTGCCGCCGAGCCGAAGCACCGCGCCGAGCCGGCCGTCGAGCATGGCGAGGCCGAGCTGCTCCTTCGGCAGCTGCGAGAGGTCCGTGGTCGGCACCGTGACCTCGAAGGCGATCGGCGCGTCGAGGATCGACTGCGGCTCGTCGAGCAGTCGCTGCGGCGACGACGCGAGGGATCCGCGGCCGGCGACCACGAGGTCGCCGAGGATCGCGCGCAGCTCGGTCACCCGGATGCCGTCGGCGGCGCCTTCGAGCGCCAACGCCACGCGCGCGGCTTGCTCGCGCACGGCGCCCGGCAGCCGCGGAGTCGAGGCCTCGAGCTGCAGGCGCAGCGGCGGCGCCTCGGCGGGGTTCCACGCCAGGGTGCCGGAGGCGTGTGCCTCGCCGGCGTCGACGCCGGCGAGGCCGAGCCAGGGCGCCAGCGACAACGTCCGCAGCTGCATGCGCACGTCGGCCGCACGCACCGCCGCGCGCCAGTCGCCGGCGCCGAGGTCGCCGACCACGCCGTCGACCTCGAGCTCGCCGCCGCTGTCGTCGGCGACGCGCAGGCCGCGCAACCGCAGGCCGCCGTCGTCGGTGCGGGTGACGGTGCCGTCGAGCTGCACCGGTCGATCGAGCACGCGGCCCTGCACGGCCTCGAGCTGCAGCGCGCCGCCGGCCAGCAGCACGCGCCCGCCGAGGTCCTGCACGAGGGTCCCGGACGCGTCGCGGACCTCGACCTCGCGCAGCGCTAGCGCGGCGCCCATGGTCAGCGGATCCCAGCCGCCGCTCAGGGTGGCCGAGCCCTGCACCGCGCCGGCCACGGACACGCCGGCCAGCGCGGCGAGGTCGAGCGTCCCGAGCGCCGGCAGGTCGACGTCCGCCGTCAGCTGCGGCTGGCAGGCGGCGAGATCGAATGTCCCGTCGAGCAGCGCGCGCGCGCCGAGGCCCGCGATCGTGCCGCGCACGGCGACGGTGCCGGCCGGCGTCGCGAGGTCGATGCCGGTGACCTGCAGCCCGTCCGGGGCCAGCTCCGCCTGGACGCGCAATCGCGCCTCGGCGTCCGCGGCCAGCGTCGGCGCGCCGCTCGCGCGCACCTGGAGGTCGACGCGCGCGGTGCCGTCGGCGACCGCCAGTTCGCCGTCGAGCGCGCCATCGCTCGGTGCCGCCGCGACGAAGGTCCGCAGCGGCGCCAGCGGCAGCGCCGCGAACGCCACCCGGAGGTCGGCCTGCTGCAGCATCTCCGCCGGCGCCGCGTCGAGCCGCAGGCCGCCGTCGACCACGACCGCGTCGTCGCGTTCGTCGACCCCGACGGTCAGCCGTTCGACCAGCAGCGCGCCGCCGGCCAGCGAGGCGGCGCCGCGCACGCCCAGGCGCTGCGCCGTGCCGCGCAACGCGTCGCCGGTCAGCGCGAGGTCCGGGCGCACGGTGATCCGGTCGCCGAGCACGGCCGTGACGCCGCCGTTGAGCCGGCCCGCGCGGCCGTCGGCGTCGGCCACCGCGAGGTCCAGGGTCGCTTCGACCTCGAAGCCGAGGTCGCCCGAGCCGACCGCGACCCGCAGCTCGCCGCCGGTGGGGCGCAGCGGCAGGTCCGCCGGCAACGGCAGGCGGCTCGGGTCGCGCAGTTGCACGGCGGCGCGCACCGGCGCGCCGGCGAGCAGGCCGGGGCGACCGTCGAACTGCACCGCGCCGGCGGACAACGACAGCCGCGCGCTCGCGCACTCGACGCCGCCGTCGCCGATGCGCAGGCGGCCGTCGCCGGCGCGCGCGCGCAGCCTGCCGGTGATCGGCAGCTGGTCCTGGACCTCCTGCGGCAGCAGCTCGCGGTACGGCCGCAGGTCGCGCAGGTCGAGCTCGAGGTCGCCGCGCACCGAGGCCAGCACGTCGGCGAACGCCATCGACACGCCGGCCGCGACCAGACGCGCGCCCGGCGCGTCGAGCTCGAACGCGAGCGCCGACAGCCCGGCCTCGTCGACGCGCCCGGTCGCCGCCAGCCGGTCGACCGTTCGACCGCGCACCCGCAGGTCGCGCACCCGCACGGCGGCCTCGGCGGCGAACGGCGCCAGGTGCAGGGTCGCGGTGATCGTCGCGTCGCCGCCGTCCAGCGGCGCCACCGCCGCGAACAGCCGCGGCACGCGCATCAGGTCGTCGACCTCGGCCTCCACGCGCACCGCGCCGCCGCGGCGGACATCGGCCGCCAGCGCCAGCCCCGGGCCGTCGACGCGCAGGTCGCGCGCGGCGCGCCCGGAGCCCGCGGGCGCCAGCACGACGCGCGCCGGCCCCTGCACCTGCGCGTCGCGGCCGGCCACGGCCAGCTCACCGATCTCGATCTCGGCGCCTTCGGCCAGCAGCGCCAGCAGCGCGTCGAGGTCGAGCGGCGCGCCGGGCTCGTCGGGCGCCGGCGCCGCGTCACCGGCCGGCGCGTCGAGGTCCAGGTGCAACGCCGAGGCGCGCACGCGCAGCCGTCGCAGGCCGCCGAGGTCGCCGAACGCGAGCGCCAACGGATCGAGCTGCACCTGCAACTCGCCGTCGCGGACCGAGCGCAGGACGCCGCCGGTGTCGATGCGGATGCCGCGCGCGTACAGACCGGTGATCCAGCTGCCGCCCAGGCGCTCGATGTGCACCTCGCCGCCGAGCGCAGAGCCGAGCAACTGCCCGACCTGCGTGCACACCAGCCGCTCGAACAGCGGGCGTCGCAGCAGGTACGCCGCCTGCAGCAGCACCAGCGCGACCAGCACCACGAACAGCAGCCAGGCGCCCAGGCGGCGCGCTGCGCGCAGCACCCACCGCCCCGCACCGCCGCGGGGCGGGACATCGGCGTCATCCCCCGTCGCCGCCATTCAGCGCGGGACGACGGGAGGCCGGGACTCGAGTCGTGCGGACACGGGGGGACCAAGGTACGGGTTGCGCAAGGCCGCGCAAGCAGCTGGGAGTCGTGCCGCGGTGCGAGCTCGGGTGCCGCGCTCGCTCGCGCGCCGGCGGCGATCGACGTCACCGGCGTGGGGCAACTACACCTGCGACGAACGAATCCGCGAGACTCGGGGCGCACACGCTTCGGCGGCGCAGCGTCCGGTCCGGCTCGCACGCGAGCCGGCAGTCTCCCGGTGCGGGGCCGCACGGCTGAATGCCAGGGTCGCCACGAAGCGGCAGCCGAGCGCGCGGCCGACGCCCGCTCGCCGCGCTCGAATCGCGCGCCGCGCCATCCGCGAACACCTCGGAGCGCTGCGAGGTGGCAAAGGCGCCGTCGCCGCCGTCGCCATCGACGACCTGCGATCGCGCGTGCGCCGTGGTACTCCGCCGGTCGATGCCCCCCGGATCGTTGGATCCGCGGCCGCAGGCTCCTCCGAGGTTCCTCGCGCGGCGCGCGGAGGCGCGAAGCGCCGGAGCCGAAGCCGCACGCTCTGCGGCTGCGTTCCCGTCGCGTCCCGCCTTTGGTATTCAGCCTTGCGCCCCCCGCCTTCGCGGGGCGCAAAGCGCGACCCCTCCCGAGCGTCGTGGCCGCAGCAGCGGCCCGGTCCGGCCCGCACGCGCCGTGACGCGCCCTCGGTGTGACCTCGCGGATGCCGAACGCGGCGCGGCGCGTGCCAGCCGGCCCGGCAGCTGCGTCCCCGGAGCGGATGCACTCCGAATCTCGCGGAAGCCCTCGTCGCGGGAGTTGCGCCCCCACGCCCGTGTCGTCGGTCGCCTCCGGCGCGCGGACCGCGTCCGCGCGCGCGGTGCGCAGGCGCGCTCTTGCGCGCCTGCTTGCACCGCAGCATGACGCCGCGGCGTGTGCCAGCCGGCCCGGCCGCTGCGTCCCCGGAGCGGATGCACTCCGAATCTCGCGGATGCCCTCGTCGCGGGAGTTGCGCCCAAGCACCCGTGTCGTCGGTCGCCTCCGGCGCGCGCACCGCGTCCGCGCGCGCGGTGCGCAGGCGCGCCCTGCGCGCCTGCTTGCAGCGCAGCATGACGCTAGGAGCCTGCGCCACGGGTAGCGAGCGAAGCGAGGATCCGGGTTCGAGATTGCCCCACGGCTACCTGGGCGCGGGGTTAGAGCCGAAGGCCGACTGAGGAGCAGCCGACCGCGAACGAGTCGCG
>JBFWWV010000001.1:266063-527439 GCA_050245995.1 Planctomycetota bacterium | reverse complement strand
ATCGAATGCCCATAGCCGCGGCTACCGCGGCTTCGTTCAACTGAACCTATCCGGAAGAAGTCGCGGGTCGCCCGCCAGCGTGGCCGAGCCCTCGCGCGACTTCCTCCGGATAGATTCCTCTGCGTTGGACAGACCAAGTCGATCGTGGCTGGCCCGAAGATAACCAAGCTCATCGAAGTGCTGGATGAGCTCGCGCTGGTCTTGCGCGATCTCGATCACGGTCACTGGTCCGAATGGATGGCGGAGAGTGCTCAGCGTCTACGCCACGATGACTTCTCCGGGGTGACCCACCTCTTACGTGCTTACGGCGGGATGGGAAGCTTCAACGATGCACTGCCAGAGCTTGCCGGCGGCCCAGCGGACGATCAAGTTGACCGAGCGCGATCGTTGCGCTCCGAGGCTTGGGAGTTGGCCGAGGCAGTTCGCCGAGAGGTGGATCGTGGTAGGCTGTCCAACTAGCCGCAGCAGCTGACGGCCCTTCGGGCCGCAGCTGAGCGGCAAGAGACGTTGGGTCGACAGAGTTGCAGCATGGGTGTTCCAGATCGCATCCCAATCGTTCATGACGACCACCACGCGAGCCGGATTGGCCGACTCGCCGATGGACGGTTGTTCTTCGTTACGGAGCCATTCGTCGCCGCGAGTTCCGATGCGCCTGGATGCGAGTTTCTCGCCGTCTACCTGTTCGCCGCGGATGGCGCGTTCGTCGAGGCTCGGATCGACTCCCTTGGGCCGCGTTCAACCATGGATGTCGATGCGGCACGCTCTCTTCTCGAGCGTCGGCTCGCGGAATTGGGCGAGGCATCGTTCGAGTCGATCGCCGTGCAGCCATTCAGCGTGGTGCGTGATGGAGTGACCTTTGGTCTGATCCCCCGAGAGCCTGAGGATGATGACGAGGGCTGGTGGGCGGTTCTGCAGCCAGGCGACTACATGGCCTTCACCGAGCCGTGGGACGGCTTCTACGACACCTGATCACTGACTAGGATGCGGCCCAACCAGCCGCAGCAAGCGACGAGCGCCGCCAAGCCGGTGCTCGCGCCTGAGCGGCACAGACGTTAGCCATGGCTCCTGGTGCATTCATCCCGATCTCGATCGACGACTACGTGCGCAAGCACGTTGCGAAGAACAGAGGTGTCGATCGTGACGACCTGGTCCGGCGCTTGCACTCGGCGCTCGCGTCGGTGCGAGATGGCGCGCGGTGCGAGTGTGGTGAATCCCTTCCCATGCCGTCTGGGTGCGGTTGGAGTAGGTGACCACGATGCGCCGCATCCAGGTTCCTCTCTTGGCGACGGTTGTCCTGGGCGGGGTCGGGTCCGCCCAGACGCCGCAGTGGGTCCGCTTCGACAACGCCAGCGGGTTCCTGCCCTATTACTTCAGCATCGCCCCGATCGGTGACTTCGACGGCGATGGCCACGGAGACCTCGCGTTCGCCTACCGTCCGCCACAGGGACAGGGAATCGACCAGCTGCTGATTCTGTCAGGGTCCACGGGATCCACCATCTGGCCCCCGGCCGGCGTAGCCTCGCCACCCACGAACTGGGTCCGGCGCGCAGGCGATGTGGATGGTGATGGCTCGCCCGATGTGGTTCACGTTGTGCTGCGCCCAGCTTCCCACCATGTGCTCGAGGTGTATTCGCCGGCGCAGCAGCAGGTGCTCTGGAGGACCCCACCCATCTCAGGGGAGCTCGGCGGAATCTGGTCGACGCAGCGGGTCGCCGGCAACCTCGACGTCGACGGCGACGGCCGTTCCGAGATCGTCGCCCTCACCAACTCGCCCACCGAGTCCGACGTCTACGTGTTCAACAGCGACGGCACACTGCGCTACACGTTGCCGGCATTCGCCAACGGCTGGCTGTGTGAGTCGGTCGCGGCAATGCCCGACCTCGACGGCGACGGAGGCGACGACTTCGTCGTCGGCGCGCACCAGCTGTTCCGCGGCGGCATCGGCGGCGGCTTCGCCGTCTCGGGTCGCACCGGCCGGATCCTACACTTCAGCTCGGGCCTTCTCCCCACCGACGTCCTGAGCGGCGCCATCTGCGACGCCGGCGACGTCGACGGCGATGGCATCCACGACTACGCTGCCGGCACCTACATCTTCGAACCGGCGACGCGGACTGGCCTGTTCTCCGGAGCCACAGGCGCGATGATCCGGGCCTACCCGTTCGGATCGTCGGATGACAGCGTGATCGGCAACGTCGACGCCGACCTCGACGGTGTCCCCGACTTGATCCTCGGCGACGCCGGCTGGCCCGTCGGCCCCATCCTGTTCGGCGAAATCCGATGCTACTCCGGCCGTGACGGCTCGATCCTCTGGCGCCACAGCTCGACGTCGGCGTCCGACCCCGTACGCCCGAAGACCACAGTGGTGAACCTCGGGGTTCAGCCCGGCAGCCCATACCCGGTGTTCGCCTGGCTGCAGCGCGACTACCAGGGCCAGGGCCGAATCGTCGCCATGCGCACCGACCTGCGCGGCGCCGGTCCCGTCCTCGGCGTTCCCGCCGCTTCGATCGGCGACCTGCCGCAGATCGGCATGCGCTCGGTCGGCGCCGCACCGCTGACCAACATCCGCATTCACACGGCCTCGGGTCCGCCCGGCGCGCTCGCAATCCTGATGCTCGCCGGCGCCAGCGACACCGGCATCGGCGGCGTCACCGTGCCGCTGGCGCTCGACCCGTTCGGCCTGCCGGGAGTCACCCTGTACGTGCCCCCGATCCTGACGGTGACGACGCAACTCGACGCGACCGGGATCGGCAGCGCCGGCATCGGCAACGGCTACGGCGCGATCGACCTGCCGATCCCGACGCTCAACCCGAACGGCATTCCGTTCGCCGCGCAGTGGCTGCTGCTCGACCCGCCGACCGGCGCGTTCGCGACCACCGCGCGGCACGAGTTCCGCGTCTTCTGAATCGAGCGGGCGCGCGCCCGCTCACTCGTGCTCGACGCGCCGCACCGCGACCCCCCCACGCGCCGCCGCGAACGCCGCCGGCTCCTCCCAGAACCCCGGCGGCCGGTCCCCGCCCTGCCCCACCCGCATCACCGCGCCATCGCCGAACTCGAGCGCCAGCCGCGGCCGCTCGACGACCCTGCCGGTCATCGCCGTGAACGTGCGCACGACGCGCACGTCGCGCAGTTCGCTCCACGACCGCTGCTCCGCCACCATCGGCCAGTCGCGCCAGCGCACGCCGTCGTCATCCAACTCCACGTAGGTGTCGCGCAGCGCGAAGTGCAGCATCAACGCCAGCACCACCACCAACGCGCCGAGGCGCTGCTGCGCCGTGGCGCGACTCGCGGCGAACCAGCCCCAGGGCGACGGCCGCGGCGGCGCGTCGGGATCGAGCCGAGCCAGCAGCGGCACGGCGACGATGGCTCCGACTCCGAGCATCACGAAGAACGGCGCCAGCCAGCGCCCGGCGCCCTCGAACGGCGAGAACCGCAGCGGCGCGTCCGGGACCCTGGTGAGCATCTCCAGCAGGACTCCGCACCCGGCGCCGAAGGCGAGCGCCAGGGCGTTGCCCAGCACCCGTCGCGGCGAGGCGCGCAGCGGCGACGGCACCGGCGGCGGGTCCTCGCCGGTGTCCTGGCCTTCGTCGTCGATGCCGCCGTCCCACCCGGCGGCCGCCGGTCGGCCGCGCCCGATCCGCGCGACCCCGAGCACCGTCACGGCCAGGATCACGCCGTTCCCCGCGAGGGTGCTCCAATCGAGTGCGGCCAGCATGCCTGGACGCTAGCCCGGCGCCTCTCACGGCGGTAGGCCGCGCACGGGGACCGAGCATGGCGACACGCCGAGGTCGCCCGGCTAAACTGCCCGCCCCCGATGCGGCGGGCACCTCGCCCGCAGGACCTCCGAACCCGTGCAGAACGCCTTCCCCCGTCACGACCGTTTCGCCGACCGCCACCTCGGTCCGCGCTCCCACGAACTCGCCGCCATGCTGCAGGCCCTCGGCTGCAAGGACCTGGACGAGCTGACCGACAAGGCGATCCCGAAGAGCCTGCGCACCGGCTTCGAGCTGAAGCTGCCGCCGGCCAAGACCGAGCAGCAGGCGATGGCGGAGCTGAAGGCCTACGCCGACCGGAACCAGGTCTGGCGCAGCTACCTCGGAATGGGCTACCACGGCACGGTCACGCCGCCGGTGATCCAGCGCAACATCCTGGAGAACCCGGGCTGGTACACGCAGTACACCCCGTACCAGGCCGAGATCTCGCAGGGTCGCATGGAGGCGCTGCTGAACTACCAGACGCTGGTGCTCGACCTCACCGGCCTGCAGGTCGCCAACAGCTCGCTGCTGGACGAGGCGACCGCGGCCGCCGAGGCGATGACGCTGTGCCACCGGCTCGCCCCGGACCGCGCGCGCAACGCGTTCTTCGTCGACGACAACGTGCACCCGCAGACGCTGGCCGTGGTGCAGACGCGCGCCGAGCCGCTCGGCATCGAGGTGCGCACCGGCGACCACCGCACGGCGCAGTTCGGCGCCGACTGCTTCGGTGCCCTCTTGCAGTACCCGGGCAGCGACGGCCGCGTCGACGACCTGCGGCCGACCATCGAACGGATCCACGCGGCCGGCGGCTACGCGGCGTGCTGCGCCGACCTGCTGGCCTTGACCCTGCTCGTTCCGCCGGGCGAGATGGGCGCCGACGTGGTCTGCGGCAGCGCGCAGCGCTTCGGCGTGCCGCTCGGCTACGGCGGCCCGCACGCGGCGTTCATGGCGGCGAAGAAGGAGTTCACGCGGCAGCTGCCGGGGCGCATCGTCGGCGTCACCATCGACGCCACCGGCCAGCCGGCGATGCGGTTGTCGCTGGGCACGCGCGAGCAGCACATCCGCCGCGAGAAGGCGACCTCGAACATCTGCACCGCGCAGGTGCTGCTGGCGGTGATGGCCAGCATGTATGCGGTCTACCACGGCCCGGACGGCCTCTGCGCGATCGCGCAGCGGCTGCGCGACCAGACCGCGACGCTGGCGGCGGCGCTGCAGGCGCAGGGCCACCGACTGCACCACCAGGTGGCCTTCGACACGCTGCGCGTGACGCCCAAGCAGGGCGCCGCGGCCGTGCAGAAGGCGGCGCGCGAGCGCCGCATCAACCTGCGCGCGTTCGCCGACGGCAGCCTCGGCGTCACGCTCGACGAGACGGTCGACGCGCAGGACCTGCTCGACGTGCTCGCGGCGTTCGGCGGCGACGGCAAGACCCTGGCGGCGACGACCGCGCCCGACCTCGGCCCGCTGGCGCGCCGGAGCGAGTTCCTGACCCACCCGTCGTTCCACAGCTACCGCAGCGAGCACGAGCTGCTGCGCTACATCCACCGGCTGCAGGCGAAGGACCTGTCGCTGACGACGTCGATGATCCCGCTCGGCTCGTGCACGATGAAGCTGAACGCGACCGCCGAGATGTACCCGGTGTCGTGGCCCGGCTTCTCGGCGATGCACCCGTTCGCGCCGCCGGAGCAGGCCGAGGGCTACGCGGCGATGCACCGCACGCTCGAGCAGTGGCTGTGCGAGATCACCGGCTTCGCCGGCTGCTCGCTGCAGCCCAACGCCGGCTCGCAGGGCGAGTACGCGGGTCTCCTGGTGATCCGCGCGTACCACAAGAGCCGCGGCCACGAGCAGCGCAACGTGTGCCTCATCCCGAGCAGCGCGCACGGCACCAACCCCGCCAGCGCGTCGATGTGCGGCATGAAGGTCGTGGTCGTCGCCTGCGACGACGACGGCAACATCGACCTCGGCGACCTGCAGCAGAAGGCGGAGCAGCACAAGGAGCAGCTCGCCGCGTTGATGGTGACCTACCCGTCGACGCATGGCGTGTTCGAGGAGTCGATCCGCGCGATCTGCAAGCTGGTGCACGACCACGGCGGCCAGGTCTACATGGACGGCGCCAACATGAACGCGCAGGTCGGCCTGCTGCGGCCCGGCGACCTCGGCGCCGACGTCTGCCACCTCAACCTGCACAAGACGTTCTGCATCCCGCACGGCGGCGGCGGTCCGGGCATGGGCCCGATCTGCACAGGCGCGCACCTGCAGCCGTTCCTGCCGGGGCACCCGGTGGTGCCGACCGGCGGCGACGGCGTCGACCACAGCCGGGCGATCTCGGCGATCAGCGCCGCCCCGTGGGGCAGCGCCTCGATCCTGCCGATCTCCTACGCCTACATCGCGATGATGGGAGCCGACGGGCTGCGCCGCGCGACGCAGGTCGCGATCGCCGCCGCCAACTACGTGCAGAAGCGCCTGCAGGACCACTACCCGGTGCTCTACACCGGGCAGAACGGCATGGTCGCGCACGAGTGCATCGTCGACGTGCGGCACCTCAAGCAGTCGGCCGGCATCGAGGTCTCCGACATCGCCAAGCGGCTGATGGACTACGGCTTCCACGCCCCCACCATCAGCTTCCCGGTGGCCGGCACGATGATGATCGAGCCGACCGAGAGCGAGGGGAAGGCCGAGCTCGACCGCTTCTGCGCTGCACTGATCGCGATCCGCCAGGAGATCCGCGAGATCGAGGACGGCACCGCGGACCGGCAGGACAACCTGCTGAAGAATGCGCCGCACACCGCCGCGGCGGTCACCGCCACCGAGTGGGGCCACCCCTACACGCGCGAGCGCGCCGCGTTCCCGGCGCCGTGGACCAAGGTGCACAAGTTCTGGCCGCCGGTCGCACGCGTGAACGACGTGCACGGCGACCGCAACCTGGTGTGCGCGTGCCCGCCGATCGAAGCCTACGCCGACTGAGCCGCGCGCCGTGATCGACGTCGACGCGGTCTTCGAGCGCACGCAGACCAACCGGCTGCTGGGCATGCGCCTGCTGTCGCGGTCGCCCGACCGCGTCGAGGTCGAGCTGCCGGTGCGTCCCGAGCTCCTGCAAGAGGAAGGCGTCGTGCACGGCGGCCTGCTGTCGACGCTGTGCGACACCGCGGCGGTGTACCTCGCCTGGCCCGAGCTGCAGCCCGACCGCACGATGACCAGCATCGAGTTCAAGATGAACTTCCTGGCCGCCGGCCTGCCCGACCGCGGGCCGGTGCGCGCGGTCGCGACCGTCCTGCGGCGCGGCAGCTCGGTGCTGGTGTGCGAGAGCGAGGCATTCCAGCAGGACCAGCGGCTGTGCAAGGGCACGTTCACCTACCTGGTGCGCGACCGACGACGGTGAGCGACGCGCCGGAGCTGCTTTGGGACGGCGACCCGGGTGCCGTGCCGACCGTCCTGTTCGCGCACGGCGCCGGCGCCGACTGCCGCCACGAGTGGATGACCGCGGTCGCCCGCGGCCTCGCGGCGCACGGGTTGCGCGTGGCGCGCTTCGACTTCCCCTACATGGCGGCGCGGGCGCGCGGCGAACGGCGGCCGCCCGACCGCACCCCGCAGCTGCTCGCGTGCCTGCGCGCGGCGGCGGCGGCGACGGGTGCGGCGCCCGCGCAGCTGGTGCTCGCCGGCAAGTCGATGGGCGGCCGCATGGCGACGATGCTGGCCGACGAGCTGCAGGCAGCCGGCGTGGTGGCGTTCGGCTACCCGTTCCACCCGCCGCGCAAGCCCGAGCAGCTGCGCACCGCGCACCTGGAGACGCTGCGCACGCCGACGCTGATCCTGCACGGCGAGCGCGATCCGTTCGGCACCCGCGCCGAGGTCGAGGGCTACCGACTGTCGCCGGCCATCGAGGTCGAGTTCTTCGCCGACGGCGACCACTCGCTGGCGCCGCGCAAGAAGAGCGGCCAGACCAGAGAAGGCCACCTCGCGCGTGCGATCGAGCGCGCCGCGACGTTCGCGCGGGACGCCGCCGCGGCCCGCCGCGGTGGACAGGGCGGTGCGTCGACGCTTGCATGAGCCGCATGCGCACCCTGCCCCGTGCCGTCCTGCTGACCCCGCTGCTCGTGCTGCTGCCGGCGCTGCCCGGCTGCATCGTCGCCGCCGCCGCCGCGGTCGGCGCCGCCGCCTACGGCGCGATCAGCTACCACGACAACGAGGCGACGATGGACGTGAAGCAGGACCTGCCGACGGTCTACGCCGCCGCGCGCGCCTCGCTGCGCGACCTGGGCTTCCCGGTCGACGACCGGCGGCAACCGGGCGCGACCGAGGGCACGCTGCACGCCGGCGACGCCAAGGTCGTGGTCGAGCGCCACCCCGGCGACGTGACCCGGGTGCGCGCGCGCGTCGGCACGTTCGACACCGACGACAACCGCCGGCGCGCGCGGCTGATCCTCGAGGCCATCAAGGAGCGGCTCTGAGGGCGCCCCGGTGACCGCGGCGGCGCCCTGGGTCCTGGCCAGCCTGAGCCCCGCCGAAGGCGCCGCGATCGCCGGCGGCGCGGGGCTCCTGCTGGGGCTCCTGTTCGCGTGGCTGGTGCGCCGTCAGGACCACCGCACCTGGGTGCTGGCGCGGGCGCCGCAGCTGCCGGTGCGCGCGCTGGCCAGCGGCGACGACGCGTGGGTGACCGGCGCCGTGCGCTGTGCCGCGCCGCTCGTGTGCCCGTGGTTCGACGTCCCGTGCGTCGCCTACGACTACGTGCGCGAGAAGCTGGTCACGGTGACCACCACCGACGGCAAGGGCAAGACGCGGACCCGCACCGAGTGGCGGCGCGACGGCGGCGACGAGGGCGCGTGCGACTTCGAGCTCGACGACGGCGACCGCATCGGCGTCCGGATCGAGGGCGCCGACAACGAGGCGCTGCAGTCGCTGCCGACCGACTACGAGACCGTGCACCGCCGCCACCGCGCTCGCGTGCTCGAGCTCGACGCGGCGATCTCGGTGCTCGGCGTGGTGCAGCCGGACCGCGTGCTGGCAAGGGAGCGCGAGGTGCCCCTGCTGCTGACGCGCCGCGCTCCGGCCGAGCGCGTGCGCACGTCGGCGCGCGGCGAGGCGGTGCTGTTCGCGTTCGCCTGGCTCTGGCCGCTGGTCGCCGGCTTCGTCGCCGTCGCCGTGGTGCACGGCCGGGACTGGACGACGACGCCGGCGCTGCTGTGGGGCGTCCTCGCCGGCGCGCTGTCGGCGCTGCCGTTCTGGGCGGTCCTCACCCACAACCGGCTGGTGCGCCTGCGCCAGCAGGTGCGCGCGGCGTTCCGGCAGGTCGACGTCGACCTGTCGGTGCGGGCCGCACTGGTGCCCAACCTCGTGGCGGTCGTGCGCGGCGCCGCCGGCCACGAGCGCTCGCTGCTCGAGGACCTGGCCGCGCTGCGCACCCACGGCGAACGCGACGCCGCCGCGGCCGCGGCCGGGCGGGCCGCGGAGGCATCGCGCCAGGTGCTGCTGCTGCACGAGCGCTACCCCGAGCTGCGCACCGACGCGCTGTACCTCGACCTGCACCAGCGTCTGTGGGCCGTCGAGGAGAAGCTCACCCACACCCGCACGCTGTACAACGACGTCGTCCGCGAGTGGAACGACCGCATCGCCCGGTTCCCGTCGCTGCTGGTCGCGCGGCTGTCGCGCTGCCGGGCGGCGCCGCCGTTCGCGGGCGACGACGCGCCGCTGCCGCCGCCGCTCAACGCGCGCGACGACTGACGCACGGCGACGCGCCGGCCGGAACGCCGAGCGAGACGCCCGACCGGGCGCCGGTGTCAGTTGATCGTCTTGGGCTTGGGCGCGGCCTTCGCCTCGGCCTCGACGCGCTCCGCCTGTCGGGCGGCGCTGCGGGACGGTGCGCAGCGGCGCTGCCGCGACGGCGCGCAGTTGCGGTCGCCGGCGCGCGCGCCGAACGCGGCCTCGAGGTCGCGGCGCATGCGCTCGAGGTCGCGCTGCAGCGCCTGCTGCGCCCGCCGGTGTTCCTCGAGCAGGCTCGCGTGCCCGGAGTCGCGCTCGCGCAGCGCGCGCTGCTGCGCCTCGGCGTGCTCCTTCAGCTCGGCGGCGCGCTGCTCGGTGCGCTGCCGCAGCTCCTGGATGCGCTGCCGCAGCCCCTCGTAGCGCTCGCGGCCCGCGGCCACCTCGCGCTCGCGCTCGGCGACCGCCTCGGCGGCCTCGGCCGCCTGCTTCGCGGCCTTCTCCGCGGCGGCCTCGCGGACCTCGGTGACGTCGCGCTCGCGGCGCTGCCGGGCCTGCTCTGCGGCGCGCTCGGCCGCCTTGCCGGCAGCGGCGAGCTCGCGGTCGAGACGCTCCTTCATCTCCGCCAGCGCGCGCTCGCGGCCCTCGCGTGCCTCGGCGAGCTGCCGCTCCAGCTGCTGCTTCTGCTGCTCGAGCTCGCGGCGCAGCGCCGCGGCCTGCTTCTCCTGGCGCTCCTTGGCCGCCGCCAGCTCCTGCTGCCGGCGCTCCTCGGCCTGCTGCCGCTCGCGCTCCAGCGCCTGCGCCTGCCGCTCCTGCCGCTGGCTCGCCCGCGCCAGCTCACGCTCCTGGTCCTGCTTCTGGCGTTCGAGCTGCTGCTTCGCGGCGCGCAGCTCCTGCTCGAGTTCGCGCCGCTGCCGCTCGACGGCGCGGCTCTGTTCGCGCGCCGCGCGCTGCGCCGCCTCCTGCTGGCGCTCCTGCTCGGCCGCGCGCTCGGCGCGGCGCTGCTGCTCGGCCTTGGCGTCGGCCTTGGCGGCCGCCGCGGTCTCGAGCTCCTTCTGCAGCCGCTTGCGCAGCTCGGCGAGTTCGGTGCGCAGCGCCGCCACCTCGGCGCCCATCCGCTGCCCGGTCTCGTCGCCCTGCTGCTTCTTCCGCTGCGACTCCTGCATCGCCTGCTGCGCCTGCTCCAACTCGGCACGCATCTGCCGCAGCGCCTCGCGCGCCTCGACCACCTCCTCCCGCGCCGACTCGAGCTGACGGCGGGCGGCGTCGAGGCCCGACGGTTGCCGGGACGGTTCCTGCTGCGCGCAGGCGCTGGCCAGGACGAACGAGACGAGGGCGACGGGGACGAGGGAGCGCAGGGACATCGGGGGACCTCCGAGGACGAATGGCGACCCGGCCGCCGGCCGGCGACCACGGGCAGCCGTGGGGACTTGGAACCGCCGGCCCGGGCCGGGGACGGCGCGGGCCCCATTGCAGCCCCTGGCGCCAACATTTGCGCGCCCGGAAACTCTCCCTGCCGGGCGCCCGGGCGACCCTGCTGGACGCCGCGACCCGGTGCGGTCCGCAGGCCGCCGCGCACCCGCGCCGCCGACCAACGCGGGCCCACGGTTGCGAAACCGTGACCTCGGCGGCGCTGGTGCGGCTCTGCGGCGGCATGGCAGGATTCGCAACGTTTGGTGTTGCCCATCCTGCCCCGACCCAATAGACAGTGCCCCCCTGGTGCCGAGCCGACGAGACCATGGGGTCCTGCGACCCATGGCCCGGCCCGCGCCGACGCGACGCCGAGTGATTCCACTCGGCCCGCGACGGCCGGATCGGCGCGACGCCAGGTAGCCCGGACGGTCCGGTCAGACCGCTCGGGCGCCCCGGCCTGGCCGGGGTGGTGTTGGTCTGCTGGGCGGCCCGGAGCGGGTCGCCGTCGGTCAAACGGTCCTCGATCCCCGCTGCGTCGCCCGCGACGACAGCCGGAGGTCCCGCCGCGTCGCCGACGAACGGCGCGCCACCTCACCCCGATCGCGCCGGTCTCGTTCGTTCCATTCGAAGTGAGGCGGCCGCCCGACGCGGGCCCGCCGCCTCGCGGTCAGCCCGAGCAACGTCGCCCGTCTCGACAGTTCAAGACACTCCTGCGCCACAGCGGTGACGCAGGCATCCGGAGGAGGAAGTAGCGTGAAGATCCAACGGCGGTTCACCCGGCAGAGCGCCTCGCCATACGAGGGCATCGCGTTCCAGCAGCGCCACAGCGAGATCCGCAACCCGAACGGTTCGCTGGTCTTCGAAGCCCGCGACATCGAGGTGCCGGCGCACTGGAGCCAGGTCGCCGTCGACATCCTGGCGCAGAAGTACTTCCGCAAGGCCTCCGTGCCGCAGGTGGACCAGGGCGGCAAGCCGGTGCTCGACCAGGACGGCAACCCGGTGCTCGGCGGCGAGCGCGACGCGCGCCGCGTGTTCGGCCGGCTCGCCGGCTGCTGGCGCCACTGGGGCGAGGAGTACGGCTACTTCGACACCGCCGAGGACGCGCAGGCGTTCGAGGACGAGCTGTGCCACATGCTGGCGGCGCAGCACGCGGCGCCCAATTCGCCGCAGTGGTTCAACACCGGCCTGCACCAGAGCTACGGCATCACCGGCCCGGCGCAGGGCCACTGGTTCGTCGATCCGCAGACGGGCCGCCTGCACAAGAGCAAGAACGCGTACGAGCGGCCGCAGCCGCACGCCTGCTTCATCCAGTCCGTCAGCGACGACCTGGTGAACGACGGCGGCATCATGGACCTGTGGACGCGCGAGGCGCGCCTGTTCAAGTACGGCTCCGGCACCGGCAGCAACTTCTCGCAGCTGCGCGGCGAGAACGAGCCGCTGTCCGGCGGCGGCAAGAGCTCGGGCCTGATGAGCTTCCTGCGCATCGGCGACCGCGCCGCCGGCGCGATCAAGTCGGGCGGCACCACGCGCCGCGCCGCCAAGATGGTGTGCCTCGACCTCGACCACCCCGACATCGAGAACTTCGTGTCGTGGAAGGTCGTCGAGGAACAGAAGGTCGCCGCGCTGGTGACCGGCAGCAAGACGATCCGCCGACTGATCGGCCAGGTCATCAACGCGTGCCACGTGCCCGGCGCCGACGGCACGGCCGAGGTGGTGACCGCGCCGCAGGAGAACCCGCAGCTGCTGACCGCGCTGGTCGAGGCGCAGAAGGCGCAGATCCCCGACAGCTTCCTGCACCGCGCGCTGCAGCTGGCGCGCCAGGGCTTCAAGGCCGTCGACCTGCCCGAGTACGACACCAGCTGGGACGGCGAGGCCTACGCCACCGTCGCCGGCCAGAACTCGAACAACTCGATCCGCATCCCGAACGAGTTCTTCCGCGCCGTCGACGAGAACGCGCCGTGGCGGCTCCTCCGCCGCACCGACGGCAAGCTGCACAAGGAGATCGACGCGCAGGGCCTGTGGGACCAGATCGCCTACGCGGCCTGGGCCTGCGCCGACCCCGGCGTGCAGTACGACACGACGATCAACGAGTGGCACACGTGCCCGGAGGACGGCCGCATCCACGCGAGCAATCCGTGCTCCGAGTACATGTTCCTCGACGACACGGCCTGCAACCTGGCGTCGATCAACCTGGTCAAGTTCCTCAACGACGACGGCTCGATCGACATCGACGGCCTGCGCCACGCCACGCGGCTGTGGACCATCGTGCTCGAGGTCAGCGTGCTGATGGCCAGCTTCCCGAGCCAGGCGATCGCCAAGAAGAGCTACGAGTTCCGCACGCTGGGCCTCGGCTTCGCCAACCTCGGCACGATCCTGATGCGCACCGGCATCCCGTACGCATCGCCCAAGGCCTACGCGATCGCCGGCGCGATCTCGGCCGTGATGTGCGGCGAGTCGTACGCGACGTCGGCGGAGATGGCCAAGGAGCTCGGCGCGTTCCCGGCCTACGACCGCAACAAGGAGCCGATGCTGCGGGTCATCCGCAACCACCGCCGCGCCGCCTACAGCGCCAGCGCGCAGGAGTACGAAGGCCTGTCGAACACGCCGGTCGGCATCGACCCGCAGCTGTGCCCGAAGGACCTGCTCGAGGCCGCGCGCTCGGCCTGGGACAAGGCGCTGGTGCTCGGCGAGAAGCACGGCTACCGCAACGCGCAGGTCACCGTGATCGCGCCGACCGGCACCATCGGCCTGCTGATGGACTGCGACACCACCGGCGTCGAGCCGGACTTCGCGCTGGTCAAGTTCAAGAAGCTGGCCGGCGGCGGCTACTTCAAGATCGTCAACCAGAGCCTGCCGCCGGCGCTGAAGAAGCTCGGCTACTCGCCGGCGCAGATCGACGACATCATCGCCTACGTGGTCGGCCGCAAGACGCTGGCCGGCGCGCCCGCGATCAACCACGAGACGCTGACCAGGAAGGGCTTCGACACCCAGGCGCTGCGCAAGGTCGAGGAGGCGCTGAAGTCGGCGTTCGACCTGAACACGGCGTTCGGCAAGAACGTCCTCGGCGCCGAGTGGCTGCAGCAGACGCTCGGTCTGAACGCGGCGCAGATCGACGACTGGAGCTTCGACCTGCTGCGCCACCTCGGCTTCAGCAAGGCCGAGGTCACCGCCGCCACCGACTACGTGTGCGGCACCATGACCGTCGAGGGCGCGCCGCACCTCAAGGAGGCGCACCTGCCGGTGTTCGACTGCGCCAACCGCTGCGGCCGCATCGGCCGGCGCTACATCCCGTTCGCCGCGCACATCCACATGATGGCCGCGGTGCAGCCGTTCATCAGCGGCGCCATCAGCAAGACCATCAACATGCCGAACGACGCGTCGATCGACGACGTCAAGGAGGCCTACCGCCTCGGCTGGCGGTCGATGCTGAAGGCGGTCGCGCTGTACCGCGACGGCAGCAAGCTGAGCCAGCCGCTCAGCACCAGCCTGGTCGACGACGACTCGCTGGGCGAGGGCCTGGCCATGGCGCAGGACACCCAGGCCGTGGCGCAGCGCATCACCGAGCGCATCGTGCACCGCTACCTGGCCAAGCGCCGCAAGCTGCCGCACCGCCGCGCCGGCTACACGCAGAAGGCCGTCGTCGGCGGCCACAAGATCTACCTGCGCACCGGCGAGTACGAGGACGGCACGCTCGGCGAGGTGTTCCTCGACATGCACAAGGAGGGCGCCGCGTTCCGCAGCCTGATGAACTGCTTCGCGATCGCGGTGTCGCTCGGCCTGCAGCACGGCGTGCCGCTCGACGAGTTCGTCGACGCGTTCGTGTTCACGCGGTTCGAGCCCAACGGCATCGTGCAGGGCCACGACCAGATCAAGATGGTCACCAGCGTGATCGACTACGTGTTCCGCGAGCTGGCGATCAGCTACCTCGGGCGCAACGACCTCTGCCAGGTGCAGAGCGAGGACCTCAGCAACACGACGATGGGCCAGAAGAGCCCCGAGTTCGTCGAGGAGGAGGTCGTGTCCGAGGAGGTCTACGAGGTCGACGAGCTGCCGCCGACGGCGCCCGGTGGCCCGTCCACCGACGACCGCCTGCGGCCGCCGAGCCGCGGCATCGGCCGCGACGGCGGCGAGCTGCACGCACGCGACGGCGGTGTCGGCCGGGACGGCAATGGTCACGGCGCCCCGCAAGGCGGCACCCACACCCGCGTCGCCGCCGCCACCGCGGTCGCCAAGGAGAGCCAGAAGCTGCGCCGCAAGATCGCCGAGGCCCGCCTCAAGGGCTACGAGGGCGACCCGTGCGGCAGCTGCGGCGCGTTCACCCTGGTGCGCAACGGCACGTGCCTCAAGTGCGTGTCGTGCGGCGGCACGAGCGGCTGCAGCTGAGCCGTTCCCGGCGTAGCATGTCCGCATGCCGCCGGGGAGACGCGCTCGCTCGACACTGCGCCGCACCGCCGCCCGCGTGGCGGCGGGGATCGTCCTGAGCACCGCTGCGGTGGCGCAGAACGTGGTGGTCCTGCCGTTGGCCGCCGACGCCGGAACGTGGGACCAGCGGCTCGAGGCCCACGATCCGGAGGCTCGTCGTCGGGCCCTCCAGCAGCTGGCCATGGTGAGCGCGTCGTCGCCGGCCGGCTACCAGGCAACGCTGCCTCGCCTGCTGCGGCTGGTGGCGGCGGCGCCCAGCGAGGACGAGGCCGAGACCGCGGCCTGGATCGCGCTGCAGCTGGGCCCGCAGCCCCTCGCCGCGCTCGACGTCCTGCGCGAACGACTCGCGATCTGGACCGCGGTGGACGCCGCCGCGACGGCGACGATCCGCGCGCGGATGGACGATCCATCGGGCCGCTGGCCGGTGCCGGCCATCCTGCCTGCGCTCGAGACCCTGCTGGTCGATCCGACGTGCACGCACGACGTGCTCGGCGTCCTGGCGATGCTCGGCCCCGAGGCGGCGCGATCCCTGCCGGCGGTCGATGCACAGCTCGGCAGCGAACGTCCGGGCATCCGGTGGCGCGCGGCGTTCGCCCTGGCCGCGATCGGCGTGGGCGGCGCCCCGTCGCTGCAGCTGGCGCTCGAGGACCGCGATGCGCGCATCCGGCGCTGGGCCGCGCGCGCGTCGATCGACCACCGACCACCGCGTCCGGCCTACGCCAGCGCGGTGCGTGAAGCCGTCGGGAGCACCGACCGCCAGGTGCTGCGCTGGGCGATCCCGGCGCTCGGCGCACTCGGCGCCGAAGTCGGCCACGGCGCCGCACAGCTGGCGGAGCTGCTCGAGGAGGGTGACCCCGATCTGCGCCGCGGTGTCTGGCGCGAGTCGTCCGCACCGGAGGCCCTCGCCGCCCTGCAACGCCTGGGCCCACACGCCGCCGCCGCGGTCGAAGCCGTCTCGGCGCAGTTCACCGCCAAGGCCGATCACCGGATCGCGGCGGCGACGACCTTGGGTGCGATCGGCCGCGCGACCCCGGCGGCCATCGACCGGATGGTCGAGATGCTCGGCTACCCCGCCGGCGACCCGGAACTCGAAGCCGAGGTCACCGCCGCCGCTCGCGCCCTCGCCGTGATCGCGCCGGACCGCGCCATCGCCGCGCTGCTGCCGGCGATCCTGACGCCGCGCGGCGACGACCCGCTGCACTGGACCGAGGTCTGGCGCTTCCGGCAGCTCGGACCTGCCGGCGCGCCGGCGATGCCGCAGCTCGCGGCGCTGCTGCGCGGCGACGATCCGGCCAGCGCCCACCGCGCGCTGCTGGCGATCGAAGGGCTCGGCGCGGCGGCCGAGCCGGCGATGCCGCAGCTCGTCGAACGGCTCGACGGCGACGACCCGTTCTTGCGGCAGCTCGCGCTCGCCGCGCTGCGCGCCATCGGTCCGGCTGCGGCACCGGCGATGCCACACGTCGCGCGCTGCTACGACGCCGGCGCGCGCATTACCGTGGTGCGCGGCCTTCACCGCCTGGGTCCCGTCGCCGAACCGCTGCTGCGGCGCGCAGCCGAGGACCCGGCCGCCGGCGCGAACGTCCGCGCCCAGGCCGCCGTCGAGCTCGCGCTGCTGGACGCCCCAGCCGAAGAGAGTCTCGCGCTGCTGCTGCGGCTGATGCGCGAGCCGGCCTTCGGCCCGGCCGCCGTCGCGACGGCGGACCTCGCCGTGCGCGCGCGCCGCCCGGCGCTCGCCGTCGCGATGCTCCACAACCCGTACTTCCTCGACACGGCGAACCAGACCTGCGCCACCGAAGCGCTGATCGCGTTGTGGCCGACCGAACCGACGCCGCGACCCGACGAGGCGACAACGACCTCCGACCGGCCGTTGCTGCGCCGCTGGCTGCTGCGCTCGCCCGACGAGGCGACCTTCGCGGAGCTGACCGACGCGGACGCGCTGCGCGCCTGGTGCCTGCCGTTCGCCGGAGCCGAGGACCCGCAGCTGCGCACGGCGGCAGCCACCCTGCTGTCGCGCCTGCCGATCGACGACGCGTCGCTGACGGCGTTGCTGCGGTTGGCCGACGACGCCGCCCCATCGGTGCGTGCGGCGGCGTGCGCCGCGCTGGGCCGCACCGCGCGCACGCAGCACGCCGGCGCAGCGCGGCCCCTGCTGCTGCGTCATCAGCGGGACGATCCGCACTGGCCGGTGCGCGTGGCCGCGAGCACCGCGTTGCGGCGGCTGCCGCCAGACGCGCCGGCGCGACCGGTCCCACGCTGACTCAGCTGCCGGGCGATGGCGCCGCCGGCGCCGCGCGCCGCCGCGTGATCCACAGGCCGACGGCGCCCGTCCCCGCGGCCGGCAGCCATAGCCACAGCGCCTCCGACCGCAGCACCGACTGCCCCCACTCCGAGAAGAACGCGCGGACGCCGAGCGGCGGCACCTCGAGCGGGCGGAACGCGAAGAACACCCGTTCGTCCGAGAACGGCCACCACAGCGCGATGCCGAGCCCGCCGTCGGTCGCCATGTCGACCAGCCCGTGCGACCCCATCGCCGCCGCGAAGAACAGCACGACGCGCCAGACCTCGACGCCGCACCGGCGCGCCAGCCACGGCGCCACCACCAGCGCGGTGCCGAGCGCGAACACCAGCGAGTGCGTGCAGCCGCGGTGTCCCCACGGCGCCTCGTAGGGCACGCCGAGGTACCAGCCGATCACGTCGAGGTCCGGCGCCGCGGACAGCATCGCCGCGGTGATCAGCAGCGCGCGGCGCCGCAGCCGCGGCGCCCAGCAGGCGATCGCCAGCGGCACCGCCGGGTGCGAGAAGCACGTCGCCATGTGCCTACCGCTCGCGGCGCAGCTTGGTGATCCGGCCGTTGCGGTTCCAGTCCATCACGTAGAGGTTGCCGTCGCGGTCGGCGCACACCGAGTGCGGCGCGAAGAACCGGTCCTTCTGCCAGTGCTCGCGGTCGACGCCGTTCTTGGCGCGCAGCTCGAGCGGCGCGGTGTCGCCGAGGAACGCGATCGGCTGGTCGTCGCGGTCGAGGATCGCCACGCGACCGGCGAGGTCGGCGACCGCGAGCATGCCGTCCTCCAGCGGCCACACGTTGCAGGGGCGCAGCATCCCTTCGCGCGCCTCGCGCACGGGCTTGCCGTTGAGGTCGAACCACTGCAGCCGCGCGTTCTCGCGGTCGCACACCAGCAGCAGTTCCTCGCCGGAGCGCGCGTCGATCCACAGCCCGTGCGGCGTCTTGAACTGCCCGTTCTTGCTGCCTGGCCCGCCGAACGACCGCACGTAGCGGCGCTCGCGATCGAACAGGTGGATCCACGACTTGCCGTAGCCGTCGGCGACGTAGATCCGGCCGTCGGCCGTCACGGCGACGGCCGTCGGACGGAAGTCCTGCTGCTTCTCGTAGATGCCGGACTCCTCCGGCCAGCCGATGGTCCACAGCACCTCGCCGTCGAGCGTGGTCTTCAGCACCTCGCTGCGCATGGTGTGCACCAGGTAGAGGAACTCCTGGTCGCCCTCGCGCCGCAGCGTCATGCCGTGCAGGCCGCCGCGGTACTCCGCGCCCCAGCTGCCGAGCAGCCGACCGTCGGGCGCGAACCTCACGACCGCCCGGTCGGTGTCGGTGTTGGCCAAGAGGTTGCCGGCGCTGTCGACGCACAGGCAGCCGTGCGTGTTGCCCAGCTGGTCGCCCTCGTCGAGCTTGGGCCAGTCCTCGACCCAGGTCCAGCGCGGCGCGGCCGGCGTCTCGGCGGCAGCCTCGGTCGCGGGCGCGGGCTCTTCGTCCTGCTGGGCCGCGGCGACGCCGCCGAACAGCGGGGCAGACGCCAGGGCGAGCGCGGCGCCGAACCGGCGCCGATCAGTGCGAGTGGTCATGTCCGTCCTCCTGCATGTGTCCCAACGTGTGCTCGGCGGCGGCGCCGAACGTCGTGCCGGCCGCGTCGCGCCGGAGCGCCTCGAGCACCGCGCGCGCCTCGTCGTCGCGACCGCACTCGTGCAGCGCCTTGCCGTAGTAGAGCCGCGCGCGGTCGCGGTCCGGGCCGAGGTCGCCGAGCGCCAGCGCCTGCTCGAACTGCGCCGCGGCGTCGGCGTGGCGGCGCTCCTTGAACAGCACGTAGCCCTCGGTCACGCGCGCCGCCGGCGACGGCACGGCGATGCGGAGCCACTGCCGCGCGCGCTGCACGTGGCCGTCGAGCGCGAACAGCCGCGCCAGCCGGTGGTGCGCGTCGACCTCGCCGCCCTGCGCGGCGCGCATCAGCAGCTCCTCGGTGCCGACCCGGCAGCCCAGCTCGAGCAGCAGCAGCGCCAGCTCGTGCTGCCGCCGCGGGTCGCCGGGATCCTGTTGCAGTCGCGCCCGCGCCGCGCGCACGTCGCCGCGACGCGCTGTGCACAGCCGCACGAACGCCGCCAGCTCGCCCGGGTCCTGCGGCCCGGGCCGCGCCGCGTACACCGCGCCGTCGCCGTCGAGCACGCAGACACCCATCCCTTCGCCGCCGCCGAGCCACTCCGCGTGCAGGCGCCGGTGCGTGAACCCGTCCAGCCACAGCGACCGGAAGCCACCGTCGGCGAGCGCCGCCAGCACCTGCGGGTCGCGCAGCGCGCGCTGCTCCATCCGGTCGCTCTGCTCGCGACCGGGCAGGGCGAAGAACACCACCAGCTCGTCGCCGGCGGCGCGCGCCGCGGCCAGCGTCGCCGTCGCGTCGGCCGGCCACGCCGGGTGCGGCGCCGCGCAGGCGGCGAGCAGCAGGACGGTCGGCAGGCCGAGGTGGCGCGCGGTCACGCCGGGGATCGCACCACGCAGGGACGCCCGGAGCAACGCCCGAGCGGCGGGCCCGTGGCAAAGCGCGCCGCCGGTTCCTACAACGGACCCCATGCGCCGGCACCCCGCCCCGTCCGCGCCGAGGCTGCGCACCGCGAACCTCGGTCTCCTGCTCCTGCTGGTCGCCTGCGCGACCGGCGCCGATCCGACCATGCCCTCGTCCCGCCGCGACGACCTCCCCGACCGCCCGCCGGCCCGCGCCGGCGAAGGCGTCGACCTCCACAGCTTCGCCCGGCCGGACCGGGTGCGCGTGCGGCACCTCGCGCTCGACCTGACGCTCGACTTCGACGCGACGACGGTGCGCGGCACCTGCACGCTGCACCTCGAGCGCCGCGACCCGACCGCGCCGCTGTGGCTCGACACCCAGGACCTGCAGATCGACCGCGTGGCGGAGACGACCAGCGGCCGCGACCTGCCCTGGCGCCTCGGCAGCCCGGACCCGCAGCTCGGCCAGCCCCTGTGCGTGGCGCTGCCACCCGGCTGCGACCGCGTGACCGTGCGCTACGCGACGACGCCCGGCAAGGACGCGGCGCTGCAGTGGCTGCAGCCGGCGCAGACGGCCGGCGCGCTGCCGTTCCTGTTCACGCAGGGCCAGGCGATCCTGACCCGCACCTGGATCCCGCTGCAGGACTCGCCGGCCGCGCGCGTGACCTGGGAGGCGATCGTGCACGCGCCGCCGGCGCTGCGGCCCCTGATGAGCGCGACCGAGCGCGGCGGCTCGGCGGCCGCGGGCTGGACGTTCGCGATGCCGCACGCGGTGCCGAGCTACCTGATCGCGCTGGCGTGCGGCGACCTGCAGGAACAGGCGGTCAGCGAACGCTGCGCGGTCTGGGCCGAGCCGCCGGTGCTGCCGGGCGCCGCGCGCGAGCTCGAGGACATGGAGCGGATGGTCGCCGCCTGCGAGCAGCTGTTCGGTCCGTATCGCTGGGGCCGCTACGACGTGCTGATCCTGCCGGCCAGCTTCCCGTTCGGCGGCATGGAGAACCCGTGCCTGACGTTCGCGACGCCGACGATCCTGGCCGGCGACAAGTCGCTGGTGGCCCTGATCGCGCACGAGCTGGCGCACAGCTGGTCCGGCAACCTGGTCACCAACGCGACCTGGCGCGACTTCTGGCTCAACGAGGGCTTCACGGTCTACCTCGAGCAGCGGATCATGGAGCACGTCTACGGCAAGGAGCGCGCGCACATGGAGATCGCGCTCGGCATGCGCGACCTGGCCGCCGAGCTCCGCAACCTGCCGAAGCCCGACCAGGTGCTGCACATCGATCTGCGCGGCCGCAACCCGGACGACGGCATGACGTCGGTGCCGTACGAGAAGGGCGCGGCGCTGCTGCGGCGCCTCGAGCAGGTCTACGGCCGGGCGCGCTTCGATGCCTTCCTGCGCGGCTGGTTCGACCAGCACGCGTTCGAGAGCGTGACCACCGCGACGTTCGCGCGCTACCTGCACGAGCACCTGCTCGACGGCGACCCGGCGCTGGCGGCGCAGGTCGACGTCGCGACGTGGCTGCACCAGCCCGGGCTGCCCGCCGACGCGCCGGTGCCGGAGTCGGCCGCGTTCGCCGCGGTCGACGCCGTCAAGCAGGCGGTCGAGGCCGGCCACTCGGCGGCGGCGCTGCAGCAGGACGGCGGCAACGTCGACTGGAACACCCAGCAGTGGCTGCGCTTCCTGGACGGGCTGAAGGCGGACGCCGCGCTGATGGCCCAGATCGACGTGCGCTACCGACTGACCGACAGTGGCAACAGCGAGATCCTGACCAAGTGGCTCGAGCTGGCGATCGCCGCCGACTACGGCGCGGCGATGCCGCGCCTCGAGCAGTTCCTGCTGCACGTCGGCCGGCGCAAGTTCCTGAAGCCGCTGTACGAGGCGCTGCTGCGCGCGCCCGACGGCCGCGACCGCGCGCTGGCGATCTACCGCCAGGCCCGGCCGCGCTACCACGCGGTGTCGGTGCGCACGCTGGACGAGTTGCTCGGGTGGTCGGAGCAGTGAGCGGAACGGACGCCGGGACGCCGCCGCCCGCCCCGCCGGCCACCGCGCCGCTCCGGCGCCCGCGGCGCCGCCGCGTGCTGTTCGCCCTGGCGCTGCTGGCGCTGGTGCTCGTCGTCCTGGCCGGCCTGCTCGAGCTGGGCGCCCGGCTGTTCTGGGTGCTGCCGCCGCAGATGGCCGAGTTCCACAACCAGGGGCTCTACTGCCAGCAGGGCGACTCGATCGGGCTCACGCCGCGCTACCGGGGGACGTTCCGCTTCGGCGACGGTCAGTCCACGCGCATCCACGTGAACCGCATGGGGCTGCGGGGCGAGGAGGTGCCACCGCGCCGGCGCGGCGTGCCGCGCGTCCTCTGCGTCGGCGACTCGGTGGTGTTCGGCTACGGCGTCGAGGACCACGACGCCCTGCCGCAGCAGCTGCAGGAGCATCTGCGCGTCGACGCACGCAACGTCGTCATCGGCAACGCCGGCATCCCGTCGTTCGGCACGGTGCTGACGACGCGGCGCCTCCTCGAGCTGATCCCGGTGTTCGATCCGGACCTGGTGGTGTTCGGGGTCTACCTCGGCAACGACTTCACCGACGACCGCGTCACCATGCACACGGTGTGCGGCGGCAACCTGTTCTCCGGCCCGATGGCGCACCTGATGCAGCACTCGCTGCGCGCGCGCCTGTCGACCCACTCGCGGTTCCTGCTGTGGCTCGAGACCTGGCTGGCCACCAACGCCACCGAGTGGTCGCCGCTGCGGTTCATCGGCACGCCCGAGTGGCAGACCGACATCGGCGGCATGCCGGAGCCCGGCCGCACCAACGCCGGCCTGTTCCTCGACGTCATCGACCCGCAGCACACCTGGCGACCTGGCCAGCCGCCGCCGGTGCCCGTCGCAATGGCCACGCTGCGGCAGTCCCTGCAGACCGCCAAGGCGGCGCTCGGCGACCGACCGCTGGTGGTCCTGATCCTGCCGACCGTCTGGCACTGCGACGAGGCGATGTGGGCGGAGCGGCTGCGCATGCTCGAGTTCGACCCGGCCGAGTTCCGCTTCGGCGCGCTGCGCGAGCGGGTGGCGGCCGTCGCCGCGGAGCTGGGCCTGCCGTCGGTCGACCCGGTCCCGACCCTTGCCGCGCTCGGGCGGGCCGACCACTCGTTCCTCGACGGCGGCCACCTCAGCCGAAGCGGCGGCCACGCGGTGGCGATCCTGCTCGCCGAGACGGTCGGCCCGCTGCTGCCATGACCGCCGCGCGGCGCCGTCGACTTTGCGTGGGAACTCGGCCGCGCCCCCACTACACTCCGCGCCGACCATGAGCGAACCGCTGATCGATCCCAAGGAACTCGTCCCCGCCGGTATGGGCTTCGTCGTCGGCCTCGGCATCCTGGCCCTGCTGATCGGCATCGGCCTGGCGCTCGGCCTGACGCCGTCGCTGCAGTTCGGCATCCCCGCGCACTAGGACGACGCGCGCCCGACCGGGTGACCTCAGCGTTCCGCCGCCGCGGACCGCAACTCCGCCGCCTCGACGCATGCAGTACGGTTTCGTGATCGACCAGCGCCGGTGCATCGGCTGCCACGCCTGCACCGTCGCCTGCAAGTCCGAGAACGACGTCCCGCTCGGCGACTTCCGCACCTGGGTCAAGTACGCCGAGGTCGGCACGTTCCCGTCGGTACGGCGACACTTCGCCGTGCTGCGCTGCAACCAGTGCACGCAGGCGCCGTGCGTGACGATCTGCCCGGTGACGGCGCTGCACAAGCGCCCCGACGGCATCGTCGACCTCGACAAGGACGTCTGCATCGGCTGCAAGGCCTGCATGCAGGCGTGCCCGTACGACGCGCTGCACCTCAACGACGACACCGGCGGCGCCGAGAAGTGCCACTTCTGCGCGCACCGCGTCGAGCAGGGCCTGAAGCCCGCGTGCGAGATCGTCTGTCCGGAGGAGGCGATCCTCAGCGGCGACCTGCACGACCCGGACAGCAAGGTCAGCCGCCTGGTGCGCGAGGTCGAGGGCGCCACGGTGCGGCGCCCCGAGCAGGGCACCGGTCCGAACGTGTGGTATCTCGGCGCCCACGACGCGCTGCTGGAGCCGGGCACCGCGGCCGAGCCGTCGACCTGGATCTGGAGCGACCGCCGGCTGCCGCCGCCGCCGATGCCGGCCGCCGACGCCGCCCGCTTCGAGCGGCCCGACACCCGCGTCGTGCTCAACGTCGACCACGAGATCCACTGGGGCGCCCGCGTGTCGGCGTACCTGGTCACCAAGGGCATCGCCGCCGGCGCCGCCATGCTGGCGCCGTTCACCGGCGCGATGGCCGGCACCGCCGGGGCCAAGGCCTACGCCCCCGAGCTGCTGGCGCTCCTGTTCACGACCCTGACCACGGTCCTCTTGGTCGCCGACCTGAAGCGGCCGCGGCTGTTCCTCACGCTGCTGCTGCGGCCCAACTGGCGCAGCTGGCTGGTCAAGGGCGCCATCGTCCTGATCGCGTTCAGCACGCTGTGCGCCGCCATCGTCGGCGCGCGCCTGCTCGGCCTCGACGGCGTGGCCGACGCGCTGCGCTGGGTGAACCTGGTGCCGGCGTCGCTGACCGCCGGCTACACCGCGTTCCTGTTCGCGCAGTGCGAGGGCCGCGACCTGTGGCAGCGCACCAACGTGCTGCTGCCGCACCTGCTGGTGCAGGCGCTGTGGGCCGGCGGTCTGGCGCTGCTGCCGTTCGTGCCCGACGGCCGGCTCGCGATCGGGGTGCTCGTCATGGCCGTGATCCACCACGGCCTCGGTCTGCTCGAGCGCTTCGGCAAGCACCACACCCCGAACGCCAGCCAGGCGGCGGCGATGCTGGCGATGGTGCCGGCCTGGCCCGGCTCACGCCGCTCCGCGCTGCACCTCGGTCTCTCCGGCGGCACGGTCGCGACGATGCTCGCCCTGCTGCTCGCGCAGGACGGCGGCAGCGGCCCGCTGCCGCTGCTGGCGTGCGCGTTCCTCGGCTGGTTGGGGCTGTTCCTCTACGAGCAGGCCTACGTGCGCGCCGGCCAGTTGCCGCCGCTGTCCTGAGCGGCCCCGCCGGCGCCGGGGCATCCGCCCCTCAGACGTCCGCGTCGACCTGCAGCCCCGCGCAGTAGTCGGCGAAGCGGGCCGCGCCGTCGAGCGGCAGGCCCCGCGCCCGCGCCTGCACCAGCGGCTCCTGCTGCAGGGCCTCCTGCACGGCGGCGAACAGCCCGGCGGGCGTCACCGACTCCGGGTGCAGGCAGGTGACCAGGCCCAGCTCGGCGAGGCGCTGCGCCCGGATCCACTGCTCCTGGCGGTAGAGCACGCGCGGGATCAGCACGGCGCGGCGCGCCAGCGACAGCACGTCGGTGACGGTGTTGTAGCCTGCCGTGGCGATCACCAGGTCGGCGCGCCGCATCAGCGCCGCCGTCGACGGCACGAAGTTGCGCAGGCGCACCGGCAGGTCCTCGGCCATCTCGCGCAGCCGCTGTTCGACCTCCGGGTCGACGAACGGGCCGGTCAGCACCTCGGCGTCGAAGTCGAGCCGATCGCCGAACTGCTGCATCATCTGCAGGAACGGCTCGATCACGGTCTCGCCGCCGCCGTCGCCGCCGCCGATCGTCACCAGCACCAGCGGCCGGCTCGAGGGCACGGCGCCGTCGAGAGCGCCGTCGTCGGTGTTGCACACGTAGTTCAGGAACGACGCGCGCTGCGCCACGGACGCCGGCAGGCGGTAGCTCGTGACCGGGTCGTAGTACTCGCGGTTGCCGTAGACGACCACGTGGTCGTAGTGGCGCTCGAGCACGTCGTAGATGCCGGTGCGCTGCCACAGCGACACCACCGCGTCCGGGTCGTCGATGACGTCGCGCAGCCCCAGGATCCGCTGGCAGCCGCCGCGCTCCCTGAGCCACTCCAGCGACGGCAGCAGCTCGCCCTTGCCGCCGGTCGGCGAGTGGTCGACCAGCAGCACGTTCGGCCGGTAGTCGCGGACCGTGTGCAGGATCAGGTTGCTGCGCAGCATCCGGATCGAGTCGCCCGAGATCTGCAGCGAACGCGCCTCGTACTGCTCGGCCTCGACCTTCACCAGCGCCGGCAGCTTCACGTAGTCGGAGCCGTGCGGCATCCCGTAGCGGTGCACCATCGGCGAGCCGGTGACCAGCAGCACCGAGGCCGCGGGGTAGCGCGCGCAAACCGACTTGATCAGCGCCGTGCAGCGCCGCAGGTGTCCGAGCCCGAAGGTGTCGTGCGAGTAGACCAGCAGCCGGGTGCCGGCGCCGAACGCCCGCTTCTCGGTGCGGATCGCCGGCGCCGCAGGCGCCACGGGCGCGGCCGCCTTGGCCTCGCGCTGCCGGTCACGGCGGCGCAGGCTCAGCATCAGGCCCTGCCCCGGCGAGTCCTCGTCCTCGATCGTCTCCATCGCGAGGTCGACGACCAGCACCTTGCCGGCCGGATCGGTGACCTCGATCGTCGCCGCCGCGCTGCCGTCGCCGTCGCGCGCGCGCGCCATCGCCGACGCGAGCTCCGCCGCCGACGCCGCGGCGCCGACGACCTCGACGAACGGGCGGCCGTACGTCTTGTACACCGGCCACCCGCACAGCTCGGCGGCGCTCTGGTTGGCGAACGTGATGCGGCCGTCGCCGTCGACGACGAACACCGCGCCGCCCATGCGCTGCAGCATCGCCGTCAGCGACCGGGTGCGGTCCTTCTCCTTCTGCAGTCGCCCGTGGCTGGCGAACGCGGTGGCGATCGCCGCGCGCACCTGCGCCTGCGTGAACGGCTTGACCAGGTAGCCGGCGGCGCCGACCTGCTCGGTCCGCTCGACGGTGGCCTGGTCTGCGTACGCGGAGATGAAGATCACCGCACAGTCGAGCTGCTCCACCAGCCGGCTCGCCGTGTCGACGCCGTCGGTGCCGCTGGCCAGATGGATGTCCATCAGCACGAGGTGCGGCCGCTCCTGGGCGGCGATCTCCAGCGCCTCGTCGCGGTCGGCGGCGGTGCCGACCACGTCGTAACCCAGCTCCTCGACGATGCGCGACAGGTGCAGCTGCACCACCATCTCGTCCTCGACGATCAGGATGCGTCGGCCGGCGGGTCCGGTCGGTGTTGGGCCGGTCGGTGTCGGGCCGCTCACGTCGTCACCGCCTCGGCCGGCGCGCGACCGGCGAACACGATGCGGGTCGTCATGCCGCCGTTGCCGTCGATCGTCACCTTGCCGCGCAGCTGCCGCGCCAGCTTGGCCACCAGGCTGGTGCCGAGCGTCTTGCGCTTCTGCGGCGCCGCCGACTCGATCGGCCCGCGGCCGTCGTCGGAGACCTCGAGCAGCCGCGTGCCGTCGGTCTGCTGCCGCAGCACCAGCCGGATCGTGCCCCTGCGACCGTCGGGGAACGCGTACTTGAGCGAGTTGGTCAGCAGCTCGTTGACGATCAGGCCGCACGCCAGCGACTGGTCCAGGTCGAGGCTCAGGTCCTCGACCTCCTGCTGCAGATCGATCGAGTCGGCGCGCCCGTACGACTGCAGCAGGTGCGTCGCCAGGACGTTGAGGTAGGAGCGCGTGTCGATGTGCGCGAGCTCGGTGGACTGGTACAGCTGCTCGTGGATCAGCGCGATCGTGCGGATGCGGTTCTGGCTCTCCTCGAGCCGTCGCAGCACCTCCGGATCGCCGTGGGTGGACTGCATCGCCAACAGACTCGAGATCACCTGCATGTTGTTCTTCACCCGGTGGTGCACCTCGCGCAGCAGCAGCTCCTTCTCGGCGAGCGACTCGCGCAGCTGCTCTTCGATCTGCTTGATCGGCGTCAGGTCCTGCGCCACCACGACGAAGCCCTGCAGCCCGCCGTCGGCGGTGCGCAGCCCGGCGCAGGAGATCGACGCCGGGAACTCGGTGCCGTCGGCGCGCACGAACGCGCGCTCGAGGCTGCCGCCTGCCTCCCGGGAGTTGGTCGCGAGGTCGGCGGCGCGCTCGCCGTCGCCGAGCCGGCACACGAACTCGAGCGGCTGTCCGACCAGCGCGTCGGACTCGCGCCCGACCAGCTGGCGGGCGGCGCGGTTGGCGTTGGTGATGCGGGCCTCGCGGTCGCACAGGATCACGCCCGCGGCCATCGAGTCGAACATCGCCTCGAGGCTGGCGACCGAGACCGTGCTGGCCGCCAGCTGGCTGGCCATGCTGTTGAACGCCGCGCCGAGGACGCCGAGCTCGTCGCGCCGCCGCACCTGCACGCGGGTGTCGAGCCGGCCCTGGCCGAGCGCCAACGCGGCGTCGTGCAGCTGCCGGATCGGCCGCTGGATCGACTGCCACACCATCAGCCCCAGCACGACCGCGACCAGCACCGCGACGACGCTGGTGCCCAACGCCACGCGCGTGGTGGTCTGCGTCCGATCGAGCACGCCGCGCAGCTCGTCGCCCAGCTCCTCCTCGGCCTTGTTGAGGTAGGAGTAGACGTACGGCAGCAGCTCGTGGTCGAGGTACGGCTCCATCTGGGCGCTCAGGTACTGGAGCGCCTGTTCGGAGCGGCCGCGCTGGACCAGCGCCTGCATCTCGCGGATGTAGCCGACCAGCCCCGGGACGTTGGCGCGCAGCGTCCCCAGGTAGTTGCGGAAGTCGCCGGACGGCACCGCGGACGGGTTGCCCCCGCCGTAGCGCGCGTCGGCCAGGATCTGCTCGAACCTGGCGGCCTCGCGGTCCATCTCGACCGCCGCCGCGGTCATCAGCTGCTGGCGCTCGGCCGGGTCCGCGTCCGGGTCCGGGTCGGCGTCGAACAGCACCAGCGCCTCGTGCGCCGCGGCGCGGCACTTCTGCAGCGCGCGCAGCATCTCGGTGGCGTGCTCGATCCGCGTGAACGCGTTCTCGGGCCCGTTCTCCTTGATCGCCTGCACGACGATCGTGAGCCCGGCCATGTCCACCGACTCGGGCGGGACGCCGTCGAGGTCGACCGGCCTGACCATGCCCTTGACCTTGTCGCTGGACTTGACGTTGCGCAGCTCGATCTTGCTGGCGGACCACTCGCCGCTGGTCTCGTCGACCCGGCACGAGATCTCCGCGCGGCGGCCCGGCTGCAGCTCGCCGAAGTCGAGCGGCAGGCGGTGCCCGGTGTCGTCCTCGTCGCCGTCGGTGCCGTCGGTGATCCGGATCACGCGCCCGTACATCGTCACCGTGCGCTCGGCCGCCGACACCGCCTGCAGCTCGCCGCGCAGCTTCGGCCGCAGCGGCTCGGGCTCCTCGGTCACCTGCGTCGCGACGAACGCCCCGGCCGGGTTCCAGTAGCCCTCGAACTCGAGCCCCTGGCGCTCGAAGT
Source organism: Planctomycetota bacterium (assembly GCA_050245995.1). Classification (GTDB taxonomy): domain Bacteria; phylum Planctomycetota; class UBA1135; order UBA1135; family UBA2386; genus JBFWWV01. Next base: position 498,119 of record JBFWWV010000001.1, on the reverse strand, counting down.
CGACGCCGCTCACGTCGACCAGCTTGGTCGGCCGCAGCTCGGCGACGTCGGTCCGGACCTGCTCGTTCACGCCGTAGGACACGAACCCGACGAACAGCACCAGCCCGACCAGGATCGAGAAGGCCAGGATCAGGCGCAGGCGCAGGCTGGTGGTGGTCACGGCGGTCGGGGAAGGGCCGGCGACACACTCGTTGCAAGGTCGCCGCTGGCGTTTGTCCTCGCCCGCGGCCATGCCGTCAACCACCGAGCGGGTCGCGCGACGCGCGGCGGTGCCGCGGGCGCGCGTGCCGCCGCGCCGAGCCGGCGATGCCACCGCCGCGATCCCGCCGCCATGCGGCGCTGCGTGGCGCCGCGGCCTTCCCGGCCCGACCGCCGAACGGAGGCCGCGACGTGGCCCCGGGACGGACCGGCGCGTAAGGTCCCCCTGCCGCATGGACCCCAAGACGCTGCGCACGACCCCGCTCGAGAGCTTCCCGCCGCCCGACCGCTGGGACGACTGGACCGAACACGACGCGCGGGCGTGGCCGCGTCGCGAGCCGCGGCGCTACGCGCTGGTGCCGACTATCTGCTTCAACTGCGAGGCGGCCTGCGGCCTGGTCGCCTACGTCGACAAGCAGGACGGCCGGATCCAGAAGGTCGAGGGCAACCCCTACCACCCGGGCTCGCGCGGCCGCAACTGCGCCAAGGGCCCGGCGACGATCAACCAGGTCCACGACCCGGACCGCGTGCTGTACCCGATGAAGCGCAGCGGCCCGCGCGGCAGCGGCCGGTTCGAGCGCACGACCTGGGACGAGGTGCTCGACACACTGGCGGCCCGCATCCGGGCGGCGATCACCCAGGACCGCCTGACCGAGGTGGTCTACCACGTCGGCCGCCCCGGCCACGACGGCTACGTCGAGCGGGTGCTGCAGGCCTGGGGCGTCGACGGTCACAACAGCCACACCAACGTCTGCAGCGCGGCGGCGCGCCTGGGCTACGCGCTGTGGAGCGGCCACGACCGGCCGTCGCCGGACTACGAGAACGCCGCGTTCACGCTGCTGATCTCCGCGCACCTCGAGACCGGACACTACTTCAACCCGCACGCGCAGCGGATCATCGACGGCAAGATGAAGGGCGGCAAGCTGGCGGTCTGCGACGTCCGCCTGTCCAACACCGCCAGCATGGCCGACTGGTGGCTGGCGCCGCGGCCAGGCACCGAGGCGATGATGCTGCTCGGCTTCGCGCACGTGCTGCTGGAGGAGGACCTGGTCGACTGGGACTTCGTGCGCGACTGGGTCGACTGGCGCTCGTACCAGCGCTGGAAGGAGCGGCCGGTCGAGTTCGAGGCGTTCCAGGGCGGCCTTCGCCAGGACTACGCGTTCGCGCACCCCGAGCACGTGGCCGACGTCTGCGGCCTGGAACCGGCGACGATCGCGCAGATCGGCCGCGAGATCGGCAAGGCCGGTGCGCGCTTCGCGTCGCACGTGTGGCGCAACACCGCCGCCGGCAACGAGGGCGGCTGGGCGGTCGCGCGCAACCTGCAGTTCGTGTCGGTGCTGGTCGGCGCCGTCGGCTCGCTCGGCGGCACCAATCCGGCGGGCGCCAACAAGTTCGTGCCGGCGCCGTTCAGCCGGCCGCGCCCGCAGCAGGTGTGGAGCGAGCTGCTGTACCCGCGGCAGTGGCCGCTGGCGCACCACGAGATGAGCTTCCTGATGCCGCACCTGCTGAAGCGCGGGCTCGGCCGGATCGACACCTACTTCACGCGGGTCTACAACCCGGTCTGGACCAACCCGGACGGCGTCGTCTGGATCGAGGCGCTGCAGGACGAGGCGCTGGTCGGCTGCCACGCCGTGCTGTCGCCGACCTGGAACGAGACCAGCCGCTGGGCCGACTACGTGCTGCCGATGGGCCTCGCCACCGAACGCCACGACCTGATGTCGCAGGAGACGCACGCGGCGACCTGGATCGGCTTCCGGCAGCCGGTGCACCGCGTGCTCGCCGAGCGCGCGGGTCGCCACGTCGAGTGGACCTGGGAGACGAACCCCGGGGAGGTCTGGGAGGAGGACGAGTTCTGGATCGCCCTGAGCTGGCGCGTCGACCCCGACGGCGCGCTCGGCATCCGCCAGCACTTCGAGTCGCCGTACCGGCCGGGCCAGCGCATCACCATCGCCGAGTACTACCGCTGGATCTTCGAGAACTCGGTGCCCGGCCTGCCCGAGGCCGCCGCCGCCGAGGGCCTCCTGCCGCTCGACTACATGCGGCGCCACGGCTGCTTCCTGGTGCAGGACCAGATCTACCGCACGCACGAGGCGCCGCTGCAGGGCGCCTTCGACGCCGACCACGACGAAGGCGTGTGCCGCCGCGACGGCAAGGTCGTCGGCGTGCTCGCCGGCGCCGGCGCCGACCGGAAGGCGTGCCAGGGCTTCCCGACGCCGTCGCGCAAGCTCGAGCTGTACTCGTCGACGATGACCGACTGGGGCTGGCCCGAGTACGCGGCGCCGTGCTACATCGAGAGCCACGTCGACGAACGGCAGCTCGACCGCGCCGCCGGCGAGATGGTGCTGGTCAGCACGTTCCGGCTGCCGACGCTGATCCACACGCGCTCCGCCAACAGCAAGTGGCTCAGCGAGCTGTCGAACACCAACCCGGTCTGGATCCACCCGCAGGACGCCCGGCGCCTCGGCGTCGACACCGGCGACCTGGTCCGCGTGCAGAGCCGCATCGGCTGGTACGTCAACGCCGCGTGGGTCACCGAGGGCATGCGCCCCGGCGTGGTCGCCTGCAGCCACCACATGGGCCGCTGGCAGGTCGCCGGCGACCAGCGCCAGCAGAACCGCTGGCAGCTGCACGACGTCGACTTCCGCGAGGTCGAGCCGGGGCGCTACCTGTTGCGCCGCACCGCGCCGGTGCGGCCGTTCGCCAGCGACGACAAGGACAGCGCCAAGGTCTGGTGGCACAGCGGCGGCGTGCACCAGAACTTCATCTTCCCGGTGCAGCCGGACCCGGTCAGCGGCATGCACTGCTGGCACCAGCGCGTGACCGTGCAGAAGGCAGAGCCCGGCGATCGCTACGGCGACGTGTTCGTCGACACCGGCAAGTCGATGGAGGTGTTCGACGAGTGGCTGGAGAAGGCGCGCCCGGCGGACCGCCACGGCCCCGGCGAGTTGCGCCGACCGCTGCACCTGAAGCGGGTCTGCCGCCCGACCGACGCCGCGTTCCGGCTGTAGCGCCGGCGATCAAGGCCGGAGCCGCCCCGCGTCGATGCAGGGGCGGCCCGCGCAGCCCCCGCTGCGTCGGCCGCACTGCATGCACCCGAGCTCCCCCTTCGCCCTGTTCGCGGCCGGCCTGCTGGCTGCCGTGCTCCCCGGCCAGTCCACCCCGGCCGGCGACGCGCCGAACGCGCCGCCCGCGGATCCGCGCACCGACCCGGTGCTCCTCGATCCGTGGTCCGAGCCGCGGACGCCCGCCATGGACACCGCGACCGAGGCGGCCGCGCCGGCGCCCCGCCTGCGCGGCAGCCTCGGCGTCGACGTCGCCAGCGCCTACTACTTCCGCGGCATCCTGCAGGAGCGCGACGGCGCGATCGTGCAACCGTGGTTCGAGTTCACGCGCCCGCTGTTCGTCGGCCCCGACGACGGCCCCGTGCGCGCGGTGGACCTGACCGTGGGCTCCTGGAGCAGCCTGCACGACGGCCCGTCGGGCAGCGGCGGCGGCCAGTCCATGTGGTACGAGCACGACGCCTATGTGAGCCTCGCGGCCGGGCTCGGCGCCCGCTGGACGGTCGAGGCGCTGTACACGTCGTACTACTCGCCCAACGGCCTGTTCGCGACCGTGCAGGAGGTCGGCGCCCGGGTCGCGTTCGACGACCACGGCGTCTGGTTCGACGACGTCGCGCTGCAGCCGTCGCTGATGGTCGTCACCGAGACGTCGGGGCAGGCCGACGGCGGCGCGAGCCGCGGCACCTACCTCGAGGCGTCGATCACCCCCACCCTGCGCCTGCAGCCGAGCGGCGTGCCCGAACTGACCCTGACGACGCCGCTGACCGTGGGGCTGGGCCTCGACAGCTACTACGAGAACGGCGGCGACGGCGCGTCGCTGGGCTTCGTCGACCTCGGCCTGGTGCTGGCGCAGTCGTCCGCGTCGGGCGAGTGGCACGGCCAGCTCGGCGTGCACGCGCTGCTGCTGGGCGACACCAACGAGGCCCGGAACGGCGGCGACGACCTCGAGGTCGTGTTCTCGTTCTCGCTCGCCAGCTCGTTCTGAGCGGCCGCGCGACCCCGAGGCCGACGACGCGACCGGATCCGGAACGGCCATGCCAAGGGCGGTTCTGCGGCGAGCCGGCTCAAGCCGCGGGCGCCATCCGGCCGATGGGAGTCGGCAAGGCCGCGCTGCGGCCACCACCCGGCCCCCACCCGGAGCGATGATGACCCGCCTGCTGCTCTGCACGCTCGCCCTGGCCGCCGCCGCCGCGGACGGTCTGCCGGCACAGGACTCGGGGCGCGGCCGCCCGTCGCGCATCGGCGCCCCCGCGGCGTCGGCGCCGGGCCCGGCGCCTTCGTTCGCGGCCCTGTCGACGCCGCTGTCGACGCCGCTGTCGATCCCGCTGTCCACGGCGCTGGCGGCGCCGTTGTCGGGCTCGGTCGCCGCCCCCCTGGCGATGCCGCTGGCGCTGCCCGCGCTGGCCGCGGGCCCCGGCCTGCCCGCCCTGGCGCTGGCGCTGCAGTCCCCCGAGACGGTCGGCCGCGAGCTGCACGGCACGTTCGGCACGCAGATCCCGACCGCCTACTTCTTCCGCGGCATCCTGCGCGAGGAGTCGGGCCTGATCGTCGAGCCGTTCCTCGAGCTCACGTCCATCCTGCACGACCACGGCCAGGGGGTGCTGCGGCAGGTCGACCTGACGTTCGGCCAGTGGAACAGCCTGCACACCGGTCCGACCGGCACCGGCGGCGACAGCGCGGTCTGGTTCGAACACGACTTCTACGTCGACCTCGACGTCTACCTCGAGGAGCGCTGGCACAGCACGGTCAGCTACACCGCCTACTACAGCCCGAACGGCGGCTTCGAGACCGTCCAGGAGATGTCGCTCGGCGTGGCCTTCGACGACCGCGACCTGCTCGGCGACCTGGTGCCGTCGGGCCTGCAGCCGAGCTTCGAGCTGGCGTTCGAGACCAGCGGCCAGGCCGACGCCGGCCGGCGCCAGGGCGCCTACGCCGAGATCGCGATCGCGCCGCAGTGGCCGCTGGCGCAGCTCGGCGGCACCGACATCCGCCTGCACCTGCCGGTCACCATCGGCATCAGCATGTACCGCTACTTCGAGCTGCCCGGCGGCACCGACTCCACCTTCGGCTTCCTCGACGTCGGCGCCGAGGTCGACGTGCCGCTGCAGTTCCTGCCCGACCGCATGGGCCCCTGGGACGGCACGCTCGGCCTGCACGCGCTGTTCCTCGGCGACAGCAACCGGGCGCGCAACAACGGCGACCGCACCGAGCTGATCCTGACGTTCGGCATGAGCACGCGCTTCTGACGCGCATGGACGTCCTCGTCGACTACCAGGGCGCCTGGGGCCTCGGCGACCTGCTGTGCAGCGACCCGATGATGCTCGGCTTGATCGAGCGCCACGGCCGCGACACCCGCATCTGGCTGCGCGGCAAGGTCGGCAACGTGATCCACAATCCGCTGGTGCAGGGCATGGCGCGCAGCGGCCAGCGCCACGACCGCACGGTCGAGGTCAAGCTGTTCACGCACATGGACCGCGCGGCCTACGGCGCGCTCGAGGCCATGCCGAGCCTGATCGATCACATGTGCAGCTACGCCGGCGTCACGCCCTCGGACCGCCGGCCGCGGCTGCACCTTTGCCCCGACGACCGCGCCGTGGTCCGGACGCTCGCGCTGCCGCGGCGGCCGCGCATCGCGCTCTGCGCCGACTGGCTCGACCCGCTGCGGCACTGGCCTGTCGACCGCTGGCAGCAGGTCGCCCGGGCACTCCAGCAGGCCGGCGCGACCGTGGTCGAGGTCGGCGCGGTGACCCGGCTGGGCGTCGGCCTCGACCTGGTCGGCAGGCTCGAAGTGCGACAGACCGCGGCGGTGCTGGCGGCGTGCGACCTGTTCGTCGGCAACAACTCGGGGCTGTTCCACTACGCGCAGGCCGCGGGGACGCCGTGCGTGGCGCTGTTCTCGCTGGCCACGCCGGCGCGCTTCGTGCACCCCGGCGCGCGCGTGCGCGCCGTCGAGGCGAGCGGCCTGCCGTGCCTGCACTGCATGACCCGCTGCTTCGCGGCGATGCAGCGCACCGGCTGCATCGCCGCGCCGCACGGACGCTGCATGACCGACATCCCCGTGGCCCAGGTGCTCGAGGCCATCGACGCGGCGCTGCAGGACGGGCTCCGACGCGGGTCGTCGCGCGATCCCCTGGTCGCACGACCCGACGCCGTCCCGCCGATGGCAACGGCGCCACGATCGCCGACGCCGCGCTGAGCGCGCTCCGTCCGCGCCGCGCGCGCAGCACCCCCACGTTGGCGTCGGCGTCCGCACCGGTAGGATGCCCGGCCGCCCGATGTCCGCGCCTCCGCCCCCGATCGATCCGACCGCCCCGAGTGGCACCGCGCGCTGGCTCGCGCCGCTGGCGGTGACGGTCACGGTGGCGGTCGTGGTGCTGCTGGCGCTGCTGCACCTCGGCGCCGACCCGCCGCCGGAGATGCCCGAGGCCAATCCGATGGACGAAGGGCTGTGGGCCGACGGCGCGCGCGGCAGGTTCCTGTTCGGCGACTGGTTCGCCGACGACACCGGCAACGCGCTGCTGATCGCGCCCCTGCACTCGCTGTTGACCTTGGGCGCGTACGAGCTGTTCGGCATCGGCCTGTGGCAGACGCGGCTGGTGCCGGCCCTGTGCGGCATCGCCACGTGCCTGCTGCTCGGCGCGTGGGTCGCGCGGCGCCTCGGCGTGCTCGGCGGCGCCGCAGCGGCGCTGCTGCTCGCGACCTGCCCGCTGCTCGACCAGCACGCGCGGTCGGGCCTGCTCGAGAGCGAGCAGCTGTTCTGGATCTGCGCCGCGTTCTGCTGCATGGCCGGCGCGTGCGACCGGCCGCTGCGGCTGCTGGCGGCCGGCGCGCTGCTGGCCGCCGGCGCCGCCACCAAGCCGAACACCGCCGTGCTCGGCGCGCTGCCGCTGCTGGTCGTGTTCGTCGTCGAGTGGCGCGCCGCCGCGCGCGACCCGCTGCGGCGGCCCGGCGTGCACCGCCGCCACCTGCTCGCCGGCGTGGCCGCGGTCGCCGGCGGCACGCTCGGTTCGCTGCCGCTCGTGCTGTGGGTCTGGCTGCCCCACTGGGACGCGTTCCGCGAGGCCGCGCACGCGGAGAGCGGCGCCGATCAGTGGACGATCGGCGAGCACCTGCTGCGCTTCGGCCTCGCGTTCGCGCGCGAGCTCGAACCCGGCGTGCAGCGACTGTGGGCGCCGCTGCGCAACGCGCCCGCGATCGTGCTGCTGGCCTGGGCCTGGTGCGTCGCGCGCGCCGCGGCGCCGCTGCGGCGGGGCGAGCGCGCCGTCGCCGCCTGGGCGCTGGCGTCGGTGCTGGTCAGCGAGTTCGCCTACATGCACGTCGGCCGCCGGCAGCTGATGTCGGTGCCGGCGCTCGCCGTGCTCGGAACGTTCTGGCTGTGGCGCGCGCGCGGCGCCGACGGCGTCCCGGCCCTGCGGCCGCAGGGTCCGCGCGTGGCCTGGTCGCTGCTCCTGCTGCTGCCGATGCTGGTGCTGCGGCCGTACGCGGGCAACCTCGTCACCGCGTGGCTCGGCGGCGGGCAGCACGTGAACCTGGCCCTCGGCATCGCCCTCCCGGCGGTCTGGCTGCTGGCGGTGCTCGCGCTCGCGCCGCGGCTGCCGGCGCCCGATCCGTGGCGGCGGCGCGCCGCGGCGCTGCTGCCGCTGCTCGCGCTGGCGGCGGTCGGCTTCGGCACGACGCGGCTGGCCGCGCTGTTCCCGCCCGGACACACGATCCGCGACGCGCAGCGGGCGCTCGCCGGCCGGGTCGAGCCCGGCGAGGTCGTGCTCGGCCAGCACGCGACGCTGCTGCTGCTGGCGGAGCCGGTGCGCACCGTGCGCCGCAACCTGATGGAGCGCTTCTACGCCAGCCCGCGGCCCAACGAGGACGCCTTCGAGCGGCTGCGCCCGCGCTACCTGCTCGACTACCGCGACCCGCAGCTCGCCGAGTTCCGCGACCTGCCCACCGGCGACTACCGCACGATCGTCGAGGTCGACTACCTGCGCGAACGCGACGGCACCTGCCGCTACCGCCTGCAGCTGCGGCGCCGACCCTGAGCGGCGCGCCGCCGCACAGGCCTCACTCCGGCTTCCTGGCGGTGCTGACGATCTGCAGCTCGGCGAGCTGCTCGGCCGACACCGCCGACGGCGCCTGCACCATCAGGTCGAACGCCGTCGCCGTCTTCGGGAACGCGATCACGTCGCGGATGCCGTCGCGGCCCAGCGCCAGCGCCACCAGCCGGTCGACGCCGAGCGCGATGCCGCCGTGCGGCGGCGCGCCGTAGCGGTAGGCGTCGAGCACGTAGCCGAAGTTGGCGCGCTGCGTCTGCCGGTCGATGCCGAGGAAGTCGAACACCTTCTCCTGCAGCTCGGGGCGGTGGATGCGGATCGAGCCGGAACCGAGCTCCCAGCCGTTCATCACGAAGTCGTAGGCCCGGCTGCGGTGCCGCTCGGTGTCCTGCGCGAAGTCCTGCACGTCCCAGTCCACCGGCGCGCTGAACGGGTTGTGCGCGAACTGCCAGCGGCCCTTGTCCTCGTTCCACTCGAACATCGGGAAGTTCAGCACCCAGCAGCAGCGGAACACCGCCGGATCGCGCAGCCCGAGCGCGCCGCCGACCTTCAGCCGCAGATCGCCCAGCGCGCGGTGCACGACCTTGCTGGAGTCGGCGACGAACAGCAGCAGGTCGCCCGGCGCCGCCTGCATGTGCGCGCACAGCTCCCTGCCCTTGTCGCCGTCGTAGAACTTGGCGATCGAGCCCTCGACGCCCTGCTCGGTGACCTTGGCCCAGGCCAGCCCCTTGGCGCCCAGCCCGCCCACGAACGCCGTCAGCTCGTCGATGCCCTTGCGCGAGTACTTCTCGGCGGCGCCCTTGGCGCAGATGCCCTTGACGATGCCGCCGCGCTCGACCGCGCCCGCGAACACCTTGAAGTCGCTGCGGCGCGCCAGCTCGGTGCAGTCGACCAGCTTCATGTCGAAGCGCAGGTCCGGCTTGTCGCTGCCGTAGGTCGCGATCGCCTCCTCGAAGTCGAAGCGCGGGAACGGCTGCGCGATGTCGATGCCGAAGCCCTCCTTGAAGCCGTGCACGACCATGCCCTCGACCAGGTCGAGCACGTCGTGCTCCTCGACGAACGACATCTCCAGGTCGATCTGCGTGAACTCCGGCTGCCGGTCGGCGCGCAGGTCCTCGTCGCGGAAGCAGCGCGCGATCTGGTAGTAGCGATCCAGCCCGGCGAGCATGCACAGCTGCTTGAAGATCTGCGGGCTCTGCGGCAGCGCGTAGAAGCTCCCCGGGTGCACGCGGCTCGGCACCAGGTAGTCGCGCGCGCCCTCGGGCGAGCTCTTGGTCAGGATCGGCGTCTCGACGTCGACGAAGCGCTGCTCCTGCAGGTAGTTCCGGATCGCCGTCACGAACCGGGCGCGCCGCACCAGCGCCTCCTGCAGCGACCGCCGCCGCAGATCGAGGTAGCGGTACTCCATGCGCAGCTCCTCGTTGGCCTCGACCTTGTCGAGGATCTCGAACGGCGGCGTCTCCGCCTCGCTGAGCACCGTGCACCCGGTGACCTCGAGCTCGATCTCGCCCGTGGAGCGGTTCTTGTTGACCTTGTCGGCGGCGCGCCGGCGCACGCGGCCGGACACCGACACGACGTCCTCGGCGCCGAGCCGCCGCAGCGTCTCGAACACCTGCGCGGAGCCGTCGCGCGCGTCGCCGTCGGCGACCACCTGGGTGATGCCGTAGCGGTCGCGCAGGTCGAGGAACAGCACCTGGCCGTGGTCGCGGTGGTTCTCGATCCACCCGTTCAGGACCACCTCCTGGCCGTCGTGGGCGGCGGTGAGTTCGCCGCAGGTGTGGGTGCGCTGCCAGGGGGAGCGGGTGCGTGTCATGGGGCCTCGGTCGCCGATTCGGGCGCAACGTCGTACCCGGCGGCGCCGGCGCGGTCCAACCCGAAGCGGCGGCGGCCGCCGCCGCGCCTCACTCGTAGCGCACGGCGCTGGCCGGGTCCTGCCGCGCGGCGCGCTGTGCCGGCAGCCAGGCGGCGGCGACCCCCACCACCACGCCGATCGCCGGCACCAGCCAGAACCACGCCACCGGCAGCACCGTCGGCGCCTGCAGCGCCGCCACGCGGTTGAGGCCGGCGACCAGCACGTGCGCCACCGGCACGGCCAGCGCGAGGGCCAGGGCCGCGGCCAGCAGACCGGTGACGAGCCCCTCGAGCAGCAGGCTGCGGCGCAGCTCGCGCGGACCGACGCCGAGCGCCCGCAGCGTCCCCAGCTCGCGCACGCGGCCGATCGCCGAGATCGTCATGCCGTTCAGCAGGCCGGTCCCGGCCAGCACGAGGATCGCCGCCAGCAGCAGCTCGAACAGGTAGAAGTCGCGGTTGACGTCGCGCTGGTGGTAGTCCTCGATGCCGGCGCCGGTCTTGTAGCGGATCATCGCCGGCTCGCGGCCGCGCAGGCGGTCCCCGACCAGGTCCGGGTTGACGCCGGGGTCGAGCCGCAGCGTCACGTTCGTGACGCTGGCCGCGCCGATGCAGAAGTCGGTGCGCAGCCAGTGCGGCGAGCAGATCGCCCACGCCTGCTCGCTCGGCACGTAGCCGGAGCGATCCGACACGCACAGCACCTCGTACGAGACCGGCACCTGGTTGCGGTCGCGCAGCGCGACCAGCGAGCCGTCGCGCCAGTCCATCTTCAGCGCCAGCCGGCGGCTGGCCACCAGCGTGCGCACCCTCGGGTCGGCGTAGCGCCGCGCGCCGTCGGGCAGCCCCTCGAGCGCGCCGCCGGGCGCCGCGGCGTGCTCGACGGCGAACCCGCGCAGCAGGAACGAGCCGTGCACCTCGCCCTCGATCGGCTCGACCGCGGCCACCCCGGGCAGCGTCAGCCAGTCGGCGCAGGCGGCCGCCGTGCGCACCGGCACCTCGGTGAACGCGCGCCCGTGCAGGGCCGCGCCGGCGAACGCGCGCACGTCGCCGTGCAGCGACGCGGTGATGCTCTCGAGGCCGAGGAACGCCAGCAGCACCGCCGACAGACCGACGACGCCGGCGGCGATCCGGCCCGCCTGCCGATGGACGCTCTTGCCGCACAGGAACGTCGGCAGCGGCCACAGCCAGCGCGCCGGCAGCAGCAGCAGGCGTCCGCCGACGCCGACCACCGCCGGCGCCAGCAGCAGCAGACCACCGATGGCGCCCACCATGCCGCCCATCTCCAGCAGCACGTACAGCGTCTCGCGCCCTTCCTCGGCGACCAGCGGCGTCATCGCCAGGTACGCGAGCGGCAGCACCAGCACCAGCAGCACGAACAGCCACAGGTTCACGCCCTTCAGCAGGTCCTGGCCGTCGCCCTTCTGGCCGAGCCCGCGTTGGCGCAGGATCCACAGCGCCGGCAGCTGCCGCGCGCGCCACAGCGGGAACAGCGCGCCCGCCACCGTGAACAGCACGCCGAGCCCGGCCGTCCAGAGCATCGGCACCAGCGGCAGCTCGAACACCAACCACGCCTTGCCGCCGCCCAGCGAGCTGATCTGCGCCTCGGCCAGCAGCGCCGCCAGCCCGATGCCGAGGCCGAGGCCGAGCGCCGAACCGAGCACGCCCAGCAGCAGCGCCTCGCCGAGGAAGATCCGGCCCACCGCCGCGCCGCTGGCGCCGAGGCAGCGCAGCAGTCCGAGCAGCCGGACGCGCGCCACGAGCGAGTGCGACAGCGTCTGGAACACGACGAACATGCCCAGCAGCAGCGCGAGGCAGCCGAGCACCTTGATGCCGTTGCGGAACGCGCGCTCGTCGGCGGCCTCGCCGAGCTGGGCCTGGCGCTGGTCGGCGACGACGTAGTCGGCGGCGCGGAGGTCGCGCTGCAGCCGGTCCAGGTCCGCGCCGTAGACCTTGCGGACGTGGAACCAGTCGCTGGCGCCCGGCACCAGCCGCTCGGCCAGCGCGCGCGCGCCGACCACCACCTGCCCGAAGTTGCGCCGGCCCAGACGCTGCGGCGCCAGCACCCCGGCGACGGTGACGGTCACCGTCAGCGGCTCGGTGGTCGGCGCCGGCAGCGCCCGCAGCTGGCCGTCCTTGCACTCGAACCTGGCGCCGGCCTGCGGCTGGCGCAGGGTCACGGCGTCGCCCGGCGCGACCGCCAGGATCCGCGCGGCCTCGGCGCCGAGCAGCACGGCGCCCTCGCCGTCGTCGTCCGCGAGGTCGCGGCCCTGGAGCAGCTCGTAGTGCGCGAAGCCGAGCGCCGGCAGCGGCTCGAGGCCGAACACCTGCACGTCGACGCTGGCGCCGCCGGCGCTCAGCACCTGCGCCCGCGCCTCGCGCCAGATCGCGACCTGGGCGATGCCGGACCGCGCGCGCAGGTCGTCGACGACCGCCGCGCGCGGCTTCGGGGCCGCCGGCGCCAGCTCCAGGTCGACCGGGCCCCGCTCCGGGTTCTGCAGCAGGTAGCGCGTCTGGATCGTGTTGTGGTCCATCACGTAGATGGCCACGACGATCGCCGTCCCCAGGGCGATGCCGAGCAGCGTCAGACCGGTGCGCAGCCGGTTAGATGCCCAGCTCTTCCAGACGACGAAAACGTCAGCGACACCGAACGGCCCCTTGGTCATCGTGGCTTCGGCGCGGAGCGCGCCGTCGTGCAGGAACACCACGCGGTCGGCCGCGGCGGCGTCACGCGGGTTGTGGGTCACCAGCAGCACCGCGGTAGAGAGGCGACCCTGCACCTCGCGCAGCAGGCGCACGACCTCCTCGCCGTGCTTGCTCGAGAGGTTGCCCGTGGGCTCGTCGCACAGCAGCAGCGGCGGCTCGGTCGACAGCGCGCGGGCGATGCTGACCCGCTGCATCTCGCCGCCCGACAGCGCCGACGGCTGCCGATCGAGCAGGCGGCCGATCCCCAGCAGTTCGAGCAGGCCGGCGATGCGGTCGCGGTGCCGGCGGACGTTCTCGCCCAGGATGCGCAGCGGCAACGTCACGTTCTCCATCACCGTCAGATCCGGCAGCAGGTGGAAGAACTGGAAGATGAAGCCGATGTGCCGGCGCCGTACGGCGGCCAGCTGCTCCTCGTCGGCACTCGACAGCTCGACGCCCGCGACCTGGATGTCGCCGGCCGACGGCCGATCCAGGCCGGCCAGCAGGTGCAGCAGCGTCGACTTGCCGGAGCCGGACGGCCCCATCACCGCGGCGAACTCGCCGGGCATCAGGGCGAAGGTGACGTCGCGCACGATCGGCACCTGCTGGCGATCGACGGTGCGGAAGCGGTAGACGCCGCGCGCCGACAGCACCGGCGCCGGCCCGTCCGCCGCCGGCGCGCTGGTCCCTTTGTCCGGAGCCGCGTTCATCGCCGTGGACTATGGCCGCCCGCGGAACCCGCCGCCAGCCCTTTCTTGCCATTGCCGACAACTTGGCAATACCAAGCTAACGACGCGGCACCCGGTCCGCGGGGAGCGGCCCAATGAGACGATCCAATGAGACCACCCGGCGCGAGGCCCACGCGCCACAGCGCGCGGACGACCGCCGCTGCATCACTTCACGTCGACGAGTTCGACCAGGAAGATCAGCGTCGCGTTGGGGCCGATCTTCGGCGGCGAGCCGCGGACGCCGTAGCCGAGCTCGGCCGGGATCTCGAACAGGAACGAGCCGCCGACGTTCATCAGCTGCAGCCCCTCGGTCCAGCCCTTGATGACCCCGTTCAGCGGGAAGTCCGCGGCCATGCCGCGCGCGTGGGCGCTGTCGAACATGGTGCCGTCGGTCAGCCAGCCGGTGTACATCGCCGACACCGTGTCGCTGGCCTTCGGGCGCTCGCCAGTGCCCTGCTGGATCACCTCGTACTTGAGGCCGCTCTGGGTCGTGACCGTCTTCTCGGGGTCCAGCTGGCGGAACTTCGGCAGGCGGTGCACCCCGTCCAGGGTCAGCAGCCAGATGCTGTCGCCCTTGAAGTTGCTGACCACGCCGGCCGGGACGCGCACGCGGACCACGTCGCCCTGCTTCATGATCGCGACCAGGTCCTTGAGGAACGGGAACGGCAGGTTCGAGCTGGTGCCGCTGATCTTGCGCCCGTTCTGCCAGGCACTGCAGTCCATCAGCTTGCCCTCGGTGTCGAACACCGCGTAGGAGAAGGCGACCGCCTCGTTGGCCTCGGCGGTGGGACCGGTCCCCTCCTCGACGACCTGGTACTTGGCACCGCTGGGCAGGTCCTTCTGCTTCTCGGCGTCCTCGGCCACGAACTGCGGCGCGCGGTGCACCTTCAGCAGCTCGACGTCGAACACCAGCGTGCTGTTGGGCGGGATGCGGCCGTTGTCCTGGCTGCCGTAGCCCAGCTCCGGCGGGATGATCAGCTTGAAGCGCGCGCCGGTCGTCATCAGCTGCAGCCCCTCGGTCCAGCCCTTGATGACCCGCCCCAGCGGGAACTGCGCCGGCTGCCCGCGGTCGCGCGACGAGTCGAACTTGGTGCCGTCGGTGAGCCACCCGGTGTAGTGCACCTCGACCATGTCGTCGGCGGTGGGCCCGGCCTCCTCGGCGCCCGCCTGCAGCACGCACCACTGCAGGCCCGACGCCGTGGTCTGCACGGCATCGCACTCGGGGATCTGTCCGGGCAGCATCCCGGCGATGGCAACGGCGACGAACGAACGAAGCAGGATCGAATTCATGGCGAGGGCGTGACTCTATGCGGCGGCCAGCGGGCCGCCACAGCGCAGGGCAAAACCCGCCGTTGACGCAGGGCTCGCGGCGCTGCCGGGGCGGCCGCCGGCGCCGCGTCGGCCCGGCACGGCGCTTCAGCGCAGCGCCGGACGCCGGGCGTTGGGCTGGTAGACCGTCGCCCGACAGTGGGTCTCGGGCACCCACTCGGCGCCGACGTCCATCAGGTTCTCGGTGGATCCGACGAACAGCCAGCCGTGCGGCTGCAGCACGTTGCGGATCCGCGCCATCAGCTGCACCTTGTCCTGCTTGTCGAAGTAGATCAGCACGTTGCGCACGAACACGATGTCGAACGGCCCGAGCAGGGTCAGCGGCTCCATCAGGTTGCGCTGCTCGAACCGGCACAGGCGCCGCACGCGATCGACGACGCGGTAGCCGCCGTCGACGCGCTCGAAGTACTTCGACATCAGCTGCGGCCGCGACGTGCGCTGCATCTCGTGGTCGGCGTAGATCGCGCGGGTGGCCGACTCGACCGAGCTGCGCGCGATGTCGGTGCCGAGGATCTGCACGTCCCACTTCTCGATGTCCGGGATCAGCTCGCACAGCACCATGCCGATGCTGTACGCCTCCTGGCCGGTGCTGCTGGCGGCGGACCAGATCCGCAGGCGCCGGCCCTGCCCCATGCGCTCGCGCGCGTCGATGGCCTCGGGGACGATCTTGAACTGCATCGCGTCGAACGGCGCGCCGTCGCGGAACCAGTTGGTCTCGTGGGTCGTGATCGCGTCGACGACCGCCTGGGTGAGCGCCGGGTCGCTGGCGTAGCGCAGCTTGAAGTACAGCTCGTTGAAGTTCGCGCAGCCGCTCCGCTCGGCGATCGGCCCCAGCCGGCTCTCGATCAGATAGCCCTTGCCGTCGTCCAGCGCCACGCCGGCGAGCTGGCGGACCATCGACTGCAGCAGCGGCATCTCGCCGGCCCTCAGTTGCACGTGCGGTCTCCCCGGGTGATGGCGGTGATGCGCGCGGCCAGCTGCTCGAGCGGCTCGACGTAGTCGACGATGCCGGCCTCGATCGGTCCGCGCGGCATGCCGTAGACGGTGCACGACTGCGCGTCCTGGGCCACCAGCGTGGCGCCGAGCGCGTGCAGCTGCCGGCAGCCGGCGAAGCCGTCCTCGCCCATCCCGGTCATGATCACCGCGCAGGTGGCGGCGCCGTAGACCTCGGCCAGCGAGCGGAACAGGTAGTCGACCGCCGGGCGGCAGGAGTTCTCGGGCGGGTCGTCGGTGAGCCGCACGACCACGCCCTGCTCGCCGCGGCTGACGCGCATCTGCTGGCCGCCGGGCGCGATCAGGACCTCCCCCGGCAGCACGGCCTCGCCGGCCACGGCCTCGCGCACGGGGACCGCACAGCGCCGCGCCAGCGACTCGGCCAGCGACGCCGTGAACACCGGCGGCATGTGCTGGACGATCAGGACCGGCACCCGCAGGTCGGCCGGCAGCAGCGGCAGCATGTCGTTGAGCGCCTTCGGGCCGCCGGTCGAGATGCCGATGCCGACCACCTCGATCGGTCCGGCGCGCCGGCGCGGCACCGGCGTCGCCGCGCGCGCGGCAGGCGCCGCCGCGGTCGCGGGAACGGCTCGCTGCCGCACGCGCGGGCTCGCCGGGTGCGGTGGATCCACGGGCGCGACGCGGCGCGGCGTCGGCCGCGGCGGGGCCGGGGCCTCCGGCGGGGCGCTCGGCGCGCGCTCCGCGGCCGGCGCGACGTCGCGCGCCGAGGCGCGACGCTCGGGTTCGGCCTGGGGTTCGGGCTGGGGCTGGGGCTCGGGCCGCGACGCGGGCGCGCTCGGCTTCCGCGGTCCCGAACGCAGCGGCGCACAGGCGACGTCGACCACCGTCGACAGCTGGTGCCCGTCACCGCCCGCCGGTCGCGCCACCACGAAGGCGCCCAGCGCGCGGGCCCGCGCCGCGCGCGGGCCGTCGACATCCTTGCCCGCCAGCGCGACCACGCGCTGCGTCAGGTCCTGTTCGTGCAGGCGCTCGAGCAGTTCGGCGCCCTCGACCGACTCGGTCACCAGGTCGACGACCACGACGTCGGGCCGGTAGCTCTCGATCTTCGGCAGGCCCGTGCGGCAGCCCATGGCCGTGCCCACGACCTTCGCGCCGCGCTGACCGAGCTCCTCGACGATGCGCTGCCGCACCGCCGGATCGCCGTCCACCACGAGCACCCGAGGTCCGCCGTCCTGGCTCAACGCACACCTTCCGCGGCCGCCAGGCCACGACCACCGAGCGCGTCGACGGCCTGCAGCGGCTCGCAGACCGCCTCGACGTCCAGCACCAGCAGGAGCTCGCGCTCCATCTGCACCAGCCCGTGGAACCAGCGACCGTGCTGCCTGCCGACGTGGTTCGGCAGCCCTTCCAGCGACTGCTCGGTGCAGTCGACGACGTCGCCGACGGACTGCACCAGGAGACCGACCCGCTCCTCGCCGCACTCGACCACCACCGTGCGGGTCGCGGCCGTGGGCTCGATGGCCCGGCCGTGCAGGATGACGCCGAGGTCCAGCACCGTGACCAGGCTGCCGCGCAGGTTGACGAGGCCGCGCACGTTGCCGGGCGCCAGCGGCACCGGCGTCACGTCGACCAGCCGGTTGATCTCCTGCACGCGATCGAGACCGATGCCGAGGGTCAGATCGCCCACCCGGCACACCACGTACATGCCCTTGCCACGGCGCCTCATCGAAGCCTCCTGTTGCTGTCCAGCTCCCCGCGTGAACGGATCATGCCCGCTGCCCCGTCAGCTCCCGGATGGCCGCCACCAGCGCGGCGTCGTCGAGCTTCACCCGGTAGTCGGTGATGCCGGCCTGCTTGCCGGCGTCGACGTCCTCGGCGCTGGACAGCGACGTCAGCGCCAGCACCGGCAACGCCTTGTGCGCCTCGCTGCGACGGATCCGGCGCGTCAGCTCGAGGCCGTCGCAGTTCGGCATCTGGATGTCGGTGACGACCAGATCGAAGGTGCCCTCGTCGCCGAGCAGCACCTCCCAGGCGCGATCGCCGTCCTCGGCCGCGGTCACCTCGAAGCCGGCGTTCACCATGATCTTCTGCACGTGGTTGCGGAAGAAGGACGAGTCCTCGGCGAACAGAACCCGCACCGGACCCTGCCGTTCGACCGGCGCTTCCTGCGCCCTGGCGCCCGCCTTCGCCCTGGCCTCGGGCGCCGCCGGCCGGTCGGTGAACAGGCGCGGCAACGACTGGCGCGCGATCCGGCCGGCGTCGAGCAACCGCACCGACCGCCCCTGCAGCTGGAAGCTGCCGAGCACACCGTCCTCGACCAGGGTGCGGTCGTCGACGCTGATGCGCATCGTGCGGATGTCCTCGACGATCGGCGCGATCAGACCGAACTCGCGGTCCTCGAGCCGCAGCACCAGCACCGAGATGCGGTCCCCGCTCTCCTCGGGCTGGCGCGCCTCGATGGCGCCATCGAGGCGGACCAGCGGCATGGCGCGCCGGTCGCCCGAGTAGACGGTGCCGCCCGCGATCGCCGTGACCTTGCTGCGCTCGTAGCGCTCGATGCGGCTCACCAGACCGAGCGGCACCGCGAAGGTCTCCTCGGGGTGGTTCCGGAACAGCACCAGGTCGGCGTCCTCTGCGCCCTGCTCCTCGGCGTCGCCGGCGACGTCGCGGGCCGCCTCGGCCTCGCTGGCGTCGCAGCTGCGCAGGTTGGCGGCGCCGGCGATGCCGCCGACGTCCAGGATCATAGCCACGCGGCCGTCGCCGAGAATGGTGCTGCCGGCGTACTCGCTGCGCCCCTTGAGGTGGCGGCCGAGCGGTTTGACGACGATCTCCTCGGCGTCGGGCGGGGTGTCGACCACCAGGCCGTACTCCAGGACGCCGCCCTCCAGCACCATGATGTTGTAGACGCGGTGTTCGGCGCGATCGGCCTCGGTGCCCAGGCCCAGCACCTCGCGCAGGTGCACGATCGGCACCAGCTTGCCGCGCAGGCGCAGCACGTCGCGGCCCTTGACCTGCACGATGCGGCTGCCCGCGTCGGCGGCGGGGATGCGCACCAGCTCGGCGACGTTGGCCTGCGGCAGCACGTAGCGGCAGGCGCCGCAGCTGACCACCAACGCGGGCAGGATCGCCAGCGTCAGCGGGATCGTCACCGAGATCGTCGTGCCGCGGCCGACCTGCGACTGCACGTCGATGCTGCCGCCGAGCTTCTCGATGTTGGTGCGGACGACGTCCATGCCGACGCCGCGGCCGCTGACGTCGGTCAGCTTCTCGGCGGTCGAGAAGCCCGCCGCGAAGATCAGCATGATCGCGTCGCGGTCGCCCATCGTCTTCGCCTGCTCGGCGGTGACGAGGCCCTTCTCGACGGCCTTGCTGCGCAGCTTCTGCGCGTCGATGCCGCCGCCGTCGTCGACGATCAGGATCTTGACGTTGCCGCCCTGCTGGGTCGCCTGCAGCAGCAGCGTGCCCTCGGGGTTCTTGCCGCGCTGCTGCCGCACCGCCGGCAGCTCGATGCCGTGGTCGACCGAGTTGCGGACCAGGTGCGTGAGCGGGTCACCGAGCGCCTCGAGGATCGAGCGGTCGAGCTCCACCTCGCGTCCCTCGAGCACCAGCCGCGCGCGCTTGCCGAGCTTCGAGGCCAGGTCCCGCACGACGCGCGGAAACTTCTGGAACACGGTGCCGACCGGCTGCAGGCGCGTCTGCATGATCGCCTCCTGCATCTCGCTGACCACCTGGTTGATGCGCGCGGCGGCCAGGTCGAGGCCCTGGTCGCTGCTGCTGTTGCGGGCCTGCAGCAGCTGGTTGCGCCCCAGCACGAGCTCGCCCGACAGGTTCATCATCCGGTCGAGCAGGCTGACGCTGACCCGGATCGAGTCGATGCCGGTCTCCGCGCGCGGCTCGCGGCCCGCGGCGCCGCGCGCCGAGGTGCCGGCGCCCGCACCGGTCGGCGGAGCGGCCGCCACCGGCGCCGACGCGATCGGCGCGCTCGCGGGCAGGGCCACGGCGGGCTCGTGGGCCCGGTCGTCCGCGCCGGTCTCGCCGGCAGTCGGCGCTGCGCCGGTCGGCGGCGGCTCGTCGTGCGACGCCGACGCGCGCGCGGGCTCGGCGGCGACGGCGGACACCGCCCCGCCGCCCTCGGCGTCGCGCGCCGCGATGCGGAGCGCGTCGAGGTGGGCCGCGATGTCCATGTCGTTGGACTCGTGCACCGCCTCGACGAGGTCGCGCAGGCGATCGATGGCGGCCAGCAGCACCTCGACGAGCGCGGCCGAGGGTTCCAGCCGATCCTTGCGCACCAGGTCGAGCGTGCTCTCGAGGACGTGCGCCAGCTCGTTGATGCGCTGCAGCCCGAGGAATCCGGCCACGCCCTTCACCGAGTGCACGGCGCGGAAGACCTTGTTGACGGTGTCGGGATCGCCGCCGGCCTCCTCGAGGCGCAGCAGGTCGGTCTCGACGGTCGCGAGGTGCTCCCGCGACTCCGTCACGAAGTCACCGATCAGATCGTCGAAGTCGTCCGCGTCCGCACTCATGGCTTCCCTTCCCCCACGCTGTCCTCCGGACCGGGTCCGTTCGACCCGACCGCTCCGAACGAGCGCCGGCGCGCGGCCCGCGCCGGCCGTCGATCAGTAGCGGAACCTCGCGACGATGCCCTCCAGCTCGGTGGCCAGCCCGCTGAGCTGGCGCCCGGCCTCCTCGGTGGTCGCCGCCGTCCGCGCCGTCGCCCGGGCGTTGGTGTCCACCTCGGCGATGCTCTTGCTGATGTCGCGGCTGGCGGTCACGCTCTCCTCGACGTTGCGGTTGACGACCTCGACGGTGCGCGTGTTGGTGGCCAGGCTCTGCGAGATCTCCTGCGTCGCCGAGCGCTGCTCGCCGACCGCGGTCGCGATCGACCGCGACGCCTGGCTGACCTGCTGGATGACCTTGTCGATCGCGCCGATCGACTGCACCGACTGCGTCGCCGAGCCCTGGATGCGCTCGATGCGCTGGCGGATGTCCTGGGTCGCCTCGGCGGTCTGCCGCGCCAGGTCCTTGACCTCGTTGGCCACCACCGAGAACCCCTTGCCGGCCTCGCCGGCCCGCGCGGCCTCGATCGTCGCGTTCAGCGCCAGCAGGTTGGTCTGCTCGGCGATGTCCTGGATCGTCTCGATCACGCGGCCGATCTCGTCGGCCGCGGCGCCGAGGGTCGACATCCGGTTGTTGCTCTCGCTGGTCAGCGTCACGGCCTCGCCGGCGACGCTGGCCGCGCCCTCGGCCGACTTGGCGACCTCGGCGATGCTGGCGGTCATCTGCTCGACCGCCGCGGCCACGGCCCGCAGCGTCGACGCCATCGACTCGCTGGCCTGGCCGACCTGGCCCATGTTGGCCGACATCTCCTCGGCGCCGCTGGCGACCGTCGACGACTGCTGGATCGTGCGCTCGGCGCTCTGGTTCAGCGCCTGCGCGTTGCCCAGCAGCTGCTTGGCGGAGCCCGCCACACCCTGCGCCTTGTCGCCGATGTCGCGCACGGTGGCCTGCAGCTTGCCGAGGAACCGGTTGAACCACAGCCCCATCTCGCCGAGCTCGTCCGCGCGCTGCTCGTCGAGCCGCACGGTCAGGTCGCCCTCGCCTTCGGCGATGTCCTTCAGGGCCAGCACGCTCTGGTGGATCGGCCGCACCAGCTGGCGCGCCTGCCACCACGCGAACCCGGCCATCAGCGCGCCGACACCGACCATCAGCCCGAGGCTCAGCCACAGCATCCCCTGCAGGCTCTCCTGCGCGTGCTGGTCCATCACGCGGGCCGCGGCGAACACCTCGTCCTCCTCGATCTTCGCGACCACGGCCCAGCGCTCGCCGTAGATGTCGAGCGGCGCCCAGGCCGCCAGCTCGATGCCGCCGTCGGCGTCCTCGATCTCCTCCACGCCGGTCTGGCCCTCCTGGATCGCCGCGCGCACCGGGCGGATGTCGAGCTTGCCGACCTTCGGGTTGCGGAACGACGCGACCACGTTGTGCGTGTCCGGCAGGTGCCGGGAGTCCGAGCGCATCAGCAGGTCGGCGCCGACCAGCACCACCTCGCCGGTCTCGCCGAGGCCGTCGCGCAGGCCCATGATCGAGTTCACGTGGCCGATCGGCATCTGGAACACCAGGTAGCCGAGGCGCTTGCCGTCCCGATCGATGGGCGTGCCGAGGAAGCTCGCGGGCGCGTCGTAGGACGGCGCGTACTGCGCGAAGTCGGCGAACACCGCCTCACCGGCCGGCGCGGCCTGCAGCTTGCGGAACAACCCGCCGAAGTTGCTGCGCGCCCACGGCCCGTCGGTCAGCGACGTGCCGAAGTCGGTCTCCTTGAACACCGTGTAGACGACGCGGCCCTCGGGCGAGACCAGGAACAGGTCGTAGTAGCCGAAGCGCTCCTGGACCGTCCGCAGGTACGGGTGCATCCGCGCGTGGACCTCGCTGTAGCGCGAGCCATCCGGGCTGCGCACCAGACCGCTCTTCTCGCCCAGCGGATGCGGGTTCTCGGCGATGTAGAGGCGCTGCGCGACGACACTCGGCTCGCTCATGCGCGCGATCACGGCGCCGACGTCGAGCGTCTTGCCGTCCATCTGCCGCTGGTACTCACGCCCGAACTGGTCGCGCAAGTAGCCCTCGACGAGGCGCTGGGAGTCGCGCAGCTGCGCCGCGTCGTAGCCGAGGTCCTGGGCGATCAGGGAGAACGTCTCGCCGAACTCCGCCATCGCCGTGACGACGGATGGATCGACCGCCAGGCTGATCAGGTGGGTCTCGATCGAATGGAAGTACTCCTGCACGTGCGACCGGCGCGAGCCCACGACGCCGGCCATCTGGCTCTTGGCCCGCTCGCCCAGCGCAGCAATCGCCTCCTGGTCGAGGAGGTCGTGCATTCCCTTGGAACTGCGCAGGTAGCTGACGCCGACGCTGCCGATCATCGGCACGACGCTGCACAGAGTGAGGACGATCATCAACTTGTTGCGAAGCTTCAACGGATCCCGCTCCCTTCTCTCGGTGCGAGGAGATCGGCCGGCCGGGCCACCGAACCGAAGTCGTTTCGGGACCGGGCCGATCGGGCCCTCTTCGCGGGACGCCATGGGCTCCCTGGGTGTCCTGCGCAACCGCAGCGGCACCGTGACCGCGCCGCCTACTGGTGAGAACCCCGACGGGAAGACCCCGCAACCTGTCGGGATCGTCGATACCGCGGCGACGTCGACCGCGTTCGCGAGATCGGTGGTGGCGAACCGCCGGCTGCAGGCGGGCGCGGACCGGCTCTGCGTCCCGAGGGCGCCGCGCCGCGCGCCTCAGCGCACGCTGCCGGTGCCGCCGCCGCGCCGCGCCAGCATCTCGCGCGCCAGCGCCTTCTTCAGCGACGCCTCGGCCTTGAGGAACTCCTCGCTGAGCTTGTCGAGGTGCGCCATCTTCTCGCGCGCCTTCGCCTCGGCGGCCTTGACCCGCTCGACGTCGATCTCCGAGGCGAACTCGCCGGCCTCACAGACCAGCGTGAGCACGTTGTTCTGCACCTGGGCGAAGCCGTCGCTGACGAACAGCGCCTCGCTGCGGCCGTCGAGCTCGGTGATCTCGACCGCGCCGGCGCTGCCGATCGCGGTCATCAGCGGCGCGTGCCCCGGCCAGATGCCGTAGCCGCCGTCGACGCCCTGGAACCCGACCTTGGCGACCTTGCGGTCGATGACGGTGCGGTCCGGGGTGACGACGCGCAGGTGCAGTTCCTTGGGCATGGCGGTTACTTGTCCTTCTCGGCGCGGGCGACGGCCTCGTCGATGCTGCCGACCATGTAGAACGCCGACTCCGGCAGGTCGTCGTACTTGCCCTCGAGGATCTCGCGGAAGCTGCGCACCGTGTCCTCGCGCTTGACGAACTTGCCGGGCGTGCCGGTGAACGCCTCGGCGACGAAGAACGGCTGCGACAGGAAGCGCTGGATGCGGCGCGCGCGGGCGACCGCCAGCTTGTCCTCCTCGCTGAGCTCCTCGATGCCGAGGATGGCGATGATGTCGCGCAGGTCCTGGTAGCGCTGCAGCGTGCGCTGCACCTCGCGCGCGACGCGGTAGTGCTCCTCGCCGACGACGCTCGGGCTGAGCATCTTCGACGTCGACTTCAGCGGATCGACGGCCGGGTAGATGCCGAGCTCGGCGATCTGGCGCTCGAGGATGATCGTCGAGTCCA
Source organism: Planctomycetota bacterium (assembly GCA_050245995.1). Taxonomy (GTDB): domain Bacteria; phylum Planctomycetota; class UBA1135; order UBA1135; family UBA2386; genus JBFWWV01. The sequence continues at coordinate 474,116 of JBFWWV010000001.1, read as the reverse complement.
GGTGGGCGAACGTGGCCACCGGCGCCGGGTCGGTGATGTCGTCGGCCGGCACGTAGACCGCCTGCATCGAGGTCACCGAGCCCTTCTTGGTCGAGGTGATGCGCTCCTGCAGGGCGCCCATCTCGGACGCCATCGTCGGCTGGTAGCCCACCGCGCTCGGCAGACGACCGAGCAGCGCCGACACCTCCGAGCCCGCCTGCACGAAGCGGAACACGTTGTCGACGAACAGCAGCACGTCCTTGCCTTCCTGGTCGCGGAAGTACTCGGCCATGGTCAGCCCGGTGAGCGCCACGCGCAGGCGCGCACCCGGCGGCTCGTTCATCTGGCCGAACACGAGCACGGCGTTGTCGAGCACCGACGCCTTGTTGCCCTGGGCGTCGGTGTACTCGGCCTCGGCCATCTCGAGCCACAGGTCGTTGCCCTCACGGGTGCGCTCGCCGACGCCGCAGAACACCGAGAAGCCGCCCTTCTCCACCGCGGTGATGCGGATCAGCTCCTGGATCAGCACGGTCTTGCCGACGCCCGCGCCGCCGAACAGACCGATCTTGCCGCCCTTGGCGAACGGGCACAGCAGGTCGACGACCTTGATGCCGGTCTCGAACACCTCGCTGATCGACTGCTGCTCCTCGAAGGTCGGCGCCGCGCGGTGGATCGGCAGCGTCGACTTCGCCTGCACGGCCGGCATCGGCTCGCCGGTGCGCGGGTGCGCGACGCCCTCCTCGAGGGCGCGGCCCAGCACGTCGAACAGGCGCCCGCGGGTCGCGCCGCCCACCGGCACCGAGATCGGCGCCCCGGTGTCGCTGGCGGGCATGCCGCGGCTCATGCCGTCGGTCGTCGACATCGACACGCAGCGCGCGGTCGAGTTGCCGAGCTGCTGCGCGACCTCGAGCACCAGGTCGATGCCCTTCTGCTTGTCGACGACGGTGATCGCGTTGTAGATCGCCGGCATGTGGCCTTCGGGGAACTGGACGTCCACCACGGGGCCGAACACCTGCAGGATCTTGCCCACGGCGGTTCCTGGATTCTGGGTCGCGGTCGTCACGGCTGTTGCCTTCGTTGCGGTACGGGTCGTTGGAATGCGGTGGTCGCCCCGGCGGGCGGGCGCCTACTGGACGGCACTGGCGCCGCCGACGATGTCGAGCAGCTCCTTGGTGATGCTCTCCTGGCGGGCGCGGTTGTAGATCTTCTTGAGGTCCTTGTTCATGCGGACGGCGGCGTCCGTCGCGCTCTTCATCGCCATGCGGCGGCTCGCGTGCTCGCTGGCCAGCGCCTGCAGGATCGCGTCGAACACGACGGTCTCCAGGTAGCGCGGCAGCAGCCGGTTCATGACCGTCGCGGCGTCGGGCTCGAGCAGGAAGTCGAGCTCGAACTGCTGCTCCGCCCGGTCGCCGACCGCGATCGTGGTGATCGGCAGGAACGGCTCCATCGTCGGCACGAACTTGATCATCGACTGGAAGCGCGAATAGAAGATCCGCACCTCGTCGACCGCGCCCTGCTCGAAGGCCTCGACCAGCGCGCCGCCGACCATCTTGGCCGAGCCGAAGTCGGCCTTGTCGAGCGGCGGCTCGACGAAGAAGCGCTCGACCTCGTAGCCGCGGCGCTGCAGCCACGCGTAGCCCTTGCGGCCGTAGACGAAGAACTTGAACTTGCGGCCCGGGTGCTCCGCCTTCTGCGCGTCGATCCACCGGCGCAGATCGAGCAGCAGGTTGCTGTTGTAGGAGCCGCACAGGCCGCGGTCGCTGGTCAGCACCAGCACGCCGGTGGTCCCGACCTCGCGCTGCCGGAACAGCGGCAGGTCGGCCTCGCTCTGCACGTGACCGGCGAGCCGCTCGATCATGTGCCGGATCTCCTCGGTGTAGGGGTGGAAGCTCTGCGCCTTGCCCTGCACCTTGCGCAGCTTCATCGACGCGACCATCTCCATCGCGCGCGTGATCTGCGCGATGCTGGCCACCGACTTGATGCGGCCGCGGAGTTCCTTCAGGTTCGCCATGTCAGTTCACCGGGTGTCTGGACTCCGTCGACCTCACGCCAGGAACTCGGCCCGGAACGCCGCGCAGGCGTCGTCGAACTGCTTCTGGATCTCGGGGCTCCACTTCTTGTCCGTGCGCAGCTTCGCGAGCAGCGCCGGCTGGTTGGCCCGCAGGTGCGCCAGATAGCTCTTCTCGAACTCCTGCACGCGGTTGAGCGGCACCGCGTCCAGCGCGCCCGACGAACCCGCGTAGAGGATCGCCACTTGCTCCTCGACGGCGACCGGCTCGTACTGCGGCTGCTTGAGGATCTCGGTCATGCGCTGACCGCGGGTGATCGCCTGCTGCGTCGCCTTGTCGAGGTCGCTGCCGAACTGCGCGAACGCGGCCAGCTCGCGGAACTGCGCCAGCTGGATGCGGAGGCCGCCGGCGATCTTCTTCATCGCCGGGGTCTGCGCCGAGCCGCCGACGCGCGACACCGAGATGCCGGCGTTCACGGCCGGGCGCTGACCGGCGTTGAACAGCGAGTTCTCCAGGAAGATCTGGCCGTCGGTGATCGAGATCACGTTGGTCGGGATGTACGCCGACACGTCGCCTTCCTGGGTCTCGACCACGGGCAGCGCCGTCATCGAGCCGCCGCCCTTGGCGGCCGACAGCTTGGCGGCGCGCTCGAGCAGACGGCTGTGCAGGTTGAACACGTCGCCCGGGAACGCCTCGCGGCCCGGCGGACGGCGCAGCAGCAGCATCGTCTGGCGATAGGCCAGCGCCTGCTTGTAGAGGTCGTCGTAGGCGATCACGACGTGGCGGCCGTCGTCGCGCAGCCGCTCGCCGATCGCGGCGCCGCAGTAACAGCTGAGGAACTGCATGGCCGCGTCGGCCGAGGCCGGCGCCGACACCACGATGCAGTACGGCATCGCGCCGGTCTCCTCGAGCTTCTCGACCACCGCCTTCACGGTCGACTGCTTCTGGCCGACCGCGACGTAGATGCAGATGACCTGGTCCTTGTTGTTCGGATCGCCGCCGCCGGTCGACTTCTGGTTGATGAACGTGTCGAGGATCAGCGCGGTCTTGCCGGTCTGGCGGTCGCCGATGATCAGCTCGCGCTGACCGCGGCCGATCGGGATCATCGAGTCGATCGCCTTGATGCCGGTCTGCAGCGGCTCCTTGACCGGCTGGCGCTCGGGCACCGACGGCGACCGGCCCTCGATCGGGCGCAGGTCGCTCTCGCTGGTCTGGATCGCGCCCTTGCCGTCGACCGGCCGGCCCAGCGCGTCGACCACGCGACCGCACATCTGCAGGCCGGTCGGCACCGAGATGATGCGGCCGGTGGTGCGCACCGTGTCGCCTTCCTTGATCAGCGTGTCGCTGCCGAGCAACACGGCGCCGACATTGTCCTCCTCGAGGTTCAGGGCGAGGCCGAACACCCCGTTCCCGAAGTCGAGCAGCTCGCTCATCATGCAGTCGTCGAGGCCATGCACGCGGGCGGTGCCGTCGCCGACCATCAGCACGGTGCCGACGCTCGACTTCTGCATCTTGCCCTGGAAGCCTTCGATCTCGTGCTTCAGGACGGTTGCGACTTCGGAGGGTTTGAGGTCCATGGTCGGATGTTCAGGGTGCGCGGCGCGGGGCGCCGTCGCGGCGATCGGTGTTCGAGAATGCGGACGCGGGCTCGATGAGCCCCTGGATCAAACGGCGGCCTGCAGCAGCTTCTGCTCGAGCTGCTGCAGCGCCGACTGGACGGAACCGTCGTAGAGCACGTTGCCGACGGTGAGACGCACGCCGCCGATCAACTCGGGGCGCACGGCGACGGACAGGTGGCAGGTCTTGCCGCTGAGCTGCTGCGCGGTGGCGCGCAGGCGCTCGAGCTCGGCGTCGGCCAGCGGCCGCGGCGTCTCCACCACGGCCTCGACCTCGCCGCGCTCCGCCATCACGATGGCGCGGAACTGCGGGTAGAGATCCGGCAGCACCTCCTGGCGGTGGCGGTGCAGCAGCACCTGCAGCAGGTTGCCGACCAGCGCGTGTCGGCCCTGCGCCAGCTTCTCGGCCACGCGCATGCGATCGGCGCCGGACAGCTCCGGGCTCTGCCAGAGCGCCGCCACGACCGGGTCCTGCAGACCCTCGTGCAGCGCCTGCAGGTCCGAGGCGACCGCGTCGATCACGCCCTGGTCCCGCGCCGCGAGGTGCAGCGCGGTGGCGTAGCGCTTGGCCAGCAGCGTCATCGCGCGCCCTCGGAGCTCGCGACGAAGTCCTGCACCATCCTGCGATGGGCGGCGTCGTCGACGTCGTGGTGCAGCAGCTTGCCGGTCGCCGAGATCGTGAGCTCCACCATGTGCTGGCGGATCTCCTGCAGCGCCTGGCGCTTCTCGGCGGCGATGGCGTCGCGGGCCTTCTGCAGCTCGAGCCGGGCGCGCTCGTCGGCGGCGCGCTGCGCCTCCGCGGCCTGGCGCTCGGCGCGGGCCACCGCCTCCTCGACCATGCGCTTGCTCTCGCTGCGCGCCTTGTCGAGTTCGGCCTTGGCCTCCGCCATCTGCGCCTCGGCCTGCTTGCGCGCCACCTCGGCCGCCGCGATCGACTCCTCGACCTTGCGGTCGCGGTCCTCGAGCGCCCGGGTGATCGGCCCGTAGACGAACTTCCACATCACCGGCAACGCCAGCAGGAAGGCGACCCAGGTCCAGATCGCCGCACCCGGCGAGAACTCGAGCAGGGCACCCAGGCCCTTGCCCTGACCCTCGGCGGCGAGCGGCAGCAACGCGGTGGCGAGCGGGGCCATCACGACCTCACTTCAGCGCCAGCAGCAGGCCGATGACCGCCGCGAACAGCGCGACGCCTTCGACGAGTGCCGACAGCAGCAGCGCGTTGCCCTTGATCAGGTCCGCGGCCTCCGGCTGACGGGCGATGCCCTCGCCGGCCGAGCCACCGATGCGGCCGATGCCGAGCGCGGCGCCGACGGCGGCGAGGCCGGCGGCGAGACCGGCGCCGATGCCGGGGCCCATGTTGGACGCAGCGGCCAGAGCGATGGGATCCTGGAACAGAGCGAGCATGTAGAGTCTCCTGGTTGGGTGGAGTTGGTTTCGAGAAGGGGACTGCGAGCGGCTCAGGCGCGCGCGTCGATCGGTCGCGATCGGGCGCTCAGTGCTCCTGGTGGATGGCCTGCTGCAGGAAGATGATGCTGAGGTAGGTGAAGATGTAGGCCTGCAGCAGCGTGACGAAGGCCTCGATGATGAAGATGAAGATCGCCATCCCGAGGCCCGGCAGGATCGTCGCGTAGCTGGTCGCGGCGCCTTCCTGCATCTTGGCGAACAGGAAGATCAGGCCGATCAGCGAGGCGATGACCAGGTGACCCGCCAGCATGTTGGCGAACAGTCGGATGGTCAACGCGAACGGCTTCACGATCACGCCGATCAGCTCCACCACCAGCATCAGCGGGATCAGCCAGGTCGGCAGCCCGTGCGGCATCAGGCCCTTGATGTAGCCCAGCGCGCCGTTGTGCTTCATGCCGAAGCCGACCATCAGGGCCAGCGTGATCAGCGCGAGCGCGCCGGTCACGTAGGGCGTCCCCGTCGCCGTGTAGGTCGAGAACAGGCCCGGCCAGCTCGGGATCAGGCCGATGCAGTTCATCGCCGCGACGAAGAAGAACACGAACACGAAGAAGGGTGCCCACTTGCGACCCTCCTCCTTGCCCATGACCGCGTAGACCATGTCGTCGCGGATCCACAGGCACCAGCCGCGCAGCACGCGCGTGAACCTGCCGACGTTCGGCTTGCCGAAGCTGCCCTTCACCGGCAGGAACAGCACGAACAGCAGCCCCAGGCAGATCCACTGGAACAGGTTGACGTTGTAGAACGACAGCAGCGCGTCGAGCCGGTCGTTGCCGAACAGCTTCGGCTGCCAGTAGACGTACGGCACGCTGTGCTCGTACTGCTCCTTGAAGAAGGCGTCGTTCGCCATCTCCAGGGTCGGCTTGGCCGGGGCGTGACCGTGCCCGCCCTGATCCTGCGCACCGTGGTCCTGCCCGCCGTGGTCCTGCGACGCGGCGCGGTCCTGCGCAGCACCGTGGTCCTGCGCCGCCGCCGTCGACAGCGGCAGCAGCCACGCCAGGAGGCCGAGCAGGCACTGGAGGAGAAGGCGGTTCTGCAGCATGCGGGTCACGACGCGGAGTTGGCGGCACCCATCGCCCGCGCCCGCTCGCCCGCGCTGCGGGCGGAGAGCGCGCGGCCGAAGTGCAGCGCGACGAGGAGGTGGATCACCAGGGAGGCACCGGCGAACGCGAGCGCAAAGGCCGCCAGTTGCGCGAATTTCAGGCCCGCGAACCACAGCGAGAGCACGCCCGCGGCGACGCACAGCAGCTTGGTTGCGAACGCCAGGCCGAGCAGGGTCTGCAGCCGCTGCGCGGCCAGCCGGGCGTCGGCGGGATCGTCCGCTGCGCACAGCCGCGTGTGCAGCAGGGTGACGATCACCCCGGCCACCAGCGCGCCGCCGGTGCCCAGCCACAGCTGCGTCGCGGCGTCCGGCGCCGCGCCCAGCGCCTGCGCCAGCGCCGTCAACGCCACCACCGGCAACGCGGCGAGCGCGACCGCCGACAGTCCGCCCACGGCGGAGGTCGACGGGGCGGGCCGGCGCTGGGTGTCGTGGCGAACGGTCATCGCGGCGAGGGGTCGTCGGGACGGGGTCCGGGGGTGGAGTCGGATTCTGGCGAGGAATCGCGCTTCGCGGCGGGGCGGCCGAACGGCAGCGTCGCTGGGGAGAGCACCCTGAGCAGGTGGATCGTACCGCCGACGATGCCGAGCAGGACTCCGAGCAACACGAACAGCGGGCTCGTGCCGGTCCTGCCGTCGAGCCAGTGACCGCCCAGCGCGAACAGCGCCACGGTCACGGCGAACGTCAGGCCGGCGCCGAGCGATCGCGCCGAGTCCGAGGACTGCTGTGGCCTTGCTGCCATCCCCTCCGCAAAGAACGAGGTCGAGGGGCCGAGGATGATAGAGACGCCCCGGGCCAAGGCAATGGGAAGTGTCCCGGATTTTCGGCGCGTACACGCGGCCTCGACTCCCCATCGATGGGCCGCGCGCGACGCGCGGCGCATTCATCCAGGAGACTCCGCAATGCACCGACTGTTCCGATCGCTCCGTATCGCGGCTGCGGCCGCACCCTTCTCCCTGCTGGTCGCGACGCCGCCGGCGCTCGCCCAGGGTCCGGCCGTGTCGCCGACCGACCGCAGCGGCCTCGAGGGCAGCAGCTTCACGCACTTCCCGCTCGGCCGCCCCGATGCCCGATTCCAATTCCTGCACGACGACGTGCCCGCCGGCATGGTGATCGGCGGCCACGCCTACCGCCGCGACGCGGCGCAGGTGCGCGGCAGGGTCGACGCGTTCACCGCCGACGTCGAGGTCCGGCTGTCGCTCGCGCAGACCACCGCCGCCACGGCGTCCGGCACCTTCGCCAACAACGCGGGCGCCAACCCGACCCTGGTGCTGCCGCGCACCACGCTGGTGTTCCCGCCCACCGACCGCCCGGCCCTCGACCCGTCGCCGACGTTCGACCTGGTCGTGCCGTACGCGGTGCCCTTCGTCATGCCGCCGACCCCGGCGACGCTGTGCGTCGACATGACCCTGTTCGGCAACTCGTCCGCGGCGGGCACCGACCGCAACCTCAGCATCTACCTCGACGCCCACGAGGTCTCGACGACCGTCAACGAGCAGCCGGGCTTCCGCACCGGCCAGGGCTGCCCGGCGCCCGGCGCCAGCGCGGCCGCGACCGCGACGATGACCCTGCTGCACCAGGGCGCGTCGATGCAGCTGGACATCGCCTCGCGCGACGGCGCGCACGACGACGGCTCGGGCCTGACGCACGCCTTCCTCGGCGTCGGCACCGCCCAGGTCAGCGTCCCCTGGCCCTTCCAGCCCGCGTGCGTGATGCAGAGCAGCAGCGACCTCTGGTTCGCGCTGCCGGGGACCAACGACGCCCAGGGCGACCTGGACACCGCCATGACCTGGCCGGTGCTGCCGCCGGGTTCGCGCCTGTTCCTGCAGGTCGGCTCGATCCACCTCGCGACGATCGACCTCGTCATGTCGGACCTCACGGTCCTGAGCATGCCGTTCGCTCCGCCCGCCACGCAGACCGCTGCGCGGGTCTCCGCCTCGACCAACCGCCTCGCGACCAGCGGCTCGATCGCCGCGTCGGTGCCGGTGACGCAGTTCTTCTGATCGCCGCGGCGCCGCATGGACTGCGCCCGGCTCCCCCGATGACGCCGTCGCGTCCGCGCCTGCGGTGCAGCGCGCGGCGTCGCCGGCCACGGTGGCGGGTCCGCAGCGCGGCGTCGCCCCGGCCTTGCCCGCGGCGGCGCCTCGTCGCGACCCGGTCCGCGGCGACGCTCGAGCGAGCGCGCCGACGCGTCCACGGCCGCGCCCGGCGCGCGACTCGCGGTTCGGGCCCACGCCGTCCCGGGCGTGACGGTGCGCCAGCTCGATCCCGACGACCCGGCGCGCCGACGCGGCGCGCCGCGGGAACCCCTGCGCGGATCAGTGGCGCCCGAGCGCGCCGTCGACCGTGCGCCACAGGTCGCGCGGGTTGTCGTCCGCCAGCTCCGGGGGCAGGTGCACCGCCGGCGCGTCCTGCCAGCACACCGGCCGCGCCCAGCGCAACATGGCGCGCGGCCCCACGGCGGTGAACCGGCTGTCGCTGCTGGCCGGCCACGGGCCGCCGTGCTGCATCGCGGTGGCGACCTCGACGCCGGTCGGCACCCCGTCGAACACGAGACGCCCCACCTTGCCGCGCAGCACCTGCAACAGCTCGCGGTGCTCGGCGAGGTCGTCGTTCGTCGCGTGCACCGTGGCGGTCAGGTGACCGTGCAGCGCGCGCGCGACGCGCAGCATGTCGTCGACGTCGCGGCAGCGCACCGCCAGCAGCGCCGGCCCGTACACCTCGTCGCGCAGCCGCCCGTGCTCGAGCACGGTGTCGACGGTCGCCTGCAGCAGCACCGCGCCGGCGCCGGTGGCCGCGCAGGCCGGAGCCCCGGCGGCGGCGGCGCGCTGGACGACACCGTCGATGGCCCGCACTGCGCCGAGCGCGCGCTCGAAGTGCTCGCGGATCGACGGATGCACCAGGGTGCCCGGCGCCGCCGACGCGATCGCCTGCCCGAGCCGCTCGAGGAACGATTCGGCGGCGGGGTCGTCGGGCACCAGGGCCATGCCCGGGCTGGTGCAGAACTGGCCGGTCGCCAACAGCGCCGACGCCGACAACATCGCGGCGATGCGGTCCCCCCGCGCGCGCAGCGCGCCCGGCAGCACGAACACCGGGTTCACCGAGCCCATCTCGGCGAACACCGGGATCGGCACGTCGCGCGCGGCGGCCAGGCGACAGAGCGCCGACCCGCCGGCCACCGAACCGGTGAAGCCGACCGCGGCGACGTCGGGGTGCTGCACCAGGGCCGCGCCGACCTCGTGGGACCGGCCGTGCACCATGCCGAAGACGCCGGCGGGCAGCTCGCATTCGGCGGCCGCGGCCGCGATCGCGCGGGCCGTGAGCTCGCTGGTACCTGGGTGCGCCGGGTGCGCCTTGACCACGACCGGGCAGCCGACGGCCAGCGCCGACGCGGTGTCGCCACCGGCGACCGAGTAGGCGAACGGGAAGTTCGAGGCCCCGAACACGGCGACCGGTCCCAGCGGCACGAGCATGGCGCGCAGGTCCGGACGCGGCTGCGGGGTGCGGTGCGGGTCGCCGCGGTCGATGCGCGCGTCGACCCAGGACCCTTCCTGGGCACGATCGGCGAATTGTTCCAGCTGCAGCACCGTGCGGGCGCGCTCGCCCTCGAGTCGGGCGCGCGGCAGCGCCGTCTCGCGGCCGGCGCGGTCCAGCAGTTCGTCCCCGAGCCCCAGCAGCCGCGCGGCGATCGCGCGCAGGAACCGCGCGCGCAGCTCGGGGCCCGCCGCGGCGAACGGCGCCGCCGCGCCCGCCGCCGCGGCCACCGCCGCTTCGACCTCGGCGGCGCTCGCGTCGCGGTACCGCGGCGCCAGTTCGGCGCCGCTCGCCGCCTCGATCGCCGCGTACCCTTCGCCGACGCCGGCGTGCCCGCGCCCGTCCCACCAGTGCTCGCCGCGCAGCGGCGCCCCGCTCATCGCGGCACCTCCGGGCGCTGCGCAAGGGCCGTGCGGATCGTCGCCAGCGCGGCCTCGCGCGCGGCGCCCGCCAGCTGCAGGCGCGGCGGCCGCACCCGCTCGTCGCCGCGGCCGACCTCCTGCTGCACCAGCTTGATGAGCTGCACGAACTCCGGAACGGTGTCGAGCCGCAGCAGCGGCAGGAACCAGCGGTACAGCGCGTCCGCACCGGCGCGATCCCCCGCCACCGCACGCTCGAACAGCACCACCGACTCGCGCGGCAGCGCGTTGACGAGACCCGCCACCCAGCCGGTCGCGCCGGCCGAGGCGCCCTCGACCGCCATGTCGTCCAGACCGACCAGCAGGTCGAGGCGATCGCCGCAGCGCGCGCGCACGGCGGTCACGCGACGCGCGTCGCCGCTCGACTCCTTGACCGCGACCAGCGCGTCGTGCTGCGCCGCCAACGCCTCGATGCGCGCGGGCTCGAAATCGACGCCGTAGGCGCCCGGGTTGTTGTAGAGCATGCACGGCAGCCCGGTCGCGGCGAGGACCGCGCCCACGTGGGCCTCGGCCTCGCGCTGGCTGCCGCGGTGCACGTAGGCCGGCAGCACCATGAGACCGCGGCAGCCGGCGTCGGCCGCCGCCTGCGCGAGCGCGACCGCGTCCCGGGTGGCGGCGGCGGCGATGCCGGGCAGCACGGGGCGATCGCCCGCGGCCTCGACCAGCGACCGCAGGATGGCGACCTTCTCGTCGAAGGCGAGGGTCGCCCCCTCGCCGAGCGAGCCGAGCGGCACCAGCCCCGCGCACCCCTGATCCAACATCCACCGCGCGTGCTGCTGCAGGAACGCGAGATCGACGGCGCCATCCGCGGCGAACGGGGTGGTGATCGCGGGCAGCACCCCGCGAAACGGTCGAGGGTCCATGCCTGCACAGGACAGCGGGCGCCGGCCGCGCGCAAGGGGCGGCGCCGCGACCGACGGGGCTACGGTCAGTACTGGTTCTGCAGGAACAGGCCGTTGGTCGTGTCGAGGCCGAACGAGGCGTCGAGCGCCCCCACCTGCAGGTACGCGAACAGGCCCGGCACCGGCGGCACGGTGACCGCGAGCTGGCCGATGCCGATCAGGTTGGCGAAGAACACCATGCTGTCGTCGAGCGACACCAGCGCGTTGCAGCTGGACCACGGCGCGGGCAGCGGCACGTTGATCTGCTGGGTGCCGATCGCCAGCACGAGCAGCGCGTTGGCGGGCGCGCCGACCACGGTCAGCGTCATCGTCGGGTTGAGGCCCGCCGGCGGCGACAGCTGGCCGAGCAGCTGCGCGGTCTGGCAGCTCGCGCCGAACGACTGCAGCGACGCGGTCGGCACCAGGCCGAAGTAGTCGCACATCGCGCGCCCCATCTGCGCGCCGCACAGCCGGTAGTCGGCCTCGGTGTTCCAGGTGACCTGGTCCGGGCCGAGGCCATAGGTGCCCTCGAAGGTGATCGCCATGACCGGCTCGAGGAAGTTGGGCGCGTTCAGCCAGCCGTTCACCGCGGTCCAGCGGTCGTGCATCATCGACTCGACGAACGGCCGCCCCGACAGGGTGCTCGACTGCGTGCTGCCGGCGTCGACGAACGGGCTGTGCGCGCGGAACGCGGTGATCCACTGCCCCTCGCGCTGGTTGACGATCGGCAGCACGCCGGTGGCTCCGGGCGTCCAGCCGGCGTTGGCGACGTGCTGGAAGTGGAACGGGTAGCTCAGGCCGTGCGAGCTGTGCAGGTTCAGCACGATCTCGAGCGGGTTGGCCGCCGGCGCGCCGACCGTCCCCATGAAGCCCTCGATCGCCGTGCGCAGCGCGATGATCTCCGGCTGCGCACTGGTGTACGGCGACGCCCACTCGTTCTCGAGGTTGGTCGAGTTGGCGCTGACGCGATAGTTGCCGAGGAACACGCCGTCCGGGTTGGCCATCGGCACGATGTCGAAGATCACCCGGTCGAGCAGCAGCTGCGCGTACGGGTCGTTCGAGAGCAGCCACTCGACCAGCCCTTCCACCGTGAAGTAGCTGGTGCTCTCCGACGGGTGGATGCCGGCGTGGATCCACACGCGCGCCTTGCCGGCGTCGGGCACCGTCGGGTCGGTCAGCTCCACCATCTGGATCGGCCGGCCCTGCAGCGACGTGCCGAGGGTCGAGATCGAACGCACCTTCGCGTGGCCCTGGATCGACAGCAGCCACTGGTCCTTCCGCGCGACGGTGTACGGGAAGTACTTCGCCAGCCGGATCGCGGTGGTGCCGGGCGGCGTCGTGACCGTGAAGCGGTGCCGCCCGCTGCCGAGGTGCTGCGGCACGGCGCTCAGCGGGCACCGCGCGTAGTCCGAGAACGTCGCGCCGCCGTCGGTGCTGAGCGCCCAGACCGGCAGGATGATGTCGGTGTAGCCGCCGACGCTGTCGACGGTGAAGGTCAGCGCGACGCCCGCCGCGTTGAGGTTGCCGACCTGACAGTGCCACCAGCGCCGGAACGACGTCGGCAGGCCGCCGTTGCCGTTGTCGTCGTCGACCACCAGGTTGATCGAGAACGCGCCGCCGCCCGCGGCCGACACGCTCGACGAGTCGATGCGCATGGTCTCGGCCGCGGCCGTCACGATCGGCGTCTGGGCCACGCAGCCCAGGTTGAGGAGGATGACGGCCGCGGTCGCGGCGAGGCGCATCGGGTGCATGGGCCGACCAGCGTCCACGGCGCGGCGCCGGCGTCAATCCGCGGGCGCGGCGGCCGGAACGACCGCCGCGCGGGTGCGGCGCCACCCCGCGCGGGTGCGGCGCGGCGCCGCCGGCGGATGCGCCGCTGCCCGAGGACCTCGGCCACGACGCGTGGCGGGCGGGCGGGGACCGGATCGCGTTCGGACGCGACGGCGTCCACCGACCGGAGGCTGCGCCGGGGCGAATCGGCCGATCGACCGGTTCGATCGACGCGGCCACCCGGCGCCCACTGCGCGCCGAAGGGCACCGCCCGCTCCGTGCACGCCGAGGGGCCCAGCAGCAGGTCGCCAGCGGCAGGTCGCCAGCCGCAGGGCGCCAGCCGCAGGGCGCCTCCGCGGGCCGCAGGGCGCGGTTGCGCGGACCCTAGCGGGCCCGCGACGGCCGCGCGCGACCGCGGATCTCGGCCATCAGCGCCCGCACCTGCTCCATCTCGTCGCGCAGCTCGTCCATCATGCGCCGCAGGTCCGCCGCGTCGGCGTCGGCGTCGTCGACCGCCGGACGGGACGCGCGCCGGGTCGCGCGCAGGCGCGCAGGCGCGCCCTCACCGTCGGGGTGCCCTTCGCGGTCGACCGCGGGCGGGGTCGGCGGCACCGGCGGCCGCGGCCAGGCCCGGGCAATGCCGGCCGGCTCCCGCTCGTTCGCTCCCTGCAGGAGCTCATGGGCGCGCGCCAGGTCACCCTCGGCGAGGGCGCGCTGGTGCTCCTCCATGTGCTCGTGCATTCGATCGAAGTGCTCGTGGGCCTGCGCGGCGAATGCGCGCAGGTGTTCGGCGCGGGCGCGCTCCTGATCGGCGCGCGCGGCCAGCTCGTCCTCGATCTCCGCGAGGCGCTCGGCATGCGCACCCTCCGAGCGCGTGTCGGTGTAGATCCGCGCGTGCTCGGCGAGCTCGCGGGCGCGGGCCTCGTGGCCGTGGACGCGATGCATCATCTCGGTCAGACGATCGTCGAACGCCTTCCTCGCGCCGGCTTCCGGCGTCAGGCGGTCGAGCGTGTCCAGTGCGGCTTCGGGTTCACCGCCGAGGTGATCGGCCAGCCGGCGCAGCGCGCGCGCCGCGTCGGCCCGCTCGCGGTCGCTCAAACGCGCACGCCGCACGCGCTCCACCGCGCGCCGCAGCGCCTCGACCGCGTCGTCGCCGCCCTGCCCCTGGCCCTGCCCCTGGAACGGGGTCGGCGCCGCCGGCGCCCGCGGCGCGGCCACGCGCCCGAACGCGTGCTCGAGGCGCGGCAGCGCCGCGGGCTCCGGCGCATCGGGTTCCGGCGCATCGGGGGGAGTCGGAGCGACCGCCGACGGCGCCGCCGGGTGCCGCCCGAACACGCTGCGCAGGCTCGGCAATCGCTGCCGCGTCGGCTCGGGCGCCGCTTCGGGCTCGGGTGTGGCCGGCGGCTCCGGCGCGTCCACCGGCGCGCCCGGCGCCGCCGGGGCGCTCGGCGCCGGGAACGGCGACTCGGCGCGATCGCGCGACTGCGCCCCCAGACCGGCGCACACGGAACCCAGAACCAGGACGATCCCTGCTGCTCTCATCGCATCCTCCTCGCGGGCGCCTCGGCCCGGATCGACTCCGCGCGCGCGAACGCCGCTTCCAGGCGTTCTCCCGCGCGCTCCAACGCGGCGAGCCGGACCTCCAACAGGTCCAGCAATCGCCGCAACTCCATGTCCTCCGCGGCAGCGTCGCGCAGCGCGCGCAGTTCGCGGGCCTCCGCTGCCAGCGCGCGCCGCTCCTGCGCGAGCGTCGACCGCTGCCGCCGCAGGGCCGCGAACTGCACCGCGGCCACGAAGTCGACGGCGTCGGTCGGCGCCGCGAACCGCGTCGACGGCGCGGCACTGCCGCCCGACAGCGTGGGGGCCGGCAGTTCGAACGCCCAGCCGTCCGTCGGCGGCGCGGCGGTCGGTCCAGGCGTGGGCGCAGCCGCCGGCGCATCAGCGGGCGCCGTCGGCGCCGGTTCGCGGTCCGATCGGGCCGCGCGCAGCGCCGGCTCGATCGGCAACCGGAGACCGTGCGGTGCCGACGCGGACGCCGGGTCACCAGACGCCGGGTCGCCGAACACCGGGTGGCCAGACGCCGGGCCGCCAGACGCCGGGTCGCCGAACATCGGGTCGCCAGACGCCGGGTCGCCTGTGTCGACGCCACCCGTTGCGGCGCCGCTGGGCGCGTGCCCGGGCGCGTGGCCGCCGAGTTCGGGGCCTCCGGCCGCGCGGACGCCGGGCTCGCCGACGCCGGGCGCGCGGACGCCGGGCGCAGCGGCCGTGAACAGACCGAGCGACACCGCGATCACGGTCGTCGCCGACCCGCGCGACAGCCGCCGGCTGCCGGTGCCGGCCAGCGCGCGTTCGACGCGGCTGCGCAGCAGGCTCGGGCGCGCGGCCATCGCCAGCACCCCGCGCGGCGGCCGCTGGCTGCCCAGCCAGCTCGCGACCTGCACCAGGCAGCTGGCGACCGCGACGCCGCCGGCGCGCGACGCCGCCGCCTCGTCGCAGCGCAGTTCGGCGATCGCCTGCAGCCGGCGCCGCACCGGGATCCACCACAGCTGCCAGGGGAACAGCGCGTGCACCAGCGCGCCGAGCAGCAGCCACGCGGCATCCGCTCGCTGCACGTGCGCGAGCTCGTGCCCGAACAGCGCGCGGAGCTCGTCGTCGCCGAGCTCGTCGATGCGCTCGGGCAGGCAGACCTCGGGACGCACCAGCGCGAACGCGATCGGCGACGGCAGCCGCGCGCAGCGACTCAGGCGCGGCGTGTGCGGCAGACCCAGTTCGCGCGCGACGCCTGCGGCCAGCGCCAGCACGCGCGCATCGGCCTCGGGCCGCCGTTCGGCGAGCAGGCACTGCAGCCGCCGCCGCGCGACCAGCAGGGACCACAGCCCCAGCACCGCCATGCCCATCGCGCTGCCCACCAGGAGCGTCAGCCCGAACGGCGCGGCCGAGGGGTCGGACGCCGCGGCGACGCCCGGGTCCCGGCCGGTGTCGGGAGCCGCCGCGGCGCCGCCCGCATCGGCGCTGCCGCCGTCGCGGAGCGGCCACCCGCCCGCGGCGGCGCCGTCGGCGCGCGCTGGCGCGGGAACGCGAGACCCGAGCGGGGCGACCCGCTCGAGCGACCGGGGCTCCGCGACGTCGGCGATCCCGCCGAGCTGCGCGCCCCACGGATCGGCGGCGGCGGCGACGTCGAGCGGCGACCTCGCCGCGGGCCAGGACAGCGCCGTCCAGTCGGTCGCCGGGCCGCCGGCGCGCCACTGCGCCGTGCCCGTCGCCAGCCCCGCCACGAGGCTCAGCCGCAGCAGGACCTCCTGCCAGGCGAGGGCCCGGTGCCGCAGCACCGCCGCGACCAGCAGCGCCGCGCCGGCCCACAGCGCGGCGTGCGCCGAGACCGTCAGCAGCCACGCCCCGCCGCCGGCGATCGCCTCGACCACCGCGGCGCTCACGACCGACCTCCGCGGCGGCGGACCGCGCGCGCCTTCGGCGCCGGTCCCGCCTTGCGCCGCGCGTCGGCGATCGCCGCGCGCAGGTCGTCCAGCTCGCCGAGCTCGATCTCACCCTGCTCGACCAGATGGTTCACGAGCCGCAGCGGATCCCCGTCGAACAGCCGCTCGACCAGGTCCCCCACCATGTGCCGGTGCACCTGGTCGCTCTGCACCGCGGCGCGGTAGACGAACGCGCGCCCCTCCTCGCGGTGCGCCACGACGCCCTTGTCCTCCATCTTCCGCAACATCGTCGCGATCGTGGTCGGCGCCAGGCCGCGCTCCGCGGCCAGCGCCGCGTGCACGTCGCCGGCCGTGGCCTCACCGCGCGCCCAGAGCACGCGCATGATCGCGAGCTGCAGCTCGCCCAGTTGATGCGTTCGCGACATGGCCGTCATTCTACTACCGGAGTAGTCGGCGCCAACTACTCAGGTAGTTGAACAGCATTTTCGAAACGCGCCGAGACGCGGTGGATCGCGGCGATCTGCCCGGGAACGTCCGGTCGGCGCCCGTGCGGCCCGCCGCTGCGGCGCCGCGCCGCGCCGAGCCGTGGTGTGCCGAGCCGAGTGCCTTGCCGCCCCGCGCCATGCCGCGCCGTGCCGCGCCGTGCCGCGCCGTGCCGTGCAACGCCGCGCCGCGCCGTCCCGCGCCGTGCCACGCTGCGCCCTGCCGTGCCGCGCCCTGCCGTGCCGTGCAGCGCCGCGCCGAGCCCTGCCGTGCCCAGCCGAGCCTGTGCCGCGCCTGGCCGCGCCCGACCGCGCCTCCCTGCGCCGCGCCGACAACCCGGTATGGTGCGCGCGTGCAGACGCCGTTCTACCGCGCGCTCGAACGGGCGCAGCGTGCCCTGTGCCCGAGCACGGACCACGCGCGCCGCCCCTCGACCGGCGCTCCGCCGCCGGGACCGGCCGCCGCGTCGCGTCCGCTCGCACGCCGCGCCCAGGACACCCTCGAGCACCTGCTCGCCGAATCGAACGCCGACGCGACGCCGTCCTCGTCCGGCCCCCCGACCCGCACACGCTGGGCGTGTCGGGCCGGCTGCGCCCACTGCTGCCACCACCCGGTCGGCGTCACGTTCGCCGAGGCCGCGGCGTTGGCCTTCGCGCTGCAGCGGCTGCCACCGGCCGAGCGGGTCGCGCGCGAAGCCCGCGTGCACGCGGCCGCCGCCGATGCCGCCCCGGCGCCGTGGTCCGCGCTCGCCGGCCGACCGTGCCCGCTGCTGGCCGCCGACGGCGCCTGCGTCGTCTACGCCGATCGCCCCCTCGCCTGCCGCGCCTGGGCGTCGACCGACGCCGCCGCCTGCGCCAGTCACGCCGCCGGCGTCCCCGTGCCGCTGCCGTTCGACGAGGACGCCCTGGCGCTCGGGCTCGGCGTCGCGGCCGTGCTCGCCGAGCGCTCGGTGCCGTCGGGCCATCGGGAGCTGCGGGCCGCGCTTGCCGCCCTGCTGGGACCCGGTGGGGTCGACGACGCGGCGCGCTTCGCGGCGGCCCGCCCTGCCGGGCCCGAGCCCCTTGGCCCGGAACCCGCCGGCGCCATCGCCGGGGGGTAGACTTCCGGTGCTGCGATGAGCAAGACGACCGCCGTGCTGCTGTGCTGCGCCGTGGGCTTCGGCGCCCGCGCCAGCGGCCAGTCCGCTCCCGCGGTCCGACCGGTGGCCGCGGCCGTGGCCCCGGCCCCGGACCCGCTCGACCGCGCCGCCGATGCCGCCGATGCCGCCGGGAACGATCGCCTGCAGCCGAGGCTGCGCGACCGCATCGCAGGCGCCGGAGACGGCGAACTCCTGCCGGTGTACTTCGCAATGGCCGACCGGCTGGGCGAAGCGCACTGGTTCCCGCGCGTGCAGCGCCTGCCCTTGCCGGAGCGTCGACGGCTGGTGATCGAAGAACTGCAGCAGCACGCCACCGCGACCCAGGCACCGCTGCTGGCCCTGCTGCGCGCCGCCGGCGGCGACCGCGCCCGCGACATCCGATCGAACTGGCTCGGCAACTTCGTGCAGGCGCGCGCGACTGCCGCGATGGTGCGCGAGGCGGCGGCGCTGCCGGGCGTGGCCGCGGTGTTCGACGACGAACCGCCCGCGCTTGCCGTGGTCGCCGACGCGCCGATCGCCGCACCCCCGCAACCGGAGCCAACGACCACCCCGGTGCCAACCGCTGCCACCGCCCGGGCGACGACGGCGATCGCCGGGGACGGGCCGCTGCAGACCCGCGCCGCCCTGGTCTGGACGCTCGGCATCCGCGGCCAGGGCGTCTGCATCGCCAACGTCGACGGCGGGCTCGGCGCGCACCTCGATCTGGACGGCCGACGCTGGGTCAACCCCGGCGAGATCGACGGCAACGGCGTCGACGACGACGGCAACGGCTTCGTCGACGACGTGAACGGCTGGGCCTTCGACCTCGGCGGGCCCGGGATCGACGACTTCGGCGGCCACGGCACCCAGACCGCCGGACTGCTCGTGGCCGACGGGACCTGCACCGGCATCGCGCACGGTCAGGCGCCGGCCGCGACGCTGATGACCTGCCGGGTGCTCGGCGAGACCTCGCACTGGAACGCCGTGCAGTACGCGTTGCTGATGGGCGCCGACATCCAGACCAGCTCGTTCAGCTACAAGGCCGACCCGGTGCAGCCCCCGAACTACCGGATGCACCGCGACGTCGCGACGGCGACCTGGGCCGCCGGCCTGATCCGCTGCAACTCCACCGGCAACGACCGCCCGTTCTGCAGCGACCCGACCCGGCCCGAGCGTCTGCCCTTGAACATCGCCGCACCCGGCTGCGTGCCATGCCCGTATCTCGACCCCAACCAGCCCTCCGGCGGGCGTTCGGGGGTGATCGGCGTCGGCTCGTGGCGCTTCCTCGCCGACGCACTCGACCCGCTGTCGCCGTGCGGCCCGTTCGCCTGGAGTCTGGCCGACGTTCGGGCCAACCTGCCCGCGTACCCCGCGGTCTCGTGGGACCCGACGCTGCACGACGACTACCCGTGGGGCCAGGGCGCCATGCCGGGGCTGCTGAAGCCCGACGTCGTCGGGCCCACCGGCAACGTGACGACGACCGCCGGCCCGTGCCGGACGACGACGTTCGCCGGCACGTCGAACGCCACCCCGTGCGTCGCCGGCGTGCTCGCGCTGTGGAAGTGCGCCAATCCGAGCCTCACGCCCGAGGATGCGGCGATGCTCGTGCACCAGACGGCGCTCGACCGCGGGGCGGTGGCCGGCAAGGAGAACGACTGGGGCGCCGGCGTGATCGACGCCGAGCGCGGCCTGTTGCGCGCCCTGTGCGTGCACCGCGTCGACTTCGAGCCCGCCTGGCAGGTGCGGCATTCGCTGCAGGGCGGCGCGGTGCACCTGGCGGTCGATGGCGTCCCGAACTCGCTGTGCGCCGTGCTGGTCGGCTACCGCCGGGCGCCTACGCCGGTCGGACCGCTGGTGCTCGGGATCGGTCCGGAGCTCGGCGTCGCCGCCGCGGGCGTCACCGACGCCGAGGGTCACCTGGCAGTCTCGGTCGGCGTCGGCACCAACGTCGCCGGTCAGCAGTTCGCGACGCAGGCCGTGCTGTGGGACCAGACGCTTACGCAACGGCTGCTCGACAGCAACGTGGTCGGCGTCGCGTTCGTCCCCTGAGCCGACGCCCGTAGGCGCGCGTCGAGTCGGTCGGCGCGCGTCAATCGGTCGGCGCGGCGCCGCCGTTCGATCCGGTCGGGATGCCCTCGAAGGCCGCGATCCGCTCGCGCGCGATCGGCGCGATCTCCACCGGTCGCAGGCCGCCGTCGACGTAGACCAGCGTCGCCGAGCTGGTCGCCAGCACCTCGCCCTCGGCGCGGACCTCGAAGTCCATCGCGAAGCTGGTGCGCCCCAGGCGGTGCACGCGGGCGGCCGTGACCACGTCCATGCGCAGGCGCCCGGGCCGCAGGAACCGCACCGACACCTCGGCCATGACGAACGGGATGTTGCCGCCGCCCAGCAGGCCCAGCTGCTCGAAGTACGCGAACCGCGCCTGCTCCATGAGGCTCAGGTAGACCGCGTGGTTGACCACGGCCTCGGAGTCGACATCGACCCACCGCAGCGGGGTCGGGGTCACGAAGCGGAACGCCGGAGCGGCGCGGGGCGGTCCTGGTCGGGGTTCTGGCACGAGCGCGGTCGTCGGGGAAACTGGAGCTATCCGAGGCACCGTTCGTAGACGGCGCCGCACCCGATTGCGAGCCCGAGTCATGCGCATCCACACCATCCTCCCGCTCACGCTGGCCCTGTCGCTGGGCTCGCTGGTCCGACCGGTCGCGGCCCAGGACGACGGCGCCCCGGCAGGCGTCCCCCCGGCCGCCGGATCGGGTCTGCTGCAACGGCCGAGCGGCCTGCAGGTCGTCGAGACCGATCCCGAGGAGCTCGACTTGCGCATGACGCCGATCGTCCGCGCCGTGCAGCGCGCGGCCGACTCGGTGGTCAGCATCTACCTCAACCACGCGGTGAGCCTGACGGGACGCCGCGCGATCACCGAGGGTCAGGGATCGGGTGTGATCCTCGACGACAGCGGGTTCGTGATCACCAACTGGCACGTGATCGCGCCGGTCCTCGGCAACGACACCTGGTCCGTGGTGGTCAAGCTCAAGGACGGGCGCAGCGTGGACGCCCGCGTACTGAGCAGCTCGCCGGTGCACGACCTCGCGCTGCTGCAGCTGCAGCTCGGCCCCGGCGAACGCGTCAAGCCGGTGACCATCGGTCGGTCCGACCAGCTGATGATCGGCGAGACGGTCATCGCGATCGGCAACCCGCAGGGCCACGCGAACACCGTCACCAGCGGCGTGCTGTCCGCGACCGGCCGCTCGATCCGCGTGCAGACGCCGGACGGGAACCTGCGCGAGTACTCGGGGCTGCTGCAGACCGACGCCGCCATCAACCAGGGCAACAGCGGCGGCGCCCTGCTCGACATCACCGGCCGCCTGATCGGCATCAACAACGCGATGGCCATGGGCGCCGAGAACATCGGCTTCGCCATCCCGGTCGACACGATGCGCGAGGTCTTCGAGAACGAGCTGCTGTCGAGCGGCAGCTTCGCCACGGCGGCCGACGCTGCCTGGCTCGGGCTCGACGTCGCCGAGATCGGCGACCGCGTGGTGGTGCGCGGCGTCGCGGCCGGCGGGCCGGCGGCCAGCGCCGGCATCGAGATCGGCGACGTGCTGCTCGAGGCCGACGGCAACCCGGTCCGCACGCGCCTCGACTACGCGCGGCGCTCGCTGACCGCCGACGCCGGCCGACCGTTCCGCCTGCGCCTGCTGCGCGGCGGCGAGGAGCTGAGCGTGGCGCCGCAGCCGTGGACCCGCGGCGCCGGCGCCGTCCTGGCGATGACCGGCCTGATCGTCGAGGAGGTCGACGCCGAGGCCGACCGCGAGCTCGCGGAGCGAGTCACGCGCGCGTTCTACCAGGGTTCGTCGCTGCGGCGCCTGCCGCTGTTCCCCGCGGTGCTGCGGGTGCGCGGCGTGCAGCCCGACAGTCCGGCCGAGGCGCTGCGCGTTCGCGACGGCGACGTCCTGATGGCCGCGGTCGTGCTCGACCGCTTCGGCAGGGAGCGCGACTGGCGCATCGACGACCAGTCCAAGCTGTCGGCGCTGCTGATGGAGTACCAGGGCCGCCCGCTGCGCCTGGTCGTCCTGCGCGGCGACGAGGACCTGGTCGGCACCCTCGACGTGCGCCAGCTGAAGGAGTCCCTGCGCCGCTGAGGCGATGTCCTGCGCGGCGGTGCGCCCGTTCGCCGCGGACCCGGTCCCCGTTGGACCCTGTCTCGGTAGATCCTGTCTCGGTAGATCCTGTCTCGGTAGATCCTGTCTCGGTAGACCCTGTCTCGGTAGACCCTGTGTCACCGGCAGGCCCCGTCTCACCGGTAGACCCAGTCGCAGCGCGCCGCCATGGTCAGGCTGGTGGCGAGGTCGGGATCGTCGAGCACCGGCGTGCCCAGGAGGCCGTCGAGCGCCTCCGGTCGGCGCAGCAGCCGCTGCAGCTCGCGCGGGCCGAGCGCTTCGAGCAGCAGGAACGCCTTGGGGTCGCACACCGCGCGGTGCTCGGCGAACACCGCGCCCGGCACGACGCGCCAGTGCGTCGGCAGGCCGCCGCGCCCCTGGCCGATCCGCGCCGTGAGCGCGCGGGTCACATCGTCCACCATGGCGCGCAGCGCGCGATCCGGTCGTCGTTCGAGGTGCGCGCGCAGGGCCGGCAGCAGCACACCGCCGGTCACCCACGCCCGCTCGAAGTAGCCAGGGCCGCGGCCCGCCTCACCCTCGCCGAACGCGAACACGTGCAGCTCGGGGCGGTAGCGCCGCGCGATCGCCGCGGCCAGCGCGTCGGCCGCGCGCGCCAGGCGCGGATCGTCGAGCAGGCGCAGGCAGGCCTCCAGTTCGAGCAGCGGCCAGCCGTAGTCGCGGGCCCGGTCCTCGACGCCCTCGCCCATCGGTGGCACCGACGCGAGCCCGTGCGCGATCTGCCGGGCCGCCGCGAGCAACTCGTCGTCGGCCCACAGCGCCCCGACCCAGAGCAGCCCCTGCAGCCACGCGTGGCCCGGCGCAGGCGGCGTGTGGCGGTGGTCCGGGCCGTGCCCGAACGGCAGCCCGGTCGCGGCGTCGAGGTCGCGGTCGCAGAGGTGCCACGCGGCGCGCCGCGCGCGGAGCAGCAGGTCGTCGTCCCCGAGCGCCAGGCCGAGTCTCAGCAGCGCGAGCGTCGTGTCGAACTCGAGGTTGGTGATCACGTCGCCGCTGCGCCCGTAGTCGCCCCGCCCCCGCATGCCGGGCAACTCGCTCAGCGCCGCGGCGGCGCGCTGCAGGTGCGCGCGCACCGGCGCGGCGAGACCGCGGTCCCGTGGCAGCAGACCGGTGCGCACCCACAGGGCGCGGGGCAGGCCGGTCAGCGGCCGGCCGCGGCGCTCGAGCCCCGGACCGTCCCGGGTCCAGGCCTCGCCGGGCTCGAACGATTCTCCCTGGACCGTGGTGGCGACCCGGAACACCGTGCGCTCGCGCCGATCGATAGAGCCGTCGCCCCAGCGCCACTCGGTGCGCTGGCAACTCCCCACGATCGGCGGCGCCGTACCGGCCCGATCGTCGGCCCGATCTCCGGCCCGATCTCCGGTCCGATCTGCGGGGGCGAGGGCCGGCTCCGAAGTCCGCGAGACGGTGACGACCGGCCCGGACCGCGTCGCGCCGGCGTGAGTGGGTCGCGCCGGTGCACCGCCGAGTTGCAGACGCACGTGGTCGCCGGCACCCACCACCGCGACCTCGACCCAGGACAGCCCGTCCCGCGTGGCCAGCGGCAGCGGCCGCCAATGCACCTCGCCGCCGCCGCGCACCGACAGGCCGGCCTGCAGCACCCGCTCGGGCACCGGCGCGCCGAACCGGACCGGCTCGGCGCCGGCGGCGAACGCGAGCACGACCTGCGCCCACAGCAACGTCATGCACTGCACGTGCCCGCAGCAGGCCCGCAGGGAACGGTTCTTCCGCCGAAACGTCGCCGCTGCGCTCAGTCGCGCCAGCCCGACGCGTGGAAGCCGCCGCCGCGCTCGAGCCACCGCTGGAAGCTGTCGTGGTAGGGCGCGTGCAGCGCCGCCGGTAGTTCTCCGCGCGCGAACCAGCGCACGTCCAGGATCTCGGCGCCCGCCACCGGCGCGCCCACGGCCTCGACGGCGAAGAAGAACGACCGCCACGCGTAGCGCCGCACCGCTCCCGTCACGCGCTCGCCCTCCTGCACGAACAGGAACCGCGGCTGCCCGACGACCGCGAGTCCGGTCTCCTCGCGCAGCTCCCGCGCCAGCGCCTCGGGCAGCAGTTCGCCGGGCTCGACCTGACCGCCGGGCAGGTCCCAGGTGGTGACCTCGGCGCCGCCGATCGCGCGGCGGTTCTGCACCATCAGGATGCGGTCCTGGCGCTCGACCACGGCGAACGCGCCCAGGAAGTCCTCGCCGCGCAGCGCCGGTGCGCGGATGTCGTCATCCACCGTCTTGGCGCGTCGCGCTCCAGGTGCCGGTCGGCTGGCTGGTCAAGAAGATGAGGCCGTTCGCCTGCATCGGCACCCCGGTCGTGCCGGTGCCGTTGACGAACACCTGCGCGCCCAGCTGCGACGCCCGCAGCGTCAGGTCGAACCGATCGCCGGTCCAGAACACGGCCCCCGACTCGATCGGCAGGCCGATCCCGAGTCCGTCGACGACGACCTCGCCGGTCAGCGACAGCAGTCCGTTGTTCCACTCCTGCTCGATCTGCATGGTGAACGTTCGTTCCGGCTCGCTCGGGACCTCGAACGTGCCCGTCCACAGCCCGCCGATGTTGCCGAGCGGCGGCAGCTCGTGGGTCCACGACGCCGACCACTGGCCGTTGTCCTGGGCGCAGGCGTAGGTGCCGACCAGTCGTCGCTGCTGCTGGTCGAGCTCGGCCACGAACACCGGGATGCCGTTGCGCTGCAGCTGCAGGATCGGTCCGTCCGCGACCAGCCGGTAGTTGCCGCTGACCAGGCAGGGATGTGCCGAGTCCAGCTGCAGCACCGGCTGCCCCTCGAACATCTGCACGCTGAGGGCGAGGCCGCCGTTGCCGCCGCCGCTGGTGCTGGTCCAGTCACCCGACCAGGCGCCGAGCATCGCGGCGGGAAGCGGCCCCGTCGAGGTCGACCGACGCTCGACGCGCAGGCACGACGTCATCGAACCGGCGACGAGCGCGAGGACCAGGACCCGGAGGGCGGTGTTCATGGCGAGCGGGACGAGGGCGCGAACCACGGTCACTCCGGCCTTAGCCGGCAGGTCAGGGAGCGTAACCGATCCGGGCCAGGGCCTCGCGGTATTCGCGATGCAGGACCGCGGCGACCGCGGCCGGGTGGTGGTGCGGCGGCGCCGCGCGGCCGGCCGCAACCAGCTGCCGCGCCAGCTCCGGTTCGTCGCGCAGCCTCACGAGGGCACGCGCCAGCCCGGCCGCGCCCTGCGCCTCGGGCACCAAGAGGCCGCGCCGCCCGCCTGCCAGCACGTCGCGCACGCCGGGCACGTCGAACCCGACCACGGGCACCCCCGCGGCGAACGCCTCGACCGCAACCAGCGGGCAGCCTTCCCGCGCGCTGGGGACGACGAGCGCGTCGTAGGCCTGGAGCATGGACCGCGCCGTCGGGTCCGGCGCCAGCAGCTCGACCGGCGCGCGGCGAGCGGCGATGCGCGCCGCCAGCTCGCCGCGCAGCGGGCCGTCGCCGTGCACGTGCCCGCAGGCGCCGTCGAGCGCGGCCACCGCGTCGACGAACCGATCGATGCGCTTGACCGGCACCAGGCGCCCCATGCACGCACACAGCCACGCCGCGTCGGCGACGCCGAGCCGTCGGCGCGCGTCCGCGCGGGTCGCGAACTCCGGCAGCGGGACCGCCGGCGGCACCACGCGCACGCGGGCCGCCGGCGCGACCCCGAGCGCCGCCAGCTCGTCGCGACAGGTCGCGCTGACCGCGAACAGCAGCTGCGTGCGCCGCGCCAGCGCGCGCTCGAGCCGGCCCAGCAGCCACGATCGCAGCGGCCCGAAGTGATCGCGCAGCACGTGGCCGTGGAACGTGTGCGCCACCACCGGGACGCGTTGGGCCCATGCGGCGCGCCGACCGACCAGCCCCGCGCGCGTCGTGTGCGTGTGCACCACCGCCGGAGCGAACGCCGCCATCAGCGCGCGCAGCCGACCGACCGACCCGCCGACGCCGCGCACGGACCAGCGGTTCTGCAGGTCCGGCAGCTCGACGAAACCCGCGGCGGCGCGGTCGACGGCGTCGGCGGCGACGCGGGGAACGCCGAGCGCCGCGAGGTCGAGCGCGACCTCGTCGTGGCACCGCCCCACCACCAGCAGCGTGCGCACCCCGAGCTCCCGGTGCGCGTGCCAGAGCGCCGCGGCCTGCACGGTCGGGCCGCCGACGTTCGGCCGCGTGAGCACCCGCATCACCCGCACGGAACGGACTCCTCCAGGCTCTGCAGGTACAGCTCGAAGGCCACCACGAGATACAGCGCGTGGCCGAGGTCGGCGGCGCCGCGGCGGTGCCGGTCGATGGCGCGGTCGAGGCCGCCGGGGCGCAGGTGCGGGCGCGCGCGCGTCCGCGCCGACCGCAGCAGGTCGAGCCACGGCAGGTCGCCGCGGAACCAGCGGTCGAGCGGCAGCGCGAAGCCGCGCTTCGGCTGCGCGAACACGGCGGCCGGCAGCCGGTCGCGATAGGCCGCGCGCAGCGGCCGCTTGCCGAGCCGCTGCAGCGGCGACAGCGCCGCGCACGCGCGCTGCACCTCGCCGTCGAGGAACGGGCAGCGCCCCTCCACGGCCGCAGCCATGGTCGCCACGTCGAGCTTCGGCAGCAGATCCCAGCGCAGGTAGAGGTCGCGGTCGACGGCGGCCGCGTGCTGCAGGCGCTCGGCTGCGGGGCCGCGGGGCCGCCCCGGCCACGGGCCCCAGGGCCCTGTCGAGCCCGGTGCGGCGATCTCCGCGGTGAGCACCTCCCGGCGGAACGCCGGCGGCGTCACCGCCAGCAGTTCGAGGTACGGATCGGCGGCGGCGAGCGCGCGCAGGCTGCGCGCGACCCGACCCATCGACCAGTCGGCGGCCGTTCGCGGCGGCGCCGGCAGGCGCCAGCGCGGCAGCCGGCGCAAGGCGCGGTGCCTCGCGTAGCCCAGCAGCGCCTCGTCGGCGCCCTCGCCGGACAGCAGCACGCGCACTCCGGCCCCCGCGGCTTTGCGCGCCAGCGCGTGCACCGCCAGCACCGACGGGTCGCCGAGCGGCAGGCCGGCGCAGCGCGTCAACAGCGGCAGCGCGTCGAGGACCTCGGGGCCACCCTCGACCGGGCGCAGCGCGAGCCCCAGGTGCGCGGCGACCGCGGCGGCGAGGTCGCGTTCGCCGCGGTCGGCGCCGGCGGCGCGGAACTGCCACGCCGTCGGCGCCGACCCGTCGCGGCGCCCGGCCAGTTCGACCGCGATGCAGCTGCTGTCGATCCCGCCCGACAGCGCCAGGCCCACCGGCTGGTCGGCGCCGGCGTCGGCGCACCGCGCGACGGCCGCGGCCAGCGCCGTGGCCAGCACCGGCGGCGCCGCCTCGGGCGCGGCGCGGGCGGGCACGGGGACGGGCGGCTGCCCGCTGCCGGCGGCAGTGTGGACGCGCGGCAGCGCCGCGACGACGCGCGGCCCGGCGGGGCGCCCCACCGGCGGACCGGCGGCTCCGCTCCAGAACAGGCGCGCCAGCCCCGCATCGTCGACGACGGCGTCCACGCCGAGCGCGCGCAACGCCGGCGCCGTCGACGCGAACGCGACCGGCGCGCCGCCGACCAGCGCGACCAGCAACGGCTTCTCGCCGGCCGGGTCCTGCGCGAGCCACAGGCGGTCCTCGACGGCGTCCACGACGGCGACCGCGCGGTGACCGGCGAAGTCTCCCAGCCGCTCCGGGCGGCCGGCCTCGCACCACAGCAGCGGCAGCCACGTGTCGTTCGGCAGCGACGGCCGGCGCAGCAGCCGCGGCCGCAGCTCGCGCCACTGTGCCCGCGCGTCGGTCACCGCGCCGTTCAGCACGGCGGCGAACCGCCCGCCCCGCCGCAGCAGCGGCTGGCGGCTGCGGCGCTCGGTGATCGCCAGGCGCGCGCAGCCGAGCACGAAGTCGCCGCAACGGACGCTGCCCGCGCCGTCCGGCCCCCGCCATCGCAGTGCGGCCAGCGCCGATCGCACGCGCGCCTCCGGCGCTCCCGGCAGCGATGCGAGCCAGGACCAACGGGCGCCGAAGATGCCGCACACACCCGACCGTTATCGCCGGCGGGGCGTCGCCGGGGAAGCGTCCCGGCTGCGGCCAGCGGGGGGAGACGGGCTGCGGCCGGACGAGGAGCAGGCCGCGGCGGGGTCGAGGCGGGGCGACGCGGAGTTCAGGCGGCGCCGACCAGGTGCCGGGCGCCGCGGCCGGTCACAGGAACAGCGTGGCCAGCAGCAGCAGGTGCCAGCACAACAGCAGCGAGTAGCCGACCAGCACGATCCACAGCCCGATGCGCGCGGCGCGGAAGTTCTTGGTGATGGTCAGGAACGACGCGCAGAAGCCGATGCCGAGGGTCTTGAACAGGATGAAGACGTGCGGCCCCATCGTCAGGACCTGGTCGACCAGCGGGTTCAGCTCGGTGCCGCCATGGGCCAGGAACAGCAGCGTGAACCACGCATCGAGCAGATTCAGCACGACCACGCCCAGCACGGCCACGAACAAGCCGGGGCTGTAGCGGTCGACGAAGACCTCGCGGTCCTCCCCGTTGCGTCGCACGCCCGCGCGACGGCCGCCGACGAACGAATACCTGGACAGCATCGGCGTCGGGCGGCGGCGCCGGTCGGTGAGGCGCCGTTCCGGCTGCGGAAGACTACGAGCTGGGGCTGCTTGGGTGGCGAGCATGCGACTGCATCCAGCTTAGCCCGGCCCGCGGACCCGCGGCCGCCCGGAAACGGCGGCCGGACCGCCCCCGGGCGCCAAGGCGCCGGTGCCATCGGCGCTGCCGGGAATTGCATCTTTTGCGGTGGGCTGCCGCCGCCACGCGGCGCTGGCGCCGCACGGCAAGCCATGGCGGGTGGAGCAGAACCGACCCCGACGTACCCGGACACGACCTGGGCACGGAAAGGCGCAGCGGATACAGAACGCATCGTGTCGGTCCCCGAGGTCCAGCTGCAGGTGCGCGTGCGCGGTCGCCATCCGTGGTTCTACCGCAAGATGATCCGCAAGCCGAAGGCGCAGCTGTCGCGCGGCGGCGTGGTGCACGTGCGCGACCGCGACCGGCGGCCGGTCGGCAGCGGGTTCTACAATCCGCGCAGCGACCTCGCGCTGCGCCTGTTCTCGGCGCAGCTGATCGACGATCCGACCGCGTGGTTCGCGGGGGCCTTCGAGCAGGCCACGCTGCTGCGCGAGCGCGAGCTGCGGCTGCCCGACGTCACCGACGCCTATCGGCTGGTGCACGCCGAAGGCGACGGGTTCCCGGGCCTGGTGCTGGACCGCCTCGGCTCCGTGTTCGTGGCCCAGGTCCAGGTGCTGGGCATGCGTCAGCAGCTCGACCCGCTGGGCGAGGCCTTGCTGCGGCGCCACCGCGGCGCCCGGCTGGTGCTGCTGCAGGACGACGACGCCGCCGAGCGCGAGGGCATGGACCGGGTGCCGCGGGTCGCCCCGATCGAGGTGACCGTCCGCGAGCACGGCCTCGACTACGGCGTCGCCGCCGGCGGCGGGCACAAGACCGGGTTCTTCGCCGACCAGCGCGACAACCGCCAGCTGGTGCGTCAGCTCGCCAAGGGGCGCTCCGTGCTCGACCTGTGCTGCAACGCCGGCGGCTTCGCGCTCAACGCCGCGGCCGGCGGCGCCCGGTCGGTGCGGGCGGTCGACCTCGACGAGGAGATGGTCGCGGTCACGCGCGACAACGCCGCGCGCAACCGGAGCCGCGTCGAGGTCGAGCACGCCGACGCGTTCGACGTGCTGCGCGACCTCCGGGCCGGCAGCAGCGACCTGGTGATCCTCGACCCGCCGAAGTGGATCGCCCGCCCCGACGACCTGGAGGCCGGCATCGGCCGCTACCGCGACCTCAACCGGCTGGCGCTGCAGAAGGTCGAGCCCGGCGGTCTCGTGGTCACCTGCTCGTGCTCGGGCAGCCTCGACGAAGGCGGCTTCGTGCGGATGCTGGCGGAGGCCGCGGCGCAGGCCGGGCGCAACGCGCGCGTGCTGTGGCTGCGCGGCGCCGGCCCCGACCACCCGGTCGCGCTCGAGTGCCCGCAGACGCGCTACCTCAAGGTCGCCGTGCTGCAGGTGCGGTCGTGACCCCGGCGGACGTCGACGCGGCCCTGCGCCGCGGCCTGCGGCCGGTGGACCGCGAGTGGCAGCGCACGGCGCTGCGGCGCGCCGCCGTGCTGGCGCCGATCGTCAGCGTCGACGGCCGGGACGCGGTGCTGTTCGTCGTGCGCGCCGCGTCGCTGCGCCAGCACGCGGGGCAGATCGGCTTCCCCGGCGGCGCCGACGAAGGCGACGACGACCCGGTCACCTGCGCGCTGCGCGAGGCCGAGGAGGAGGTCGGCATCCGGCCGGCCGAGGTCGCGCTGCTGGGCAGCGTGGCGCCGCGCCAGAGTTCGTCGGGCTACCGCGTGCACTGCGTCGTCGGCCGCGTCGCCGACGCCGCCGGGCTGCGGGCCGACGACGGCGAGATCGACCGCCTGCTGCCGGTCCCGCTGACCGCGCTGCTGCCAGCGGACCGGTGGTACGAGCACAGCCCGCCGGCGCCGCCGGGCCGGCCGCCGTACCCGCCGAGCCCGCACTTCCGGCACGGGACCGACCTGATCTGGGGGCTGACCGGCCGCTTCTGCGCCGACCTGCTGGCGGCGCTGCGGCCGCCCCCCCCTCGCCCTTGAGCTGCGGCGCGCAGCGCCGTCAGTTCCAGCCGTGGCGGGCCGAGCCGCCGCCCCGGCCGTTCCTCAGTAGCGCAGGTGCAGCTGCAGACCGTTGCTCGCGGCCATCCCGAACGGGTTGGCGGCGAGGTCGATCATGAAGAACTGCAGGTAGACGCTGATGTCGTGGAACTGCATCGTCGCCGGCACCGGCAGGCCGAACGACGCGCTCGTGCCGCTGTAGACGAAGAAGTAGAAGAAGTCCGAGCTGGTGTGCAGGAAGCAGCCCGGCATGTTGTTGAAGGACAGGTCGAACGGCAACGGCGCTCCGAACCAGTCGACGTTGTTGACGCCGAGGGCCATGACGCCGGCGCCGTTGTTGCGCAGGTTGGTCATGTCGACCGAGAACTGCTGCGACAGCCGCCCCGGCGTGCCGCCGGCCAGCGCCGGCACGAAGCCCGCCACGCCGCAGGGCGTCCCGTAGGCCGAGAACGGCGCCGGCAGCGCGATGCGGTCCAGGCGGCCGACGAAACCGTCGACGCTGCCGCCGGGCAGCTGCTGGAACGCGAACGCCGACCCGGGCACGAGGCTCGAGGTCGATTCGCCCGCCACGACCAGGTCACCGCCCGGCAGGCGGTCGACGCCGCGCACGATCTCGTCGCCGGGACCGCAGCCGTCGTAGTAGGTCGAGAAGGCGCGCTGCGCCGGGCCGGGCAGGCGGAAGTCGATCTGCGCGCAGAAGCCGCTGCCGCTGCCGCCGTTCGGGCTCTGCTGGAACGCGGAGTTGGTGACCGGCAGGTTCGGCGACGTGGTCGAGCCCGCCAGCGACACCAGGTCGAGCGTGCCCTGGGTGTAGACGAAGTTCATGTCCTCGACGCGCTCGGCGCCGCTGCCGCCGAGGTAGGTCGCGATCAGCAGCGCCGCCGAGCCCGACACGCCCGGGTTGAAGCGCGACACCAGCGCGTCGCTGGCGCCGCCGCCGTAGGCCGGCTGCGACGACACCGGCGAGGTCGCCCAGTTGGGCGAGCTGGTGGTCGCGACGCAGGCGAAGAAGCCGTTGGAGTCCTGTTCGACGTGCAGCTCCTCGACCGCGCCGCCCGTGGCGCCGTAGTAGCTGGCGTAGATCACCGTCGCCGCCGCGACCGGATTGGCCGGATCGAAGCACAGGATGAAGCCCGTCGGCGTGTTGCCGACGATGCTGCTCTGGAACGCGGTGGACGTCGTCGTGAGCCCGACCGAGGCGGTCGTGAAGCCGATCGTGGCGATGTCGTTGGCGTCGACGTGCAGGCTGTGCACCGCGAGGTCGTCGCCGGCGCTGCCGAACAGCGAGCCGTAACGCAGCGGCGGGTTGACGCCGACCGAACGGTTGATGATGCCGAAGAACACGTCGCCCTGGCCGCCGCCGATGATCTGGAAGGCGTTGGGCGAGGTCGGCGTCGACCCCGTCGCGCGCCCGGCCAGCCAGATGTCGGTGTTCGGCGTGATCCACAGCTGGACGTCGGTGTCGTCCCCCGTGCCGCCGTAGTAGCTCGAGTACAGCATCGCGCTGCCCGCGGCGTTGAGGATCGTCACGAACGCGTCGATGCCGCCGGCGCTGGCCGCCTGGTAGCGGTTGCCGGTCAGCGGGAAGTTGAACGAGTTCGTGTGCCCGGCGACGGCGACGGTGCTGTTCGGCTGGACCCGCAGCGCCGAGGCGTGCTCGTCGCCGGTGCCGCCGAGGTAGGTGCAGTAGATCAGGGTGTGGCCGTCGGCGCTGATGCGCGCGACGAACGCGTCGTCGTTGCCAGACGTCGCGGTGCGGAACGCGCCCACCGTGGTCGGCAGGTCGGTGGAGTCGGTCGTGCCGCACACGAAGACCTCGCCGTTGGTGTCGCCGCGCACCTTCGTGCACGGGTCGGCGCCCGAACCGCCGAGGAAGGTGCCCCACACCAGGCCCGGATCGATGGTCACCGCGTCGCCCGCCGCCAGGGCCTCTTCCCAGCCGTCGACCGCGAAGCCGTAGCGGTCGTGGCCGAGCACGACGAACCGGCTCGGCAGCGGCGTCCGCGCGCCCGCCGCGTCGGTGGCCCAGGTGACCGGCGGCGTCTGCCGCAGTTCGCCCAGCGCGGTGTCGAGCACCAGCGCGCCGTCGGCGTCGAGCCACAGCCCCTCGTGGCCGCGCACGCGCACGGTGGCGCGATCCAGCCGGGCGCCCGGCGCCAGCACCAGGTCGTACTCGACGCGACCGTCCTGCTGCCGCAGCACCAGATCGACGTGGTCGTAGAGCCCGGGCTGGTGCACCTGCACGAACGCCGGCACGTCGGTCACCTGTCCGCCCTGCGCGTCGCTGCGCAGCCAGTTGCGCCGGGTCGGCAGCTCCTGGTGGCCGCGCGGCGTGCCGGCGGCGTCCTCCCAGCCCAGCTCGACGCAGACGCCCAGTTCGCCGCGCTCGGCGTGCACCAGCACGGCGTCGTCGGTCACCCAGGTGCGCACCGCCCCGTGCTCGATCAGGAAGCGCGCCGGCGCCCGCCACTGGCCGCGGTTGGCGACGAACTGCGGCGCGCCGAGCGCGCCGGGCGCGATCGGGTCGGGCTGCTGCGCCAGGAGCGGGGTCGTGAGCAGGGCGAAGGCGGACGCAAACGTGGCGCTGCGGCTGGAGACGGTCATGACACTCCGGGATTGACTCGAGGGCATGGAACCCGACCCGGCGGGCGCGGAATCGGGAGCAGGGCGGGGCGGGACGGGGCACCTGTATTTCCGCGCGAACAGCGGCCGCGCGCAAGTCCCACCGCGACCAGAAGCTGGCCGGATCGCGGCCGGACCGGTGCGAGGTGCCGATGCGGTCGCGCGATCGGGGCGCGGCGGGGCGTCCGCGGCCGGCCGCATCCCGCGCTCCGGGGCCACGCGCGACGGGTCACGGGCGAACTGGCCGAGGCGGCGAGCTCAGCCGCGCAGCTCGGCGTCGATCTCCGCCGCCTGCTCGCGGACCTTGCCGATGTAGCGGCTCTCGTCCTGGTCGTCGAGCGTGCGATCGGCGGCGCCGAGCGTCACCGTGAAGTTCAGGCTCTTGCGGCCGTCGGGCACCCCCGCGCCGCGGTAGACCTCGAACAGCTGCACCGACCGCACCAGCTTCTTGCCGACGCGCTGCAGGAACGCGGCGACGTCGGCGGAGCGCGCGGCGTCGGGGACCAGCAGGGCGATGTCGACCGGCAGCGGCGGGAACGCCGGCAGCGGCTCGAAGCGCGGTTCGGCCCAGCCGGCCGCGCGCAGGGCGCGCACGTCGATCGTGGCGATCGCCGTCGTGGCCGGGATGCCGAGGCCGCGCGCGGCCTGCGGGTGCAGGTGCGCCACGAAGCCGACCGGCGAACCGTCGCGGTCGATCGCCACCGCGGCGCCGGGGTGCACCCACGGCTGGTCGCTGCCGCGCCATTCGCGCACCAGCTCGGCGCCGTGCGCCGTGCGCCGCAGCAGCGTCGCCACCGCCTCGCGCAGCTCGGCGAACGGGTGCGCGCCGCTGCGCCGCGACCACACCAGCGCCAGCTCGCGCACCTCGCGCGGCAGGCCGTCGGCGTCGCGGACCTCGGGCTGGTAGCCCTTGCCGTGCTCGAACAGGAACACCTCGGGCTCGCGCCGCAGGTTGTCCTGCACGTTCGCCAGCAGGCTCGGCAGCACGTGCCGGCGGATCCGGGTCTGCTCCGGGGCGACCGGGTTCCGGACCTTCAGGTACTGGTGCCCGTCGAGCGCACCGACCTGCCGCAGCACCGGGTCCGGCACGAACGTGTAGTCGTAGATCTCGCTGGCGCCGAGGTCGGTCGCGGCGACCTCGCACAGCCGGCGCGCCAGGAACAGCTCGTCCTCGCGCACCGGCGGCACGACCACGCTCTGCAGCGGCTGTTCGGGGATGTTGTCGTAGCGGAACATCCGCCCGATCTCCTCGATCAGGTCGTCCTCGATCGCGACGTCCTTGGTCGCGCGGAAGCTCGGCGCGGTGACGTCGAGGCCGTCCGGCGCGTCGGCGGTGCCGAACTGCAGCGACTCGAGGATCGCTCGCACGCGCGCCGGCTCGAGTGCGACGCCGAGCTTGAGGTCGAGCCGCGCCTTGCGCAGCCGGATCGGCGCTGGCGCGTAGCGGAAGCCGGCCGGGTCGCTGAGCGGCCCCATCGGCCGCGCCGTCGGGCACCACTGCTGCAGGAGCCGCACGAAGTGGTGCACCGCCAGCTCGGCGTTGGCCGGGTCCTGCGCCTTCTCGAACCGCGCGCTGGCGTCGGTGCGGAGCCCGAGCCGCATGCTGGTGCGGCGGATGGTCGTGGCGTGGAAGTTGGCCGACTCGAGGAACAGCTGCGTCGTCGACGCTGCGACCATCGTGCCCTGGCCGCCCATCACGCCGGCCAGCGCTTCGGGCTCGTCGCCGGCGCAGATCAGCAGGTCCTGCGGGTCGAGCCTGCGCGCCTGGCCGTCGAGCGTGGTGATCGTCTCGCCCTTCTTCGCGCGGCGCACGATCACCGGGCGGTCGCCGAGGTGCGCGAGGTCGAACGCGTGCATCGGCTGCCCGAGGTCGAGCATCACGAAGTTGGTGAGGTCGACCGGCAGGTCGATCGAGCGCTGGCCCACGGCCGCCAGCAGCAGCTGCAGCTCGAGCGGCGACGCGGTCGCGACCACGCCGTCGATGCACAGGCCGCAGTAGCGCGGGCACGCGTCCCGGTCGTCGATGCGCACCGTCACCTGGCGACCCGCGGTCGGCAGCTGGAGCGGAGCGCACACCGGCCGCAGCTCGCGGCCGTAGATCGCCGCCAGCTCGCGCGCGAAGCCGTAGTGCCCCCAGAGGTCGGGGCGGTGGTTGATCGACTTGTTGTCGATCTCGAGCACGTGGTCCTGCACCGGCACCACGTCCACGAGCCGCGCGCCCGGCTCCAGCGCCGGGTCGAGCACCAGGATGCCGTCGTGGTCCTCGCCGAGCGCAAGCTCCCGCGCGCTGCAGATCATGCCGTGCGACTCGACGCCGCGGATCCTGGCCGCCTTGATCTTCAACGCGCCCTTGCCGCCCGCCGCCGGCAGCGTGTGGCCCGGCTCGATCACCGCGACCTTCTGGCCCTGGGCGACGTTGGGCGCGCCGCAGACGATCTGCACGACGTTGCCCGGCGCGGTACGCACGCGGCAGACCCGCAGCTTGTCGGCGTCGGGGTGCGGTTCGACGTGCAGCACCTCGCCTATGACCAGCGGCTCGAGCCCGGCGCCGAAGACCTCGAGGCCCTCGATCTCCGCCGTGCTCATCGTCAGGTCCGCCAGGATCTGCTGCGGCTCGAGGCCGGACAGGTCGACGTGGCGGCCGAGCCAGCGCAGCGACAGCTTCATCGGGTCACCGTCGGGAACTGGCGCAGGAAGCGCAGGTCCCCGCCCATGAACAGCCGGATGTCGTCGATGCCGTAGCGCAGCATCACCACGCGCTGCAGGCCCATGCCGAACGCGAAGCCGGTGTATTCCTCGGGGTCGATGCCGCCCTGCCGCAGCACGTGCGGGTGCACCATGCCGCACGGCAGGATCTCGATCCAGCCGCTCTGCTTGCACACCGAGCAGCCCGCGCCCGCGCAGAACGGGCAGTTCACGTCGAGCTCGAAGCCGGGCTCGACGAACGGGAAGAAGCCCGGCCGCAGCCGCACCTTCAGGTCCTGCCGCCCGAGGATCACGCGCAGGCAGGTCTTCATGGTGTGGATCAGGTTGGCGGTCGACACGCCCTTGTCCACGACCAGTCCTTCCATCTGGTAGAACGTGTGCTCGTGGCTCTTGTCGACGGTCTCGGCGCGGAAGCACCGGCCCGGCACGATGACCTTCAGCGGCGGCTGGAAGCCCCGCGCGAACCGCAGCATCGTCCGCACCTGAACCGGCGAGGTGTGCGTGCGCAGCAGGTTGCCGTCCTCGAGCCAGAACGTGTCCTGGCTCTCCCGCGCCGGATGGTCACCGGGGATGTTGAGCGCGTCGAAGTTGAAGTGCTCGGTCTCGACCTCGGGGCCGTCCTGCCAGCTGAACCCCATCGACGTGAACAGGTCGACCAGCTCGTTCTGGACGATCGTGATCGGGTGCAGCGAGCCGCAGCGGCGCGCAGGACCGGGCTGGCTCGGGTCGAAGCCGGGCGCGCCGAGTTCGCGCGCCAGCGCCTGCTGCCCGAGCGCCTCGCGCCGCGCGGCCAGCGCCTGCTCGAGTTCCTGCTTGAGCTGGTTG
The DNA here is from genome assembly GCA_050245995.1 of Planctomycetota bacterium. Taxonomy (GTDB): domain Bacteria; phylum Planctomycetota; class UBA1135; order UBA1135; family UBA2386; genus JBFWWV01. Next base: position 437,356 of record JBFWWV010000001.1, on the reverse strand, counting down.
GCCGCCTTGCCGGCCGCCGGCCGCTGCTCCCTGGGCAGCTGGCTGACCGACCTGACGAGGTCCTGGACCTCGCCCTTCTTGCCGAACAGGCTCGACTCGACCTGCTGGAGCGCCGCCTCGTCGGCGGCGCCGTCGATCGCGGCGAGCCACTGCTGGCGGCGGTCGTCCATCGGCAGGGGCCCGCCGGCGCGGTCCTGTTACGCCAGCGCCTGCTGCGCCTGCTGGCAGATCTGCTCGAACACCTTCGGGTCGTGGATCGCCAGCTCGCTCAGCTCCTTGCGGTTCAGCTTGATGCCGGCCTTCTGCACGCCGTGGATGAACGCCGAGTAGCGCAGCCCGAGCGGGCGGACCGCCGCCGTCAGACGGGTGATCCACAGCGACCGGTACTGCCGCTTCTTCTGCTGGCGACCGACGAACGCGTAGACCGACGCGCGGATCGTCGTCTCGTGCGCCACCCGGAACAGGTTCCTGCGGCCTTGGCGATTGCCCTTCGCGCGCTTGAGGACGCGGTTGTGGCGACGACGCTTGGCGGGACCGTTACTCGCGCGAACCATGGATCACCTGCCTCCCAGACACTCTCGCATGTTGACCTCGAACTTGCCCGCGCACAGGCCGTCCTTGCGCAGGTGACGCTTCCGCTTGGTCGTGCGCCGCACCATGATGTGCGACGTGAACGCGTGGCTGCGCTTGACTTTGCCGCTCTTGGTCAGCTTCATGCGCTTGACCACGGCCTTCTTGGTCTTCTGCTTCGTCATCGTTGGCGGGACGTAAGGGGCAGAGGACGCTAGCGACCGCCCCGGTCGCCGGCAAGCGCGCCGTGCGAAAACCCCCGCAGCCCCCGACGGCCGTGGCCCCGGCCCGCCCAGGCCGCGGCCGGATTCCGCTCGAAGCAGCGGCGTCGCCCCGGCAGGATGCCGCCGATGGACCTCCTCGTCGCCCTGCTGCAGGGCGCCTCGTTCCTGGCCACCGCCGCGGCGCTGTGCCACCGGCCGCTGTGGCGACTCGCCGTGGGCGCGCTGGTGGCCGCCGCGCTGGCCAGCCTGCTGCACGCCGGCCTGGGCCCGGCCGAGCGCGAGCTGGTCACCGTCCACACGTTCGTCGGCTACGAGGAGCAGGCCTACGACCCGAGCCCGGTGCACTTCCCGACCGGCACCACCCGGGCGGCCGGGTGGCAGTGGCCGCTGCCGTTCCTGGCGCTGGCTGCGCTGTGGATCGCCCTCGTGTGGCGGGGCCGCAACCGGACGCCGGGCAACCCGTACCTGCTGCCGATGCTGCTGGGCTGGACCGCGACCGCGGCGTGGCTCGGCATGCAGCTGCTCGCGGCTCCCGCGGCGGTCGTGCAGCCGTTCGGCCTGGAGCGGTTCCTGTGGCCGGCCGGCATGGCCCTGGCCATCCGCATGGCCGGGACGGTGCCGCGGCTCGTGCCGCTGCTGCTGAACCTGGCGCTGGCGACCGCGGCGTTGCGGCTGCCGGCCGCGCTGTTCAGCAAGCTGGCCAGCGACCGCCAGCTGGGCACCTGTCTGGACGTGTCGTCGATCACCGACATCGTCAACCCGATCACCCGCTACCTGTTCGACCCGCCGCTGGTGTCGGGCTCCGGCCTGCAGCAGTTCTGGCTGATCTGGGCCGAGCACCTGCTGGTGTTCCCGGCGTTCCACTTGATGAGCTTCAGCGGCGTCGCGTTCGCCCTGTGGCTCATGCACAAGCACGCCGACACGCCGGAGTAGTCGCGGTCGTCGGTCGACGGCGTGCGCGCCGCCGCATCCGACCCGGTGGCCGACGGGGAACGGGAACGCGCGGCCGGGCGGCGCGACACCCCCTGCCCAGCCCGCGGATCCCGGGCTACGCTCCTCCGCGGGCTGCGCCCGCTATCGGCCACCCCGCTCTCCTCACCTCCGTCCCGTTCCGCAAGCCTGCCCGGCGGCGCCGCTCTCTCCTCCTCATGCGCTCGCTCTCCGTCTGCATCCTGGCCGCCGCCTGCGGCGCGAACGTCGCCGCGCAGCAGATCGCCGTGCCGGCGCTGTTCGCCGCCGCCGAAGGCGGGTCGACGCCCAACCTCTGGCGCGCCGGCATCAACCGCTACCAGTGCGTGTACGACACGGGCAACTTCCTCGCGCAGGAGCTGGGCCACCCGATCGACGTCGACACCGTCGAGTTCCGGCTCGCCGGCGGCCTCACCGGCGCCCTCGTGACCTACCCGTCGGTCGAGCTGTACCTCGAGCCCGCGGCGGCAGATCACCTGGCGATGAGCGCGACCTTCGCGGCCAACCGCACGCTGCCGCAGCCGCGCACGCCGGAGTTCGCCGGCCCGGTCACCGTGACCGCCGCCGGCGGCGGCACGCCGAACGACTGGGTCGTGTCGATCCCGCTCGCCGCGCCGTTCCGCTACGTCCCCGACGCCGGCGCCGACCTGCTGCTGGAGCTGGTGATCCTGGCCGCGCCGACGCCGCTGGCCGGCAACACGTTCAGCACCGGCTTCAACGCGGCGCTGCACGGCTGCAACGCGCTGCGCTCGGTCGGTTCGGTGACGGCGGTGACCGGCACGCCGACCGCGTTCTGTCCGGTGGTGCGGCTCGGCTACACCGAGGCGCCGGGTGCCGCGCGCGCCGACGGGTTCGGCCGCGGCTGCTACGACCGCGCGTCGTCGTTCTACGAGCAGTTCGCCGGCGGCGCCAACGACCTGTCGGGCCGCACGCTGACCCTCGCGCCGAACACGAGCGGCGGCTACACGGTCACCGCGCAGGGCGGCGCCTTGCTCGTGCCGCCGACGACGACCGGGCTCGCGCTCGGCGACGACCAGCTGTCGGCCGCCATCGCGCTGCCGTTCGCGTTCGACTTCCCCGGCGGCAGCACCGGCGCGATCGTCGTCGACGCCAACGGCAGCGTGGTGCTCGCCGGCGCGGCGTCGGGCTCGAGCATCGGCGGCAGCGCCGCGGCCATGCTGCGGCTCGACGGGCCGCGGCTGTGCCCGTCGCTGCAGGACCTGCTGCCCGACGGCGCGGTCAACGCGCAGAACGTGTTCGCCGAGATCGACCCCGGCGATCCCGCGACGTTCCTGATCACCTGGTGGAACGTTCCGTGCTTCGGCGGCACCGGCACGTCGACGTTCCAGGTCGCACTCGTGGACCGCGCCGCCGGCGACACCTGCGAGTTCCGGTTCGCGACGCTGACCAACGACTCCACCAGCAACGGCGGCGTCGCGGTCACCGGCTGGACCCCGGGGTTCGCCGCGGTCGACCCCGGCGGCAGCGACCTCAGCGGCCCGCGCCCGATCGTCACCGTCGCCGAGGCGCGCGCGCTGCTGCACCGCGTGTCGCCGCGCCCGATCCTCGGCAGCACCTGCGACTCGATCACCGACCACGTGCCGCCCGGCGCGCCGTTCAGCCTGCACCTGCTGGGCACCGTCGCCGTGACCCCGGGACCCGACCTCGCCGTGCTGGGCGCGCCGAACTGCTTCCAGGCCATCGACGGCGTCGTCCACTCCTTCCTGCTGGCGGCGCCGCTGCCGCGGCAGCAGATCGCGCTGAACGTGCCGAACGACCCGTTCCTCATCGGCGGCGAGCTGATGTCGCAGTCGGCGGTGTTCGCGCCCGGCGTCAACGCCTTCGGCCTGCTGACGTCGAACGCGGTGCGGCTGCGGTTCGGCACGCTCTGAGGCGCGTTGCGGGCCGCGACGCCCGGCGTCCGTCACCGGGTCGCGTCGAGGCGATCCGGGCGGAGGACGAGCGCTCAGGCCCCGGTCCGGACCGGTGCGCCGGCGTGGCGCGCCGCGGCGGCGCGGTTGCCCGCCGTCGCGATCGCGACCGCGGGCGCGACGGCCGGGTCCGGCGTGAGCGCCACCGCCGGCGCCGGCTCGCGGGTCGTGATCGCCAGCATCGGCTTCGGCGCGCCCGCCGACGTGTCCTGCGGCGTCGGCGACAGCGGGTGCGCGGAATGCGCGGCGACCGCCTCGTCGCCCGCCTCGGCCGCGGGCGCCTCGGCCGCGGGCGCCCGATCGACGTCCAGCACGCCGAGCCCGCGGCTCGACTCGTCGAACGCGCGCGCGCCGTCGAGCAGCAGCTTGGTGGCGTTGAGACGCATGCGGTCCTCGCCCCACACGCACGGCCCCTCCCAGAACACGAAGTCCTTCGGCGCCGCCTGGAACAGCCGCTGGAACAGCCGGCGGATCTGGGTCTCGAGCGCCGTCTGCAGCTCCTCGGCCGTCGCCAGGCCCCGCTCGAGGATGCGGGCGCCGAGCCGGCCACCGAAGCGGCCGCGGATGCCCTCGGCCAGCAGCGCGTCGAGGTCCCCCTGCGCCATCGTGCCCAGCTCGACCAGCACGTCGCCGAGCCGTTCGCCCTCCGGCGCGCCGTCGCTGTGCGCGTGCACGATGTCGCCGCCTTCGAGTTCCACCGTGAAGCGCTCGTCGAGGGTGTCGACCAGCAGCACGCCCGACTTCTTCATCGAGCACAGGAAGGTGACCAGGTCCGGCGTCGCCAGGAACGCGCCGCTGCAGCGCAGCGCGCGGTGGTGGTCGGGGCTCGGCGGCGATTCCTCGGGCGCCTTGTAGTCGCACAGCGGCGACTGGTTGGCCCACGCGTTGTCGCCGAACGCGAGCTGGGCCACGTCGAGCGTGCCGCCGGCGCGGCCGGTCGGCGGCGCCGCGCCGAGCTGCTCCATGCTGGCGCTGATCAGCTGCGCGGCGCTGGCGAGGTGCTGCTCGAGCTCCCGCGCGGCGGCGCCGCTCGGATCGAGGGCACGTCCGAGACTGCGCGCCTCGCGCGCCAACCGGCGACAGGTGAACTGCAGCGACCAGAGCTTGGTCTTCGACACGAGCGGAAATCCCCCAGGGCGGTATCGGCCGCGGTTTGCGCCGTTCTCCAGGGCGATGCCGCCCGGACGCACACGGCCGCTGGCATGGGCCGTGCGGCGCCCGGCGGCGGTCAGCGGACGAACAGGGCGCCGCGGTGGACCCGCTGCTCGGGCTCGACGACGAACCGGAACCGCTCCGGGTCGGGCCCGACGAACCGCGCGCTGCCGTAGCTGGCGACCTCGAACGCGCCGGCGTGCTGCACCAGCCACTGCACGAACGGGCCGCGCGGCCCGGGGAACGGTCCTTCCGGCCGCTGGCGATGCGTCCCCGGGCCGTCGAGCCAGAGCTGCTGGGCGAGCCCCGGCAGATCCAGCGCACTGCCGGCCTCGACCACGACGTCGAGCACGACGCGCCGCGCCGGGGTCGGCAGATCGCGGTCGAGGCCGCCGGGCGGGACGTCGACCGTCGCCAGGTCCGCGCCCTGGAACAGGCCGCCATCGTCGCGGACGACGAAGCGACCTGGCGACACGCGCACGGCGAACCGACCGTCGACGCCGACCACGAGGTGACGTTCGTCCCCGGTCTCGGGGTCGACGATCGCCAGCTGACGGCGGCCGGGGACCACGTCGCCCTCGGCGTCCACCAGGGCGCCGCGCCACCGGACCGCGTCGGCGGCGGTCCCGAACGCGACGAACACCGTGCTCTCGATCCCGAGCGTGACCTGCCGCTGATCGTCGGGGACGAACGCCGCGGTTCGACCGTCCGCCATCACGTGGTAGCGGCCGGCACACAGCCCGGCGATGCGGAACCGGCCCTCGCGATCGGTGAGCGAGTCGGCGGCGCGCGGCAGTGGCCCGAGGCCGGCGATGGCGACGCGGAACGCGGGCAGCGGCGCGCCGCCGTCGTCGCGCACGACGCCCTCGATCGCCGAGCGGCCGAACGGCAGCAGGATCGCGCGGTGCAGGTCGCGCTCGGGCGCCACGTGCAGCCGGACCAGGTGGTCGCCGTCGCAGTCGGCACGCACGGCGAGCGCCTCGGACGGCGGCGCCGCGAACCGCGCGCGGCCGGCGGCGTCGGTCCACGCCTGCCCCCACGGCACGCCGGCGCCCGCGCACGCCGCGTCGGCGCCGCCCGCGGCCTCGGCCCAGACCCGCACCAGCGCGCCGGCGACGGGCGCGCGGCCGCGCGTCACCACGACGTGCAGCGCGCCGTCCGTCACCGGCGGCGTCGCGACCTGGAGCCAGTCCATGTCGCCCCACTCGGCGTAGCCATCGTCGACCGATGGCGGGGCCGCCGGCACGTCGCGCGCCGGCGCTGGCGGCACCGTGCGCGCCGGCCGGGCTTCCGCCGGCGCCTCGGCCGGTGCGGCGACGTACCGTCCGTCGGTCGCCGGCTCGCCGGTCGGCGGCGGCGCCGCGGCGCCGCAGCGACTCGCCACTGCGACCAGGATCAGCAGCAGCGCGACGATCGCGACGGCGACGCCGCGGCGCGGCGCCGCGTTCACGACAGGCGCAGCGCGGCCGCGACGAGCTCCTGCTGCTCCTTCTTGTGGCGCTGCAGCGACCCGGTCGCCGGGCTCGCGGCCGGCGGCCGCGACACGCTGAACGACCACGGCAGCTGGTCGCGCACGAACGACCACGCCCCCATGTTGGCGGGCTCCTCCTGGCAGAACACCCACGGCGCGTCGCCGTAGCGCGCGCGCAGCGCGGCGATCGCCGTCTGCGGCCACGGGTACAGCAGCTCCAGCCGCACCAGCGCGACGTCGCGGCGGTCGCCGCGCGCCTCCAGCAGGTCGTAGTACACCTTGCCGGTGCAGGCGACGACGCGCTGCACGCCCGACGGGGCGGCGCCGCCGGCGAACGCGGCGTCGTCGCGCACCGGCCGGAAGCCGTGCTGCGCCAGGTCGGCGGCATCGGCGCCGGCCTCCTTCATGCGCAGCAGGCTCTTGGGCGTCATCACGATCAGCGGCTTGCGGTCCGGATCGAGCGCCTGCTGCCGCAGAAGGTGGTAGTAGCTGTCGGCGCACGACGGGTTGGCGACGCGCAGGTTGTTCTCGGCGCACAGCTGCAGGAAGCGCTCGAGGCGCGCGCTGCTGTGCTCGGGGCCCTGGCCGTCGTAGCCGTGCGGCAGCAGCAGCACGAGACCCGACTGCTGCGCCCACTTGGCCTCGCCCGCCGCCAGGAACTGGTCGATCTGGATCTGCGCACCGTTGCAGAAGTCGCCGAACTGCGCCTCCCACAGGCACAGGCTGTCGGGCCGCGCGGTGCTGTAGCCGTACTCGAAGCCGAGCGCGGCCTCCTCGCTCAGCAGCGAGTCGACGACCACGAACCGGCCCTCGTGACCGGCCAGGTTGTTGAGCGGCACGTAGCGCCGGCCCGAGACCACGTCGTACAGCGTCGAGTGGCGCTGGCTGAACGTGCCGCGGCCGCTGTCCTGGCCGGCCAGCCGGATCGGCACGCCGGCGTCGATCAGCGTCGCGAACGCCAGCGCCTCGGCGGTGGCGAAGTCGACCGGCTGCTTGCCGGCCAGCATCTCGGCGCGGCGCTGCAGCACGATCTTGACCTTGGGGTGGCCCTCGAAGTCGGCGGGCCACGCCAGCAGCGCGGCGTTGAGCCGCTGCAGCTCCGGCAGCGCGACCGGCGGCGCAGCCGCGGTCCACTCGCGCGGCGGCGTCGGCTGCTGCAGCCGCACCTCCGGCGGATCGGACTGCCGCACGGTGTCGAGCGAGCTCTTCAGCTCCTGCTGCACGCGCTCGTCGTAGGCGGCGACCTCGTCGGGCTGCAGCACGCCGGCGCGCACCAGGTAGTCCTGATAGAGCTGCCGGACGCTCGGGTGCTGCTCGATCTTCCTGTAGAGCAACGGCTGGGTGTAGCTCGGCTCGTCGCCCTCGTTGTGGCCGTGGCGCCGGTAGCACACGACGTCGAGCACGACGTCGCGGCCGAACTCCATGCGGTAGTCCAGCGCCAGCCGGATCATCCGCACCGCCGCCAGCGGGTCGTCGCCGTTGACGTGGAAGATCGGCGCCTGGATGCCCTTGGCGACGTCGGTGCAGAACGGCGTGCTGCGCGAGTCCTCGGGCTGCGTCGTGTACCCGATCTGGTTGTTGACCACGACGTGCACCGTGCCGCCGGTGCGGTAGCCGTGCAGCTGCGACATCTGCAGCGTCTCGTGCACCACGCCCTGGCCGGCGAACGCGGCATCGCCGTGCACCAGCACCGGCAGCACCTGCGCGCGGTCCGCGCCGCGCGGCAGCTGCTCCTGGCGCGCGCGCGCCATGCCCTCCACCACCGGGTCGACCGCCTCGAGGTGGCTGGGGTTGCAGGCCAGCTCCAGCTCGATCTCGTGGCCGCCCGTGGTCGTGTGGGTCGCGGTCGCGCCGAGGTGGTACTTCACGTCGCCGCTGCCCTGCGTCATCTCCGGGTCGAGGTGGCCCTCGAACTCGGTGAAGATGCGCGTCAGCGGCTTCTGCATCACGTGCGCCAGCACGTTGAGCCGGCCGCGGTGCGCCATGCCGAGCACCGCGCGCGTGACGCCGCGCTCGGCGCCGTGTTCGAGCAGCGCGTCGAGCACCGGGATCAGCGTCTCACCGCCCTCGAGCGAGAACCGCTTGTGGCCGACGAACCGGGTGTGGAGGAAGCGCTCGAACGCCTCCGCCGACACCAGCTTGTCGAGCACCCGCAGCATCACCGGCTTCGGCAGCTCCTCGGCGTTGCGGTTGCCCTCCATGCGCCTGCGCAGCCAGACCCGCTGCTGCGGGTCGGCGATGTGCATGTACTCGACGCCGACGTGGCGGCAGTACGTCAGGTGCAGCGTCTCCTGGATCTCGCGCAGCGTCGCCATCGGCTTCTGCGTGATGCCGTCGCTGTAGAACGTGCGCTCCTTGTCCCAGATCGACAGCCCGTAGGTCGACATGTCGAGCTCGGGCCAGTCCTTGGGCTCGAACGTCAGCGGGTCGAGGTCGGCCAGCAGGTGGCCGCGCACGCGGTAGCTGCGGATGTAGGTCATCAGCCCGGCCGCGCGCTCGAGGTTCTCCGCCTCGCGCAGCGAGCTGCCCAGCGCCGGCCGCCGGTCGTGCGTCATGCGCACCGGCCGGTACGGCACGCTCAGCGCGCGGAAGACGGCCTCGTAGAAGCCCTCCTCGCCCAGCAGCAGCCGGTGCATCCAGTCCAGGAACATGCCGGACTCGGCGCCCTGGATGACGCGGTGGTCGTAGGTGCTGCTGATCACCATGACCCGGCTGATGCCCAGCTCGGTCAGCGCCTCGGTCGACGCGCCCTGGAAGGCGGCCGGCACCGTGATCGCGCCGGTCGCCAGGATGAACGCCTGGCCGCGCATCAGCCGCGGCAGCGAGCTCACCGTGCCGATCGTGCCCGGGTTGGTCAGCGTGCAGGTCGTGTCGGCGAAGTCGTCCGGCCCGAGCTTCTGCTTGCGGGCCTTGTCGATGACCGCGTTGCTGGCGTCGAGGAACTGCTTGAAGTCCATCGCGCCGGCGTCCTTGACGTTGGGCACCACCAGGCTGCGGCGGCCGTCCTTGCCGGGCAGGTCGACGGCGATGCCGAAGTTGACGCCGACCTGGCGCCGGCGGAACGGCTTGCCGTTCTGCTCGACGTAGCTGGCCGCCATCGCCGGCACGCGCTGCATCGCCTGCAGCGCGGCGAACGCGATCAGGTGCGTGAAGCTGACCTTCGGCAGGTAGAGACCCTGCTGGTGCCGGTTCAGGATGTGCCGGTTCTCCTCCAGCACCTTGACCGGGATCTCGCGCGTGGAGGTCGCCGTCGGCACCGACAGGCTCTCCTCCATGTTGGCGACGATGCGCGCGGCCACGCCGCTGAGCGGCTGCAGCAGACGGCCGTCGTCGGCGCTGCCGTTGGCGGCGGCGCCGGCGGGCGCCGCGGCCGGCCGCGGCCGCGGCTGCGCCCGCTGCGCCTCGGGCAGCGTCGTGTCGAACCAGCTGCGCCACTCCTGCGGCACCGACTCGGGCGCCTGGAGGTAGTCGCCGTACACCTTCTCGGCGTACGCAGCGTTCACGCCGAACACTTCCTCGAAGTCGGGGCGCGTCATCGTCTCCTCGGCGTCCTCGCGGGACCGGTCACTTCCGGGTCAGCAGCATCACCATGCGCTTGCCCTCCATGCGGATCGGGGCTTCGACCTTGGCGATGTCGGTCAGTTCCTTGACCACGCTGTGGATCACCTGCTCGCCGACGCCCTTGTGCGCCATCTGCCGGCCGCGGAACAGGCACACCAGCAGCACCTTGTCGCCGTCGGTCAGGAACTCGCGCGCGGCGCGCACGCGCACCTGCAGGTCGTGCTCGGCGATCGCCGGCCGCAGGCGCACCTCCTTGACGTGCACCTGGTGCTGCTTGCGCTTGCTGGCCTGGTCCTTCTTCTTCTGCTCGTACTTGTACTTGCCGTAGTCCATGATCCGGCACACGGGCGGCCGCTGGTTCGGCGCGATCTCGACGAGGTCGAGTCCCTTGTGCGCGGCGAGCGCCAGCGCGTCGGCGGTCTCGATGACGCCGAGCTGCTTGCCCTCGTCGTCGATGACGCGGATCTGACGGATACGGATCTGGTGGTTGATGCGCGGTCCACGGTCCTGGGGTGGGCGCCGCGTATCAGGCCTGGGTGACATGAATCCTCTTCAGCACGTTCGAATGTTCTCCTGGGGTTCGAGGGCTTGTGCGCACGGCCCCGGCGGCCGACGGCCACGGAAGGTTAGATAGGACCCGAACGGGTCGCAACGGCAAGCCGCCGCCGGGCCCGGAATCCTGGACCACGATCGGCAGCCGCGGGGCGCCCCCTGCAGCCAGCTGCGCCGGTGCGGCGCGCTCAACGGCGCTCGGCGTCCAGCTGCAGCAGGTGGTCGCCGAACGCGGCGACCGCCATCGCGCCCAGGTCGCCGTCGACGCGCGACCGCACGGTGACCGTGCCGTTCTCGACCTCCTGGTCGCCCACCACGCCCAGGAACGGCACCTTCTGCTGGAACAGGTGGTGACGGATCTTCTGCCCCACCTTCTCGTTGGAATCGTCGGCCTCGACCCGCAGCCCCCTGGCGCGGAGGTCCCGCGCCATCGCCTGCACGGCCTCGGCGTGGCGCTCGCCCACCGACAGCAGCACCGCCTGCACCGGCGCCAGCCAGGTCGGGAACGCGCCGCCGTGGTGCTCGACGAGCACGCCGAAGAAGCGCTCCAGCGAGCCCAGCAGCGCGCGGTGCACCATCACCGGCCGCGCCTTGTTGCCGGTCGCGTCGATGTAGCTCATGTCGAAGCGTTCGGGCAGGTTGAAGTCGCACTGGATCGTCGAGCACTGCCAGTAGCGGCCGAGCACGTCCTTGATCTTGACGTCGATCTTCGGGCCGTAGAACGCGCCGCCGCCGTGGTCGACGCCGTACGGCAGACCGACCTTCTCGATCGCCGCCTTCAGCGCCGCGGTCGCGCGCTCCCAGATCGCGTCGTCGCCGACGCTCTTCTCCGGCTTGGTGCTCAGCATCACCTCGTACTCCGTGAAGCCGAAGCTCTTCAGCATGTGGATCACGAAGTGCAGGCAGCGCTCGATCTCCGCCTCCACCTGGTCCTGCGCCAGGAACAGGTGCGCGTCGTCCTGGGTGAAGCCGCGCACGCGCAGCAGGCCGTGCAGCGAGCCCTGGTTCTCGTAGCGGTAGACGGTGCCGAGCTCGGCCCAGCGGAACGGCAGCTCGCGGTAGCTGCGCCGCTTCTGCTTGAACATCTGCACGTGGAACGGGCAGTTCATCGGCTTCAGGCGGTACTCGAAGCCGTCGATGTCCATGCCCGCGTACATCGAGTCGCGGTAGAAGTCGAGGTGACCCGAGGTCTGCCACAGGTCGGCCTTGGCGATGTGCGGCGAGTACACGATGTCGTAGCCGCCCTTCAGGTGCTCGTTGCGCCAGAACTCCTCGATCTTGTGCCGCACCAGGCCGCCCTTCGGGTGCCAGAGGATCAGCCCGGCGCCGAGGTCGCCCATCGTCGAGAACAGGTCGAGGTCGATGCCGAGCCGCCGGTGGTCGCGCTTCGCCGCCTCCTCGAGGTTCTGGCGATGCTGCTCCATCGCCTTCTTGTCCGCGAACGCGTGGCCGTAGATGCGGGTCAGCATCTTGTTGCCGGCGTCGTCGCCGAAGTAGGCGCCGGCCAGCGCCAGCACGGCGATGCCCGGGCCGATCCTGCCGGTCGAGGGCACGTGCGGGCCCTTGCACAGGTCGACGAAGTCGCCGCTGCGGAAGAACGAGATCTGCTCGGTCGGCGGGATCTTGTCGATGGTCGCCACCTTGTAGTCCTCGCCGTGCTCGACCATCAGCCGGCGCGCGTCGTCACGCGACAGCTCCTCGCGCACGAACGGCACGTCGGCGGCGATGATCTCCTGCATCAGCTGCTCGACCTTCGGCAGGTCGTCGGCGGTGATGGGCCGGTCGCCGAAGTCGATGTCGTAGTAGAAGCCGTAGCGCGGGTCGTCGACCGGCGGCCCCTTCCACAGCTTGCACTGCGGCCGCAGCCGCTTGATCGCGTCGGCCATCACGTGCGCCGCCGAGTGGCGCATGACCTCGAGGCCCTCCTTGCTGTCGCGGGTGTGGATCCGGATCTTCGCCGAGCGCGCGATCGGCAGCTGCAGGCTCTGCACCTCGCCGTCGAGCTCGATGCCGACCGCGGCCTTGGCCAGGCCCTTGCCGATCGACTCGGCCACCTGCGTCCCCGTCGTGCCCGCCGGGTATTCGCGCACGGAGCCGTCGGGGAGGGTGAGCTGGATCTGGCCTTGCGACATGAGGCCGAAGATGAAACCGGCCCGGCCGGTCGCGGGCAAGGACGGGCTATGCTCCGGCCATGCCCCGTGACGCGCGCCTCCCGCTCGCGATCTGCCTCCTGGCGACGCTGCTCGGCTGCGGCGGCGAGCCCGCGTGCCCGGTGCCGGGCCTGCCCGCATCGATGCACACGCCGGTGCGCACCGCGCACCTGCTGGTGCACACCGACCTCCGCGGCCCCGAGCGCGAGTTCCAGCTGGCGGTGCTCGAGGGGCTCTACGCCTGGTTCGACGCGCACTGGCTGCCGCTGCCCGCGCAGCCCGAGCCGCTGCGCGTCCTGCTGTTCGCCGACAGCGACGGCATGCGCGCATGGAACGCCCAGGTCGGGCTCGACGACGCGATGGGTCGCCTGGTCCAGCTGACCTTCAAGGACGACCCGGTCGAGCACGACCTGCTGGTCGTCGACGCCAGCACCGGCCTCGGCACCGGCTTCCACGAGCTCGTGCACTACTGCCTGAAGCTGGCCGCCCCGCGCGAGCGGCCGGTGTTCGTCGAGGAGGGCGTCGCCTCGTTCTTCGAGAAGTTCCTCGGCTGGCTCGACGACGACGGCGCGCTGCACCTGACGGTCGGCTACCTCCACCCGGGCCGCTACCTGTCGGTCAGCAACCGTCACCCGGAATTCGACGTGGCGGCGATGTGGACCGTCGACCGCGCCGGGTTCGACTACGGCGCGGCCCGCTCGTTCATGCTGTTCCTGCACCGCCGCGGCTGGCTGCGGCCGTTCGTGCTGGCGCTGCCGGGCGCCGCGGGCGACGGCCGCGCCGAGCTCGAGGCGATCGCCGGCCGCACGCTGGCCGAGCTCGACGCCGAATGGCACGCGTGGATCGAGGCCAATCCCTACGTGCTCGGCGGCGACGCGACCCTGGTCGAGCGGTCGACGGTGCTCGACGCCGTCGGCTGGCAGCGATGGCAGGACGAGAACCGCGAACGCCTCCGGTTCGACGACGCGCTCGGCATCTGGCGCGTGCGCGGCGGCTGAGCCCGCGGCCTACTGTTCGAACCGCACGCGCACCGCGTTGCTGACCGCCAGCGGTCCGTTGGCGTCCCAGACCGCGAACGCGTGGTACACCGACAGCCCGGCGCCGCCGGGCAGGGCGTTCGGCGGCAGCACGAACGCGGCGCTGGCGCGGCCGGCGGCGTCGAGCTGGCCGAGGCTGTTCGGGTAGACCGGGCTGTTGATCAGACCGGCCCAGGTCGAGAACCAGGCGTCCGGGTTCAGCGGCACGCGGAACGCGCCGAGCTGGAAGCCGGGCTGCGTGTCGAGCGCGCCGCCGAGGATGTAGAACCGGTTGGCGAACGCCGGCCCGGCGTCGAGCGCGAACGCCTGCGTGCCGCCTTGCCCCACCGACAACACCGGCACGTCGCGGCGCAGCATGCGGTGCAGGTTCTTGTCCAGCGCGAACGTGTCGAGCACCGCGCCGGTGGCGGTGACGAACGTGCCGGTCAGGCGGTCGCCGTCGACGTCGACGAGCAGCGAGCCGGCGTCCGGCAGCGACACGAACATCGCCGGGTGATCGAGGCTGCCGCCGCCCGACTGGCCGGCGCTGCCGGCGGTCACGTAGACCGCGCCGTCGTGGCTGCCGCGCGTGGCCGCGGCCTTCGCGTAGCTGCCGTCGCCGTCCGGCCGGCCGTCGCCGAGGTCCAGGAAGTTGGCGGGCGTCATCTGCACCGAGAAGCCGTAGGCGCCGTCGAGCAGGTAGCTGCGCTCGTAGGTGTGGCTGTGGCCGCTGAGCACCAGGTCGACGCCGTGCTGCTCGAGGATCGGCAGCGCGTTGCGCCGCATGTCGTACATCCGGGCGCCACTGTCGCCGGTGTTGTCCGAGTCGTGGGTGCCCTTGGTGTAGGGCGGGTGATGGAAGAAGGCGACCACGAACGGCGCGCTGGTGCTGGCCAGATCGGCCTGCAGCCACTGCAGCATCGCACCGCCGGCGGTGCGGTCGCTGTCCTGCGAGTCGAGGCACACGAAGTGCACGTGACCGCGGTCGAACGCGTAGTACGCCTCGGTGCCGGACGGCAGGCCGCCGGCCTGGCCGGCGGTCGGCAGGTCGAAGACGTCGTAGTAGACGCCGCTCTGCGTGGCGCTGCTGGCGCTGCGCTGGTCGTGGTTGCCGAGGGTCGACCAGGTGAACGTGTTGCGCAGCTCCTCGGGGTACATGTCGAACACCGCCGCCTGGTACTGCGCGTCGGTGCCGTCGGGGTACGCGTTGTCGCCCAGCATGAGCACCACGTCGGCGCGGTCCGCGCCGACGAACGCGCGGCAGGCGTCGCGCACCGCGGTCGCCGTGGCGTCGGCGGTGCCGCAGTCGCCGAGCACCCAGGCGCGCAGCGGCCGCACGGCGCCGGCCGGCGGCAGCGTCTCGAACCAGTGGTCCTGGTCGCCGCCGGCCAACACGCCGGTGGCGTCGCCGACCGCGTAGTAGTAGCGCGTCTCCGCCTGCAGACCCGACAGCGCGGCGGTGTGCTCGGTCGCCAGGGCCGCCGCGGTGAACGCCAGCTGCAGCGACGCCGGCGACGCGCCGATCCAGACCTGCGTCGCCGACGGCAGCGCCGTCCGCCAGCGCAGCACGGCGCCGTCGGGGGTGCCGTTCTGCAGGTACGGCCCGCGCGTGACCGGCGCCGTGGCGCGGCCGGCGAGCAGCTGGCAATCGAACGACAGGTCGCTGGAGCTGCGGCGGTGCTGGTGCACGGCGACCGCCAGCACGTGCGGCCCGGGCGTCAGCAGCGCGGGGTCGATCCGCAGGTCGTGCCACGTCGACTCGCCCAGGTCGTCCTGCTCCTCGAGCGCCAGCGTGGCGGCGTCCAGCGGCCCGGGCGGCAGGTTGCTGCGCGCGATCTCGCGGCCGTCGAGCCAGACCGCGGCGCCGTCGTCGCGCAGCAGCCGCAGCCGAGCCCAGGTGAACGCCGCGTCGGCGTCGACCGTGAAGCGCCGGCGGAACCAGGTCGCAGCGTGGCGCGCGCGCGGGTCGGCGCCGAACTCGGCGATGGCGCCCTCGTCGCCGTCGCCGTAGCCGATCTGGCCGCGGCCGACCGACCACCGGGCGTCGTCGAAGGCCAGCTCGCGCCAGTCCGCCGCGACCGCGCCGCGGTCGCAGAAGCGCCACTCGCTGCCGGCCGCCACCAGCGGCACGGCGACGTTGCGGGCGGGCGGCGGCGGACCGAGCGCGGGCGCGCTGTGCGCGTCGGCCTGCGCGAGTTCCAGGTCGCTGCGCGCGGCGCGCGCGCGCTCGACCTCGGCCTCCGCGTGCCGGCCGGCGTCGGCCAGGATCGCGGCGCGCGCACGCAGCCACGGCGCCTTGCGCGCCGCGTGGGCCATCACCTCGTCGAGCCGCAGCAGCGCGGTGTCGACGAGCCCGCGGCGCAGGTCGCGTTCGACCGCGGCGGTGACCAGCGCCGGCACCGGCCCGAGTTCGTCGAGCCCGCGGTCCAGCAGGCGGCCGGCGTCCGCGTCGTCGAGCAGCTGCGCCAGCTGCAGGAAGTGCTCGGGGCGCCGCGGCGCGAGGTGCTCGAGCCCCGTGCGCAGCGCGGCGGCCGCGGCGTCGCGCCGCCCGAGCGACTCGAGCACGCGGCCGCGCAGCCAGGCGAGGCCCTGGGCGTCGGCGCCGAGCGCCTCGGCGGCGTCCAGGCACCACAGCGCGTCCTGGTCGCGACCGAGCGCGAACAGTGCCCGCGCGCGGCCGACCGCGGCGTCGAGGCGGTGCGGCGCCAGTTCGGCGGCGCGTTCGAAGTCCAGCAGCGCGCGCACAGGCTCGGCCTCACCGAGCAGGAGCGCCGCGCGCTGCACGTACAGCGCGGCGTCGAACGGCCGCGCCGCGATGCGCGCGTCGAGGCGGCTGCGGCGCGCGTCCGGGTCGTGGGGCGTGGCCGCCGTCGCCGATGCGACGGTCAGCACGGAGGTCAGCAGCAGGGTCCACATGGTCCGAGTCGCGGCGCAGGATACTACGTCGCGGTCGCGGCGCGCGGTCGGCTCGACTGCGCAGCGCAAACGCCTGTGCGCGATCCGCACACGCCGGCGGCCGCGGCGCGGCGATCCGACGCGGTCTCGGCGTGAGACGAGCGGCGTCCCGACTGGCGCTCAGCGCGCCGGTTCGGCGGCGACGCCGCCGCGGCGGCCGCTCCAGCGCAGCATCTGGTCGGCGAGGTCCTGGCAGTGCACGACGTGCACGTCGGTGATCGCGCCGCCGGCGTCGCGCACCGCGACCAGCTCGGGCTGCACGAAGCCGGTGACCGACGGCAGGTCGAGGTCGGCGATCCGCGCCATCACCTGCGCGTGCAGCGCCGGGTCGACCCTGGTGCCGTACGTCTCGACCAGCGCCTTGCCGGCGGCGAAGTCGCCGGTGGCCTTGATGCGCATGACCTCCGCCAGCAGGCGCGCGCAGCCGGCGCGGAACGCCTCGGCGCTGGTCACCCGGTAGTAGGTCTTGCCGGCGATGTGCTGCTGCGACACGCCGCCGTCGTTGCGCAGCAGCCAGTGCACGATCATCTGCCGGTTTCGCATGTGGTCTTCTTCGATCTTGCCGCCCTTCGGCACGCGGCGCAGCTGGAGCAGCGCGTTGCGCGCGTAGGCCTCGTACTTGGCCAGCACCGCGTCGTCGTTCGGCACCAGCCCCATCTCCCGGAGCTTCGGATCGGCGATCCAGTACAGCCCGACCAGGTCGGCGCGGCCCTCCTCGAGGGTGCTGTAGTAGAGGCCGAGGCGCTGCGCGGGGTTCTGGATCTCCGGCAGCACGCGGCCCGACGCGTGCCCCACCACCTCGTGCAGGTTGGTGTGCAGGTCGTCCATCGAAGCGCCGTAGCGCGCGGCGCGCTCGGCCTCCGCCGGCGTCAGCGAGAACTCGCGCGCGCTGCCGCTGCCGCTGGTCCGGTCGTAGGCCTCGACGACGTTGCTCAGGTTCACCGACTTGCTGCCATACTGCTGGCGGATGTCGGCTTCGTTGGGCAGGTTGATGCCGATCGGCGTGATCGGGCCCGAATCGCCGGTCTCGGTGACCACCGCGATCGCGCGCGCCGAGATGCCGACCACGTCGGGCTTCCTGAACTGCGGGTCCCAGGGCATCCGGTCCTCGAACCACTGCGCCTCCTCGGCGAGCGCGGCGATCGCCTCGGTCTTCTCCGGGTCCTTGAACGACACCACGGCCTCCCACGAGCCCTTGATGCCGCGCACGTCCATGTAGACCTCGACGAAGCCGAGGATCATGTCGACCGGCGAGTCCTGGTCCTGCACCCACGCGATGTTGAACGCGCGCCAGTCCTCGTTGGCGCCGGTCTCGTGGTATCGGATCAGGTGGCGCAGCGCCGCCTGCGTCGGCGCGGGCGCGAACGGCAGCGCCGCGCGCAGGTGCGCGTTGACGGCGGCGAGTTCCTCGGCGTAGAGCCCCGGGGCGATGCCGGCGCCCGGATCGCCGATCCGGTAGACCGCCTCCTCGAGCGTGCCGTCGGCGCGCTTCTGCAGCCGGCTGTTGAGCCCGTGCTGCTCGGTGAAACCGTCGAGGTCGGCGGAGGCGACGCCCAGGTACAGGTTGTTGCAGCTGGCGGCGAGCGGATCGCCGCCGTCCTCGGGGTTCTTGTCGGTGACCGAGACGAACGTGTGCGGGTCGGTCAGGATCGCGAACACCTCGTCGAGGTCGCGCGCCGGCGCGATCGGCGCGCCGGTCAGCACGTGGCCCGCCTGCTGCGCGGTGCGGCAGGCGGCGTCGAACTGCGCGCGGCTCAGCGCGAGCAGGTTCTTGCGGGTCGTCAGGTTGTCGTGGATGCCGCTGTGCACCCAGAACAGCTGCGTGTAGCGCTCGACCTCGGCGGCGACGTCGGCCGGCAGCCGGTCCTCGACCAGGTACAGCGACTCGAGCACGTGCCGCAGCCCGAGGGCGTAGCGGAACCGCTGGTCCAGGAAGATGTCGCGTCCCGCGATCGCGGCCTGCGCCAGGTGGAACGCGAGGATCCGGTCGCGCTGCGACAGCTGCTCGAAGCCGTCGGCGTAGAGCTGCACGATCGCGGTCGTGCCGACGCGGCCGAGCGCGTAGCGGCGCGCGCCGTCACCGGCCGCGCCGGCCGCGCGCGACGCGTCGGACGGCGCCTGGCACGCGGCGGCGGCGAGCACGGCGGCCAGCGCGAGGAAGCGGGAGCGGGACGAGGGCCCTGTTGCGATCACGTTCGGACTCCTGGAAGACTCGGCTCACCTGGCCTGCGACCCGCCGCAGAAGCGGTCGAGCCAGCCGTAGAACTCGCGGGTCCAGAGCACGCCGTTCTGCGGCTGCAGGACCCAGTGGCCCTCGTTCGGGAACACCAGCAGGCGGCTCGGCACGCCCTGCATCTGCGCGGCGGTGAACGCCTGCAGACCCTGGTCGTACGGCACGCGGAAGTCGCGCTCGCCGTGGATCACCAGCAGCGGCGTCTTCCACTTGTCGATGGCCCGGTGCGGCGAGAACTCGCGGTACTGCGCCGCGGCCTCGGCATCGGTGAACGGGTTGCCGAGGTCCCAGTTGGTGAACCACTGCTCCTCGGTGCTCAGGTACATCGAGTCGAGGTTGAACACGCCGCAGTGGGCGATCATGCAGGCGAACCGGTCGCCGGCGTGGCCCATCAGCCAGTAGACCGTGTAGCCGCCGAAGCTGGCGCCGACCGCCGCGCTGCGCGCCTTGTCGACGTACGGCCGCGCCTGCATCGCATCAGAGACGCTGAGCAGGTCGCGCATCGCCTGCCCGCCCCAGTCGCGCGAGATCTCGTCGTTCCAGGCCTGGCCGAAGCCGGGCAGGCCGCGGCGGTTCACCGCGGCCACCACGTAGCCCTGCGCCGCCATCAGGTGGAAGTTCCAGCGGAACGAGAAGCCCTGGCCGATCATCGCCTGCGGCCCGCCCTGGCAGTACAGCACGAACGGGTACTTCGTCTGCGGGTCGAACCCGGGCGGCTTGACGATCCAGGAGTGGATCCGCTTGCCGTCGGTGGCATCGAACCACTCGGCCTCGACGCTCGGCAGCTGCAGCTTCGCGTAGACCTCGCCGTTGTGGTCCGTGAGCGCGGTGACGGCGCCGGTGGCGACGTCGATGCGCACGACCTCGGCCGGGCGCTCCATCGTCGTGCGCAGCGCGTACAGCGTCTTGCCGTCGGGGGCGACCTGCAGCGCGCTCAGGGCGTGGCGACCCTCGGTGACCTGGATCGCCTTCGGCTCGTGCACCTCGGTGCGGAACACCTGCGTGGTGCCCTCGGTCTCGACCGTGAAGAACAGCTGCGTGCCGTCGCGCGTCCAGCGCACGTCGTGGCACGAGGCGTCGAAGTCCGGCAGCAGCTCCTCCTGGGTCCCCGTCTCGAACTCGTGCACCATCAGCCGCACGCGGTCGGACTCGAAGCCGGCGCGCTCCATGCTCGAGTACGCGAGGTAGCGGCCGTCGGGCGACCACACCGGGTCCTGGTCGAAGCCGGGCATGCCCGGCGTCAGCAGGGTGTGGTCGCCGGTGCCGTCGGCGGGCGCCACCCACAGACCGCTGTCGGTGCTGTTCTCGGGGTCGGCTACGCGCTTGGCCGTGTAGCACAGCCGCGCGCCGTCGGGCGCCCAGCACAGCTGCTCGGCGCCGCCGAACGGCACCAGCGGCGTGTCGACGCGCTGGCCCTGCAGCAGATCGATCGGCGCCCGGCTGCCGTCGGCCGCCAGCGTGAACAGGTGGCTGTAGGTGCCGTCGCGCCAGTGGTCCCAGTGCCGGACCATCAGGTCCTCGTAGGCGCGGGCCTCGGCGTGCGGCAGGTCCGGGTGCAGGTCCTTCAGGGTGGCGTCGAGCTTGACGTCCTGAGTAAACGCGAAGCGGTTGCCGTCGGGTGCCCACGACAGGTTGGCGACGCCGCCCTGGACCTCGAGGTCGATCACGGGGCCATCGAGCAGCGGCAGGATGCGGATGCCGCCAGCGGTGGCGAACGCGTAGCTCTGGCCGTTGCGACCCCAGCACGGCTCGCGGCCCTCGCCCACCACCTGCGGCGCGGCGCCGTCGGCCAGGGCCAGCAGGTAGACCCGGGAGGTCGAGCGGTTCTGCTCGAGGTCGGTGGTGCGGACCGTGTAGAGCAGGTGCCGGCCGTCCGGACTCAGCGCCGGCGCCCCGACGCGCGCGAGCGTCGCCAGCTGCTCGGGCCGCAGGGGCGCCTTCCCGTCGCCCTGCGGGGCGGCCAGGACCGGAGGCGCCGCCGCCGCCAGCAGCAGCGGCAGGACGAGGGCGCGGGACACGGACGGACGGAGGGAGCTGCGGTGGTTCATGGTCGGTGCCGGCTCGGAGACGACGTCACGATCGCGCGCGGGCCGGCCGGCCGAAAGACCCAACTGCCCGAACCGGACGACGGGCCTACTGCAGCGGTGTCCCGGGTCGGGCCCCACGCCCCGCTGGCGCGCGGTCCGCGCGCCCCCTTCGCAAGGGCTGAGCCACCCCGAGCGGGCGCGCGCGATGCCGCCGGGAAGGAATCCGTCTGGCACCCGTCGGAGGCGATGCCTACAGCGGTGGATCCGCTACACTTCGAACAGCACACCGCAACGCAATCCACGGCGAACCGCACCCGCCCCGCCGCTACCGACGATGAACCCCAATCGCACCCCTGGATCCCGGACCGAGGCGCCGCTGGCGCCCGTGTCGGGGCCGGTTCCGCCCCGCCGTGTCGCCGACGCCGACGCCGGCTTCACCCTCGTCGAGATCATGGTCGTGATCGTGATCCTCGGCCTGCTGGCGACGCTGGTCGTGCCGAACGTGATCGGCATGAGCGACGAAGCGAAGGTCCAGAAGGCCCAGACCGACTGCAAGTCGATCCACGAACAGGCCACCTGGTATCGGACCAAGAACGGCCGCAACCCGTCGATGGAGGACCTGACGACGCCGGACGACAAGGGGCACGCGTTCATCGAGAGCGACATCACGGACCCTTGGGACAACGAGTACATCATCCGCGACATCGAGAACGGCAAGTTCGAGGTGATCAGCTGGGGCCCGGACGGCACCGAGGGCACCGAGGACGACATCACCTCGCAGAGCAAGAAGCGGCAGTGACCTCGTCCTCGCGACAGCATGCCGCGGCGCCCCGCCGCCCCGACCAGGGCTTCACCCTGATCGAGATCATGCTGGTCGTCGCGGTGATGGGCCTGATCACGGCGATGGTCGTGCCCAACCTCGGCGCGTTCGTGCCGAAGGCCCGGCTCGACGCCGCGGCCAAGGTGCTCATCGCCAACATCGACCACATGCGCTCCGAGGCGCGCATCCAGGGCAAGCGCTGCGCCCTGGAGCTGGACCTCGACCGCGCCCTGTGGCGCCGGGTGCTGCCGCCCGAGGAGCGGCTCACCACCGACCAGGACGTCGACGCGTTCGGCCCGCGCTACGAGGATTGGACCGAGCTCGAGAAGGGCGTGAAAATCGTCTCCGCCGGCAACACGATCGAAGGGCTCGCGCAGGGTGGCACGTTCTCGCTGGTGTTCGACCACAACGGCTTCACCGGCGACCAGTCGATCGTGCTGCAGCTCGACACCGACGCGACGATGATGTGGACCATCAACATCCACGGCCTGACCGGGCAGTGCGAACTGGTCACGGACTTCGAGGGTCGCGAGCACATGCCCGAAGAGGTCGGCGAGGGCTCGTTCTGATGACGTCGACACCGCACGGCACGCGGCAGCAGGACGGCTTCACGCTGATGGAGGCCGTGGTCGCGCTGGCGATCGTCGCCATGGTGGTGATCAGCTACCTCGGCATCCGCACCAAGGCGCTGGCCGACGGCATCGAGGCCCGCAACTGGCGGCTCGCGCGCGAGATCGCCGAGGAGCGCCTGTCCGAGCTGCTGGCCGGCGCGCACGAGACGCCGCCGCAGTCGGGCGTGTCGATCTCGCTCGACGAGAAGTACCCGCGCTTCAGCTACCAGATCGTCGTCGGCGAGTCGTCGATCGCCGACATGGAGGCGAGCCTGCTCAGCGCCGAGATCGACGAGGGCAACGAACGCGATCGGAGCGAGTGGCAGCAGAACCGCGACCTGTTCCGCAAGGCCTCGGCCCGCGGCATGTCGGCGTTCGAGTACCAGGACCAGATCGCCGCCGAGGAATACGAGCGCCGCGTCTCCAGCAAGGCGCCGTCGGAGGACGACTTCGAGGAGGTGGCCGTGTTCGTGCTGTTCCCGAAGATCGACCCGCAATACGAGGGCCAGCAGGAGAGCTACGTGATCAAGTCCAAGGTGTCGACGCTGGCGCTGTCGGGGCTGACGCCCGAGCAGGCCCGGCAGATCGCCGAGGCCCAGGGCAGCAGCGACGCCGCGGCAGACCCCGGCGCGCTCGGCGGCGCCGCCGCCGGCTCCAATCCGTTCGGAGGTGGCAAGTGACGCACGCACGACGACCGGCGGCGGCCGGCTTCACCCTGATCGAGGTGCTGCTCGCGGTGGCGATCACGTCGATGGTCATGCTGACCGTCGGCACGACGTTCCGCGTCACGCTGGAGGCCCGCGACGTGATCGACGAGCTGTCGGAGTCGACGGCCGCCGGCCCGCGCATCCTGGCGCTGATCGAACGCGACCTGCAGGGGCTGTGGACCTGGAACATCCGGCAGAACCGCGTGTTCGTCGGCCGCAGCCGCGACGTCGGCAGCTTCGAGGCCGACCGCATCGACCTGCTGACCACCACCGACTCGATCGGCTACGTGCTCGACGACCGCAACGTGCCGCACCAGACCTCGATCTGCGAGGTCGGCTACTGGCTCAAGCCGAACGGCCGCTACCGCGACCTGATCGAGCTGTGGCGCCGCGAGGACCCGATGGTCGACGGCGACCTGCTCACCGAGGGGCGGTTCCAGCTGGTCCACGACCGGATCAAGAGCTTCAAGATCACCTACTTCCGCGAGCTCGGCTACCAGTCCGAGGAGCTGCACGAGTGGGACAGCAGCGTCGAGGACGCGCTGCCCCGCCGGCTGAAGATCGAGTTCACCCTCGAGCGCAACCGCGGCAGCCGCAACGTGGTCAACGACGCCGAGGTGCAGGACTTCGAAGGCGCCGAGAAGACCTACGTGCGCCACATCGTGCTCGAGCCGAGCCTGATGGACGTGCTGGCGCCGAACGTGGCGATGATCCCGGTGCGACCCGGCAAGCCCGAGGCCGGCGGCGAGGGTGGCGGCGGCGGTGGCGGTGGCGACCCGGGCATTCCGGCCGGCGCGCAGACGGAGACCGTCAGCAACGGCCTGACGACCACCACGTTCTCGACCGGCGGGGAACGCGGCGATCCCCCGCCCGGTGGCCGCCCACCCGGCGGCAGACCGCCGGGCGGACGTCCCCCAGGCGGCCAGCCGCCACAGGGTCTGCCGCCCGGCTTCGACCTGGGCGACCTGATCCGCGGCGCCGGCGGCAGCGGCGGGTTGTTCGGCGGCGGCGGCAGCAACGGGCAGGGGCGGTAGCAGCTTCGCCGCAGGCGAAGCCCCTTGCCCTTGCCTGCCCGCGCGAAGCGCGGGCCTGTTTGCCGTGCGCAATCGCGCGGAGCGACCCAGCGCGCGCTTCGCGCGCGCGGGCACCGGCGAGCGCGCTGCGCGCGCCCGCCTGGGCACCGCGGCGCTGCGCGCCGCTGGGCACCGCGGCGCTGCGCGCCGCTGGGCACCGGCCGCGCTGCGCGCGGCCTGTGCACGGGCACGGGTCAGAAGACCGGTTTGCCGAGCTGCTCGCGGCCGCCCAGATACGGGCGCAGCGCGGCGGGCACGCGCACGGTGCCGTCCTGGTTCTGGTGGTTCTCGAGCAGCGGGATCAGGATGCGCGGGCTGGCGATGACGGTGTTGTTCAGCGTGTGGCAGAACTGCACCTTGCCGGCCATCGGCCCCGAGGTCGCGCGGTAGCGCAGCGACAGCCGCCGCGCCTGGTAGTCGTAGAACCGCGACGCCGAGTGGGTCTCGCCGAACGCCTCGCGCGACGGCATCCAGGTCTCGATGTCGTACTTGAACGCCTGCGGTACGCCGAGGTCGCCGCCGCAGACCGCGACGATGCGGTACGGCAGCTCGAACGCCTGCAGGCACGCCTCGGCATTGGCGACGATCGCCTGGTGGTGCTGCAGCGAGCGCTCGCGGTCGCCGATGTCGACCACGACCTGCTCGACCTTCTGGAACTGGTGCACCCGATAGAGGCCGCGGGTGTCCTTGCCGTAGGTGCCGGCCTCGCGGCGGAAGCACATCGACCGAGCGACGTAGCGCTTGGGCAGGTCCGCCTCGTCGAGGATCTCGCCGGAGTGCAGCGACGTCACCGGCACCTCGCTGGTGCCGATCAGGTTGAGCTCGTCCTTCTCGCAGCGGTAGGTCTGCTCCTCGCCGCCCGGGAAGAAGCCGGTGCCGCGCATCGCCGCGTCCCGGACCAGCACCGGCGGATCGACCGGCACGAAGCCCTGGGCGACCATGTGGTCGATCGCGAACCGCAGCGCCGCGTCCTGCAGCAGGGCGAGGTCGCCCATCAGCACGTAGTTGCGCGAGCCGGCGAGCGCCGCGGCGCGCTGGAAGTCGATCCAGCCCTGCGCCTCGCCGATCTCGTAGTGCGGCCGCGGCGCGAACCCGAACTTCGGCACCTCGCCATGGCGCTTGGTCTCGACGTTCTCGGTGTCGTCCTTGCCGTCCGGCACGTCGTCGTCGCAGAGGTTCGGCACCAGCGCCAGCTGCTCGTCGAGCTCCTGGCGCAGCTGCTTCTCGCGCTCCTCGAGCCCCTGCAGCCGGGCCTTCAGCTCCTTCTGCACAGCCAGCACGCGCTCGCGCTCCTCGGGCGACAGCTTGCCGAGCTGCTTGCCGGCGGTCTTCTGCTCCGACCGCATCCCGTCGAGCTGCGGGGTCAGCTCGCGCAGCTCCGCGTCCACGGCCAGGGCGCGGTCGACGGCCGCGACGCGGTCCGGCAGCCGCTTCTTGCGCGCGGCGGCGCGCACCGCCTCGGGGTCGGACCGGAGCACCTTGATGTCGAGCACGGAACGCCTTTCCTGTCGTCGCTGTCGTGGACCTGGGAAACGAGCGCGGCAGTCTACCGACCCGACGCAGCGGTTCCCAGGCGGACGAAGCGTCCGCCGTTCTGCGCCGCCAGCTCCTCGAGGAACGGCTCGTCGAGCCCGTCGCCGATGCCGATCGTGTGCACGGTGACGCGGCCGAGCGGGTTCCAGCCGCGCACCGCGTCGAGGATGCGCTCGGCGCGGTCGACCTCGCCGTCGGCGTGCGTCGGCGTGCCGTCGGTGAGCAGGAACACCGTGTCGACAGCGGCGCCCAGCAGCGGCTCACGCGCGTCGCCGGCGGCCAGCGCGAACGCCTGGCGCAGCGTGTCGTGGATGTTCGTGGTGCGGCCGGGCTGCAGCGTCCGCACGAACTCCTGCGCCGCGGCGACCGCGTCCGGCGTCGCCGGCAGCGGCTGCTCGCGCCACGGGTGCGGCCGATCGTGGTACCACAGGATCGCGAACCGCTGGTCGGGCCGCAGCGCCGCCAGCGCCTGGATCAGCTCGCGCTTGCAGGCCTCGAGCCGCGACTCCTGCGGGACGTTGCCCGGCGTCGCGGTCAGCCCGCCGGTCGGCACCGGCTCGATCATCGAGCCCGAGCAGTCGATGCAGTAGACGATCGCGCTGCAGTGCTCCTGCGGCAGCCCGAAGTAGTAGCTGCTGCCGCCGCCGTCCTCGAAGTGCCGCGGCTCGAACGTGCCGAGCGCCGGCGGGTCGGCGGTGAACGCGGCGCCGTCCTCGTCCCACCACCCCTGCCAGGCCAGGAAGTTGGTGCCGTGCCGCTGGCCGGTCAGGACCTCCAGCGCGGTCACGATGCGCAGCCGGCTCTGACCGGTGTGCGACTCCAGCAGCGCCACCATCGGCCCGACCGCCTCCACGACCGCGACGCGCGCCAGGGCCTGCGCGGCGCGCTCGCGCACCGCCGGATGCGGGTGCCGCAACACGCCGATCAACGGCGCCGCGAACGGCCGCGCGCGGGTGCCGGCGAGCATCAGGGCGTCGACCAGGGCCAGCGCCGCGGCCGGCTCGCGGGCGCGCGGCAGCGCCTTGGCCACGTCGCCGAGCAGGTCCTCGTCGCCGCCGCCGAGCGCACCGCCGGCGACGACGCGCAGTGCCAGCGGCCGCTTCGGGTCGCGGACGCACTTCTGCAGCAGCCAGCGCAGCGCCCCCGGCTCGCGCAGCTCGGTGATCGCGCGGACCAGCTGCCCGCGCAGGTGGCGCAGGTCGTCGCTGCACCGGCGCAGCTCGCGGCCGCGCAGCTCGAGCAGGTCGCGCCGCTCGAACTGCGGGTCGGTCAGCACCGGGTCGGCGGCGCCGAGCTGCCCGGCCAGCAACTTGTCGAGCTCGGCGTGCAGACCGAGCCGCAGCACCTCGACCCCGGCGATCTCGGCGTCGACCACCGCGAAGCCGTGCGCCAGCGCCGCCGCGGTGCGCGCCGACTCGTGGTGCTCGATCATCGCGAACAGCGCGTCGCGCCGTGCGCCGGTCAGCTCGAGCGACACCACCGCGCCGTCGCGCTGCGAGCGGAACACCCGCATGAACTCCGCGACCGCCTGCCCTTCGTCCTGCGCCGGCGCAGCCGGCGCCGCCAGGTGGCCCAGCAGCACGGTCGCGGCCCAACGACCCGGGCCGGCGCAGAATCGTCGCGGGAACGGCGCCATGCGGCGCGATCATGGCGTGGTCCCTCGGTGCCGGCAACGCACCGGCCGCGCGACGTCCGCCGAACGCGGCCTTCTGCCCCGCCCCCGCCCGTGGTATGCAGCGACGATCGGATACCAGGACCGCATCGCCGCCTGCAACCAGGCCGACCTCGGGCAGTTCGTCCGCTGGCACCCCGAAGGGGCGCCGGCGGCGCCGGGCGGCTTCGTGCGGCGCGATCGGCTGGCGCTGCTGCTGGCGCCGGACAGCCCGTTCCGCCGGGTCGGCGAGCACGTGGAGCTCACGGGCGCGTCGGCCGCCGACCGCACCGAGCGGCTGCGGCGCTTCCTCCGGCCGCTGGCAGCGGCCGGCGAGTTCTCGTGGCGCTGCGAGGACTACCCGCTGGTGCTGCGCCATGGTGACGACGAGTGGGCGCGGCTCGACCGCGGCGCGGTACCGTGGCTCGGCGCGCGGCCGTTCGGCGTGCACCTGTGCGCGTGGACCCGCGTCCCGGGCGCCGTGGAGCCGGCGGTCTGGGTCGCGATCCGCGCCCGCGACAAGACCTTCGGCGGGCTGTGGGACAACACGGTCGCCGGCGGCCAGCCGGCCGGCCTGTCGCTGCGCGACAACGTCGTGAAGGAGTGCATGGAAGAGGCGTCGATCCCCGCGTCGCTGGCCGCGCACGCGATCGAGGTCGCGACGCTGACCTACGTCCGCGCCGACGACTCCGGCCTCAAGCCCGACACCCTGTTCTGCTACGACCTGGAGCTGCCGGCCGACTTCACGCCGCGGCCGAACGACGCCGAGGTCGAGCGCTTCGTCCGCATGCCGCGATCGGAGCTCGCGACCGCCGTGCGCGACCGCGAAGTGTGCAAGCCGAACTGCGCGCTCGTGTGGATCGACTTCCTGCTGCGTCACGGCGCGCTCGACGCCGAGCTGCCGGCCGACGAACGCGCTGCGCTGCAGCGCGCGCTGCGGGCGCCGCTGCCGTAGCGACGGCCCCTGGACTAGCCCATGGTGTCGAGCCGGCGGATCTCGACGCTGCCGGCGATGCCGAGTTCGGGATGGTCCCGGCACAGCTCGACCGCGTGCTCGTAGCTGTCGGCCTCGATCAGGTGCACGCCGCCCACCAGCTCCTTGGTCTCGCCGTACGGCCCGTCGGTGACGCGCACGCGGTCGCCCTCGCGCGCCAGCACCCGCCCCTCGCCGTCGGCCAGCTTGCGCCCGTCGACGAACCGACCCTGCGCCATCATCCGCCCGGCCCAGGTCTCGAACTGCTCGATCAGCTGCTGCAGGTCGCCGGCGCTCTTGGTGCGCCACTGGTCCGGGTCGCCGCGGAGGATCAACAGGAACTTCGGCATGACTGCGGGGGATCCTAGCCCGTTCGACCGCCGGATCCCCGCCCTTCGGGGACACCTGGCCGGCGAATTGGCCGCGCCACCGGCCGCGACCCGGCGGCGCGGAGGCACACGCGGGCACGCCGCCCCTTGAGGGACCCCGCCGTCGCGACCTAATCTGGGCGCCATCGCCGTGAGCACTCCACTGCCACAGTCTCCGGTGCCGCTGTTCCCGCTGCCCGGCGCCTTCCTGTATCCGGCGCAGGTGCTGCCGCTGCACGTCTTCGAGCCGCGCTACCGCCAGCTGGTCGAGGACAGCCTCGACGGCCCCGGCAGACTCGTGATCGGCACCATCGTCGGCGACGACGACCCGCCCGGTGTGCTGCCGGTGGCCGGCCTCGGCGAGATCGTCCGCCACGAGAAGCTGACCGACGGCCGCTTCCACCTGTGGGTGCTGGGCCTCGCGCGCGTGCGCATCGACGAGACCCCGAGCGACCGGATGTACCGCCGCGTGCAGTGCAGCCCGTTCGCAGAGGTCCAGGCCGACCCCGCCGAGGCCGGCCGCCTGAAGTCGCGGCTGCGCGCGGCCGCGCAGAGCCGCCTGGCGCAGAAGCTGCCGCTGCCGGCCGCAGCGCCGACCGGCGTCCTCACCGACCTCCTGCTGCAGATCCTGCAGCTGCCGCAGGCGCTGACCGAGGACATCTTCGCCGAGACGTCGGTGGCCGAGCGCGCGCGCAAGGCGCTCGACGCCCACGCGCGTTTTCCACACTCTCCACAGCGTTCCACAGACACCGGCGGCGACAGCACACACGGCACGCACGACGACGAAGTGCCGGACCACCTGCCCGACGACTTCGACGAGTGACCGCGGCGCGGTGCGCGCTTGCCTGCGACGGCCGGCCGCATACAACGGGGCGCGATGCTCGCCCACCGCAACGGCACGCGCGCGGAGTCCCCGCGCATCTACCTCGTCGGCGCCCACGCGACCGGCAAGACGACCGTCGCGCGCTGGGTGCGCGACCGCTACGGCATCCCGATGATCGCCGAGGTGGCGCGCGGCGTGCTGGCCGAGATGGAGGCGCAGCTCGATTCGCTGCGCACCGACATCGACCTCGTCAACCGCTACCAGGCCGAGGTGTTCGCCCGGCAGATCGCCGCCGAGAAGAAGGTCGACGGCCCGTTCGTCAGCGACCGCGCGTTCTGCAACCTGGCCTACGCCGCGCACCACTCGACCATCCTGGGGCAGGTGTTCCGCGACAAGCGGCTCACCGACTACATGAACTGGGTGCGCGAGGGCATCGTGTTCTTCCTGCGCCCGCACCGCGACCTGGTGCGTGCCGACGGCGTGCGCGCCGGCCTCGAGTGGGAGGAGGTCGTGCGCATCGACGGCATGGTCAAGCTGCTGCTCGAGATGTTCGACGTGCCCTACGTGCCGGTCGAGTCGCTGTCGATGCAGGAGCGCGTGCGCCTGATCGAACGGGTGCTGGCGCTGGGCGGCGTGCCGAAGGCCGCGCCGCCGGAGCCGGCGGCCACAGCGGAGCCCGCGGCGGCGCGCGCCAACTGAACGCCGACCGCGGACGGGGCGCTCAGCGCCCGACCGTGTCCGCCGGCCGGTAGCGCTCGCCGGCCTTCGGCGCCGCGCCGACCTTCTGCTCGGTGCGCTTCTCGAGCTCGTCGGCGAGCGCGCCGGCGCCGTACACCTTGCGCAGCGACTCGATGATGATCTCGGGGTGCACCGACACGGTCCGCGACACCTCGTCGTCGAACACGTAGCGGTTGCCGAGCATCTCGATGTTGCCGTCGAAGATCAGGCCGACGACGTTCTGGTCGCGGTCGATCATCGGCGAACCGGAGTTGCCGCCGATGATGTCGCAGGTGGCGACGAAGTTGAACTTGGTCTTGAGGTCGAGGCGGCTCTCGGCGTCGACCCACGCCTGCGGCAGGTCGAACGGGTGCTCGCCGCCGAACTCGGTGTAGCGCGCGAACAGGCCGTAGAGGCTCGTGAACCACGGGGCGATGGTGCCGTTCATCGCGTACGGCTTGATCAGGCCGTCGCTGATGCGCAGCGACATCGTCGCGTCGGGCGGGATCGACGTGCCGTAGACCGCGAAGCAGGCCTCGCCGACCTGCTTCTGCAGCGCGGCCTCCTGCGCGCCGATGTCACGCATCTGCTCGCGGTCGCCGAGGGCAGCGACCTTCTGCTGCTGCAGCGCGGCAATCTTGTCCCAGACCTCGCCGTACCTGCCCTGCAGCTCCGGACTCGCGGCAACTGCGGTGCGCAGGTCGTCCTCTGCCCGCTGCTTGATGGCCATGATGCGATCGTTCTGCAGGCCGTCGAGGTACCCCTGGAACGCCTTGCGCGTGTTCTCGAACTGCAGGATCTCGGTGCGCAGCTCCTTCTCCTTCTGCGGACTCGCCTTGGCGTCTTCGTTGAGCTGCGCCAGCGTCTTGTGGATGCCGGCCAGCCGCCCCGGGAACAGGTGGTCGCGCTGGAACTCGCACTGCGACATCGTCTGCAGGCGACCGGTGCTGCCCGGGTTGCCGGTCACGAACACCAGGTCGCCCTCGCCGGCGCCTTCGGTCTTCCACTCGAAGCACATGTCGGCGGTGCTCGCAGGGCGACCGTCGTCGTAGGCGCGCAGGAAGGTGAAGTCGAGGCCCCAGCGCGGGTAGCAGAAGTTGTCGGGATCGCCGCCGAAGTGCGCGATCTGACCGTGCGGCGCGCACACGTAGCGCAGGTCGTCCCAGACGCGGAACGTGTAGAGCTGGTACATGCCGCCCTGGTAGAGGGCGATCAGCTCGTGGCGCCGTTCCGGCTCGGCCTCCTTGGCCGCCGCCAGCACGGCCTCCTGGCCCTGCTCACGGACCTGCGCGGTGACGTCCTTCATCGACACCAGCTGCGAGACCATCACGCCGGGCAGCTTGACCTCGGCGTCGTAGCTGCCGGCGTAGAAGCCGTCCTTCACCCAGTCGTGCTCGCCCTGCACCTTGGCGACCTCGCCGCGGGCGCAGTGGTGATTGGTCATGATCAGGCCGTACGGGCTCACGAACGACGCGGAGCAGAACCACCGCACCTCCCCGTTCTCCTGCACGCTGCCGAGGCGCAGCGACGCCAAGCGGGCGTGGTCGAGCCACTCCTGGGTCGGCGCGAAGTCGTAGGCCTCCTGGAACCAGCCGAGCGGCGCGTTCTCGAACGTCCACATCCGGCCCAGTTCCTTGCGCTCCTGGGCGGGCAGGAGAGCCGCCAGTGCGGCCGTGACTACGGGGAGGAGAGCGAACGGGCGTCGGGTCACGTGCATCGTGTGGGTCGCAGGGGGTCGGAAAACGGTCCGCCAGTCTACGGACCCCGCTCACGCGCTGCGAACCGGCGCGGGCGTTTTCCGCCGCGCGCGCCCGTGAACCGGCTCAGACGACCAGTTCGCGATCGCCGCCCGGCGGCCGTCGCCACGGCCGCGGCGGCAGCTCGCGCGGACCGTCCTGCGGCCGCTCGTGCCAGCGCTGGCGCGCCTCGCGGATGCGTTCGCGCAGCGCCTCGAGGCGCTCGCGCAGCTGCGGCGCCGGCCCCATGCGGTCGCGTCCCATGCGGTCGCGCCCCATCCCGTCCGGCCCGCGCCCGTCCGGCCCCATCCGGTGGCGCGGGCGCGGCGCGCCGCGGGGCGCTTCGGGTCCGAAGCGCTGCGGGCCGAACCGGTCGTCACCGCGCTCGAACCTGCCGGGACCGCGGCCGCGCGCGCGGCCCTGCCCCTCGGGGCCGAACGGACCGCGCGGGCGCCAGCCGTCGCGGCGGAGGCCCGGCGGCAGCTCGCCGCGCCGCCCCTGGCCCTCGCCGTGACCCTGACGGCGTCCTTCGCCGCGGCCGCCCCGGCGCCCCTGCGGCGGCCGATCCTGCGGCCGTCCGTCCCCCTGCCGCAGCTCCCGCACCCGCTCCATCAGCGCCCGCCGCTGCTCGCGCAGCTCCTGCAGCCGTTGGCGCAGTTCGGCGCGCAGCGCCTCGCGTTCTCCGTCGGCCGGCTGCTGCTGGCGCGACTCGACGCGCAGGCGCAGGCGCGGCCCCTCCGGGCGGTTGCCTCCCTCGGGTCCGGGGCCACCCGGACCCGGGCCGCGCCCACCGGGCTGCTGCGCAGGCAGCAGGGCGCTCAGCAGCAGGATCGCGGTCGTCAGTACGCTTCGTCGCATGGTCGGCATGATGGTCACTCCTCGTGGTCTCGATCCGTGGGTTGGTTCGGCGCCCTGCAACGCACCCGGTCCGCGGCTCCCACCAGGCGACCGGACCGGTACAACTCCGGACGCTGCCCGAGATGGGATCCCTCGACGACTACCGCGACAAGCGCGACTTCACGCGGACGCCCGAACCCGGCGCCGAGCGCGCGCCGGCGCCGGCCGAGCGCGCGCCGGTGTTCGTCGTGCACCGCCACGAGGCGCGCAACCTGCACTACGACCTCCGGCTGGAGTCCCTTGGCGTGCTGTGCTCCTGGGCCGTTCCCAAGGGCTTCTCGTACGCGCCGGCCGACAAACGGCTGGCCGTGCGCACCGAGGACCACCCGCTGGCCTACGAGCACTTCCACGGCCGCATCCCCAAGGGCGAGTACGGCGCCGGGACGATGACGATCTGGGACCACGGCACCTACGAGATCGTCAAGGCCGCGGACCTGGCCGCCGCGGTGCGCGACGGCGAGGTCAAGGTGCGCCTGCGCGGCCGCCGGCTGCGCGGCGAGTGGCACCTGGTGAAGACCAACCAGGGCAAGAACACCTGGCTGCTGTTCAAGAGCAAGGACGCCTGGTCCGGGCCGTCGCGCGACAGCGCCCTCGGCGTCGGCCTCGAGCGGACCGAGGCGCGGCCGTTGCCGGCGCCCGACGCGGTCGAGGGCATGCGCGCCGGCGGCGAGCGCGCGGCGTTCGTAGACGCCGACTGGGTGTTCGAGGCCGAGCTGCCCGGCCGCCGCGCGCGGCTCCGGCGCGACGGCGACCGCGTGACGATCGACGGCCTCGCAGGCGTGCCGCCCGCGATCGCGCGCGACGCGCAGCGGCTGCCGTGCGAACGGGCGCTGCTCGACGGGGTGCTCGTGGCGCAGGGCGATGGCGTTCCCGACCCGGCGGCCGCGGCCGACTCCGCGGCGCTGGACCGCGCACTGCGGGCCGGCGGCGACGGCGTGGTGTTCTACGCCTTCGACCTGCTGCACTGGGAGGACTACGACCTGCGCCCGCTGCCACTGCTCGACCGCAAGGCGGCGCTGCGCGCGACACTGCCGCCGCTGCCGAGCGTGCTGTTCGTCGATCACGTCGCCGGCAGCGGACCGCTGCTGCTCGAGGCGATCGCCGCCGCCGGCCTGCCCGCGGCGATCGCCAAGCGCGCCGACAGCGCCTACGCGGCGGGGCCGTCACCCGACTGGCTGCGCATCCCGGTCGGCGGCGGCGATGGTGACCACACGGGTGCCCCGGCGCCCGCACGGCGCGAACGGGCGGCGCCGCGCCCGGCCGTCGCCGCGCCCGCGGGTCGCGTGCGCCTCACCAACCTCGACAAGGTCTACTGGCCCGCCGAGGGCCACACCAAGGGCGACCTGATCGCCTATTACGAGCAAGTCGCCGACGCGCTGCTGCCGCACCTGAAGGACCGGCCGGTGCACCTCAACCGCTACCCGGACGGCATCGACGGCAAGTCGTTCTACCAGCGCGAGGCCAAGCCCGGCACGCCCGACTGGGTGCGCACCGCGCCGATCCCGCACGACGGCGAGGTCGTGCCGCACCACGTGATCGACGACCGCGACATGCTGCGCTACGTGATCCAGCTCGGCAGCATCGACCTGCACCCTTGGCTGTCGCGCGTGCAGCACCCGGACGAGCCCGACTACGCGGTGCTCGACCTCGACCCCAAGACCGCACCGTTCGCGTGGGTCGTGCGCATCGCCCGCGTCGCTGGCCGCCTGCTGCGCGGTATCGGCCTGCGGCCGCTGCTCAAGACCTCGGGCAAGAACGGCATGCACGTGTTCGTGCCGCTGCAGCGCGGCTACAGCTACGACCACGCGCGGATGTTTACCGAGGGCGTGGCGCGCGTGCTGCAGCGCGAGCTGCCCGACATCGCCACGACCGAGCGCGTGCCGGCCGAGCGCCGCGGGCGGGTGTACCTCGACTTCCTGCAGAACCGGCGCAGCCAGACCATCGTGCCGCCGTACTCCGCGCGACCGGTGCGCGGCGCGAGCGTGTCGGCGCCGCTGTCGTGGGACGAGCTCGAGGACGACGACCTCTCGCCGCTGCGGTTCACGCTGCAGACGATGCCGGCGCGGCTGCAGGAGCGCGGCGACCTGTTCCGGCGCGCGCTCGACGACCCGCAGGACCTGCTGCCTGCCATCGAGGCGCTGCAGCAGGTACTGCGCGAGTGAACCAAGAGGGAACCAAGATCAAACAACGAGCTCCCCTCTTCTCCACGGCGTAGTAACCAATGCCAATTTCGGCGAAGACAGGAGTACGTTCCATGCACAAAGAGTCCCATTCGAGCTCCTCGCGCTGGTGAGCTTGCTCAGCGGAAGTCTCGTGGCCCAGAGTCCCACGATCGGCTTCGACGGAGGTCCAGGCTCGGTTCCTACCGGCGCGGTTACGGCCACGTATGACGCTTTCGATCAGGATGGCGGCACTGCTGACCCAAAGTATGACGACAAGTCCTGATCGGGGTCGCATGCACCCTGGATGCCAATGGCTGGCAAACGGGCGATCTACCGCTCGCGTGCGAAAGCGGCCAGTGAGCGGAGGCGGAGGCTCTTCGCACGAGACTTGCGCAGAGGTCTACGTGGTCATCACCTTCAAGGACGCACAGGGAGTGGTGATCGGAACGATCACCACCTCGTACAAGTCCGTCTGCTGTTAGCCCCACCCGAACCGAGAAAAGGGACAGTGGCAATGCCTGGTGGATCGGGAGTCACGATGTTCGGCAGACTGCCGGTCAAGGCAGCCCTGCTCCTGGTCTTCCTCGGCCTCTTGTCACTTGCCCTGCTGAGGAGCTGCTCCACACCCGAGCAGGGTCCTCCCACGGAGGATGCTGCCAACGGTAGCCATGGACATGCGGCGAGCACGGGCACACCGTCCGCGGTGCTGACGAAGGACGGGAATGCCCCGGGCCGAGACGTGGCGAGCGCACCTCCAGCTCATGACAACTACTTGCTGGGTCGCGTCGTTCTGCGTCGACGCGATGGAGGCACCGAGGCAGTTGCGGCGAGCCTGAAGTGCATCCCCCTCGAAGGGGAGGCCCCGGAACCAGAAGCGCTCGCGTCGGCCGAGGTCCTTCGGACTGCGGAGGACGGGTCGTTCGTCCTCGAGTGCGCGGGACAGAGGGTCTACTGCGCCGCCCAGCACGATGACGGTGTCACGACGGGCGTCGCCTGCCAGCTGCCGGCCGACGAGCAGGTTCTCACGCTGCCACCTGCGGGCAAGATCGAAGTTCGGCTGCCCGGCAACTCCCGGCCGTTCCGGGTAAACGTCTCCCCCGGAGGAGCCACGAACCAGGCCGGGATGATCTCGGTGGCAGCCCGAGGCGAAGTGGCACGTTGCGTCGGGATTCCATTGGAGTGGCAGACCGCACGAGTGACCGTGGTGCGCGAAGGTGGCGGGCGCATGGACGCGGGCGAGCCGGTGACGCTCGGGTTCCGCCAATGGTCCATCGTCACGGTGGAGTCGCCCGATCGAGTCGGCATCGTTCGCGGAACTGTCGTGGATGCTCACGGCGCCCCTGTCCACGGAGCCCGAGTGCACCTGTACGTCGACGGCGGACAAGAGGCCGCCACGCCGGAGCACTGGGACCAGAGGTCCATGGTGGACGGCACGTTCAACCTGAGGGACCTCCCGCCCGGGTCATTCGAGCTACTTGTCACCAAGGATGGCATGGTGTCCGTCCGTCGCGCCATCCAGCTCGGTCAAGGGGAACTGGAGGACCTCGGCACCCTGCTGCTCACGTCCGGAACGACCGTTCAGGGACGTGTCCTGAGGAGCGACTCGACGAGTTCCAGGCTCACGGTGACGATCAGCACGATGGGCCGGCTGTCCGACCACAGCATGGTCTCCGGTCGACGACAGACTCCCGATGTCTCCGGGTCCTACCGGTTCGACGGCGTCGAACCGGGCGACTGGATCGTCGCAGTGTTCCCAGGTCGCTTGGAGCCATTGCGGACACCGTGGACTGGAACGCGGATTCACGTCGAGCCGGGGCAACCCCTCGTGGTCGCTCCGGACCTCGAACCCGTGATCACCACGGAATGGGCTGCGTCCGTTCTGGGGTCACCTGGCGTCGACTTGTCCGGCTGCCTCGTGATCGCTCGAGGTGTGGACACGCCCTGGGCGACGTATGGCAGAGTGGACGACACCGGCACCGTGACCATGCAGGTGGCCAGAGGTCGATTCCTGCTTGGCCTCTCCGTCGAACGGACACTGAGGTGGTGCGGTGTGCAGAGCCTTTCATCCCGCGTCGTCGAGGTACCCAGCGGCAGCATCACGCTCACGACGAACACCCCGATCGAGCAGGACACATACCTCGTGACGGTCGTCTACGAGGTGGTCCCCGCCTGGACGGACATTCGCTTCCCGCTGCAGAGCGAAGTAGCCCGAATACAGCCCAGCGGCACGCGTCACGAGCTTCGGCACCTGCCTGCTGGCAGCTATCGCATCCTGGTGCAGAGGGATGGCGACACGCGAGAGACGACCGTGACGCTTCACGAAGCAGGCCAGCATGAGACCGCACGCTGGCCGTTCTGAGTCTCGGAGCGCACGATGACCCGTGCCGCATGGGCATTGCCTTCAGGGCTCGAGATCACCTCGAGACGCGTCGGCTCCACCACTCGCTACTTGCCCTGCGCCAGGGTGTAGTCGGCCTCGAACGTCCGCATCGGCGCGTGCGTGCCGATCAGGCCGTGGCAGAGGACGTTCTTCGGACGCCCCTGGTCGTCGAGCGTCACCACCACGCGCTGCGCCGACGGTGTGCCCATATCCAGGCCGGCGCTGGTGCCGACCAGCGTGTTGTCGTCGGCGAACCAGACCTTCATGCTGCCGACCTGCCCCATGCTGTTGGCGTACGACATCAGGTAGCACTGGTCGGCCGCGCTCCAGCTGTAGAAGCCCTGGGACTCGTAGTCGGGCTGGCCGTGGGTCTCGATGTGCACGATGGCGCCGTCGAACAGCGACCGGATGGTGTCGCGGCCGGTGATCGGAAACTCGGGCGTGCCCGGCGCCATGACCATGCTGCCGGCGACGTCGAACGTGCCGCACATGCGGACCATCTTCTGCATCTCGGCCGGGTTGCCCCACAGCGAGTGCGCGGCCTCGATCGCGGTCGGCTGCGCCTTGGCGACGCGGCGGAAGGTGCCGGTGACGCCCTCGCGCGCCGGACCTTCGACGCCGAGGAACGTGATCGACATCGACATGCTGTCCTTCGTGAACTTCGTGAGCGCGCGCTCGGCCTGCGGCTCGCCGTCGCGCACCCACAGCATCAGCCCGCACAGGGAGTCGTCGCCGACGAAGTGCACCGGGTGGACCCCGGCCTCGCCCATGTTGTTGACGGCCAGGTTGACGTAGCGGCGGTTCTCGCGGTCCCAGCCCATGAACTCGCGGAACACCATCGGCTGCGGCTGCCCCTCGAACACGATCGACGTGTCCGCCTGCAGGAAGTGCTTGCCCAGCGCCCACCGGTAGGTCGTCTGGCTGGTCCAGCCGGACTCGGGCTGGCCCGGCGCCATGACGGCCGTGCCCGAGCCCTCCCAGTCGCCGACGAAGACCGACAGCTTCTGGAGCTCGGGGGCGGGCTGCGGCATGTCCTGCGCGCGGACGGTCTGCACGCCAGCGGCGAGGGTGAGGACGGAGAGGATCGGGGCGAGCGAACGGAGCATGGCAGGAGCCTCCTCGGCGGGAATCGGGGTCGTGATCGGGAACGGTGACGTCGCAGGGCGCCTGCCGCCCCGCGCTGCATCCCGAAGACGACCGGCCAGACGCGGAATGTACGAGAATCCGCCGCGGCGCGGCTACCCGGCGTCGCCGCCTTCTCCCGCCAGCCGCCGCCGCACCTGCTCGGCCCACCTGCTGTTGGGGTCGAAGCCGAGGTAGGCGCGCCAGTGCGTGCGCGCGCGCGCGGTGTCCCCCATCGCCGCCAGCACGTCGGCCAGGTTGTAGTGCGCGTCGGCGTAGTGCGGACGGATCCGCAGCGCCTGCTCGAACGCCGCGATGGCCTCGGCGCGGCGCTGGCGCGCGCCGCGGACGATGCCCAGGTTGTTCCAGGCCTCGGCGTAGTCCGGCTCCTCGGCCACCGCGGCGGCGAACGCGGCCTCCGCGGCCGGCAGATCGCGCAGCTGGTAGCGGCAGTTGCCGAGGTTGAAGTGCGCCTCGGCGCCGGCCACCGGCAGCGACCGCTCGTAGGCCCGCACGGCGTCGTCGAGGCGACCGGCCGACTCGGCGTCGACGCCGATCTGGAACCACTCCATCGGCGAGCGCAGGTCGCGCACGCCGGCGGCGGCGACCCCGGCCGCAGCGGCGCCGCCGCTCCCGAAGTCGAGCAGCCCCTGACCCCCGCCGGTGGCCAGGCGTCCGTCGGGCAGGCGCACGGCCAACAGGTCGCCGGCCTCGGGGTCGATCCCGGCCAGTACCGCGTCCAGGTCGGCGATCATCGGCCGCGCCGCGGCGACGGCGCGGGCGATCCGCTGCGCGTTCCAGCCGGCGCGCAGCAGGCGGGCCAGCGTGCGACCACGCACCAGCTCGCGGAAACCGAACGCCGCCTGCGACCGGGCGCGCGGCGCCGGCAGCAGGCCGCGGGCGATCCACGCGCGCACCGACGCGGCGCCGACGCCGCACAGGCGCGCCAGCTCGGTGGTCGTGTAGCGGCGCTCGGCCTCCGCGGCGCCTTCGGTCGCAGCTCGGCCCGACATCAGCCCAGACGCCTCACGGGAACCAGTCGCCTCACGCCTCGATCATGCCTGCGAACACCGGCGCGCGCAGCGAACCGCTCGCCATGCGCTCCAGGTAGCTTACGGAACAGTAGAGCCCCGGCTCAACCCAACATCCCGACATGCCGGCAGGGAGCCACGCAGTCTCCCGACGTCGTGCCTGCAGCAGCGACCACACCGCCGCTTTCTGCGCCAGCGTGAAGCCCGAGCCGACGCGGCCGACGCACTGCAGTCGGCCGTCGAACTCGGCGGCGACGATCAGCGACTTGAAGTCGCGCTCCCCGTCCGGCTCGTAGCCGAGCACCGCGCAGGGCACCGTGTGCACGGCCTTGATCTTCTGCCAGGCGTGGCTGCGCTCGCCGGGCCGGTAGCGCGAGCCCAGCTGCTTGGCGACGACGCCCTCGAGGCCCTGCTGCCGCACCTGCTCGAACAGGAGCAGGCCGGTACCCACGACGCCTTCGGACAGCACGACGCGTTCGGGCGGCCCCTGGCCGAGCAGCTGCTGCAGCCGGTCGCGCCGCTCCTGCAGGGGCCGCTCCAGCAGCGGGTCGAAGCGGTCGTACAGCAGGTCGAACGCGACGTAGACGACCGGCCGCTGCTGCGCCAGCTGGCGAACGCGCTCGGGGCGCCGCGCGTTCTCACGGCCGAGGACCGCCGGGAAGTCCGGTTTGCCAGAGGCATCGAGCACCACCAGTTCGCCGTCGAGCAGCGTGCCGGCCGGCAGCGCGCGCAGACCCGCCAGCTCCGGATAGCGCGAGCGCAGGTCCGGCCGGTGGCGCGAGTGCAGGCGCCATCCCGCGTCCCCGTCGGCGGTCCCGTCGCCGGCTCCGTCGACGAACGCCAGCGCGCGCACCCCGTCCCACTTCACCTCGAACAGGTGGTCGTCCGCGTCGAACGGCTTGCCGATGCGGCACAGCATCGGCGCCAGCTGCGCGGGCAGGGACGCAGCCATGGCCGCCTCAGAGCCTGAGAGAGAATCCTCTCGAAGGCTCTGCGCGGCCGCGAATGCGGTCGCCAGCAAGCAATCTGAGAGGCCGTATCATGATTCTCTCTCGGCCTCTCAGCCGCCCGAGGCCTTGCGCTTCTTCTTGGTCGGCTTGCCGGCGCTCGGCGCCATCTTCTGCTCGCCGTCCAGCGGCGCGGTGTCGCCGTCGTCGCCGTCGCCCGGCGCGCCGACCTCGGCGCCAATCGCGCGCGCCTGCGCCTCGGCCACGCTCTTCTTGAGCGCGTCCATCAGGTTCAGGATGCGCGGCTCCTCGTGGTCCGGCGCGGCTATGACCTCGCGGCCCTCGATCTTGGCCTGGATCAGCGTCTGCAGCTTGTCGACGTAGGTGTCGGTGTACTTCGACAGGTCGAAGTCCTCGACCTTGGTGGCGCCGATCAGCGTGTTGGTGAGCGCCAGCTCGTCGGGCTTGAACTCGATGTCGGCGACGTCCTCCTCGAAGCCGTCCGCCTGCTTGACCTTCTTGAAGTAGTGCAGGCCGGTCATCACCAGCATGCGCCCCATCGGCCGCACCAGCACCAGCTGCTCGCGGCCCGACATCACCACCTGCGCGATCGCGACCACGCCGTTGTCGAGCATGCCGCGGCGCAGCAGTGCGTACGGCCGCTCGCCGGCGACGCCGTCGGGCAGCAGGTACCAGGTCTTGCCGGCGAAGTAGCGCGGGTCCACCGCGTCGTCCGGCACGAACCCGTCGATGCTCACGGCGCGGTCGGCCTTGGTGCGCAGCTTGTCGACCTCGTCGGGGTCGATCACCACGTACTCACCCTTGGCGTACTCGTAGCCGCTGACGATCTTGTCGCTCGCCAGCTCGCCGTGCTCGGGGCAGACCTTCTGGTACTTCACCCGGCTGTGGCAGTCCTTGTGCAGCTGGTTCAGGTGCACCTCGGCGGCGGACTCGTTGGCGGTGAACGCCTTGACCGGGACCGAGACCAGGCTCAGCTTGAGGAAGCCCTTCCAACTGGTGCGCGCGGGAGCCATGGGGATCGTTCGCTGGCCGGACAGGATACCACCCCGCGGGCGCCGGCAAACGCGGCGCGGGGCTTCTGGTATCGGCAGCGGCGGCCGGCGAATTCGCCGCGCGTCGAGCGCCGTGCGACGGGCCGCAACATGCAGAGCCACGGCACCCGCGGCGGCACAACGCCTGGGCCAGGACCGCACGGGCACCGAACGCCGCGAATCACCCGGCCGGACGCTGGGCGCAGTGGCCCGACCGACCTACGCTCGGCGCCCGACCATGCTGATCGACTGCCACGTCCACCTCAACAACTACCACGAGTCGACGCGCCGCCCGACCAACGAGAACATCGACGACCTGCTGCTGAAGATGGGCCAGCACGGCTGCGACCACGCGGTGGTGCTGACCAGCTACCGGGTCGACCTCGACCGGCCGAGCGTCGAGGAGCTGATCGAGCGCATCGCCCGGCACCCGAGGCTGACGCTGGTCGAGGGCCTGCGCTGGCGCGGCGACCAGCGCACCGACCTGTTCACCCTCGAGGAGCGGATCCGCGACGGCCTCGTGCGCGGCATCAAGCTCTACCCGGGCTACGACAAGTACGCGATCAACGACCCGTCGCTGGAGGCGGTGTTCCGCGTCGCCGCCAAGCACCAGGTGCCGGTGATGATCCACACCGGCGACACCTACGCCAAGGGCGCCAAGGTGCGACAGGCGCACCCGCTGCTGGTCGACGACGTCGCGGTCGACTTCCCCGACGTCAACTTCGTGATCTGCCACCTCGGCAACCCGTGGTTCCAGGACACCGCCGAGGTGCTCTACAAGAACGACAACGTCTACGCCGACTTCAGCGGCCTGACGCTCGGCGAGTTCAGCTACGAGTTCGAGCGCTACATGGTCACCCGCGTGAAGGACATGATCGCCTACATGGGCGATCCGGGCAGGCAGCTGATGTACGGCAGCGACTGGCCGCTGGTGCGCATGGGCCCGTACGTCAAGTTCCTCGAGAACCTGGAGCTGCCCGACAGCGCGATGGAGAACGTGCGCTGGAAGACCGCGGCGCGGCTGTTCCGGATCGACGTCGAGGCGATCCGCAATGCGCCGCCGCTGCCGAAGCCGGCCGAGTGAGGCGGCGCTTCAGGCCAGCTCCAGGAACCGGCGCGCCAGCGCCGGCCCCGCGCAGCTGTCCTCGTGCTTGAAGAACACGAAGCAGCGCTCGAGGCCGCGGGCGGCGATGCGCGCGTGCCAGGCCCGCAGCGCGTCGTCGTCGTAGGCCGCGCGCCGCAGCCGCAGGTAGGCCCAGCTGCCGGTGTCGACGAGCTCGGGCTCGGGCGCGTCGTCCTTGTCGCTCAGCACCAGCGCCGCGTCGTGCTCGCGCAGCAGCGCCACGGCGTCGTCCTCGAGCCAGCTCGGGTGCGCGAACTCGAACGCGGCGCGCAGCCCCTGCCGCTGTTGGCCGAGGAACGCGCGCAGCACGTCCAGGTCCTTCCGGACGTACTTCGGCACCTGGTAGAACACGCAGCCGAGCTTGTCGCCGAGGCCGTCGACGGCGGAGAACAGGTAGCCCAGCAGGTCCGCGCAGTCGACCAGCTTCTGCGACCAGCTGATGCGCTTGCTGGCCTTGACCGCGAACGCGAAGCCGTCCGGGACCTCACCCGCCCACTTCTCGCAGGTCGTCCTGCGCGGCATCCGGTAGAAGGTGTTGTTGAGCTCCACGGCCGGCAGCTGGCCGGCGTAGAACGACAGCATCGCGTCCTTCTTGAGGTCGGCGGGATAGAACGCCGGCTTCCACTCGTCGTAGCTGAAGCCGCTGGTGCCGACGGACAGGCGGGTAGGCATCG
This sequence comes from Planctomycetota bacterium, assembly GCA_050245995.1. Lineage (GTDB taxonomy): Bacteria > Planctomycetota > UBA1135 > UBA1135 > UBA2386 > JBFWWV01. The sequence continues at coordinate 394,145 of JBFWWV010000001.1, read as the reverse complement.
CGGCCCATCCTCGCGGCCGCGCCGGCCGGCGTCGAGCCCGCTCAGGCGATCTGCGCCGGGACCGAGCCGCGCGCGACCTCGCGCTCGGCGTCGGCGGTCTTCGCCACCGCGCGCCACCAGATCTCGCGGTCGACCGGCGCCTGCTTCCAGGCCCAGCGCGGCACCTCCCAGCGATTCTGTCGGATCGCGGGCCCGCCGCGCGGGCCGGCGGTGCTGAACAGGATCGACTGGAACCGGTCGAGCGAGAACTGCAGCTCGTACTCGCGCGCGCCGTCGACGTGCGGCCAGGTCAGCACCGGCGGCTCGCCGGTGCGGTGCGGCGCCTGCTGCGCCGGGTCGAGCACCGGGGTCAGCGGCACGAGTTCCGCCGCCGCGGGCAGCGGCCTGCCGCCCAGGTGCTGGTCGGCCACCGCGTTGTCCTTGACCACGCGGATGTGCATGCAGCCCTTGCAGACCGGCACCGGCTGCCGCGCCGCCAGGCGCTGCCGCATCGCGCGGTAGGTGTCGTTGTTCCAGATCTCCTCGAACGTCTGCTCGGTGAGGTTGCCGACCACCGGCGTGCCCATCACGCAGCACGGGCGCACGTCGCCGCCGATCGACACGTAGGCCTTCTCCCACAGGTACTCGCACCACCACACCTCGCCGCGCTCGGGCGCGTCCTGGCGGCGTGCGGTGCGCTCCGGGAAGCCCGAGCGGGCGGCGGCGTCGGCCCGGCGCGCGCGGATCTGCCGGTAGTCGGGGTGCCGCGGATCGAGCAGCGGCCACGGACGCTGCTTGCCGGGCACGTGCTCGCGCGCCTCGAGACCCTGCACGACGCCGTCGAGCTGCGCGAACGCGCGCTCGTCGCCCTGCAGCGCGGTCTGCGCCGTGATGTGATCCAGCGCCTCGACGCGGAACAGCATGCCGACCTCGCGCGCGACCTCCAGCGCCTCGTCGAAGCAGCGGCGCGCCAGGTCCACGTGCCGCGCCAACGACTGCTGCCGCATCTCCTCGGTCACCGGGAACACGTGGTTGACCTTCAGGAAGTCGCCGCCGATGTCGGCGATGAGCCGCACCAGCTGCGGCACCTCGCGCACGTTGCGCTCCATCACGGTGCAGGCGAGCCCGATCTGCGGCTGCAGGTCGGCCGGCAGCGTGCGGCGGCAGGTGTCGATCAGCCGGCGGATGCCGCCGAGCACGTGCTCGAAGTCGGCGCCCTCGCGGATGTCCTCGAACGTCGCCTTGCTGGCGCCGTCGAACGAGATCGTCACCGCCGCGAGGTTCGGTGCCAGGCGCTTGACCATCGCCTCGTTCAGCAGCGTGCCGTTGGTGTAGATCTCGGCCTTCACGCCGAAGCGCTCGGCCAGCTCGAGCATGCGCAGGAAGTCGCGCGACATCAGCGGCTCGCCGGACACGCTGGGCTGCCAGCGCTCGACGTAGGGGAACACCGACCCGGCGATCTGCTCGAACTCGTCGATGCCCATGTGCGGGCCGGACACCGTGGTGCCGTCCTGGAACTGCACGCACATGCGGCACCGCAGGTTGCAGAACCGCGTGGTCTCGATGTTCACGAATCTGGGCGGCGGCACACTGCCGTCGAACGGGAGCTCCCGATCGAGGCCGTTCCTGTCGTCTGGCGCTGGCATGGGTCGTCGGGGGCCCATGGTACGACCGCGCGCGCGCACCGCCAGCCGCCCCGGGGTATCGACCGCAATACCGCGAGCCGCACCGCCGCGTGCGGCCGGCGCCACCGAGCCTTCCGGGCCCGCTGGGCCGCGACGACGCGGCCCGCCGCGGCGCGCTGCGGCCGGCGTCTCAGGCCCAGAGCACCAGCCCGCGCAGCGCCTCGGCGCCGGCGCCGCCGCTCACGGTGCTCGTCGCCGGCACGCGCGCCCGCACCCGCATGCCGTGGCTGTAGCGCCCGGCGCGGTCGACCCGGTGGCTGCCGGCGAACGCGTGCACGTGCTCGCGCACCGCGGCCGTGTGCTTCATCGGCACGATCACCGGCGGCTCCCGGCCGTCGCCCTGCGCCTCCACCACCAGCTCGACCAGCACGTCGGCCGGCTGCAGCCCGGCCAGGTCGACCTCCAGCGTCACGTCGAGGTGCTGCCCGACCTTGAAGTCCTGCAGCTCGACGGTGTTGGCGGCGAGGATCCGCACCTTCGCGAACTCGTTCCGCACGCGCACGATCTCGCGGCCGCGCTCGCGCGCTGGCGCCTTCTTCTCGGCCTGCTGCGCGAAGTAGCGGGTCGCCAGCGGCCGGTAGGCGCGGTCGGCGTACTGCTGCACCATGCGGTCGGTGTTGAACTCGACCGGCACGGTCTCGAGGCAGTGCGCCATGCGCTCGAGCCAGCCCTGCGGCATGTCGTCCGCGTCGCGCTCGAAGAACAGCGGCACGATCTCCTCCTCCAGCAGCCGGTACAGGGTCGCCGCGTCGGCCTCGTTCTGCCGCGCCGCGTCGCTGTAGACCTGCTCGCCGCCGATCGTCCAGCCGTTCCGGCCGTCGGCGGCCTCGGGCCACCAGCCGTCGGCGATCGACAGGTTGAGCACGCCGTTGGCCGCCGCCTTCATTCCCGACGTGCCGCTGGCCTCCTCCATGCGCGTCGGCGTGTTGACCCAGACGTCGACACCCTGCACCAGCGCGCGCGCCACCGCGATGTCGTAGTCCTCGACGAACAGCACCAGGCCGGTGAAGTCGGCCGAGCGGCCGAGCTGCACGATGCGCTGCATCACCTCCTGGCCCAGGGTGTCGCGCGGGTGCGCCTTGCCGGCGACCACGATGCGCACCGGGCGGCCCTCGGCGGTGAGGATCGCGCGCAGGCGCGCGGGGTCCGAGAACAGCAGATGGGCGCGCTTGTACGGCGCGAACCTGCGCGCGAAGCCGAGGTACAGCGCGTCGTCGTCGAGCCCGGAGAGCATCGCGTTCAGGGTCACCGGGCTGTCGCCGCGGCCGAGGAACGCGCGGGTCAGCGAGCCGCGCACGGACTCGATCATGCGCTGCCGACAGGTCTGGTGCACCCGCCACAGCTCGCCGCGCGCGACCCCGCCGGCGCCGGCGAAGTCGGCCGGCCGCACCGGGCCGTCGCCGTCGCGCAGCAGGTCGGCGATGCCGTCGTGGGTCCACGACGGCAGGTGCACGCCGTTGGTGACGGTCGTCACCGGGATCTCGCGCTCCAGCAGGCCGGGCCAGAACGACGCCAGCAGCTTCTGCGACGCCAGGCCGTGCAGCTTGCTGACGCCGTTGACGAAGCCGGCGAACTGCATCGCCAGCCACGTCATGTTGAACTCGTTGGACTGGCCGCCGTTGCCCAGCGCCCAGAACCGGTCCCACGGCAGCCCCACCCACTCCTCGGCGTCGCCGAAGTAGCGCCGCATGAGGTCCTCGCCGAACCGGTCGTGCCCGGCCGGCACCGGCGTGTGCGTGGTGAACAGCGTGGTCTCGGCGACGTACTCGCGCGCCGCCTCGAACGTGAGGCCCTCGCCGCGCACCAGCCGGCTGGTGCGCTCGAGGGTCAGGAACGCGGCGTGCCCCTCGTTCATGTGATAGACCGACGGCCGCAGGCCGAGCGCGCGCAGGAACCGCACGCCGCCGCGCCCGAGCACGATCTCCTGCTGGATCCGCACCTCGCTGTCGCCGCCGTACAGGTTCCTGGTGATGTCGCGGTCCTCGGCGCGGTTCTGCGGGACGTTGGCGTCCAGCAGGTACAGCGGCACGCGGCCCACCTGCGCCTTCCACGCGCGCAGCACCAGCTCGCGGCCCGGCAGCGGCACGGTGACCTCGAGCGGCCGTCCGTCGGGCGCGCGCACCGGCTCGACGGCCAGCTCGCGCGGGTCGTTCTCGCGGTCGACGGCGATCTGCTTGCCGTCGGCGCCGACGCGCTGCTGCATGTAGCCGCAGCGGTAGAACAGGCCGACGCCCAGCAACGGCAGCGCCAGGTCGCTGGCCGACTTCAGGTGGTCGCCGGCCAGGATGCCGAGACCGCCGCTGTAGATCGGCAGCGAGCCGTGCACGCCGAACTCGGCCGAGAAGTACGCGATCGGATGCTCGGGCGTGATCGACCGCTCGGGGCCCAGCGGCACCGGCTTCGGACCGGCCGCGAGGTAGTCGTCGAAGCGCCGCACCGCGTCCTCGAGCCGGCGCAGGTAGCCCGGGTCGGCCGCCAGCCGCTCGAGCGCGTCGACCCGCGCGTGGTGCAGGCCGCGCACCGGGTTGTCGCCGTGGCGCGCGAGCTCCGGCTCGAGCGCCAGGAACAGCTCCTTGACGCCCGGGTGCCAGCACCACCAGAAGTTGCGCGCCAGCCGCTCGAGGCCCTTGAGCGCGGCCGGGACGGTCGCCGACACCTCGAACGTCGACATGCGCGGGTTGGGCCCGACACCCGGCGACGGCAGCGCGCGGCGCGGCAGGCGGAACTGCACGACGCCGGACGTGCTGCGCGTCTGCACGGCGCCGAGGGCGAGCGCGTAGGCGCGGTTGTAGTTGGCGTAGAGGTCCTTCCAGGCGGTGCGGCCGGCGGCCGCGCGGCAGCGCAGCCGCAAGGAGTCGTCGATCCGGCCCTCGCGCAGGAAGCCCTCGAGCGCGGCGACCATGGCGTCGGTGACCTCGTCGTACGGGACCCGCTGGCGCCGCAGCACCGTGACGCCGTCGTCGGGACCGAGCCCCTCCTGCTGCGCCCAGCGCCCGAAGCCGGCGAGGTCGGTGGTCACCGTCGGCACGCCGACCGCCAGCGCCTCCTGCGGCGTGTAGCCCCACGGCTCGTAGAACGACGGGTAGCAGCCGAGGTCCATCGCCGCGAGCACCGCCTCGTACTCGCGGTCGAACAGCCCGTCGTCGGGCCGCAGGTAGATCGGCACCTGCACGACCTTGACGCGCGCGCCCTTCTTGTTGTCGATGCCGAGCCGCCGGCAGTGCTGCTGCAGCGGATCGCGCTGCTCGTCGAACAGGTTGTGCGTGCACAGCCCGATCGGCCCCTCGGCGGTGACGGTGCCGCCGGCGCGCACGCGCTCCAGCCGGTCGAGCAGCTCGGCGCGCACGCCGGAGTTGCCGGCCGGCACCAGCACGAACGCCACCACCGGCCGGCCGGGCGCGGCCTGGATCCGGCCGAGCGCGTCGAGCAGCAGCTCGATGCCCTTGTTGTAGAACTCGTAGCGACCGGCGATGCCGACGAACAGGCTGTCGCCGACGTCCTCGCCGAGCACGGCGTTGGCCAGGTCGGCGACCTGCTTGCGCATCGCGTCGCGGTCGCCGGCCGCCAGTTCGTCGACCACGTCGAGGTCGAGGCCGTTGGGCACCAGCACGTCGGCGGCGCGGTCGTGCAGCAGCCGGGCCTCGTCGGCGGTGATCGCCGACACGGTCGTGAACGCGTCGGCGGCGCGCGCGCACGCGCCCTCCATGCTGTGCTTGGCGCGCACCCCGTGCGCCTCGGCCAGCTCGGCCGCTGTCTTGTCGCCGAGCCCCTGGCTCGGGTCGATGCCCATCGACGCCAGCGCGCGGCCCAGCATCGTCGCGTGCGTGGTGAACACCGTGCCGATCGCCGGGATGCGCTCCTTGAGGTACAGCAGCGCGGCGCCGGTCATCCATTCGTGCGCGTGCACGACGGCGCGGCGGTGGAACGGCGCCAGGTGCTCCTCCCACCAGCGCTCGATCACCATCGCCGCGGCGATCGAGAACAGCACCGGCTCGACGTAGTCCCAGTCGCCGGCGATCGAGTCGACGCGGTGGCGCTCCCACAGGCCGGCCAGGATGCCGTCCTTCTTCTCGTACAGCGACGAGAACCCGATCAGCATGCAGCGCGGCCGGCCGGGGATGCGCCAGCGGCCGATGCGCACCGGCAGCCCGAGCTCGCGGCAGCCCTCGACGAAGGCCTCGTGGCCGGGCTCGTCGTCGAACGGCGGCTGCTGGCCGGCACCGGTCAGCAGCAGCGGCCCGATCGTGATGTAGTCGTCGCCGAACCGCTGCACCGCGGTGCGCGCCTTGCTCGACAGCACGGTGTGGATGCCGCCGACCTTGTTGCAGACTTCCCAGCTGATCTCGAACAGTTGTTGCGGGCGCTCGGTCATGGTTCTCGGGACGGAGGAGCGATCTGCGGCCGGCCGGCTCCGCGGTCCCGGCGCGCCTTCTGCAGCTTCTGCCGCAGGTCGTCGACTGCGGTCATCACCGTGACGAACGCCGCGTGCGGCGAGTCGTAGGGGCTGAAGTACTCGTGCACTTCGGCGTCGCTGTGTTCCTTGGTGGCGACGTAGTAGACGTGGTCCGACGTCGTCAGCCGGCGCCACGCGACGAGCAGGTCCGGCCGCGTCGCGGCCAGGGCCATCACGTCCGGACGCAGCGCGTAGATCGCCCGGTGCGCCTCGCGCTGCATCGGGTTGCCGAGCCAGGCCGACACGTTGCGCTCGGCGTCGGCCCACGACATCGGCGTCGGCACGTCGAGCTCGCCGGCGACCGGCAGCTCGGCGGCCACCTGCGCCGGCGTGCGGAACCGGAAGTCCGGGTTCTCGAGCACGTGCGCCGGCAGGCAGCGCATGAACTCGAGGATGCCGGTCGCCTTGTCCTGGTGCTCGCCGAACGTCTCGTAGTCCATGAACAGGCCGATGAACTGCGCCGGCGCCGGCACGTCGTGGAGCCAGCCGGCGAACGTGTCGGCGAACAGCGGGAAGCCCGGCCAGTCGCGATTGCTGAACCGGAACGCGATGTCGTCGGACAGCGAGTAGCTGCGCAGCAGCAGCTTCAAGGCGCGGCAGCCGCGCGGGCGGTACGGCACCTGCGGGCTGCGCCAGCCGAGCACGCGGTCGGCGCCCTCGCCGAGCATCGCCGTGAAGCCGAGCTCCTCGACCCGCCGGCAGATCGCGTTGTCGAGGATCAGCTCCGTGTTGCGGAACGTCGTCGGCCGGCGCCCGAACAGCTCGGTGATCGTCGCGCGCTGGTCCTCGACCTGGGCCGTGAACTCGTCGGGCTCGGCCAGCGCCGCCAGCGAGTGATGGCTGGTCTCGCACAGGAACTCGACGCTGCCGCTCTCGGCCAGCGCCACGAAGCTGTCGATCGCCGCCGGCACCCAGTCGCGCAGCTGCTGGATCACGGTGCCGGACAGCGAGAACGCGCAGCGGAACTGCCCGTCGGTGGCCTCGATCGCGTCGAGCAGCACCCGGTTCATCGGCAGGTAGCAGCGCTCGGCGACGCGCTCGGCGACCAGCTTGTTCAGCGGGTCGTCGTAGTGACCGAGACCCCGGATCCGGTCGCCTGGCTTCCACTTGTGCAGCCGGTACGGCTGGTGGACCTGGAAGTAGAAGACGACGTCGATCACCGGCCGGACCCCGGCGGGCCGTCGCCGCCGTCCGGACCGTGCCGGCACAGCCGCAGCGCGCGCAGCAGTTCGCCCGTGTTCCACGCCTGCGCGAACGAGCCGCCCGGCCGCTGCGGGGCGTCGCCGTCGAAGACCTCGCTGAGGTGATCGATGCCCGCCAGGTCGACCTCGGCGACGAAGCCCTGCAGCCAGGCCAGCTGCCGCCCGCGGACCTCGGCGAGCTGGTCCGGGGCGGCGGCGCGCAGCGCGGCCTCGACGTGGAAGCCGCCGAGCCACGGCCAGGCGGTGCCCTGGTGGTACGCGCCGTCGCGCTGCTCGGAGCCGCCTTCGTAGCGCGGACGGTAGGCCGGGTCGCGCGGCGACAGCGTGCGCAGGCCGCGCGGCGTGACCAGTTCGCGCTGTGCCGTGGCGACCACCGCGGCGCGCTGCGCGCGCGACAGCGGGCTGCGCGGCAGCGCCGCCGCGATCACCATGTTCGGCCGCACCGCCGGGTCGCCGAGGCCGTCGAGCCCGCGGCGGTCGAACAGGCAGCCGGCGTCGTCGCGCCAGAAGCGCCGCACGAACGCCGACCCGACCGCCCGCGCCCGACGGTCCCAGTCGCCGCCGAACAACTCGCCGAGGTGCGCCAGCAGGCTGCACCACATCGCGTCGATCTCGACCGGCTGCCCCTCGCGCGGCGTCACCGGCCCGGCCGCGGTCTGCGCGTCCATCCAGGTGGCGTTGCGGTCGCGGCTGCCGGCGAACAGCAGGCCCTCGTCGTCGACGCGGAGCCCGAGGTCGGTGCCCTGCAGGTAGGCCTCGGCGATCCCGCGCAGCGCCGGCCCGAACTGCGAGCGCGCGGCGTCCCGGCCGCCGCCGGCGTCCTGCCACCGCTGCACGCACAGGGCGAACCACAGCGCCGCGTCGGCCGAGTCGTAGTGGCTCGTCGCCGGCGTCGGGCCGTAGATGTTGGGCAGCAGCCCGCGCCGCAGGAACGGCAGCGCGCCGCGCAGCACCTCCAGGCAGCGCGCGGGCTCGTCGACCGCCAGCGTCAGCCCGGGCAGCGCCACGAACACGTCGCGCCCCCACTCCGCGAACCAGGGGAAGCCGGCCAGCACGCCGAGCCGGCCCGCCGCGTCGCGGTAGAAGAAGTCGTCGACGCCGCGACGCAGCCGGGCGCCGAGCGCGCTGCCGGCGGTCGCGGCCCACTGCTGCCGCTGCTGGCGCGAGGCCGCGGCGGCGTCGAAGGCCGCCGCCGGGTCCGGCAGCGGCGCGTCGACCGCGAACGCGACGGTCACGCTCTGGCCCGGGTCCAGGTCGAACGTCAGGGTGCCGGGCGCGAACCGGTCGGCGGTCGCGTCGTAGCCGCGCTCGGCGTCGACGCGCAGCCAGTAGTCGCGGTACCAGACCGGGTCGGCGTCGAAGCGGACCGGCCCCGCGGTCGAGAGCCACACGGTGGCGTCGTCGTCGCCGAGCCGGAAGCCGCGGGCGTCGCCGTCGCGGTCGACGTCGGCGCGCACCGGCCGTTCGCGCAGCAGCGCGTCGGCGTCCTCGCCGCAGAGCAGCGGCCGCACGACCATGCGGAACGGCGCCTGCCCGCTGTTGCGCCAGCGCACCAACACCGCCGACCGCCCGCGCGGCATCACCAGCTGCCGCTCGACCGCCGCCGGCCCGCACCGCACCACGAGGGTCGGCACGGGTTCGCTGCGGAAGGTGCGCGGCAGCTCCGGGACGCTCGGCGCGTCGAACGCGCGCCAGTGCGCCGGGGTGAGCGCGAACTCGCGGTCGCGGACGTACAGCCGCTCGTCGGCCCCCGCCAGGTAGCGCCGGCGCCGCCCGTTCGCCGCCGGCGCGCACAACCAGCAGTGGTAGCGCCGGGTCGGCAGGTCCAACGCGGTCCCGCAGGCGTAGCCGCCGCGGCCATCCACCAGCAGCCACTCGCGCTCGGCGGGGCCGTCGCCGGCGGCGGCGCGCGCGCGGTCCGCTCCGGCAGGCTGGTCGATGGCGCTCAAGGACAGGTGTGGGACGAGGAACACGCAGCGTACGGGCGCCGGCATCGGGAGCAACGGTCCTGTTGCTCGACGCGCACGACGTTTTCGCGCGCCTTCCCCTGGGCATCGACGCCCCGCTGCTGCATCCTGGGCTTCCCGACGTCGCGGCATCGCCGCCGCGGCGCCGCGAACCCACCTCGCCCGCGCGTCATGTCGTCACCCCTCGACACCCGCAACACGCTCGTGTTCCTGCTCGCCGGCGGCGCGGGCAACCGGCTCAAGCCGCTGACGCAGAACCGCGCCAAGCCGGCGGTGCCGTTCGGCGGCGCCTACCGCATCATCGACTTCACCCTCAGCAACTGCATCCACTCGGGGCTGCGCCGGATCTACATCCTGACGCAGTACCGCGCGCGGTCGCTCGAGGAGCACATCCGCTTCGGCTGGAACTTCCTGCCGCGGCGGCTCGAGCAGTTCATCACCTGCCGATCGCCGCAGCACGACGCGACCGGCCGCTGGTACCGCGGCACCGCCGACGCGATCTACCACAACCTGGACGCGATCGGCGACTGGCAGCCGCCGAACGTGCTGGTGCTGTCGGGCGACCACATCTACCACATGGACTACCGGTTGATGCTGCGCGAGCACGTCGACCACGAGGCCAGCCTGACGATCGGCGCGGTGCGGATCCCCAAGGACCAGGCGCACCACTTCGGCATCCTGCAGATCGACGCCACCGGCCGCGTCACGGCGTTCCAGGAGAAGCCGAAGGAGAACGCCGCCGAGATCCCCGGCGACCCCGGCTTCTGTCTGGCGTCGATGGGCATCTACGTGTTCGAGACCGGCGAGCTGGTGCGCCGCGTGGTCGAGGACCACGGCATGCCCGAGAACCAGAGCGGCGACTTCGGCACCCACGTGATCCCGCGGATGATCCGCGACACGCTGGTGCGCGCGCACCACTTCTGCGGGCTCGGCGGCGACGAGCAGCCGTACTGGCGCGACGTGGGCACGATCGAGGCCTACTTCGACGCGCACATGGACCTGTGCAGCGTGGCGCCGGCCCTGAACCTCTACCGCCGCGACTGGCCGATCTACACGCTCTGGCACAACGACCCGCCGGCCAAGAGCGTGTTCCGCGAGCCCAACGGCCGTTTCGCCGAGGTGCACGACTCGCTGCTGTGCCCGGGCGTCGTCGTCAGCGGCGCCCGCATCCGGCGCTCGGTGCTGAGCAACCTGGTGTACCTCGACGAGCACAGCCAGCTCGAGGACTGCATCGTGCTGCGCGGCGCGCGCATCGGCAAGAACTGCAAGCTCAAGCGCGTGATCGTCGACAAGTGGAACCACATCCCGGACGGCACGGTGATCGGCGAGGACCCGACCGAGGACCGCCGCCGCTATCACGTGTCCGACAGCGGCATCACGGTCGTGCCGCGCGCGGCCGGCGGCCGCAACGACTGAGCGGGCGCCCGGCGGCCCCAGGCCGGGCGGCGCGCCCCGCGGCGCTCACTTCCACTCGGAGTCGAGCTTGCCGAACAGCGGGTGCTTCTTCATCCGCAGGCCGATGCGCATGCCGGCCGCGGGCAGCGTCAGCTTCATGGTCAGGTCGCCGTCCTTGCTGTCGTTCGGCACCGGCAGGCAGCCGGCGAACGTGCTGATCTCGCCGTACTTCGCCACCACCTTGTTGAGCAGGTCGGCGTTGGTGAGCTTGACGAACTTGTCGATCTGCTTGGCGCCCTTGCCGTCGGCGGTCTTGCTGACGAACACCTCGGGCCACAGCCCCATGTTGTGCAGCTCGCCGATCGTGCAGCCGGAGCTCTCGCGCAGCCAGATGCGCGCCGCGTCGATCTCGACCTCGGTGGCGGTGCCGGTGCGCGTGAACTCGATGGTGAACGGGGCGCCCATCGGCACTTCGGTGGTCTTGCCGGCCTCGACCGTGAACGGCTTGCTGTCGGCCGCGTAGAGCGTGCCGGTCATCAGGCGGGCGCCCTTGCCGCTGGCGAGCCGCCCCCACACCACGCGGTACTCGCCGGCCGGCACCTCGACCTCCTTGCCCGACGCGATGTCGAAGAACGCGGTGCGGAAGTCGCCGGTGCCGGCGATCACCAGCTGCTCCGGCGCGGTCGGCTTCGGGCCGCTCCAGACCAGCTTGACCTTGGCCAGCCCGAGGTACTCCGGGTTGAGCGGCCGGGTGCCGAGGTTGCCGTTGTCGAGCTTGTGGATGTGGTGCCAGCCGTCGCCGATCTTGACGAACTCCGAGAACGGCATGCGCGGCCCCTTGCCGACCTTCATCGAGTCGAGCAGCGGCGTCTTGGCGCGCTCGTCGTCGGTGGCGAAGCCGATCGTCGCCATCTTGAACGCGCCCGAGAACGGGTCGGCGTCCATCGGCGTGCCGCTGGTGTTGTCGTCGAACAGCGTCAGCTCGCTGCCGGCGACCTCGACCTTCCAGCTGGCGGCGCTGCGGTAGTAGATCGGCGTGTTCTCGACCGACGGCGCCAGGTTGACCTCGGCCTCGCCGAGCTTCTCGCGGTCGCCGCCCTGCCAGAAGAACATCGCGTACGGCACCTTCTGCTCGGCGTCGAGGAAGAACTTCGACGGCTTGGCCTTGGCGCTGACGTCGACCGGCTGGAACGTCTTCTCGTCGCTCGGCTGCGTCGTCACCGCGTACTTCGAGTTGCTGACGCGCATCAGGTACAGGTCCAGGCGCCGGAACCACGCCAGCTTGGCCTCCTGCTGGTCCTTGCCGAAGCTCGTGTTCCACCAGAACACCGGCAGCGGCCCGCCGCGCTGGCTGTAGTCGAAGACGTCCTCCCACTCGGACACCTCGTCGAACTCGAGCGCGCACTCGGCCTCGACCGCGCCCGGCATCACCAGCCCGTCGATGCCCTTGGCGTCCGGGTCGTAGCCCTCGGCCTTGCGCTTGTCGTCGGCGGCCTCCTTGGCCTCGAGCTGCTGCTTCTGGCCCTTCAGGGTGTTCTTGTTGATCAGATAGTACTGATCGCCGGTGTAGTCCCACGACTCGCGCAGCGCGACGAACTGCTCGAGCGCGAAGATCGTGTCCTGGATGTCGAGCGCGGTCCGGTCCGGCATCTTGTGCAGGCAGATCGCGACGTAGTTCCAGGCCTCGGCCGCCTCGATCTTGTTGCCGGTCGCCTCCATGATCCGGGCCGACTCCATCAGGCCGTTGCGCGCCTCCTCGAACGGCCCGCGCTTGGTGTTGTCCTTGGTCGACTCGGTGTAGAACTGCCAGGCGCGCTGGATGTTGCCCTGCGCGCGGCGGTACTGCGCCCAGCTCGAGCTGTCCTGCAGTTCGATCCAGCGCTCGATCCGGTCGAGGGTCTCGGCGCCCTCGAAGACCCGCTTCCACGACGCGTTCAGCGCCTCGACCTGCGGCCGCAGGTCGTCCTTGCCGCCCCAGACCTCCGCGCGCAGGTTGGTGAAGTGGAACACCGCGCAGGCCGGCATCGCCATCGACGACTTCAGCAGCTTGTCGAGTCCCTTCTCGTCGCCGAGCTCGATCGCCTTCTTGCTCTCGACGATGAACTTGTTGATCTCCTCCTGGGACTGGGCGGGCAGAACGGCGGCGAGGAGCGCCGACAACAGGACGGTAAGGGTGCGCAGCATGTTCGGGTGCGGCCCGGGGCCGCGGGGGTCGACGGCGATCCTACCACCCTGGGCCTCGCGGCCCCACTGCGGCGCGCGGGCCCGGGCCACTCTCCGGGCCTACTTCTTCTTGGCGCGGCTGCTCGCGCGCTCGAGGATCCGGCGCTCGCCGCTCGACAGCGACGGCATGCCGTGCTGCTGGATCTTCTCCAGGATGCGGTCGACCTCCTGCTGCTGCGCGTGGGCGGAGTCGGCCTGCCGCTGCTGCCGCCAGCTGCGCAGCTTGTTGCCGAGGCCGCCGAGCAGGCCCTTCTCGTGGCCGTAGGGCCGGAAGTCGCGGAACCACCCCAACCGGTGCGCAGCGAACCCGAACGCGGCGCCGCCGAGGTGGGCGCTGTGTGACACGCCCCCGGATGCACCCATCCGAAGCTCGACGTACTGCGAGTACAGGCCGATCAGGACGAGACCCGCGGCTAGGATCCCGAGCGGGATCGGGAAGATGATGAAGATCACCATCGCCCGCGGTGCCATGCACGCTGCATAGACCAGGAACGCGAAGCACGCGCCGCTGGCGCCGATCAGGCTGCCGGCGCCCTGCCCCAGCGCCGCGGCCAGCAGCAGGTGCACAGCGGCGGCGACCACACCGCCCAGCAGGTACAGCTTGAAGGTGCCAAGGTAGCCCAGCGACCGCTCGGCCATCGTGCCGAAGAAGTACAGGGCCAGCATGTTGAACAGGATGTGGCCGATGCTCTCGAACGCGTGCGTGAACTGGTAGGTCACCAGCCGCAACAGCCCGAGGCCGTAGCCGTCCCACAGGCCCGACCAGGACACCGCGAACCAGACGCCGAGCTCGCCGCCCAGGATCGCGTTGGCCAGGAACACGATCCCGTTGACGATCAGCAGCCGCTTGATCGCCGGCGTCAGTTCCGGGAACGCGAACGCGGGTGCCGAGCCGTAGGTCATGTTCGTTTCGCGGCGGCCCCGCCGCCGCTATCGTTTTCGGCGAAACCACTCCTCCATCGCAAGCCCGTGTCCGCGCAACTCATCGACGGCAAGGCCATCGCCGCCCGCATGCGCGCCGAATTGGCGCAGGTCCGCCGTTCGCTGGGCGCGCGCCCGGTGCGGCTCGTCTCGGTCCAGGTCGGCGAGAATCCGGCCGCCTCGGTCTACATCCGCAACCAGCAGCGCGCCGCCGCCGATGTCGGCATCGACATGGAGGTGCTGCACCTGCCGGCGGACCTCGGCCAGGACGGCGTCGTCGCGGCGATCCAGCAGCACTCGCGCCGCCCCGACGTCGCCGGGGTGCTGGTGCAGCGGCCGCTGCCGCCGGGCATCGACCCGCGCGTGGTGCAGTCGGCGATCGACCCGCGCGTCGACGTCGAGGGCATGCACCCGGCCAACATGGGCGCGATCCTCTACCGCGAGCCGCAGTTCCCGCCCTGCACGGCGGCGGCGGCGTTGCAGCTGATCCAGGAGACCGGCGTGCCGCTGCAGGGCGCCGAGGCGGTGGTCGTCGGCCACAGCGAGATCGTCGGCAAGCCGATCGCGGTGCTGCTGCTGCACCACCTCACCACGGTGACCGTGTGCCACGTCGGCACGCGCGACGTACCCGAGCACACGCGCAACGCCGACATCCTGGTGGTCGCGGTCGGCAAGCCCGGCCTGGTCACCGGCGCGATGGTGAAGCCCGGCGCCGTCGTCATCGACGTCGGCATCAACCAGCTGCCCGACGGCAGCATCACCGGCGACGTCGATCGGTCGACGGTCGGCGAGGTCGCGGGGTTCCTGACGCCGGTGCCCGGCGGCGTGGGGCCGGTGACGGTGGCGATGCTGCTGCGCAACACGCTGCGGGCGGCCGGCGCGCCGATCTGACGTGCGCGCCCTCGCGCCGGTCCCGCTGGCGGTCGCCGCGTCGCTGGCGCTGCTGGCCGGTTGCACGGCGCCGCCGGCGGCGACCGCGCCGGACGCACGGCGCCCGCCGAACTTCGTGCTGTTCCTGGTCGACGACCTCGGCTGGCAGGACCTGAGCCTGGCGCTCGGCCCCGCGCGCACGCGGCAGAACGACACCTTCCGCACCCCCAACGTCGAGCGGCTGGCGCGGGAGGGCACGCGTTTCGCGCAGGCCTACGCCCACTGCGTCTGCACGCCGACCCGCGTCGGCATCCTGACCGGCGCGCATCCGGCCCGCACCGGCGTGACCAACTGGACGCTGCGCCGCGACACCGCGACCGACGCGGCGCCGCGCCCAGCCGGCGAGGACCATGCGCAGGGCAGCGCGCCGCTGCGGCCGCCGACCTGGAACGTCAACGGCCTGAGCCCGGAGCCGGCGACGCCGCGCGCGTTCTGCGCCGACACGCTGCCGCAGCGCCTCCAAGCGCGCGGCTACGCGACGATCCTGGTCGGCAAGGCCCACTTCGGCGCGATCGGCACGCCCGGCAGCGACCCGCGCCGGCTCGGCTTCGACGTGAACGTCGCCGGCCACGCCGCCGGCGCGCCGAGCAGCTATCTGGCGGCGAACGGGTTCCTGCGCGAGCGCGGCGACCAGGTCTGGCAGGTCCCCGGGCTCGAGCCGTACCACGGCCACGACGCGTTCCTGACCGACGTGCTGACGACCGAGGCGCTGCGCGAGATCGACCGCGCGCTCGACGCCGACCGGCCGTTCTACCTGCACCTGGCACACTACGCGGTGCACACGCCGCTGAACCGCGACGAGCGCTTCGTCGCCGCCTACGAGCAGCAGGGCCTCGACGGCCGCGAGGCGATGTACGCGGCGATGGTCGAGGGCGTCGACCACTCGCTCGGCCGCCTGCTCGACCACCTCTCGGCGCGCGGCGTGCTCGACGACACGGTGATCGTGTTCGCGTCCGACAACGGCGGCCTCAGCGCGCACGCGCGCGGCGGCCCACCGCACGTGCACAACGCGCCGCTGCGCAGCGGCAAGGGCAGCGCCTACGAGGGCGGCATCCGGGTGCCGCTGGTGGTGCGCTGGCCCGGCGTCGCCGCCGCGGACGCCGTTTGCCGGACGCCGGTGGCGGCAGAGGACCTGTTCGCGACCCTGTGCGCCGCCGGCGGCGCCGACCCGCGCTGCCCCGACGGCCGCGACCTCGGGCCGCTGCTGCGCGGCGAGCCGGCCGCGGCGCGCGACCTGTTCTGGCACTACCCGAACGTCTGGGGCGCAGAGGGCCCCGGCATCGCCATGCACAGCACCGTGCGCAGCGGCCGCTGGAAGCTGATCTGGTTCTGGGAGCGTTCTGCCGCCGAGCTGTACGATCTGGAGCAGGACCTCGGCGAGACCCGCGACCTGGCGGCCGCTCGGCCCGAAGTGACCGCGGACCTGCGCCGGCGGTTGCGCGAGTTCCTGCGGAGCAGCGGCGCGATGCTGCCCACGCGCGCCGACGGCGCGCCGGCGCCGCTGCCCTGACGGCGGCTGGCCAGCCGCCGCCGGCTACCGCGCCGGCGCCGCGACCGCCGCGGGCTGCAGCTGGCGCCGCACCAGCACGCCGGCGGCGCCCACCGCGACCAGACCGCCCTGGATGTAGTAGTAGGTGAACAGGGCCACCTTGGTCTCGCTGCTGAAGCCGTAGGCGTGCAGGCCGATCTCGAGCAGGTTCACGTGGAACCACGAGAACGCGACGATGATGCCGGTCAGCGCGGCGCCGACGCAGAACCCGAGGTCGCGCACCCAGCCGCACATGCGCGCGTGCAGCAGCGACACCTGGGCGATGCAGATCAGCAGCGCGCCGTTCTCCTTGGGGTCCCAGCCCCAGAACCGGCCCCAGCTGTCGTTCGCCCAGACGCCGCCGTAGATCGTGCCGAACACGGCGAAGATCAGGCCGAACGCGACCACGCCATAGGTGGCGCGGACGATCGACTTGTGGAACGTCACGTCGGCGCGCTTGAAGCCGACGGCGTTCAGCAGCAGCCACACCGTGCCGAGGAACGCGCCGAGCATGCCGGCGGCGTAGCCCATGTTGATCGAGGTGACGTGCGTCGCCAGGTAGTAGTTGGTGTCGAGCACGGCCTGCAGCGGCGCCATCTGGTCCTTGCCGTCGCCGACCTCGAACGCGCGCGCCAGCGCGATCATCAGCGCGCCGAAGATCGGCCCCATCGCCAGCGCCACGCGGCGGCGCGTGACGATCTCGGCGCCGATCGCCGCGGCCACGCCGACCGCGCCGATGAACAGGAACGTGTCGTAGAGCCGCAGGATCGGCGGCCGCTCCTGGATCACGCAGCGCAGCCAGATGTCGGTGACGAGGAACAGCAGCGGCACCGCGGTGCTGGCGATGCCGAGCACCCACAGCCACTTCGCCCGCGGCTTGAACCAGCCGGCGGCGACCACCAGGATCGCCAGCAGGAACCAGTGCAGGCCCTTGTAGTGCCAGGCCGCCGACAGGTAGTAGTCCTCGAGCTCGACCTTGCCGTACTCGCCGCGCTCGCTCGCGCGCTGCACGACCGCGTCGCGCCACGCGATCAGCGCGCGTTCGCGGTCGCCGTGCGGACCCGGCTGCATGGCCTGCTGCAGCGGCTGCAGCATCGCCACGTGCGCCGGCGACAGCGTGCCGCGCAAGCCGCCCTGCACCAGCCCGCCGACGTCGAGCCACACGTCCTTGTCGCCGAGCGCGCCGTCGGGCGGGAACAGCGCCGCGTAGCTGCGGTGCTCGGCGACGCTCTTGAGCAGCCCCGCCAGGTTCATCGCGTTGCCGAGCGCCGGATCCGTGGGGTTCTCGGCGAACTCCTGGATCAGGTCCGAGAACGCGCGCCCGCGCTGCACCAGCTCGCCGAGCCACACGTGGTCGCGGCCGTCGAACAGCGCGCGCAGCCGGTCGCCGTGCAGGGTCAGCGGCACCTGCAGCGCCTCGAGCTGCGCGTGCAGGGCGCCGAACACCTCGACGGCCTGGGCCGTCTGCACCAGGTGCTCCTCGATCGGCGTCCGCTCGGAGCCGCTCTTCTGCTTGTATCGCTCGCCGAGCTCGAACAGCGTCCGGATCGGCCGGCGCCCGTCGGTCCCCGGCGCGAGCAGCTGGCGGTAGCTGAGGTACTCGAAGTTGAAGCTCTGCCCGCCCGCGTGCGGCACGCCGATCGCGTCGAACACGTCGACGTTCTCGATCCGGAACAGCGGGTAGTCCGCGGCCTGGTCGGGGTAGCACCAGACGTCCAGCAGCCACTCGGTCGGCGTCAGCGTGACGTCGGGCTTGCGGTCGCCGTCGGTGTCGAGCTTCATGTCGCGACGACCGTGCGTCAGGTGCAGCGACGTCGCGGCCAGCGCCGACAGCGGCTTGATGCGGCCGTCCTCCTGGACCGGCAGCGTCGCGAGCTGGGCCACGACCTCCTGGTTCCACGGCTGCGTCCGGGTCAGGTGATCGGTCTCGGCCTGGGCCGCAAGCGGCGGCGCCACGAGTGTCAGGACCGCCAGCGTCAGCGTCGGGGCGGCGAGCGCCGACGCCGCCGCGCACAGGGTCGAACGGATCGCGTACATCACGACATCTCCGGCAGGGTGGCGCGGCGGCCGCTGGACAGCAGGTAACGGATCAGCTTCGGCAGGAAGTGCGCCAGCAGCCCCAGGAACACGACGTACGAGGCCCACCTCGGCCACGCGTCGGACGGGTTGTTGGCGACCTCGAACAGCGAGTACCACGGCGGCCCGCTCATGCCCGACTGCGGCTGCGGCCCCCAGTTGGTCTGGAAGAACACCAGCCCGTCGCGGCGCAGCGGGTGGTTCATGTAGATGTGCACCGGCAGCTCGCGGCCGTCCTCGATCACGGTCACCCAGCTGCTGAAGTCGCTGGGTCGCATCGTGCCGGGGTGGTCGCGCTTCTCGAACTTGTCGAGCCGCACGGTGAACGGCAGGTCCCAGGTCACGCGGCGCAGGTCGAGCCCCCAGGTGTGGCCGCCGGCCTCGAACGTGAACGGCGCGCGCCACTCGAACTCGGGGCGGTACTCGTAGCCCCACACCATGCCGCGCAGCTCGCCGGCGCCGTCGCCGGTCGGCTGCCGCGGCGTCACCGACACGTAGCAGCCCGGGTAGTTGCGCTCACGCTCGGGCTCCACCTTGACCGGCTGCAGGTAGGCCTCGACGCCCGCGGCGTCGGTGACGACCGGCTGGTCGACGTCGAACATCGGGCCCTTCTGCCGCGGCCGGCAGTTGTCGAACCAGTGCGACACGCGCAGCACGAACGGCAGCTGCGGGTCGTCGATCGTCACCACGCCGTCGTGGGCGCCGGCCAACGCATGCTCGTGGATCGTGCGCTCGACCACGTCGTTGCCGTCGCGGCGCAGCAGCGCCAGCTCCGACTCGTGGAAGCTCACCATCGTGCTGCTGGAGCGCCCCTCGAACATCGTCACGTAGCCCGAGTACGAGAAGTGCAGCTTGACGAAGCCGGCGACCAGCAGGAACGCCATGCCGAAGTGGGTGATCAGGATGCCGGCGTTGCGCGCCTGCCAGCGCATCCGCATGACGCCGCCGACCATCAGGTTGACGAACAGCGTCAGCATGATCAGGTAGCCGCCCGGCATCGGCACGCGCAGGGTGCGGCCGTCGGCCCACTGCCAGTGCGTGTCCCAGACCACCCAGAACGACTCGAAGTAGTCGCGCTGCACGACGTAGATGCCGGCGTACTGTTGAGCCAGCGTGCCGGCGAACGTCAGCAGGCCGAACAGCAGCAGCAGCACGACCGTCAGCTTCATCGACGCCAGGACGTCGGTGACCCGGCGCAGCGGGCCGGCCGCCGCCACGGGCGGCCGCAGCGCCGCCTTGGCCGGTGCGCCCGGAGGGCTCGCGGTCGCGGTCATCGGCCGGTCCTCCGCAGGGACTTGCAGTAGGTGAGGAACGCGTCGTGCACGCCGTCCACTTCGGCAGCCGGGCCCAGGCACTTGGCGAAAACCACGCCGCCGCCGGCCTCGACCACCGCCACCAAGAGCCGCGCGCCGTCGATGCGGGTGCCGCCCATGCCCTCGTGGTCGCCGCGCAGGTCCAGCAGCACGGCCTCGCCGCCGAGCATCGGCACCTTGGGCAGCTTGGCGATGCCGGCGGCGTCGGGCGTCGGCGCGCCGATCTCCGCGCACCAGATCCCCAGCATCATCGGCAGGCTGCCGCCGAGCTGACCGGTGTAGAGCTCGCCCTGGGTGCCGAAGCGGTAGCGCAGCAGGCGCGAGCCGGTGTCGCCCATGGGGGTCCAGTCGCTCGGGATCGTCGCCGCGAACGGCGCCGCGGGGTCGGCCCTCTGAGGATCGGCCCCATGCGGGTCGGCACCATGGGGATCCGCACCGTGCGGATCGCCCATCGGGTCGGCACCGTGTGGGGTGTCGCCGCCCATCGGCGGCGGCCCGGACGGCGCCGGGCCCGCGGGGGCCGGCTGGCCGTCGGACGGACGGATCGTCTTCGCGACCGCCAGGAACGCGGCCTTCTCGCGCTCGGTGATCGCCTTCGGCGCCGTGCAGCGGAACGTGCGGCGCAGGTCGCCCCCCTCCTGCACGACGAGCAGCAGCGCACCGGTGTCGGCCTGGCCGCGGAACGTGCCCGCCAGCTCGATCAGCAGGGCGGGTGCGCCCATCAGCTCGTGCTGCGGCAGCGACAGGATCTCACCCATCGACGGCGCAGAGTGCCCGAACTGGTCGTACCAGCGACCGACGTTCTCCTGGAGGCTGCCGCCGACCGCCGCCGTGAGATAGACCTCGGCCTTCGGGTCGCCGTCGACGAACCAGCGCAGGTCGCGGAACCGCGACGGGTCGGGCGACTGCAGTTGCCAGTGCGCCGGCGCGTCGGCCGTCCAGCCTGCGCCCGCGCCACCCTGCGCAGTCTCCCCGCCGGCTGTGCCGCCCATGGGGCGGAAGCCGAAGCGGTTGGTGTTGCCGAGGCCGAACTCGGTCGGCCGCTGCTCCTGGGACACGCGGTGTTCCGGACCGAACCCGGCGGCGTCGCTCTCGCCGCAGGCCGAAGCGAGGAACAGGACCGCCAACGCGGCGGCGCTCCGAATGGATGTCGTCATGCAAGGGCTCCAGCCTGCGTTCCCGGCGCGTCGAAAGCGACCGGCGAGATCGCGCAGGGCGAGATCACGGACCTGGGGTTCGTCGGAGAGTATACGGGCATCGGGACGGCCGCGGCCCGCGGGTCCACGGTCCAGGACCGTCAATCCCCCGGCGCGGACGCGACTTTCGTCCGGATTCGGGGGCGTCCGGGATCGCGAGCGCGGCGGCGGCGGCGGCCGTCAGAGGCGGCGGCTGACGACGAACTCCGCGATCTGCGCCAGCGCCGCGCGCGCCGGCCCCGGCGGCAGCGCCGACAGCGACGCCTGCGCCTTCGCCACGCGCCGCTGCGCCTCGTCCATCGCGTAGGCGATCGCGTGCTCGAGCGGGAACTCCGCGCGCAACCGCCGCAGCGCCTCGGCCTCGGGCAACCCGAGCAGCTTCTCGAGCCGGCCGCCGACGCCCCGACCGCCGGAGCCCTGATCCCTCTGCAGGAGATACAGCAGCGGCAGCGTCACCTTCCCCTTGCTGAGGTCGGTGCCGAGCGACTTGCCGACCACGCGCTCGTCGCCTTCCAGGTCGAGGCAGTCGTCGACGATCTGGAACGCGATGCCCAGTTCGAGGCCGTACTCCTCGAGCGCGCGCAGGCGCGCCTCGGTGCCGCCGGCGTAGTGGCCGCCGAGGCGGCAGCCGGCCGCGTAGAGGCTGGCGGTCTTCTCGGCGATGACCTGGAAGTACTGCTGCTCGGTGAACGCGAGGTCGAAGCGGTGCAGGATCTGCGTGATCTCGCCCTGGCAGATCACGCGCACGGTCTCGGCCAGCCAGCGCGCGCAGGCAGGATCGGGCAGCTGCACGGCCATGTGGAAGGCCTTGGCGTAGATGTAGTCGCCGAGCAGCACCGCGACCTCGACGCCCTGCATCGTGTTGACGGTCGGGATGCGGCGGCGCATGCCGGCGCCGTCGAGCACGTCGTCGTGCACCAGCGTCGCCGTGTGCAGCAGCTCCACCACCTTGGCCACCTGCACGATGTCGTCGCTCAACGCGCCGCCGTGCGTGGCGCCGCGGGTCGCCATCGCCGACAGGAACACCATCACCGGCCGCAGCTGCTTGCCGCGGTAGCCGCCGATGTGCTCGACCAGCGGCAGCAGGTCGCGTTGGCCCGGCGCCAGGTCCAGCACCAGCTCGCGGTTCAGCCGATCGAGCTGAGGGCGCACCAGCGCGATCAGGTCGTGCAGCGGCAAGGTCTCGGTCACGGGGTCTCCGGGGTCACGGGTGCGCGATCGGCCGCGTTCCGGGCCTGGTGCGCGCTGGATCCGTCCAGTTGGACGCCGCGCATGCTAGGCCCGGACGGCGCCGGGTCCAGTTCGTAGCCGCGCTCGATGCAGCGCCCGCAACCACGGCGGCGGGAATGGGGACGGGCCGGCGAGTCGACGTATCGGCCGGGGACAGCGGAGGATCCGGGCCGCCGAACGCGGACCGGCGCGATGCTCAGGACTTCGAGCCCTGCTTCGACGGGTCCTGGTCGCTGCCGGGCGGCGCCTTCTTGTCCTCGTTGCCGCCGTCCTTCAGACCGCGCTTGAACTCGGTGATGCCCGAACCCAGCGCGCGCGCCATGCCGGGGATCCGATGCCCGAACAGGAGCAACACCACCAGGAGAATGGCGATCCACTCCCAGCCACCAGGCATGCCGAATGCAACCATCGTCGTGTACCTCCGCGCCATTATGCAGCGCCCGCGGACGGACGCCAAGGCGACGGGTGGATTCTGGCCCTGGAAGGCCGGCCGGAACGTCAGGCCTTCCAGGAGCCTGCGCCACGGGAACGCACGACGCCGAGCACGCGCCCTTCGCCCGCAAGCGCCGCCCGAAAGCCTCGGTGAAGCTACTTGTCGGCCGGCCTTCTAGGCGAACTCGCCGAGGCCCAGGCCGGACCAGCGCAGCCGCAACCGGCTGACCAGCCGGCGCCAGCGGATCTCGGCGGCCTCGGGCGAAACGCACAGCCGCGTCGCCACCTCGCCGTGCGGCAGCCCCTCGAGCCCCCGCCACAGGAGCAGCTGCCGGTCCGGCGCCGGCAGGGCCGCGATCAGCTCGCTGAGACGCTTGAGCTCCTCGGCGCGGGCGACGCCGCGCACCATCGAGGTGACGGCCAGCGGCAGCTCGTCCGGCGCGACGCCGCCGGCCTCCCCGACGCCCTCGCGCCGCCGCACCGCCAGCCGGCGCAGGTTCTCGGCCAACGTGCGCGCGGCGATGCCGAACACCCACGAACGAAAGCTGGCGCGCTGCGGCTCGTAGCGCTCCAGCGACGCGACGACGCGCAGCCAGATCTCCTGCACCAGGTCCTCGGGGTGCAATCGCGCCCAGAGCGGCCTGGGGATGCGCAGGCTGCTCCACATGTAGAGCCGCGCCGCGAGCCGCGCGTGCAGCGCTGCGAAGGCGTCCGGCGCGCCGCGGTCGAACTGCCGCAGCAGCGTCGTCGTGTCACCGTCGGTCATCCGGCTCTCAATCTAGCGCGGATCCGGCGGACGTCGACCCGATCGAGGCGGGAGGCCTCGCTGGCGCTCCCGCGGCGCAGGCTCCTAGTGGCCCTGCCCGATCCCCAGCGTGCAGCGCCGCGACATCCACAGCCGCCCGGCGCCGTTGATCACCACTGCCTGCGCCTCGAAGGCGACGCCCAGGAACGTCACGTCGGTCGGGATGGGGATGTCCCACGCCGCAAACCCGTTGGCGTCGGCGTAGATCAGGGTCGACTGCGACTCGACGCCGAGGTCGGAGCGACACCACGGCGGCGCGTTGCCGAACTGGTCCAGACGCACGCCGCCGTTGGCATCGAGGGCGAGCAGCCCGAACATCGTCGCGTTGGCGGGCGCGCCCTCGATGTCCATCGTGAACATCGACCCGAGCACCGGCAGCTCCGGATGTGCGGCCGGCCAGTTCGGCACGCCGCGCACGCCCAGCTCGACCGTGAAGGCATGGTCGGGGCAGGTGTGCTCCCGCGGCTCGATCGACGCCGAGGTGGGCGCCTGCGGCGGCGCCACCAGGATGTCGAGATCGTACGCGCCGACGTCCTGCGGCCCGCGGCCGCGCACGACGACGTAGTAGAGCCCGGCGCCGCAGTCGTAGGTCAGACGCGAGTATGCACCGGGGCCGCTGTCGTCGTCGGACGCCAGCGGCGTCATCGTGCTGTCGCAGAGGAACACCACGGTGTCACGCGCGACCGTGGCCGCGGAGCCCGGACCGGTCACGAGGGTGACGGTCGTCGGCGCCGACGTGCGGAACGACCAGAAGTCGTAGTCCGCGGGTCCGGTGGTCCAGCTGATGCCGTTGTCACCGCCGACACCGAGGTTGCCCTGGTTGTGGGACGAGAGACTCGAGATCGACGCGCTGCCGCCGAGCTGACGCGGGTCGTTCGGCTCGATGCCTTCGAACCCGGACCGCAGCGGCCCGATCGGCACGATCTGCCCCGGCCGCACCGCGATGTAGTCGAGCGTGTAGGTGCCGCTGAGCACCTGGGTCCCGTTGACGAAGGCGGTGACGACCAGGCAGTAGTCGCCGGCCGGCAGGTTGCCCATCGTCATCACCGAGTAGTTGCCGAAGCGCGCCGTGTTGCCGTCGTCGACGACGCGCATCGGCGTGCCGTTCGACGAACACAGCGTGAGCACCGTGTCGCCGACCGCGTTGCCGCGTCCCGGACCGGTCCACGCCATGATGTCGGCGGGTTGCGTCAAGGTGATGCGATACCAGTCGGCATCGCGTGGAGAGACCCCTGGATGGATCTGTCCGTCGACCTGGGTGCCCGTGGTGATAGGTTGGGCACTCGGCGACGAGTCGTTGGGCTCCGACTCCGTGATCCGCACCTGGTGTTGGGCGTGGACCGGAGCCAGCAGGAGCGCCAGGGCCGTGGCTGCGAGATAGCGCATGATGAGGAGACGCGCGGTTGCACTTCGCGCGGTGAGGGCTCCGATGCTAGCAGATTCCGGGCCGGGGACCAACGGCCGCCCGGTTGGGGTGATCCCGGACACATGGGCGCCTCACGGCGGCCGTACGGCGGACATTGCGGCGGACCGCGACGCGGCCGGAA
Source organism: Planctomycetota bacterium (assembly GCA_050245995.1). GTDB lineage: Bacteria > Planctomycetota > UBA1135 > UBA1135 > UBA2386 > JBFWWV01. The sequence goes on along the minus strand of JBFWWV010000001.1, from coordinate 369,263 downwards.
TGCGGCCCGGCGAGGCAACCCCGCGGCTCAGCGCGTCGACCGGCCGGTCGGGTCGACCGCGATGGACGGCGGCAGCCCGGTGAACCCGAACTTGGCGCGCAGCACCTCGAAGAAGTGGCCGGGCCCTGGGCCCAGGTGCCGGAACCGCACGTTGGCCGGCCGCAGCACGGCCGCCTGCCCGATCGCCAGCGGCATCCGAACCTGGCCGTCCAGCTGCAGGTGCACGTGCCGCTTGCCGCCCGCCTCCAGCAGGTGGACCTCGATGCCGAGGCCCACCGGCACGACCAGCGGCCGCGCGCTCAGCGAGTGCGACGCCAGCGGCGTCAGCACGACCGCGTCCAGCTCCGGCGTCAGCACGGGTCCGCCGGCGGCCATCGAGTAGGCCGTGGACCCGGCGGCGGTCGCGACGATCAGTCCGTCGCCGCGGTAGGTCGCCAGCTCGGCCCCGGCGCGCGTGACCCGCACGGTGATCATGCCGCCGGTGCTGGCCCGATCGACGACCGCATCGTTCATCATCAGCACCGGCTCGGTTTCGGCGCCGTCGACGTCGGCGACCGAGCCTTGCAGCAGCATGCGCGGCTCCTCGACCAGCCGCCCGGCCAGGGCCAGCTCGGCGGCCTCCTCGGCGCGCTCGTGCTCGAATGCGGTCAGGAAGCCGAGGCGCCCCAGGTTGATGCCGAGCGTCGGCCGCTGGTTCGCGCCCATGCGCCGCGCCGCGCCGAGCAGCGACCCGTCGCCGCCGAACACGATCACCAGGTCGCACCGCCGATCCTCGAGCGACGAATCGCGGCCGAGCTCGACGGCGACCTCGCAGCCCCGCGTGCGCAGCCAGTCGGCGAACTGCTGCACACGGCGACGCGTGCCGCCCTTGCGCTCGTCGCCGAGCAGCAGTACCCGCCGCGCAGCGCTCGAGGTCCGCGCCACGGGCTAGCGGGCTACGCCACGGGAGGCGAGCCGTTCGGGTGCGGGGGTCTCGCTCCGGGTTGCGTCGCGACCGCGCCGGCGAATCGGTGGATTCATCGAGGCGTTCGCGATGCGAGCCGGGGCGAAGGACAGATGGCGGGTGGTTTGCATCCCCGTGGCACAGGCTCCTAGCCCGGAGTATTCATGAAGGTCGTGCGCCCGGTGCGCCCGAGGTGCGCTCTGGCAAGGAAGACGAGCGAAGGAGCGGAAGCGGGGCCGTAGCCCCGCTGAGCATCCTGCAGCGAGCCGGCGACCGCCTGACGCCGCCGGGGCGTGCTTTGCGCGTGCTGGGTGTGCGAGCTCATGAACAATCCGGGCTAGCGTCCGATCGGAGCGCGTCGCTCGGCCAGGAACCGCTGCACCACGTGCTCGGCCGACAGGCCGCACTGATCCAGCACCTGCGAACGACTCATGTGCTCCAGGATCTCGTCGGGCACGCCCATGACCTGGACCTGCGCGCGCACCGGACCGTGCTCGGCGAGACACTCGAGCACAGCCGAGCCGAAGCCGCCGCGGATCGAGTGGTCCTCGAGCGTCACCACGCGATCGTGCCGGTTGGCGAGCGCGAGCACCCCGGCGGTGTCGAGCGGCTTGCAGAACCGCGCGTTCACCACCTCGATGTCGAGGCCATGCTTCGCGAGCAGCGCCGCCGCCTCGAGCGCGGTCTGCACCATGTGCCCGTAGGCGAGGATCGCGCCGTCGCCGCCCTCGCGCAGCACCTCCATGCGGCCCAGCTCGATCGGCTGACGGCGACCGTGCCAGCCGATCAGCTCGCCCTGGCCCGGCGCGTTGCCGCGCGGGTAGCGCAGCCCGCTGGCGCACGGCAGGCTCAACGCGAACGCGAGCATCTCGTGCAGCTCCTGGCCGTCCTTGGGCGCCATCAGCACCATGCCCGGCATGCAGCGCAGGAAGGCGATGTCGTAGAGGCCGTTGTGCGTCGCGCCGTCCTCGCCGACCAGGCCGGCCCGGTCCATCGCGAACACGACCGGCACCTGCTGCAGGACGACCTCCTGGAACACCTGGTCGTAACCGCGCTGCAGGAACGTCGAGTAGATCGCCGCCACCGGCCGCATGCCGGCGGTGGCGAGGCCCGAGGCCAGCGCCACGGCGTGCTGCTCGGCGATGCCGGCGTCGACGAAGCGGTCCGGGAACTGCTCGCGGTACTCCATCAGGCCGGTCCCGTCGGGCATCGCCGCGGTGATCGCGACCACCTTGGGGTCGCGCGCCGCGAGCTGCTGCATCGCCTCGCCGAACCAGTCGGTCCAGGTCCGACCCGGACGCGTCACCGGCACCACCGGCTGCAGCACCGCCGGCTCGACCGGGACCTTCTCCGGCTTCTTCTTCGCCTGCGGCTTGGCCGCGTGGGCGCGGTCGTAGCGGTTCTCCGAGCCGGGCACGCCCTTGCCCTTCTCCGTCTTCACGTGCACCAGCACGACGCCGTCGAGCTGCTTGACGTTCGTCAGGGTGTCGACCAGCTGGTCGAGGTCGTGGCCGTCGATCGGCCCGAAGTAGCGGAAGCCCAGCTCCTCGAAGATGTGGCCGGGCACCACCATGCTCTTGAGCATCTCGCCGGCCTCGATCAGCCGGGCGTCGAGGTCCTTGCCGACCAGCGGGATCGACTGGATCGCCTGGTGCATGGCGTCCTTGGCCCTGTTGTAGAGCGGGCCGCTGCGGACGCGATTGAGGTAGCGCGACAGCGCGCCGACGGTCTTCGCGATCGACCAGCGGTTGTCGTTCAGGATCACCAGCAGGCGGTCCTTGTCGAGCGAGCCCGCGTGATTGAGCGCCTCGAACGCCACGCCGCAGCCCATCGCCGCGTCGCCGACCACGGCGACCGAGTGTCGCGCGCGACCCTGCAGCCGGTCGCCCATGGCGATGCCGAGCGCAGCCGACGTCGCGGTGCCGGCGTGCCCCATCAGGTAGGCGTCGTACGGCGACTCGTGGCGGTTGCTGAAGCCGGACAGGCCGCCCTTCTGCCGCAGCGTGTGGAAGCGCGCCTTGCGCTCGGTCAGCAACTTGTGCGGGTAGCACTGGTGACCGACGTCCCACACGAGGCGGTCGTCCTTGAAGTCGAACAGGTAGTGCAGGGCCACCGTCAGCTCGACGACGCCCATGCCGGAGCCGAGGTGCCCCCCGGTCACGGCCACCGTGTCCATGATCGCGTGCCGCAGCTCGTCGGCGAGGGCCGGCAGCTCGTGGCGCGCCAGCATCTTGAGGTCGTCCGGACTGTCGATCCGGTCCAGCAGGGGCGTTTGCGACGGTTGTTCCAAGTCGGGGCTCCGGGCTCAGCTGCGCCGCTCGACCGCGGCGAACGCGACATCTTGCAGCAGCGCCTCCGCGCCGTCCAGCGCGGGCCGGTCGAGCGGCCGCCAGACCGCCACCTCCCGCAGCAGCGGCCCCGCCAGGTCCGCGGCCTCGGCGGCGAGGCCCCGGGCCATCTTCAGGCTCTGTTCGAGGCCCACGACGGCCGGCCAGGTCAGCTTGTCCTGGGCGGTGTCGGCGTTCGGGTTCTTGCCCAATTCCTCGGCGCTACCGGTCAGGTCGAGGCAGTCGTCGGCGATCTGGAACGCCCGGCCGAGGCAGAAGCCGTAGCGCTCGAGGCGCTGCAGCACGCCCGCCGGCGGCGCCCCATCGCGGTCCTCCGCACCGCATCCGGCCAGCGCACCGACCAGCACCGAGGCGGTGATCAGCGCCCCGGTCTTGCGGTCGTGGATCCACTCGACCCGGTCCAGGCTGCGCTGGCCGCGACCGAACGTGGCGTCGAGGTCGGCCTCCTGGCCGCCCACCATGCCGCGGCTGCCGGCCGCCGCCGCGAGGCGATGCACCGCGGCGCTGCCGGCCGTGGCCGTCGCCGCGAACGCGAGCGTCAACAGCGCGTCGCCCGCCAGCAGCGCGGTCGCCTCGCCGTACCGCACGTGGCAGGTCGGTCGGCCGCGCCGCAGCGCGTCGTCGTCCATGCACGGCAGGTCGTCGTGCACGAGGCTGTAGGTGTGCAGACACTCGAGGCCGGCGGCCGCCGTGAGCGCGCGTTCGGCGAGGCCGCCGGTGACCTCGCAGCCCATCAGACACAGGAGCGGTCGCAGGCGCTTGCCGCCGGGGAACAGCGCGTAGCGCATCGCCGCGTGCAGCCGCGCCGGCGCCTCGTCCTCGGGAGGCAACAGCGCGTCGAGTTCCCGCTCGATCACGGCGCTCCAGCGCTGGCGGAAGGCGGCGAACGCCGCGCCGCGCGCGGTCACCGACGCACCACCATGCCGAGCATGCGGTCCTTGGCGAGCGCGGGAGTGACGTTCGGCAGCAGCATGCGGTAGCCCTCGGCGTGGATGGTCGACTCCGTGCCGTCGCGACGCAAGGTTCCGCCGGCGAGGCGCAGCGACACGATCCCCGCCTGCTCGTCGACCTCGACCGCGAGCCGCTCGCAGTCCGCGGCCAGCGCCAGCAGGTTGCCCTGGTCGTAGCCGAAGACCCGTGCCGACGTGAACTCGCCGTCGACCAGGTCGGTGAAGCCGGTCACCCGCAACCGCAGGTCGGTGCCCGCCGCGCCCAGCAACAGGTCGAAGCGGTCGATCCACTCGGCGCGGGTCAGCGCGTCCATGCCGCGCTGCCCTGTCCGGCCCGGGGACGCGCGCGGCGCGGGATAGTCGCCCTCGGCCAGCACCAGGGACGGCAGGCGCTGCTCCCACATCGGCCCGGTCACGGGCGTCAGCCGGACCTCGTGGCCCTCCGCCGGGAGATCGGCGCGCACGCCCAGCACCCGCCGGAAGCCGCCCTCGAACCGCAGCGCGATCGCGGTCGCGGCGCGGTCGAGCCGCACCGTGAGCCGCGACGCGACGATCAACTCCGCGTCGGCATCGGCGCCGGCCGTGTCGAGGAACTCCACGTGCTCGAGCGCGCCGTCCTGCAGCGCCCGCGCTGTGAGGAGCCGCATGCCGACGAAGCCGTCGGCGCGCAGGCAGTCCGCGAACGCGCCGAGGCAGCTCTGCACGCCGAGCGGCGGCGGCACCGCCACCAGGGCCTCGCGCGACCGCTGCGCCACGGCGGCCTGTTCCCGCACCTCGGCCTCGCGGACCAGCGCCTCCCCCAACGCGTTCGAGAACGTCAGCGCCCGGTCGAGCGCGTCCTCGAGCCGATGCACCTCCGCGCGAAGCCGCTCGCGCTCGTTCGACGCGGCGACGAGCGACCGTTCGGTCGCGCCCAGCTGCTGCGCGGTCGCGCGCGCGGCCACCTCGAACTCCCCGGCGAGTTCCGCAGTGCGCCGCCCCTCCCACAGCAGCGCGCCGCCCGCCAGCGCGGCGATGCCGACCAGGAGCCACGGCAGGCGGGCCCGGGGCGCGGGAGCGGCGGGGGACATGGCGGACTGGGACGGCATGCCGGGCACGGGCTTCCCGCGCGCCTGGGCGCCGCGGCGTCAGGAGGCGGCGCCCGAGGACCGCAACGGTCGCCCGCGGGCGCTCAGTTCCAGTCCTTGTTCTTGTTCTTGTTGTGCCACTCGTTCCACTTCGGGAACGCGTCGAAGTCCTGGCCGGTCAAGCGGCGCAGCGTGTCGTTCCACTTGCCGGAGATCACCGCCAGGCGCTTGCGCTGGTTCTGCGCCTCGAGGTCGGCCGGATCGATCTCTCGCGCGCGCGAGTCCATCTCGCCGTACTTGATCAGCAGGTCGCTGACGATCTCCTTGCGGATCTTCTCTTCGCTGTCGGCGAAGTTGCCGAGCGCCTCGCCGGCCGCCGCCTGCAGCGCGGCCTCCGGGTCGCGACGCGCGACGTCGGTCAGGAACTTGATCGCGTCCTCGTCCTTGGTCTTGCCGAGCGCCTTCAGCATCGACTCGCGCAGCGGCACCCACTCCTCCTTGTTGGGGAAGCGCGAGCCGTCGATCGCCTTCTGCAGCGGCTTCGAGCCGTCGACGCCGAGCAGACCCAGCGCCGTGGCGGCGGCGTTGTAGATCTGCATCCGGTCCGCGGGGCGCAGCTTGCCCTTGAGCAGCGTCATCTCGAGGCCCTTGACGATCGCCTTCTTGTCCTTGTCGACCAGCCCCTCGCGCCACTTCTCGACCAGCTTGGTGATGATGTCGTTGGCCTCGGCGTCGCGCTCGAACTTGCGGTCGCCGACCACGTCCTTGAGCTCGTCGAGCTTCTCCGCGACGACCGGGTCCGGCTTGGTGGGCTCGGCCGGCGGGTCGTCCTGCGCCGACAGCGGCGCCAGCAGCAGCGCGGTGAGCACGGGAACGAACGGATGGAAGCGACGCATCATCGGAACACCTCTCGAGCATCAGCCGGGCCGGCCCCTGGTCTGCCGCGGGGCAGGACCGGTCGGTAGGCCGGCACGTGGGGCTCAACAAATACCGTTCCGCGCGCCGATGCGCGAGACCGCACGCATTCGTGGTGCAGATGGGGCCGGCGGCGCGCGCCCCGGCCGCCGTTCAGGGCAGATCGCCCAACAGGCGGCGCGCGGCTCGGCGCACCGCGTCCGCGTCGAGCCGGTGCCACTGGGCCACCGCCGCGTCCGCTGCGGGCACGCCCTCGGCGACCAGCGCCTCGACCAGGTCGCGGGCCAGCTGACCGAAGCCGCGCACGTGCGGCGACTCGGGGTCGTCCTCGATCAGGAACTCGGCGACGTGCGCCAGCACGACCGCCGGGTGGTCCGTCTGCGCCAGCGCCGCGAGCTCCGCGCGGCGCTCCATCTCGGCTTCGATCGCCGACGGGGACAGGCCGAAGCGCAGCAGCAGGCCGAGCCCGCGCCACACGTTGGACTCGAACGGCAGGTAGTGGAACGAGTCGACGAGGTGCCGCCGCTCGTGCAGACGGATGACCTCGAGCACCGCCGCGCGGAGATCGCTGTCCTGCGCCGAGGACACCGCGGCCAGCCGCCAGCTCACGTCGAGCGGGTCGAACGGCGCCACATCGGCGGGCATCGGGTCGCGCAGCACCGCGTCGCCGTCCTCGGCCGCGATCGCCCGCCGACGGGCGATCGCCGCGGCCCAGTCGACCACCGCGTCGTAGTCGACGATGTAGTGGTTCAGCAGCGCCACGCCGGCGAGGTCACCGCCGAGCACGCCCGACAGCGAGCGCACCGAGCGATCGATGCCCACGACCTCCCGGCAGCGCCCGGGCACCGGCAGCGCGACGTCGTCGGGCAGATCGCGCAGCGACAGCATGGTCATCAGCAGTCCCTCGGCGACGCCGCCGGCGCGGCGGCCGAGGGCGAGGTGCTTGTTGTAGCGCGCCAGGTGCCGGCACAGCCCGGCCGCGAACGGGTCGAGCATCTCGCCCACGAGCGGCACCGTGAAGCGCACGTCGGGCTGCGTCACGTCGCGGCCGAACAGCCGCTGCGAGAGGCGCGCGGCCTCCGCCAGCACGGCGTCGAGATCGGCGCCGCCGGCATCGGCGTAGCCGCGGTAGAGCATGCCGCGCAGCGCGTTCTCGAACGCGTACTCGGCGCGCACCTCGTCGAGCAGCGCGAGCAACGCGTCGCGGGCGCTGCCCGCCGCGCCGGCGCGCTGCAGGGCGACCTCGGCGGCCATCTCGGCCTCGCGCAGCAGGCCGACGTCGCGCAGCGCCGCGCAGAACCCGGTCGCCAGCTCGGCCGAACCCATCGGATCGACGCCGGCCCACGGACCGTCGAACAGCGTGCGCCAGCGCCCGCGCACCTGGTTGGTCTCGTCGTCGAGCAGGGCCGTCGGCAGCTCGTCGCGGAGGGCCGCGACGAAGCCCGGGACGTCGCCGGTGGCGAGGTGCAGCCAGCGACGCAGGCGCCGGCGCGTCTGACTGTCGCGCTCCGGCGGCGCCTCCGCGTCGACCGGGTCACCCGGATCGCCCGCTGAGATCTCGGTGGCCACGGCGCGCAGCGCGGCGTGGGGCTGCAACAGCCGCTGCAACAGCGTGGCGAGCAGCTCCGCCCCGCGGCCGCGCTGGAACGAATCCCAGCGCGCCGGGTCCTCGCGCAGCACGTCGACGCACTGTTCGACCTGTTCGTCGGCCATGCCCAGCCGCAGCAGCTCGCCGAGCACCGCGTGCGCGCCGGGATCGAACGGCCGGTCGCGCAGCGCCAGCAGCAGTTCGTCCCAGCCGCGACGCCGTTCCTCCGGACCGCCCAACGCGAGCAGCACCTGGGCCCGACCGAGATGACCGGCGCCGGCGTGCTCGGGGTCCTCCAGCATGGCGGTGTAGACCGCCTCGGCGTCGCGCAGGCGACCGGCCGCGCGCAGCGAGCTGGCGTAGGCGACCGCCACCACCGGGTGCCGATCGCTGGCCGCGTAGAGCCGCTCGTAGACCTGCAGCGACTGCGCCGGGTCGCCCGGACGCAGCGCGTAGGCGTAGCCCAGCCATGGCCACATGCTGGTGGGGTCGAGTTCCGCGGCGCGCCCGAACTCGGCGAGCTGCCGCGGGCTGCCGGCCGGCTCGAGGCGCCCGCGAAGGTAGTGCGCCGCCGCTTCCCCCGGTCCGCTGCCGGCTTGCGCGGCGATGCGCGCGTCGGCTTCGGCGCGCAGCATCCCGATGCGGCCGCGCTGGCGCAGGATGTCCTGGCGCAGGCGCTCGACCTCGACATCGAGATCGGTCGCGCCGCGCTCCTGCCGTCGGCCACCGCCCGCCTCGCGCAACCGCCCCAGCAGGTCGAGCGCCGCGCGCATGCGACCGCTCTCGGCGGCGCGGCGGGCGGCCGAGAGCGTGTCGCGGGCGCCACCAGGCAGTTCGCCGACCGAGACGCGCGCCGGGATCGACCCCATGACCTCGAGGGCGCAGCCGCCGAGGACCGTGAACACCAGCACCAGCAGCGCGCGCATGGGCGCGTGATACGGACCCGGCCCGGTCGAGACAAAAGAAAGGCGACCCCGCGGCGGCGCGTGGGCGCCGCGGGCGCCCGGCCGCGGCGGCCACCCCCATGGCCACTCGCTCGGCGCTCGCCCCGAGTGCGGGGGTCCCCCGACCCCGTCCCTCAGGTGCACAGACCCCCTGATCCCTCGCACAGTCCGTGCAACACCGCGTTCGTCCCCCCCGAGACATCCCGCAGTGCGCAAGGCAGGTATCGGCGGGGTTCAGGGACTCCTTGACGGTGCGACCGTAGTCCCGGTGGCAGCGCGCTTCGCCGCGCAGAAAAAAGACGCCGGCGACCCGTCCGGCAATAAATGCCCTGCGAAACCCTCACCTGAATCGCAGAGCGCCTGGAGCCGGGTCGCCGGCCATTCCATGCGCCCGCCTAGCTGCGAACTCCGTGCCATGCTTGACTGAAAAACTGCGCAGAGTGCCTTAACTAACCCAGATCAGACATCTTAGGGCACCATCTCGGCCGGAGACAACGCGTGTGATCTCCGCACAGCCGTCGTGCAATCGACGGACGATGGGCAGTTCCGACCAACCGATTGCAATCAGTGCAACCGAAAGTCGCGGTCGGACACCGGCACGCCCGCCTGCCATCGGAGGATCTCCAGGGTCGTGGTCGGGCGCCCCGCGGCATCGACGTAGACGCGGCGGAACGGCACGGCGACTCCCTCGACCTCGCGCCAGTCCTCGAGCAGGACCCGCCGGTACTTGCCCGCCGCCGCCAGCGTGTATGCGAACTCGCGCGGCGGCCCACCACCGGGCGGGCACCACAGCTCGAACGCGTCGGCCGGTCTCGCCGTCGGGTCGGGCCCGAGTTCGCCACCCGGAGTGCGGCGCATCAGGCGCACCCGGACGAACGGCTCGCCGTTGCGGTCCACGTTCTCGGCGGCGACCTCGGCGAACTCGCGCTGGTCGGCGAACGCCCAGGGCAGCCGGGCGTGCAGGCCGAACAGCTCCAACTCTGCGGTCGCGCGATCGGTCGCGGTCGGCCAGGGCATGCCGTGGCGCTCTGCGAACACCGCGGCGCCGAGGCGGCCGTAGACGAGGCCCTCGGCCAGTTCGATCCGATCGCGTTCGCGACCGCTCGCGTCGAGCAGGTGCGTCATCTCGCGCAGGCCGATCGACTCGCCCTGCGGCCCGTGAACCGTGAGACGCCACCAGATCGACACGCCGGCCAGCGCGCGGAACGCGCCCGGCGACCGCACCGCCCGGAACACCTCGGGCAGCATCGCGCCGACGGCGCCCGGCTGCACGGTGACGGCCGGCGTGCTCTCGATGGCGGCCGGCGGCGCGCCGCCCGCGCCAGGAGCCGCCGCCGCCGCGCCCATCTCACCGGCCGCCGGAGCTCCCACCTCGAAGTCCGGCCGCGCCGGCACGGGCTCGACCACCGGCCAGCCCCGGCTGTCGAACGTGGTCCCGAGGCGCGCGGGTTCTGCCGGGGCGGGCTCCTGCGGGCGCGGTGCGGCGGGAGCCTGCGCGGCCAACCGCCCGCCCGCGAGGACGAGCATCGACAGGAGCGCTACGATCTGCGTCGGGGACGGCATCACCCCGGTGCCATCGGCTGACTCGGGCCGCCGGGTTGATCCCGCCTCGGCAGTTTCCGGCGCCGGATCGTCGCCGCGGGCGGAGCGCGCTTTCCCCGGGAGGCCCTGCCCCCGATGCTCCGGCCGTGAGACCCGTCGCCCTGCTGCTCCCGCTCGTCGCCGCCTGCGCCGGCGGTCCGTCGACCGGCCCGGACCCGGTCGCGCCCGATCGCGCCGTGCCGGTGGCGCGCGCCCTGTCCGCCGGCAGCGTCGTGCGGCTGCTGCCGTGCGAGGTGCGCGGCGCACCTTCGGTGCACGCCGACGTGGTCGACGGGCTGCTGCGGGAGGCACTGCGGCAGTCGGAGTGGCTCGACATCGCCGCCGGTCCGGTGGCCGCCCCGCCCGTGGGCCCGGCGATCGAGGTGACCGTCGACGGCACCGACACGGGCGGCTTCACGGGTCGCGACGACGGCACTCCCGGCGGCACCGCCACCGCGTTCCTGCTCGACGGCGAGCAGCGCCGCCACCTCGCCACGGCGCTGCTCGCGGGCCGCGCGCTGCCCGACGTGCTCGACGAACTCGCCGTGCACGTGCGCCAGGCGCTGGGCGATCCGGCGACCGCGACGCCGCTGCCGGTCGCGCGGATCTACAGCGCCGATGCGCAGGTGATCGCCGGCTGCGAAGCGGCGATCGCACTGGTGCACGACGGCCGCTTCGCCGATGCCATGCGGCGGCTCGAGACGGTCCGGCGACGGGACGGCGGCGCCGCGCTGGTGCTGGAGACCATGGCCAGCCTGGCTTCGGTCTCCGGCGACGCGGAGCGCGCCCGCGACCTCGCGCAGGAGGCCCTGGCGCTGACGGCGCGGCTCGGTCCCACCACCACCCACCGGTTGCTGCGGACGCTGCTGCTGGCGCAGGCGTCGCTGCAGCCGAGCCTGGCGCACCGCTTCGACCAGGAGCTGTGGCGCCTGGCCGAGGTCGCCGACCGCGAGCGGCCGCACGATCCGGAGGTGCGTTACACCGCCGGCATCGCGCTGAACTTCCTGGGGCGCTTCGCCGACGCGCAGGCGGTTTTGACGCAGCTCACGCAGCGGTTGCCCGACCACGCGGGGGCCGCCTACCACCTGGGCTGGGCGGCGCTGGGGAACGGCGACCCGGACGTCGCGCGGGCGGCCTTCGAGCGGGCGGCGGTGGCGCTCCCGCAGAACGCGACCGTCGTGCCGCTCGCCATGAGCCGCTACGAGGCCGGCGATCACGACGAACTGCGCGCGTGGCTCGCCGACCTGGCCGGCGAGCCGGCCGTGCGCGGCAGCACGGCGTTCCACGAGGTGCTGCGGATGCAGGCGGCGCACGAGCTGCTGTGCGGCGACGCCGCGGCCGCGGTGGAGTGCATGTTCGAGGACATCGCCTGGCTGCTGGCGCACCCGCGCGTGCTCGAGCTGCGCAGCGCCGAGCTGGCCGACACCGCGGAGACGCTGGTGCGCCTCGGCCACGGCGCGCGGCTGCGGCCGCTGCTGACCCAGGTGCTCGATCGCTGGCCGCAGACCATGGTCGCCGACGCAGCGAGCTACGCGCTCGGCCTCGTCGACGCCAGCGCGCGCGACGACCGGCGCCCGTCCGTCGAGGACGGGCTGCTGCGCCGCGGCCGCACGTTCTGGGGCGAGTCGCTGGCGGCGTTCGGCCACCATCGCCGCGGCGAACTGGCCGCGGAGCAGCAGGCGCTGGGGCGCGCCGCGCAGCAGTCGTCGAACCCGCTGCTGAAGGCCGCCCTGGTCGCCAACCTGCGCGCGCTCGGTCGGACCGCCGAGGCGGAACAGTTGCGGGCGACGCTGCGCGAGGAGATGACCCGGATCGATCTGCGGCGCCGCAGCCAGCATCCGCTCCTGGGCCCGGAACTCGCGTTCGCCTGGCTGGCGCCGTAGCCGCTCGGCGCCTCAGTTCGCGAGCAGCAGGCGGAAGCGTTCGAGCTCGCGCAGCCCCGCCCGCTCGTAGGCTCGCCGGGCCGGTGCGTTGTCGGCGGCCACGTGCAGGCACGCCATCGCGCCGTTCGGCACCGACGCGGCGACCGCCGCGACCAGCGCCGCGGCGTGACCGCGGCCGCGCGCCTCCGGGAACGTGAACACCCCTTCGAGCACGATTCCGGCGCGGCCAGCGCTGCCGAGGTCGACCTTGCTGTGGAACGCCCCGGGCGGTCCGAGCACCCACGCGGTGCCGTCGCGAACGCGCTCGGCGATCATGTCGCGCAGCCAGCGGCGGTCGACGCGCCGCGGATCGACGTTGAGGTCGGTGCGGTTGAGCTCCAGCGTCGCCAGCATCAACCGGTCGCGATCGGTCCGCGAGGCGCGGCGGGCATCCGCCGCCGCCAGCGCGCCGGCGACGGCGTCGGGCGTGCAGCCGTGGTAGACCTGATCGCGATGCACGAGCGGCGGGCCGCTCAACCGCCGCGCCAGCTCGTCGACGCACGGCCCCGGTCCGAGCGCGATGCGCCACGGCCAGTAGCTGCGGTGCACGGCGTCGGCCACCTGCACCGGCGCCAACGGCTCGCGCTCGAGCACGATCAGGTTGCCGCGCGGCCCGAACCACAGGCAGCCCAGCAGCGCGTCGCGCCCCCACAGGCCGATCGCCTCGCCCTGCGCGGCGTCGAGCGCGTTGGCCAGGTAGATGCCGTGCGCGCCCAGGGCCGCCGCGAGCGCGATCGCCTCGTCGGTGCCGCTGTCGTCGAGCGGGCGCGCCTGGAACGGCGGGAAAGTCGACATCGATGCTCAAGATTCCCGCGCCACGGTCCGATCAGCAACGGTCCAGCCAGGAGATGCCCATGGACCGCACGACCCACTTCCCCAGCGACCCCCGCGAGCTCGACCTCGATGCCCGCCGCGAGTGGAGCCGGCGCCTGCAGCGCGCGAACGCAGACTGGCTGCGGCGGCTGCGGGACCTGGCCGAGCCGCGCGTCGACGACGACTTCCCGGCCTTCCTGCTGGCGACCCCGCCGTTCGCACATCTGGCCGAGCGGGTCGGCGACAAGGGCCAGCGGCTCGCGCTGCCGACCGAGGTCGCCGACGAGCTGGACCGCTTCGTGGATGCCTACGCGGACTACCTGCGCACCTGCGCCGGCGAGGATACCTTCGACGGCCGCACACGCCGCGCCGGCTGACGCCCCGCACCCCGACGCGGGGGCATGCCGACCGTCAGCCGCGCAGACGCTCGGCCAGCGCCGCGGCTGCGGCGTCCTCGAGCGGCGGGCCGTCCAGCCCCGGCACCTGCCCGGGCGCATCGGTCGGCACCAGGTGCACGTGCGCGTGGCGCACGGCCCAGCCGATCACGCTGACACAGACCCGCTCGCACGGCAGCCGCGACCGCAGCGCGCGCGCCACGTCGCCGACGAAGCGCCACAGCCCGGCGTGCGCGGTGTCGTCGAGGTCCCACACCGAGTCGACGCCGGCCCGCGGCGCGACGATGACGTGCCCCGGCCGCACCGGCCGCGGCGCGAGGAACGCCACGTTCCCTGCGTCCTCGGCGATCCGGTGCACGGGTGTCGCGCCCAGGACCAGGGCGGCGAACGCGGCGGTCGCCTCGTCGGTCATCGGAGCAGCCGCTCTGGATCGGTCACCGGCAGCTCGCACGCGCCGAGCCGGCAGACGTAGGCAGCAGGCACGCCGTCCAGCGGCGCCTTGTCGGCGAACACCGGCGAACGCGCGACCAGGCGGTCGCGGTTGCCGTCGTGCACGACGGCGACGACGCGGTCCGGCGGGAACGCGGTGCGGGCCCGACGCAGCAGCGCCTGGGTGCGCGGGTCGTCGGGGGCACCCGCGACGATCACCTCGCGCGGATCGCCCTGCTCGAACTGCAGGGCCAGCACCAGCGACGGCACCGCGATCGGCGACCGCTCCAGCACCGCCGCGTTGGCCTCCAGCGCCCGGCGGCCGACGTCGCGCAGCGCCTGGTCGCCGAGCAGCAGGCCGCCGCGCAGGAACGCCCGCGCCGCGCGCGCGATGCCCGACGGCGTGCTGGACTCGACGGCGCTCTTGCTGCGCGTGAGCAGCTCCTCGTGGTCGTCGGCCGTGAAGAAGAAGCCGCCGTCGGCGTCGTCGCGGAAGTGCTCCACGGTCTGCGCGAGCAGCTCGCCCGCGGCCTCGAGCCAGCGCGGGTCGAAGTCGCTCTCGAACAGCGTGAGCAGCGCGTCCGCGACGAACGCGTGGTCCTCGAGGTAGCCGCTGTGCTGCGCCCGGCCGCTGTGCCAGCTGCGGCGCAGCCGTCCGTCGACCACCAGCTCACCGAGCACGAACTCGGCGGCCCTTCGCGCCGCGGTCAGGTAGCGCTCGTCGCCGAGGACCTGGTAGCCGCGCGCCATCGCGGCGATCGCCAGCCCGTTCCACGCCGCCAACACCTTGTCGTCGGTGCCCGGGTGCACGCGCCCCGCGCGCGCCGCCAGCAGGGTCCGGCGCGCCGCCTCGAGCCGATGCTCGACCTCGGCGGATGTGAGGTCGTGGGCGGCGGCGACCTCCGCGACCGGCGCCGCGCGCCACAGCACGTTGGTGTCCTCCCAGTTGCCGTCCTGGGTGACGCCCCACCGCTGCGCTGCCAGCGCGGCGTCGGCGCCCAGCAGTTCCTGCACCTGCGCGAGCTGCCACACGAAGAACTTGCCCTCGACGCCCTCGCTGTCGGCGTCCTGGCTGCTGTAGAAGCCGCCGTGCTCGCCCTGCATCTCGCGCAGCAGGTAATCCAGGGTGTCGCGCGCGGTCGCCGCGTAGCTCTCGTCACCGGTCAGCAGGTGCCCCTCCAGGTAGGCCTCCGCCAGCAGCGCGTTGTCGTAGAGCATCTTCTCGAAGTGCGGCACCAGCCACTCGCGGTCGGTGCTGTAGCGGTGGAACCCGCCGCCGAGCTGGTCGTGGATGCCGCCGTCGCGCATCGCGTCCAGCGTGCGGGTCGCCATCATCAGCGCCTTGCCCTGGCCTCTGTGGGCCCGGCGCAGCAGCACCATCAGCTCCGACGCGTGCGGGAACTTCGGCGCGTAGTGCGGCGCCGACGCGAACCCGCCGGCGACCTCGTCATAGCGCTCGGCCGACTGCTCCAGCATCGTCGCGCCGGCGCCGTCGGGCAAGGCACCGCCGAGCTGCTGCGGCTGCAGCACGCGCGTCAGGTGGTCCGCGAGCTCCTTCGAACCCTTGACGCATTCGTCGCGCCGCTCGCGCCACGCCGCCGCCAGGTGGGTCAGCAGCCGGCGGAACCCGGGTCGCCCGTGCGAGTCCTCGGGCGGGAAGTAGGTGCCGCCGTAGAACGGGGCGAGGTCGGGCGTCAGCCACACCGACATCGGCCAGCCACCCTGGCCGGTCATCGCCTGCACCGCGGTCATGTAGATCTCGTCGAGGTCCGGCCGCTCCTCGCGGTCGACCTTGATGCAGACGAAGTGCTCGTTCATCAGCGCCGCGACCGCCGGGTCGTCGAAGCTCTCGTGCTCCATCACGTGGCACCAGTGGCACGCCGAGTAGCCGATGCTCAGGAAGATCGGCTTGTCCTCGGCCCGGGCGCGCTGCAGCGCCGCCGCGCCCCAGGGGTACCAGTCGACCGGGTTGGACGCGTGCTGGCGCAGGTACGGGGACGTCTCGTCGGCGAGTCGGTTGGTCTTCTGGGCCACGGAGCTTCCCGGGGAATCGGAGGCGGGGTCCTGCGCGGGCGGTCCGGCCGCCAGGGCGGCTGCCACGAGAATCACGGGGACGCGCGAGGACATCGAGGGCCGACTGTAGGCCGCCCGACCGGCCGCGCCAACCGCGACACCGGCCCGTACGCGCCGCGACGCCGCGGCGACCCTCGGGCCGCCGCGGCGTCGCGTCGCGGATGCGCGGGGCTCAGGACTCGCCGATGGCGGCGGCCACCAGGCAGCCCTTCGCGACCGCGGTCAGGGCTTCCTCGCTGCGGAAGATGCGGCCGACCGGGATCGGGAAGTCGATCTTGGCGAACTCCTCGCGGAACACCTCGATGAACCCGCCGATCATCGACGTGCCGCCGGCGCAGGCGATGTCGACCGGCGTGTTGAACGTCGGCATGTTCTGGCCCGACTCGAACCGCGCCTTGATGTTGGTCAGCACGTAACTGATCAGGCTGCGGTAGTAGATCGCGACCGCCTCTTCCTCGCGGCTCTTCGGGTCGCGGATGTCGATGCCGCGCTCCTTGATGTAGGCCGCCTTGCTGCGCGGCACGCCGAGGACGTTGGCGACGTTCTTGTCGATCCAGTCGCCGCCGCGCGCCACCGAGAACGACAGGCACGGGATCGACTTGTAGGTGATGCAGGCGTTCGCCATGCCGCCGCCGAAGCTCAGGCCGATGCCGGTGAAGTCGCTCTCCGCCAGCTCGGCGAAGATGACCGCGTGGGCCTCGTTGATGGCGTGGGCGTTGTAGCCCATCTTGTTGATCATGCTCTCGAACAGGCCCTGGTGGTACACGACGTTGTTGTCGACGTCGAGCGACGGGGCCGGCACGCAGAAGTAGCAGTTCTCGCCGGGCGCGGCGGGCTCGCCCAGGATCTTGCTGATGATCATCTTCATCATCGGCAGCGCGTCGACCTCGTTCGGGCTGATCAGCCCGTCCATCATCGGGCGACGCGTCTCGCGGCCGAACACGTTGGCGAGCTCGAACGCGGCCTCGCCGATGACGACCAGCTTGCCGTTGTGCACCACGTAGGGCACCTTCAGCTTGGTCAGCATGTTCTTGCTGTAGACGTCGCTCGGGATGTCGAGGAAGGCGTTGCGCTCGACGGTGACGGTGATGCCGCCCTCGTCGTTCTGCACGGCCGCCGCGAGGTTGGCAGTACCGATGTCCAAGCCCTTGCCGAGGGCGATCTCCGTGTCGGCGGTGTTGTGGATGCCGCCGTGGTCCTGGTCGTCGTGTTGCGTCATGGTCGTGATTCTTCCCCTGAACGTCGCGCTGCGGCCTCAGCCGCCGCCCTTGAGTTTCTTCAACCGCTCCAGGTTCGCGGCGATGCCACCGCCCGCCTTCTTCTTGACCTGGATGTTCTCCATGTTGGACTCGAGCTCCTTGCCCGTGTCCTTGAACAGGCCGTCGAAGTTGACCTCGTCGCCTTCGACCGCCGAGCTGATCCCCATCTTCTTGCCGAGCTTCTCGAGCCGGTCGTTGAGCGAACCGGCGAGCTTCTCGAGCGCAGCGGACAGGTCCGGCGCGCCGGCGATCGCGGCCGCGCCGCCAGCGGCCGTCGCGGCCGCGCCGCCCGCGGCGGGCGCGCCGCCGCCGGGCGCCGTGCGCGCCGCCTCGAGCTGGTGCCGCAGCTCGACGATCTCGCGCTCGCGGACCTCGACGAGGTCTTCCAGCTCCTGGATCCGCTGCACCTCCTGCTGGCGGTCCTGCAGCATCGACCGGAACTCCGAGCGGCTGTTCTCGACCAGCTTCTCGACCTCCTCCTTGGGGATCAGGCCGGACTGTTCGATCGCCGAGTGCACCGACGCCGAGATCATCGCCGCCACGTGCTCGGCCTTGATCAGCCGGACGCGCTTCTTGCCCTCGCTGGCGAGCTGCTCGAGCGTCGCGGTGCGCGAGCGCGCCGAGAGGGCATCCCTGACGTCGTTGACGGTGCTCATGCGTCTGCTGGTGGCTGTCCCTGGAACGGGACACGGCACCTTTCGGAAGCTGGCCGGACAGACTTGAGGTTCCGCGCGGCCGGGGGCCAGCCCGCGGATGCGCCGGCTGCTCCGAATCGGGACGCGCTCGGCGTCGGGCGGCCCGCGTGTCGGGCCGGGCCTCACGGGGGCGAGCCTCCGGGCGGGACTTCGGCCGGACTGCGCGGGTCGTCGGGAGACCTGAGGAGCCGTCCATCATGCATCTCGTTCCTTGCCTCGCCCTGCTGACCCTGGTCGGGTCCTCCGCGCCGGCGCAGTGGACCCGCCTCGTGGCCCGGGCGGGCTCGCCCAGATCCGTGACGCGCTGGCGATCGCCGCCGCGGGCGACCTGTCCTGGTCCGGCCCGGCACCTACGCGCAGTTCTTCGTCCAGCGCGGCGTGACCATCCGCGCCGTCACCGACGGCACCGTCCGGGTGCACGTGTTCGGCGGCGCGATCGCCTTCGACAGCTGTTCGTTCCAGTGCCTGGGCGGCTCGGCGCTGATTGCGTCCGCAGGCCAGCTGCACCTGACAGGCGACGCCGCCGGTCGGCGGGCTGATTCGCCAGGCGGCTGCGCCGCCGCGGACCCGGGCCCGCGGCGCGGACCTCAGGAGGGCAGAAACTCAGGAGGGCCGGACCTCAGAGGGGCCGGACCTCAGACGGGTCAGAAGGGGATGTCGCCGTAGTCGACGTCGCCGCCGGCTTCGGCCGCACCCTCGCTCGACTGGCGCCGGCCACCGCCACCGCCGCCGCCGCGGCGCGCACCACCACCGCCGCCGCCCCCGCCGCCGCCGCCACCCTCGGCACCGCGCGGCGCACCGACGAACTGGAAGTTGTCGATGACGACCTCGAGCTTGTTGCGCTTGCTGCCGTCCTGCGCCTCCCAGGTCGAGTACTCGAGGCGGCCCTGCACGAACAACGGGCTGCCCTTGGCGACGTACTGGTTCAGCACCTCGGCCTGGCGGCCGAACGCGGTCAGGTCGACGAAGCAGGTGGACTCCTTCTGCTCGCCGTTCTGGGTCCACTTGCGATTGATCGCCATGCCGAGCTTCGCGATCGCCATGCCGCCCTGCGTGTGCCGCAGCTCGACGTCGCGGGTCAGGTTGCCCATCAGGATGACTTGATTGAAGTTGGCCACGACACCCTCTTTGGATTGGAGTGAAGACGACGGGTTCGGGTCGGGACCGTCGCCTGGAACGGGAAGGCCGTGAGCGTAGCTGCCGACCGGGCCACGGCCAGTTCGTTCCCGCGACCGCTGCCACCGGATGGAATCCTGGCGCGGGAGCGCAGCCGCAGCTACCCTCCGGCGCGATCATGACCGCTCCGTCCCGCGAACGCCGCCGCGCCCCGCGCGCGCGCGCCGACTTCTCGATCCAGCTCAACCCCGAGCAGGGCGCCGCGCCGGCGCAGCTGAAGGACCTGTCGGCGATCGGCCTGTGCTGCACGACCAGGACGCAGCTCACGGAGATGACCCGCGTGGCCATCGACCTGCAGCTGCCGGGTCAGGGCCGGCGGCACCGCCTCGAGGGCGCGGTCGTGCGCTGCGAGCCCGAGGACGACGACCCGACGTCGTACGAACTGGCGGTGTACTTCACGCAGATCGACGCCGCGGCGAAGCAGGCGCTGGGCGCCTACGTCGAGAAGGGCGCGCCGGCCTGAGCCAGGCGGCGTCCGCGCGCCGTCCGCGCGCACTGCCGCCGGAAACACTGCCGCCGGAAACACTGCGCCGGAAACACTGCGCCGGAGACACTGCCGCCGGAAACACAAGCGCCCTGCCCGGCGCAGCGCGCCGAGCAGGGCGACTCCGTCGGAACGTGTCAGCGCGCTGCGATCAGCCCTTCTTGGGCCCGCTCGGCTTCTGCGGCTGCGCGGGCTTCTGCGCGGGGCTCGGAGCCTGCGCGGGCTTCTGCGGGGACGGCGCCGGCTTGGTGGACGGCGTGGGAGCGGGCTTCTGACCAGTCTGACCGGGCTTCTGCGGAGTGTTCATTCGGAACGGTTCCTTTCGGGCGTCGAACGACGCCTGACGCGCGGAATGCTAGCGCCGCACCGCGCGCATTCGAGGCGACCCGAAGCGCGCCGCGGCGCACGCCGCCACCGGATCGCCAACCGGGCCTGCCGCCTGGAGATCCGCGCGACGATGCGCCGCGATGCATCGCCGCGGCACGATCGGTCAACCGCCCGGCATCCGCCTCAGATTCGCCGCGCGACCACGAACCGCGGCTGGCCGGCGAGGTCCGCCAGCAGCGCGACGTCGTCGAGTTCAGGCGTCGCGCGCAGCACGGCCAGCGCGGCGTCGCTGGCGCCGACGCCGGTCTCCAGCACCACCGCAGCACCCGGCCGCAGATGCGCCGCGATGCCGGCGGCGATTTCGCGGTAGCACGAACCGGGATCGCCAGGCGCGGTGAACAACGCGAGCGGCGGCTCGAAGTCGCGCACGGTCGCCTCGAGCAACTCCGGCCGATCGGGGTCGACGTACGGCGGATTGGACACCAGCAGGTCGAACGGCGCGTCGTCCGCGCACGCGTCCCACCACGACCCGTGCCGCAGCGCCACGCGCTCGCCGAGGTCGTGCCTGGCGACGTTGCGCGCGGCCACCGCCAGCGCGTTCCGGCTGACGTCGGTCGCGACCACCGTGGCGCCGTCTCGCTCGCTGGCGAGCGCGACCGCGATCGCGCCGCTGCCGGTGCCGAGGTCGACGACGCGCGCGCCGGGCGCGAGGCGCGCCAGGGCGAGATCGACGAGCTCCTCGGTCTCCGGCCGCGGGATGAGCACGGCCGGCGACACCTCGATCTCGAAGCCGCGGAAGCTCCAGGACCCGAGCAGGTGCGCCACCGGCTCGTGGCGCCCCCGCCGCGCGAGCAGCGCGCGCATCGCCGCGCGCTCGGGTTCGCCCATCGGCCGGTCGTGCTGCAGGTAGAGCTTCAGCCGGTCGAGCCCCAGCACCTTGCCCAGCAGCAGCTCGGCGGAGCGCTTGGGCGCGTCGACGCCGCGCTGCGCGAGCCAGCCCTCGGCGGCGCGCAGCACGGACATCACGGTGTGCGAATCGGTGGTCATGCCGCGCGCCGGCGCCGCGACGGCGCCGGCCGGAAGGTCGCGCCCAGTGCCAGCCTCTCAGCGGCGCTTGCGCTCGGCGGCGGCCGCCATGCGCTGGACCTTCTGCTGCTTGTTCTGCTTGGCACCGCCGACGATGCCGGCGATGAAGAAGAACTCGGCCAGCAAAGCGCCGAGGAACACGAACACCTTGCCGGTGCCGAAGCAGCGGAAGAAGATCCCGACGCGCTCGGCGGCCTGCGGCGACTCGAGCTTCTTCGACAGCGCGAGGACCGCGTCGGAGAACATCGTGCCCCAGGTGTAGGGATCGTCACGGCCCGCCTCGGGCGCCATCAGCTCGGCGTTGCCGCTGATCACGCCCCAGTGCTGCGCGGCGTCGAGCGCCACCTTGGCGTCGTAATCGACCATGTTCAGGATCTGCGCGATCATCGGGATCAGGCAGAGCCCGAGCCACTTGAGGCTGGCGCCGGTCGAGCGGTTGTGGTGGATCGCCGCCCACCACGTCCACACCATGCCGATGCCGATGAACATGAAGAACGCGCCGCCCATCGTCTTGTAGCCGGCCTGGTTCAGGTCGGCGCTGAACGGCATCAGGCAGCCGAGCACCATCAGCACGCCGCACATCAGGAAGCGGTACGACGTCTTGTCGGTGCAGATCGGGTTGAAGGCCGGCGGCGGCAGGCCCGCGCGCATCGTCTGCAGGGCCCGCTCGTCCATGGCGGCGGTGCCGCCGTCCGCGGACGCGCCGGGTTCCAGGGATTCGAGTTCCTGCAGTTCGGGGACGTTGCCGCTGTCGGTCATGGGAGGCTCCGGGATCGGGGTCTGGGGATCGAAGAGGGGTCGAATGGAACGAGAAGGGTCAGAGGTGCTCGATGCGCCGCTCGCGGTCGAACGCGAGCAGCGCCTCCACCACCGGCTCGAGGCGCCCTTCCATGATCTGCGCCAGCGAGAAGTTGCGGTGCAGCCGATGGTCGGTCAAGCGGTCCTGCGGGAAGTTGTAGGTCCGGATGCGTTCGTTGCGGTCGCCGGTGCCCACCTGCTCCTTGCGCTCGGCGGCTCGGGCGGCGTCGGCGGCCCGCTGCTGCTGCTCGTAGAGCCGCGCGCGCAGCAGCTTCATCGCCCGCGCCCGGTTCTTGTGCTGGCTCCGCTCGTCCTGGCAGGCGACCACCAGGCCGGTCGGCAGGTGGGTGATGCGCACGGCCGACTCGGTCTTGTTGACGTGCTGGCCGCCGGCGCCGCTGCTGCGATAGGTGTCGATGCGCAGATCGCGGCTCTCGTCGATCTCGATCTCGACGTCCTCGACCTCGGCGAGCACCGCGACGGTCGCGGCCGACGTGTGCACGCGGCCCTTGGCCTCGGTCTCCGGCACGCGCTGCACGCGGTGCCCGCCGGACTCGAACTGGAGGTAGTGGAACACGTTCGCTCCGCGCACCGCGAACACGATCTCGCGCAGTCCGCCCTGCTCGGCCTCCGAGCTGTGCATGATCTCCACCGCCCAGCCCATGCGGCCGGCGTAGCGCATGTAGAGGTCGCACAGGTCGCGCGCGAACAGCGCCGCCTCCTCGCCGCCGGTGCCCGCGCGGATCTCGACGATGCAGTCGCGGCGGTCGTCGCCGGCCTCGGCCAGCAGCGCGTCGAGCAGCGCGTCCGCGAGCGCGCGCGCCTCCTCCCGCAGCTGCGGCAGCTCGGCCCGCGCCAGCTCGGCGAGCTCGCGGTCACCGCCGGGCTGCAGCAGCCCTTCGTGCTCCTCGATCTGCGCCTGCACCGACCGGAACCGCTCGTAGTCGGACACCGCCTTCTGCAGCGAACCGAGCTCGCGCTGCAGCGACGCCAGGCGTTCGGGGCGCCGCCCGACCTCGGGGTCGGCGGACTCCGCGAGCAGCTGGCGCTGGCGCGCCACCATGCCGTCGAGCTTCTGCTGGATGCGCGGGCGCAGGATCGACATGCAGGCGGCGAGGAGGGACCGGGAGCCAGAACGACGAGGGTCCGCCGCGCGTTCACTGCGGTCGCGGCGCGCGGCTCAGGACGGGGAGCCGCGGCCCCCCGGCGGCGCTCAGGCGTTGCCGCTCTTCTGCTTGCCGTAGCGCTTCAAGAACTTGTCGACGCGGCCGGCCGTGTCGACGAACTTCTGGGCGCCCGTGAAGTACGGGTGGCACTCCGAGCAGATGTCGGTGCGGATCTCGGCCTTGGTCGAGTGGGTCGTGAACTTGTGACCGCAGGCGCAGCTGACGCTGCACTCGACGTACTTGGGGTGGATGTTCTCTTTCATGGCTGGCTGGCCCGCGGCTGGCGCGAGCAAGGGGCGGAGAGTGTAGGCCGCGACGGCCCGGGGTCAACGGCGGCCCGCCTCCTGTGCTCAGCGCACCCAGCCGAGCAGCGCCGTCAGGTCGGCCCGCGCCCCGCCGAGGCCCGCCAGCACCACCCGGTCGGGCGGCACCGGCCGCTCCGCGACCAGGGTCCCCAGCAGGTCCAGCAGGCCGGCCCGCTGCTGCGGCGACAGCGCCGTCAGCGACCCCGCCGGCAGCGCCACGGCCACCGCCGCGAGCCGCTGGCGGCCAGGCACAGCCGGCAGCGGCGGCGGCCGGCGCACGGCGACCGATCCGTCGGCCAGCAGCTGGTAGCACGCGGCCGCGTCGCGCGCCGTCGCCGGATCGGCGCACAGGACGACCCGGTCGGCCCGCAGGCCGCGCGCCGACGGCGCGCGCGGGTCGGCGGCGTCCGGGGCGACGTCGGGCGCCTCGCGGTCGCCGTCGGGGCGCCACGGCGCGGGGTCCCGTCGCGCGGCCAGCACCGCCGCGTCGCGGCCGCGCAGGAGCAGCTCGAGGGCGGCGATCGCGGCCAGCGCGACGACGGCGGCCAGCGCCATCCGCCCCGCGGTGCTGCGCGGCAGGCCCTTCACCGTCGCCCCCGCGTCCGGGGCCTCACCGCGCGCCGGCGCCTAGCAGGCGTCGGACCGCGTCCACGTGCAGGCCGATCACCGCGTCGAGGGCGCCGTCCACCAGCGACACGAACGACTGGCTCGGATCCTGGATGCCGTAGGCGCCGGCCTTGCCGCACCACTCGCCGCTGTCGAGGTAGCGCTGCAGGGCCCCGTCGTCGATCGGCGCGAACGCGACGCGCGCGGTCGCGACCTCCTCGCGGCGCGCGCCGGTGGCCGGGTCGAACAGGCAGTGGCCGGTGTGCACGCGGTGCATCCTACCGGACAGCCGCCGCAGCATCGCCGCCGCAGCGGCCGGATCGGCGGCCTTGCCGAGCTCCTGGCCGTCGAGGTCGACGACGGTGTCGACGCCCAGGAGCGGCGCCGTCACGCCGGCCGGACCGCGACCGCCCAGCGCCTTGCTGCGCGCCCGCAGCAGCGCCTTGTCGCGCGGGGACCCCGCGGCCTCGGGCTCGGGCCCGGGCTCCCCCAGGACGAAGGCGATGCCGGCCTCGGTCAGCAGACGGCTGCGCCGCGGGGACGTCGACGCGAGCACCAGCTGCGGCGGCACGGTGGCCCCGCGGCTCAGCGCTTCTTCGGGCCCGGCAGCAACCGCGCCAGGATGCAGGCCGGCGACAGCGGCAGCGTGAGGTTCGGCTTGCCGGACGGCAGGTGCTTGCCGACGTCGAGCGGCAGGTGGCCGTAGGGCGCCAGCAGCTCGCGCGCGCGCGCCACGAACGCCATCGCCGCGTCGTCCTTGGCGTCCATGCCGAGCCGCTGCTGCGCGCGCAGCGTCGACTTGTCCGAGAAGCACAGCTCCTCGAGCGTCAGCACGTTGGTCAGGAACGTCGAGACGTGCGGCCGGATCGCCGGCGTGCGCTGGAAGAAGTTGTTGCGGTCGCCGATGCCGAGATCGCGCAGGAAGTCGAGGGTGACGCCGTTCTGGTCGTTGTAGGTCTGCCCTACCGATTCGCGCACCGCCGCGCAGCGGTCGAACAGGTCCGGGATCTGCAGGTCCTGCAGCAGGTCCTCGACCTCGTAGGCCTCGGTCACGCGGAACTCGTTGCGGTCGACGAAGGTCTCGGCGATCCGCCGCCGCGCCTCCTGGCCGTAGCCGCACGCCAGTCCGTCGGCGAAGTACATGTGCAGCATCGCCTCGACCAGGTCGTTGGCCTTGGGCTCGGGCGGCGGCGGCACCGCGGCGAGCGCGGTCTCGAGCTCACCGATCACCAGCTTCCAGCTGGCGGCGTCCTGCGGCAGCGACTGCCGGGGATCCGGCGCGGCGTCGACCGGCTCGGCGACAGCGGCGGCCTTGCGGCTCTTCTTCTTGGCGGGCAACGGTGGCTCCGAACAGCGATCCAGCGCAATGTGGCGCCGGGCCGGCAGGCGCCGCCCGACGCATCACCCAGGGGTCAGCGAACGCGCCTACTTCTGCTCGGCGGCGTCGGCGGCCTTCTTCTTGGGCCGCGGCGTCTTCTTCTTCGGCGGCGTCCAGGGCTTCTTCGCAGCCTTGCTCTTGCCGCGCACGCGCTTCTTGCGGGCGGGCATCGCGATGCCCGAACGCTTGATCATGCTCGTGACGGTCTCCGAGGGCTGCGCGCCCACCGACAGCCAGTACTGCACGCGCTCCGCGTTGAGCTTGAGCTGCTCCTGGGTGCGCGGCATCAGCGGCAGGTAGTAGCCGATGGCCTCGATGATGCGGCCGTCGCGCGGCGAGCGCGCGTCGGCGGCGACCACGCGGTAGGTCGGGTGGTTCAGGCGTCCGAACCGTTTCAGGCGAAGCTTGACAGCCAAGGGAAAGTATCTCCGTGCAGCGGGGCGATGTCCCGCGGGTGGAACCGGGACGTCCTCGACGCCGATTGCGGCCGTCCGACCGGACCGCTACCGACGAAAGGGCGGAGGAGCAAAGCAGAACGGAACCGGCTTTGCCAGCCCTTTCTGCGCCAGCCTTCCCGGTCCCCGGCGGTCCCGGTCACCGGCGCTTGCCCGGGAAGCCGCGGCCGCCGCCGGGAAAGCCGGGGAATCCGCGACCGCGACCGGGGCGGCCACCGCCGGGCATGCCGCCGGGGAGTCCCGGCATGCCACCCAACCCGCCCCCCAGCCCACCGCCGGGCATGCCGCCGCCGAGCAGGCCCTCGAGCCCGCCCATGCCGCCGCCGCCGCCGAGGCCGCCCATGCCGCCGCCCTTGCCGAGCTTCTTCATCATGTCCTGCATCGCCTTGAACTGCTTGATCAGCCCGTTCACGGCGTCGAGCGGATTACCCGAGCCGGCGGCGATGCGGCGGCGCCGCGGCGTGTCGATCAGGTCCGGGCTGCGGCGCTCGCGCGGGGTCATCGACAGGATCACCGCCTCGATGCGCTTGAAGTGGGCGTCGTCGAAGTCGACCTGCTTCAGCATCTGGCCGACGCCCGGCAGCATGCCGAGCACCTTCTTCAGCGGGCCCATCTTGCGGATCATGTTCAGCTGCGAGAGGAAGTCCTCGAAGGTGAACTGACCCTTCTGCAGCTTCTTCGCCTGCTTCTCGGCTTCCTTCTCGTCGATGACCTGCTGCGCCTTCTCGACCAGGCCGACCACGTCGCCCATGCCGAGGATGCGGCCGGCCATGCGCGCCGGATCGAACTCCTCGAGGTCGTCCGGCTTCTCGCCGACGCCGGCGAACAGGATCGGCCGGCCGGTCACCTTGACGATCGACAGCGCGGCGCCGCCGCGCGCGTCGCCGTCGACCTTGGTCAGGATCAGCCCGTGCAGCGGCAGCCGCGCGTGGAACTCCTTGGCCGAGTTGACCGCGTCCTGGCCCAGCATCGAGTCGCACACCAGCAGGACGCCGTGCGGCTTGCAGCGGTCGCGCACCTGCTCGAGCTCCTGCATCAACGGCTCGTCGACGTGCAGGCGGCCGGCGGTGTCGAGGATGACCACGTCGTGCTGGTGCTTCTGCGCGTGCTCGATGCCGCGGCGGCACACCTCGGGCGGACGCGCGGTCGTGGGCTCGGCGTAGACCGCCACGCCGAGCTGCTTGCCGAGGCTCTGCAGCTGCTCGACCGCGGCCGGGCGCTGCAGGTCGGCGGCGACCAGCAGCGGCTTCTTCTTCTTGTTCTTGCGCAGCCACAGCGCCAGCTTGCTGCAGGTGGTCGTCTTGCCGCTGCCCTGCAGGCCGCACATCATCAGCACCAGCGGCGGCTGGTCGGTGACCGGCAGGCCCTGCTGCTGGCCGCCGAGCAGCTCGGTCAGTGCGTCATGGAACACCTTGACGAACTGCTGCCCCGGGTCGACGGCCTGGATCACGTCCTGGCCCAGCGCCCGCTGCTTGACGTCGGCGACGAACTGCTTGGCGACCTGGTAGTTGACGTCGGCCTCGAGCAGCGCCTGGCGGACCGCGCGGATGCCGTCCTCGACGTTCTTCTCGGTCAGGGTCTTCTGGCCGACGATCGAGCGGTAGGCGTTGCCCAGCGCGTTGGCGAGCGAGTCGAACATGCGGCGCGCAGGATCGGCCCGTGCGGGGTCGCGGTCAAGGCTCGCGCCGGTCGCACGCCTCGGTCCACCGGGACCTTCACTGTCCTGCGGGTGCTACATCGACAGCGTCGCGGCGGTCCACGGCAAGCCGACGCGCGCGGCCGACAGCCGCAGGGCGAGCGGTCGCGCGACCCCGCCGGCGGCTCACCGGCGAGCCCGCAGAACCGAATCGGGCGGAAGGCGCCGACGCCGGGTGCGTCCATGGACGGTGCCCCTGGCGCGATGGCATCGCGCTTGCTGGTCCGCGGCGCCGCCGGGCGTCCGAACCGTCCGCGTCCCCGAGGTGAACCATGAGCTTCCGTTCCCACGCCCCGCTGCTGTCGCTGCTCCTGCTCCCCGCGTGCGCGACCCTGGAGTACGACGAAGGCCCGCCGATCTACCAGGAGCAGATGGCGGAGATGCGGGAGTTCGAACAGGAGCAGGCGCGCTTCGCCGCCACCGCGAATCTGCCGCGCGACTTCGAGTTCCCCGGCCAGGGCACGGTCACGGTGCGGCAGCTCTGGCTCGAGGGCTACCCCAGCAACACCTACGTGCGCTGCCGCTTCCACTACCACAACGACACGGGCCGGCCGGTGCTGCGCACGCTGGTGTCGCTCGACGTGCTCGACGCCGAGGGCCAGATGGTCGCCAGCAAGGTCAGCGTGCTGATCTTCCCGACGCCGCGGGCCATTCACGACGGCACCTACTTCAGCGACGAGCTGCGCACGCAGACCCGCGACGCGCACAAGCAGGCCGGCTGGAGCTGGCGCCTCACCTGCAAGTCGGAATTCATGGACGAGGACGACGACGGCTGATCGCGCCCTGCGTCGCCGAACCGCCCGCGCCACCGACGACGCGCGCTCACGATACGCCGCCCCCGCGGTGACATACGCCGCGCGCAGGTAGGCAGAACGCCCGCCGTCGCTACAGTCGGATCCGTGTCGAGTCCCGACCAGCCACGGACACCGCAGGGCCATCCGCACGAGCCTCAGGGTCGCGCGCGTCGGCACACGTCGTGGCGTGCGCGCCTGCTGCTGTTCGGCGCCGGCTGCGTGCTCGCGCTCGCGTTCGGCGAGGCAGGCGCCCGCGCGCTGGCCTGGACCCGCGAGCAGAAGATCGTCGCCGACTGGCAGCGCATCGAGCGCGGCCAGGGCGACCAGGCCGAGATCCTGCTGCCCGACACCGAGACCACGCTCGGTCGCCTGGTGCGCACCAGCGACGTGCCCGACATCATCTACGAGTTCATCCCCAACCTGCGCGCGCGCTACCTCGGGCAGCCCTGCCTCATCAACGCACACGGCTTCCGCGACGGGGAGTGGCCGGCGCCAGAGCGCACCCCCGGCAGCACGCGCATCGTCCTGCTCGGCGACTCGGTGCTGTTCGGCTGGGGCGTCGCCCAGGAGCAGGCGTTCGGCCGCGTGATGGCGGACCGCCTGCGCAGCGCCCTGCCCGGCCGCACCATCGAGGTCCTGAACACCGGCGTGCCCGGCTACAACACCGCCATGGAGGTCGCCACCCTCGAGCACAAGGTGCTGCCGTGGCGCCCCGACATCGTGCTGCTCGACTGGGTCGGCAACGACACCGACCTGCCCAACATGATCGCGCGCCAGACCGGCGTGCTGTCGTTCGACCGCAGCTACCTCTACGAGCTGGTGCGCAAGGTGCTCGGCTGGCGCA
The DNA here is from genome assembly GCA_050245995.1 of Planctomycetota bacterium. Classification (GTDB taxonomy): domain Bacteria; phylum Planctomycetota; class UBA1135; order UBA1135; family UBA2386; genus JBFWWV01. The sequence goes on along the minus strand of JBFWWV010000001.1, from coordinate 340,226 downwards.
CGCGCTGGATCGACACGCCGCTGCAGATGGCGCCGTTCCAGGGCGAGCGCTTCGAGTCGCGGCCCGAGCACGTGCCCGAGATCTACCGCCACATGGTCGGCGAGGAGGGCGTCGCGCGCGCGTTCGAACGGCTCGCCGAGCTGTCCCGCGAGCACGGCTTCCGCGTCGCCGTCACCTGCCACTTCGATCTGCCCGACTTCGTGCGCGACCTGTGCAAGCAGCACGGGTGGCCGACGATCGAGAACGGCGACAACCTGCGCGTCTGGATGCAGCAGCACGACGTCACGCTGCCGCAGTACCGGGAGTGCGAGCTGGTGATCGGCAACGGCGACCCGCACCCGAGCCCGATGGCGCACCGGATGTTCGGCGAGCTGCTGGCCGACACGCTGCGCACGATGGCCTGGCTCTGACCCTCTGACCGGTCGACGAGGATCGGTCGAACCAGGGCGACCACTGCCAGTTCACTGCACGACGAGAGACAGCGTGTTGGACAGGCGCGCCGGCAGCGCCGGCGGGAACACCAGGGCTTGGGTCCAGAAGCCGAGTCCGACCAGCACCGGCGCGTTGGGCACGCTCGCCGGTGTGCTCACGAACGGGTCGTGGCCCGAGGGCGCGACGGCGGCCCAGGCCAGGATCGTCGCGCTCGCCACGTCGATGCCGAGCGGGCCGAACGGCGTCGGCGTACCGTTGTCCGGGTTGGGAGACGCCGCGACGAACACCGCCGAGTTCTCGGGGGCGAACACAGAGCAGGTCCACGTGGTGCCGATGCTGGGTTGGGACACCGAGCGCAGGTGCGGCAACGCGAGCGCGGTCGGCGGGGGCTCGACCGTGCCCTGGATGGCCGGCAGGGCACCCCAGGCGTCGAGCCGGACGTAGCCCGGTTCGCCAAGACGGTAGTCGGGAGGCAAAGGCGGGGATATCGGCGGAATGGTCAATGGCGGGGCTCCCGGGCCGCCCCGCGCGGTCACGCTGCCGCCAGGCAGGATAGTCACGCCGGCAGCACCGCGCAGCAGGATCGATCCACCAGATCCTCCTGCGGTAACACCGTGGCCGTCGGCGGTGATCGTACCGGCGACTTCGATGCGGCCGTCGGCCAGAAGCACCAACGTGCCCCCCCCCTCGGCGCCGGGGACGCGCGATTGTAGCTGTATGCACGCCGCATCGTAGAGATAGTTCTCGCCGCTTGGGCTACCGCCCTCCAGGCTGAACGGTAGGACCGAGCCGTAGTTGCTGGCGTGGCGACCACCTTCGGGCGGGAACAAGTAGTTGAGTGCACACTGGGAACCGCTGCGGCCTTGACCAGTGAAGACCCAGCCTGCGGGACTATCATTGATGATCTCACCTTCCAGAGCCAGCTTACCATGCACTATGGCATCCCCGTCGCAGAACACGACCGCCGGCATCCCAGGTACAGAAAACGGACCGAAGCCGGGCGCGGTGAAGCGCACCGTCACACCGGCCGGCACCGAGATCGAGCTGTAGTGCAGCGGGCCACTGACGACGATCGTGGTGTCGCTCGTCGGACTCAGTGCAGGATGCTGGGCGCGCACAGCGGCGGCCCCGCAGAGGGGGCCGAAGGCAAGCAAGGTGCGCACGAGGAGCGTTGGCCAGGCACGGGGAGTAGGCACGGTTTCTCCTGTGGGGTCGGGGCCGACATCCGAAGCGTTGCGTGCATCGGCTCGCATCAGTATGAGTGAATGACAACTGGAGGCACTATGTGATTGAGGAAGTCTTCATAGCGCGTCGACATCAGGCTATTCGTCGTGAATGCGTTCATGTGTGCGTCAAAGCGAGCAGGGTCCCGGGTCATCATCTGGACGCCGGGAGTACACCAGAACCAGGACTCCACATCGGGTCGCATATCCGGGAACAGAGCCAGCATCGTCGCCATCGACCCGCCGAGTCCCACGAACTTCGGTTGGTAGCCGCGAAGCGCTCTCCAGCCCGGGTCGTCGACAGCCTCGTAGGCGCCCGCGTCGGCCTCTGATCCAGTGGGAGCGCCGGTCCGTCGACAGCAGCGCCATCAGGACGCCTGCGATCTGCCGGCGAGCGGAGGCCAGCGAGCAGCGAGCAGCCATGGTAGAGCCTCCTTCTGACTCCGAATGCCCAGGCGATGCTACCTCGTCACCCCAGACCCGCAAGCCCCGGGTACGGCGCACCGTTCCCTTGGCGTGGCGGATCGGAACGGCGCAAGCGTCGAGCGACCTCCGCCCGCAGGCGCCCCAGCGCCTACCCCTCGCTGATGCGCTCGATGTCCGCGCCGATGCCGTGCAGCTTCTGCTCGATGCGCTCGTAGCCGCGGTCCAGGTGATACACCCGCCGCACGTCGGTGTGGCCGTCGGCGACCAGACCCGCGAGCACCAGGCTGGCCGACGCGCGCAGGTCGCTGGCCATCACCGGCGCGCCGCGCAGATCGCTGGTGCCTTCGATGATCGCGCTGGGGCCCTCGCGGCGGATGCGCGCGCCGAGGCGCTGCAGCTCGGCGGCGTGGATGAAGCGCTCGGGGTAGATCTTCTCGGTGATCACCGACACGCCGTCGGCCTTGGCCATGAGCGTCATGAACTGCGCCTGCAGGTCGGTCGGGAAGCCGGGGTACGGCATCGTCGTCACGTCGACGGCGCGCAGCTTGCCGGTCGCGGTCGGCAGGTTGCGGACGAAGCCCTTGCCGATCTCGAACGCGGCGCCGGCGGCGCGCAGGCGATCGATGAGCGACAGCAGGTGCATCGGCTCGACGCCCTCGACGCGCACGTCGCTGTTGGTCAGGATCGCGCCGCACAGGAACGTGCCGGCTTCGATGCGGTCGGGGATCATCGACCACTCGCAGCCCTGCAGCGCGTCGACGCCCTCGATCTCGAGCAGGTGGCTGCCGATGCCGCGGATCTTGGCGCCGCACGCGTTGAGGAACCGGCACAGGTCCTCGATCTCGGGCTCCATCGCCGCCGACTCGAGCCACGTCGTGCCGGTCGCCAGCGTCGCTGCCAGCAGCACGTTGGCGGTGCCGAGGACGGTCGAGCCCATGTTGCCGCCGAGGAACAGCACGTTGCCGCGCGGGCGACCGGAGATGCGGACGTAGCCGTCCGCCATCTCGATCTCCCCGCCGAGGTCGCGCAGCCCCTTGAGGTGCAGGTCGACCGGCCGATGGCCGAACACGCAGCCGCCCGGGTAGCTGACCGAGGCCACGCCGCGGCGCGCCCACAGCGGCCCGAGCACGACGAAGCTGGCGCGCATCGTGCGGACCAGGTCGTACGGCGCGGTGTAGAGGGTCTTGTCCTTGGCCTCGACCTCGAGCGTGCTGTCGTCGAGCCAGTGGTGGCGGACGCCGAGTCGCTCGAGGATGCGCAGCAAGTTGAGCACGTCGGTGAGCCGCGGCACGTTGCGCAGCAGCACCGGGCCGTCGATCAACAGCGTCGCCGCCAGGATGGGCAACGCGCCGTTCTTGCTGCCCGAGACGCGAACGGAGCCGCCGAGACCGCGACCTCCGCGGATGCGAATCCGATCCAAGTGAATCCCTCCGGGGCAGTCGACATGTCCCGATCGGGCATGACCGACTGACCGCCAATGTGAGCTGACCGTTCGAAGCATCGCGACCCGCTGACCGGCGGCCGCCGCGACGACGGAGGGATGCTACCGGGGCGCCCCCCGCGCGCAAGGCAACGACAGCGAACTTCTGCGGGCGCACGCACGGGTCCCGAACGCGTCGGCCGCGCGCCGCGCGCCTCACACCGCACGCGGAGTCGCGCTGCGCGCTTGCCACCAGGCGCCGCGCTGCCGATGGTGCGCGCATGCGGATCCTGCTGCTGACCCACGGCCTGCCTCCCGAGAGCGTCGGCGGCGTCGAGCAGCACGTGGAGGGTCTCGCAGACGCGCTGGCCCGCGCCGGCCACGACGTGCACGTGTTCGCGCGCAGCGGCGCCGCCGGCCACGCGCAGGGCGCAGTGGTGCCGCCGCCGGACGCCGGCGCCAACCCGCGTGTGACGCGCGCGATCTACCGCTGGGAAGGCCTCACCGGGCTCGACTCGATCTACGAGTGCGCGCCGATGGCGCAGTCGCTGCGCAGGTTCCTCGCCGACTGCGCGGCGCGCGGCGAGACCTTCGACGTGGCGCACGTGCACCACCTGACCGGGCTATCGACCGACGCGCTGGCGGTCCTGCGCGAAGCAGGCGTGCCGCGCGTGCTGACGCTGCACGACTACTGGCTGATGTGCCCGCGCGGGCAGATGTGGCACCGGCGCGAGGAGGTCTGCGCGCAGGTCGAACCGCAGCGCTGCGGCGAGTGCCTGCACCTGACCTTCGGCCACTGGGTCTCCCCCGCCAGCGGCCCCGCCGAAGCGACCCGGCTGCACGACCGCGCGCGCGCGACGCTGAAGGACGCGACCCGCCTGGTGGTACCCTCGGCGCGGGTGATCCCGGCGTTCGCGGCGCTCGGCGTCGACCCGACGCGGTTCACCGTGGTCGCCAACGGCGTCGACACCGAGGCGCTGCACGCGCTGCCGCTGCCGTCGTGCGGCCCGGGCCCGCTGCGGCTCGGCTACCTGGGCACCTTGATCCCGAGCAAGGGCCTGCACGTGCTGCTGGCGGCGGTGGCGCGGCAGCCGCGCGGCAGCGTCGAGTTGCGCGTGCACGGCAACGCGGTGCCGTACCACGGCGACACCGGCTACCTGACGCGGTGCATGGGGTTGCTCGAGCCCGGCGGCGCGGTGACGTTCTTCGGGCCCTACACCACCCAGGACCTGCCGCGGATCCTGCGGGCCGTCGACGTGGTCTGCGCGCCGGCCCTGTGGCACGAGGCATTCGGCCTGACCGTGCGCGAGGCGCAGGCGGCGCAGCGGCCGGTGCTGGTCAGCCGCATCGGCGGCCTGCAGGACGCCGTGACCGATGGGCACGAAGGCCTGGTGCTGCCGCCCGGGGACGTCGACGCCTGGAGCGCAGCCATCGAGCGGCTGCGCCAGGACCGGGCCGCGGTCCGGGCGATGGCCGGCCGATCCCGGCCGCGCGCCCGGGGCTTCGCCGACATGGCGGCCGACCTGGTCGCGGTCTACCGTGCGGCCGCCGCCGAGGCCGCGGCCCAGACCACAGGGCCTGACCACAGGGCCTGACCGAACTTGACCGGCACGGGGGGCACACCCTAGGCTTGCCCGCCTTTTTCCCACCGACCTCGTCGCGGCGGCCACCCCCGGGCGCCGGCAGGTCCGGTGTACGCACGGACTCAGGATTGCCCCGATGACGGAAATGCTCGCGACCGACGAACCGATGGAGTCGCTGGACCCTGCGGCGCTGCTGCGCGGCGAGATCACCCACGCGGTGCTCGATGACTTCCGCGGCAAGGTGTTCCGGTCGATCAACTCGGTCGAGCACCTGCGCGACTGGCTCGCCAGCCCGCGGGCGACCGGCCTGCCGCGCAGCCTGGTGCTGTGGGCGCTGGGTCGCCACAAGGACGCGCTCGACGGCCTGCTGGAGCAGAAGAACAACCCGGCCATCGCCGACTGCATCGCGCGCAGCTACACGGCCCTCAACCGGGTCGCCGACGCCGACAAGGTCCTGACCCAGCGGCAGACCGACGGGCGGCAGGCGTTCACCTGGCTGCTGGCGGTCGAGACCACGTTCGACGCCGAGCGCCTGCGCGCCGAACTCGATCGCTACAAGGACGTGCTGGCGGCCAACGACCGCACCTACGTCGAGGGCCGCATCCGCGAGCTGCAGCACGACGGCGAGGGCGCGATCGCCTGCTACGACCAGGTGCTCGGCCTGCAGCCCGACCACAAGCACGCGCTGTTCCGCCTGGCCCTGAACGTCGACCTGCGCGGCGAGGACGAGGAGGCGCGCGAGCTGTACGAGCGCTCGCTGATGTCGCCGCCGGTCAACTCGGCGTGCGTGATCAACCTCGGCGTGCTCTACGAGGACATCGGCAACTACCGCCGCGCCATGCAGTGCTTCGACCTGGCGCTGCAGTCCAACCCCGAGGACGACCGCGCGCGCCTGTATCGCCGCGACGCCGCCGCGGCGTTGAACATGTACTACGACGAGGACCAGGAGCGCCGCGACGACAAGCGCAACAAGCTCCTGCGCACGCCGATCAACGACTTCGAGCTGTCGGTGCGCTCGCGCAACTGCCTCGCGAAGATGAACATCCGCACCCTCGGCGACCTGGTCAAGAAGACCGAGGCCGAGCTGCTGAGCTACAAGAACTTCGGCGAGACGTCGCTGGCCGAGATCAAGGAGATCCTCAAGAACAAGGGCCTCCACCTCGGCATGACCTCCGACGAGCTGATGAGCCGGGACCTCGGCGAGGCCGTCGAGACGGTGCCGGTCACCGAGGAGCAGCCGGACCCGAACAGCCCGGACCCGACCCGCCGGCCGATCACCGAGCTGGACCTGTCGGTGCGCAGCCGCCGCATTGTCGACCTGCTGAAGATCCGCACGATCGGCGACCTGTCGGGCCGCACCGAGGCCGAGCTGCTGGCGTGCCCGAACTTCGGCCAGACCTCGCTGAACGAGATCAAGACCAAGCTCGACGAGCTGGGTCTGTCCCTGCGCAGCTGATCGCAGAGGCACGACGCGCCGGTCCACCGGCGCGTCGCGCACCCGCATTCCCGAGAGCCCCCGATGTACGACCACCTCGTCGGCGAAGTCGTCGAGAAGCTCGGCGCGCGCGCGGTGCTGCGCGTCCGCGACGTCGGCTTCGAGGTCAAGGTGTCGCTGACCACCGCCGACACGCTGCGGCTCGGCGCCACCGCGACGCTCTACACGGTGCTGCACGTGGTCGACGGCATGCCGTCGCTGCTCGGCTTCGCCACGCGCAGCGAACGCGAGCTGGCGCGCCGGCTGCTGGCCACCACTGGCGTCGGCCCGAGCATCGTGCTGTCGATCCTCAGCGTCTACTCGCCGGCCGAGGTCGTGCAGGCGATCGCCGGCAACGACGCCGCCGCGCTGAAGCGCGTGAAGGGCGTCGGCCAGAAGACCGCCGAGCGGCTGTGCCTCGAGCTGCGCGACGTCGTGCAGAAGCTCCTGATCGGCCCGGCGGACGAGCGCACCGTCACGCTGCCGCGGCAGAGCGACGAGGACGCCGTGATGGCGTTGGTCACGCTGGGCTACTCCGAGAAGGAGGCGCGCGAGAAGCTGGCCAAGGTGCGCGCGCGCGGCGACGAGCTGGCGGCGGCGCCGACCGAGGAGCTCGTCAAGGCCGTGCTGCAGCTGTAGCGCCGCCCTGGCGATCGCGCCGCGCCAGCAGCACCGACAGCAGCTGCACGTCGGCGGGCCGCACGCCGGGCAGCCGCTGTGCCTCGCCCAGCGTGCGCGGCCGCCGCAGAAGCAGCCTGCCGCGCGCCTCGTTGCTGAGCCCGGTCGCCGCGGCGTAGTCGAAGTCCAGGGGGATCGCGCGCTGCTCCATGCGGCGCAGCCGTTCGACCTCGAACTGCTGGCGCGCGATGTAGCCGGCGTACTTCACCTCGGCCTCGAGCTCGGCGAAGTCCTGCGGCTCGAGCGCGAGCGGCAGTAGCGCCGGCTCCGCGGCCAGCAGCTCCTCGGCGGACACCTCCGGGCGGCGCAGCCATTCGGTCAGCGTACGGCCCTCGCGGCGATGCAGGTCCAGCATGGCGCGCGCGGCGCGGATGCGCTCGTCCTTGTCCTGGGCGCGGCGCGCCGTCGCGCTGTCGACCAGCCCGAGCCGCTCGCCCAGCGGCAGCAGCCGGCGATCGGCGTTGTCGGCGCGCAGCAGCAACCGGAACTCGGCGCGGCTGGTGAACATCCGATACGGCTCGTTCGGGTTCACGCGGCACAGGTCGTCGATCATCACGCCGAGGTACGCGGTGGCGCGGTCGATCACGACGGGCTCCTCACCGCGCGCGAACCGCGCCGCGTTGGCGCCGGCGACGAGGCCCTGGCCGGCGGCCTCCTCGTAGCCGCTGGTGCCGTTGATCTGGCCGGCCGCGAACAGGCCGCGCACCGTCGCCACCTGCAGGTCGGCGCGCAGCTGGTCGGTCTGCAGGAAGTCGTATTCGACGGCGTAGCCGGGGCGCAGGATCTCGGCGCGTTCGAGCCCGGGGATCGTGCGCACGAACGCGCGCTGCACGTCCGCCGGCAGGCTGGTCGAGATGCCGTTCGGGTAGATCTCGTCGCAGTCCGCGCCCTCCGGCTCGAGGAACACCTGGTGCCCGTCCTGGTCGGGGAAGCGCACGACCTTGTCCTCGACGCTCGGGCAGTAGCGCGGACCCTGACCGCGGATGCGACCCTGCGCCATCGGCGACCGGTGCGCGTGCTCGGCGATCACCGCGTGCGTCGCCGCATTGGTGCGCGTGATCCAGCACGACTGCTGCGCGAGTTCCAGGCGCTCGGTGCGGAACGAGAACGGCTGCGGCGGCTCGTCGCCGCGCTGCTCCTCGCAGCGGTCGAAGTCGATCGTCGCGCGGTCGAGCCGCGGCGGCGTGCCGGTCTTGTGCCGGCCGAGTCGCAGCCCCAGGTCGAGCAGCGCCGCCGACAGCCGCTGCGCCGGCCGCTCGCCGTGGCGGCCGCCCGGCGCCTCCCATTCGCCCGCGAACAGCACCCCGCCGAGGAACGTGCCGGTCGTGAGCACCACCGCCGGCGCGCGCAGTTCGCGCCCGCACGCCAGCGTCACGCCGCGCACCTCGCGTTCGCCGTCGCTGCCGGGCGCGGTGCACAGCCCGACGGCCTCGCCGGCGACCACGGTCAAGCCCGGGTAACCGAGCACGCGCGCCGCCATCGCACGGTTGTAGGCGGCGCGATCGCACTGCGCGCGCGGCGACCGCACGGCGGGCCCCTTGCGCGTGTTCAGCATGCGGAAGTGGATGCCGGTGCGGTCGGTGCACAGCCCCATCTCACCGCCGAGCGCGTCGACCTCGCGCACCAGCTGCCCCTTGGCGAGCCCGCCGATCGCCGGGTTGCACGACATCCGGCCGATCGCCAGCGGGTCGAGCACGACCATCGCCACCGCACGCCCCATGCGCGCCGCAGCGCAGGCGGCCTCGACGCCGGCGTGGCCGGCGCCGATCACGATCACCTCGAACTCGTGCACGCCGGCACGTTACCCGGCGGCGGGGTCGGGGACAGCCGCCCGCCGCAGCGCGACCGCTCGACCGCCGCCGCGACTCCGGTCAGTTCCGGCCCGCGCCGACCGCCTCGACGACCACCGGTGGCTCGAGCCAGTCGGCCGCCGGCGGCAGCGGCTCGGAGCGCGCGTAGATCGATCGCAGCCACTCGTGGTGGCGCAGGACGTAGGTCCACATGCCGGAGGCATCGGCGCGCGCGGGGCCGGGGCTGAACCGCTGCGGGCCAGCGACCGGCCCCATCGGCCGCTCGCCTCGGGCCCGGCCCGCCCCTACACTCCGCGGCATGTCCGCGCGTTGGCTGATGCTGTCGCTGATCCTGCCGGTGCTGCCGGCGCAGGTCTCCCTCACCGACCTGCCCGCGCTGGCGCGCTCGCGGGCCGAGCGGCTGCGGCCGGCGCAGGAGAAGGCGCTGGAGCCGTTCTGGACCGACCTGCGGCTCGACTACCGCGACAACGGCGAGTACCTCGACCAACGCATCGCCCAGGTCGCGGCGCTCGGCGACAGCGTGGTGACGCTGCTGCTCGAGAAACTGCAGCCGGTGGCCGACGGCGCGCAGGCGCGCAACCTCGCGGCCAACTGCCGCCGCGTGCTGGCGCGGCTGGACCCGGGCAGCTTCCTCGACGCGCTGGCCGAGCTGGCGCGCAGCGGCAACGAGGTCGCGCGGCTCGAGTCGATCCACCTGCTCGGCCTGTCGCGCTCGAAGCGGGCGGTGCCGGTGCTGGCGGCGATGCTCGACGACGGGCGCGCAGCGGAGACCTTGCCGGTGCTCGACGCGCTGACGCGCTTGCGCGACCCGTCGGTCGCCGAGCGGCTGGCGCCGATGCTCGGCTCCAACGACCGGGCCGTGCGCACGGCGGTGATGGACTACCTGGTCGCGGCCACGCCGCCGGCGGTGATGCCGACCGTCCTGCAGGCTCTCGGTGGCGAGACCGATCGGTCGCTGCTGCCGCGCTACGTGGAGTACTTCGCCGCCACCGCCAAGGCCGACCCCGCGGTCGCGCGCGCGCTGCTGCCGCTGCTCGACGACGACAAGCTCGACTGGCGCGGCACCAAGCGCCTGGTCGAGATCCTGGCCAGGGTGGCGCCCGAGGACCACGAGCCGACCGAGAAGCGCCTGCACGCGCTGCTGGACACCGGCGACACCGGGGCGCTGGCGCTCGAGGCGGCGCTCACGCTGCGCGCGCTGGGCGACAAGAACGGCCTCAAGAAGTTGCTGCAGACGATCACCGACCAGCTGCGGCGGCCGCAGCGCCGGCAGGACCCGCAGCTGTACGAGGACCGCGCCAACCTGCACTTCGCGGTCGGCGACTACCGCGAGGCGGCCGACGACTTCGACAAGGTGCTCGACCTCAGCAACAGCCCGCTGCTGCAGCGCAAGATGCGCCGCGAGCTGGTGCGCTGCGAGGCGCGGCGCGCCCGCTGGGACCGCATGCTGCGGCAGCTCAAGGACAGCAACTTGTCCTACGACGAGGTGATGGAGCTCGCGCGCGCCGACGAGGCGGTCCAGGACGGCCTGCAGCGCCCCAGCGTGCGCTCGTGGCTGCAGGACCTGCGCGAGGCCGCCGGCCGCTGACGCGCGCCGACGCCCGGACCCGGCCGCGGCCGACCGCGGTGCCGCCGACCCGACCGGGCGCTTGATCCTGCGGCACCCTGGAGCGACTATCCTCCGCCCCGAAGTCGGGCGGGCCGGACCGCGTTCACCTTCCGGCCGCCCCTGCGTCCCCACACCCGCCGCGCGCGGACCACGAGCCCACCATGGAAGTCACGGTCGCCGAGACCGGCCCCTGCAGCCGCACCCTCACCATCCAGGTCCCGAGCACCTCGGTGCGCGAGCACATCGACGCGATGTACCGCTCCGCCAACCAGCAGGTGTCGATGAAGGGCTTCCGGCCCGGCAAGGTGCCGCGCAAGATGCTCGAGAAGCACCTCGGCGCCAACATCCTGAAGGAGGCCAAGGAGCAGCTGGTGCAGCGCTTCTTCCAGGAGGCGTGCCGCGACAAGGAGATCCTGCCGGTCGGCCGGATCGCCGTCGACGGCTACGAGCAGCTCGAGGTCAAGGCCGACGCCGACCTGAACTTCACGGTCCAGCTCGACGTGCGCCCCAAGTTCGAGGTCGGCGACGTGAAGGGCCTCGAAGCCGCCCGCTACGAGACCGAGGTCAAGGACGAGGAGATCGACGGCGCGCTCAAGGAGATCTCCAACCAGAAGCGATCGATCCAGAAGGTCCAGGAGCCCGCGCAGAAGGGCGACTTCGTGCGCGTCGATATGCGCTTCCTCGACGAGGCCGGCGCCACCGCGCACGAGCGCAAGGGCGTGCAGCTCAACACCAACATCCCGGTCGCCGGCACCGACCCGGCCGAGTTCGAGAAGGCCCTGACCGGCGCCGAGACCGGCAAGCCGGTCGAGCTGCCGATGACGTTCCCGGACACGTTCGAGAAGGAGCAGTACCGCGGCAAGCCAGGCAAGGCCGTGCTCGACGTGCTGGAGGTGCTGCGCGTCTCGGCGCCGCCGATCGACGACGAGCTGGCCAAGGGGCTCGACTTCCCCGACCTCGCCGCGCTGCGCGAGGACCTGCGCACCCGCATCGGCCAGGAGAAGGAGCGCGTCGGCAAGCTGCGCCAGGAGGACCAGTGCCTGCAGCAGCTGCTGGAGCGCCACCAGTTCGCGGTGCCGCAGTCGCTGGTCGACGACCAGCAGCAGGCGTCGCTGCGCACGTTCGCCCACCGCTTGAAGGAGCAGGGGGGTCTGGACGACAAGGCCATCCAGCAGAAGCTCGAGGAGTCCAAGGACGAGGCACGCACCGACGCCGAGCGTCGGGTCCGGCTGTTCTTCCTGGTCGACGCCATCGCGCGGCAAGAAAAGCTGTTCGTCACCGAGAACGACATGGAGACCGAGATCCGCAACATCGCCCAGGCAAACTCGGCGACACCGGATCAGGTCCGGGAGTATCTCGAGCGGAACAACCAGATCGGCGAGCTCCGGCTGTCGATGCTCGAACGCAAGGTCCGTGATTTCCTCAGAGAGAAGGCACGGATCGTCGATAAGAGCGGCACCTGAGCGCCAAGGATCCAATCGATGAACCAGCGAGACGCAGTGACCACCCTCTCCGGGTACTACCCGATTCCGACCGTCATCGAGAAGACCGGCCGCGGGGAGCGCGCCTACGACATCTACAGCCGGCTGCTCGAGGACCGCATCGTGTTCATCGGCACGCCGATCAACGATGACGTGGCCAACGCCGTGATCGCCCAGCTCCTGTTCCTGCAGAAGGAGAACAAGAGCCAGGACATCAACCTGTTCCTGAACTCGCCGGGCGGCAGCGTCACGGCGGGTCTGGCGATCTACGACACGATGCAGTTCGTGCAGTGCCCGGTCGCCACCTACTGCATCGGCCAGGCCGCGTCGATGGGCGCCGTGCTGCTGGCCGCCGGCACCAAGGGCAAGCGCCACGCGCTGCCGCACTCGCGGATCATGATCCACCAGCCGTGGGGCGGCGTCGGCGGCACCGCGATGGACATCTCGATCCAGGCCGAGGAGATCCTGCGCCTCAAGCAGACCCTCAGCAAGATCCTCGGCAACCACTGCGGCCGCGACGTCGAGCAGGTCGCCAAGGACAGCGACCGCGACTTCTTCATGGGCGCGGCCGAGGCCAAGGAGTACGGCCTGATCGACGAGATCGTCGAGACCAGCAAGTGACGCGCACCGCGCGCGTTCGGTCGGCCCCCGCAGCGCGGCGCCGACCGGACGGCGCGCCGCCGGCCCCGGCGCACCCGGGGGAAAAGCCCGGCTGGGCATGAGCCTCGGTCCGGGCTATCCGCTACCATGGCGGCGCCGGGTGGTTCCGGCGCACCGACCCAACGGACTTCATGGCAGGCAAGGGCAAGACCGTCGAACGCTGCACGTTCTGCGAGAAGTCGCGGCACCACGTGCAGTCGCTGATCTCCGGGCCGCCCGGGATCTACATCTGCAACGAGTGCATCGAGATCTGCAACACGATCCTCAAGGAGGAGGACCGCAAGCAGCGCTCGGGCCCCGGCTCGTCGACGTTCGTCAAGGACCTCGTCCTCAAGGACAAGGTCCCCTCGCCGCAGGAGATCTACCAGAAGCTCAGCGACTACGTGGTCGGTCAGGAACGCGCCAAGAAGGTGCTGTCGGTGGCGGTCTACAGCCACTACCGCCGCCTGCACGCGCGCTACCAGGAGCCGGACCTCGAGCTCGAGAAGAGCAACATCCTGCTGGTCGGCCCGACCGGCTCGGGCAAGACGCTGCTGGCGCGCACGCTGGCGCGCATCCTCGACGTGCCGTTCGCGATCGCCGACGCGACCACGCTGACCGAGGCCGGCTACGTCGGCGAGGACGTCGAGAACATCCTGCTGCGCCTGCTGCAGAACGCCAACTTCGACGTCGAGCGCGCGCAGCAGGGCATCGTCTACGTCGACGAGATCGACAAGATCGGCCGCACCACCAGCAACGTCTCGATCACCCGCGACGTCAGCGGTGAGGGCGTCCAGCAGGCGCTGCTGAAGATCCTCGAGGGCACCGTCAGCAACGTGCCGCCGCAGGGCGGCCGCAAGCACCCCGAGCAGAGCTACATCCAGGTCAACACCGAGCACATCCTGTTCATCTGCGGCGGCACCTTCACCGGCGTCGAGCAGCACATCGCCAGGCGCCTCGGCCAGAAGGTGATCGGCTTCGGCCAGGGCGACGAGGAGACCGTGGTGCCGGACTTCGACCAGGACTCGTCGTACCGCGACCGCGACAAGCTGATCCCCTACCTCGACCAGAAGGACCTGATCGACTTCGGCATGATCCCCGAGTTCGTCGGCCGCCTGCCGGTCACGGTGGCGATGCGCTCGCTCACGCTGGACGAGATCCTGCGGGTCATGAGCGAGCCGAAGAACGCGCTGGTCCGCCAGTACAAGCGCATGTTCGCCATGGACGGCGTCACGCTCGAGTTCACCGACGACGCGCTCACGGCGCTGGCGCGCCAGGCGATGGAGCGCGAGACCGGCGTGCGCTCGCTGCGGGCGATGTTCGAGGAGCTGCTGCTCGACGTCCGGTTCACGCTGGGCCAGCGCAAGGGCGAGCGCTTCGTGGTCACCCGCGAGCTGGTGCACGAGCGCCTCGGCCGCCGCCGCCGCGACGACGACGACGCGCAGCCGCAGCAGAAGACCGCCTGACCACCCGGCGACCGGACGACCAGTGGCGCCACCCCGTGCCCTGACCGACCTCGACGACGACGCGCTGCAGGCGCTCGTGGTCCGACTCGGCGGCAAGCCGTTCCAGGCGCGCCAGGTCGCGCACTGGCTCTACCGGCACGGCACCGCCGACTACGACGGCATGCGCAACGTGCCCGCGGCGCTGCGCCGCGCCCTGGCCGAGGAGCTGCCGGCGCGCGGCTCGTCGCTGGCGCAGGCCGAACTGGCCCAGGACGGCACCGAGAAGCTGCTGCTGCGGCTGGCCGACGGCCAGACCGTCGAGTGCGTGCTGATCCCAGACGGCGCGCGCACGACCCTGTGCGTGTCGTCCCAGGTGGGCTGCCCGGTCGGCTGCGTGTTCTGCGCGTCCGGCATGTTCGGCGTCAGCCGCAACCTGTCGGCCGGCGAGATCGTCGAGCAGGTGCTGCAAGCGAAGGCGCGGCTCCCCGCCGACCGCGCCATCACCAACCTCGTGGTCATGGGCATGGGCGAGCCGATGCTCAACCTCGACGCCCTGCTGCCGGCGCTGCGGCGCCTGCACGACCCGGCCGGCCTCGACATGGGCGCGCGCCGGATCACGGTCAGCACGTCGGGCTACCCGCGGCAGATGGCCGAGTTCGCCGCCGCCGACCCGTCGTGGAACCTGGCGGTGTCGCTGCACGCCGCCGACGACGAGCTGCGGCGCCGGCTGGTGCCGACGGCGCAGCACCCGGTCCGCGAGATCGTGCGCGCCGCGGCGTCGTTCTTCGCGCAGAAGGGCCGCGAGGTGACCTTCGAGGTGGTGCTCCTGGCCGACGTCAACGACCGGCCGCAGGACGCCGCGGCGCTGGTCCGCGAGCTCGGGGCGGTGCCGTGCACGGTGAACCTGATCCCGTGGAACCCGGTCGACGAGCTGGTGCGCGAACACGACCTGCGGCGGCCGGCGGCGGCGGCGGTCGACGCGTTCGCGGCCGACCTGCGCCGCGGCGGCCTCAAGGTCACGGTGCGGCGCCAGCGCGGCGCCGACCGCTCGGCGGCGTGCGGGCAGCTGCGCGTGCGCGAGCTGCAGGCACGCCGCGCCGGCGACGGCGCGGACGCGCCGTAGCGGCGTAGCGCCTACTTGTCGCGGTCCGCGGCGCCGTCGTCCTCGCCGCCGTCCTTGTTGGCGGCGCGCTTCTGCAGCGGCGCCGGCGCCGGCTCCGCGGGCGCCTCGGGCTTCGCCGCCTTCAGCTCGATCTCGCGTCCGCGGCGCAGCACCTTGACCTCGACCTGGCTGCCGGCCGGGATCGCGCCGAGCGCGTCCTGGACGTCGCCGGTGTCGTGGATCGCACGGTCGCCGATCTCGAGCACGATGTCGCCCGCGCGCAGCTCCAGCGCGCTCGCCAGGGTGTCGTCCTGCACCTGCTCGACCATCAGGCCGTGGTCGATGCCGAGGTAGTCCAGGACCTCGGGCGCGATGCGCGGCCGCACGACCACACCGAGCCGCTTGCCGGCCGGGGGCACCGGCGCCGGCGCATCCGACCACTCGTCGGCCGCCGGGTCCTGGCCCTGCCGGCCGGCGCGGCCGAACGGCGTCCACAGTCGCGGCTGGTTCTGCAGCGCCTGCGGCATCAGGAAACCCGGACCGTCGTCGAACTGGAAGGTCCGCAGCTGCAGCCCCCCGCCGAAGGGATCGACGCCGGGGTGGAGGCCGAAGCCGTGCTGCTCGAGCACGCCCGGATACTGCTGTCGGAACGACTCGAGGTCGGGAGCCTCGTAGACCTTGCTCTCCTCCTCGCCGTCCTCGTTCGTGGTCTTGACCTCGACGCGCACGCCGTCAGGTCCCATCTGCATCGACAGACCCCGACCGGTGCCGCCCTGGGGCATCGACTGCATCCGCTGCCGCAGCGCGTCCATCTGTTCCTGCAGGTCCTGGAAGAAGCCGTCGGCGAAGAAGCGGCCGCGCGGCACGTCCATGCCGAAGTCGTTCTCGAGCCCGCGGAACAGCTGCTCGAAGCGGTCCTCGACGTCGCCGTTCGAGCCCTGCCAGCGCCAGCCCTGGGGCCGCGCGCCGCGCAGGCCCGTGCGCTCCGGGGCGCCCTGCCCGCTCCCGCCGTCGTCGCGGCGCGACAAGCCGCCGTCGGTGCCGCGCTCGATCTGGCGGATCAGGCGCCGCGCGCGCCACTGCGCCTCGGGGCCGCCGGCGTCGACCGCCTTGCGCAGGTCGGGCAGCGCCTCGGCGCCGAGCGCGCGCAGTGCGCGTTCGGCCTGGGTGCGCTGGCGGAAGTCGTCGCTGCCGAGGTCGCGGATCCAGTCGGCGGCGTCGCGGGTCGCGTGCGCCTCGGTCGTGGCCTTGGTGTCGGTGTCGGGATGCGCGGGCTGCGGCGCCTGCGCCGGGACCGCCGCGCCCAGCGCGAAGCTCAGCAGCGCGGCGACGGTGGGTAGCTTGGACATCTGTGGTCTCCTGTCGACTCGCTCGTCGGTCACGCGGCTCCCGACGAAGTGCGGCGGCACAGAACTCCCGCCCGGCGCGCGTCCTCCGACGCCGGGCGCCCGCTCAGCGGTCGCGGTCGGCGGCGTCGGATCCGGTCGCCGCCCCGGCGGGATCGCCGACACCGTCGGCGGCACCGTCGGCAGCACCGTCGCGTCCGAGCAACGGCGCCTCGGCGTCCAGCGGCAGCAGGATCAGGTGCTCGTCCTCGAGCGTGCGCAGCGACAGCCGCCCCATCAGACCCTGGCCCGACCCGCCCACGGCGGGATCGGCGGTCGACACCGACTCGTGGCTCAGCCACTGCATCGCCGGCCCGCGCACCGGCACGGCCGCGGCGGCGCCGCCGCCGCCGCGGATCGGCGAACGGTCGATCAGGCCGGCGCCGGCGCCCGGTCGCGCCAGCATCCAACCGCAGGCGATCAGCACGCTGGCGGCCACCACGGCCGCCGCGCGGCCGCCGCGCATCAGGCCGCCGGCGCCCCGCGGACGCGGCGGTTCCTCGCCGGCGACGCGGTTCAGCACGCGCTCGTGCAGGTCGAGGAACAGCGCGTCGTCGACGCCGGGCACGATCGTCGCGCACACCGCGCGCCGCAGCGCCCGCGCCGCCTGCAGCTGCTCGCCGGCGCTGCGCCGACACTCGTGGCAGCCGCGCAGATGCCCGCGCAGCAGTTCGGCGCGCGCCGCCTCCAGGTCACCGGCGACGAACTCCGGCAGCTGCTGGCGCGCTCGTTCGCACCGCAATCCGGTCACGACGACTCGCTCCCGGCGCTGCCGAGACGCTCCCAGTGCTCCTTGAAGATCTGCCGACCGCGGTGCAGGCGCCAGCGCGCAGTCGCGTGGGTGATGCGCAGGATCGGCGCGATCTCGCGGCAGCTGAGGCCGTGGATGTCGCGCAGCACCAGCACGGCGCGGAACTTCGAGTCCAGCTTGCCGAGCACCTGCCAGACCCGACCGTTCTGCTCGGCCAGCTCGGCGGCGATCGTGCCGCCGTCGGTCGCGCGCTCGTCGGCCATGCCGCCGACCGACAGCAGGTCGTCGAGGCTCTGCGCGTAGCCGGTCTTGTGCTTGCGCAGCTGGTCGATCGCCAGGTTCATGACGATGCGGTAGAACCAGGTGTAGAAGGAGCGGCCGTAGTCGTACTTGCCGAGCGAGCGATACAGCCGGACGAACGCCTCCTGCGTCACGTCGCGGGCGTCCTCGACCCGGCCGACCACGTGGAAGGCGACCCAGAAGGCGCGCTTCTGGTAGCGCGCCACCAGCGCGGCGAAGGCGTCGTTCTCGCCGTCCAGCGTGCGTCGCACCAGCTCGCCATCGCTGACGGCCGCGGCCGTCGCCATGGACAGGACGTCGTCGGGCAGGCCGCGCGGCAGGACCTGCTCGGCGGGCGCCGATCCGGGGTGCCGGTGGTCGCGATCGGGTTGGAGGGCTCGGTTCAGCATGCGGTCCGGTTCGGGCAGTTGCGGGCCTACACGCGAGAGGGGCGCACGGCCCAGCGTAGCGGCAACCCACGACCCGACAAGGTGCGGCATGCTACGGCTCAACGGCCGGCGGTGTTGGCGCCGATCGAAGCGGCCGGTGCGGAACGGCGCCCGACCCGCGGCCCGGGGATCAGGCCTCGACGCCCAGCGGCACGCCCATGTGCCGGAACTTCTCGAAGCGCTGCTGCCGCAATTGCTCGACCGGCACCTGCTGCAGCTCGCGCAGCCACTCCAGGATCTGCGCCTTGACGCGGTCGACCGTGCCCCGGGGGTCGCGGTGGGCACCGCCGAGCGGCTCCTCGATGACCTTGTCGATCAGGCCGAACTCCTGCAGGTCGCGGCCGGTCAGCTTCAGCGCCTCGGCGGCCTCCGGGGCCTTGTCGCCGCTCTTCCAAAGGATGGCGGCGCAACCCTCGGGCGAGATCACCGAATAGTAGGCGTTCTCGAGGACGCCGATGCGGTCGCCGACGCCGATGCCCAGGGCGCCGCCGGAGCCGCCCTCGCCGATGACGATGCAGACGATCGGCACCTGCAGATCGAACATCTCGAGGATGTTGCGGGCGATGGCGCCCGCCTGTCCGCGCTCCTCGGCGCCGATTCCCGGGTAGGCGCCAGGCGTGTTGATGAAGGTGACGATCGGCAGCTTCATCTTCTCGGCGAGGCGCATCTTCTGCAGCGCCTTGCGGTAGCCCTCGGGGTGCGCGCAGCCGAAGTTGCAGGCCAACCGGTCCTTCACGGTCTTGCCCTTGCGGTGGCCCACCAGCAGGAAGCGCATCCCCTCCATCGAGGCCAGGCCGGTGACGATGGCGCGGTCGTCGCCGAACACCCGGTCCCCGTGCAGCTCGACGAAGTCGTCGAGCATCATCTGCACGTAGTCGGAGGTCATCGGGCGGTCGGCGTGGCGCGCCACGTTGACGCGCTCCCAGGCCGACAGCTGGGCGTAGACCTCCGCGGTCTGGCGCTTCAGCCGGTCCTCGAGCCCTTCGATCTCGCCGGCCAGCTCCAGGTGGGTGCCGGTGGCGAGCTTCTTGAGCTCCTGGATCTTCTGCTCGAGGTCCAGCAGCGGGCGCTCGAACGCCAAGGCGTCGGGGATCGGCGACCTGGGGGCGGAGTCGGTCATGACCCGGAGCGTAGCAGCCCGGCCGTCGCGGCCGCCAGTGCGGTGGCCGCGGCAGCCAGTGCGGTGGCCGCGGCAGCCACTGCGGTGGCCGCGGCCGGCGCCGGCGCCGGCGCCGAGGGTCGGGTACCAGCCGCGACCGGATCGCTGTCCCCGGGCACGGGACGCGGGCAACTCGCTCCCGAGCGCGGCACCCCTTATCGGCGCCGCACCTCCGCCTCGGCCCTTCGACGCCGCGGCAGGCGCCCATGGATCCGATCGCCACCATTGCGCAGCGCGGCGCCCCCGATCGGCGCCCCGTATCCGCGTCGCCGCATCCGGATCCACGATGCGGGTCCGCTTCTTGCTGTCACCGTGCGTGCGCTCACCGCACCGTTGGCATTGTCCGCGCGGCAACGCTCCCTCCGGGCGCCCCCCGTATTCCGCCGCGAACGCATCCTGACCTCACCAGGCACCCTCCTATGTTTGTCCGCAATCCGGTCGCAGTCGTGTTCGGCTTGCTCGCAGCGCTCGCGCCGGCGAGTGCCCAAGCCCCCAGGACCAACCAGACGGTCGATATCCCGGCCGCGGCAGCGGTGACCGAGTTCCGGGAGCTCGCCGATCGCGTCGGCGGCGTGTGGTTCGCCCACCACCGCCCGGCCACCGGGACGCCCGACCGCATCTACGGCACCGGCCAACCGCTCCCGGATTGGCGCGGGAGCTCATTGGCCGAGGCCCGCCGCCACGCCGACGCCGCGCTGCTCGAACACGCCGACCTGCTGGGGCTCGGCGCCAGCGAGTTCCGCGAGACCATCGGCGCCCGCATGGGCAGCTGCTGGTCGTTCACCTACGCGCAGTCGTTCCGCGGGCTGCCGGTGATCGGCGGGCGCGCCGACGTGCGCATCCACGAGAACGGCGTGCTGGCCATGCTGGGCAGCGTCGCCGTGCCGATCGACACCGGGTTCGACGTCACGCCGGCGATCGACGAGACGACGGCCGCGCTGCAGGCGTGGCTGGCGCTCGGCGACCGGCCGACCCGCGCGCGCCAGCCCGTGCCCCGGGTCGCGCCGCTCCTCTGCATCTGGGCCGACGTCGACGCCGACGCGCGCTCGTCGCCGCACCTGGCGTACGAGGTGCACGTCAGCAACGTCGACGCCGACGGCAACGGGCGCATCGGCCGCTGCTACGTCGACGCGCGCGACGGAACCCTGCTGCGGTTCGTCGACGACAAGCACCACTGCGGCTGCGGTCGCGCGCACGCCGGTCCGGGCGCCGCGGCCCACGCGGCGCGTGCCCTCCCCACCCCCACCACGGTCACCGTGATGGGCTGGACCCGGACCGCCGAGTCGGCGGTCGCCGCGCCGGTCAACGTGCCGCTGGCCGGCTGCGTGCTGAGCGTGCCGGGCATCGGCGCCGTCACGACCGACCAGAACGGCCAGTTCACGATCGACATCACCGCGCCGGTGACGATCACGGTCACCAACCTCGACGGCGTGCGCTGCGCGCCGATCACGCCGGCGCTGCCGACGCCGGCCAGCGTGACGGTGACGCCCGGGGTCCCGGCGACCCTGCAGGTGCTGACGGCCGCCGCCACCGACGTCCAGCTGGCGCACACCAACGTCCTGCACTGGACGACGCGCACCAACGAGTTCGCGCGCTCGGTCCTCGGCGACACGCCGCAGCTGGACCTGCTCGACACCATCCAGCCGCACGTCAACCAGGCCGGCGCGTGCAACGCGTTCTACACCGGCAACACGATCAGCTTCTACCTCGCCGACGCCATCGGCGGCTGCCACAACACGGCGTTCTCGAGCATCGTCGCGCACGAGTGCGGGCACGGGCTCGACGACCGCTACGGCGGCATCTCGAACGCGCCGACCGACGGCCTCTCCGAGGGCTGGGGCGACATCGTCGCGATGTACCTGTTCGACAGCCCCGACGTCGGCCTCGACTTCTACACGGCGCCCGGCAGCGTGCTGCGCAGCGGGGACAACACGACCCCGTGGGGCACCCAGACCGAGGCCCACCAGTCCGGCGAGTCGTGGATGGGGTTCGCGTGGAAGGTCCGCCAGAACCTGCGCACCCTGCTGGGCACCAGCGCGGCGGTCGCGATCTCGAACCAGGTCGTGCTCGGCACCATCGTCGCCAACTCCACCAACCAGGTCGACGCGGCGCTGCAGGTGTTCCTCGCTGCCGACGACGACGGCAACCTGTTGAACGGCGGCCCGCACTACGCCGCGCTCAGTGGCGCCGCCATCGCGCATGGCCTGCCGTTCCCGCAGCAGCAGATCGCGTTCCTGTCGCACACGCCGCTCGGCGACACGACCGGCCAGTTCGGCAGCCGCGCCGTCGTCGCGCGCTCGTTCGCGGTGACGTCGGGGGCGATCAGCCAGGTCCAGCTGACCTACACGCTGCCCGGCGGCGCGCCGACGGCCCAGGCGATGGTCCGGGACGCGACGGCCGACGGCTACCTCGGCGTGCTGCCCGGCATCCAGAGCGGCGAGGTGCGCTACCGCATCGAGGCGGTGCACAGCAGCGGCTACGTCGTGCGGTCCCCTGCCGTCGGCGACCACGTCTTCTCGGTGCAGCCGCCGGCCGCCGGCGCGTTCCAGCGGTTCTACCTCGAGGACTTCGAGACCGGCGGCCTGACCTGGAGCGACGGCCGGATCACCGGCAGCAACGACTGGGAGATCGGCGGCGTCGCCGGCAACCAGGGCACCGCGCAGGGCACCTTCTGGACCGATCCGCTGTTCGCGGCGAGCGGCCAGAACGCCGCCGGCAACAGCATCAGCGGCGGCAGCGGCGAGTACCGCTCCGACAGCTCGTGCTGGCTGCGCACGCCGGCGCTGAACTGCTCGGGCCAGGTCGGCGTCCATCTGCGCTTCCAGCGGTGGTTGTCGGTGCAGAGCGCGCCGTTCGACCGGGCCACCATCTACGTGAACGGCACGCAGGTGTGGACCAACCCCACCACCGGACCGGTGTCGGACCTCAGCTGGACCCCGGTCGAGCTCGCGATCCCGATGGCGGACAACAACCCGTCGGTCGTCATCGAGTGGCGCCTCACCACCAACGCAACGGTCGAGTTCGGCGGCTGGGCCATCGACGACGTCGAACTCGGCACCCACCCCGCGGCGACCCAGGCGCCGCGGCTGCAGATGCTGCCCGAGCGCGTGCCGCCGTCGGGCACGGTGAACCTGACGTTCACCGGGGTGCCCAACACGCCGCTGATCTTCGTGGCCGCCGACGCGGGCGGGCCGGTCTTCCTCCCCGGCATCGGCACCGCCGCGATCAGCGGCAACGCGCTGGCCTCGATCTTCGCGTTCACCGACGCCGCCGGCCTCTGGACGGTCAGCTTCCCGACCGCGCCGCTCGCCGCCTCGTGGATGGCCTACAGCCAGGCGCTGTCGCTCGACGCCAACGGCGGCATCGTCCTCAGCAACGGCCACGCGAACCTGTTCCTGCGCTGACCTGCCGGGGCCCCGCGCGGCCCGCGGCACCTGGACAGTTTTGCACACCGGCGCGGCGCGCGGCGCCGTGGGCCGGCGCTCGCCGCCGCTCGCCGCAGCCCGGCGGAACCTCGGCGCCAGCCTTGCGCCCCCAGGCGCCGCTAGGCATCGTCCGCGCATGCAGGCGTGGCGCGTCGAAGTGCAGGTTCGCGAGGCGGAGCCGGATCCGGCGGGCGCGGCGGCCCAGCGCGCGCTCGAACGCGCCGGGGTCCCGACGACAGCGGTGCGCAGCCGCCGCGGCTACCTGCTGGGCCCCGAACTCGACGAGGCCCAGGTGCGGGCGTTCGCGACCGCGGTGCTCACCGATCCGGTCCTCGATCGGCTCGAGATCCTGGCACCGGAGGCGAGCGATCCGCCGCGCCCCGCCGGCGCGCGGCGCGTCAGCGTGCTGCTGCGCCCCGGCGTCACCGATCCGGTCGCACACTCGGTGCAGAAGGCGCTGGTCGACCAGGGCCTGCCCGAGGTCGCCGCCGCCACCTACCGCGCCTACGACGTCACCGGGACCGCCGACGCGGCCCAGCTGGCGCAGGCCGCGCGCCGCGCCCTCGCCAACGCGGTGGTGCACGACGTCCTGGTCGACGAGCTGCCGCGCGGCCTGCCGGGCGGCGGCGCGCGCGCCGACCTCGCCACCCACCCGATCGAGCTCCGCGGGCTCACGGCCGCGGCCCTCGTGCAGTTGAGCAAGGACGGCGGGCTGGCGCTCGACGCCGCCGAGATGACCGCGGTGCAGGCGCACTTCGAGCAGCTGGGTCGCGCGCCGACGCGCCTCGAGCTCGAGACGCTGGCGCAGACCTGGTCGGAGCACTGCAAGCACAAGACCCTGACCGGCCGCGTCCGGTTCGAGGGCAAGGTGATCGACAACCTGCTGAAGTCGACGATCGCCCACGTCACCCACACGCTCGCGCGCGACTTCTGCGTCAGCGTGTTCGTCGACAACGCCGGCATCGTCCGCTTCGACGACGAGGACTCGGTCTGCATCAAGGTCGAGACCCACAACCGCCCGTCGGCGATCGAGCCGTTCGGCGGCGCCGGCACCGGCGTCGGCGGCGTGATCCGCGACGTGCTGGGCACCGGTCTCGGCGCGCGGCCGATCGCCAACACCGACGTGTTCTGCCTG
Organism: Planctomycetota bacterium; assembly: GCA_050245995.1. Lineage (GTDB taxonomy): Bacteria > Planctomycetota > UBA1135 > UBA1135 > UBA2386 > JBFWWV01. The sequence continues at coordinate 316,320 of JBFWWV010000001.1, read as the reverse complement.
GCGCCGCCCGACCTGCCCCAGGACCGCCTGCCGCAGGGCTGCCTGCACCCGCGCACCGTGCTGCAGGGCGTCGTCGCCGGCGTGCGCGACTACGGCAACCCGATGGGCATCCCGACGGTCAACGGCAGCGTGCACTTCGACGACGACTTCGTCGGCAACCCGCTGGTCTACGTCGGCAACGTCGGCATCCTGCCGACGGCCCGCGCGCACAAGAAGGCCAACGCCGGCGACGCGATCGTCGCCCTCGGCGGCCGCACCGGCCGCGACGGCATCCACGGCGCCACCTTCAGCTCGCTGGCGCTGCACACCGAGAGCGAGACGCTGAGCTCGGGCGCCGTGCAGATCGGCGACCCGATCGCCGAGCGCAAGGTCATGGACGCGGTGCTGGCGCTGGCCGAGCAGGACCTGTTCTCGGCGATCACCGACTGCGGCGCCGGCGGCTTCAGCTCGGCGATCGGCGAGATGGCCGAGGAGCTCGGCGCCGAGGTGCACCTCGAGCGGGCGCCGCTCAAGTACGCCGGCCTCGCGCCGTGGGAGATCTGGATCAGCGAGGCGCAGGAGCGCATGGTGCTGGCGGTGCCGCAGCAGCACCTCGAGCGCGTGCTGGCGGTCTGCGCGCAGGAGTGCTGCGAGGCCACGGTGCTCGGCACCTTCACCGACAGCGGCCGCCTGCAGGTGCGGTTCGACCGGGACCTGCACGCGGATCTCGACCTCGCCTTCCTGCACGGCGGCCTGCCGCGCCAGGAGCGCGAGGCGGTCTACGTCCCGCGCGCGCTGCAGGAGCCGGACCTGCCGCCCGAGCCCGACTGTCGGCAGGCGCTGCTCGCCGTGCTCGGCGACTGGTCGGTCTGCAGCAAGGAGTGGATCGTGCGGCAGTACGACCACGAGGTGCAGGCCGCGTCGGCCGGCAAGCCGCTGTGCGGCGTCCGCGAGGACGGCCCGAGCGACGCCGCGGTGCTGGCGCCCAAGCTGGGCAGCCGCCGCGGCGTGGTGCTCGCCAACGGCCTCAACCCGCGCTACAGCAAGATCGACCCGGCGGCGATGGCCGAGTGCGCGCTCGACGAGGCGATGCGCAACGTCGTCGCGACCGGCGGCGACCCCGACTACACCGCGGTGCTCGACAACTACTGCTGGGGCAACACCAACGACCCGCACCGCCTGGGCGAGCTGGTGCGCGCCAGCCTCGCACTCGAGGACCTGGCGCTGGCCTACCGCACGCCGTTCGTGTCGGGGAAGGACTCGCTCCACAACGAGTTCCGGGCCGGCGACCGCACGATCGCGATCCCCGGCTGCATCCTGGTGACGGCGATGTCGATCGTCGCCGACGTGACCCGCACGCTGACGTCGGACCTGAAGCGCACAGGCTCGCTGCTGGTGCTGGTCGGCGTGACGCGCAAGGAGCTCGGCGGCTCGACCTACTACAAGACGAAGGGACAGCTCGGCGCCACGGTGCCGCGCGTCGACGCCGGACTCGGCAAGGCCGTGCTGCACGGCGTGCACCGCGCCACGGGCGCCGGCTGCGTGCTCGCGGCGCACGACTGCAGCGAGGGCGGCGTCGCGGTGGCGGCGGCCGAGATGGCGCTCGGCGGCCGGCTCGGCCTGCGCCTCGACCTCGACGCGCTGCCGCTGCCGTCGGGCCTGGACCGCGCCACGCTGCGCGACGAGCACCTGCTGTTCTCCGAGTCGCAGAGCCGCATCCTGCTCGAGGTCGCCGAGGACCGGCTCGCGGACCTGCAGGCCAACCTGCGGTCGGCGCCGCACGCGGTCGTCGGCCGCACCGTGCCGGGCGACCGGGTCGACTTCGTGCGCGGCGGCCGCGCCGTCTGCAGCCTCGGCATGGGCGAGATCGAGCGCGCGTGGAAACGGCCGCTCGATCTCGACGGCACGCTGGTCCAGGAGGTGGCGCGATGACCGCCCCGCGGATCCTGGTGCTGCGCGCCCCCGGCATCAACTGCGAGCGCGAGACGCACTTCGCGTTCCGGCGCGCCGGCGGCGCGCCCGACCTCGTGCACGTGACCGAGCTGCTGCGGGCTCCCGATCGCCTGTTCGACTACCGCGCCCTGGTGGTACCCGGCGGCTTCGCCTACGGCGACGACATCGCCTCGGGCCGCGTGCTCGCCAACGAGCTGCGCCAGCGGCTCGGCGACCGCCTGCTGCGCTTCCTCGAGCGCGGCGGCCTGGCGCTCGGCATCTGCAACGGGTTCCAGGTTCTGGTGCGGCTCGGCCTGCTGCCGTGCACGCAGGGCCGCCTCGAGGAGGAGGTCACGCTCACCCACAACCTCAGCAACCACTACGAGTGCCGCTGGGTCACGCTGCGCACGCAGGAGTCGCGCTGCGTCTTCCTGCCGAAGGACCTGCAGCTGCGCTGGCCGGCCGCGCACGGCGAAGGTCGACTGGTGCCGCGCGACGCGGCGCTGGCGCGCCTGCTGGCCGACGAGGGCTACGCCGCGCTGCGCTACGTCGACGATCAGGGCGCGCCGACCGCGGCCTACCCGGCGAACCCCAACGGCTCCGCCGGCGGGATCGCCGGCCTGACCGACCGCAGCGGCCGCGTGCTCGGCATGATGCCCCACCCCGACCGCGCGTTCCTGGCGACGCACATGCCCGACTGGCGCCGCACGATGGCCCGGCGCGGCGCGCTGCCCGAGGACGGCGACGGCATGGTGCTGTTCCGCCGCATGGTCGAGGTCGCGCGCGCCGAGGGCTGAACGCCATGGCTGCCGCACCCCGCGCACCGCGGCTGCGCGTCGAGCCTGCGACCGCCGCCAACTGGCCGCAGCTGTGCCGGCTGTTCGGCGAACGCGGCGCCTGCGGCGGCTGCTGGTGCATGACCATGCGGCTGCCCGCGCGCGACTACGACGCGGGCAAGGGCGCGCCGCACAAGCGCCGCCTGCGCCGACGGGTCGACCGCGAGCCGGCGCCCGGCCTGCTGGCGTTCGCCGGCGACGAACCGGTGGCGTGGATCTCGCTCGGTCCGCGGCCGGAGTTCGCGCGGCTCGCGACCTCGCGGGTCCTGGCGCCGGTCGACGATCGCCCGGTGTGGTCGATCGTCTGCATGTTCGTGCGCCGCGACCTCCGGCGCCGCGGCGTCTCCCGACAGCTCCTGCGCGCCGCCGCGGCGTTCGCGCGGCGCTGCGGCGCGGACGTCCTGGAGGGATACCCCGTAGACCCGAAGGGATCGCTGGCCGACGCGTTCGCCTGGACCGGCCTCGCCAGCGCCTACCGCGCCGCCGGCTTCCGCGAGGTCGCCCGCAGGTCCGTCTCGCGACCGGTCTTCCGGCTGCTGCTCCGCAGGCCCGGCGGCGCGGCCGCCCGCGCGCCGGCCGCCGTCGCAGAACGAGGCGCGCGCCGATCTGCGGGACTCCCCTGATTTTAAAGGCCTGCCGGCCGATCCGCCGATCTCGCGTTCGGTGCGCAACTCTCTGGCCACGCATGGTGCGCCGGCGACATTGGGGATCGTGTTGCTCGGCGGCGCGCTCGTGCTCCACGAGCACGAGCGCTCGCAGGCGCTCGGCCTCTGGCTGCTCGAATCGCACACGCGCAGCGAGGCGGTGGCGTCGCGCTACCAGGACCTGTTCCGCAGCATGTACGAGGGGCTGCGCACCATCGCCCGGCTGCCCAGCGTGCGGCGCCTGGACCGCAGTTCCGAGCTCGACGACGACGCCCGCGCCACGGCGCAGGAGATCTACAACAACCTGGCCGCAACCGTGGCGATGTCCGAGGTGTACATCGTCCCGATCGACTTCGACCCCGACGCCCGCGACCCGATCACCGGCGCGGCGCAGGAACCGCTCGAGACCTTCGACGAGCTGATCGTCGGCCGCATCGCCGGCGCGAGCGCTGCGAACCGCGAGCACCACGACGGCGACGATGAGGAACTCGAGCTCTACGAGTACCGACAGATGCAGGCGCAGCTCGAGCAGTTCCGCGCGCTCTGCCCGCACGAGGACCGCGTCGACCGCCTCGAGTATCCGGCCTTGTGCAGCTCCGAAGTGCGGACCTGCGACAACCGCTTCTACTCGCCGAGCGCGCCCGACGAGGCCGACCGCAGCGGGCTGGTGTACTCGGTGCCGCTGTTCGGTCCCGACGGCGCGCTGCGCGGCTGCGTGAGCGGCGTGCTGCTGACCCGGGTGCTGCGCGAAGCCCTGCCGCACAGCGGGTTCGCCGTGCGCAGCAACCCGCACCGATTCACGGCGCCGCCGCTGCAGGACGGCCTGTGGCGGCAGCACGTGGCGGCGATCGACGCCGGCCTGCCCGCCGAGGGACTGCTCTACTCGCGGATCCTGCCGCTGCGGATCCGCGACGCCAACGGCGGCTGGGTGCTGTGGGCCGCGCGCGCCGACGAGGAGTTCGAGTCGTCGCTGGCGGCGCTGCAGGCCCGGCGCACCCTGTGGACCGCCGTGCTCGGCATCATCGCGCTCACCACCGGCGTCTGGTTCGCGATGCGCACGCTCGGCGCGCGGCGCGCGCACGAGCGCCTGCGCGCCCGCGAGCTCGAGCGCGCGCGCGACATGGCGCTCGAGCTCAGCCGCGCCAAGGCCAAGTTCGTCGCCGTCGCCAGCCACGAGATCCGCACGCCGATGAACGGCGTCCTCGGCATGACCGAGCTGCTGCTGCAGGGTGATCTGCCCGCCGAGCAGCGGGCGCTGGCGGAGACGGCGCAGCAGTCGGCGCGCACCCTGGTCGAGCTGCTGCAGGGAATCCTGGACTACTCGCGCATCGACGCCGGCAAGCTCGAGCTCGAGACGCTGGACTTCGATCCGGTGACCACCCTGGAGGACGCGGTGCAACTGCTGGCGCCGGTGGCGGCGCAGAAGGACCTGCAGCTGGCGCTGCACCTCGACCCCGAGCTGCCGCGCGCGGCCCGCGGCGACCCGCTGCGCCTGCGGCAGGTGCTCACCAACCTGCTGGGCAACGCCATCAAGTTCACGCCCGCGGGCCGCGTGACCGTGCAGGTGGCGCGCGCCGACGACCGCCGGCCGCTGCACCTGGTGGTGCGCGTGATCGACACCGGCATCGGCCTGGATCCGGAGCTGCAGCAGCGCCTGTTCGAACCGTTCTCCCAGGCCGACTCGTCGACGACGCGGCGGTTCGGCGGTTCGGGCCTCGGCCTCGCGATCTGCCGCGGGCTCGTCTCGGCGATGGGCGGCAGCATCGGCTACCGCCCCACGCCCGGCGCCGGCACCACCTTCGAGTTCGACGTGCAGCTGCTCCCGGCCGCCGAGAGCCAGGTGACGCCGCGGCCGCTCGCCGACCACCGCGTGCTGATCGCGGTCGCGGACGACGAACAGGCCGCGGCCATCGCCGCCATGCTGCAGCTGCTCGGCGCCGACAGCGCGCGCTGCCGACCGGGCGCCGACGCCGCGGCGCGCTGGAGCGCCCCGGCCGCCGAGCCCTGCCACGCCCTGCTGACGGAGTCCAGCGGCGCCGGTGCCGGCGTCCCGGACTGGATCGCGGCCCTGCCGCAGCGCCCGACGCCGGTCATCCTGCTCGAGTCGTGGACGCGCCGCCGCGGTGCGGCCCTCGGCAACGACGTGCACTCGCTGCTGACGCCGCCGCGCACCGGACGGCTCACCGCGGCGGTCCAGGCCTGCCGCCAGGCGCCGGCCGCCCCCACCGAACGGCTGCCCGCGCCGATCGTGAGCGGCGACCGCCCGCGCGTGCTGATCGTCGACGACAACGAGGTCAACCTGCGGGTCGCGCGGCTGTTCCTCTCGCGCATGGGCTACGACTGCGACAACGCGCACGACGGCCAGGAGGCGATCGACCGCGTGGCCGCCGGGCGGTACGACCTGGTGCTCATGGACTGGCAGATGCCGGTCATCGACGGCGTCGAGGCCGCGCGCCGCATCCGCGCGGGCGAGCTCGAGACCGGCCGCGCGCGGGTGCCGATCATCGCCGTCACCGCCAACGCGATGGCCGAGGACCAGGAGACCTGCATCGCCGCCGGAATGGACGGCTTCCTGTCCAAGCCGCTGAACAGCCGGCAGCTGGCGGCGACGCTCGCGCAGCTCGGCCACACGGCGCCCGCGCACCCCGGCTGATCGCCCGCCGCCGGCCGGCCGACGGGTTTCGGCGCCCGCTCTTGCGCGCGCGGAGCGCCCCCCGAAACTCCCGCGCACGATGGGTCCCCCCGACAGCGACGACCGCGCAGCCTGGGGCAAGCGCCCGGCCGGCTCGCACGAGCGCACCTTCCTGGCCGGTCCGCGCAGCCGCCTGTCGGAGTTCGGCCGCGCGCTGCGGATCTTCGGCGAGTGCATCAAGGGTTTCCGCGCCCTGCACTTCCTGCCGCCCTGCGTGACCGTGTTCGGCTCGGCGCGCTTCGCCGAGGACAATCCGTGGTACCAGCTCGCGCGCGAGGTCGGGCGCGAGCTGTCGCGCCAGGGCTTCACCATCATGACGGGCGGCGGCCCGGGCATCATGGAGGCCGCCAACCGCGGCGCGCGGGACGCCGGCGGCCTCAGCGTCGGCTGCAACATCGAGCTGCCGCACGAGCAGGAGCCCAACCCGTACCTCGACCGCTTCGTCGAGTTCCGCTACTTCTTCGTCCGCAAGGTCATGCTGGTGAAGTACAGCTACGCCTTCGTGATCCTGCCGGGCGGCTTCGGCACCATGGACGAGCTGTTCGAGGTGGCCACGCTGATCCAGACCGGCAAGGTCGAGGACTTCCCGGTGGTGCTGATGGGCACCGGGTTCTGGAAGCCGCTGCTGGTGTTCCTGGAGGAGATGATGGTCGGCCACGGCACGATCGCCGCCACCGACCTCGACCGGCTGCTGCTCACCGACGACGTGGCCGCCGCCGTCGCACACATCCGGACCGGCGTCGAGCGCCACCTCGGCCCCGCGCGTCGGCGCCCGAAGAAGCCCAGCGTGCTGCTCGGCGAGCGGCGCCCGCACCGGGCCCGCCCCGACCCGGGCTGACCGCCACAGGCGGCGCGCACGCCGCCGCTCAGCCGCGGAAGTCGCTGCTCTTGATGCCGTACTTCTGCATCAGCTTCTGCAGCGCGGAGCGCGTCATGCCGGCCTCCTCGGCCGAGTGCGTGACGTTGCCCTTGTGCTTCCGCATCAGACTCTCCAGGTAGCCCTGCTCGACGGCGGCGATCGTGCGCGCCTTCATCTCCTGGAACGTCGCGCCGGACTCCACCTCGGGCACCGCAAGCACGCCCTCGCCGCTCTGGATCTCCGCCGGCAGGTCGCCCTCGCGCAGCTCGCTGCCGGTGGCCAGCGCGCAGGCCCGCTCGATCGCGTTGCGCAGCTGCCGCACGTTGCCGGGCCAGTGGTAGGCGCGCAGCAGGCCCTGGACGCCGGCGGACATCGTCGCGATGCCGGCCTCGGCGCCGAGCCGCTGCAGGAAGTGCCCGGCCAGCACGTCGACGTCCTCGGGCCGCTGGCGCAGCGGCGGCACCTGCAGCCGCACCACGTTCAGCCGGTAGAACAGGTCCTCGCGGAACCGGCCCTCGTCGACCATGCGCTGCAGGTTGCGGTGCGTGGCGGCGACGATGCGCACGTCGATCGGCACCTGCTCGTTGCTGCCCACCGGTCGGATGCTGCGCTCCTGGATCGCGCGCAGGAGCTTGGGCTGGAACGCCAGCGGCAGCTCGCCGAGCTCGTCGAGGAACAGCGTGCCGCCGTCGGCGACCTGGAACAGGCCCATCTTGTCGCCGCCGGCGCCGGTGAACGCGCCGCGCACGTGGCCGAACAGCTCGCTCTCGACCAGCTCGGCCGGGATGGTGGCGCAGTCGACCGGCACGAACGGCTTGCCGTGGCGCGGGCTGCCGTCGTGCAGGTGGTGCGCCAGCAGCTCCTTGCCGGTGCCGCTCTCGCCCTCGATCAGCACCGACGCGTCGGTCCGCGCGGCGCGCTCGAGCAGCACCACCAGCTCGCCGAACGCCTTGCTGCGGTAGATCAGCCGCCGGCCCTCGAGGCCGCTGCGCAGGCGCTCCTTCAGCTCGGCGTTGTGCTCCTTGACGCGGCGGTGCGCGACCGCCTTGGCGACGCGCTCGAGCAGGTCCTTCTCCGAGTACGGCTTGGTGAGATAGTCGAACGCGCCGCGCTTGATCGCCGCCACCGCCGCCTGGATCTCCGGGTAGCCGGTGATCAGCACGACCTCGATGTCCGGGTCGCGCGACTTCACCGCGGTCAGCAGCTCGATGCCGGTCATCCGCGGCATCTTGACGTCGCTCACCACCAGCGCGAACGACTCGCGCGCCAGTCGATCGAGCGCGTCCTCGCCGTTGGCGGCGGTCACCGCGTCGTAGCCCTGCCGCCCGAGCAGGAACGCGCACGACTCCGCCATGTCCGGCTCGTCGTCGACGACCAGCACGCGCGGCCGTTCGTCGCTCACGCGCCGCCTCGCGGGGCCCGGCCGCCGCGGCAGCGCCGGCACTTGCCGTACAGGCGCAGGCTGTGGCTCTCGATGGTGAAGCCGTGCCGCCGCGCCGCGGCCTGCTGGCGCTGCTCCAGCACCTCGTCGCGGAACTCGAGGATCGTGCCGCAGCCGGTGCACACCATGTGGTCGTGGTGCTCGTGACCGAGCACGTGCTCGAACCGACGGCCGCCGTCGCCGGTGTCCAGGCCCTCGACGAAGCCGGCGCCCTCGAGCACCGCCAGCGTCCGGTAGACCGTCGCGCGCGACACGTTCGGGTCGGCGCGGCGGCTGCGCGCCAGGAGCTCCTCGGCGGTGAAGTGGTCGTGGGTCGCGAACGCCGTGCGGACGATCAGCTGGCGCTGCGAGGTCCAGCGCTGGCCCTGCTGGCGGAAGTGCCGCGCCACCACCTGCAGCTCCTGCTCCGGGTCCACGCGCCCTCCCGCCTCAGGCGCCGGCGCCGATGTCGCGACGGTAGTGCATGCCGCGGAACTCGATCTGCCCGAGCGCCTCGTAGGCCCGCGCCCGCGCACCGTCGACGGTGTCGCCGAGCGCCGTGACCGCCAGCACGCGGCCGCCGCTGGTGAGCACGTCGCCGCCCTTCTTCCGGGTGCCGGAGTGGAACACCTGCAGCTCCGGGCCGGTGGCGACGCGTTCGAGCCCGAAGATCGGCACGCCCTTCTGGTATTCGCCGGGGTAGCCGCCGCTGCAGGCGACCACGGTGACCGCCGGCCGCGGATCCCAGCGCGGCGCCTCGTGCTCCTCGAGCTTGCCGTCGCACACGGCCAGCATCAGCGGCACCAGGTCGCTCTGCAGGCGCAGCAGCAGCGGCTGCGTCTCCGGATCGCCCAGTCGGCAGTTGTACTCCAGCACGCGCGGCCCCTGCGCGGTCAGCATCAGGCCGACGTAGAGGAACCCGCGGTAGCGCCGGTCCTCGCGGTTCATCGCGTGCACGGTCGGGAACACGATCTGGTTCTCGATCTGCGCCTGCGTGCGCGGCTGCACGGCGACCGGAGTCACCGCCCCCATGCCGCCGGTGTTCGGGCCCTTGTCGCCGTCGAACACGGCCTTGTGGTCGCGGGCCGGCTCGAACGGCACGATCGTCTGGCCGTCGGTCAGCACCATGATCGACAGCTCCTGGCCCTGCAGGAACTCCTCGAGCACGACCCTGGCGCCCGCCTCGCCGAACCGCCGCTTCTCCAGGCACTCGGCCACCGCCGCGCGCGCCTCGTCGAGGTCCTTGCAGACCGTCACGCCCTTGCCGGCCGCGAGCCCGGCCGCCTTGACCACGATCGGTCCGTCCTCGCGCAGGTCGAGGAAGGCGCGCGCGCCGGCCCCGTCCTCGAAGGTCCAGAACAACGGCGACGGGATCCGGTGCCGGCGGCACAGCTCGCGGGCGTAGGCCTTGTTGCCCTCGATCTCGGCCGCGAGCTTGCCGGGGCCGAAGCAGCGGATGCCGACCTTCTGCAGCGCATCGGTGAGGCCCATGCACAGCGGCGCCTCGGGCCCGACCACCACCAGGTCGACCTTGTGCTCGACCGCGAAGTTGCGCAGCCCCGGCAGGTCCTCGGCGCCGATCTCGACGTTCTCGGCGACCTGCGCGGTGCCGGCGTTGCCGGGCGCGCACCAGATCCGCGCCACCAGCGGCGACTGGGCGATCTTCCAGCACAGGGCGTGTTCGCGGCCGCCACCGCCGACGACGAGGATCTTCACGCGCGGATACTCCGGGTTGTCACGGGACGAGGGTGCACGGACGGCGCGAGGATAGCCCGCCGCGCCGCCGCGCGCGAACGCCAGATCCGGCCGATCGACCGCGGTGCCGCGCCCCGCGCAGGCGCCCCCGGCCCCGCCACCCGGGGTACGCCGGCCCGGCGCGCCCCGGCGCGCAGAAACCCGCACGCTGCTCGGACGCCACCCGTCGCCGATGGCACCGACCCGGCGCCCCGGCGATGCCCGGCGCCGCAACCGCGATCGGGGACGACCCCGTTGCCAGCCGGGCCCGCACCCCCATCATCGAACGAGCCACGTCCGGGCGGTCGCGGCACACCGGGCTCCGGCAGCCGCGAGCGCCCACCCTCGCTCTTTCCCACGCCAGAACCCGCATGCGCCGCCGCTCCCCGGCCTACGTCCTCGTGTTCGGTCTGTTCGCGACCCTGTTCGCGGGCAGGCAGAGCCGACACCTCGAGTCCCACGCGCACCTGGCGCCGCCCTCCGGGGCCGTGCTGCACGGCTCCCGCGACCGCGCGCGGTTCGTGGTGCAGTTCGAGCACCGCGACTTCACCCTCGACGCGTTCCGTCGCGCGATCCTCGCGCGCCGACCGGCGGCCGAGATCGACGCGATCGTCGAGGACCTCGACCGCCGCGCCGCCGCGGCGCAGGCGCCGTTCCGCGCGGCCGTCGAGCAGCTGGGCGGCCAGGTGCTCGAGCACCTCTGGCTGATCGACGCGTGCACCGTCGACGCGCCGAGCGACGCGGCCGATGCGCTGCGCGAGCTGCCCAACGTCGCCGAGGTGCTGCGCGACCGCGCGGCGCGCCCCGGCGAGCCCGGCTGGACCGCCCCGTTCGCCGACCGCGGCGCGCCCCACGACGACGGCGCCGAGCCGACCGCTGCGCGCCGCTACGACGGCGCCGGCATCGCGCTGGCGATCCTCGACACCGGCCAGGACGAGGACTGCGGCGGCAGCGGCCGTCCGCACCCGCTGTACTTCGGCGCCGGCGACGGCCCCGGCATCGGCGGCAGCCGGCTGCTGCAGAACCTGCAGTTCGGCGCCTTCCCCAAGGACGACGTCATCGGTCACGGCACCGCGGTCGCCGCGGTCGCGGCCGGCGCGCGCTGGAACGCGCCGGGCGCCGCGGCCGGCCACGCGCCGGCCGCGGCGATCGCCGGCTACGCGATCGCCGACCGCGCCGACGGCGCCGCGTCGGACTGCGCGATCCTGTCCGCCTGGCAGCAGGTCGCCCGCGACCGCGCGCGCCTCTCGCTGGTCGGCGCCAACCTCAGCTACAGCGGCTCGCCCGACCCGACCGACCCGGTGCAGCAGGCGCTCGACAGCGCCGCCCACAACGCCGACCTGCTGATCACCGTCTGCGCGTTCAACACCGGCGCGCTCGGCGCCGCCCACTCGCAGAGCGCGTGCAACGGCCTCGCCGTCGGCGCGGTCACCGCCGACCTCGACGTCGCCGACTACTCGGCGCGCGGTCCGCTGGTGCCCGACACCCGCCGCACCTACCCGGACCTGTGCGCGATCGCCGACACGATCAGTCCCAACCCGGACTGCGAGCGCGGCGCCGGCGCGCGCTCGGGCACCTCGTTCGCCGCGCCGCAGGTGCTCGGCGCCGGCGCGCTGGTGCGGCAGGCCGCGCCCGGGCGCACCGCCCTCGAGACCAAGGCCGTGCTGCTCGCGGCGACGACCGCGCTCGACGCGCGCGGCGCCGGCGACGACCGCAACGCCACCGGCGTCGGCCTGCTGCAGGAGACCTGCGCGGTCGCGACCGCGCTGGATCCGCGCCGCTGCGGCACGGTGCGCGTCGACCTGGACCGCGTCGTGCGCGTGCCGGTGCCGGTGCTCGCGAGCCAGCCCACCGCCGTGGCGATCACCTGGCACCGCACGGTGCTGCGCAGCACCGACTGGACCGATGTCGACCTGCGCGTCGTCGATCAGGACGGCGCCGTGCTCGCCGAGGGCGCCGCCGAGCGCAACCTCTACGAGCAGGTCCGCTTCGTGCCGCGCACGACCGGCGAGGTCACCCTCGAGCTGCGCGCCGTGCGGCTGCCGCACGGCGGCGCCGACGTCGCGTTCGCGGTCGCCGAGCTGCCGTCGCCGCCGCTGCGCGCCAGCTACGCCAGCGTCGGCGCGCCGTGCGCGGCCGACGCCGCGCCGGCCGCGGCGCTGCAGGCCTGCAACGGCGACGCCACCGAGGACGACCTCGCGCGCGACCGGCTGCAGCTGTCGGCGACCGAGTGGCTGTTCGCGTTCACCGCGGAGCAGGACCTCGCCATCGGCGGCTTCGAGGCGCTGCTCGGCCTGCACGCCGGCGCCGCCGAGCTGCCGACCGCGCTGTACCTCGGCACCGACGCCGGCACGCCGCAGCCGACCGCCGCCGCGCGCGGCAGCATGTTCGTCGGCCGCCAGCCCGGCTGGAACCGCACCCGCTTCGACCGCCCGGTGCAGGTCACCCGCGGTCAGCGCTACTTCGTGGCGTTCCACCCGCCGGCGGGCGGCTGCGCCTTCGCGCTGCGCCGCGGCGCCGCGATCGAGGCGCAGTACCGCTGGCCGTGCTCGGACGCCTTCGTGCCCGGCGGCAACGCGCCGGCGGCCCTGCGCGTGCTCGGCGCCGACCACGGTCGCGCGCTCGAGCCGCAGCTCGGCAACCGCGGCCTGCCGGTGCTCGGCGGCGGCTTCGCGGCGGAGCTGCACCAGCTTGCGCCGCGGGCGCCGGTGCTGCTGGCCACCGCGGTGGCGGCGATGACGCCGCGCGCGCTCGACCCGTTCCTTCAGCTCGGCTGCCGCGCGCAGGTCGCGCTCGATCGCCTGGACGCCACCGTCGGCGACGACGAGGGTCGCTGCCGGGTGCCGTTCACCATCCCCGACCTCGGCGTGTTGCGCGGGCTGGAGTTCGCGCAGCAGGGCTTCGCGCTCGATAGTGACGGGGACCAGGGCCGACCGGGCGTGCGCGCCACCCACGCGACCGCCGGTCGGATCGGCGGGCCTCGCTGAGCAACGCCGAGCCGCGCGGTGGACGTGTGCGACGACCGGGTCGTCAGCGCGGCGCGCCGATCCAGACGAACGCGGCCCAGTCGACCGGATCGGGGAACTCGGCGCGCACGGCGCGCCGCGCCGCGGTGAACGCGTCGAGCCGCGAGCGGCCCGGTTCGGCGAGTCGGCGGTAGAACGCCGTCATCAGCGCCGCCGCGGCGTCGTCGCGCACCGGCCACAGCGACGCGATCACCGTCGGACAGCCGGCGAAGCGCAGCCCCATCGGCAGCGCGAAGAACCCCTCGTCGCGGTCGAGCGCACCCGAGCGGCTGTCGCAGCTCGACAGCACCACCAGCTCGCAGCGCTCGAGCCGCTGCCGCCAGTGCAGCAGCAGGTCGTCGAGATCCAGATGGCCGTCGTCCTCGGCGCACGGCACCGCCGGCGGGGTGAGCGCGATGCGGCCCGCCTGCCACCGGTCGAACTCGTCGCGCACCTGGTGCGCGGCGATGTGCACGATCGCCGCCCGCGGCGCCCACGCCGTCAGCAGGGTCTCGGTCGCGTCGGCGCCGGTGAACACGCGCACCACCGGATCGGCGATCCCCCGCGCGGACGCGCGCGCGCGCAGCGCGGCGGCGGCGGCGGCGACCTCACCGGCCGCCCCGTCGAGGCGCGGCAGCGGCGCCGCACCCGCCGCCGGCGATGCCGGGGCGGCGCCGAACTCGAGGCGCGGCTCACCGTGTTCGAGCGCGACCGTGCGGCGCGCGGCACCGCGCACTACCCCGAGCGCCAACGGCGTCGCCTGCCCGGCCGCGCGCCAGGCCGCCAACGCGCGCTCGAGTTCGTCGACCTCCAGCACGGCTGTGCCGCCACACGACACGACGACGTCGCCGGCGCGCAGACCGGCGCGGGCGCCCGCCCCGCCGCCGCGCACCCGCGCCAGCGCCACGCCTGCCGCGCCGTCCGTGGCCACCGGCGCGGCGTAGTCCGGATCGCCCACCAGCAGCGCTTCGGTTGCCGCCGGTCGACGCGCCTGCTCCGCGCGACGCTCGCGGCTCCACACCAGCGCGGAGCCCGACGCGTGCAGGGCCACCGCCGGGCCCTCGTCGATCCATCGGCGGGCCGGCGAGTCGCCCTGGCGCGGCGACACCACCAGCGCCTCGAACGGCAACCGGTGCAGCGCGCCGTGCGGCAGCACGTGCAGGTGCGCGCGGTCGCGCACCCGGTCCCACACCTTCGGCGGCGCCAGCAGGCGGAAGGCGCGGTGCGCAGCCGTCTCGGCGGCCGCGGCGCCCATCCCGGTCCCAGGCCCATCGAGCTCGCGGCCGCGCCCGGCCACGGCCGCGGGCAGCCGCATCGACGCGCGCACGCCGTCGACCACGGCGTCGACGGAAGCGGCCGTCAGCGGCGTCCCGTCCTCCTCCCGCAGCGGCACCCAGTCCAGGGCGCCGCCCGGCCCTTCGACGAGGCAGGCGAACGACTCGACATCGCCGACGAAGTACGCCAGCAGCGCCTCGTCGGGGTCGAGCGCGCGCCGGATCGCCGCGGGCTCGGCGATCGCGGCCGGCGCCGTCACCGAGCTGCACAGCTCCGCCCTTCGCCGGCGCAGGTCCCGAAGTGTCGCGAACGCGGCGTCGATCGCCGCGGTCCGGGCCGCGTCCGCCGGCGCGCGGGTGCGCGCCGCCGCCAGCTCGGCCAGGGCACGGTCGGTGGCGCCGGGCAGCGCCCGCAGCGCTGCGGCGACCGCCGTGTCGCCGGCGTCCTCGGCGCGCCGCAGCGCTTCGGCCTCGGCGTCGAAGCGGCTGCGTTGCAGCAGGTCGGCGAGCACGCGCGCCCGCCCGGCCTCGAGCACCTGCAGCGCGGCGTCGGGACGACCCAGCCGCACCCGGCAGCGCAGCAGGTCCTCGTAGGGATCGTCGGGCCCGAACTGCCGCCAGCGCCGCGCCATGTTCCAGCGCGCCGCCTCGTCGAGCGTGCGCGCCTCGACGGCGCCGCCTTCGATCTCGGCCACCGCCGCCTCGAGCCACGGCTCGGCCGCGGCCGGATCGTCGAACTGGTCCAGCACCAGGCGACCGAGCGAACCGTACGCGGTGAATGCATCCGCCGGCCGCAGCCGCCGGTAGCGTTCGGCGACGTCCTCGTACAGCCGACGCGCCTCGTCGAGGGCCGCGCGCTGCCCGCCGTCCCGACCGACGTGCCACAGCGAGCCGGCCAGGAAGCGGCGCGCGGCGAGCGTCAGGAGATCGTCGGGCCCGGCCACGCGCTCCAGCGTCGCCAGCAGTTCCCGCTCCCGCGCCGCCGCCACCCGCGGCTGGCCCTGGTTGCGCACCACGAACTGCCGCATCAGTTCGGTCTGCAGGCGCGGCAACGACTCCTCGGGCACCCCGGCCGCGTCGAGCGCCGCCAGCGCGCGCTCCAGATCACCCGCCGCCCCGTCCCAGTCGGCGTAGAACCGCATCGTCGCCCGCAGCGAGCGCGTGCGCCACTCCAGCGCCGGCTGCGGCGCGGCGGCCGCGGCGAGTTCGTCGACCAGCGCCGACAGCAGCCGGTCGGCCTCGAGGTCCTGCCCCACCAGCGACAATGCCCACGCCAGGTTGGTCTGCAGCTGCGCCCGTGCGACGCCGGCGCCGGTCGGCACCCGCGCCAGCGCGCGGCGGAAGCAGTCCGGCGCCTCGGCCAACGGGCCGACCGCGATCAGCGCGCCGCCCAGCGCGTCCCAGGCGAACGACGCCGCCGCCGGATCCGGCAACCCGTCGGCGAGCCGCACCGCCAGCCGCGCCTGCTGCACCGCCTCGTGCGGGCTCCCCGACCGCAGCAGCGAACGCGACAGGTCGGTGTGGACCCGCGCCTGCAGCTCGGCCGCGGCGGGGTGATCCGCGGGCATCCGCGCCAGCCGCGCGAGCGCGTCGCGATAGCACTCGACCGCCGCGTCGTCGCGCCCCTGCATCACCCGCGTTCGCGCCGAGAGGCTCAGCAGCACGACGACCGAGTGCAGGTCGCCGGCATCCTCGGCGATCACGGCGGCGCGCGCGAAGCTCTGCAGCGCGTCGTCGAGCCGACCGGCCCGGCGTTCGGCGCGCCCGCGGTCCGCCAGCTCCGCGATCCGCGCGGCGGGATCCGCGCCGGCGCCGGCCGGCTCCTGTGCCGGCGCCCCGCCGAGGACCAGCACGGCGACGACCAGCGCGGCGACACGACGGGCGACGACGCGAAGAAAACGGGCCCGTTCCACCACGACGGGATGGTATCTGGCCGGCGATCCGATGGAATCGCCGCGATGCGGAAGGGAGCCGGATCGACGTCTACGAAGGTCGTGTTCGTGCATCGGGCAGCCATGCGGCAGAAGTACGGCGCGAAGGTGTGCGCGGTCGACGCCGCGCTGCGTCGCCTGATCGCCGCGGACGCACGCCGCGGCCTCGCGACCACCGTGGTCGCGATCGACGACGCGCGCACCATGCGGCGCTTCGACGCGCCGCCGGTCGGGGCGCCGGCGCCGGTCGGCACCATCGCGGCCGAACGCGCAACCAAGCGCGCCGTCGACGCGGTCTACGCGAAGCTGCGGCCACACTACCTGATGTTGCTCGACGGCCCCGACGTGATCCCGCACCAGTCGCTGCGCAACGACCCCGGGCTCGGCGGGACCGATCCGATCATCGCCAGCGACCTGCCGTACGCCTGCGACGTCGGCTGGTCGCGGGACCGGCTGCGGTTCACGGGACCGGTCCGCGTCGTCGGCCGGGTGCCCGGCGTCACCGGCAGCCGCGACCCAACAGCGCTGGTGGCGGCCCTCGCGGCCGCCAGCCGCTGGCGCCCCACGGTCCTGCCCCTGGACCGCCCCTGCCTCACGGTGGCGGCGAGCAACAACGGCGGCGCCACCGACCGCAGCCTCGATCGCCTGTTCGGCGCGGAGTCCGACCTGCGCCTGGTGCCGCCGTCGCGCTGCCACTGGCCGCAGGAGCTGCTGCGCCGACCGCTGCACTACTTCGACTGCCACGGCGTCGACGGGTGGTCCGACTTCGAGGGCAAGGACGGCTCAGCCGACTCGCCGATCGCGCACTCGTCGCGCTTCGTGCGCGAGAACCTCCCGCCGGGCATCTTCGCCACCATGCTGTGCTGCTATGGCGCGCAGCTCTACGACCACGTCGCGACGAAGAGCTTCGAGCCGATGGCGAACTCCTATTTCCGCCGCGGCGCGCTCGCCTACATGGGCAGCACGACCATGAGCTACGGCGGCGTCGACGACGCGATGCTGTGCGACAAGCTGGCGAGCTCGTTCGTGTTCCACCTGCTGCGCGGCGCCTCGACGGGTCGCGCCCTGCTCGAGGCGCGGCACGACTTCCTGCGCGTCTACACCGACGTCGAGGCCACCGTCGCGACCACGCTGGCGCAGTTCCTGCTGCTCGGCGACCCGTCGGTCCACGCCACCCACCGGCACGCCGACGCCCGCCGCGTGGCGTCGGGACCGCGCGCCCAGACGTTCGCGGAGCTCGCGCTGCGGCGCGGCGAACGGCGGCTGCAGCTGGACGCGGCCGGCAGCGGCCTGCAGCGCGCCGTCACGCCGTACGTGCGGCGATCTCACGAAGCGCCGGCGACGGTGCTGCGCAGGCTGCGGCGCGAGGTGCGGGCGGCGGGCGGCGACGCTCCGGCGCTGCACTGGTACGAGCCCCGGCTCCGCGCCTCCGCCGTCCGGCGGCGCGCCGCGTTCGGCGTCCCCGCCGCACGCATCTGCATCGCCAGCTCGGCGGTCCCCGGCGACGGCAAGGCCGGCGCCCGCCACGTGCTCGCCATCGCCCGCACCGAGGGCGACCGGGTGGTGTCCGTGCACCGCCTTGCCAGCAAGGGCCCGGCGCCCGCGCGGACTTCGCGCGCGAAACCCGGCGCCGAGGTTGAGCCGCAGACGCGGTGACAGGACCATCGACACCACGGCGGCCAGGAGAGTCCGGCCGTCACGCCTCCCCCGGGGCCGCCGCACCGCGATCCGGGTCCACTCCTCGTGCCACCAGGAGCTCTCCCATGGCCATGTCCGGAAAGACCAAGAACAACACGCTCAGCCTGAACACCACCAACGGCCTGCTCACCGGCCAGGTCACCCTGCAGACGGCGACCGGCTCCGACATCGTCACGATCTCGATCAACACCCTGCCCGTGGGCAGCACGCTGACGATCGGCCCGGAGTCGTCGTTGACCCTGACCGTGACGCGCAGCGCCGCCGACAAGGTGTCGGCTTCGGCGGCCGGCACCTACGACAACCAGGACTACACGGTCCCCTCGATCTCCGTGGCCCAGACCCATCCGGGTCAGCGCCCCCACCACGGCGAAGCCGCGATGTAGCGCGACGGCCGCCTGCCGGCGCGCGCCTGGTGCGCGACGCGCGTCGGCACCGCGGCCAGCTCCCCGGAGCCCCGCCGGTCGCGGTCGCCCGGCCGCATCGGAGCGGGCGCGCCGACCGGCCCATGCCACCGCCGGCTCCCACCGGCCTCGCGCCGGGCGCCGCCGCCGGTCGAAGACCAGCTGGCATGACGTTCTCCGGCGACCTCTCGGGTATCGGCCTGGCCGACGTGTTCCAGAACCTGGCGGGCAACCGGGCGACGGGCACGCTGCACGTCCGTTGGGACAAGGGCGAACGGTTCCTGCGGTTCGTCGACGGCGCGTTCGCGGCGTGGTCGCCGGGACCCGGCCGCGAGCTGCCGCTGTTCGACCACGTCGCCGAGCGCGGCTACGCCGACCCGGCCGCTGTCGCGCACCTGCGCGCCAACCTCAAGCGCCGCCGCAAGCGCCCGGCGCGGCTCCTGCTCGACGAGAAGCTGTGCGACGCCGACTCGCTCGACAACGCGTTCGCCGAGATCGTCGCCGAGGGCGTCTACGAGCTGCTGACGCTGAGCACCGCGACGTTCGTGTTCAACGCCGGCGAGGTGCCGCCCAACACGTTCGATGCCGACCTGCTGGCCGCCGAGGTGCGGCTCGACGTCGGCCCGGTGCTGCTCGAGGGCGCGCGCCGCGCCGACGAGTACAAGCGCCTGCGCACCGTGGTCGGCAGCGACCAGGACCTGTTCGTCGCCGACGCGCAGGCCGCCGAGCGCGCGCCCGACGAGCTGACGGCCGGCGTGGCCGAGCTGCTCGACGGCCGCACCGACATCGCCGGCATCGCCCGGCAGGTGCAGCGCAGCCGGTTCGAGGTCAGCTGCGCCCTGCTGACGCTCGTGCAGCAGGGACTGGCGCGACCGGCCACCGGCGAGGAGATCGCCGCGCTGGCCGAGGGCGCGCTGGCGCAGGAGGACCGCGAGGAGGCGATCCGGCTGCTGGGCCAGGCGCTGGTGCGGCTGCCGCGCGAGGCGCTGCTGCGCCGTCGTCTGGCCGAGACGCTGGCCGCCGCCGGCCGCAAGCGCGAGGCCGCCGGCGAGATGGCGGTGCTGGCGTTCCAGTCGACCGAGGAGGAGCGCTACGACGAGGCGCTCGCCTACTACGACCGCGCGATCGCGCTCGACCCGGCGGACGTCCTGCTGCACCAGCGCCGCTGCGAGGTGTTGAAGCGCCTCGGCGACAAGCAGGCGCTGCGCGCCGGCCTGCTGCAGTGGGCCGAGCGGCTCGAGAACCTGGGCCTCGCCGACCGCGCCTGCGAGATCCTGGCGACCAACGTCGACGCCGGCCCGCTGCGCAACGACCAGCAGCTGCTGCTGCGCGTCGCCGAGCTCAGCAAGGCCAACGGCAACCTGTCCGGCGCCGCCGCGCGCTACGTGCAGATCGTCGACCTCTACGGCGGCGACGACGTGAACCTCGAGGTGCGCTGCCTGCGCGCCGCGCTGGCCGCGCAGCCGGGCGACCCGGCGATCAAGAAGCGCCTCAGCGACCTCGAGACCGGCCGCGCCGCGCTGAAGCGCCGCCGCCGGCGGCTGCTGGCGACGGTCGGCACCAGCGCCGCCGTGGTGCTGCTGATCGTGGTCGCCGCCGCCGAGGAGCTGTCGGCCAGCCGCCGCCTCGCGGCGATCCTGCGCGACCGCCCCGCCGACGTGATCGGCCTGGCGACGCTGCCCGCGCTGCGCGAGCTGGCGCAGGAGCACGGCTGGCTGCCGAGCTGCCAGCTGGCCGCCGTGATCGAGTCCGAGGAGGCGATGCGCCTCCTGCGCGCCGCCGGCGAGCTGCGGCGCATGGGCCGCGTCGACGACGCGCTGCGCACGCTCGGCGTCGCCCGCGACTCGCTGTCGTCGGCGCAGCAGCTGCGCGCCGACGAGCTGGCGACGCGGATGCGCAACGAGACCCCGCTGTTCGCGTGGCTCGCGCGCATCGAGCGCCGCGGCCGCGACGACGGCGAGGCCTGCGAGGCGCTGGCGCGCGCGTACGACCCGCTGTTCTTCGACTTCCACAACGACCTGCTGCCGGGCGCCGGCTGCGACGCCGCGCGCGAGTCGATGCTGCGCGCGCTGCAGCAGTTCGACGACCCGCGCTGCGCCGAGTCGGTCGCCCGCGCGCTGCTCGCCACGCGCGACAGCACCGTCGGTCGCATGTGCGAGAGCCTGCTCGAGAGCGCGGCCCGCAAGGACCCGCAGCGGACCCAGGAGGTCCTGGCCGGCCTGCTGAAGACGGCGCGCGAGCACCCCGAGACCCGCGCCCGCGCGGTGCGCATGCTCGAGGTGCTGACCGCCAACGGCGGCACGCCGGCCAGCCCGCGCTGAGAGGCCGGCGGTCGCCGCCGCAGAAACGCGGTCACGCCCGACCGCGGCGGCGCCTTCTCCGGTGGTTCCTTTCCACCCGAGAACTCCATGACCACCACCTCCAGGGCGCGCCACCGCGCCCGCGGCGCCCTGCGCGCCCTCGTCGTGCTCCCCCTCGCCGCGGCCGCAGTCGCGCAGTCCGTGACCATCCCCGCGGCGGCCGCGACGGTCGACGGCAACACCTCCAGCAGCTTCCCGTTCGACACCACGAACATGCGGGCCCTGCACGTCTACGACAGCACCCACTTCACCGATCGCGGCGTCGTCGGGCCGATCCTGATCCACGGGCTGCGGGTGCGCGCCAACCAGAGCGCCAGTTCGACCTCCACGTCCTCGTGGTCCGGCGGCACCTCGACCCTGGAGCTGCGCATCTCGACGGCCGCCGTCGACCACGCGAGCCCGAGCGCGACCTTCGCGCTCAATCACGGCGCCGACGTGACCACGGCCTTCCAGGGCTCCCTGCTGGTCGCACCCGGTTCGACGCGCGCCGGCGAGCCCGGCCCGTTCCACGTCGACATCCCGTTCACCACGCCGTTCTCCTATGACCCAGGGAGCGGCAGTGACCTCGCCATCGACTACATCAGCCAGGGCATCGTGCCGGTGAACTACCCGACCCTCGACGCGGTCTGGATCAACCACCAGCCACGCGCGTCGCGGGTCACGTCCGGCAGCCCCACCGCCACGACCGGCACGGTCCAGACCGACATCGCACTGGTCGTCGAGGTGCTGTTCACGTCGGGCGGTGGACCGCTCGCCTGGTTCACCGCCGAGCCGGTCGGCAGCGGGTCGCCGACCGTGCGGTTCCGGGACCTGTCGTCGACGACGGATCCGGGCGGGATCCTCGCCTGGAGCTGGGACGTCGACGGCGACGGCACGACCGACTACACGGAACCCGAGCCGGTCCACACCTACACCAGCGGCGGCAGCCGCGCGGTCCGGCTGACGATCACCGACGCCTCCGGCCAGGCGGTGTGCACGCGCACCGTCGAGTCGTGCCCGTGCGCCGACACGTTCGCCCATGGCGAGCCGGGGATCCTCGGCGACGGGCTGCCGGCGCGGCTGCGCGTCGGCGATCCGGTGCTCGGCACCAGCCTCGACCTGCACTGGAACGCGGCGCCGCAGAGCCCCTTCAGCCTGGTCGGCCTCGGCGGCGCCAGCGGCGCGCTCGCGTTCCAGAACGTGCAGCTCTGGATCGACCAGCTGTACGACACGTTCTTCGTCGCCAATCAGCCGGCCGGCACGGCCGACCTGTCGATCCCGCTGCCGCTGGACCCGGCGTTCCTCGGCGTCGCGGTCTACTGGCAGGCGTTCCCGTTCGACGCGAGCCTCGCTCCGCAGCCGTGGGGCTTCAGCGACGCGGTCGGCGTCGTGTTCGGCGATCGCATCGCCAGCGAGGGCGGCGAGCTGGAGATCGAGGAAGAGGACCCGGCGACCGCGCGCGCCTGTGGCAACGGCGAGACCCGCGTGCGCGTGTTCGGCTGGTGGCGCCGCACCAAGGGGCAGGGCGTGCAGAGCGTGGAGGTGCTCTACAACGGCGGCACCATCGCCGACGGCACGCTCGCGCCCGGCTGCATCCGCGGCAAGATCTACACCGACGTGTTCCGCGGCTGCCTGCCCCGCCAGGGCCTGGCGAACCGGATCGCCCTGCGCCACACCGACTGCAACGAGCCGCCGCAGGCCGTGCCGATCCCCGCCGCGCTGCTGCAGCCGCTGACGCCGCCGCAGCGGGTCGTCCCCGGCGCCGGGGGCAACCTGCCGGTCGCGCCCAACGGCCGCTGGGCCGCGCGCCATCCGAACATCGTCAGCGTGACGCCGGCCGGCGCCTGGACGGCCAACGCGATCGGCGTCGGCGAGTTGGTGCACCGCGCGACCGCGCAGACCGAGCACGGCCCCATCGAGGTCGCCGTCGTCGTGCGCTTCACGGTCACCAACAACCCGTGACCATCGGCGGCGGCGGTGCCTACCGGCCGACGCCGCCGCGCACCGCGCCGGCGGACTTGCCGAGCTCGCGCAGCTGCGCCTTCTGCGCGTCGGTCAGGTCCTTCGGCAGCGCCAGCCGCACGACCAGGATCAGGTCGCTGCGGCCGCCGCCGGGCGTGCTGAGTCCCTGGCCGCGCAGGCGCAGCCGTTCGCCGGCGCGGGTGCCGGCCGGGATCTTCACCGTCGCGGTGCCGCCCGGCACCTGCACGTCGACGCTGGTGCCATCGAGCGCCTCCCACGGCGCCACCACCAGGTCGGCCTCGACGTCGTCGCCGCGCAGCCGGTGCACGTCGTCGGCGACCAGGTGAAGCCGCAGCAGCAGGTCGCCGGCGGTGCCGCCCGGCGCCGGTTGGCCGAGCCCGCGCAGCCGCAGCACCTGCCCGTCGCGCACGTCCTTGGGGATCGACAGGTCGACCGAGCGCGTGCTGGTCGTGTGGCCGAGGCCGCCGCAGCTCGGGCAGCCCTCGCCGCCGCACACCGCGCACGGCTGCGACACCCGCAGCTGGAACGCCCGCTTGCCCGAGCGCAGCGCCTCGCCCACCGACAGCTCCAGGTCCGCCTCGACGTCGTCGCCGCGCGACGGCCGCCGCGCCCGCGCGCCCGCGCCCGCGCCCGGTCCGCCGCGCCCGCGCCCCGCGAACATGTCGCCGAACATCTGCGCGAAGAAGTCCGAGAACCCGCCGCCGCCGAAGCCGCCGCCGCGCGCCCCGCCCGCGCCGCCGAACATCCGCGCGAACTCCTCGGCGTCCATCGTCCGCCCGCCGCCGCCCGGCGGCGGCTGGAAGTCCTGCCCGTGGCGCCAGTGCTCGCCGAGCTGGTCGTAGCGCTTGCGCTTCTCGGGGTCGCTGAGCACCTCGTTGGCCTCGGCGATCGCCTTGAAGCGCTGCTCGGCCTCCTCGCGTCGATGCGGCGGATGCCGGTCGGGGTGCCACTCCTTGGCGAGCGTGCGGTACGCGCGCTTGATCTCGTCGGCGGTCGCGGTGCGCGCGACGCCCAGCGTCTTGTAGTAGTCCTGGAACTGCATACGGACGGCGATGTGTATGTCGGAAGGTGCTTCCTACAAGCAATTTCTGTCGACCCGCCGGCTGCGTAAAGTGGCATCGCCACCACTGGCGCCACCACAAGTTGCCGAGCCGGTGCGGGGGTGGGCCGGGAGCATAGCCCGCGCCACCAGACCGCGCACTCAGCAGGTCGGCTTGCCACTGCCGCGCGTCGAGCTATAGGCGGTCTTCATGGCGAAGAAGAAGAACGCATCTCCCCCGCAGCGCATCGCGATCGAACACAAGGGCACCACCTACGAGGGCTCCTACTGGCACGACGGCGAGATGGTCGACGTCGAGTGCGACATCGGCGGCCGCGACACGACTCAGATCGGAGCATCCCGAGAACCCGCGGCACTGGAGGTCTTGGCGAAGATCATCCTGCGTGAGCTGGTGGAGAAGGCGCTACTGCGTCAACGCGCGCACCCGCACTGAGGGGGAAACGACCACCTGACCCAGGGGTCAGGCGGTCTACCGAAGCCCGAGCAGCTTCGCGCGCATGCGCTCCCACTGCAGGTCGGCGCGCTCCCGCTCAGCCAGCGTCCAGCGCCCGTCCTTCCAGGCCTGGTGATCGCTGCGCCGCACGCGGTACTGCCCGCGCGTCACGTGCAGTAGCTCCGGATACTCGCGGCGTTCGGCCATCTGGCGAAGGCGCGCCACGGTGGATCAGCAGCTCCGCCGCGACGACGCGGGCGTCGATCAGGTCGTCGGGCTGGACAGCACCCAGCCGACCGCGAGGCCAACGAGGAATGCGCAGGCGATGGCCTGCAGGGCGTGGCGGCGCCACCAGGGAACGCGAACGAACGCCCTGGCCACGACGGCGGGCATCAGCGCACCCTGGTCTGGACCGCGCGGATGGCACCTAGGATCGCCTCCTCGCAGTCGCGGTCGTCCTCCTCGGCCAGCGCGGCCTGCAACGGCTCGACCGGCACGTCGAAGCCGAGGGCCACGAGGTCTTTCAGCACAGAGGCTGCGGAGCAGCGGGTCGAGGGGTTCCCGCTACCCAGCTCGCGCATCGCCGCGCGCAGCCCGAACTCGCCGCACAGAACCGCGACCTCCGCATTGATGACGTCCGGGAACAGCTGCGCGACGCTCGCGGGGTCGATGGCACCGGACTGGAAATCCGGAAGGAGTCCAAGTCGAGGTTCACAGCTTGGCAAGGACTCCGATCGACCGTCAGCACGCGGATGCTGCGGCCGTTCTCCAGCGTGTCGCTGACGAAGTCCATCGACCATCGCTGGTTGGGTTCGGTCGCCGGCGCCAGGCGCTCGCGTGGCGCGTGTGCGCGCCGCTTGCGACGCTTCCGGCGCACGGTCAGGCCCTCCTCCCGGTAGATCCGGAAGACCCGCTTGTGGTTCACCTGGAGCCCTTCGCGGTGGAGCAGCACGGTCAGTCGGCGGTAGCCGAAGCGCGGTCGCTCCACGGCCAGTCGGTTCAGTTGCTCGCGGACGACGCCGTCCGGGCCACGCGTGCTGCGATACCGCAGGACGGACCGGGAGACCTGCGCCAGGCTGCTCGCCCGTCGCTGGCTCAGTTCGAAGTTCGAAGTCCTGCTCGAAGTGCTTGGCCACGTCGCGTCGCCCCGAAGGGCTCACCACTCTTTTCCCAGGGCCGACTTCAACGCGCGGATGTCCAGGCTCAGGTCGGCGACCATGTGCTTCAGCCGGCGATTCTCCTCCTCGAGGTGTCGGAGGCGCTTGGCCTCGCTGACCTCCATGCCGCCGTACTTGGCCTTCCAGCGGTAGAACGATTGCTCGCTGATGCCGTGCTTGCGGATCAGGTCGGCGACCTTCGCGCCCGCCGCGGCGTCCTTCAGGATGCCGATGATCTGCTCTTCGGTGTACCGGGTCTTGCGCATCTGTCCTCCAGGGTCGGTTGTACCGGAGAACTCTCACGCTTCATGGACCGGTTCTCGGGGGCTGGGTCACGGTCACCAAGCGCAGCGGCAAGGATGCACACGGTGATCAGGCGAACCGCCTGCCACCCGAGGCTGCGCAACGCCGTCTACCACTGGGCTCGCTTCGCGGCCATGAAGGACCCCGTGGCTAAGCGGCGCTATGCCGCCCTCCGCGCCCGGGGCGAGCCGCACGGCCAGGCGCTGCGCCCTGTCGCCGATCGGCTACTCGCGTTGCTCTGCGCCATGCTACGGAGCCAGACCGACTGCCACGCGGTCGAACTCACGGCCGCATGAGCCCCACGCACGGGCACTTGCCGTGCGCGAACTGTGCAACTGGCGACTCCCGGCCGGGCGCCGGACCTGCCGGCTGGCAGCCTCCCCGGTGCAAAGGGGTAGGGCCTACCGGCCTACCGGCACAAAGTTGGCAGGAGTCCCGCAGCCTTCGTCCGCCAGCACGACAATCTCGTGGATGGGGGGTGCAGTAGCTCGCAAGACCAAGTGGCGCCCGATAATGTAGCGCCAAGCGCCAGATGCAGAGACCCAGGATGGGCCCTTGCATAGTAGCGACCCACGGACAGACTCTAAACTGCGGCTGGATCGATGTTGAACAAAATGAAGTTGACTGGGGTGGACAACAGGGCTTGGGGCCGCGGACCTGCAATGCTCGTCATGCGCACGACATCGGCAATGCTCGCACTTGCCTTCCAAGCAGTCGTCGCCACTCAGGATGCAAGTGAGGCCGCACACATCCAGGCGTGGATCGAACAGCTCGAGGATCCTGCCGATATGCCCGCGGCGGAGGAGGAGCTTATAGCCCTTGGATCGCCAGCGGTTTCGTTCCTGATCAAGGAGTTGATGGTGCGTGAGGCGGACCAGCGACAACAGATCATCTTGATTCTCGATTCCATGCGCGGCGGGGCGGTGGCGGCGTTACCGGCACTCAAGAGACTGCTGGCAGAAGAACCTCTGAGTGACTCCACCCTTCAGGCCATAGGCAGCATCGCACCGCACGCCAGCAACGACCTGCTCGAGGAGCTACAGGTTGCGATGATCAATGCTGTCTACCGAAGCGCGACGCGAGACGATCGGATGAACCGGTCGTACGTGCTTCTTGGGCGAGCCCTTCAGCGGACTCGCTTCGCGGCCACCGCAGAACAGCCCCGCCTGCTCGAACTACTGGACTCGGGGCAGCTGTTCGAGCGAGAGATTGCCGCTGAGCGCCTAGCAACCGTCGGCGATGATGGCGCGCTGGAGCAGCTTCGCCATGCGATCGTATCGCTCCATCCCTTGGACATCAGCTGCCGCTTCTCCACGGGTCGAATAGGAGGACTCGGCGGAGCCTTTTCGACAATCGCCGAATCCGACAAGCCCGTCCGCTTGGCTGCAGCCAGGGCTGTCGTGCAACTGGCTGGCTCCAAGCCTGAAGCTGCAATCGCCTATTGCTACCTTCTCGATCATGGACGCCCCGGCGAGCAGCGCCTGGCGGCCGGGATGCTTGGTCGCCTTAGCGTGAACTCGCGGTGGGTCGTCGATGTCCTGATTCGCGCACTGGACACCAAAGACACTTTGACCCTTCGTGAAGCCGTCACCTCGCTTGGCATTCTGGCTCCGCCGAGCGCAGCCGGAGCACTGACGCACCTAGTGATCCATCCGGACAAGCAAGTCGCAGCGCGAGCAGCGGCGGCGCTGAAACGCATGCCTCATTAGGCTGCAGGGAACGACGAAACCGCTCCTGGCACATCGACTACATCGAGGCGCAGCCGGGTCTTGCGCATCTGTCCTCCAGGGTCGGTTGTACCGTGCAGGCGTGGATCCCGGCACCGGGGGCGAATCCTCTGGGACTGTTCGCCAGCAACGCGCTGCGGCTGCGGATCGGCACCCCTTAGGACGGTGCCGAATCCGAGGAGGGCGAGCACGCACAACATGCACAGCCCCACCGATGCGCCCGTTGGCCCCGTGGTCGACCGGTGCATGGAAGGCACGGGGCTCCTGGACCACACCGCGCGTGCGCTGGTGCAAACCGGCAAGCGCCACCGAGTACCTGACGTGTGCGGCGGTAGCCCGAAGCTCCAGGCTCCTGGAGAACGGCAATCATCCAGCGTTCCCGCTCGTCTACGCGGGAACCCGAGGATCGCCGCACCAGGGTGGCTCGGCAAGGGCCACCGCCGGCTACGCACCTTCGCGATCCACGGGCCGGACGTGGCACAGCATCCACATCGAGTTCAACGGCACCACCTACGGGGGCTGGTACTGGCACAACCGCACGATGGTCCACGTCGCAAGTGACCTCGGCGGGCACGATTCGACACAGATCGGCGGATCGAGTGATGCGAAGGCCATGGCGGTCCTAGCCAAGATCATCCTGCGCGAGCTGGTCCAGAAGGCGCTGTGGGCACAGCCGCCTTCATCAGGGCCCGCTCAGTCTCAAGGAGCTCCGTAGCCTCGGCGCGCGACCCGCCACCCTCCCCTTTCCGTAGAGTAGTGCCGCATGAGGCAGTCGCGCGAGGAGAGGCGGAAGATCAAGCTTCGAAATCTGCTTCGAAGACGAAGGGTGCGCGCGATCGCGTTCCGCCGCCGCCTCGCCTCAGGAGCACGGACTGCCGCCCTAGCAGGACTCCCGTGGACCGTCGGGCTGCTGATCCTCGCCTTTCCGGCTGTCGCGTTCAATGAGGGCTGGAAGGGCTCGATCTCCCTGGCCGCGCTGTTCCTTGTTCTGATGGCGGTCGGCAGGCTCATGGAGTGGAGGCATGGGGAACTGGCCCTGAAGACCATCCTCGTCGTCTTCGTGGCCGTACCACTCGCCGTGACGATCGTAGTCCACATCGACTGGCGGGCGGCATTCGACCCGTCATCCTGGCGCATCTGGGTCGCATTGGGTTCCGTCACTGCGTTCTCGGCCCTGGTGCTGCTCATCAGAGATCGACTGCTGGCGAGGCACGCAGGCCGGAGGCGGTCCGGGCAGTGACTCCATGGGTTCCCAGAGACATGGGACCCGTTGTCCTACGGCGGCTCCCCTCGGGGGTTGGGGGGCACCCCACTACAGCACCTCCCGTGGCCAACCCCGCCGACGACGCCTACCATGGAGAATAGTTGAACCCGGGACCCGGGCTCAACCCGACCGCAATGGAGCCGACCACCGCCGAGACACGAGCGCACCCCGCCGACCTCGACTGGGGACTGGTCCCCTGGATCCTGTCCTGCATCGCCTGGATGTGCGTGCCGCTCCTGCCGCTTCTCCCGATGTTCCTGCTCGCCGCCTCCGCGTGGGCGGTGCTCGCGGGCGCCGCCCTGGTGTTGGCCCTCGGCCTCGTGACGCTCGCGGCGCTGCGTGCGCGACGGCCGTCGGAGTTCACGATCCGATCGCTCAGGTCGCTCACCGTGCAGACATGTGTCGTTGCCCTGCTCTACGTCGTGTGGAAGATGCTCTAGTGGAACGGCGGAGCGCGAGTCGGTCCGCGGAACAGCGATGGTTGCGCATCCCCTGATCTTGCAGCCATCATCGCACCCGTAGCTGCGGACCGCTGGTCTGCTGGCACCAGGGCAGATCCGGCGAATCCGCTCGGTCGGACAGCGGCTACAGTCGCGCCGATGGCACGGTCCGCGCGCTGGCTCCTGGTCCTGCTGTGCGGCTGCGCCGCGGCGCCGGCGCCGTTCGACGGCCCGATCGCCACCCGCGACGGCGCTGTCTACACCCGCACCGCCGGCACCGGCCCGGACGTCGTGCTGCTGCACGGGCTCGGCGACAGCTCACTCACCTGGCACCGCATCGAGGAGCCGCTGCGCGCGGCCGGCCATCGCGTGACGGTGCTCGACGCGCTCGGCGCCGGTCGGTCCGACAAACCCGACGGGCCCTACGCGATCGAAGCGCACGTCGACCGGCTGGCGCGGGCCTGCGACGCGCTCGGGATCGAACGGGCGACGCTGGTCGGCAACAGCCTCGGCGGCAGCGTGGCGCTGCGCTTCGCGATGCGCTTCCCCGACCGCGTGCGGGCGCTGGTGCTGATCAGCCCGGGCGCCTACCCGCAACGCGGCTGGACCGACGGCTTCCTGCGCGGCATCCCCGACGTGTCCGGGTGGCTGCAGCGGGTCCCGCCGGCGCTGGTGGCGCAGACGGCGCTGGCGGTCAACTTCGGCGACCCGCGCGCGGTGCCGCGCGAGTTGGGACCGCGGCTGGTGCAGGACCTGCCGAACGCGCGGCCCGTCGAGCTGCCGGCGATCGGCCACGTGCCGCAGCCGGAGGTCCCGGAGCGCGTTCTCGACGAGGTGCTGCCGTTCCTCGCAGCGCCGTAGGCAGCCCCCCGGCCGCCGCGCCCTCCGCGGCGGCGGGGCCACTGGACGCCCATGCGGGGCGAGTGGTATCTGGTCGTCGTGAGAACGCGGCCCTCGCCGGCCTAACGCGCTGCTGTCGCGTCCGCCACAAGCCACCATGCAAGCAGCGCCTCCAACGCTGCCGATCCATGCGACCCCTCCGAGCTCACCGCGCCGCACCTGGCATCGTGCTCCTGCTCCTCACGGCGTTCGGCATCGTCTCGTCCGCCGATCCGGCGCGCGCCCAGTGCGCCACCGAGTGGCGGCCCGGTGACGGCGTCATGGGCACGAGCCGGGTCGTGCGCGCGATCACTCCCTGGGATCCTGACGGTCCCGGCCCGCTGCCGCAGGTGCTCGCGGTCGCTGGCGACTTCACCGTCGCCGGCGCGGTCGTCACCAACCGGGTGGCCGCCTACGATCCGGTCGCCGGCACCTGGTCCGCGCTGGGCACGGGTCTGAACGGCCCCGCGCACTCCCTGACCGCAATGCCGAACGGCGACCTGATCGTGGGCGGTGACTTCACGACGGCGGGCGACGTGCCGGCGAACCGGATCGCGCGCTGGAACGGCACCGCCTGGTCGGCCCTGGGCGCCGGCAGCAGCAGCCAGGTCCTCGCCCTGGCAACGCTGACGAACGGCGACGTGGTGGCGAGCGGCACCTTCACCACCGCCGGCGGCGCCATGACCAACAACCTCGGACGCTGGAACGGCACGAGCTGGTCGGCGCTGGGCTCCGGCACGAACAACGTCGTCGATGCACTGACGACGATGCCGAACGGGGATCTCGTCGCCGGCGGGCAGTTCACGACCGCGGGTGGCGTGTCTGCCGCCCGCATCGCGCGGTGGAACGGCACCAGCTGGTCGGCCCTCGGCGCGGGCATGAACAACGCGGTGCTCGCCCTGACGCCGCTCCCGAACGGCGACTTGGTTGCGGGCGGAGACTTCACGACGGCCGGCGGTGTGTCCGCCAGCCGGATCGCGCGCTGGAATGGCACCACTTGGTCGGCGCTGGGCACCGGGACGACGAGCTCCGTTCGGGCCTTGGCCACGCGGCCGAACGGGGACCTGGTTGCCGGCGGCTCCTTCGCGGTGGCGGGGGGTGTTGGCGTCCTCTATGTCGCCATCTGGAATGGCGCGAACTGGTCCTCGCTGTCCTCGGGAGCGAGATTCATCGTCGGGGCAGTGGCCACACTGGCGAACGGCGACGTGGTGGCGGGCGGAAGTTTCAACGGAGTCTCCAGTCCGGGCTACGTGGCGGCGAACTTCATCGCGCGATGGAATGGGAGCGCCTGGTCGCCGCTGAACAGCGGCACCGATGCTCCCGTTCGCGCCGTGGTGCGGCTCTCGAACGGAGACCTGATCGCTGGCGGTGAGTTCGTCGCGATCGGCGGCGTGCCGGCCACGGGCGTCGCGCGGTGGAATGGCTCGACCTGGACGGCGCTGGGCACGGGCCAGGCCGGCGTCCTCGCACTGGCACAGCTACCGAACGGGGACCTCGTCGCGGGCAGCGGGTCCATCGCACGCTGGGATGGCACCACCTGGTCGGCCCTGGGCTCGGGCGTGAACGGCCGGGTACGCGCCCTCGCGACGCTGCCGAACGGCGATCTCATCGCGGGCGGTAACTTCACCTCTGCGGGCGGCGCACCCGCGGCCTTCGTCGCGAAGTGGAATGGCGCCACATGGTCCGCGTTGGGCACCGGCATGAACGGGCCGGTTCGCGCCCTGACGGTGCTGCCGAACAGCGACCTCATCGCCGGTGGCGAGTTCACCACCGCGGGCGGCGTGTCGGCCAACGGGATCGCGCGATGGGACGGCACCTCCTGGTCGGCACTCGGGACAGGCACGGACAATCCTGTCTACGCCCTGACGACGCTGCCGAACGGCGACCTCATCGCGGGCGGCCTGTTCAGCTTCGCGGGAGGCGTGCTCACCAATGGCCCCGCGCGCTGGGATGGCTCCAGTTGGTCATCGATGGGCGCGACCCTGAACCACTACACGTATTCTCTGGCCACTTTGCCCGATGGGGATCTCGTGGCTGGCGGCGAGTTCACGTCGGCGGGCGGTGTGCCCGCGAACTACATCGCGCGCTGGGACGGCACGAGCTGGTCGCCGATGGGCGCGGGGATGGACAGCAGCGTGCTCTGCCTGGCGACGCTTCCCGACGGCCTGATGGCAGGCGGCTCCTTCGCCACTGCGGGGAACCTCGCCTCCGCCTCGTTCGCGCGCTTCACCACCAGCTGTCCGGCGATCATCACCACCGTTGGCGCCGGCTGCGCCGGTTCTGGCGGGCCCAACACCTGCGTGGCGGAGACGCAGCCGTGGATCGGCTCCTCGTTCCGGCTGCGGGCCACCGGCTTCCCGGCGAACTCGTTCGCCTTGAGCCTGCTCGGCATCCCGCCGGTCAACGTCCCGATCGCCGGGTTGCACCCGGCCGGGCTCCCGGGATGCAGCCTGTTCACGCTCGGCGAGGTGCAGACCGAGTTCCTGTTCCCGTCGGCGGGCGCCGCTACCGTCGCGTTCGCACTGCCCCTCGATCCCCTGCTGGTCGGCTTGGTCCTGCGCGCGCAGATGGCGTCGGTCGAGTTCGACCCACAGGCGAACCTCACCGCCGTCTCGAGCACCAACGCAATCGAGTTCACCTTGGGCCAGTTCTGACTCGACCTGGTCGCACCGAGCGTGCCGGTCCCCCGCGGCGGCCGGCAGCGACGATGCGGCATCGGAGTTCGACTACACCCCGCCGAAACGCAGGGCTCTGCCCTGCGTGACGACGACCCCGGCCGGGTTCGCGCCCGGTTCGACCGTCGCGCCCTGCGCAAACACCTCGGCCCCGAGCAGCGCCGGATCGGCCGGCACCGCCACCGCGAACGCCCCGTGACCCGCGAAGTCCGCCGCCGCGAACCGCGCGAGGTCGATCGAACGGTCACGCAGGACGTCGTACGCCGCCGACGCCGCGAAGCGTGGCAGGAACGGGCGCGGGGTCCACTCGACCTGCGCGAAAGCAGCGGCGAGCAGGAGCAGCAGTGGCAGCAGGCGGCACGGACGATCGACGAGAGCGCGCATCGGCTCCTCCACGGTCCGCCCCTCGAGGCGGCAGGAGCCGGCATGATCCTTGGGCTCGCCCCCACCCGCAAGGGGCGCGGCGGCGCGCGGTTCGGCTCGCCTCCCCCGAAGCGCGTTCCTACTGTTCCTCCAATGCAGCTCCGCGTCACCGCCGCCGCGTTCGCCGAGGTCCCGTGCCGCACGCGCACGCCGTTCCGGTTCGGAGCCGTGACCGTGCACGAGGCGCCGCTGCTGCACGCGCGGGTCGAGGTCGAATCGCCGTCGGGGCGCGCGGCGACCGGCATGGCCGCCGACCTGCTGGTGCCGCGCTGGTTCCGCAAGGACCCGGCGCGGTCCCCGCAGCAGGACCAGGACGAGCTGCGCGCGGCGGCCCGCGCGGCGGCCGACCTGCTGCTGCAGGACCGCACGCCGCGGCGCGCCTTCGCGCTGTGGGACGCGCTGTACGGCGAACGCGTGCGCGCCGTCGATCCGACCGACGCCGACGAACGGCTGGTGCGCGGCTTCGGCACGGCGCTGCTCGAGCGCGCGGTGATCGACGCCGCGTGCCGGCTGGCCAACAAGAGCTTCTGGTCGGCCTTGCAGCAGGACCTGTTCGGCATCGAACTCGGCCGCGTGCACCCGGAGCTCCGGGGCGTCGACCTGCGCGCGCTGCTGCCGCAGGGGCCGGCGACGTCGATCCTGCTGCGGCACACGCTCGGCATGCTCGATCCGTTGACCGACGCCGACGCGCCGCCGGCGGCCATCGACGACGGCGAGCCGCGCTCGCTCGAAGGCTACCTCGCGCGCGACGAACTGCGCTGGCTCAAGGTCAAGGTCGGCCAGGGCCACGACGCCGACCGCGACCGGCTGCTGGCGCTGGCGCGGCTGCTGCGCGGGCGCGACGACGTGGCGATCACCGTCGACGGCAACGAACAGTTCGCCGACCTCGGTGCGGTCGCCGACCTGCTCGACGCCGTCGCCGCCGACCCCGACGGCGCTGCGCTGCTCGGCCGGCTGGCGCACGTCGAGCAGCCGCTGCCGCGCGCGCACACGTTCGCCGCCGACGCCAACCGCGACCTCGCGCGCGTCGTGCGCCGCGCGCCGCTGTGCCTCGACGAGGCCGACAGCGACCCGGACGCGTTCCGCAGAGCACTCGACCTCGGCTGGACCGGCTGCTCGCTGAAGAACTGCAAGGGCGTGTTCCGCGCGCTCGCCAACTTCGCGCTCGCCCGGCGCCGCGGCGGTCCGGCGTTCGTCGCCGCCGAAGACCTGACCACGCTGCCGCTGCTGTCCGTGCAGCAGGATCTCGCCACGGTCACCGCGCTCGGGATCCCGCACGTCGAGCGCAACGGACACCACTACTTCCGCGGCCTCGACCACCTGCCGCCGGCGGTCGCCCGCGCCGCCTCCGCGGCGCACGGCGATCTGTACGCCGAGCGCACCGACGGCGGCGCCACGCTGTGCGTCCATCGCGGCGCACTGCGCTGCGCGTCGCTGCTCGGGCCCGGCTTCGGCTGCGACCAGGAGCCGTTCGACCTGCTGCGCGCGGCGTTGCCGTGGCAGCCGGCCGGCTGACCGGCGATGATCCGCGGCCGATGCGCTTCCCGCCGCCCGGCCACTTCCGCGACCCCGCCGCCGTGCGCGCGCGCCTGCGCGAACTCGAACTCGACTTCGACCTGGACGACGCGGTGCAGCCGGACGGCGCGCTGGCGCAGCCGATCGCGCTGCTCGGCCGGACGCTCGACAACCGCTTCTGCGCGCAGCCGATGGAGGGCTGGGACGGCACGGCGGCCGGCGCGCCATCGGCGCACACGCTGCGCCGATGGCGCCGCTTCGGCCGCAGCGGCTGCGCGCTGGTCTGGGGCGGCGAGGCGTTCGCGGTCCGCGGCGACGGCCGCGCCAACCCCAACCAGCTCTGCCTGCACATGGACAGCGAACGCGACCTCGCGGCGCTGCTGCACGAGCTGTGCTTGGGCCGCCGCGAGCAGGGCCTCGACGACGACGGCGCGCTGGTCGGCCTGCAGCTGACGCACAGCGGACGCTTCGCACGGCCGGCGGGCCCGCTGGCGCCGCGCATCGCGCACCACCACCCGCTGCTGGCGCGCAAGTACGGCCTGGACCCCGCCACGCCGCTGCTGACCGACGTCGAGCTCGAGGCGATCGGGGCGGACTTCGTCGCCGCCGCGCGCCTCGCCTGGCGCGCCGGCTTCGCGTTCGTCGACGTGAAGTGCTGCCACGGCTACCTGCTGCACGAGCTGCTCGGCGCGCACACGCGCCCCGGCCCCTACGGCGGCGACCTCGCCGGCCGCATGCGTCTGTTCGCGCGCATCGTCCAGGACATCCGCCGCGAGTGTCCCGGCCTCGGCGTCGGCGTGCGGCTGTCGGCGCTCGACACGACGCCGTTCGCGCCGGTCGCGACGAACGGCGGCGCCGGCGCACCGATGCCGGTCCTGCCCGAGGACGGCGACTGCGACCCGCGGCGGCTGCACTTCGGCTGGCAGGCGGACGCCACGGCGGCGGCCCCCGACCTCGGCGAGGCGATCGCGTTCCTGCGGCGCGCGCACGAGCTCGGCGCAGCACTCGCGAACGTGACGCTGGGCTCGCCGTACTGGAACCCCCACCTGCAGCGCCCTGCGGCCTATCCGCCGAGCGACGGCTATCAGCCGCCCGCCGACCCGCTGGTGTTCGCCGCCGTGCACCTGCGCGCGACGCGCCTCCTGGCACGGGCGCTGCCGGACCTGCCCCTGGTCGGCACCGGCTACACCTACCTGCAGGAGTGGCTGCCGCACACGGCGCAGTGGGCGGTCGGCCGCGGCGACGCGGCGTTCTGCGGCCTCGGCCGCCTGCTGCTCAGCTACCCGGAGCTGCCGGCCGACCTGCTCGCCGGCCGCGAGCTGCAGCACCGGCTGTGGTGCCGCACGTTCTCGGACTGCACGACCGCGCCGCGCAACGGCATGCTGTCGGGCTGCTTCCCGCTCGATCCGTACTACCGGGCGATGCCCGAGGCCGGCCGCCTCAAGATGCTGAAGATGACCGGCCGGAAGCCCCAGTGACGCCCGCTCCGCACGCACCCGAGCCCACCCCGGGCGGTGACCTGCAGCGCGGCCTGCGCATGGCCGCGCCGCCGGACCCGGAAGCGCTCGCGCGCGAGGCGCATCGGCTGGAGGAACTCGACCGCGGCCCGCGCCTGCGGCGCTGGCTCGGCTGGCTGCAGATGTCGGGCCCGGGCTACCTGCAGAGCGCGCTGACGCTCGGCGCCGGCACCGCCACCGCGTCGCTGTTCTCGGGCGCGGTGTTCGGCTACCGGCTGCTGTGGGTCGCGCCGGTCGGCATGGCGATCGGCGTGGTGATGCTGGCGGCGATCGCGCACCAGACGCTGAGCACGGGGCTGCGGCCGCTGCCGGCGATGCGCCGGTTCGCCGGCGCGCCGTTCGCGATCGCCTGGGCCGCCGGCGCGCTGCTGGCGTCGGTGGTCTGGCACGTGCCGCAGTACACCCTGGCCGCCAGCGCGATGACCGACCTGCTGGCGCTGGCCGGCGCCGGCGACCTGCCGCCGATGGCGGTGAGCCCCGCGGTGCTGCTGGGCGCGGTGTGGCTGTCGTGGAGCTACGGTCGCTCGCCGCAGCGCGCGCGGCAGGTCGAGCGGTTCTTCAAGTGGCTGATCTGGGCGACGGTGCTCAGCATGCTGTGGGTCGTCCTGAACACCGACACCGACTGGGGCGCGGCGCTCGGCGGCTTCGTGCCGAACGTGCCGGCGGATCGCGGCGAGCACGCGGCGGTGACCATGATCGTCAGCGGCCTCGCCGCGGCGGTCGGCGTCAACATGGTGTTCCTGTACCCGTACTCGCTGCTGGCGCGCGGCTGGGGCCGCGCCCACCGCGGGCTCGCGCGCTGCGACCTGTGGTGCGGCATGCTGCTGCCGTACACGCTGGCGACGGCGCTGATGGGCATCGCCGCGGCCAACACGCTGCACCGGGCAGACGGCGTCGTCGACCGCGGCGCCGCCACCGCCGAGATGAGCGAGGTGCTGGGCGCCGTGCTCGGCGCCACCACCGGTCAGGTGGTGTTCGACCTCGGCCTGCTGGCGATGGCGTTCTCGACGATCTCGCTGCACATGCTGGTGTGCGGCTTCGTCGCCACCGAATGGTTCGGCTGCGCGGTCGGCTCGCGCGCGCACCGGCTGTGGACGCTGCTGCCGACGCCGGCGGTGCTGGCGCCGCTGGTCTTCCACGGCGTGCCGTTCTGGCTGTCGATCCCGACCAACATCGTCTGCGGCCTGTTCCTGCCGCTGACCTACCTCGGCTTCGTCGTGCTGATGCGCAGCCGCGCCTACCTCGGCGCCGACCGGCCGACGGGTCCTCGCCTGCTGGCCTGGACGGCGGCGATGACGCTGGCCATCCTGGTGCTGGTGGTCGCCCTGACCGCGTACCTGGTGAACCTGTGAACGACCCGGCTCCGCGCCTGTGCTTCGCCGCCGCGCACGTGGCGCTGCACGAGAGCTATCGCGCGCTCGACCACCGCCTCGACCGGCCCGCGCCGGCCGCCGAGATCGCCGCGCACCTCGACTGGGACACGACGATGGCGCTGCGGCGCTGGCTCGACGACCTGGGCTTCGGCATCGCCGAGGCGATGGACACCGCGCAGCGCTTCTTCCTCGGCTGGGACGCCGCCAGCGCGCTGATCGAGCGCACCGGCGCGATGGGCCTGCGGCACGGCTTCTGCGCCGGTGCGTCGACCGACCACCTGCCGGCGGTCACCGACCGCGACCAGCTGGTCGAAGGCGTCGTGTACCAGTGCCGGTTCGTCGCACGGCACGGCGGCATCCCGGTGATCCTGCCGATGCCGCTGCTGTGCCATCAGCGCGCCGGCGAACAGGACTACGTCGACACCTACCGCCGGATCGTCGAACAGCTCGATGGCCCCGTGCTGCTGCACTGGCTCGGGCCGATGTTCCTGCCCGAGCTCGCCGGCTACTTCCCGGGCGGGTCGCTGCTGGCTGTGCTGGCGCTCGACCGCGCCAAGATCCGCGGCGTCAAGCTGTCGATGCTCGACAGCGCGCTGGAGGTCTGGATGCGGCGCGTGCTGCTGCGGTACGACCAGCTGGTCCTGACCGGCGACGACTTCCACTTCGGTCGTCTGATCCTCGGCGGTGATACGCTCGGCCCGCCGCCCGCGGCGGCGCCGCCGGTGCTGCGTCACACGACCGTCGGCCGCCACCGCGTCGCGCTCGGCGACTTCAGCCATGCGCTGCTCGGCGTGTTCGACGCGATCGCCGCGCCGGCCAGCATGGCGCTGCGCGCCCTCGCCGCGGGCGACACCGCCGGCTACCTGCGGCGCATGCTGCCGTGCGAGGAGCTGGGCCGGCACGTGTTCGCGGCGCCGACGCAGCACTACAAGGCCGGCCTCGCGTTCCTGAGTTGGCTGGCCGGCCGCCAGCCGAACGCGATGCTGGTGCGCCGCGAAGACCTGGCCCGCGGCCGCGCCCACCAGCTGCGCGCGGCCGAGCTGGCGTTCGCCTGCGGCGCGCTGCCGCGGACCGCCATCGTCAAGGCACGCCTCGCCGCGTTCGAAGGCATCGACGACGATCGTCGCTGATCCCGGTCGCCGATCGCGGCGCGCTCGTTCAGGGCCGCCGGTAGATGCCGACGATGCAGTGCTCGGGGTACGGCAGCCGCACCGCGCGGCACGCCGTGCGCAGCCGCAGCTCGACCTCGTGCAGCGACCGGAAGCGCGCCAGGGTGCGACAGTCGTCGAGCCGCACGAACGCCGCCTCCTGCATGCCGACGGCGGCGAACAGGCGCCGCAGCGTCGTGCGCGTGTTCATCCGGAAGCAGGTCGGGAACGTGTCCTTCTTCTCGGTGCCCCACAGCCAGCTCTTGAGGACGTGGCGCAGCCCCATCGGCGCGATCCGGGTCAGCAGCGGCACCGGCGACCAGCCGAACACCGTGTAGACCACGCACAGGCCGCCGGGCGCCAGCGACCGCTGCACCGCGCGCACGCACGGCTCGGGCGCGGCGATGTGCTCGGCCACCATGCGCAGCGTCACCAGGTCGAACGACGCGCGGCCGTCGAACGTGTCGATGTCCTGCGCGACCTTCTCGTGGACGAACGGGTTCTCCTGCAGCGTGGGATCCGGGTCGAGCCCGACCAGGCGGCCGGCGCGCGCCGAGAGCAGCTGCGCCAGCGGCCGGTTGCTGGGGCAGATCTCGCGGCCGCAGCCGACGTCGAGCCAGCGCGCGCCGGGCGCCACGAGGAGGCTGAGCAGCGCCTCGTACCAGTCGTCCGGGTTGTCGTAGCCGAACGACCGCCGCAGGCGCGGCCCCCAACCGAGGTCGGCGGCGCCGCCGTACTTCAGCTCGAACACCTGCCGCAGCGTCACCGCGTCCGGCAGCCGCAGCAGCGCGCCGGGGCCAGCGACGGCGCGGGCCGGCGGAGGTTCGGTGGCGGGCCGCGGGGCCGCGAGGTCGGTCGGTGCGCTCATGGCGGCTGGCCGTTGTAGCACGGCACCGGTGCCATGCCACGACCAGGATCCGTCCGGCCGTCGTTCCCCCGGACGCGGCGGTACGCGACCATGCCGCCCCACCTGCGCATGGAACCCAAGCTCCGCATCGCCCTGATCTCGACCGGCGGCACCATCGAGAAGACCTACGACGAGCTCGCCGGCGTGCTCGACAACCGCGCCAGCGTGCTCGACATCGTGCTGGCGCAGCTGCGCCTCGACGGCGTCGACATCATGCGCACGCCGCTGATGAACAAGGACAGCCTGGAGATGACCGACCGGGATCACGAGCTGATCGCCGCGACGGTCGGCGCGATGGCGGCTGCGCACGACGGCGTCGTCGTCGTGCACGGCACCGACCGGCTCGCCGCGACCGGCGAGCGCTGCGTGCTGCGGCACGGCACGCCGCGCGTGCCCGTCGTGCTGACCGGCGCCATG
Source organism: Planctomycetota bacterium (assembly GCA_050245995.1). GTDB lineage: Bacteria > Planctomycetota > UBA1135 > UBA1135 > UBA2386 > JBFWWV01. The sequence continues at coordinate 276,355 of JBFWWV010000001.1, read as the reverse complement.
CGCCCGTACGTGATGCGCAACACCGACGCGATGCAGAACCTCACCGAGGCGCTGCTGGCGGTGCAGCTGCTGCGCCCGGGGGTGTACGTGGCGATGCACAACAAGGTGCTGCAGTTTCCCGGCGTCGTGAAGGACAAGGACCGCGGCACGTTCGTGCGCGCCGTCCCGCCGGTGGCACCGGAGTGACGCGGATCGCGATGCGCCGCGGCGACGCGCGCGCGCCGCGGAACGTCGCCGCGCGCCCCGACTCCCCCCCCTTGGCAAGCCCTCGGCGCGCGCAATAATCCGAGCCCGATCGGTCACGGAAACCAACGCCTCCCGCCTCCACCATGCGCATCGTCGGCCTCGCAACATTGTTCGTGCTCACCTCCGCCGCGTCCCTGCCGGCGCAGCGGATCCTCCTGACCCTGCCCGCCGCGCGCGACGCGACGCTGTACGAGGACGCCAGCGGCCAGGCCGCCAACGACGCCGGCCAGGCCGTCTTCCTCGGCGACAACTCGTTCGGCGAGGCGCGCCGCACGCTGATCGCCTTCGACTTCTCGGCGGTGCCGCGCGGCGCGCGCATCGTCTCCGCCGAGCTGCAGCTGACCATCGCGCAGTCGGCCGCCGGCGCCACCGGCCCGCTGCCGGTCACCGTGCACCGCGTGCTCAGCCCGTGGGGCGAGGGCCCGACCGCGGCGCCCGGCGCCGGCGGCAGCGGCGCGCAGGCGCAGGCCGGGGACACGACCTGGACGATGGCCGACTATCCCGGGACCGCATGGGGCACGCCGGGCGGCGACTTCGTCGCGGCGCCGTCGGGCTCGTTCCAGATGCCCACCGGCGGCCTGTTCTCGATGGACCACGCGCCCGGCATGATCGGCGACGTCCAGTACTGGGTCGCCAACCTGCTGCCCAACAACGGCTGGATCCTGCGCACGCCCGAGCTGGGCGTGCAGGACGCGCGCCGGCTGCACAGCCGCGAGAGCACGCTGATCGGCGTGCAGCCGACGCTGACGATCGGCTACGTGCTGCCGGGGACCAGCTGGGCCCGCGGCGCCGGCTGCGTCGGCAGCAACGGTCAGAACCTCGTGCAGAATCTCATCGGCAGCCCGACGCTCGGCACCGTCGCCACCCTGCGCGTGCAGGGCGGCGTGCAGTTCCAGCCGATCCACCTGCTGCTGGCCGGCTCGCTCAACACGCTGTCGCCGCCGGTGCTGACCGGCTGCCACTACGAGCTCGACCTGCTGTCGCCGGTGTTCTTCCCGGCGCGCATGCTCGACGGCAATGGGGCGACGGACTACGTGTTCCCGATCCCCCCCGATCCGAACCTGTTCGGCATCTCGCTGTCGTTCCAGAGCCTGGTGCTCGACCCGTTCCTGGCGCCGTACTTCCTGACGCTGTCGAACGGCGTCATGGTCGTGCTCGGCTGAGGACCGCGCTCAACGCGGCCGCTCGCCGGTCACGGTCTCGTGCCGCGACCGCGCGACGCGCCAGCCGTCCTGGCCGCGCTCCAACTCGGCCTCGACCGCCAGCTCCCAGCGCAGCACCGCGGCGGCGTCGAGCCCCTCGAACAGCCGCAGCGCGAACGCGGCGCGCGCGCGGTCGCCGTCGACCGTGACCTGCAGCTCCTCCGCCGGCAACTCGACCCGGTAGAGGAACCGCCCGGTGGCCCGGTCGCGCCGGTTCTGGAAGGCCCACAGCAGCGCGGCGCGCAGCGCCTGCCGGTCGATGCCGACCGTGGTCTCGCGGTAGTCGGGCGCGAACGAGCCGAGCACCGACAGCATCGCCGCGCCGTTGAACGACGCGGCCTCGCCCTGCAGCAGCCAGCCGATCCGGGTCTCGTCGCTCGCCAGCGCGCGCACGACCGCGCGGCCGCCGAACCAGGCGACGGCGGCGAGCGCCGCGAACAGCAGGACGCGCTGCAGCTTCGCCATCACGCGAAGAAGTCGTTGCCCTTGTCGTCGACGACGAGGAACGCGGGGAAGTCGCGCACCTCGATCCGCCAGACCGACTCCATGCCGAGGTCGGCGAAGTCGAGCACCTCGACCTTGGTGATGCTGTCCTGCGCGAGGATCGCCGCCGGGCCGCCGATCGACCCCAGGTAGAACCCGCCGTGCTGCTTGCACGCGTCGGTCACCGCGCGGCTGCGGTTGCCCTTCGCCAGCGTCACGTGGCTGCCGCCCGCCGCCATGAAGCGATCGACGTAGCCGTCCATGCGCCCCGCGGTGGTCGGCCCGAACGAGCCGGACGCCATGCCGGTCGGCGTCTTGGCCGGACCCGCGTAGTAGACCACGTGGTCCCGGAAGTACTGCGGCATCGGCTCGCCGCGGTCGAGCATCTCGGCGATCCGCGCGTGCGCGATGTCGCGCGCGACCACCATCGGCCCGGTCAACGAGAACCGCGTCTTGATCGGGTAGCGGCTCAGCGTCCGGCGCAGCTCCGCCATCGGCCGCGTCAGGTCCAGCGCCACGACCTCGCCGGCCAGCTGCGCCTCGTCGACCTCGGGCAGGTACTGCGCCGGGTTGGTCTCGAGCTGCTCGAGGAACACGCCGGCGGCGGTGATCTTCGCCTTCGCCTGGCGGTCGGCCGAGCACGACACGCCGATGCCGATCGGACAACTCGCGCCGTGCCGCGGCAGCCGGATCACGCGCACGTCGTGGCAGAAGTACTTGCCGCCGAACTGCGCGCCGATGCCGTTCTTGCGGGTGATCTCCAGCACCTGCTGTTCCAGCTCCAGGTCGCGGAACGCGCGGCCGCGCGCGTTGCCCGTGGTCGGCAGCGTGTCGAGGTAGCGCGCGCTGGCGAGCTTGACGACCTTCATCGTGAACTCCGCCGACATGCCGCCGACGACGATCGCCAGGTGGTACGGCGGGCACGCCGCCGTGCCGAGCTTGCGCGTCTGCTGGTCGATCCACCCGAGCAGCGCCTTCTCGTTGAGCCGCGCCTTGGTCTCCTGGAACAGGAACGACTTGTTGGCCGAGCCGCCGCCCTTGGTGAGGAACAGGAAGTGGTACTCACAGCCCTCGGTGGCGTACAGCTCGATCTGCGCCGGCAGGTTGTCGCCGGTGTTCTGCTCGCGGTACATGTCGAGCGGCGCCATCTGCGAGTAGCGCAGGTTGGTCTCGGTGTAGGTGCGGAACACGCCGCGGCTCAGCGCCTCCTCGTCGTCACCGTCGGTCCAGACGTGCTGGCCCTTCTTGCCGATCACGATCGCCGTGCCGGTGTCCTGGCAGCCGGGCAGCACCATTCCGGCGGCGACGTTGGCGTTCTTCAACAGCTGCAGCGCCACGAACCGGTCGTTCGCCGACGCCTCCGGATCGTCGAGGATCGCGCGCAGCTGCCGCAGGTGCCCGGGCCGCAGCAGGTGGCTGATGTCGCGGATCGCCGCGAACGTCAGCTCCTCGAGCGCCGCCTCGCCGACCCTGAGGATCGTCCGGCCGCCGTGCTGCTCGGTGGCGACGTGGTCCTTGGTCAACAGCCGGTACGGCGTCGCGTCGGGACCGAGCTCGAACAGGCGCTGGAACTGGAACGGCATGCGAGGGTCGTACCCCGCTGAGGGTCGCGCGACCAGTTGGAACGTCGGTCGGTGACACCGCGGCTTCGAGAACTGGTGGCGTGCGCGTCGTCCCAGAACCACCCGGATCCCTGTTCCTTGGTCGTGCGGTTGGTCTCCCTCGCGGATGCCCACTGTCTCTGTGCTCTCTGCGTTCTCTGTGGTTGTTTCTCTGGGGCACTCCCAGAAGAAGCAACCACGGAGAGCACAGAGCACACAGAGCAGAAAGCAACGGACCGCGCCGGCCAACCGCCCAGCCAACACCGCCGCCCAGCCACCAGCCTGCTCCGTTGATCCAGTTGTCTCTGCGGTTGGCCGAGAGCACCCCCGACAGCCAGCGCGTACCGGCGGCGCGGGCGTCAGAGCCCGGACGTGTTGCCGCCGAACGTGAACACCTGCCCCACCGAGATCGACACCGACCAGTCGCGCGACTCGCCCGGCACCTCGTCGAACGGCCGCGCGACGTCGATGCGCACGACGCCGCTGCCGAGCAGCGGTTTGCTGCCGACGCGCAGGCCGGCGCCGGCGGCGCGGTACGGGCGGCCGAGGTCGCTGCCGGCGCCGACCCAGCCGACGTCGGCGAACGCGACCACGCCGAAGCGGAACGTCCAGAAGCCCACGCCGGTGTCCCAGCGCGGCTCCAGGTTGATCCGCAGCCGGCGCGTGCCGGTGAACTCGCGCGCACGGTAGCCGCGCAGGCCGGTGTCCTCGCCGAGCGTCAGCTGCGGCGGCAGGTCCTCGAACTCCTCGACCGCGTCGTAGGTCGCGCTCAGCGCCAGCGTGCGCCGCTCGGCGTCGCTCCAGAACGCCTGCGCGCGGGCGCTGCCGCTCCAGCCCTGCGCGGTGCCGGCGTACCAGCGCCCGGCGACGCTGGCGCCCAGGTGCACGAACAGGTGCGACAGCGGCTCGCCCGCCCACGCCGCGCCCACCGACGCCTCGGGCTGCGGCTCGATCGCGCGTCCGTCCTCGTCGCGCAGCCGCAGGCCGCCGTCGAGCCGCACCCGGGTGCCGAGCGTCAGGTCCTGCACGTACTCGAGCGTGTCGATGCCGGCGACCTTGCGGTAGTCGTGCACCCGGTCCCACTGCAGGAGGCCGCCCAGACGCAGGTCCGCGGTGTCGCCGGGCACGCGGATCGAGGCGGCCAGCGGGCCGGTGGCGGGATCGTACGACCGCTGCCCGAACGACGCGGTGACGCCGCGCGTGTCGCGCGCGTGCTCGGGACCGGCGGCCCAGCGCAGGTCGCCGGCGATCCGGCCGGCGCGCACCGGCACCTCGGCGGCGGTGTCGCCGCGCAGGTAGTAGGTCGCCGCCGACTCGTCGAACAGCGCGGTGGCGCTCCACGCCCGCGGGTCCTGCAGGTGCTTGAACGGCCGGATCACCTCCAGCTGCGCGCCGTCGCCGTCGTCGGTGCGCTGCAGCCGCACGGTGCCGGTCAGCCACGAATCGCCGAGGTGCAGGTCGCGGTACGACAGCGAGCCGCGGTAGTCGCCTTCGCTGTCGCGCCGGAAGCCGAGGTCGACGCGGTCGCCGTTGCCGAACAGGTTGCTCTCGCCGATCGCGGCGTTGAAGCCCGACACGCCGCCCACGTACGAGCCGCCGCCGCCGAAGAAGATGCTCAGCCGGTCGCGGGTCGACACGTCGAGGTCGACGCGCCCGTCGCCGACGTCGACCAGCCGCACCTCGACCTCGGCGAACAGGCCCAGCCGGCGCAGGTTGCGCTCGAGCTCCGCGGCCTGGTCGGCGCTCACCGGGTCACCCGGGTGCAGCCAGCACTCGCGCAGGATCACCTCGCGTCGGGTGGTGACGTGCAGGCCGTTGATCAGGCGCTGTACCACGGAGTCCCGCGCCGCGGCCGCGTCGAAGACGTCGGCCGTGTGCACGACGATCTCGCGCAACCGACCGACCGGCGCCGCGTCGTCCTGGGCGCGCCCCGCGGCCGCCAGCGCGAGGACGGCGGCGACGGCGGCGGCTCGGCAACGGGACGGCATGGTGCGGAGCACGGGCTCCGCCGGCGATGCTCGGCACGCCGCGGCGCGAAGTCAACGTCGCGACCGCCGAGGCGTTGTGCCCGGCCCGGCGCCGGCGCGGCATCCGCTCGCTACCGTGCGCGCATGCGCCTCCACCCGAGCCTCCGCCGTCTCGCCCGCACCGCCGGTGCGCTGCTGCCGTTCGTCGCGACGTTGCCCGCCCAGGAGACTCCACCGCCGAAGGTCGAGTGGTTCGCCGCCGGGGCGGCCGACGCCGCCGCGCCGGCATGGCAGCCGCTGCTCGACCGCGCGACGATGTCGATCGGCCGCTACCGCCTCGCGAAGGGCACGACCGACGGCCAGCAGCCGCACGACCGCGACGAGGTCTACTGCGTGCTGCAGGGCAAGGCGCAGTTCACCGCCGCGGACGAGACGCGCGCGGTCGGACCCGGCGACGCGATCTTCGTCGCCGCCGGCGCCGCGCACCGTTTCCACGACATCACCGAGGACCTCGACGTGCTGGTCGTGTTCTCGACCGCGCGCCCGGCCACCGGCGGCATGATGGAGGGGCCGAAGCCAACCGAGCAGACCCCGTACGCGGAGACCTCGCCGCGCGCGTCGACCCGCATCTTCTACTGGTACGGTCCCGATTCCGCCGGGCAGGTCGCCATCGACCACGGCCAGCCGCGCTGGAACCGCGCCTATGCGAAGTTCCTCGACCAGCCGTCGGGCCGGCGCTGGCGCCTCGGCGAGAACTTCTGGACCACGCTCGACACCAACATGGACCTGGTGCTCGGCGACACCGAGGTGCAGAAGGGCATGTACTACTGCGCGCTGCAGCACACGCAGCGCGGCCTCGAGCTGGTGCTGCTCGATCCGGCCGCGGTGCGCGACCAGCGGCTCGACGCCTACGAGGCGCCGAAGACCACCGGCGGGCTGCTGGTGCCGCTGCAGCGCCGCAACTCGGCGTTGCCGACGACGCGGCTGCAGGCCGAGCTGTCGGTCGACCGGAGCGCCCGCGATCGCGGCGCGCTGGTGTTCCGGTTCGGGCCGCACGAGCTGTTCGTTCCGCTGCAGATGCGGCCGCACCGCTGACGCCGGCCGCCGCGCGGCGTAGACTCGGCGCGCCCCATCGAGGAGCCGCGCCATGACCCACCCGTCCCGCTGGATCGCGACCCTGGTCGCGTTGTCGCCGTTCGCCACGCTGCCCGCGCAGGAGGCGCCTGCGCGCGAGTTCCCCGAGGACTGGTTCTGGCACAAGACCGACGACCAGTGGGCCTGGCACGCGGAGTTGCTCGGCAAGCCGATGCCGACGCTCGACCTGAGCCACTGGCACAACGGCGAAGTCGACCTCGACCGCGACCTGCGCGGCAAGGTCGTCGTGGTCGACTTCTGGGCCACCTGGTGCGGACCGTGCATACGCTCGATCCCGCACAACAACGAGCTGTGGAAGCGCCACAAGGACGACGGCCTGGTGTTCCTCGGCATCTGCGGCAGCAACCGCGGCCAGGACCTGCTGCCGAAGATGGTCGAGACCCACGGCATCGAGTACCCGGTCGCGCGCGACGCCGCCGAGAAGTCGGGGCCGGCGTGGCACGTGATGTGGTGGCCGACCTACGCGGTCGTCGATCGCCGGGGCATGGTGCGCGCCCTCGGCCTGAAGCCCGAGCACGTCGGCGACGTCGTCGAGCGGCTGCTGGCGGAGCCCGCGCCGGGTGACGCGGACGGCCGCGGCGTCGAGGTCCGCCAGGGCGCCGCCGCGAAGGCCACGGCGCCCGCCGCGGCACCGGCGCCGGTGCCGGCCGCGTGGCTCGAGAAGAACCCGGCGCGCGACGGACTGCTCGCGCGTCTGACCGGCCAGTCGGCGCCGGCGCTGCAGGTCGACGGCTGGCACAACGCCGCGGCGCTCGGGCTGCCGGCGGACACCGCCCCGACCCTGGCGGCGCTGCGCGGCAAGGTCGTGCTGCTCGACTTCTGGGCCACCTGGTGCGGACCGTGCATCCGCTCGATCCCGCACACCAACGAGCTGCAGGCGAAGTACCGCGATCGCGGCCTGTGCGTGGTCGGCGTGTGCCATCCCAAGCAGGGCAGCCAGATGGTCGAGAAGGCCGAGGCGCACGGCATCGAGTACGCGGTCGCGCTCGACGGCGACGGCGCGACGATCGCGGCGTTCGGCGTCAACTCGTACCCCGACTACTACCTGATCGACCGGCACGGCCGCGTGCGGGTGGCCGACTGCAACAACGACGCCGTCGAGGCCGCCATCGAGCTGCTCCTCGCCGAGCCGGCGCCGGCAGCGCCCGACGCACCCGACGCGCCCGCGAACGAGGCGAAGTGACCGCGTGACCGCACGGGTGCTGGTGACGCGGCGGGTCTACCCGCAGGCGATCGCGATCCTGCAGGAGGACGGCCTGGTCGTCGACTACCGCGATTCCCTCGAGCTGCTCGATCCCGACGCCCTGCGCCGCAAGCTGCAGCACGCCCAGGGCGTCGTGTGCCAGCTGACCGACGCGATCACCGCCGAGGTGCTCGCGGCGGCGCCGAAGCTGCGGGTCGTCAGCCAGGTCGCGGTCGGCTACGACAACATCGACGTCACAGCGGCGACCGAACGCGGCATCGTCGTGACCAACACGCCCGACGTGCTGACCGAGTCGACCGCCGACCTCACCTGGGCGCTGCTGCTGGCCACGGCACGCCGCGTGCCCGAGGCCGAGCGCTACCTGCGCCAGGGCCGCTGGCAGCGCTGGGACATCGACCTGCTGGCCGGCATCGACGTGCACCAGAAGGTCCTCGGGATCGTCGGCATGGGCCGCATCGGCCGCGCCGTGGCGCGCCGCGCGCGCGGCTTCGCGATGCGCGTGCTCTACAGCGGCCCCCGGCCGCTGCCCGACGAGCTGGCGCGCGAGCTGCAGGCCGAGCACGTGCCGCTGTCGCTGCTGCTGCAGCAGAGCGACTTCGTCAGCGTGCACGCGCCGTATCGCCCGGACACCCACCACCTGATCGGCATCGACCAGCTGGCGCGTATGAAGCGCGGCGCGTTCCTGCTGAACACCGCGCGCGGCCCGGTCGTCGACGAGGCGGCGCTGGTGGCAGCGCTCGAGGAGGGCCTGCTCGGCGGCGCCGGCCTCGACGTGTTCGAGCAGGAGCCGAAGGTGCATCCCGGCCTGCTCGAACGCGACGACGTCGTGCTGCTGCCGCACATCGGCTCGGCGACGATCGCAACCCGCACGCGCATGTGCACGCTGGCCGCCGAGAACTGCGCCGCCGTGCTGCGCGGCGCGGCGCCGCCGAACCCCGTGAACCGCCCAGGACCGGCGGCGCGATGAGGCAGCGCCTCGAACGCGCGTTCCGGCAGGTGCTGCCGCAGCTCGACCCCGCGCCCGGGGTGCGCCGCACGCTCGACCTGCGCCGCGACGCGCTGGCGACGGTGCGCGACGTGGTCCTGGTCGCGATCGGCAAGGCCGCACGCCCGATGGCCCAGGCGGCGCTGCAGGAGCTCCAGGGTCTTCGTTGCAGCGGCCTGTGCATCACGCCGGCGCCCGACGGCGCACCGCTGCCGCCGCTCGAGGTCCTCGCCGCCGGTCATCCCCTGCCCGATGCCGCGAGCCTGCGCGCCGGCGAACGTGCGCTCGAGGTGTGCTGGGGCGCCGGCAACCGCGACGCGGTGCTGTTCCTGCTGTCGGGCGGTGGCTCGGCGCTGTGCGACCTGCCGCTCGACGACACCGTCACGCTGGCCGAGTGGCAGCGCCTGCACCGCGCGCTGATCGGCTGCGGCGCCGGCATCGAGCAGGTCAACACGGTGCGCATGCACCTGTCGGCGACCAAGGGCGGCCGGCTGGCGCTGGCCGCCGCGTCGGCCGAGATCCAGCTGACGCTCGCGGTCAGCGACGTGCCCGGCGACCTGTCGGCGCTGGCCAGCGGCCCGACGATGCCCACCACCGCGACGCTCGACGACTGCCGCGCCGTCGTCGACGCGTTCGGGCTGCGCGGTGCGATCCCCGCGTCGCTGCTGCGGCAGCTCGACGACGCCACGCTGCCGCCGTTGGTGCGGCCAAACGACCCGTGCGTGCGCGCCAGCGAGTTCGTGCGCCTGCTCGACAACGATCGAGCGATCGCGGCCATGGCCGAGGCGCTGCAGGCCGATGGCCTGCGCGTCGTCGTCGACCGCAGCGCCAACGAGCTGCCGTGCGACGAGGCGGCGCGCGTGCTGCTGCGGCGGCTGGCCGACGAAGCGGGCCGCGGCACGCCGGTCGCCGTCGTCGCCGGCGGCGAGGTCCGCGTCGCCCTGCCCGCCGAACCCGGCACCGGCGGCCGCAACCAGCAGTTCGCGCTGCAGAGCGCGCTCGCGATCGCGGGCCGCGACATCGCCGTGCTGAGCTGCGGCACCGACGGCCAGGACGGCAGCGCGCCCGCCGCCGGCGCGTTCGCCGACGGCACCACCGTCGCGCGAGCCACGGCACTCGGGCTCGACGCTGCGGAGCACCTGCGCCGCTGCGACGCGCACCCGGTGTTCGAAGCGCTCGGCGACGCGATCGTCACCGGCCCCACCGGGACCAACGTGCGCGACGTGCGCGTGCTGGTGCACGCGTGACCGGGGCCGCGGATCCTGCGGCCGCGCGGCCCGATCCGCGTGCACACTGGCGACTGTGGCGACTGTTCGCCGCCGTCTGCCTGGTAGGGCTCGTGGAGGGGAACTCGACGATCGGGCTGGTCGCAATGGCGCTGGTGATGCTGTGGTGGCCGTTCCTGGTGCTCGTCGGGCTCTGCCGCGCCGCATGCCGCGGCAACGGCGG
>JBFWWV010000001.1:257873-265963 GCA_050245995.1 Planctomycetota bacterium | reverse complement strand
TCTGCCTGGTAGGGCTCGTGGAGGGGAACTCGACGATCGGGCTGGTCGCAATGGCGCTGGTGATGCTGTGGTGGCCGTTCCTGGTGCTCGTCGGGCTCTGCCGCGCCGCATGCCGCGGCAACGGCGGTGCGGCTTGTCCCGCGACGTCGAGGTCGTGCTGCCGGTGCACGGGCCGTAGGATCGGCGCCGTGCGCCGCCTCGCCTCCTTGCTCCCCCTGCTCGCGATGGCCGCCTGCGCGACCGCGCCGCCCGTGCGCGTCCTCGGCGACGATGTCTTCGCCGACGGCCGCCTCGCCGCGCGCTACGTGCACGCGCCGTACGACCCGGCCGACGAACGCGCCACCTGCAAGGTCTACCACCACGTCTTCGCGCCCGACGCGCGCCTCTTGACCAAGGGGCCCGGCGGCACGTTCGAGCACCACCGCGGCCTGTTCGTCGGCTGGAACCAGACGCGGCAGGACGGCCGGCGGTTCGACTTCTGGCACATGAACCGCGGCGAGTCGCAGCGGCACCGCGGCTTCGTGCCGCCGCAGGACCTCGGCCTCGACGCGGCGTGGCAGGTGGCGGCGATCGACTGGTGCGACGCGGACGGCGCCGCGATCGTCCGCGAACGGCGCGCGCTGCGCGCGACGGCGCTCGGCCGCGGCAGCCAGGCGCTCGACGTGGTCGTCGAGCTGCGCGCCGGCGGCGACGCGCCGGTCGAGCTCGGCGGCGATCCGCAGCACAGCGGCCACCAGTTCCGCGCGCTCGAAGCGTTCGCGCCGGCCGACGCACCGAAGGTCACCTACGTCCGGCCGCCGGGCTCGGTGGCCCACGCCGACGACGTGTGGACCGACTGCGCGTGGATCGCGGTCGTGCTGCCGCTGGCCGACGGCCCGGTCACGGTGCTGCGGGTCGAGGACCCGGCGAACGCGGCGGTGTCCCGCGACCTGCGCTGGTCGACGCGCGACTACGGCCGGTTCGGCGCGACCTGTTCGCTCACGCTGCAGCCGGGCCGGCCGGTGCGGCTGGCGTACCGCTACGTGGTGGCGCTCGGCGCCCTCGACGCCGCGCGCTGCGCGGAGCTGGCGCGGCCGCGCTGAGGTCGCGGCCGCCCTTCACGGCCAGCGTGTCGCCTGCAGGTGCGCCCGGATCGCCGCGGCGATCCAGCGGTGCCCCGCCGCGGTGAGGTGTCCGTCGCTGAAGTAGCACGGAGCGTCGCCATGCCGCTCGGTGCGCAGCGGTTCGACGTACTCGACGCCCGTCGCGGCCGCCCACGCCGCCAGCGGCGCGAACTCGCCTTCGCCGCGCTCGGGCAGGTGCACGAACACCAGCCGCACGGGCGGCGCCTGCGCGCGCGCGTCGGCGACCATCGCGTCGAGCAGCGCGCGGTTGAGCGACCACCAGCCGCCGACGCCGTAGCGATAGCCGAGGTGCCACGACGCCCGTCCCCACGCTGTCCACAGGCGGCTGTGTTCGGACAGCCACTGGGTCAGCGCCGCCGGCCGATCGGCCGGGCCGAGCCGTCGCAGCGCGCCGCCGTCGAGCGCGAACACCGGCTTGTTGAAGCCCTCGCTCGCCCGATAGGCGCGCAGGCTGCGGTGGAAGTCGTCGCGCACGATGCCGACCACCACGGCGGCGGGCCGCGGCGACAGCGCGTGCCGCCGCAGGCACTGCCAGACCTGGTCGATGCCGTAGCCGGGCATGCCGAGGTTCACCGCCGCGGTGTCGGGCAGCCCGCGCGCCAGGACACAGCCGAAGGTGTCCTCGAACGGCACGCCGAAGCCCCACGTCTGCGAGTCGCCGACCAACACGAGGCGGTGCGCGGGTGCGTCGACGCCAATCGCGATCGGCACTTCGCCGACGCGGAAGCCGTTGGCGTCGGCGCGGTAGCGCGTGTCGACGCCGTCGAGGCGCCAGGCGAACTCGGCCCCGGGCCGCATGCGCCAGCCGAGGTCCGGGTCGGCCACGAACGACCGCGACTCGCGGTCCTGGTGCTGGCCGACGTAGCCGTACGGATCGGGCGGCGCCAGGTCGGCGAGCCACAGCGCGGCTTCGCAGACGAACAGCGACAGCACCAGTCCGGCCACCGCCAGCAGGACGCGCGCCGCGCGCCGCCGCAGCGCGCCATGCCCCGGTGCCGCCATCGCGACGCGTGCCGTCAGCCGCCCTGCGCGCCGGCGACCGACGTCTGCAGCCGTGCCACCAGCGCCTGCAGCTCGGCGACCTGGCGCTCGAGCGCGGTGACGCGCAGGGCGAGCTCGTCGCCACCGACCTGGGCCGCCGACGCGACCGGCGCCGCGGTGGCGGCGCGACCGGTGTCCCACTCGTCGCCGCCGTCGCCGTCGTCGCCGCCGGCCGGGGCGTCGACGCGCGCGCCGATCAACAGGCCCCAGCGCGCGTCGCGTTCGCGCGGCTGCCGCGGCAGCTGCTCCACCAGAGGCTGCGGCCGGCTGGCCATGCGGCGCAGCACGTCCTCGATCGCCGCCGGCTCGGCCGAGTACCCGAGGCGTGCCAGCCGCGGCTTCAGGGCGCCGGGCGCCTGCGGCCCGCGCACCAGCAGCTCGCACAGCACCTTGAGTTCGTCGGGGCGCACGCCGAGGTGTTCGACGACCTTGTGCCGCCACTTCGTCACGCGCCCGCCGCCGTCGACGCGCGCGACCCAGCCCTTCTCCATCAACGACCGCAGCGCCCCGGCGACCTCGAACGACTGCAGCTCCATCACCGGGTCGCGGTTGTTCTTCTGGTTGCAGCCCGCGACCAGGCCGTTCTCGGTCATCGGGTAGGTGTCGGGGACGGTGGCCTCCTTCTCGATGAGGACGCCGACGATGCGCTGCTCGGTGCGATCCAGCATTCCGCAGAATCTACCCGCCGCGCGCGCGCCCGCACGCGCCGCTCAGCCGGTTCCGTACACGTGCCGCACCGCCTCGGCGAAGCGCGCGACGAGGCCCTGATAGAACGCCGCGTGGGGGCCCGGCGCGACCGGCGCCCCGGCCTCGCGCACGAACGGCCGCGCCACCGCCTCGCAGTCGACGTCCTCGCCGGCGTGTCGCCGCACCGTCCAGATCGCCTGGATCGCGGCGCCGAGCGCCGCGGCCTCGGGCTCCTCGAGCGGCACCACCGGCACGCCCAGCGTGTCGGCCAGGATCTGCCGCCACAGCGCGTTGTTGGCGGCGCCGCCGACCAGCGCCGCGCGTTCGACCGGGATGCCGAGCGCGCGCAGCCGCGCGGTGCCGAGCGCCAGGTTGCAGGCGGTGCCTTCGAGCGCGGCGCGGTAGAGCGGCCCGGGCTGCAGCGAGCCGGGTCGCATGCCGAGCAGCGTGCCGGCGGCGTGCGGCAGGTCGGGCACGCGTTCGCCTTGCAGGAACGGCAGCCACAGCAGGCCGTCGCAGCCGGGCGGCACGGCGCGCGCCAGCTCGGTCAGCTCGCCGTGCGATCGCGCACCGAGACCGCGCACCGCCTCGGTCACGCCGGTCACGTTCATCACGCACAGCAGCGGCAGCCAGGCGCCGTCGCTGCTGCAGAACGGCGCGATCAACCCGTCGGGATCCACCACCGGTGCGTCGCTGCGCGCGAACACCGTGCCCGACGTGCCGAGGCTCAGCACCGCCGTGCCGGCGCGCGTGGCGCCGCTGCCGATCGCCGCCATCATGTTGTCGCCGCCGCCGGTCGCGAGCGGCACGCCGGTCGGCAGCCCGAGCAGCCGCGCGCCGTCCGCCGACAGGTGGCCGGCGACCGCGCCCGCCGGCAGCAGCTGCGGCAGCATCGTCGCCAGCGCCGGGTCGACCGCGGCGATCGCGTTCGCGTCGAAGGTTCGCGCCGCCGGATCGAACAGCCCGGTGCCCGACGCGTCGCCGCACTCCATGCTGCGTTCGCCGCACAGGCGCAGGTTGACGTAGTCGTGCGGCAGCAGCACCGACCGCACGCGGGCCCAGTTCGCCGGCTCGTGGCGCCGCAGCCACAGCAGCTTGCTGGCGGTGAAGCCCGTCGGCACCGCTCGCCCCAGCTTCTGCCCGAGCTCCTGCGCCTCGCGCGCGGTGCTCGTGTCGCACCACAGCTTCGCGGGCCGGATCACCTGGTCGCGCGCATCGAGCACCACCGCGCCGTGCTGCTGCCCCGACACGCCGATGCCCGCGACCTGCCTCGGATCCACGCCCTGCAGCGCCATCCTCGCCGCGGTGGCCACGGCGCCGATCCAGGTGTCCGGGTGTTGCTCCGCGCATCCCGCGGGCAGGTCGGGCAACAGGCCGTAGCCCTGCTGCGCGCGCGCCACGACGGCGTGGCTCTGCGCGTCGACGAGCACCGCCTTGGTGGATTGGGTGCCGACGTCGAAGCCGAGGAACAGCGCGGGTTCGCCCACGGCCGCACCCTACCCGACCGGTGCTTCGGCCGCGACGCCGGCCCGGTACGCTTCCTGCCGGAGCTCCGCGCCGATGCCCTTCGTGTCTCCCCTGCAGTCCACTCTCCCGGCCCGCATCCTGTTCGCGCTCACCGCCGGCCTCGCGCACGCGCAGGACGACGCGGTGCGCGTGACCTGGCGCGACGCGCCGATCCCGCTCGAACGCGAGGAACAGGCGCCCACCCAGACCCTGCGCGTCGTCGACGGCATCACCGGCGCGCCGATCGCGGGCGCCGAGGTGTTTCGCCTCGACGAGCCCGAGTTCCCGCTCGGCGGCGTGTTCGCCTTCGCGGAGCGGGCCGTCACCGACGCCGACGGGTTCGCTGTGCTGCCGCGGACCGGCCACTGGGTGATGGCGCGCGCCGCCGGCTACGGGCCGGGCATGGACATGGGCGAGCACGACCGCGTGTTCGCCCTGGCGCCCGGACTCGACGTGCCGGTGCGCACGGTCGACTGGCGCGGCGTGCCGCTGGCCGGCTACCAGGTCGGCTGGTGCGGCGGCTGCGGTCACACCCCCGACCTGCAGAACGCGGTCACCGACGCGGACGGGCTGGCGACGCTCTCGTGCATCGACCCGGGCAACGGCATCAGCGATCTCTACCTGACGGGCGGCCCGATCGCGTTCGAGTACGACTCGGTGCGGTGGCGGCCCGGCGACCCGCCGGACGTGCACCGGTTCGGGCCCGGCAGCGTGCTGCACGGGATCGTGCTCGACCACGACGGCAAGCCCGCGGCCGGCGCGATCGTCGGCACCAACGCGCGGCACCGCGGTCCGTGGGCGCTGGCCGGCGCCGACGGGCGCTTCCTGGTCGGCGGCATGAGCGCCGGCGAGTCGTTCGTGATCGCGCACGGCGGACGCAAGGTCGAGGTGCCGTGGCCGCAGCAGGTGCCGTGCGAACTGCGCCTGCCGGCGCCCGACGGCGAGCCGTGGCAGGAGTACCGCCGTCGTCCGGAGGAGCCGCTCGGCCGCCTGCGGGTGCGCGTCGTCGACGACGGCGGCAGCGAGCGACCGGACGCCGAGGTGCGGCTGCGCGGCCCCCTGCCGCGCGCGGAGCGCTGGCGCGGCGCGACGCACGGCGAGATCGACGTGCCGGGCGGCCGCTACGACGTCGCGGTCACCCACCCCGACTGGTACGACGTCCGGGGGCAGATCGATGTCGTCGCGAACGATCTCGTGCAGATCGACCTGCAGGCACAGCAGGTGCCGCGCGTCACGCTGCGCATCGAGGGGCTGCCGGCCGACGGCGAGGCGCTGCTGGTCACCGCACGCGACGGCGAGCGGCGCGAGCAGGTCGCGTGGTCCGGGGGCGCCGCCCGCGAGGTCGCCGTCGACCTCGGCCGCGACTACGCCGTCGTCCTGCAGGCCGACGCGGACGAGCGCCGGATCCCGGTCGCGGCGGCGGTGCTGCTGGCCGAGGCGCCGCCCGTGTTCCGCTACTTCGACGACACCCTGCTGCGGGCCAGGGTGCTCGACGAGCGGGGAATGCCGGCGGACGCCGACGCGTCCCTGGTGCAGCACCTGCCGTGCCGCGACATCGACGGCCGGCCCGAGCCCGGCTTCGACCCGCGCGACCTCGACACCGCGCCGTGTCCCGACGGCGCGCTGGAGTTGCGGGTCCGGCACGCCGGCGCGGCGTGGCTCTGGGTCCGGCCGCGCCGCGCGGACCTGCGCCCGAGGATGGTCCCGATCGCGCTGCCCACGCGCGGCGTCGGCGTGCAAGTCGACCTCGGGCACATCGAGCTGACCTCGGCGCCGCAGCTGCGCCTGCTGCTGCCGGACGGCGCGCCGCTGCGCGGTGGCGTGGCGCTGCTGCGCACCGGCGTCGCGAACTTCCGGGAGCACAGCTTCGAGGTCGTGCGACTGGGCGACGACGGCAGCTGGATCGGTCCCGACCTGCAGCCGGGGCAGTGCGTGCTGGTGCCGGACAACCTGCCGGCGGTCGTCGAGCACGCCGGCGGCGACGCAGGTGCTGCGCCCACCGTCGTGCTGCCGTTCCGTGTGCCGATCGGCGACGCCATGCCGGGCGACGTGCGACTGCCCGGCGGCGCGCTGCACCTGCATCTGCACGCCGAGGACGGCGCGCCGCTCGACGGCTGCACCGTCGTGTTGGGCGACCAGCTGTGGCCGGCCAGCGGCGGGCTCCGCATCGCCCAGGTGCCGGCCGGCACGCACCGCCTGTTCGTCGGTCGCGAAGGGCACCGCACCGCGGTGGTCTCCGTGACCCTGACCGAGAACACCGAGCGCGACGTGCGGATCGCCCTGCCGCGGCGATGATGGTCATGATGCGCGCGACCGGCAGGCTGGCGATCCTCGCCCTGGCGGTCCTGCCCCTGGCGGCCCATGCCGCGGGCCAGGACCCGCGCGTCGCGTACCGCGACGCGACGTACCCGGGCAGCGGCCCCGCCGACGCGCGCCAGGAGCTCGTCGTCCGCGTCGTCGACGGCATCACCGGGGCGCCGCTGCCGGGGGCCACCGTGCACGTCCCCGAGCACGCGAAGTACCCGGTGCCCGGCGAGTTCGCCACGATCTTCGACGCGCCCTGCGACCCGGACGGCTTCGCGCGGCTGCCGTACCCGCGCGTGCGCGTCGCGGTGAAGGCACCCGGTTATGCGACCGGCACCTGCGACTTCCACGAGGACGGGGTGTTCCCGATGCTGCCGGCGCAGCCGGTCCCGGTGCAGGTCCTGGACTGGCGCGGCCTGCCGCTGGCCGGCTATCCGGTCGGCTGGTGCGGCTCGTGCGGACACATGCCGGACCTCGGCAACGCGGTGACCGGCCACGACGGCGTCGCGTGGTTCCGCGCCGCCGACCCGGGCAACTCGATCTGCGACCTGTACGTCCAGCACGCGCCGATCGGGTTCGAGTATTGGGACATCACCTGGCAACCCGGCGACCCGCCCGACGTGCACGCGTACGGCCCGGGCCGGATGCTGCGCGGTCGCGTGCTCCAGGCCGACGGCAGCCCGGCCGCGCGCGCGTTCGTCGGCACCTACGGCAAGCACCGCGGGCCGTGGTCGCGGGCCGACGACGACGGCTGGTTCGTGGTCGGCGGCCTGGAGGACAGCGGCTTCATGGTCGCGTTCGGCGACCGCGAGTACGACTACCCGTGGCCGGACGCCGACCCGTGCACCCTGACGCTGCCCGCGGTCGCGCACGACCCGGTGGTGTCCGGGGAGCCACAGCCGAGTGGACCGCACGGCACGCTGCGCTGCACCGCGACGGTGCGCGGCGAGCCGGACGCGGAGCCCGACGTGTACTTCAGCACCTACGGCCCCGAACCGCTGCACGCCTGGGACAGCAGCGATGACGACTTCGACCTGGTGGCCGGCCGCCATCGGGTCGTCGTCCGGAACGCCGCCGCCCGCGACCGCGCCCCGGATCGCGAGTACTTCCCCGCCGAACGCACCGTCGACGTCGCCCCGGGCACGGTCACCGAGCTGGCATTCGAGCTGGTGCCGCTGCCCGCGGCGGTGCTGCGCGTCGCCCCGCCCGCCGACCTCGAGGATCCCGACGATTGGTCGATCGAGTTGATCCACACCGATCACGGCCGCGACATCACCGAGGCCGTGCGCGACGGGGAGCCCGTGCAGATCGACCCCGGCCGCGAGTACGCGGTCGAGCTCCGCGTCGGCGAACAACGCCGGGTGTTCGCGATGACCGGCCAGGGCCTGCTGCATCCGGCGATCGAACCGTTCCGGTGCTTCCCGCCGA
>JBFWWV010000001.1:0-257773 GCA_050245995.1 Planctomycetota bacterium | reverse complement strand
GTGCAGATCGACCCCGGCCGCGAGTACGCGGTCGAGCTCCGCGTCGGCGAACAACGCCGGGTGTTCGCGATGACCGGCCAGGGCCTGCTGCATCCGGCGATCGAACCGTTCCGGTGCTTCCCGCCGACGCAGGTCCGCGGTCGTCTGGTCGGCCCCGACGGCGCCGCGGTCGCGGCCGACCTCGCGTTCGTGCACCGCGCCGACACGATCCACGGTGGCGCCGATCCGCAGCCGTTCGACCCGCGCCTGCTGCCGACGACGCCGTGCGACGACGGACGCGTGGCGTTCGCGACCGAACGCGAACGCGGCCTGCTGCTCTGGATCGCCCCGCGCGACCCGAGGCTGCGGCCGCGCCTGCTGACGCTGCCGCTGCCGCCGCGCGGCGACCACGCGGTCTGCGACCTCGGCGACGTGGCCCTGTCGCCGATCCCCCAGCTGCTGTTCCACGCCGCCGACGGCGCGCCGCTGCGCGGCCCCGTGCGCCTGCTGCGCCTGGGCACCGGCGACCTGCGCGAGAGCGACATGCCGGCCTATGCGCTGGCCGACGACGGCGCCTGGATCGGCCCGGACCTGTTGCCCGGCGACGGGGTCCGCACGTTCGTGCCGTTCGCACCGGTCGACGACCCGGAGCTCGGGCCGGTCGCCACCCTGCCGCTGCTCGCCGGGTTCACCGGCGAACCGCGGACGCTGCGCGTGCCCGGCGGCAGCCTGCAGCTCGAGTTCGTCGGCGACGACGGCGCGCCGCTCGCCGCCACGGTGGCGATCCGCGAGACGCTGTGGACCGCCAAGGACCGGCTGCGCATCGAGCAGGTGCCGGGCGGCACCCATCGACTGTTCGTCAGCGCGCCCGGACGCCGCACCGCGGTGGTCGACGTCGAGGTGACGGCCGACGCGCACCGCTCTGTGCAGGTGGTGCTGCCGAAGAGGTGACCGGGCTCAGCCGCGCACGCCGAGCAGGTGCTCCACCAGCAGCTGGTCGAGCCGCTCGTAGCGCAGGCCGCGCTTGCTGACCGCGTCGGCGTCGATCGCGTGCGCGCGCAGCTTGCTCGCCTTGTCCTTGCTGTAGCCGCCCGTGAGCAGCGGGTCGAGCTGTGCGTCGCGCGTCTCCTGCAGCAGCGCCTTGACCTCGGGGTCGGCGTCGAACGCCACCGCGCGCGCCTTCAGGATCTTGTAGGTGCGCATGCAGCCCGTGGCGAAGTCCTTGACGCCGTCGAGGTCCTCGGTGCGGTACGCATGCGCATCGAAGTGCCGCGGCCCCTCGTAGCGCGCACCGCCGAGCGTGCCCTCGAGCAGGCGCACCAGCAGGAACGCGCCCTTCTGGTCCTCGCTGCCGAACCGCAGGTCCTGGTCGTAGCGGCCGATCTTCTGGCCGTTGAGGTCGATGTGGAACAGCTTGCCCTGCTCCATCGCCTGCGCGACGCCGTGCGCGAACGACAGCCCGGCCATGGTCTCGTGCGCGACCTCCGGGTTCACGCCGACCATCTCGTGGTGCTGCAGCGTCGAGATGAAGTGCAGCATGTGTCCCGTGGTCGGCAGGTAGTTGTCGCCGCGCGGCTCGTTCGGCTTGGCCTCGAGCGCGAAGCGCAGGTCGTAGCCCTGGTCCTTCACGTAGCCGCACAGGAAGTCCATCGCGTCGCGCATGCGCGCCATCGCCGCACGCGGGTCGCGGCAGGCGTCGGCCTCGGTGCCCTCGCGGCCGCCCCAGAACACGTAGGTCGTGGCGCCGAGCTCGACGCCGAGGTCGATCGCCGCCATCGTCTTCTGCAGCGCGAACGCGCGCACCTTCGGGTCGTTGGCGCTGAACGCGCCGTCCTTGAAGATCGGGTGCGAGAACAGGTTGGTCGTCGCCATCGGCACCACGAGGCCGGTGTCGGCGAGCGTCTTCCGGAACGACGCGACGATGCGGTCGCGCTCCTGCGCACTGCTGCCGAACGGCACCAGGTCCTCGTCGTGCAGGTTCACGCCGTAGGCGCCGCACCCGGCCAGCATCCGCACCAGGTCGTCCGGCGCGACGACCGGCCGCACCGGCGCGCCGAACGGGTCGCGCCCGGGATTGCCGACGGTCCACAGGCCGAACGTGAACAGGTCCTCTCTCTGCGGGGCGAACGGATCCATGCCGCAAGGCATACTCGCTGCGCCGCGCCGACGCCGGCGGAAAACGCCCGGCAGCGGTGGCGGCCGCGGGTTGTCGACGGGGACCATGGCCGTAGAGTCGGCACGGTCCATGGCGAGATCAGGAGAGGCAGATGGCTGAGGCGTCCGGGATCCGCTTCTGCCCCGAGTGCGAGGCCGCGGTGCCGCGCGGCGCGACGTTCTGCAGAACGCTGTGAGCGACGCCGCCGGACTCCGGTTCTGCGCCAGATGCGAGGCGGCGCTCCCGCGCGGCACCGAGGTCTGCGTCGAGTGCGGGGCGGCGGCGGCGCCGGCGCCCGAGGTGCGGGCCAGGGACTACGCCGAGTTCCGGCGGCTGCGGCCGGTGGTGCCGTTCCTGCGGACGGTGCTCGGCGCGGCCGCCGTGGCGTCCGCGCTGCTCGCGTGGCTGTGGGGCGAGGCCGCCACCGGGCGCGGCGAGCTCGGCACCAACCAGGTGCTCCAGCAGCTGGCGCTGCTGGTGTGCACGGCGGCGGTCAGCGCGGTCGGCGCCGTGCGCGTCACCCGCGGGCCGTTCGGGTGGAGCCTGCTCGGCG
The DNA here is from genome assembly GCA_050245995.1 of Planctomycetota bacterium. GTDB lineage: Bacteria > Planctomycetota > UBA1135 > UBA1135 > UBA2386 > JBFWWV01. The sequence continues at coordinate 255,086 of JBFWWV010000001.1, read as the reverse complement.
CCGCGATGTACTCCGCGACGCTGCTGCAGTTCGCCTGGTCGGGGCCGTTGCCCGGCGACCCGGGCGTGCACACGCTGATGCTGTGCGGCCTGTGGACGGCGGTGATGATGGGTGCGCGCATGCGGCAGCTGATGCGGCGCCACGCGAAGCTGCAGCTCGAGCGCGCGCCGATCGACCCGTCGCGCCGCGTGCCCGGCGGCGTCGCCGAAACCACGCGGGCGCGGCACGCCGACCGGGGGCGAAGGCGACGGCAGCGCCTCGCGTTCGTGCTGTCGCTGGCAGCGGCCCTCGGCGTGGCCCTGTACCAGGGGCTGCAGTGGTTCACCGCGCCGGCCCCGATCGACGGCGCGGCGGCCGCGTTCGCGCGGCGCTTGAGCGACGGCGACCTCGACGCGCTGGTCGCGGAGCTCCCGCTCGGCGCCGCCGATCCGCAGGCCGCGGCGCTGCGCGACGCGCTGGCGCGGCGCGGCTGGGACGCGGCGCCCCCGGCGCTGGCCGACGCCGCGGTCGAAGGCGAGGCCGAGGCAACCGCCGCGCGCTTCGACACGCCGGACGGCCCGGTCGTCGCACGCTTCGCCTGGTCGGTCGCCGAAGCGCGCTGGCGCCTTCGCGGCGTCGACCTGCCGCGCATCCGGGCGCCCGACCCGGCGCCTACGCTGGACGCGTTCCACGGCGCCTGGCACGCCGCCGGGCCGGATGCGTTGCTGGACCTCATGCGCCCGGCGGCGCGCGAACGCATCGGCGCGCGCATCGAGGAGCTGCTCGCGCGCCGCGAGCTGCGCGAGCACCGCCCGCCGCTGGCCCCGCCGCGCGACCGGCGGGACGGCCCCGGTTGGGTCCGCCTCACGTTCACCGCCGACCAACGCACCGACCTGCTGGTGCAGTTCGAGTACTGGCACCCGCGCTGGGTGCTCGAGTGGCTGGCGTGGCGGCGCCGGTGACCGCCCGCCGTCCGTCTGCTGCGCGACCGCCCGCGACCGCGACGCCGCGCTGGATCTCGGCGGCCGTCCCCGCCGGCCTGGTCTTGTCGGGCCACGCGCCGTCATCGCGACGACCGCCGTGCCGTTCGCGTTCCTGCACGCGCTCGGCGGCGGGGGCGGTATCGTCGGCGCCCGGATGAGCCCCCGCCGCGCCGCGCCGACCGAGTCCCCCACCCTGCAGCGGGCAGGCGTCGCCATCGGCGCGCTGGTGGCGCTCCTGCTGCTGCTGGCGCTGTGGCTCGGCGACGGTCTCGACCCGGCGCTGCAGCCCGATCACGGCGGCGCCGCGACGGTCGACGCCAAAGCACTCGCGCCCGGTCCGGCCGCCGGCGGCGACGCGCAGGAGGCACGCGACGCGTTGACCGAGCCGCTCCCTGAGCCGCCGCCCCCGGAGGACCTCGAGCTCGACGAGCCGTATCGGTTCGCGCTGCGCGTCGCGGTGACCGACGCCAACGGCCTGCCGGTCGAGGACGCCGCCGTGTTCGTGGCGCCGCGACGCGCCGCCTTCGGCATGGTGCCCGACACCACCGACCCGACGGGCCACGTCGCGTTCTCGTGCGCCGGCAAGGCGCGAACGCTCGAGCTCTGGATCGCGGTCATGGCCTACGGCACGGTCGAGCCGCTGCGCTTCGTGACGCTGGAGCACGACCGACCGTACACCGTGGCGGTGGTCGCGCGCGGCGGCCCCGAGCCGCCGACCGAGCTGCGCCAGCTGATCGTCGAGCACGGCCTGGACGAGGGCCTGCGCAAGGCGCGGCGGCTGGCGGAGCGCCGCCGTTGGGATCACGAGATCGAGCGGCGCCGCACCGGCAAGCTCACGCGGCGCGACGAGCTCGACCTGCTGTGCGGCCGCACGCTGTCGCGATTCTTCCGCGAGACGCCCTGCGACGAGTGCCACAGCATGGGCCAGCTGCCCGGCTACGGCGCCCTGCAGCGCGCGCGCGATCTGGTGCCGTCGCTGCACCCGACCGCGCGCTTCGCCGACCTGACCGAACGGATGCTGGCGGTCGAGGGCCGGCGCGAACGCGTCCAGGTGCTGCTCCAGGAGGAGCCGGCGCGCGGCGACGAGCGGCTCGCGCAGGAGTTCGGCACCGAGCGCCTCGGCCGCATCCACGGCGTCGTGCGCTCGCCGCGCGGCGCCCCGATCGAGGACGCGCCGGTGGCCTGGCTGGCGGCCAACGGCGCGGTCCGGCAGATCGCGCGCACGGACGCCGAAGGCCGCTACTCGATGCGCCTGCCCGCCACCGGACCGTGCACCCTGGTCGCCGCCGCCGGCGGCCTCGGCCGCGACCAGGCGCTGGTCATGGTGCCCGCCACCGGCGAGATGGCGCAGGACTTCGCGCTGCGACCCGAGCGCTTCGTGCGCGGCGTGGCGACCGACGCGACCGGCGCACCCCTCGCGTCGTGGCGCGTCGAGTTCTTCGGCGAACCCGACGCCGGCGCGGCCATGGCGAGGACCGACGGCGACGGCGCGTTCGCGTTGTCGCACCTGCCGCGCGCGGGCAACTGCCTGCTGTGGGCGCCGGACGGCGACGTGCAGCTGCCGGTGCTGTGGTCGCAGATGGTGCTCCCCGACCGCACCGACGTGCGGCTGCAGCTGACCGAGGACCTGCCGGCGCGCGCCCAGCTGCGCCTGCAGCCCAAGGCCCGGCGCGGCCCGGTCGCGGCGCACCTCGGGGCATCCGAGCTGCGGCTCGGTGGCCGAAGGACGCGGCCGCCGACGCCCGAGACCGAGATCCGGTTGCTGCAGCTCGACACCGGCGTCGGCACCCACATGAGGCCGTCGTCGGTCGACAGCACCTTCGCGATCGAGGCGCTGCCCCCGGGCCCCTACCGCGGCGAGGTCGGCATGCCCGGCGTCGGCTGGATCGAGTTCGGGCCGATCCACCTCGACGGCCGCGGCCTGTGGGACCTCGGCGTGCTCGAGCTGCCGCCGCCTGGTCGTGTGCACTTGCGCGGCGTGCGGGACGCCCGTTCGCCGCTGGTCGGTCACCACGCGTTCTTCCTGCGCCGCCCCGACCTCGACATCCAGGTCGACGTCGAGCCGCAGGCGGACGGGTCCGTCCTGCTGCCGCCCGGCGACTACGTGCTGCTGTGGGTCGACGCGGAGAACACGCAGCACGCGCGCGCCGTGCACGTCGAGAGCGGCGGCGAGAGCGAGCTGCGCTATTGATCGCGGGAACGGCTCAACGCCGCGCCGCCCACCACTCGACCGCGGCCAGCGCCACCAACAGGGCCAGCGACCAGAGCGCCCACTCCGGCACCAGCGGTCGGTGCTCGTAGTCGACGCGCGCCGGCGGCACCACGAGCTGCGCCAGCGGCTGCGGCGCGCCGACCGCGAGCGCGGCCAGCGCCGCGACCTCGTTCGGCGTCGGCGCCGGCGGCGTCACCGTCGTGGTCTGGAGCAGGTCGCCGGCGGGCGCCGGCAGCGGCGGCTGCACCGCGGCGATCCACTGCGCGAACCGGGCCGGGAACGCCTCGGCGCGCCGGAACGCCGCGGCGTCGTCGCCGGCGAGGTCGGCGGCGAAGACACCCAGTCGGCCGAGCCCGCGGTTGGCGAACGCCAGCAGCGGCGAACCGCGTGCACCGGCGACCAGCAGCACGTGCGCGTCGAGCGTGGCCGACCCGTCGACCATGGTCTGCAGCGGCGGCCACGGCGCTTCGGCCGGCATCAGCAGCGGCGATCGCGCCACCGCGCGCACGGCCAGCCCGGCGTCCGGCGGGGCCTCCTCGGGTTCGGGCACGTCCGGTTCGGGTCGTTCGGGTTCGGGCTGTTCGGGCTGTTCGGGCTCGGGCGTGTCGGCCGACGGTTCCTGCGGCGGCTCGTCGCGCGGCGGCGCCGGCGCGTCGGCGGGCGGCGCACCCTCGCCGCGCGGCGTGCGCCCGACGCGGTCGAGAGCGTGCACGACCTCGGCGCTGACCAGCTGTGGCACCGACGTCGGATCGCGCACCGGCAGGAACGCGCCGCCGCCCTCGGCCGCGACGCGCTCGGCCACCGGCAGGAAGCCCGGGTCGACGCGCTCGTCGACGATCGACACGATGCTCAGCGTGATGCCGGCGAGCCGCATCTCGTGGGCGACGCTGCGCAGCGGCAGTTCGTGGTCGTGGAACTCACCGTCGGTCAGCACGACCACGTGCCGCACGGCGGCCCTGCTCGCGACCAGCAGCTCCTGCGCGCGCCGCAGTCCGGACAGCAGGTAGGTGAACTCGACGGCGTGCGCCAGCGCCTCGATGCCGCGCTGCACGGCGGCGCGATCGGTCGCCGGCGTCAGCGGCAGCTCGACGCGGGCGAGCCCCTCGTTGCCGAACGTGACCAGCCCGACCACATCGCCTTCGTCGAGCGCTGCGGCGGTGCGCTGCGCGCTGGTCTTGGCATAGCTCATCTTCGTGGCGCCGCCGAGCACGCGCTCGCCCATGCTGCCCGAGCGGTCGACGACCAGCACCATCGCCACCGCGTGCTTGTCGACCTCGACCGGTCCGTCCGGGGCCAGCTCCGCGTCAGCGCCCGAGATCCCGCCGGGCTCCGGCGGCGTCGGCGACGGCGGTTGCGGTGCCGGCGGCTCGGGTGGCGGCGGCTGCGGAGGCGTCGGCTTCGACTCACCCGACCCGCCGTCGCCGGGACCGGCGCCGGACGGCGTCGCCTTGCCGGTCAGGCGGAGCGGCAGCGCCGCGCGCAGCGGCTCCCCGTCGCGCTGCAGTCCCGGGCCGAATGCGAACACGCCGAGGCCGTCGTCGAGCGCAGCGACGAGGCGTTCCTGCGCCGGCACCGGCAGCGCCGCACCGACCACCACGGCCGCGAACCCGGCCAGGTCCTGGGGCAGGTCCGTCGCCTCCACGACGGGCACGCCCTGCACGCGCAACGCCGGCGCGGCGACGCCGGCCGCCGCGGCGCCCAGCACCAGCACCGGCGCCGGTGCGGCGACGGCGAGCGGCCCGCGCCGCTCGAGCCGATGTGCGCCGAGCTCCACCGTCGCCCGGACCTCGCCCGTGCCGCGCGGCACCGGGCCGAAGTCGACCGCAGCCGCGCCGCGCGGCGGCACGTCGACCGGCAGCTCGCGGAGGTCCTGGCCGTCGAGCGCGACCGCGAACCGCGCCGCCACCGCCGCGTCGCCGCCGTCGATGCTGGCCTCGAGGCGCAGCGGACGATCGACCAGCGGCGGCGCCACCGCGCGCAGCAGGAGCGCCTCGGGCGACCATGGCAGCGGCGCCGCGGTGGTCCACGCCGCGCCGGCGGCCGGCGGCGCGCGCCACGCCGGCGCGTCGGGCAGCGGTCCGTTCCAGATCGCATGCAACTCGTCGGCGCGCGGCCCCGCCTGCACCGCGGCGCGAGCGACGGCCGCCGGCAGCGTCGGCGCGGTGACCGCCGTCGCGACCGCCGGCGGATCCGCGGCGGCGGCGGCTGCCTCAAGCGCCGCGCGCGCACCGCCCGCCGCCGGATCGGCGCTGCAGGCTGCGGCCACGCGGGTCGGCACGGTCACCGCCAGCGGCGTCGGCGGCACCAGCGCCACCCACGCCAGCGTCAGCATCGCCAGTACCGCCGACGTGCGCGCGACCGGCGGGCCGCTGCGGACGAGCAGCGAGGCCAGCGCGCCGAAGCCCAGGGCGATCGCGAGCAGCAGCGTCACGACGGCAGCTTACCCGCGCCGCTCACGGCGCCGGCAGGAACGCCGGCAGCAGCCACGCGACGCGGTCGCCGAGGTCGCGGCCGGCGCCGAAGTCGACCTCGAGCGTCAGCACCTGCCCGGGCCGCACCGGCACCGGCCCGATCGCGCGCGGCGCGTCGCCGGCGCGCAGGTCCTGCTGCTCGAACACGGCGCGGCCGTCGAGCCACACGGCGACGTCGACGGCGCCGCGCACCGGCAGCAGCAGCGCCGTGTCGTCGAACGCGACTCGCGTCAGGAACGACGCGGCGCCGGCCGGCACCTCGAAATCCAGTCGGCTGCGGCTGTGCACGCCGAGCCCGCGCCCGTAGCAGCGACCGCCGGCGACCAGCGGCGCGCCGGTCACCGCGGCGTCGCGCTGCCACGGCAGCAGCACGTCGCCGCCGACCGCGGCCTCGACCGCGGACTTCGGCGTCAGCGCCGACAGGAACTCGGCGCCGCGGTCGCTGCGCACGAGGCAGCCGAGGTCGGCCAGCTCGAGCTGCACGTCGACGCCGCTCTCCAGCGTCAGCGTCAGCGCATCGCCCGTGAAGGCGAACGCGCGCGCGCCGATGCGGTCGCCGCTGCGCGTCCACACCTCGGCCACCGCCCGCGTCGACGGCCCGACCGCGCCGCCGAGCCGCAGGCCGACGAGGTCGCGCACGCCGTACCACTCGGGTTGGTCGCGTCGACCGGGCTGGAAACGGATGCCCGGTTCGCCGAACTGGTGCAGCGTGCCGACGATCCGGTCGAAACCGAGCGTGGCCTTCAGGAACAGCGCCTCGTCCTCGCCCTCGGGCAACACCAGGTCCCGCGGCCGCGCCAGCGCCGGCTGCAGCACCATGCACTCCAGGCGATCGACCGGCACCCGCAGCGCGCCGAGCACCGGGGACTGCAGGTCGAGGGCGTCGCCGCCCCCGTCGCCGCCGACCAGGAGACCGCGCAGCACGTCGCCACCGAGCAGATGCGCCGCCGGCAGCTCGGACGGCTGAACGCCGCCGGCCAGCACGGCCAGGACCCGGTCGCCGTCGACCTCGCGCCCGCCGTCGCCACCGGTGCGCCACCGCGCGCCGGGCGCGGGTGTGCCGGTGAGCGCGTCGGCCGACACCGTCGAACCATCGACCAGCAGCAGCTCGCAGCGCGCGCGCGCCGGCTCCTGCGCGGCCAGCGGCGTCGCGGCGACCAGCGTCGTCGCGGCGACCAGCAGCCCGCCGGCCCGCCTGCGCCGCGCCGAAGCGGCGTTGCCATGGGCGCCTTCGCCGCGCCGATCCGTCATGCCAGAATGTCGCGATAGGGTGCGTTCGGTCACGGGGCTCCTGCCAGTTTGACGCGAGCCGACGGACCACCCGGCCCCGCCTCCGCGCGGATCGGTTCGATCAACATCTTGTTCACAAGCAACTTACGGACAGGAAGCCGGAGCTGCACGCAGCCGGCACCGGCTTTGCTTTCGGCGCCGCCTCGGACGTCGGACTCCTCCGACGACTCCAGCGATCTGCAGCCGCGCCGCGGCAGCGAGCGATGCTCGCCGTCAGGCCGGCTCCGTGCACCGAACATCCACCCGTACGAAGTTCCCCGTCGAGGACGCAATGGTCAAACAACTCGTGTTCGAAAACGACGCCCGCGAAGCCGTGCTGCGCGGCGTCAGCAAGCTGGCTCGGGCAGTCGTCTCCACCCTCGGTCCGCGCGGTCGCAACGCCGTGCTCGACAAGGGCTGGGGCGGTCCGACCATCACCAAGGACGGCGTCACCGTCGCCGAGGAGATCGAGCTCGAGGACGCCTACGAGAACATGGGCGCCAAGCTCGTCAAGGAGGCGGCCAGCAAGACGTCGGACGTCGCCGGTGACGGCACCACCACCGCGACGCTGCTGGCGCATTCGATCGCCGAGGAGGGCATGCGCTACCTGATCGCCGGCGCCAACCACGCCGAGCTGATCAAGGGCATCCGCATCGCCACCGACAAGGTCGTCGAGCAGCTGCACAAAATGGCGAAGACGGTGCCCGGCACCGACACCAAGGCGATCCAGCAGGTCGCCAGCATCGCCGGCAACAACGACCCGCAGATCGGCAAGATCATCGCCGACGCGATGAAGACCGTCGGCCAGGACGGCGTGATCACGGTCGAGGAGGGCAAGGGCCTCGACACCGAGGTCAAGATCGTCGAGGGCATGCAGTTCGACCGCGGCTATCTCTCGCCGCACTTCGTGACCGACCCCGACAGCATGACCGCCGAGCTGCGCGACTGCTTCGTGCTGGTCCACGAGGACAAGCTGTCGAACGTGCGCACGCTGCTGCCGCTGCTCGAGAAGCTCAAGGAGAGCAACAAGCCGCTGCTGATCATCGCCGAGGACGTCGAGGGCGAGGCGCTGGCGACGCTGGTCGTCAACAAGCTGCGCGGCATCCTGAAGGTCTGCGCGGTCAAGGCGCCGGGCTACGGCGACCGCCGCAAGGCGATGATGCAGGACATCGCGATCCTGACGGGCGGCGAGGCGATCTTCAAGGACCTCGGCATGGACATGGAGAAGGTCCAGCTGCGCCAGCTCGGCGTCGCCAAGCGCGTGCTGATCGACGGCGACAACACCACCATCGTCGAGGGCAAGGGCAAGACCGCCGACATCAAGGCGCGCTGCGAGCAGATCCGCCGCGAGATCGACGCCACCACGTCGGACTACGACCGCGAGAAGCTGCAGGAGCGCCTGGCGAAGCTGACCGGCGGCATCGCCGAGGTCCGCGTCGGCGCCCACACCGAGACCGAGATGAAGGAGCGCAAGGCGCTGGTCGAGGACGCGCTGCACGCGACGCGCGCCGCGATCGCCGAGGGCATCCTGCCCGGCGGCGGCACCGCGCTGCTGAAGGCCAAGAAGGCGCTCGAGGGCCTGGAGCTGCCGGGCGACCAGCAGTTCGGCGTCGAGCTGATGCGCTCGGTGTGCGAGCAGCCGGTGCGCACGATCGCCAGGAACGGCGGTCACGACGGCGCCGTCGTCGCCCGCAAGGTGATGGCGCAGAAGGGCCAGAGCTTCGGCTTCAACGCCCTGACCGGCGAGTACGGCGACATGATCGAGTTCGGCGTGGTCGACCCGACCAAGGTCACGCGCACCGCGCTGCAGAACGCGGTGTCGGTCGCGGCCCTGCTGCTGACCACCGACTGCCTGATCACCGACGCCAAGAAGGACGACGACGCCGCGTCCGCCGGCGCCCACGGCCACATGTGACCGCGGGCCCTTCCCGAACACCCAACCGCATTCTGAACAGGAGAACGAACATGGCAAACCTGCGACCCCTGGACGACCGCGTCGTGCTCAAGGTGCTCGACGCCGAAGAGACCAGCGCCGGCGGCATCGTGCTGCCGGACACCGCGAAGGAGAAGCCGCAGCGCGGCACCGTCGCCGCCGTCGGTGACGGCAAGATCAACAAGGACGGCAAGCGCACCAAGCCCGACGTCAAGAAGGGCGACGTGGTGCTGTTCGGCAAGTACGCCGGCAGTGACGTGCAGGTCGACGGCGTCGACTACAAGATCCTGCGCGAGAGCGAGATCCTCGCCAAGGTGGAGGGCTGATTCCCATGGGCAAGCAGATCACCTACGACGAGGTCGCGCGCCGCAAGGCCGTCGAGGGCGTGCAGAAGCTCGCCAAGGCCGTGAAGGTCACCCTCGGCCCGGCCGGCAAGAACGTCATCATCGAGAAGTCGTTCGGCGGCCCGCAGGTCACCAAGGACGGCGTCACGGTCGCCAAGGAGATCGAACTGGAGGACCCGTTCGAGAACATGGGCGCCAAGCTCGTGCGCGAGGTCGCCAGCAAGACCAACGACGTGGCCGGTGACGGCACCACCACGGCGACGGTGCTGGCCGAGGCGATCCTGACCCAGGGTCAGCGCTACCTGACCTCGGGCGTCGACCCGAACGCGCTGCGCGCCGGCATCGACGCCGCGGTCGAGAAGGTCACCGAGCAGCTGGCGGCGATGGCCAAGAAGATCAACGCCAAGAGCCGCGACGAGATCGCCCAGGTCGGCGCCATCTCGGCCAACAACGACAAGGAGATCGGCGCGATGCTGGCCGACGCCATGTTGAAGGTCGGCCAGGAGGGCGTCGTCACGGTCGAGGAGGGCAAGAGCTTCGAGACCGAGCTCGAGCACACCGGCGGCATGCAGTTCGACAAGGGCTACATCTCGCCGTACTTCATCACCGACCCGAAGACCATGGAGGCGTCGTTCGAGGACGCGCGGATCCTCGTGCACGAGAAGAAGATCTCGAACGTGCGCGACCTGATCCCGCTGCTCGAGCAGGTGTCGCGCAGCGGCAAGCCGCTGATCATCGTCGCCGAGGACGTCGAGTCCGAGGCGCTGGCGACGCTGGTGGTCAACCGCCTGAAGGGCGTGCTGAACATCTGCGCGGTCAAGGCCCCTGGCTTCGGCGACCGCCGCAAGGCGATCCTCGAGGACATCGCGGTGCTGACCGGCGGCCAGTGCATCAGCGAGGACCTCGGCATCAAGCTCGAGAACGTCACGCTGGATCAGCTGGGCACGGCGCAGAAGATCCGCATCTCCAAGGACGCGACGACGATCATCGGCGGCGCCGGCAAGAAGGCGACGGTCGAGGCCCGCGCCGACAGCATCCGCAGCCAGATCGAGAAGACCACCTCGGACTACGACCGCGAGAAGCTGCAGGAGCGCCTGGCCAAGCTGACCGGCGGCGTGGCGATCATCCGCGCCGGCGCGATGACCGAGGCCGACATGAAGCAGAAGAAGCAGCGCATCGAGGACGCGTTGAACGCGACCAAGGCGGCCGTCGAGGAGGGCATCGTCCCCGGCGGCGGCGTGGCGCTGCTGCGCGCCAGCAAGGTGCTCGACGACCTGAAGCAGAAGGGCGACCGCCAGTTCGGCGTCGAGATCATCCGCCGCGCCTGCCAGGCGCCGATGCGGCAGATCGCCGAGAACGCCGGCGAGGACGGCTCGGTGGTGGTCGACGAGGCGCTGTCGAAGAAGGCCGGCGAGGGCTACGACGCGCTGACCGGCACCTGGGTCGACATGCAGAAGGCCGGCATCATCGATCCGGCCAAGGTCGTGCGCTGCGCGCTGCAGAACGCGGCCAGCATCGCCGGGCTGATGCTGACGACCAACACCATGGTCACCTCCATCAAGGAGGACCAGAAGGCGATCGAGGGCAGCATCCGCTGACCCGGGCTCCGGTCGCGGTCGCGTCCTGCCGATAGGATCGGCGGAACGCGGCCGCCCCGCAGCCGGGCCCACCGCCCGCCAACCCCGACGCCGATGGCCCAGAAGCGCGACTACTACGACGTCCTCGGCGTCGGCCGTGACGCCGACGCCGAGGCCATCAAGAAGGCCTACCGCCAGCTCGCGCTGAAGAACCACCCGGACCGCAACCCGGGCAACGCGGAGGCCGAGGCCCGCTTCAAGGAGGCGGCCGAGGCCTACGCGGTGCTCAGCGATCCGCAGAAGCGCCAGCGCTACGACCAGTTCGGCCACGCCGGCGTCGACGGCGCGGGCGGCGGCGGCGGGTTCGGGTCGGTCGACGACGTGTTCGCGGCGTTCGGCGACCTGTTCGGCGGCGCCGGCGGGTTCTTCGAGCAGTTCTTCGGCGGTGGCGGCGGCGGGCGCGGGCGCGGCCGCCGCGGCGCCAGCCTCAAGGTCGACCTCGAGCTGACGCTCGAGGAGATCGCGACCGGGTCGCGCAAGACGCTCGAGATCAAGCGGCCCGAGCCGTGCGGGCACTGCGGCGGCAACGGCCAGAAGCCCGGCACCGGCCGCACGCGCTGCAAGACCTGCAACGGCCACGGTCAGGTCGTGACCAACCAGGGGTTCTTCCAGCTGCGCCAGGCCTGTCCCACCTGCCGCGGCCAGGGCGACTCGATCGACACGCCGTGCCCCAAGTGCAAGGGGCGCTGCTTCGTGCAGCGCGACGTGCCGATCACCATCGCGATCCCGGCCGGCATCGAGCACGGCCACGCCGAGCGCATCCAGGGCCAGGGCGAGCCCGGCACCGGCGGCGGCCCGCCCGGCGACCTCGTCGTCGTGATCCACGTGCAGGAGCACGCGGTGTTCAGCCGCTACGGCGACGACCTGCTGATGCAGACGCGCATCAGCTTCCGCCAGGCCGTGCTCGGCGACGAGATCGACATCCCCACCATCACCGGCGAGACCGTCCTGCTGAAGATCCCGGCCGGCACCCAGCCCGGTGAGAAGCTGCGCGTCCGCAACCACGGCCTGCCCCGCCCGGACGGCTACGGCCGCGGCAGCATGGTCGTGCAGATGCAGATCGACGTACCCAGGCAGTTGACCGCCGAGCAGCAGGACCTACTCCGCCGCTTCGACGAACTCGAGTCCGACAAGAAGCCCAAGAAGGGCAACAAGAAGACGATCTTCGAAAAGGTGAAGGACATCTTCTCGTGAACGAAACCAACGAACCGCGAGCCGACGACGCGCCCCAGGGCGCCGACGAGCGGAGCACCCAGACCGACACCGACCTGCAGGCGATGCAACAGGAGCGGGATCACCTCGAGGAGCAGCTGCGCCGGGCGCTGGCCGACGCCGCCAACATGCGCCGTCGCGCGCAGAAGGAGGCCGAGGACTCCCGCCGCCGCATCGTCGAGGGCTTCACGCAGGAGCTGCTGCCGGTGCTCGACAACTTCCAGCTGGCGTTGCAGTCGTGGGACGAACAGCAGGACCACCAGGACCCGTCGGCGCTCGTCCAGGGCGTGCGCATGGTGCAGACCCTGCTGATGTCCGCGCTCGAGCGCCACGGCCTGCAGCCGATCGCGGCCGAAGGCCAGCCGTTCGACCCGGCGCGCCACGAGGCCGTCGCCGTCGAGCCGCGCGCCGACGTGAAGGCCAACCAGGTGGTCCGCGTGCTCGTGCCCGGCTACCTGCTGAGCGACCGCGTGCTGCGCCACGCCAAGGTGGTCGTCGCGGGCGAGGCCCCCGGGGCCGGCGGCTGACCGCATCCAGACGGAGACCAACGATGCCCACCTACGACTACGTGTGCCAGGCCTGCGGACACCGCTTCGAGGAGTTCCACAGCATGACCCGGAAGCCGCTGCGCAAGTGCCCCGAGTGCAGCAAGAACGCGCTCGAGCGGCTGATCGGCGCCGGCGCCGGCGTGATCTTCAAGGGCTCGGGCTTCTACCAGACCGACTACAAGAACACGGGCGGCGGCAAGGAGAGCGGCAAGAGCGGCGACGACGCGCCGAAGAGCGACAGCGGCGCCGGCGGCGGCTGCGGCTCGCCGGTCTGCGGCACCGACGCGGCGCCGCCCACCTGCCAGGGCAAGACCGGCAAGAAGGGCAAGTAGCCCCCCCTGCGCGGCGCCGATCGGCGGCCAGCCGGAACTCCAGCAGGCCGCCGGGTGCCCCGCCGCCGCCGCGGACGCCCGCCGGTGCGGTGGCCAAGACCGCTCGGGCTGGACGCTGCCGCAGCGGTCAGCGGCGCAGGGCGCCCTTGGCCGCCCAGGCGATCGCCTCGGGCCGCACCTTCGCCACGCGCTGCGCCAGCTCGCCGTCGAGCAGCCGGTAGTCGTGCGTGCCCGAAGCGCCCAACGACACGACGAACTGCATGCCGGCGCGCAGCTCCTGCGCCTCGCGCGGGGACACCTCGAGCCACGGCAGCGCGCCGTCCTCGGTCTCGAAGTACCACTTCACCGTGCCGGGCCCCGCCTTGCGCGCCTTGTCGAGGATCGCCTGCACGGCGGCGCCCTCCTCGCGCTGCAGCCGGGCCTGCTCGAGCTCCTTCTGCTCGCGCTGCACGCGGGCGCGCTCCTCGCCCTGCAGGCGCTGCAGCTCCTGCTGCTTCTGCTCCTGCTCCTGTTCCAGCTGCTCGCGGCCCTTCTCCTTGCGCTCGACGCGCGACTCGTGCGCGAGGCGCCTGGCGTCCTTGTCCGACAGCAGCTTGGCCTTCTTGAGCTGATCGCGCAGGCTCATGCCGCGAGCGTAGCCGAGGGCCGGCGCAGCGTCACGCGCCCTGGCCGGGCGGCAGGAAGCGCACGGCGATGCCGAGGCTGCCGTCGCCCATCGCCTCGACCCGGACGAGTTCGCCGGCGACGGTCGCGGCCTGACCGCTGATCTTGACGTGGACGCGGATGGTGCCGGTGGTCGTGAAGTAGACGCCCTGCGCCGACACGTTGCGGCCGGGGCCGACCAGGTCCTGGGCGTCGATCGCGATCGTGACGTCGTCGTCGATCGGCAGGCGCGGGTCGCGGCGCTGGTCCTTGGTGGCGCTGTCCTTCGGCTGGTCCACGGGGGCTCCTCCACCCACAGATCGGCAGCATGGGGCCGGTCGCTGTAGCAGGCGCTATCGTGCCGGCGTGCAGCCGACCCCCTACCGCCGCGAGCCGGGCTACGCCGAGCGCTACCGCGACGAGCGCTTCCGGACCGGGCACGGCGCCCGGACCGACGCGCGCGAACGAGCCGCCCTGCGCCGGTTGCTGGCGACGCTGCCGACGCTGCCGGGCGCCCGCTCCCCGGGACCGACCGTGGGCTGGCCGCGCGGCGCGTGGCTGGATGTCCCGGCCGGCGCCGGCCGCATGACCGCCGAGCTGCCCGGCGCCGCGGTCCTCGCCGACCGCGACCCCCGCATGGTCGCCGCCGCCGAGCCCGCGCGCCCGCGGGTCGCCGCCTGCGCCACGGCGCTGCCGTTCGCCGACGGCGCGTTCGCCGGCGCCCTGTGCTGTCGACTCCTGCAACACCTGCCGCGCGCCGAAGAACGCATCGCGGTGCTGCGCGAGCTCCGGCGGGTCGCGCGCGGACCGGTCGTGGTCTCGTTCTTCGACGCCTGCAGCCTGCTGCATCTGCGCCGGGTCCTGCGCCGCGCGCTCGGCAAGACCCGCAGCGGGCGCTGCGCCATCTCCCGCGCCGCGTTCCGGCGCGAGGCCCACGCCGCCGGCCTCGAGCCGGTCCGCTTCGCGTCGCTGGGCCGTCTCGTGGCGGAGCAGACCTTCGCGCTTTGCCTGCCGCTGGCCTGACCGGTTCCTCGACAGCCGCCCGCGGAGGGTCGGGCGACGGCCTCAATCCCGGACCTCGAATTGTCCGAAGTCAGGATCAAGACGAGGAGAAGGACATGCCCGGATCGACCATCGCGCCGCACGCCACGCACAGCCAGCCCGCTCGGCAATCCCTTCCGCCGCGGCGCGCAGCGACCGCGCGCGTGCTGCTGGTCGAGGACGACCCCGTGACCGCCGAGGTGTTCGCGCGCGCGCTGCAGCGCAACGGCCACGAGGTCCGCATCGCCACCGACGGCAACCAGGCCCTGCACGCGTTGCGCGACGAGACGCCCGACCTCATCGTCCTCGACCTCGGCCTGCCCACCGTGCCCGGCGTCGAGGTCCTGCGTCGACTGCGCGAAGGCGATCATCGCGACCTGCCCGTCGTCGTCGTCAGCGGAGCCTCGCCGCAGTCCCTCGAGTCCGCGCGCGGCCTCGTCGAGCCGGGCGTCTGGCTCGAGAAGCCGCTGCGCCCGCGCGAGCTGGTCGCCGCCGTCGACAGGTTCAGCTAGCTGCGGTGCAAGCAGGCGCGCACAGCGCGCCTGCGCACCGCGCGCGCGGACGCGGTCCGCGCGCCGGAGGCGTCCGCGCGCGCGGTGCGTGAGCGAGCGGGCCTGCACCGCAGCATGCTGCTACTGCTGGCGCAGGAACACCGCGATCTCGCTGCGCGCGGCCGCCGCGCCGAACGTCCACGGGCGCGGCAGGTCGCGGGCGAGCTGGAACGTGCCGGCGAAGCCGAGCTCGGCACCGCGTTCGGCGATGAGCTTGGACGTGAACTGCAGGCTCTTCGAGCTCGCGTGGCCGGTCAGCGGCACGCCGAGCACATGCAGCGGGCCGAGCTTCGCGAGGCTCGGCGCGAGCAGCACGCCGGCGCCAACGAACACGGCGGCGCTGGCCTCGCCGAGCACGTCCGGCGCGTAGCTGAGCGCGATGGCGGCGTCGAGCTCGAGCACGAACACGGTGCGGCCGTCGGTGGGCAGGATCCGGTGCAGGGCGGCGAGCGCCTGCGGCAGTGCCTTGGCGAACTGCATGCCGCCGCCGGGCGACTGCAGCCAGGCGATCGGCCAGGCGCCGCCGAGCCCGAAGTCGCCGAGCCGCAGGCGGGTCCAGCGGCTGCTGCGGGTCGCCGGCGCCGACGGCCGACGTGCCGCGACGTCGAGCGACGGCGCGGCGCCGATGACCACGACCAGCGGCCGGGGCTCGGTCCCCTTCGCCGCGCTCGGCCACCGCCACGTGGCCCCCAGCAACTCCGAGCCGCCGGTGGGCAGCGCCGCCGGCAGTTCGCCGTCGAAGCCGCGCAGCAGCGGCGCGTCCTCGGCGAGATTCTGCAGCGCGCGCTCGGCGCGGCGCAGGTCACCGACGGCGTCGCTGAAGCCGTCGAACGCCTCGCCGGTGTAGGCGCGCAGGATCTCGAGGTCCATCCCGCGCAGGACGGCCTCCATCGTCGGCTCCATGCCGGCGGCGACGGCGGCGGCGACGCCGTCCCGCGCCGCGAGCGCCCGCTGCTGATAGCCGCGTAGCACGTGGAACCGGTGCTCCAGCACCGGGTCGCCGTCGCGCGGCTCGGCGCCGTCGATCAGCGTGCGCAGCCGCAGCCGGTAGGTGCCGTCGCCGAGCTCGGCGCCCGGCACGGTCAGCGTGCGGTGGCCCATGCGCAGGTCGTGGTTCTCCACCGCCTCCTCGTCGCGAGCGGCGTGCACCACCGCGCCGGCCGCGTCGACGACCTCGATCGCGAAGGTGATCGCCCCCGGCAACGGCAGCTCGTACGGGAGCACCGGCGTCACGTTGAGCCGGTGGCAGTCCTCGACCGTCGCCTCGGGATCGACCACTTCGGGCAGCAGGAACACCCCCATCGTCGCCCGCAGGACGAACGCCGGGTCGGGCTCGACGCCGCGCAGGTGCGCCAATGCGCGGGCCGCCGGCACGAACGGGATGCCGCGCCCGTCCTCCGTCAGCAGGTCGGCGACCCGCTGCAGCACAGCGTCGTCGCGGCCCTCGGCCTCGTGCTGCACCAGCAGGCGCAGCCGTTCGAGGTGCAGGTCGGTCCACCGCTCGCGGTAGAGCGGCCCCTGCGCGTCCAGCGCGGGCGCCAGGCCGAGCGCCAGCACGAACCCGGCCGCCGTTCGCCGCGACCTCACCGCGGCGGCTCCACCAGGGGATAGGTCTCGCGCACCCACTCGTGGAACGCGGGGTCGAACTGCAACGGATTCATCCCGTACACCTTCTGCAGCGCGTCGCGCATCTCGGTCTTGCCCTTCAGCAGGCGCAGGAACTCGCGCATCTTGTCGCCGCCGAACACCTGCATCAGGTAGTCGACCATCGCGAACGACTGCGCGTGCTCGGGGAACGTGAGCTGATCGGTGTTCTTCTCGCCGAGCTCGGCGAGGCTCACCAGCTCGCCGGCCTCGAGCGACCTGCGCACCGGCACCTTCCAGCGACCGCCCTTGTAGAGCTGCCCCTGCTGCAGCAGCACCTCCTCGAAGCAGTAGTTGGTGCACTTGCCGTCGAGCTTCTCCTCGAACCAGTGCGCCAACCCCTCGTCGACCCAGCCGTTCTTCGGGTTGCCGAAGTAGCCGGCGGGCGCCATGTTCGCGAGCAGAAGGTGCGTGACGTTGTGCACGATGTTGCGGTGCAGGGCCTCGTCGTCGGGCAGGCCGCGCGGGTTCTGCCACATGCAGTAGACGGCCTCGATGCCCATCAGCTTGACGCCGACCGCCATGTTGCCGCCGATGCCGGTGACGCGCGGCGCGAGGTTGGACGACTGGCGGCCGTCGCGGCACATGTAGACCCGCAGCCGCGTCGAGAAGTCGCCCTCCTCGAGCTGCAGCTCGCCGAGGAACAGCGCGCGCAGCGCCTCGATCCGCTCGCCGTAGAGGTGCAGGATCTCGTGGGTGTCGAGCTTGTCGCGGCCCACCGTCAGCCGCTCGATGCCGCAGCCGAGGTCGACGTTCTCGGTCTTCAGGTGCAGCAGCGGTTCGCCCTTGGCGTGCTCGTCGATCCCGGTGCGCAGTGCCTCGCGCCACTCCTGCGCCAGCTTGCGCCGGCGCTCCAGCTCGGCCTCGGCCGCCTCGTTGCGGCACACCTTGCAGTCGACGGCCAGGGCGCCGGCGCAGGTCTTGCACTCCTGCGCGACGCTGCAGAACAGGATCGCCTGCTCGCGCTCGAGCCAGCCCTTCTTGTGCTTGCTGCAGTCGTGCATGCCGTGGTTGCCGCAGTTGCGGCAGGTCACGACCGGCGGCGCGTCCTGCCCGCGGACGGGAGCGCCCGATGCCAACGCCGCGAGCGCCGACGCCACCAGGGCGAACGCGGCACGTCGCGGCGAACGGATGCGGTGCGGTTGCATGGCGCGGGCCAGAGTAGCGCCCGGAGACGCCGACGTAACGCGCCGAACTCCCTGCCGGGCCCGGTCCGGGACGCCGCGGCGCCGCGCGCGGCGGGCGCCGGTCAGGGCACCTGCAGCGCCTTGTGCACCTGCGGCAGGACCCGCAGGTCGAAGCCGCGTTCGTGCGCCAGCGCGATGGCGCGGCGCAGCTGCGCCGGGGGCACCGGCGCGGGCTCGTCGAGGCACGGGGTCACCGGCTGCAGCACCAGCAGCACGCGCTCGCGCAGCGGGCGCAGGCGCTCGAGCGCCCGCACCAGCGAACGCTCGGCCGCGCCTGGCGTCAGCACGATCTTCACGTCGACCGTCGCGCCGCGCTCGAGCGCCAGGGCACAGCAGGCCGCGTGGGCCTCGCCGTGGTCGGCGCCGCCGATCGTCTCCGGCAGCTTGTAGTCGGCCGACAGGTGATCGACCTCGGCGACGCAGCGCGCGAGCGCGCCCGGGTCGATCGCCGCGGTCTCGAGGTGCAGGCGGTCGCCGCGCGCGCGCAGGCGGGCGCCGAGCGCGTGCACGAACGCCGGCGCCACCAGCGGCTCGCCGCCGGTCACCGACACCGCGCGCCCGCTGCCGACCGGCATCAGCCGCTGCAGCAGTTCGTCGGCGCGCGCGGCGGCCACCGGGTTGGGCTCCTGCAGCTCCTCGCCGGAGTCGCAGCGCACCGGCAGCACCGCCGGCGCCTTGTAGCTGGTCACGGTGTCGCAGTAGGTGCAGCGCAGGGGACACGTCGCCACGCGCACGAACGCCATCGGCCGGCCGACCCAGCGGCCCTCGCCCTGGACCGACCAGAACATCTCGACCAGCGGCGCGCGCTCGTCGCCCACGGCGGTCCTACGCGCGGCCCGCGGCGAGTTCGTTGAGCACCGCGATGCCGCGCCGCAGCGTGGCGTCGTCGGCGGCGAACGACAGGCGGAAGTGCGTGTCGCGCTGCGAGAACGCCTTGCCGGGCACGATCAGCAGGCGGTGATCGATCGCCGCCTGCAGGAAGTCGGCGCCAGTGTTGCCGGCGGGCAGCCGCGGGAACGCGTAGAACGAGCCCTCGGGCGCGCGCAGGCCGTACGACGGGTGCAGCTCGCGCGTGACGAGGTCGCGCTTGTGGCGGTAGTCGTCGCGGTACGGCCGCATGTCGAGGTCGAACGCGGCGTCCAGCAGCGCGTGCTGGAACGGCGCCGGCGCGCAGACGAAGCTGAACTGCTGCAGCGTCTTCATCGCGTCGAGGACGTTGGCCGGCCCGGTCGCGTAGCCCATGCGCCAGCCCGGCACGCCGAACGTCTTGCTGAAGCCGCCGAGCTGCACGCAGCGGTCCGACAGCGCGACCGGCGAGGTGAACTCGCCGTCGTAGACGAAGAAGTCGTAGATCTCGTCGCTGACCAGCGTGAGGCCGTGCTTGTCGGCGACCGCGCACGCGGCCTCGACCTCCGCGCGCGAAAGCACTGCGCCGGTCGGGTTCGACGGCGAGTTCAGGAACAGCACGCGCGTGCGGTCGGTGATCCGCGCCTCCAGCTCGGCCGCGTCGAGCGCGAACCGCGCGTCGCGGCCGCCCTCGCCCGGCCCGCGCGGGTAGGTCGAATAGAACTTCGGTACCGCCCCCAGCACCGTGGCCAGCGTGCGGTACATCATGAACCCGGGGTCCGGCAGCAGGATCTCGTCGCCCGGATCGAGCAGGGCAAGGAACGCCAGCGCGATGCCGCCCGATACGCCCGACGTGACGAGGCACGACTCGGGGCGGCGGCCGTAGCGCGCCGTGACCTGGTCGAGGATGCGCGCGTTCAGCGCCGGCAGCCCCTGCGTCACCGTGTAGCGGTTGAAGCCCTGGCGCAGCGCGCGGCACGCCGCCTCGACGAGCGCCTCGGGCGCCTCGTAGTGCGCCTGCCCGATCGACAGGTTGATCGGGTCCTCCATCGTCGACATCAGCTCGAAGATGCGGCGGATGCCGCTCGGCTCGATGCGCCCCACGCGTTCGGACAGCACGTTCAGGTCCTCCGCCGCGCGGGCTCACGCGGGCCGGACTCCGGCGGTCGCCCGCCGCGCTGTGGGTTGGTGCGGGCCACGGTGGTCGCGGGCCCCGCGGCGCCGCCGCGGGTCACTTCTTCGCTTCGTCCTTGTCCGCGGCCTTCTTCTTGGCCTTGACCTTGAAGCGCGTGCGGACCTTCGGCAGCCCGGTGACCTTGCCGCCGTCGGACCAGCGGCCGGCCTTCTTGAGGGCGGCGATGCGCTCCATGCGGGACCAGACGTTGCGCTGGCCGCCGCCGGCGCCGGAGATCTTCAGACTGGTGTGGATCGTCATGACTGCTGGGCGACCGGCCGCGGCCGGTGCCAAAAGGGGCGAGGAGTCTACGATTCGGGCGGCCCGTGGGCAAGAGCGGCGCGGCCGGCGGGCGCCGACCGTCCGCACTTGCGGGCGTCAGCGCGGCCGGCTGGCCTCGCGGCCCTGCACGATCGGCCAGTTCGGGGTGCCGAGTCGGAAGCTGGCGAACTGCTCGTCCGACGGCTCCACGGCCAGCAACTGCTGCCGGAACTGGTCGCGCTGGCTGGGCCCGTCGAAGTAGACCACCAGGCTGTAGGTCAGCTTGCCGTTGAGCGGGAACTCGCGCGGCCGGGCAGTCGGCAGTTCGTGGTCGCGCAGCCAGGTCGCGGCAGCTCGGGCCGACGCCAGGTCGTCGTAGACCGACGTGAAGAACCAGCTCTCGGCCAGCGGCCGCAGGTCCTCCTGCTCGCCGATCGGGCCGGGCGCGATGCCGCGGTTCGCCCCCGGCGTGCCGCCGGTGCCGGCGTCGGCGCGCAGACCGCCCTCGCTGGCGGCAGCGGTCCACGGGAACGCGTTGCCCAGCAGGTAGCCGACCCCGACGCAGCCGAGCACGATGCCGACGATCGCCGTGTTGCCGCTCTGCCCCTTGCGGCGGCCGACCGGCGACTCGTCGCGCCCCGACACCAGCGTCCGGACCGAGGACACGGCCTTCTGGAACCACCCGGACGACCGGGAACGCCGGCGCATGCTGCCGCGATGCGCCAACAGACTCATGAGATCGCTAGCCTTGCGAGCCAAGACACCCTCCCGCGCCCTGACCGGAGCGCCGGATCCGTGGAAACCGCTGGGACCACCTCCGGGTGACCGCCCGGAGCCGAGGGGACGAACGTAGCGACGCGCGCCGACCGAAACAAGGCACTGGCGGCGGTCCGAAAAACCCGCGGGTCAGCGGCCTTCCGCCAGGTCGCCGCGCAGCTGGCGCAGCATCGACAGCACCGGCGGCGGCGCCTCGGCGTCGGGCCCTTCGAGGTAGCCGTCGACCAGCGCAAGCGCCTCCTCGCCGCGCCCGACGCGGCGCAGCACCATGGCGCGCGCGGCCACTTGCCGGCTGCGGTCGAGGCCGTGCTGCTGCTGCCAGCGCAGCGCCTTGTCGCTGAGGTCCTGCAGCTCGACCGGATCCGCCGCCGGGTCGTCGAGCAACCCGGTCAGCAGCAGCCACGCCGCCCAGTGGTGGTCCGGGTCGATCTGCAGGCACTGCCGGAACGCGCGCTGCGCCGCGACCTCGTCGCCCGCCTGCCGCGCGGCGATGCCGCGCTCCTCGGCGCGGCGCCAGATCGCCTTCAGCTGCATGCGCACCGCCTCGGTGTCGACCTGCCGCGGCGCCAGCCCGACGAACCGCACCCAGGCTGCGGCCGCGCCGTCGTCGTCGCCGGCGAACAGCCGTTCGTAGCCGAGGTCGCGCAGGTTCTCGGCCAGCATCGCGCGGGTGTCCTCGAAGTCGGGCAGCGCCAGAGCCAGCCGATCGAGCGCCTCGACCGCGGCCGCGAACTCGCGCCGGTCGCGCAGCATGCGCGCGCGCACCAGGTCGACCGCCGGCTCCTGCGGATTGGCCGCCAGCGCGCGCTCGACCAGCCGCTCCAGCTCGGCGTGCGTGACCTCGGGGTCGGCGAGCCGCTGCCGCGCCTTGTGCATCAGGAGACCCGAGTAGAGCCGCGCCGCGTCGCGGTCGCGCGGCCGCTGCTCGACGTAGACGCGCAGCGACTCGATCGCCTCGTCGATGCGGCCGAGCCCCTGCAGGCCGCGCACCAGCGCGAGGCGAAGGCGCGGGTCGACCGGCTGGCCGAGCTGGCGGCTGGTGGCGATGCCCGACCGCGCGTAGTCCTCGGCCTCCGCGCACAGCCCGTTGTCGAGGCAGACCTCGGCGGCGCCGAGCCACGCGTCGACCATGCCCGGGTTCTTGGCGAGCGCGCGGCGGAAGCAGGCGATCGCCTCGAGCTGCCGACCGCGCAGCCGCGCGAACGTGCCGGCGGCGCACTCGACCTCGGGCGCGTCCGGCGTCGTCGCGCGCGCGCGCTGGATGCGTTCGGCCACGGTGCGCACGCGTGGGTCGTCGTCGGCGAGCCGCGGCTTGGTCGATGGGGCCGTCGATGGGGCCGCGCCATCGGGTGCCGGTGCGGAAGGCGCCGCGAGCTCCGCCGCCAACGCCTCGACCTCGAGCAGCACCGCCGCGGCGACGACGCCGGGATCGTCGGGCGCCACCTGCTCGGCGCGCTGCAGCGCGCGGCGCGCGTCGTCGAGCCGGCCGGCCAGCCGGTACGGCGTGATCGCCAGCACCAGCGTGCGGGCGCGCAGCGCGTCGACGACCGCCGGCAGCACGCGGCCCGACTCGCCGATGCGCTCGGTGGCCGCCAGCGCCGCGTCGGTCTGCTGCGCGGCCTCCTGGTAGCGGTGCTCGGCGAGCGCGTACTGCGCGAGCAGCAGGTGCGCCCTTCGCGCGTGCTCGGGGTAGCGCGCGGCCTCGGCGGCGCGCTCGGCCAGCGGCCGCGCCCACGCGACGTCGACGGCGAACGGCGAACGCGCCTGGATCAGGTTCAGCAGCGCGACGGCGTTGTCGGCGTCGGCGGCGAGGCTCCGTTCCCACAGCTCGCCGCTGCTCGCGAATGCGGGCGCGCGCGACCACGTCGCCAGCAGCAGCGGCACGGTGAGCGCGACGCCGACCAGCGCCGGCCGCCGCAGCAGCGGCCGCAGCGAGGCCAGCACCGCGACCGCCGCGAACGGCACCGCGAGGTACAGGTAGCGATCGGCGACCGCGATCACCGACGCCGGCCACGCGGTGTTGAACGGCAGCAGCGCCAGCAGGAAGCCGATGGCGCCTAAGCCCACCGCGCGCAGCCGCGGCCGCGTCCAGCTCCAGATTCCGAGCGCCACGACGACCAGCACGAGCGGCGCGGTCCACCACAGCGCATCGCGGAACCGTTCGAGCGTCGCGACCTCGGGGTAGAGCACGTTGAGCCCGCGCGGCCACAGCGCCGTCGCCAGGTAGTGCGCGAACGCGCCCGGCACCTGCGTCAGCCGCTCGGCCGCGCCGCCGGCCACCATCGTGCCCGCGGTCGCGGCGTTGAGCTGGTGATGCCACGCGATCGGCGCGGTCACCAGCAGCAGCACCAGCGGCGCCAGCCACCGGCTGCGCGCGCCGCCGGTGTAGAGGCACACCAGCACCGCCAGCAGCGGCTGCACGACGGCGGTGGCCTTCGAGTACATCGCCAGCACGCCGCACGCGGCGAGCGCCACCAGCAGCCCGAGGCCTGCGCCGCGCCCGGCGCGCGCGACCAGCGCCATGCCGGCGAACACGAACAGGCCGCTCAGCACGTCCTTGCGGCTGCTGACCCAGGCGACCGACTCGCCGAGCGCCGGGTGCACCAGGAACACCGCGGTCGCCGTCGCGGCCAGCGCCGCCGGCAGCCGCATCGCCGTGAGCCAGCGCAGCAGCGCGAAGCCGGCCAGCGCGTGCAGCAGCACCGCCATCACGTGCGGCCCGCGCGGGTCCGGCGCGAACCACCAGTAGTCGAGCCACAGCGAGCCGTGCGCGACCGGCAGGTAGACGTCGGCGACCAGCTGCCGCGGATCGAGCACCGTAGCCAGCCCGGCCAGCACCCCGTGCTCCTGCGCCCGCTCCGCGGCGGCGCGGAACAGCGGGTTGTCCGGCCCGAAGAAGAACGGGTCGTCGAAGTTCAGGAACTCGGCCCGCAGCGCCGTCGGCAGCCACGCCAGCAGCGCCAACAGCAGGCACCCGGGCAGGCCGAACCACCACGACCGCGCCCGCAGCGCGGACGGGTCGAGCGGCAGGTCGGCTGGGCAGGGCCGCGCGGCAGGAGGAGCAGAAGAGATCGTCACCGAGGGGTCGCCCGGCGCGATCGCGGCCGGGCCAGTGCGGCCCGACATGATGCACGGCGGGCAGCCGGCGTCCACCCCGCCCGTTCTCCAACAACGACCAGAGCCGCTGCTCTGCGCCGGCGCCCGGCTACGCTCCCGCGCGTGCCCGCCGCCCCCGCCCGCCCGCTGCTGCCCGCCGCCGCCCGCCTGCTGCCGCCGGGCAGCGACGCGCTCGCCCGGTCTTGGGAACAGCGCGGCCGCACCGCGTGGCCGGTCCACCGCCGCGGCGTCGACTTCGGCTTCGCGCTGCCGGTGCACCGCACGGTGCACGACCGCGCGACGGCGCTCCGGCTGTGGCGCGCGGGCGAACCGGTGTTCGTGCCGGGCGCGCTCGGCGACGGTCCTGTGCTGTGGCGCGCGGCGATCGCCGATTCGCTGGCGATGTTCGACCGGCTGCGCGCGGGCGGCGACTTCCTCGACGAGCTGGAGGCGCGGCTCCGCGGCGCCACCGCGTTCGAGTACACGGGCAGCAGCGAAGAGAACGACGACCCGCGCGATCGCGAGCGCGTGTGGGTCGACCACACGGATCTCGACGGCGCCATCGCGCGCGACCTGTGGGCCGCCCTGGCGTGGATCGCCGACGACCAGTCCGACGCGTCGATGCGGATCCGCTTCAGCAGCGGCGACGGCAGCCCCGACGGCTGGCAGCACGCCAGCGAGGCGGTGTCGTGCGCGGTCGACGCGTTCGCGCGCAGCAGCTTCCCCGAGTGCGCGGCGATCGACGCGTGCGAGCCGCTGCAGGACCTGCTGCAGCACCTGATCCCGCGGCCGTTCCGGCTGTCCGAACGGATCGTCTACAACAACGCGCCGGGCGGCGGCGCGATGTTCCACCACGACGCCGAGCCCGGTCAGCTCGGCGTGTGCTTCAGCCAGCTCCAGGGGCACACGGCGTGGCTCGCGCTCGGCAAGCGGCGGCTGGCGCGGCTGCTCGCGGCGAACGAAGGCGACCGCAGCCGCAGCGCCGACGCGCGTTGGCTGCGCCGGCTCGACGACACCGACGACCGCTGGCTGTGGCGCCGGCTCAACCGCGACGCCGCGTTCGCGCAGCGGCTCGCCGCCGCGGGCGCGCTGTTCGTGCTCGAGGCCGGCGACACGATCCTGCTGCCGTCGAACGGCTTCGACGACGTCGCCTGGCACTCGGTGTTCGCGCTCGGCGCGACCGCGAGCCTGGCGCACAGCTACGGCGTGTTCCCGCGCGCGGTCGCGGCCGAGCAGCCGGACCGCCGTGCGCCGGCCCGGCGCGCCGTGGCCCGCCGCCGGCGCTCGCGGTAGAACGGCGTCGTGGCCCCCGCGCGCGATCCCCTGCTGCAGCACCTGGAGGGCGCGCTCGCAGCCTACGGGCCCGACCTGCTGCTGCCGGTGAAGCCGCCGCCCGCGACGTCGCACCCCGCCAAGGCGGGCGCGGCCGACGATCGGGAGGAAGCCGAATCGGCCCCGGCGCGCCCGACCCGCGGCTGGCGCCCCGGCGCCGCGCCGGCGGCCGCGAGCCCGCCAGCCTCGACTCCAGTCGGGAGCCGCCCCGCGCCCGCACCCAGGACGCCGGCATCGACGCCCGCTGCGGCGGCCGCTGCCCCTGCGGCCTCGCCGCCAACACCCGAGCCCCCAGCCGGCGCCGAGCACCCCGCGATCGCCGCGCTGCGCGCCGAGGTCCTCCAGTGCCGCAAGTGCAAGCTGTGCGAGGGCCGGCGCTCGGTCGTCTTCGGCGAGGGCACCTCGACCCCGCCGGTGCTGTTCGTCGGCGAGGCGCCGGGCGCCGTCGAGGACCGCACTGGCCGCCCGTTCGTCGGTCCGGCCGGCCAGCTGCTCGACCGCATCCTCGAAGGCGCCATGGGGTTGCGCCGCGAGGACGTGTTCATCGCCAACGTCAACAAGTGCCGCCCGCCGGGCAATCGCGACCCGGAGCCCGACGAGGTCGCGGCGTGCCTGCCGTACCTCAAGCAGCAGGTGGAGCTGCTGCAGCCCAAGGTGATCGTGGCGATGGGCCGCGTCGCCGCCCACAACCTGCTGTCGACCACCGAGCCGATGCGCGCGCTGCGCGGGCGCGACCTGTCCTACTGCGGCACCCCGGTCGTGGTGACCTGGCACCCCGCCTACCTGCTGCGCGAGCCGGCCAGGAAGCGCGACACCTGGGAGGACATCAAGCGGGTCAATCGCCTGCTCGGCCGCCCCGAGGTGCCGCCGACCGCGCCGGGCTGAGGCCCCGATTGAATCCCCGACTGAATCCCCGACTGGGCCCCAGACTGGGCCATCGACTGGGCCGCGGACGGCCAGAGGCGCCCTTGCCACCGCCGGTTCAAGCCATTGCAAATCTTGACCGCCCCCTCCTCAGCCGCTAGCGTCCGCCGACCCTGGCCCCAGGATCCGTCCTGGGTTCGGAGACCCCGCCCCGCAGCCTCTCGCCGAAACATGCTCGCAACCGCGGCTCGCCCACGCCGCCGTGTTTCGCAACGAGGCCGCACCGGCGCGGTTCGTTCTTTCGGCACTGCACCCCAAGCGCCAAAGGCGCGGCGATCCCCGATCGTCCAGCCACAGCCCCTCCCGCTCGCCCCACCCCACGGACCGCTCCTCCCCTCTGCAGGCATAGCATGATCAAGGTTGAGACCCTGCGCCTTCGCGGCCTCTATGCGTCCTCGCTGCTCGCATTGGCCGCCTGCTCCGGCACGACGGCGAACCCCGGCACGGGGAACAACGGACAGGCGATGGGCGAACCCGCGCCCGCCGCGGCCGAGACGCTCGCCAGCGCGCCGTTCGACGACTTCGGCGCCGCTGCGCCCCAGGACCCCCAGGGCCAGGGCCGCCAGGGCAACCAGGCCCTCGTCCAGCAGGCGCTGGAGAACGCCCGCCGCTCGATGCAGGCGCGCCTGTTCGAGGACGCGCGCAACGAGGCCGCCTTCGCGCTCGAGCTGGACAACCAGAACGAGGAGGCCCGCGACATCCTGCGCCGCTGCAACGCGGTGCTGGGCGATCGCGTGGCCAGCACCGGCGACCGCTTCGGCGACCAGATCCTGCAGAACCGCATCGCCGCCGAGCGCGACCGCACGCTGGTCGAGCGCGAGCTGGAGCAGGCCAACGCCTACATGGAGCAGCAGGCCTTCGGCCGCGCGATCGAGAGCTACCAGCGCGCGCTGGCGACGCTGCGCCTGTCGCCGCACTTCCAGCCCAACGACCCGCTGCTGCGCCGCGCCGAGATGGAGCTGCAGAGCGCGCAGGGCCGCAAGGTCGAGGCCGACAAGCAGAACCTCGAGTCGATGCGCGCCGCCTCGGAGGCCGAGCTCGCCCGCATCGCCCGCGACCAGCAGCAGGCCCGCGAGGTGCGCATCGAGCGCCTGCTCGAGGACGCCAACCTGCAGTTCCAGTCGGGCCAGTACGCGGCCGCCGTCGAGCGCGTCGACCAGGCGCTGCTGATCGACCCGACCAACGCCGCCACCGTCGCGCTGCGCGACCTGGCCGACCGCGCGCGCCACAACGCCGCGCTCGAGCTGCACCGCGAGCGCTGGCGCCAGGAGTGGAACGCCACCATCCTCGAGCTGCGCCAGGCCAACCTGCCGCAGACCGACACGGTGGTCTTCGACCCGATCCGCTGGGCCGAGGTGTCGCAGCGCAAGTCGGCGTCGTTCACGTCGCCGAGCGAGCTCGACAGCCCGGAGAACCAGGCCATCGCCAAGAAGCTCGAGGAGACCGTGCTGGAGCACAACTTCCCGAGCGCGACGGTGCAGGACTGGGCGACCTACTACGGCAACCTCACCGGCGTGACCTTCCTGGTCGGCGCCGACGTCGAGGGCATGGACGCCGACACCACCACGCTGACCGACTTCCGCCTGTCGCGCCGCTCGGTCGCCGACGCGCTGAAGGTGATCCGCGCGCAGACCGGCGTCGGCTACCGCGTCAACCACGGCCTCGTGCAGCTGGTCACGCCCGAGAACGCGATCGGCACGCTCTACTACGAGCGCTACAAGGTCAGCGACCTGGTGCAGGGCTTCCGCAGCAAGCCGGGCCCGAACCTGAAGCTGAAGGCCCCCGACGACGATTCGCCGCTGTTCCCCGAGGTCGACGAGGACCCGATGCCGTCGGTCGTCGACGAGAGCCGCCTGCAGGACATCCTGAAGGAGGCGATCGCCGAGGGCATGTGGGAAGGCAGCCCGTTCACGATGAACTTCCAGGCCGGCATGCTGCTGGTGCGCGCCGACCGCGACACGCACAACGGCATCGTCAAGCTGCTCGCCGACCTGCGCCGCAACGTCGGCATCCAGGTCGACGTCGAGTCGCGCTTCCTGAAGGTCGAGGACAACTTCCTCGAGGACGTCGGCGTCGACCTCCGCGGCCTGGGCAACCAGGCGGCCCAGGGCCTGGCCGGTCGCGGCCTCGAGAAGCAGGGCCCGCGCCAGAACGCCGGCTTCGACGACTTCGGCCCGAGCCAGCAGCAGAACCCGGCCACCCCCGGCCCGGTCGGCACCGGCACCGAGCCCGGCCTGTTCTTCGACGACGGCAACGACGGCGACCTGATGGCGCGCGCCGAGAACCTGTTCGACAGCACGCTCGGCGGCACGTCGGACGGCCTCACCAACGCGGGCGGCCTGTCGCTGCAGTACGCCTTCCTCGACGACACCGAGGTCGAGGCCGTGCTGCGCGCGGTCAGCAAGCAGGAGCGCAGCGAGCAGATCGAGGCGCCGCGCCTGCTGATCTACAACAACACCCGCGCCAGCATGCACGTGCTGCGCAACATCAGCTACATCCGCGACTTCGAG
This sequence comes from Planctomycetota bacterium, assembly GCA_050245995.1. GTDB lineage: Bacteria > Planctomycetota > UBA1135 > UBA1135 > UBA2386 > JBFWWV01. The sequence goes on along the minus strand of JBFWWV010000001.1, from coordinate 226,181 downwards.
GTCGAGATCGCGCAGGCCGCGGCGGTCGCCAACCCGGTGATCGGCACGGTCCACGACGGCGTCGCGCTGGACGTGCGCCCGGTCGTCGACAGCGACCTCAAGTTCATCACGATGGAGCTGCGCCCGACGGTGATGACGCTGCAGCTGCCGATCCCGAACTTCACCACCACGCTGGGCGTCGGTCAGCCGATCTCGATCCAGCTGCCGGAGGTGACCCTGCAGCGCGTGCGCACCACGGTGACGATGCCGGACGGAGGCACGATGATGCTGGGCGGCATGCGCCTGGTGGAACGCCAGAACCTGACGTCGGGCGTGCCCTTCCTCAAGGACCTGCCGGGCCTGTCGTTCCTGTTCAGCCGCAAGGGCACCTCGCTGCAGAACCGCAAGATCCTGATCCTGATCAACGCCAAGATCGTGATCATGGAGGAGCTGCAGCCCGAGGCGATCGCGCTGCCGGACGGCAGCATCCTGACGTCGAGCCGCTGAACGCGGCCCGGCGGCGCCCGCGGCGCCGCCCCGCCGACGCCCGCGCTGGCGTCGGCGCCGCGCGGCCCTTTCCGACGCGGCCCTTCCCCACGCGGACCTGCGCCGCGCGCCGGCTTCCCCCGCCGGCACACCATCCATCGCGGTGGGTCCCCGTGGATCCCCGCGTCGGTCGCGGTTGGATCCACTGAACCGCTCGCTATGCTCCCCGTTCCTCCGACGGCGCGGATCGAGGCCCCCTCCGCGCTGGTCTTTGTCCGATCCGGGTGCGGCCGCACCCTGGACCGGCAGTAACTACAGCTTCCCACGTGCATTCCGGAGTCCGCCCCGTGATCCACCGCACCCGGTGCCGCCCCAGCGGCCCTGCGACGCGTTCCTTCTTCGCCACGGCCATCGCGCTGGGCACCCTGGTCACCAGCGCCGCAGCGCAAGCGCCGACCCCGATCGACCGCGAGATGACCTTCGTGCGCGGCCTGGCCCGCGAACTGGGCCTCGTGTCGCTGGCGCAGAGCGAGCTGGCGCGGCTCGAGCAGTCCTACAAGTCGTCCTCCGACCAGGACCGCATCCTGCAGCTGCGCGTCGAGGTGTCGCTGTTCGGCGCGCGCATCAAGCAGAACCGCACCGAGCAGCGCGCCGACTACAAGAAGGCGCTCGACCAGAGCAAGGAGCTGCTCGAACGCTCCAGCGACACGGTCGTGCAGCGCGACGCGCGCGCGACGCTCGCCGAGGCGGCGCAGGAGTTCGGCCAGTTCCTCAACGAGGAGCTCGAGATCGCGCGCGTCGACGCGCCCGAGACCGTCGAGGAGCTCGAGAACGAGGCCAAGGAGGTCTTCATCCTCGGCGTCGAGTCGTGCGACAGCGTGATGCGCACGCTCGAGCCCGAGACCAAGGACCCGCAGAAGAAGCTCGAGTACGGCCTCACGTGGATGCGCAAGGGCGTGCTGATGCGCGAGCACGGCCGCGCGGTCAAGCAGGACCGCGGCCACCTGATCGACCGCGCGATCGGCGAGCTCGAGGAGATGGTGCTCGAGGTCGGCGAGGAGACCGCGCTCGGCCTGCGCGGCCTGTTCGAGATCGCGCAGTGCTACGAGGTCGCCGGCAAGGTGCCGACCGCGATCGACGCCTACCGCGGCACGATCGACTCGATCGCGATGACGCTCAACTCGGAGGACACCGAGCTCAGCGGCGAGACGCTCGCGTTCCTGTTCGACATGATGCAGGAGGTCTACGCGCACCTCAGCGAGCTGCTGTTCGAGCAGGGCCAGATGGACGCGGCCAAGGACCTGTTCCAGTCGTTCCACGACAACCTGGCCAAGTTCGGCGAGAAGGGCCTCGACCCGCTCGACGTCTGCCACCCGCGCCACGGCCACCTGACCTTCCTGGTCGAGTGCCGCTTCCTGGCCGAGTCGGGCGACCCGAAGAAGGTGCAGCAGGCGCTCGCGATGGTGCAGAAGATCAACGACAAGCACCCGAGCGACTACGTCGGCGTGAAGGCCAAGGCCGTTCTCAGCGACATCCTCGAGGCGCAGAAGAGCCTGGTGTCGGGCAAGCTGTTGTTCGAGATCGCCAAGGGCGAGTACCAGAACAACAATCACGAGGCCGCGATCCAGGGCCTGCGTCGCGCGCTGGCGGCGATGAACGCCGACGAGCAGCAGGAGCTGGGCCTCGAGGCCTACGACATGCTCGGCAAGTGCTTCGCCGCGACCGACCGCTACCTGGAGTCGGTGCTGGCGCTGCAGCAGGGCCTGCGCAAGTTCGGCAACAAGGGCGACGGCAGCGAGGCGGACTCCGCCAGCGACGTCGCCGACCGCCTCGACCGCGCGGTCACGGCGCTGAAGTCGGTGACCAAGAACGACGCCAACCTGAAGCCGGTGTTCGACGGCGCCGAGCCGCTGGTGCTCGAGTTCTCGACCGCCGGCGCCGGCAAGGTGCACTGGAAGAACGGCAACAAGAACTTCGGCGAGCGCAACTGGGAGGCCGCGGCCGCGGCCTACGCGCAGGTGCCGCTGGACTTCCTCTACTACGAGCTGGCGCGCGCGCGCATGGTCAAGGCCTACAGCGGCGCCGGCGACTTCCAGAAGGCACGCGCGGGCATCGACGCCTACCGGCAGTGGCTCGAGACCAAGGAGGCGGTGCTCGACCCCAAGCGCACGGACAAGGCGCAGGTGCGCGAGTTCGCCGTCCGCGAGATGGACTTCACGCAGGCCTTCATGGCCTATGCCGAGGCCTACGGCGACAGCGGTCTGAAGATCGAGAAGGACACCGCGAAGTACCCGCGCGCGATCGAACTGCTGCAGGCGTTCGTCGCCAACCACGGCCAGTCCAAGGAGAGCAGCCTGGCGCAGGCCATCGACTACCTCGGCCGCCTGCACAGCGACCTCGGCGACCTCGCCAAGGCCAACACCGCCTACATGCAGCTCAAGGACCTCGACGAGGGCCGCGCCTCGCGCCTCGCCAGCGTGATCTTCGCCGCCCAGCTCGACCACGCCGAGAACATCAGCAAGGAGCTCGACGCCGCGTTCGCGACCGACAAGCCCGGCGCCGACGTCGAGAAGCTCCGCAACGACCTGCGCCAGGCGCGCACGCAGCTGACCGGCCTCGGCATCGAGTACATGCGCAACTCGCAGCAGCCGCAGCTCGGCATCCTGGTGCACACCATGAACGCCTTCGAGCGGCTCGGCGACTGGAAGAAGGTCGACGAGGTCGCGCAGAAGGCGCTGCAGCTCTACGGCAGCGAGACCGACGAGCGCACCAAGGACGTGATCGACCTGACCGTGCGGCCGAAGATCGGCGAGGCGCTGCTGCAGCAGCGGCAGTTCCAGCAGGCGCTCGACATGCTGCTCGCCGCCGAGCAGGCGAACCCCAACCAGTACGAGCTCAAGCGGCTGATCTGCAAGGCGCTCGGCGGCTGGTTCTACATCAACCAGAGCGGCCGCGGCGTGAAGGAGCCGGCGCTCGGTCGGTTCAAGGAGGCGTACGACAAGTACTTCACCGAGTACCGGACCTGGGCGCTGCGCGACAACCAGAAGTACACGCTCGACTGGTACCGCTTCCAGTGGGAGAGCTACTGGTTCGCCAAGCAGGCAGGCGAGAAGGACAGCACGTACAAGGAGTACGCCGCGTCGATCTTCCGCGTGACCGGCGCGCTCGACAAGTTCGCCGGCCTCAAGGCGCTCGGCCAGGACGGCATGACCCTGTTCACCTACTTCGACCTGAACCGCCCGTGATGTCCACGCACCAGTCCCCCACGCCCCGCCCGCGCCTCCGCGCCGGGTCCGCCGCCCTCGCCCTGGCGCTCGCCGCGGCGCTGGCCCCGGCGCAGGAAGCCCTCGACACCGTGCTCAAGACCGACGGGTCGAGCATGCGCGGCGTCAAGGTGCAGACGTTCACGCTGAGTGCGGTCAAGGTGCTGCGCGGCACCGAGGAGGTCGACATTCCGCCGCACCTCGTGGCCGGCATCCGTTGGGGCGGCGCCCCGGACGCGTTCGTCGGCGCCGAGGCCGCGCTCGAGCGCGGCGAGTTCGCGACCGCGCAGCAGCTGTACGGCGAGGCCGCCAACGGCACCGAGCGCGAGCTGCTCAAGGCCGAGGCGCGTTTCCTGCAGGGCAAGGCGGCGGTAGGCGCCGGCGCCGCGGATCCCGCGGCGGCAGCCAACGCGGCCGGCGCGCTGCGCGCCTGGATCAGTGAATTCCCGGAGCACTGGCACCTGCCCGAGGCGATGTACCTGCTCGGTCGCGCGCTGCGGCTGGGCCAGGTCCAGGCCGACGCCGAGACCACGCTCAAGGAGCTCGACGACCGCTCCGTGCGCGACGGTTGGGGCGCCGTGTGGAGCGCCCGCGCCAAGTACGAGCTGGCGCTGTGCCTGCTCGACCAGGGCAAGACCCTGGAGGCTCGCGGCGCGTTCCAGAGCGCCGCATCGGCCGCCGACACCGCGCTGGCGCAGGCCGGCGGCAAGGGGCCCGAGTTCGAGGCGATCAAGATCAACTCGAAGGTCGGCGAGGGCGAGACCCTGGTGCGCGAGAAGGAGTTCCAGCGCGCCGCCGACTACTTCCGCTCGCTGTCGCAGAACCCGGATCCGTCGCTGGCGGCCTCCGGCAAGGCCGGCCAGGGCGAGGCCACGTTCCTGGCCGCCGCCGACAGCAAGAACCCCGCGAAGCTGCGCGAGGCGCAGATCGCGCTGGCCGAGGCCTGCGTGCTGGACACCGGCGCCGGCGACACCAGCGCCAAGGCCAACTACTACCTGGGCCGCGTCATGCGGGCCCTCGGCGAGGGCTCCGGCGGCGACGCCAAGGCCTACTTCCAGATCGTGACGCGCAGCTACCCGACCTCGCGTTGGGCCGCCGCCGCCCGGGCGGAACTCGCCAAGTGAACCGCACAGCACCCGCACCCGCGGCCCCCACCGCCACCCGCGCCCGGCCGGCCGCGCCGCAGTCGGCAGCAGGTTCTTTCGCGGTGGGGACTTTCGCGCCGAGCGGGTTCTGCGCACACTCTGCACCCCCACGTACCGCCGATCGCGCGCTGCCCTCGCGGTCGCTCCCTCTCCCTTCCCCCCTGCAAGCTGGTCCCTTCCCACGGAGTCGCTGCTCCATGAATCTGCCCGCGCCTGTCGTCCGTCTCGCCGCTCTGGCCACGCCGCTGCTGCTGCCGTCCTTCGCCACCGCCCAGGAGGGCGAGTCGCGCAGCGTCATCGGCGACATCTTCGCCTACGAGAACGCCGGCCCGATCGGCTACCTGATCGTGCTCATGTCGGTGCTGGCGCTCGCGCTCATCATCGAGAACTTCATGAGCATCAAGCGCGAGAAGCTCGCGCCGCCGGACATGATCGACGAGCTCGAGGCGCTGTTCGACGAAGAGAACTTCCAGGAGGCCGCCGAGCTGTGCGAGCAGGAGAAGAACTACCTGACCCGCTGCGTCGGCGCCGGCCTCAGCAAGCTCGGCCACCCCTTCGAGACCATCCAGATCACGGTGCGTGAAATGGAGACCGAGGAGGCCGTGAAGCTGTTCCAGAAGATCGGCTGGCTGTCGCTGATGTCGGCCATCGCGCCGATGATGGGACTGTTCGGCACGGTGTCGGGCATGTTCGTCACGTTCGGCACCATCGCCGACGCGGGCGGCTCGGTCAGCCCGGCGATCCTCGCCAAGGGCATCAAGATGGCGCTGATCACGACCATTCTGGGTCTGACGGTCGCCATCCCCGTGGGCGTCTGCTTCTTCATCCTGCGCAACCGCGTGGTGCGCATGTCGACCGAGGTGAACGCGATCGCCGAAGACCTCTTCGAGCGCTTCCGCAAGGACAAGTGACCTGCGATTGAGCCCCGCCCCGGGATCCGCAACGGGAGTGAGCCGAGACCCCAGCCCTCCCGTTGTGACCCCCTAGGAGCAACCCATGGCCAACCTCAACAAAATCGCGCAGGAGACAGTCGAGATGGACATGACGCCCATGATCGACTGCGTCTTCCTGCTGATGATCTTCTTCGTGCTGATCATCGACCTGAGCCAGCAGAACCTCGAGGACCTGATCCTCCCCGAGGCCAAGTACCAGGAGCCCGACGAGCAGCCCTCCGAGAACCGTCCGGTGATCAACCTGCTGCAGACCGGCGCGGTCTACTACAAGGGCAAGGTGCAGTACGATCCGGCCGTCCACGGCAAGGACTACTCCGGCATCATGACGATGCTGAAGCTCATCAAGCAGACCACCGACCTCAAGACCTCGACCGAGAACATCGGCGGACGCGACGTGGTGCTGGTCGACGAGCCGATCCTGTTGCGCGCCGACAAGTGGACCGAGTGGCACTACGTCGGCGAGGTGATGAAGCAGTGCAGCCAACCCGAGGCTGCGTTCTGGATGGTCGAGCTCGCGATGTCCGAGGAGGACAAGGAGCTCAAGATGCTGAAGGGCAAAGGCCTGGCAAAGTAGGAGTCGATCATGAGCAATGCACTCGAACAGGCCCAGGAAGAATCCAAGCCGGACATGACGCCGATGATCGACTGCGTCTTCCTGATGATCATCTTCTTCATCTGCATCGACTTCAAAGTGCTCGAGGCCAAGCTCCCGGCGTACCTGCCGAAGGACAAGGGCAGCCAGAGCACCCAGGTCGAGCCGCAGGAGCAGCTGTCGGTCGGCGTCTACGTCGATCAGCCTGGTCAGCCGATCTTCCCGCAGGGCGGCGGCATCAACCAGATCAACGAGCACACCAGTCGCCCGTTCCGGTTCGCGCTGCAGAACCACACCATCAAGTGGATGGTCGGTCCGACGCTCGTCACCAACGAGGACGACCTCCTGAGCCAGTTGCAGCGGATCTACAACAACCGCGACACCTGGCAGGACGACAAGGACAACCCCGGCCAGAAGAAGGCGATGCCCGTGGTCGTCGAGCCGCACCCCGGCACGTTCTACAACGACGTGGCGCGGACCACCGACGTGGTCAAGAAGGCCGGCTTCGACGAGATCAACTTCGGCGGCGGCCTCGGCGCGCAGCCGGTCGGCAAGTAACCGCCCCCTCCGCGCCGCGGCACCCCCGCCGCGGCGCCGCCCGAGCCGACACCGGCCCGAGCCAGGCTGCGCAGCCGCGCCTCCGCCGGCTGTCGCGATCGCCCGATCGTCCCGGCGCGCTCCCGCAGCAGGTCCGGCGACGCACCGTTCCGGGCGCTTCGCCCACTCCCCCGCCGGGATCCCGCCGTGGGCCCCACACCGCACCGGCGGCGCGATGCGATGGACGTCCCGCCGGCCGCTCCACCGGTGGACCTCGACGACTCGCCCCCGGCTGGCGACCGCGCGCGCGGGCGACAACCGATGCCGGCAACCGCAGTTTGACCGGCAGAAACCGCTGGCGCAGCCCCCCCGGCACGGCTAGGTTCTGGCCCACTTCGGCGCCGTGGGCCGCCCGTTCGGGAGCCTGCGACGACGAATACCCCCAGCTCCCCTCTCGCTCGGTTCCGCAACGTCAAGCGATGCAGCCCCTCTCGCCCACGGCCCAGGGCGGGACCGACGGATCGGAGTATCGTCCCCTCCCCTTGTGGGTGCTCGCACCCCACAAGCCTTGAGCGTGAAATCGATGGCCTTCGAACATCCGCGCCTGCTCGCTGCTTCCCTCGTCGCCGCGCTCGTCGGCACCTCCTGCTCCACGTCGAGCGACAACGCCACGGACCCCGCCATGGCCGATCGGACCTCCGGGACCGAGGACATGCCGGGCGACCTGGCGCCGATGACGGACGACTCCGGCTCGTCCACCGCGGCGCAGGATCCGCAGGGTCAGGGCCAGGGCCCGCGCACGCTCGACCAGCAGCGCACCGCCGCGCTCGTCACCCGCTACCTCGAGTTGGGCGAGCGCCTGCGGCTGGACGGCAAGCTCGAGGCCGCGCTCAGCGAACTGCTGAAGGCCAAGGACCTGCAGCCCGAGAACGAGCGCGTGCGCAACATGATCGCCGCGGTGCAGGCCGAGATGGGCGTGCCGGTCGGCGGCGTGGTGGACATCCACCAGCTGTGGGTCGAACAGGAGCAGATCGCCGCCGAGCGCGGTCGCGCCCTGGTCACCGAGAAGATGGACCGCGCGCGTCAGCGGATGGGCAGCCAGGACTTCGCCGGCGCGGTCGAGGAGCTGCAGCACGCGCAGCGCATCATCGAGACCCGCGACCGCATCGACTGGATGAACCTGCCCGCGCAGGTCGACGGCCTGCTCAGCGACGCCGAGCAGCAGCTCGCCGCCCAGGAGCGCCAGGTGTCGACGCAGTTCGCCGACGAGCTGGCGCAGAAGCTGGCCGCCGAGCGCCAGGCGAGCGAGGCCCGCCGCCGCGCCAAGATGGACCTGCTGCTGCGCGAGGCGCAGATGGCGTTCGAGAACCGCCGCTTCGCGCACTCGCGCGACGTCGCGCTGAAGGCCCTCGACGTCGACCCGAGCAGCCCCATCGCCCAGGACATGGTGCACGCCGCCACCAAGGCGGCCCGCGACCAGGCGGCCGACGACTACTACAACCAGAAGGCCAAGGAGATCCGCTCCCTGCTCGAGGCGCGCGAGGAGCTGAAGGTCCCCTACACCAAGGTGCTGCAGCTCGACGAGGCCACCTGGGAGCGCGCCCAGCGCCGCGTCGGCACGGTCGACACGCGCGAGTCGATCGACCCGCAGGACGCCGCCGTCTGGGACCTGGTCCGCACCGTGCCGGTCGGCCAGCTGAACTACAGCGAGGTCGACTACCTCGAGGTCGTGCAGAACCTGCAGACCGTCACCAACGTGCCGATCATCATCACGCCGCAGGGCCGCGACGTGATCGGTGAGGAGAGCCTGACGATGACGGTCGAGCTGGTGAGCTCGATCACGCTCGACAACTTCCTCGACCTGATGGTGCAGAAGGCCACCAACCTGGCCTGGACCGTGCGCAACGGCGTCGTGGTGATGGGCAACAAGTCCGAGGCGTCGGGCACCATCGTCAGCCGGGTCTACAACGTGATGGACCTGGTCTTCCAGCGCACGCAGTTCCTGCCGCCGCGCATCCGCGACATCCCCGGCGGCGACAGCTTCGACGAGACGCCGCGCGCCGGCGGCGAGGGCGACGACAAGGTCTCCTACATCGAGATCGCCGACCTCGTCACCAACGTGCAGGACGCCACCGACCCGACCTACTGGGAGAACGAGGGCGTCAGCATCAGCCCCGAGGACACGGGCTACCTGATCGTCAAGGCCAGCCCGAACATGCAGCGCCGCATCGAGGGCGTGCTCTCGGACATGCGCCGCTTCGCGACGCCGGTGGTCACGATCGACAGCAAGTTCCTGACGATCACGCGCAACTTCCTGCAGGAGGTCGGCGTCGACTTCCGCGGCCTCGGCGGCGCCGGCAACAAGGGCGCGACCGCGACCCTCGACGACGTCACCAACGGCCTGCAGAACAACGCGTCGCGCGGCCTCGACAACGGCGGCACCGGCGACGCGGCCGCCAACCCGCTGGCCGGCGCGTTCTTCAACGACGGCGGCGACGGCGACGTTCGCGGCCGCAGCGAGAACTTCTTCGCGTCCGACCTCGGCCGCGCGCTGTCGACCGACGGCGGCCTGACCGCGAGCTGGACCTGGCTCGACGACATCCAGCTCAACATGGTCCTGCAGGCCATCGAGAAGCAGGAGGAGGCCGAGGTGGTCAACAGCCAGATCCTGTCGGTGCTGGACCGCGAGCGCGGCCACGTCGCGGTGATCAACCAGACCGCCTACGTCCGCGACTTCGACGTCGAGGTCGCGCAGGCGTCGTTCATCGCCGACCCGAAGGTCGACGTGATCCAGGACGGCATCGTCCTCGACGTCCAGCCGGTGATCGAGCAGAGCCGGAAGTACATCGTCCTGAACCTCAACCCCACCATCGCCGAGCTGACCCGCCCGATCCCGACGTTCACGACGTCGCTCGCCGGCTCGACGCTGCCGGTCACCCTGCAGCTGCCGAACCTCACGGTCACCAGCTTCGCCACCACGGCCCGCGTGCCGGACGGCGGCACCGTGCTGCTCGGCGGCCTTCGCCAGGTGCTCACCAAGGAGCGCCGCGCCGAGGTGCCGCTGCTGGCCCGCCTGCCGCTGCTGTCGTTCTTCTTCAAGCAGGAAGGCATGGCCGACGAGAACCGCAGCCTGATGGTCATGGTGCGCGCCTGGATCACGGACATCCGCGATCTCGAGAACCGCGCCATGGTCGGAAAGTAGCCGGGACGCAGGGCCGAGCGCGGCCGGCGATCCCCACCGGCCTGCGCGCCCGCTCCCTGCCGCGGCCCTTGCGCGCCGCGGCGCCCCCGGCCCCTCCGCGGACGCGATCGGTCGCCGCCGACGGCCGATGCGCCCTTGTCGAGGCCCCCCGTCCGGCCAGGAGGCTGCGTCACGGGAGGCGAGCCGCCCGGGTGCGTGGGGTTCGTTCCGGGTCGCGCCGCGGAAGCGCAGGCGAATCGGTGGATTCCTCGGGGCGTTCGCGGCGCGAGCCGGGGCGATGGAGGTCGCGACCGGCAGCTTGCATTCCCGCGGCGCAGGCTCCTAGACTCCGGCCCGCCAGCGGAGGTCAGTGAGCACGCCCCTCGACGCGATCTTCTTCGACATCGACGACACGCTGTTCTCCACCACCGTGTTCGCCGACAAGGCGCGCCGCGCCGCCATCGACGCGATGATCCGCGCCGGCCTGCGCGCCGATCGCAACGACGCGCTGCGCGAGCTCGACGAGGTGCTGACCGAGTTCAGCAGCAACTACGGCAACCACTTCGACAAGGTCGTCGATCGCCTGCCGCCCGAGGCCAGCCAGGGCGTCAACCGCGCCGTCATCGTCGCTGCCGGCGTCGTCGCCTACCACGAGACCAAGTGGCGCGAGCTGCAGGTCCACGACGACGTCTACGAGGTGCTCAAGTGGCTGGCCAGCACCCGGCTGATCCGCGGCATCGTGTCCGCCGGCATCACCATCAAGCAGGCCGAGAAGCTGGTGCGCCTCAAGCTGGTCGAGTTCATGACGCCCTCGGCGGTGTTCTTCACCGACCAGATCGGCTTCAGCAAGCCCAACCCGAAGCTCTACCGCCGCGTGCTGCAGCGCATGCAGCTCGAGCCCAGCCGCTGCCTGTACGTCGGCGACAATCCCACGCACGACATCGACCCGTGCAACCAGGAGGGCTGGTTCACCGTCCGCATCCGCCGCAGCGGCCGCCACTCGACCGAGACCGGCAAGACCCAGCCGAACTGGGAAGTGCGCGACTTCTTCGAGCTGCAGACGATCCTGCAGGGGCACTTCGCGATCCGGTGATTGCTGTGCAAGCTCGGGTGCAGAGCACCCTCGCGCACAGCGACGCGCGGACGCGGTCCGCGCGCAGAAGGGGCAACATCCGCGGCAGGAACGCCACCGCCCAGCCGAGGGCACTGCTCCGATGGAGAGCAGCCGCTCCGGCTAGCGCAGCGGCAGGTCCGGCTGGCACCCGCCGCGCCGCGACAACACCGCCGCGAGCCGACACCGAAGCCGCGTCGCGGCGCGTGCGGGCCGGCCCCTGGCCGCTGCTCCGGTCCCGACCCCGCGCGCGGTCGCGCCTTACTGCCCGCGAGACGGGGGCAGCAAAGCTGAACAACCGGAGAAACCGTCTCGCGAGAGCTGACGGAGCCGCTGAGCTCGCGGCTTCGGCTCGGGCGCTGCGCGCTAGCAGGCGGCGTAGAAGCCGCGGGGCAGCGGTCGACGTTGACGGTGGATGCGTTCGAGCTGCGGCCAGACCCCAGGGCCGTGGCACTGGCCGAGGGCCTGCGTGGCGTGCTCAGCCTCGGTGTCGCCGCCCTCGAGCGCCACGCGCGCCAGCGGTTCGAGCGCGACCGGTCCGAGCTGCGCGATCGCCTCGAACGCCCAATCGTGATCGAACCAGTCGTGATCGAAGTCGTCCTGCTGGTGCACGAGCACGCGCAGCAGCGCCGGGACCGCGCCGGCATCCCGCGCGTGCCCCAGCACGAACATCGTCAGGTGCCGCGCCGCTGCGTCGCGGGACCCGCACAGCTCCGCCAACGCGTCGACCTCGGCGCGCGCCAGCACCCGCAACGCCTCCTCCACTGCGATCCTCACCATCAACGAGACCGCTCCCTGCGCCGGCGACGATGCGATTGCCCGCTCGCAGGCTCCCACCGAGGTTCCGCGCAGATGCCGCGGCGCGCGAGGCTACGCGCCGAGCCGGAGCCGCTAGCTGGGCTGTAAGCGTCAGCTCTCGCGTCCCGACTTCCTGGTATTCAGCTTTGCTGCCCCCGCTCTCGCGGGCAGCAAGAGCGCGACCCCGCCCGAGCGTCGGGGCCGCAGCAGCGGCCAAGGGCCGGCCCGCACGCGGCGTGACGCGTCCGCTGCTCCAGCTATTGCGGATGTGCTGACGCGGCGCGCCTCGTGCCAGCCGGACCGGCCGCTGCGGCCCCGAAGCAGCTGCGTTCCGAGTCCCGCGGATGCGCCCGATCCGGGTGTTGTGTCCCCGCGCCCTGACGTCCGATCGGCTCTGGCGCGCGGACCGCGTCCGTGCGCGCGGTGCGTGAGGGCGCCTTCGGCGCCCTCACTTGCACCGCAGCATGCTCCTACTTGAGCTTCTCCCAGAACTCCTCGGGCATGTCGTGGGCGATCTTCAGCGCGCCGTTGGCGCCGCCGTAGATCGGCTCCTCGATGCGGATCACGCGGCCGCCGCCGAGCTGCTCGCGCATGGCCTTCTCGACCGCGCCGTCGAGCCCCTTGACCAGCGAGCCGCCGCCGGCGAGCAGCACGCGGTTCTTCAGCCTGGCCTGGAACTCGGGGTCGAAGGTGCCGATCAGCGTGCGGATGCCCTGCACGATCGGGTCGATCAGGATCGAGCAGGCCTTCTGGATCTGGTCGGTGATGTCGAACTGCGTCGGCTTGCCGTCGACGGGCAGCTCGACCTTCACGCGCTCGGCGGTGTCGCCGACGAACGAGTGGCGCTCCTTGATCTCCTTGATCATCAGCTCGGAGAACTGCGCCCCGGGGCAGGTCTCGCGGATCAGGCGCGCCAGCTCGGCGTCGACGGCGTCGCCGGCGATGTCGAACATCTCCTGGTCGGTCTCCTCCGGCATCGTGCCGTGCATTCGGCAGAGGTCCGTGGTGCCGGCGCCGATGTCGATGACCAGCACGTCCTCGAGCCAGTCGAGGCCGTAGGCGACCGAGAACGGCTCGCTGCACAGCATCACCGAGTCGACGTGCTCGCGCGCGGCCTCGATGATGGCCTCCTTGTTCTTGATCGAGGCCTCGGCCGGCGCGCCGATGACGCAGTAGACCAGCTCGTCCTTGCGCGGCCGCGCCAGACGGATGGCCTCGCCGATCAGGTCCTTGGCGGCCTTGAGGTTCTGCTTGGCCTCGTCGGTCATCGAGCCGTCGCCGGTGTACTTCAGCACGCCCTTCTCGAGCGGCTTGAACATCTTCAGCGACAGGCGCTTCTCGATGGCCTCCTTGCCGAACAGGACGTCCTTCTTCAGCAGCTTGCGGCTGACGACGTCCTTCGGGTAGCCCACCACCGAGTACACGGACTCGCGCACGCCGTTGCTGGCGGACACCGACGTGCGGGAGGTGCCGAGGTCCATGCCGATGTAGAGCACGCCGTGTTCCTTCTTGGGCGCGGCGGGTTCCGTGGTCGGCTGCGGCGGAGTCATGGTCGTCTCGTCGGTCATCTCAATCCTTCCTGGGTCTGTCGGTAGCTCACTTCGCCCGCTTCTGCAGGCGCATGTTGGCCTGGAAGATGGCGGACATCAGTTCCTTCTTCTTGCCGAAGTCGGCGGCCTCGGCGCTGAGGCCCTGGACCTCGCGGTAGATCGACGAGATCCCGTCGTCGATGTTCTTCATCGCCGCGACCTGCCGCAGGCGGTGCTCGGTGGTGTCGAGCGACTGCGTCAGCTTCTCGATGCGCCGCTGCAGGTTCTCGACCTCGCGGTCGCGCAGCGCGCGGCGCGCCTGGTCGGCCGAGCGGCGCTCCTTGTCGACGGTGTCGATCACCAGCGCCAGCACGCGGTCGCGCAGCACGGTGGCGTCGGCGCCGTCGTCGAACATGTGGCCGATCATGTCGCGCACCTTGACGGCGATCGCGGCGTTCTCGCCCTCGTAGCGCGAGGTGTCGGCCAGGCTGTTCCACTGCAGCCGCTGCTCCAGCGCCTGCTTCTCGGCGCCGAGCTCGCGGCGCAGCTGGTCGACCTCGTCCTCGGCGCGCTCCTTCAGGCGCTCGAGCTCCGACTTCTCGCGCTGCAGGTCCTGGTTGGTGCGCAGCAGGCGCAGGAACTCGGACTTGGTGGCGTCGGCGACGGCCTCGCGCTCGATGCCGACCAGCCGGCTCTTGAGGCTCCGGTGCACCGCCTCCTCGACCAACGCGACGATACGGTCGATGCCGAGCACGCTGACCTGCTCGACGCCCTGACGCTTCAGGGAGTCGAGGTCGGTGCGGAACGCGATCTGCCGCACCGCCTGCTTCAGCGCCTCCCTGAACCCCGCCACGACGGTCATTCCTCCAGGCTGCCGTAGCGCAGTTCGGGGTCGGTGTCCGGATCGGCGCCGCGCAGCTCGCTGACGAACGTGCCGAGCACGTTGGCGCCGAGGTCCTGCAGCGTGCGGATCGCGTCGCGCGCGCGCCCCTTGAGAGTGTGCTCGAGCCGCAGGACGAACAGCGTCCCGTCGGCCCGCGCCGCGAGCACCCCGGCGTCGGTCGACGGCAGCACCGGCGGCGTGTCGATGACGATGTACTGGAAGCGCTCCTTGAGCCGCGCGAACAGCTCGTCGAGCCGCGACGTCCCGAGCACCTCGGCCGGGTTGCCGACGCGCGTGCCGGCGCCGAGCAGCATCAGCCGGCGGAAGCCGACCGGCCGCAGGGCCTTGTCCAGCGACGTGTTGCCGAGCAGCAGGTCGCTGAGGCCAGCCGCCGGGTTGATGTTCAGGTAGTGCTCGACCGACGGGCGCCGCAGGTCGGCGTCGACGATCAGCACCTGCTGGCGCTCGAGCTCGGCGAGCGCCATCGCCAGGTTGAGGGCGGTGACGGTCTTGCCCTCGCTGCGGCCCGCCGAGGTCACCACCAGGGTCTTGGGCTCGCCGTCGGGATTGAGCGCCACCAGACGGTTGCGCAGCGCCCGCACCTGTTCGGCGCGGTACGACGCCGGCTCGTGGAACAGCACCAGGTACGGGTTCACGGCGCGATCGACGATCACGACCATGTCGTCGCGCAGCTCGCGCGCGGAGGCAGCCTGTTTGTCCTTACGGGAGCGGAACATCGATGCGGTGGTGCATCATCTTGTCGGACTTGTGGCCACCAAGACTTTTCCCTCGGCCGCACTTCGGGAACGGCGGCCGCGCGCCGCCGTGGCCCTAGCTGCCGCGGTCGACCCCGTGCTGCTGCGCAAACGCCGATGCCGCCGGGTATCCGGCGTCGGCATGTCGCAGGATGCCGAGGCCCGGGTCGCAGGTGAAGACCCGCTGGATTCGCTGTCCGGCCGCGTCGGAGCCGTCGGCGACCGTGACCTGCCCGGCGTGGATCGACTTGCCCATCCCCACCCCGCCGCCGTGGTGGATCGACACCCAGGTCGCGCCGGCGGCGACGTTGGTCATGGCGTTCAGCAGCGGCCAGTCGGCGATCGCGTCGCTGCCGTCCGCCATCGCCTCGGTCTCGCGGTACGGCGACGCGACCGAGCCGCAGTCCAGGTGGTCGCGGCCGAACACGATCGGCGCCTCGAGCTCGCCCTTCCGCACCAGTTCGTTGACCGCCGTGCCGAACGCGGCGCGCTCGCCGTAGCCCAGCCACAGGATGCGGGCCGGCAGGCCCTGGAACGCGATCTGCCTCTGCGCCTTCTCGATCCAGGTGCGCAGCGAACGGTTGCCGCCGAACATCTCCAGCGCCAGCGCGTCGGTGCGCGCGATGTCCGCCGGGTTGCCGCTCAGCGCGACCCAGCGGAACGGCCCGCGCCCCTCGCAGAACAGCGGCCGGATGTACTCGGGGATGAACCCCGGGATCCGGAACGCCTCGGCGACGCCGCCGTCGCGCGCCTCGGTGCGGATGTTGTTGCCGTAGTCGAAGGTGATCGCGCCGCGCTCCTGCAGATCGAGCATCAGGCTCACGTGTTTGCACACCGTGCGCCCCGACTGCCGGAGGTACTCCTTCGGGTCCGACTCGCGCAGCGCCTTGGCGGCCTCGACGGTCATGCCGTCGGGCACGTAGCCGACCAACATGTCGTGCGCCGACGTCTGATCGGTCAGCATGTCCGGCACGACGCCCTGGTCGCGCACGACCGTGAGCAGCTCGGTGGCGTTGCAGCACACGCCGATCGACCACGGCTTCTTCTCGGCGCGCATCTGCAGCGCGCGCTGCAGCGCCTGTCGCGGGTCGTCGATGCGCTCGTCGAGGTAGCGGGTCTGCAGCCGCTTGTCGATGCGCCAGCCCTCGACGTCGGCCGCGAGGCACACGCCGCCGGCCATCGTCACCGCCAGCGGTTGGGCGCCGCCCATGCCGCCGAGACCCGCGGTCACCACCAGGCGCCCGGCCAGGTCGGCGCCGTAGTGGCGCTTGCCGGCGGCGACGAACGTCTCGTAGGTGCCCTGTACGATCCCCTGGCTGCCGATGTAGATCCACGACCCGGCGGTCATCTGGCCGTACATGATCAGCCCCTTCTGATCGAGGCGCCGGAACTCGTCCCAGTTGGCCCAGTCGCCGACCAGGTTGCTGTTGGCCAGCAGGACGCGCGGCGCGTCGGCGTGCGTGCGCAGCACGCCGACGCACTTGCCCGACTGGACCAGCATCGTCTCGTCCGGCCGCAGCCGCCGCAGCGTCGCCAGGATGTGCTGCAGCGCCTCGGGATTGCGCGCTGCCTTGCCGAGCCCGCCGTAGACGATCAGGCGCGCAGGGTCCTCGGCGACCTCGGCGTCGAGGTTGTTCTGCACCATCCGGTAGGCGGCTTCGATCTGCCAGTTGGCGCAGGTGAGCTCGGTGCCGCGGGGAGCGCGATAGCTGTCGGCCATGTGTACAGCCAAGCAAGTCGCGGCGATCCGGGCAACGGCGGAGCGGCCGCGCTGAGGCGCGGCTGCTCCGCCGTTGGCCTTGCCTTTGCCCTAGCCCTGGCCCTGGCCCTCGCAGGTCTCCGAGCATTGCCGGCTGGCTGGAGTCGCGAATGCGTCCCTCACGCCCCAAGCAGAGAGCATCCGCGAAGTGATGCCGACCGCACAGCCAGGGCAAAGGCAAAGGCTCGGGCAAAGGCAAAGGCTAGGGCTTGGGCTTGGGCCAAGGGCTAGGGCCGGGGCACACCCGGCGCGAGAACCCAACTAGACCACTCCCAGCGCCCGCAGCAGATCCCCCCAGAGCACCTCCACCCCCTCGAGCCCGACCGACAGCCGCACCAACCCCTCCGGGATCCCCGCAGCGCGGCGCGCCTCCTCGGTCAACGACGCGTGGGTCGTGTAGGCCGGCAGCGACGCCAGCGACTCGACGCCGCCGAGCGACGGCGCCCGCGCGAAGCGCTCGAACCGGTCGAACACCGCGCGCGCACGCGGCAGGCCGCCCTCGACCTCGAAGCTCAGCATCGTGCCGCCGCCTCGCATCTGCCGCGACGCGAGCGCGTGGTCCGGATGCTCGTCGAGGCCCGGGTGGTGCACCGCGCGCACGACCGCGGCCGGCAGCCGGCCCAGGCGACCGGCCAGCTCGAGCGCGGCCGCCTGCTGCGCCGCGAGGCGCAGATCCATGGTCGGGTACGACCGACACAGGAGCCACGCCGCGTCGGGACCGAGCACGCCGCCGGTGCGCCGCCGCAGGCCTTCGATCGGCCCGAGCAGCTCGTGTCGCCCCGCGACGACGCCGGCCAGCACGTCGGAGTGGCCGCCGTAGAACTTGGTGGCCGAGTGCACGACCAGATCGACGCCGTGCGCCAGCGGCTGCTGCACCGGCGGCGGCGCGAAGGTCCCGTCGACGATCGACAGCGCGCCGCGCGCCCGGCACAGGTCGGCGACCGCGCGCAGGTCGACCAGCCGCAGGGTCGGATTGATCGGCGTCTCGAACACCACCGCGCGCGCCGGCCGCTGCAGCGCGCGCTCGAGCGCGCCCGCGGCCAGCGCCGGGAACCGCTCGACGTCGATGCCGAAGCGCGGCAGGTCGTGCGTCGCCAGCGCGTCGGTGCCGCCGTAGATCTCGCGTGCGATCAGCACGCGGTCGCCGGCGCTCAGGTGCGCCAGCAGCGCGGCGCTCATCGCTGCCATCCCGCTCGCGAACGCGACGGCGCCGTCGGCGCCCTCGCGCGCGGCCACGAGGCTCTCGAAGCGCACGCCGTTGGGGTGACAGAGCCGCTGGTAGAACGGCGCGCGCCGCTCGCCCGCGCCCAGCGCGCGCACCGTATCGGCGTCCGGCTGTGCCGCGGTCGAGGCGCGGTCGAGCGGCTGGGACAACGCGCCGAGCGGGACCTCGTCGGGAGCGGGCGTGCCGTAGAGCGGTGGGTGCATGGAGTGCGGGGCCGCCCCAGTAGGGCAGTGCAGTAGGGCAGTGCAGTAGGGCTGTGCAGTCGAGCGGTGCAGTCGAACGGTGCAGTCGAACGGGCGGGCAGTCGGGCGGGCGTTACTTGCGGTCGCGCGCCGGCACGAACCGGCGCCGCGGGCCGTCCACCAGCTCGCGCAGCACCGCGTCCGCGAGGTCCACCACCTGCAGAGCGGCGTCGACCTCGACCAGCTCCGGCACGTCGGCCGGGCGATGGTACTGCGCGTGCAGGCCGGTCGTGATCAGCAGGGCCGGAATCCCCGCGCCGAGGAAGCGGCTCTGGTCCGAGCGGTAGCTGGTGCGATCGCGCAGTTCCAGCCGCAGCTCCGGCAGCCGGGCGCCGGCAGCGGTCACCACATGGTCCAGCCCCTCGCCGGTGCCGACGCCGTAGACCGTCGCCCCGTTGCTCGCGGCGCGGCCGATCATGTTGAGGTCCAGCATCGCGACCACCACACCGCCCGCCGGCGGGTGATCGAGCAGCCAGCGGCTGCCGGCCTGGCCGATCTCCTCGGCGCCGAACGCGGCGAACACCAGCGTGCGCCGACCGGCGCCGCGGTCGCGCCAGCGCCGCGCCAGCTCGAGCAGGGCGGCCACGCCGCTCGCGTTGTCGTCGGCGCCGGGATGCAGGCGACCGATCTCCTCGCCCCGGCCGAGGGAGCCGATCTCGCCGCGCCCGATGTGATCGTGGTGCGCCGCCACCACCACGATCTCGTCGCGGTCGCCGTCGACGCGCCCGCGCAGGCGGGCGAGCACGTTGGCGGTGAGCCGCGGCGGATGCCGCTGCAGCGCCACGTCGAGCTCGATGGCGGCGCCGGCGCGCAGCGGGACCGGCGCCTCGCCGCGGTCGAGCCGCCGCTGCGCGTCGTCGAGCCCGTGCTCGAACCACGGCGCCACGGCGTCGCGATCCAGCCAGACGAACGGCACCGCCGCGCCGCCCTGGCAGCGGCGCACGACGCCGGCGTCGAGCGCGCCCGTGGCCCGATCGCCGCGCTCGACCATCAGCACCGCGGCGGCGCCGCGATTCGCCGCCTCGGCCGTCTTGCTGCGGAACGACAGGCGCGCCATGTGGCGCCGCACCGGCGCACCGTCGGCGCGCCAGTCGGGGCCGCCACGCAGCAGCAGCACCACCTTGTCGCGCACGTCGAGGTCGCGGTAGTCGTCGAGCCCGAGCTCCGGGATCACCAGCCCGTGCCCCGCGAACACGACCTCGGCCGACACGCGACCGTCGGGGCTGAACGGGAACGGCTCGAACTCGCGCGGCGCCAGCGCCCGCGGCACAGGGCCCAGCAGCGCGCACGCGGTCGCCGGCAGCACGACCGGCGGCAGCGGCTCGGGCACCGCGAACTCCTGACGCAGGCTCTCGCCGACCGCAGGTTCGAGGCCCAGCGCGAGCAGCCGACCCTCGATCCAGGCGATCGCGCGCGCACCGCCCGGGCTGCCGGCAGAGCGGCCGCCCATCTCCGGATCGCACAGCCGCGTCAGCACTTCGCGGTATGCTGCCGCCGCGTCCGCGGTCGCCGGCGGCGCGCCCCGGCTCGACGCGGGGACCTCCTGCGGGCCGATCCCGGGCGGCTCCGCCGCGGGCACGGCGGCGGCGACCGCGGCCCACAGCCACGCCCGGGCAACAACGGCAACTCGGATGACCACTCGCACGGCAGGAGACGCCTTCTACGGCCCGAACGCAACAGCGTTGGCGCCGGCTGCGCCGACCGCCGTGGCGATGCTGCCGACCGTGCACCGCGATCTGTGTGCGGCGGCGCTGCGCCTGCTGCCGCGCGAGTCCGGCGGCGTGCTCGGCGGCCGGCGCCGCGGTTCGGAGCTGCGGGTGCTGGAGTTCGTCGCGCTGGAGAACCGGGCCGACGCCGACGTGGCCGGCCGACGGTTCGCGTTCGACCCGCTGGAGTTCCTCGCGGCTCGCGCCCGGCTGCTCGCGCGCGGCCTCGAGGTGCTCGGGTTCGCCCACAGCCACCCGTTCGGCGCGCCGCGCCCCTCGACCCAGGACCGCGCCGAGCTGTGGCGCGACTGCCTGCAGGTCATCACCGCGCCGGACGCCGGCGGCGCCTGCGCGCTCGCCGCGTTCTGGGCCGCGGCCCGCGGCTTCACGGCCCTGCCGCTGGTGACGCGGTGATCGTCGGCATCGGCGTCGACACGGTGGCCATCGGGCGCATCGAGCGGCTGCTGCAGCGCGGCGGCGACCGCCTGCTGGCGCGCCTGTGCCGCGACGACGAGCGCCGGCTGGTGCTGGCGCGCGAGCGGCCCGGCGCGGCGCTCGCGGCGCGCTTCTGCGCCAAGGAGGCCGTCGCCAAGTGCCTCGGCACCGGCTTCGCCAGCGGCGTCGCCGCGCGCGACATCGAGGTCGTGCGGGCGACGGACGGCGCCGTCTCGGTGCGTCTGCACGGCGGCGCCGCTCGGCGTGCCGAGTCGCTCGGGATCCGCCGCGTGCTGCTCAGTCTGTCCCACAATGAGCACAGCGCGGTCGCGTTCGCGATCGCCGAGGGCTGAGCGAGCCGCCGCTGGCAGCGGGCGGCGCCGGCCGCCGTGCGGCCGCCCGCCGTCGCCGCCGCCGCCGTGCGCCAAGCGGGGACTCAAGCGACTCCGGGCCCGGTTCGATCGTGGCCGCACGCGTGCGACCGCTCTGCCAACTCCTGCTCCTGCTCGTCGGCGGGCTGGGTTCTGCCTGTGCCGTGACCAGGGTGCTGCCCGAGGTCACCGCCCCGGCGCCGCTGGAGTTCGTGGCCTGGCTGTGCGCCGACGCCTGTCGCGTCGAGTTCGCGAGCGCCGACCCGCTGCCGTACCATGCGGGCGCCCCGGCCACGCGCCTCGACGACCATCGCTTCGAGATCCGCTACCAGCAGCGCGCCGACGGCCGCTGGACCGCGCGCGCCGACGGTCGCCTGCTGGCGCGGCCGGCCGCGGACGGCCGGGTGCCGGACGCCGTCGAATGGCGCGCGACCGACGAACTGCTCGGCTGGAGCGCGCCGGTCGCCGAGTTCGTGGTGCGCGTCGAACGCGATCGGCAAGGCGTCATCGTGCGCAGCAGCGCGCACGGCTGCGAGCAGCCGGCGCTCGAACGCCACCTGCCCGACGCCGTCCGGTTCGCGACCGAGCTGACGGCCGCCGCCGCCGAGCCCGCCCCGGCCACGCCGGCGCCGCTGCGCCCATGCTGCGCCCGCCATGCGCCCTGGTGCGCCGTCGCCTGGGTGCACGCCGGCCTCGGCGCCGAACGGCGCGGCGAGCTGCTGATCGCGCGCGACGCCCTGCGCGCCGCTCTGGCCCAGGCGCCGCACCTGGCCGAGCTCGAGTACCGGATCGGCGCGCTCGACCGCGCGCTCGGTCAGGACCGCCTCGCCGTCCCGCGCCTGCGCGCGGCCAGCCGCCGCTCCGCCGACCAGGGCCAACGCAGCCTCGCCGCGCTGGCGGCGCGCGCGTCGCAGCAGCGCGCCACGGCAGCGCCCGGCGACTCGCTGCGCGACGACGCGCTCGCGCAGCTGGCCGCCGGTCGCTTCGAGTCCGCGCTGGCCCTGGCGCACGCCGCGCGCGCCACCGATCCCGACGCGGTCGCCGACCTGCGCCTGCGTCATCGCCTGCAGCGCACCCAGGGCGACCCGCTGGGCTCGCTCGGCACCGCGCTGCTGCTGCGCGAGTACGCGCGCACCGATCCTGCGGTCGACGACCTGCTGGCGGAGGACTTCGCCCGCGTCGGCCATTGGCAGCTGGCGCACCGCGCCGGCGCCCGGATGATGCTGCGGCAGCTGCCGCTCGAGATGCTCGACGAGCTGCGCACCGCCGGCCGCGACCTGGCCGCAGCGGCGGCCGAGCGCTGGGCCCGGGCGCAGCAGGCGCTGGCGGCGCCGCCCAAGTGAGTCAGAGCTCGATCGCGCGCAGCCGCACGCGATCGATGGTCACGTCCTGCAGCGGGTAGAGCACCATCGTCGGCAGCCGCGACGGCTCGATCTGCACCAGCTCCTGGCACAGCACCTCGCCGTCGAGCATGACCCGCGCCGTGCCCGAGCGCCGCTGCGGCGGCACGTCGACCACCAGCGCCAGCCGATGGATCGCGCCGGGCAGCAGCAGCGGGGCCCGATGCCGCGGGTCCAGCCGGGCGACCAGCGCGCGCCGCAACGCCGCCTGCACCGACTGGGTGCGCAGCGACTCGCCCTGCACCATCGCCGCGTACACGCGGTCATCGGCGCTGGCCACCACCGCGCAGGCGACGCCGCGGAACTCGAGCACGTAGACGCGCTCGCCGTGTGTGGCGATCGGCATCGCCAGGTCGACCTCTGCGGCGACCTGCCGCGACGCGGTCGCGAGGCCGGCGTCGACCTCGAGCCGCCGCCGGTCGACGTCGGCCAGCACCGGCGCCGTGCAGGCGAACTCCAGCCGGCCGCCGCGCAGCTGCCAACCCTCGCCGGCGCCGCGCAGCGCCGACGGCGGCAACGTGACCTCGGCTAGCAGCTCGGTGCCGTCGTCGTGCAGGACCACGCGGGCGTCCTCGGGCACCTGCCGCTGCAGCTCCTGCAGGCGGACCTGCCGCGCCTTCTCGCGCGTGAGCCAGCGCCCGGCCTCGGTCGCGAGCTGGGTCTCCGGCAGCGACGCCTCGGCGGCGAACCCGGCGCGCCAGGTCGCGAGCGCCGACTCGAGCTCGCGGGTCTGGTCCTGGGCGCGCGCGCGCTCGAACGCCTCGCGCAGGCGGCGCAGCGCCAGCGCCCGGTCGACCCCGGTGCCGACCCGCTCGCCGCGCACGCGCAGCAGCCGCGGCCAGACCTCGTCGCGCAGGAAGTCGCGGTCGTCGGTGGCCATGCTCTCGGTCAGCAGCGACAGCTCGTCGCACGCCATCGCCAGCACCGCGCGTCCGCGCTGCAGGTCCTCGGCGGGCAGCGCCGAGAACGCGTCCGGGGTCGCGGCCCGCGCCCGCTGCCACAGGTCCTCGAAGCGGAACTCGGTGATGCGCGCCGTGCGCCAGCTGCCGCCGGCGACCTGCGCCTGCAGCCTGGGCTCCTGGCCGGCGTCGGCCCGCAGCTCCACCGGCACGCCGCCGTTGCGCGGCCAGGCCGGGATCGGCGGCGGCGCGTTCTGCAGCGCCCGGACCACGGCGTCGCCCACCAGGCGCGCCGACTGCAGCGTCTGACGGTGCCGCGCCAGCAGCGGCGCGAGCGAGTCGGGATCGCGCTGCGGCGCGCCCAGCACGCCGAGCGCCGCGTCGGCGGAGCCGTCACAGAACGCGCGCCACGCCAGGTCGATCGCGGCGTCGCCGGCCCGTTGCTGCCACTGCAGTTCGCGCACCTGCAGCTCGTGCGCCAGCGCGTCGAACCGGGCCGCCACGCCGGGCCAGGGGTCGGCCGCCGACCGGAACCTGCCGCTCGACGGGTATGCCTGCCCCAGCTGGTCGCGCAGCCGCGCCGTGCGCGCGCGCACCTCCGCCGGCGCCGTCCCGCCTTCGAGCAGCAGCCGCAGCGCCGCGATCCCCTCGTCACTCTCGCGCAGCAGCGCCGCCGCGACCCGCGCCTCGGCGGCGTCGATGTCGGCGAGGCCCGCGTCGCGCGCCCGCACGTAGCGCTCCTCCGCGGCGGCGCGCACTGCCGGCTCGACGCGCTCGGGCAGCGGCTGCCGCAGCCCGTCGAAGAAGCCGGCGTAGCCCTCGCGCCACACCCGCTCGGCGCCGGCGAAGTCGCCCTGCCGCAGCCGCTCCTCGGCGCGCGCCGGCAGCGCCACCTCGAAGTGCACCGCGGCGCGCTCCTCCAGGCCTCGGTTGCGCTCGGCGACCAGCCGCTCGATGTCGGCGACCAGGCGGTCGAGCCCCTGGACGTGCACGCCGGCCGGGAGCTGCTCGCGCAGGAGGCCGGTGGCCAGCAGCAGCCGGCGCGTGACGTGCTCGGCGACGACCTCGCGCACGTCCGGCCAGCGCTGCGGGTCGCGGGTGAACTGCGCCACCGCCGGCCACAGGTCGCCGCGCAGCTGCTGCGTGAGCTGGTCCACCGACAGCTGCATCTCGCCGATGACCTCGCGCTGCAGCAGCTCCAGCGCCTGCGCGGTGCCGGTCGGCGCCTGGGCCTGTTCGACCCGCAGGCGCGCCATGCGCATCGCCGGCGGCATCGACTGCAGATCCTCGCGCAACTGCTGCACCCAGCGGTCGGGCGATTCCCGAGCGGGGTCGCCGGTGCCGATCTGCATGCCCAGCCAGACCGCCGCGGCCAGCAGCGCGGCGCCGGCGACGATGCCCAGCGACCACAGCCAGACGTTCGCCGGCCGGTCGACCTCTCCGGCGCTGAGCCGGCTCTCGTCGACCTGCGGCGGCTGCTCGTTGCCGACGCGCTCGAGGTCGTCGAGCAGCTCGCGCGGGGTCTGGTACCGCAGCCGCAGGTTCTTGGCGAGCAGCTTGCGGATCACCAGGGCCATGCCCTCGCTGATGTGCCGGTTGATCACCCGCGGCGCGATCGGCACCTCGTGCAGCACCTGCGTGATGACCTCGGCCATCGTCTCGCCGCGGAACGGCGGCTGGCCGGTGGCCATGTGGTACAGCGTCGCGCCCAGCGAGTACAGGTCGCTGCGCACGTCGACGTCCTGCGGGTTGCGGGCCTGCTCCGGCGAGATGTACTGCGGCGTGCCGACGGTGGCGCCGTCGCGCGTGAGCGTCAGGTCGGCGGGCCCCTTGGCGAGGCCCATGTCGGTCAGCTTCACCGTGCCGGCCTCGTCGATGAGGATGTTGCCGGGCTTGATGTCGCGGTGGATGACGTTGCGCTGGAACGCGTGGTCCAGGGCGGCCGCGACCTGCTGACCGACCTTCAGCACCTGGTCCTCGGGGAAGATCCCCCACTCCGACAGCAGGCCGCGCAGCGACTTGCCCTCGACGAACTCCATCACGAAGTAGTGGTAGCCGCCCTCCTCGCCGATGTCGTAGCCGGTGACGATGTTCGGGTGGTTGAGCGCCGCGACGATCCGCGCCTCGCGGCGCAGCCGGTCGACGTAGCGCACGTCCCGCGCCAACGACGGCCGCAGGACCTTCAGCGCGACGATGCGCCCGAGCTTCTTGTGCCGCGCCTTGAACACGGTGCCCATCGCGCCGGCGCCGACCCGGTCGAGGATCTCGTAGTCCTGGAACGGCTGCGCGAAGCTCATGACCCGGAGTCGGCCTCGCCGTCGGAGTCGTCGCCCTGCTGGCCGTCCGCGCCGCCGCCCTGCCCAGGCTCCAGGCCGTACTTCTCGAGCTTGCGCTGCAGGGCGAAGCGCGACAGCCCCAGCATGTCGGCGGCGCGGCTCTTGTTGCCCTCGGCCTTGTGCCACGCCTTCTTGATCTCGCGCATCTCCAGCTCGGTGACCATGTCGGGCAGCGAGGTGCCGCGCTCGGCCGGGACCTGGCCGTCGTCGGCGAAGCTGGTGACCGTCGGCGACTTGCCGGTGCGCACCTGCGGGCTCAGGTGCGACTCCAGGATCACGCCATCGCACAGGATCGCCGCGCGCCGCAGTTCGTTCTGCAGTTCGCGCACGTTGCCGGGCCAGGCGTACTGCACCAGCTTCTCGAGGGCGTCGGCGCTCAGCCGCACGCGGTTGCGGTTCTGCTGCGACAGGTCGGTCAGGAACCGCTTGGCCAGGTGCGGCACGTCCTCGCGGCGCTCGCGCAGCGGCGGCAGCGTGATCGGCAGCACCGAGATGCGGTAGTACAGATCCTCGCGGAAGTCGCCCTCGCGGACCATCTCCTCGAGGTTGCGGTTGGTGGCGGTGATCAGGCGCACGTCGACCTTCAACGTCTCGCGGCTGCCGATCGGTCGGACCTCGCCCTCCTGCAGCACGCGCAGCAGCTTGACCTGCAGGTCGAGCGGCATGTCGCCGACCTCGTCCAGGAACAGCACGCCGCCGTCGGCGGCCTCGAGCAGCCCCTTCTTGTTGCCGGTGGCGCCGGTGAAGGCGCCCTTCACGTAGCCGAACAGCTCGCTCTCGAGCAGTGACTCCGGCAGCGCCGCGCAGTTCTCGCTGATGAACGGCCGATCCTTGCGGCCGCTCTGCGAGTGGATCGCGCGCGCCACCAGCTCCTTGCCGGTGCCGGACTCGCCGGCGATCATCACCGGGTCGTCGGTCTCGATGTACTTGTCGAGCAGCGCGAACACCGAGCGCATCGCGCGGCCGGTGCCGACGATCTGCTTGTAGTCGTACTTGGTGCGCTGACCGAGGCTCTGCGCCGACAGGTCCTCGCGGATCTGCGTCAGCTCCGCGGTCTTCTCCAGCAGCTGCCCCTTCAGCGCCGCGTTGAGCTGGTCGACGCGGTCGAGCGCCTGCTGCAGGTCGAGCTGCCGCGCCTTGAGGGTCTCGAGCGTGCGCGCGTTGTGGATCGCGACGCCGGCGTGGTCGGCCAGCGACACCAGCAGCTGCTTCTCCCGCTCCTGGAACACCTGCTGCTGCAGCCGATTGTCGACGTACAGCACGCCGCCGATCTGGCCGGTGATGCGGATCGGGATGCACAGCACCGAGCGCAGCCGCAGGTCGGCGACCGACTGCAGGTCGCGGAAGCGGTCGTCCTCCTGCGCGTTGGTCGTGAGCTCGGCGACGCCGGTCTCGAGCACGCGCCGCGCGATCGTGCGCGACACCTTGTGTTCGGGCGTCAGCACCTCCTCCTGCGCGAAGTTGCGCGCCACCTCGACGGTGTGCTCCTGGCCGGTGCCCAGCATCAGGAACCCGCGCTCGGCGGCGCACAGCTGGATCGCGGCGTCGACGATCTGGGTCAGCAGGCGCGACAGGTCCTGCTCCTCGTTCAGCGCCTTGGCGACCGACAGGAACGTCGCCAGATCCTGCGCGCCGCGCGGGTCGCCGGTGACCCGGGTCTCGTCCATCGAGGCGTGCTCGGGCGCCGGGATCGCCAGCTGGATCTCGTAGGCGCCGCAGGCGAACGAGTCGCCGACCCGCAGCTCGGCCCGGACCACCGGCCGGTTGCGCAGCCGCGCCGGGTTGGCGGCGCCGAGATCGACCAGCGCGAAGCTGCCGTCGACCCGTTCGACGCGGCAGTGCTGGCGCGAGATCAGCCGGTCCGGCAGGCACAGGTCGCACTCGCGGGACCGGCCGATCGTCACGGCGTCCTGACGGTAGGCGTGGGTCTCGGTCTGCCCGTCGCGGCTGACCAGGAGGAGGTAGGTTCCTTGCGACATGCTCTCGGGGCGCCGGCCTCTCTAGCGGGCGCGATCTGCTTCGTAACGCACGGTCCCGCCTGGCGCGACGGCGCATCGGATATCCTACCCCGGGCATGGACGGCGCCGAACTCGACGATCCCGCCGGGCGCCCGCGCCTGCGCTCGCTGCGGGCCGAGCGCGTCACCAGCGACGGTCGCCCCGGCCTCGCCCTGAGCTGCCCGCTCGAGCTGTGCGAGCCGGTGTTCGTGCCCCGCGCCCTGCTGCCCGTGCTGACGCGCATGGACGGCGACCACACGGCGGCCGAGATCGCCGCTCTGGCGACGCGCGACCTGCGGCGGCCGATCGACGCCGGCGCGGTCGCGGCGATCGCCGCCGACCTCGACCGGCGTCTGCTGCTGGCGTCGCCCCGGTTCGTGGCGGCGCGCGACCGCGCGGTGGCCGCATTCCTGGGCCAGCCGACGCGGCCGAGCCGGCACCACGGCTCGGCCGGCTACCCGGCCGGGCCGACGCCGCTGCGCGCGGCGCTGCGGGCGATGGTGCCCGATCCGTCGCCCGACGCCGCGGCGGCGCCGCGCGGCCTGATCGCGCCGCACATCGACTACGGCCGCGGCGGCCCGGGCTATGCGGCGGCCTATGGCCGGCTGCTGCAGGCGCCCCCCGCCGACCTCTACGTCGTGTTCGGGACCGGCCACCAGGGCCCCGCCGACGCCGTCACCGGCCTCGCGCTCGACTGGGCCACGCCGCTGGGCACGGCGACGACCGACCGCGCGTTCCTCGCCCGGGTGCACGACCGGCTCGGCGCCCCGTCGCCCGACGACCTGCTGCAGCACCGCGCCGAGCACTCGCTGGAGCTCCAGGTCGTGCTGCTGCAGCACCTGGCCGAACGGCGCGGACTGCCGCCGCCGCGGATCGCCGGGTTCCTGTGCGGGGCGCTGCCGTCGACCGCCGGCGACCCGACCGCGGAGCCGTGGTTCGGGCGCACCCTCGCCGCCTTCCGCGACGCGGCCGCTGCGAGCGGCGGCACGGTGTGCTGGCTGGCCGGCGCCGACCTCGCGCACGTGGGCCCGATGTTCGGAGACCCCGAGCCGGTCGGCGGCGCGGCGCTGCAGCAGCTCGGACTTCGGGACCGCTCCCGACTCCGCCACCTCGAGGTCGGCCGGCCGGGCGCGTTCCACCGCGAGACCGAGGGCTGCGGCAACGCCGACCGCGTGTGTTCGGCCGCGGCGATCACCCTGGTCGCGGCGCTCGCGGGCGGCTCGGCGACGCTGCTGCACTACGGGCAGGCAGCTGCCGACGACGGTCACCAGGCCGTCACGTACTGCGCAGCGTCATTCGGCTGAGCCACGCCGCTGCAGCCGCCGACCGGCAGCCAGGGAAGGGCGCCTTGCAAGGAACCGGTATCGGGCGTCATTCCGCCGCTGCACCCCCCTAGGCGGCCCCCAACGGCTCGCTAGAGTCTTCGCGCTTTCCCAACTTCGAACGGAGATTCCATGTCCATTCGCAATGCTTCGCGCGGCCCTGCGCGCTCCGCCATGCTGGCGCTCTTCGCGCTCGCTCCCTCAGCCCTCGCCCAGGACGGGTGCGACCCGCCGAAGATGACGGGCGCGCAGCTGCGCGTGATCCCCGGCGGCAACATCAACGTCGTCTACGTCAACTTCCCCGGCGCGCCGACCAACCTCGTCCCCGGCCTCGGCATCCCGTTCAACCCGGGCAGCGGCACCACCAACTTCGTGCGCCCGATCGTGTCGCCGGACGGCCTGCACTTCGCGCTCGAGTGCGAGACCAACTCGGCGTCGACCGCCGACGACAACGTGCTGCTGCTCGACGGCGCGCTGCTGGTCCAGGAAGGCGCCCCGGCGCCGTTCGCGCCCGTCGGTGAGATCTGGGGCACGATCGACGACGAGTACGGCCTGAACAACGCCGGCGACCTGCTGATCGGCAACAACACCAACGGCACCGCCGCCACCACCGCCGACGACTACGTGGTGCTCTACAACAACGCGCTGGGCACCTGGACCGCCCTGGCGCAGGAGGGCGGCCTGATCGACCCGGTGATCCCCGCGCTGGCGGGCGGCACCTGGGATGACGGCATGGACACCTGCCGCCTGACCAACGGCGGCGTCGCCACCTGGCGCTCGGACCTGCTCGACGGCCTCCCGTTCACCACCACCACCGACGAGGTGGTGATGCTGCCGAACGGCGCGTTCCTGCAGGAGGGCATCGACTTCCCGCTGCTGCAGGCCGGCGGCGCGACCGCCACCTGGGAGAACTTCGGCGTCGAGGACATGTTCGTGTCGGGCGACGGGCTCACCTGGCTGATCCAGGGTGACACCATCGCCGCCACCACCGACGACAACGTCGTCACCATCAACAACGTGGTGGTCCTGCAGGAGAACCAGGTGATCCCCGGCGGCCCGTTCGTCGAGCCGATCGACCTGACCGGCATCGTCAAGTCGTGGCTGGACGCCGGCGGCAACTGGTACGCCCGCGGCAACAACGACGTCACCGAGCAGGACTGGGTCGTGCGCAACGGCGTCGTCGTGGCGTTCTCCAACGGCCTGAACGAGATCGTCACCGGCTCCGGTGAGCACTGGGACGACACCGGCTTCGGCGACTGCTTCTTCGCCATGGACGGCAACTCGAGCGGCGCGTTCTTGATCGCCGGCGTCACCGACCACGTCGACGACACCCGCGACGGCGTGATCGTCCTCGACGACGGCTTCGGCAACCGCCAGGTCGTCGTGCGCGAAGGCACGCCGGTCGACGTCGACGGCAACGGCCAGTACGACGAGGACCGCTTCCTCAACACGTTCGGCAACGACGACGTGCTGCTGCTCGAGAACGGCGACGTGCTGTTCACCGCGACGCTGCGCAACGGCGCCGGCGCCGCGACCGACCAGGGCGTGTTCCGCGTCACGCCGGGTGCCGCCAGCTGCGTGATCCGCAACGGCAACGGCATCAACACCCTCGGCTTCGAGTGCACCACGGCGCCGGTCGTCGGCGGCAACTGGCAGCTGACCACCTCGCCCAACGTCAACACCGTGCTGACCCTGATGGTCGTCGGTGTCGCGCCGTTCGGCCCGGTGCCGTTCCTCGGCGGCGAGGTGCTGATCGACCCGACCGGGGCGATCACCTTCTCGGGCCCGGGCACCTACAACCTGGCGGTGCCGCCGCTGCCGTTCTACCAGGGCGTCCCGCTGTTCCTGCAGGCGGTGCGCTTCGACAACGTCGGTGGCGGCCAGACCGTCATCATGAACGCGATCGACGCCGTCCTCGGCAACTGAGCCGGGCCTGCCCGCCGCGCGGCGCCGGCATACGGCGCCGCGCGCGCCCCAGCGGTCGAGCAAGGTCCCTTGGCATCGAGGCTTAGGAGACCCGTTTCTTCCTCGTCACCGCAATGGCAAAAAAACAGGACCAGGGCGGCCTGTATGCGCCCACCTGCTCCCGGCCAGTGCTTAAGGTCTCGGGCCTCTCCAACCCTTTTCCGACCCGAGAGACCCATTCCATGACGAGTCCGCTTCCCCGCGCCATCGGCGCCCTGCTCACCTTCGCTGCGTCCACAGCTGTCGCGCTGGCCCAGGACGAGTGTACGCCGCCCAAGGTCTTCACCACTTCGCAGCTGCGGGTGATCCCCGGCGGCAACGTGCAGATCGTCCTGTGCAACGCCCCCGGTCACCCGACCAACCTGGTTCCGGGCCTGGGCGTCGCCTTCTCTGCCGGCGGTGCCTCGACGACCGCGTTCATCAAGCCGTACCTGTCGCCCGACGAGACGCACTTCGCGATCGAGGCCGACGCCGACACCGGCTCCACGACCAATGACAACATCCTGCTGCTCGACGGCGCGCTCGTCCTGCAGGAGGGCACGCAGGCACCGTTCGCCCCGGCCGGCGAACTCTGGGGCACGGTCGACGACGACTACGGCCTCAACAACGCCGGCAACCTGCTGATCGGCAACAACCTGAACGGCACGGCCGCGACGACCTCCGACGACTGGATCGCCTTCTACGACAACACCTCCGGCACCTGGTCGAGCATCGCCCAGGAAGGCGGCCTGATGGACGCCGTGATCCCGGCGCTGGCCGGCGGCACCTGGGACGACTCCCTGGACTGCTGCCGGCTCACCACCGCCGGCGACCCGATCTTCCGCGCCGACGGCTGCGACGGGACGCCGTTCCCGGTGACGACCAGCGACGAGATCCTGCTGCTGCCCGGCGGCGCCTTCCTGCGCGAGGCCGTCGACGTCCCGCTGCTGCAGGCCGGCGGCACCACCAACCTCTGGGAGAACTTCGACATCAACGACACCTACGTCTCGGCCGACGGCCTGACGTGGCTGGTGCAGGGCGACATGGACGGCCCGACGACGTCCGACGACGACATCCTGGCGATCAACAACGTCATCCTGCTGCAGGAGAACCAGCCGATCCCCGGCGGTCCGTTCGCCGAGCCGATCGACCTCAACGGCATCGAGTTCTGCTGGCTGGACAACGGCGGCAACTGGTACGCCCGCGGCAACAACGACGTCACCGAGCAGGACTGGGTCGTGCGCAACGGCGTCGTCATCGCGTTCTCCAACGGGCTGGACGAGATCGTCCCCGGATCGGGCGAGCACTGGGAGGACACCGGTTTCGCCGCGTGCTTCTTCGCGATGGACGGCAACGGCTCCGGCGCGTGGGTCGTCGGCGGCGTCACCGACAACGCCGACGACAGCCGCGACGGCGTGATCGTCCTCGACGACGGCGTCGGCAACCGCCAGGTCGTCGCCCGCGAGGGCGACCCGGTCGACCTCGACGGCAACGGCGCCTACGACGACGACCTGTTCTTCAACACGTTCGGCAACGACGACGTGCTGGTCCTGGCGAACGGCGACGTGCTGTTCACGGCCACCCTGCGCAACGGCCTCGGCGCGGCGCAGCACCAGGGCGTGTTCCGCGTCACCCCCGGCGCCGCCACCTGCGTGATCCGCAACGGCAACGGCATCAACACCCTCGGCTTCGAGTGCACGACCGCCCCGGTGCTGGGCGGCAACTGGCAGCTGACCACCTCGCCGAACCCCAACACCATCCTGACCCTGATGGTCATCGGCGTGGCGCCGTTCGGCCCGGTGCCGTTCCTCGGCGGCGAGGTGCTGATCGACCCGACCGGGGCGACCACCTATTCGGGCGGCGGCCTCTACAACCTGGCGGTGCCGAACGTGCCGTTCTACCAGGGCGTGCCGCTGTTCCTGCAGGCGGTCCGCTTCGACAACGTCGGCGGCGGCCAGACCGTCATCATGAACGCGATCGACGCCGTGCTCGGCAGCTGAGCCCCGCGCCCCGCGTGACGCGCGACCGCCCGCCGGGTCGCGCCGACGACGGCCGTCACCCGCTGCGGGGTGGCGGCCGTCGCTCGTTCCGCACCCGGCTACCGCGCGCCGAGCAGTCGCTCGCCGGCGGCCACGACCTCGTCGACGGTGATGTCCTTCATGCAGCGGTGGTGCCCGAGCGGGCACACCTTGCGCTGGCACGGGACGCACTCGAGGTCCTTCTGGATCAGCGCGGTGCGCTCGGTGCAGTAGTCGGTGTAGCGGCGGTCGGTCGGCCCCATCAGGCACACGACCGGCCGATCGAACGCCACCGCCAGGTGCCGTGGCCCGGTGTCGCCCGTCACCATCAGCGCCGCGCGCGCGACCAGCGCCTTGAGCTTGTCGAGCGGCCACACCGGATCGAACAGCCCGACCGCGCGGTCGCCGGCGCCGGCGGCGATGCGCCGGCCGAGTTCGACCTCGGCCGGCCCGACCGTCAGCACCGGCCGCAGCCCGCGCGCGGCGAAGGCGCGCGCGACCTCGCCGAAGCGCTCGGGCACCCACAGCTTGCTGGCACCGAAGTTGGCGCCGACCACGATCACCAGCAGCCGCTCGTCGCCGCCGACGCCGAGTCGCGTCAGCTCGGCGCGCACCCATGCGTCCTCGGCGTCGGTCACCGCCAGCTCGGGGT
Organism: Planctomycetota bacterium; assembly: GCA_050245995.1. GTDB lineage: Bacteria > Planctomycetota > UBA1135 > UBA1135 > UBA2386 > JBFWWV01. Next base: position 192,663 of record JBFWWV010000001.1, on the reverse strand, counting down.
GCAGCCCGTCGCCCGGGATGCCGAGCACGTCGAGCAGCGCGCGGTAGTAGCGCGGCATCGGCACCGGCACGCGACGCGGCCCGACCCGCGGCGCCAGCAGCCCGCGCTGCGTCGCCGCGCGCAGGCCCAGGTTCATCAGCAGCGGGCGGCCCTGGCGGTAGCCGAGCCGCAGCGGCACCCGCGCCAGGAACGGCACCAGCCCCGTCTCGAGCGAATTCGGCAGCACCACGGCCAGATCGAACCGCTGCGCCGCCACCGCCCGCACCTGCCGCCACAGCCCGCGGAGGCCGCCGGCGCGGGGCATCGGCAGGAAGTCGTCGAACCAGCCGGCGCCGCTGCACAGCTCGCGCATCATCGGCCGCGCGCCGAGGACGATGTGGGCCTGCGGAAACGCCGCCCGCAGCCGCGCAAACGACGCCGTGGCCATCACGAAGTCCCCGACCCAGTTCGGCGCGCGGACGTAGATCCGACGCACGCGGGAGAGGTCCGGAGGCTTCGCCATCGAGGCGCGATCTTGGGCAGCGCACCCCGCCGGAGCAACCGACAACCGCGCCGCTCCGCGCTCCGACCGATGGACCGGCTGGCGGCGCCGCGGCGCCGTGTTATCGTGCCGGGCCCGTTTCGCCGCCCGCGGCCCGACCCCGATGGCCGGTCCCCTGGCCCCTCGCGCCGCCGACCGCGCAGCGCACCCTACAGGCAACCCTCTCCTGACCAGCCCGCCTGGGCCCCGCGCCCACGGCCTACCCCCTCGACCACGAACGGTCCCCTGCCCATGGCCGCCGAAGCCACCCTCGAACGTCTGTACGCCGAGTTCGACAGCCCGCAGCCGCACGTCGCTGCCGCCGTCCAGCTGCTGGAACAGGGCGCGCCGCCCGCCTACGTCGCGCGCTACTGCGCCGCCGCCACCGGCGGACTCGCCGAGGAGCGCCTGCAGGCGATCGCCGATCGCCTGCACTTCCTGTCGGAGCTGGAGCAGCGCAAGGCGTCGATCGTGCAGCAGGCACAGGAGCGCGGCCGCGATCCGACCGAGCTGCAGCAGACCCTTGCCAACTGCTTCGACCAGGACCTGCTCGACGACCTCTACCAGTCGATGCGGCCGCGCCGCCGGACGCAGGCGATGCAGATGGAGGAGAAGGGCCTGATGCCGCTCGTGCTGGCGATCCAGCACCGCCAGCTCGGCGAGGCCGGGCTGCCGGCGGCGGCCCAGGAGTACGTCTCCGAGGAGAACGGTCTGCCGACCGCCGAGGCCGTGCAGGCCGGCGCGCTGCTGATCCTGTCCGAGAAGATCGCCAGCGACCCGGCGACGCGCGCGCGCTGCCGCGACGAGCTGCGCCGCGGCATCCTGCGCGCCCGCGCCGTGAACCCGGGCAAGGGCGGCGCCGAGCGCTACCAGCAGTTCTTCGACTTCCAGGAGCCGATCGGCCGGATCTCGGCCCAGCGGATGCTCGCGCTGCGCCGCGCCGAGCGCGAGAAGATCCTCGAACTCGAGCTCGGTCTGCCCGAGCACCAGCACCGCGAGGTGCTGGCGCAGCTGCACGCCCAGGACCTCGCGCCGGACTCGCCGCTGCGCGAGTTCTACGACCACGTGTTCGACCACGCCTGGGAGCACGGGCTGCGCGACGGCTGCGGCCGCGACGTCCGCCGTCGCATCAAGGAGAAGGCCGATCGCGAGGCGGTGCGGACGTTCGCGCGCAACCTGCGCTCGCAGCTGCTGTCGCCGCCGCTCGGCAACAAGAAGGTCCTGGCGCTGCGCAGCAGCAGCAAGACCGTGTGGCTGGCGCTGCTCGGCGAGGACGGCTCGGTCCTGCAGCACAAGACCCTGCACGCCGACAACGACGAGCAGCGGCAGCAGCTGCTCGACGAGCTGGCCTCGATCATCCGCACCGAGCAGCCGCACGCGATCGCGCTGCCGCACGGCAAGCGCCAGGTCGGCACCGAGAAGCTGGTCGAACAGCTGCGCGCGACGCTCGGCGACGAGCTGCCGATGATGGTGCCGGTCGACGAGGCCGCCTCGGCGATCTTCGCAACCAGCGCCACCGGCCGCCGCGCGATGCCGGGCGTCGAGGTCGGCGTGCGCACGGCGATCTCGCTGGGTCGCCGCCTGCAGGACCCGCTGCGCGAGCTGCTGCGGATGGAGTTCCGCACGCTCGGCCTGGGCCACACGCTCGACGACGTGCACCAGGGCATGCTGCACCGCGAGCTCGACGCCGTCGTCAGCTCCTGCATCGCCGCCGTCGGCGTCGACCTCAACACCGCCGACCAGCACCTGCTGGCGCAGGTCCCGGGCATCGGCGAGGACCGCGCCAAGGCGATCCTCGCGCACAAGAAGCGCCTCGGCGGCTTCCAGAACCGGGCGCAGCTCGCCGAGGTCGAGGGCCTCGGCGCCGACGCCGCGCGCTACGTCATGGGCTTCCTGCTGATCGAGGGCGGCACCGAGCCGCTCGATCGGACGCGCCTGCACCCGGACGACTACGAGCTCGCGCGGGCGATCGCCGCCGGCAAGGGCGTGCCGGTCGAGGAGCTGTTCGGGCAGGAGCTGCGCGACGTCGATCTGGACGCCTTCACCGGCCCGGACGTCGACCGCGATCGCGTGCTCGGAGTGGTGCAGGGACTGCGTCGCGCCGGCAAGGACGCGCGCGGCGAACTCAGCGCCACGACCAACATCGGCGTCCACACGATCGCCGACCTGCACGCGGACCAGGAACTGACCGGTCGCGTCGCCAACCTGACCGAGTTCGGCGCGTTCGTCGACCTCGGCATCGGGCAGGACGGCCTGATCCACATCTCGCAGATCCCCGGCCACCGCCTGCGCGACCCGCAGCAGATGCTGCGCGTCGGCGAGGTGGTCCGCGTCTGGGTCGCACACGTCGACCAGCAGACGCGCAAGATCTCGCTGACCATGCACACCCCGCGGCACATCGCCGAGGGCCGCCAGCCGACGCTCGGCGAACGCATGGGCCGCGGCAAGCGCCCGGCGCGGCGCCCGCGCCAGCAGCGCGAGCCCGAGCAGCAGGTGTTCTCGCGCGCCGCCCGCGCGCCCGAGTCGCGTCGCGGTCGCAACCGCAGCTCGCCGCTGACCGCCGAAGGCAAGCCGGAGCGGCCGGCGGCGGCCGCCGGCGGCGGCGAGGGCGGCGGCTTCGGCGGCCGGCCGAGCCGCGGCGGTTTCGGCGGCGGACGTCCGGACGGTCGACCCGGCGGCCGGCCCGGCGGCCGGCCCGGCGGTCGCGGAGATCGCGGCGAACGCGACGACGACCGCGGCGACCGCCGCCGCGGCGGTGACCCGCGCGTCTTCACGGTCGAGAGCGAGCGCGAGGTGCAGGAGCACAAGGGCCACAAGGGCGAGCTGACCTCGCTGGCCAGCCTGGCCGGCCTGTTCAAGAAGCCCGCGGCCGAGCCGCAGAAGGCGCCGCCGCCCCCGCCGCCGCCGGCCGCGTCCGGCGGCGAGCCGACCCAGCCGTCCGTCTGAGCCTGTCCCGGCGATCGCCGAGCCGCCGGATGGAGAAGGTCTTCGTCGTCGCCCGCGCCGACTTCTTCGGCGGCGCCTGGCCCCAGGGCTACGTCGGCACCGGCGCCGGCACCCCCTCGCTCGCCGAGTTCGGGGAAGCCGGATTCTTCGTCGACCGCGCGCCCGCCGAGGACGAGCCCGCGTGGAAGCAGCTGATCCCCTACTGCATGGTGCGCCGCGGCGGCGAGGTCCTGACCGTGCAGCGCTCCAAGGGTCAGACCGAGCAGCGTTTGCACGATCGCATGTCGATCGGCATCGGCGGCCACGTCAATCCGCAGCCCGAGGCCGTGCCCGCGGACGGCGCCGCGTTCTTCACCAGCGCCCTGTGGCAGGAGCTCGAGGAAGAGTTGTCCTGGCCGCTCGCCCGGCCGGTGGAGCCGCAGCTCCTCGGACTCCTGAACGACGACGGCGAGGCCGTCGGTCGGGTGCACGCCGGACTCGTGTTCGCAGTCGATCTGCCGGTCGGAACACCGGACGAACAAGTCCCATACGTGCGCGAGACCACCAAGATGCGTGGGGGTTTTCGGCACCTTGCCGACCTGCAGACCCTGTGGCAAGATCCTTGCCGATTCGAGTCCTGGTCACGAATCTTGTTCAGGGCCTGCTTGTTCAGGACTGGCATTGCCAAGGACAGCAGTGCTGGTCACCGAGCAGCCCCTCCGGTAGGGCGATCCATCCCCGCCCATCCGAGAAGCACAGAGAGGAACTCCACACATGGCTGAGCGGAACATCACGCGTCCCACTCGCGAGGAAGTCTACGACCTGCTGATGAATGCACGGCAGGCCGACTGGGTGCAACTGTGCCTGGAAGACGGTCGCGAGATGGCGGGCGCCATCATCTTCAACGAGTTCAAGGGCACCGGTCGACTGATCAACGTCGACGAGGAGATCAGCTTCGACTTCCGGGTCGATCAGGTCGTCGACGTGAAGCTCTAGCCCCGCGTTGTCGCTCTGGGCGCCGCGGCCGTCGCCGCTGCCGCGCACGATCGAAGAACGGGCCGCATGGCAACAGCCGTGCGGCCCGTCGCGCGTACCGGTCGGATCGGACCATCGGACCATCGGACCAACCGGGCGACCGCGCGCGCCGCGACGGTCGGAACGCCTCGGGGAAGGAGCGCCGCGGACCACCCGGCCGCGGCGCATCGCGTCGGTCACTCGCCGCGCGTCCGGACCGGAGGACGCCGCGACGCGCCGCACACTGCAGCGTCGGAAGAAAACGCGCCGTCGGGGTTCGCACCCCGACGGCGCAATGACCCAGGCCCGCCTCGAGCAGCGGCAGCGAGGAGCAGCCTTGCCTTGTCATCCGGGTCCCAGCCGGAATCTGCCGCGATCGGCGAACCGACCAGAACTCGAGAGCGGGCTACCAGAGTCGAGCCGCCAGGGTGCCTAGGCCTGGCGGCCCGTGCCGTCGGTCCCTCCCATGTGTGACCGCCCAACACGCCGCCGGACGATACGAGGGCGCCGTCGACGGGCAAGAGGTTTTTGACACTTGCCTCCACCACATCTGGCACGAACGGATCACGAAGCGCGCCACCTGGTGCGCTTCCGATCGAGTTCGCACCCCGACGTCAACCGAGCGGCAGCAACACGCGGAAGGTCGTGCCGCGCCCCACCGCCGACTCCACTTCGATCCGCCCGCCGTGCCGTTCGACGATGCCGTGGCTGATGGCAAGGCCGAGGCCGGTGCCCTTGTCGACGTCCTTGGTGGTGAAGAACGGATCGAACACCTTGGCCAGCACCGCGGGCTCGATGCCGCAGCCCTGGTCGGCGATCGCGATCTCGGCCTCCCCCTCGCGCGCGCGCCAGCGCAGTTCCACGACCGCGCCCGCCGCCGACGCGTCCTTGGCGTTCAGCAGGATGTTGATCAGCACCTGCAGCAGGTGGTTCTGCGAGCCGCGCACGTGCACGGGGTCCCCGCCCAGGATCGTCAGGTCGACCCGCGCCGTGCGGAACGGCACCCGCACGAGGTCGCCGGCCTCGCGCACCAGGGTGCCCAGCTCGACCGCGCGCAGCTCGAACGGCGCCTCGCGCGAGAACGTCAGCAGGCCGGCCGTGATCTGGCCGATGCGGCGCGCGTGCTTCTCGACCACGTCGAGCTCCTGCAGCAGCGCGTCGGGCGGGTCGCCGTCCTCCACGCGGTAGCGCAGCACCTGCACCTTGTTGGTGATGACACCGACCGGGTTGTTGATCTCGTGGCTGACGCCGGCCGCCAACGTGCCGATCGACGCCAGCTTCTCGCTCAGCGCCAGGTGCCGGCCCAGCCGCACCAGCTGCTGTTCGTTGGCCCGCAGCCGCCGCAGCACCGTGGCGACGAAGTAGATCGAGCACGCGATCGTCATCGCGTAGGCGAACAGCAGCAGCGCGAAGCCCAGGCCGCTGACCGTCCGCAGGTCCATCAACCCGAGCCCGAGCGAGTGGTGCTCGAGCACGCCGAGCCGCTCGGCGGCCGCCAGCGCCACCACCATCGCCAGCGACATCGCGCCGACCGCGAACGCGGCCCGGACCGACAGCACCAGCGCGGCGATGAACGCGTGGAACAGGTAGAACAGCACCAGCGGATTGGTGATGCCGCCGGTGTAGTGCAGCAGCGCCGTCAGGATCAGCAGGTCGATCGCGATCTGCAGGAACACGTGGCCACGCACGCTGCGGGCCGGCCGCCGCGCCAGCCGCGGGAACCACAGCATGTAGCAGCCGTCGACCGCCGCGATCAGGCCGCCCAGCGAGTACAGCTGCCACGGCGAGGCCAGCACGCCGAGCAGATGCGTCGCGAGCGCCGTGAACCAGATCACCGCCGCGGCCGCGAACAGGCGCAGCCGGTTGAACCAGGCCACCTGCGACAGCAGGTCGCGGGTGCGACGGGCCTCGTCGGGCAGCAGCAGTCCGGGCGGCAGGTCGGCGGACGGGTCGGGGTCGGCGGTCATTCGCGTTCGCGCGAGTCGTACTCGCTGCGCGCGTACGACGCGAGCGCGAGCACCAGCGACGCGCCGACCAGCACGGCGAGGTCCTGCAGCGGCCGGCCGATCAGGTCCTCGGCCCAGCGGCGCTCGCCGACCCAGAGCATGCGCCCCAGCCGCTGGTCGGCGTCGATGCCGGCCAGGGCGAAGCGCCGCGCCGGATCGGCGATCGTCAGCGCCCGCAGGCCGATCTGCGCGGGCATGTTCGCGAGCAGCATCTGCGCCACCACGTAGCCGGCGGCCCAGACCATCGGGCGCTTCCACATGGCGCCGAACCAAGCGGCCAGCGCGGCGTACGCCACGCCCAGCAGCGCGGCGGTCGCCGCGAACACCAGCGGATAGACCACCGTCGCGTCGCCGGCGCGCGCCCACAGGTGCGGATGCATGCGCGCCACGCCGTACAGCAGCACGGCGCCGGCGACGCCGGTGCCGGCGGCGATCGCCGCGGTGGCGGCCCACTTCCCCAGCAGCACGGCGCTGCGCGCCACGGGACGCACGAACAGGTACTGGAAGGTCCGGTCCTCGATGTCGCCGTGCACCGCCTGGATGCCGAAGTACATCGTCGTCCACGGCAGCAGCACCATCCCCAGCAACCACCAGCAGAACACCGCGTACAGCCGCGGGCTCCGCAGGCTGTCGTCGGGATCGAACCCGGCCACGAACAGCGCGACCGCGACCAGCGCCAGCGCCAGCAGCAGCAGGCGGAACATGCCCGAGCGCAGCTGCAGCACCAGGGTCTGCCTTGCGACTTCGAGGACCGTGCCGAGGTAGCCCATGCGCGTCACCCGACCAGGTAGCCGAACACCGACGCCAAGGAGTCGTCCAGCGGCCGGACGTCGCGCACCAGCTCCGACGCGGCGCCGAGCGCGGTGAGGTCGCGATAGAAGCCCGGCTCCCCGTTCAGCGCGACGTCGAGTCCGTCGCCGTCGATGGCGACGCCGACGACGTGCGGCATCGCGCACAGGTGCCTTGCCAGGGCGCGCGGGTCGCCGCTGCCGACCCGCACGCGGTGCGGCTGCTCGCGCAGCTGGCCGCGCAGTTCGGCGACCGTGCCCTCGGCCACCAGCCGCCCCTGATGGATCAGCGCGACCCGATCGACCAGCGCCTCGAGTTCGTGCAGCACGTGGCTGCTGACCAGCACGGCCAGACCGCGCCGCCCGAACTCGGCCACGCGCGCGGCGATCTCGTGGCGAGCGACCGGGTCGAGCCCGGTCATCGGCTCGTCGAGCAGCAGCACGCGCGGCTCGTGCGCGAGCGCCTGCGCCAGCCGCACGCGCTGGCGCATGCCCTTGCTGTACTCGCGGATCCGCCGGTGCATGTGCGCGCCGAGCCCGAGGTCGGTGAGCACGGCGCCGGCGCGGTCGTGCGCGGCCCGGGCGCCGGTGCCGTGCAGGCGCAGCATCCAGGCCACGAACTGCCGCCCGCTGCAGCTCTCGTACAGGCGGTCGAGGTCGGGGCTGTAGCCCATCGCCGCGTTCGCGGCGCGCCGGCCGGCGGCTGCGCCGGCGACGGTGACGCGGCCGAGGCTGGGCCGCAGCATGCCCGCGGCGAGCTTCATCAGGGTCGACTTGCCGGCGCCGTTGCGGCCGACGAGGCCCACCACCTCGGCGCCGACCGACAGCGTCACGTCGGTCAGCGCGGACACCTGACCGTACCACTTCGACACGCCGACGAACTCGAGGCTCTTGCCGGTCACCCGACCGCCTCCGTGATGCGCAGCCGCCGCCGCGCGAGCGCCACGAGCAGGGCACCGAGGCCGCCGAGCAGGATCGCGGCGCCGGCGGCGCTGTCGCCCGGGCCGGCGCTGCCGGCCACCGTGCGGGCCAGCGCCGCCGCCGCGTCCCAGACGCTGATCCAGGCGCCGTAGTCGTCGCGCGTCAGGATGCCGAGCAGTTCGGCCACGACCTGCGAACCGCCGACCAGCAGGCACCACAGCACCGTCGCGACGTTGGCGCCGGCCGAGAACGCCGACACCAGGACGCCCAGCGCCGCCAGCAGCGCCGTGAACACGCCGAGCCCCAGCACGGCGCGCGGCATGAAGCCGATCGTGTCCGCCGCGAACGACCAGTCCTCCGCGAAGATCACGCCGACCACCCACAGCACCACCGGCACGCCGACGGTCAGGGTGCCGATCTGCATCAGCGCGCCGAGCCACTTGCCCGCGAAGTACTGCAGCGGCGAGATCCCGCGGGTCCAGTACAGCTCGAGCGCGTTGGTCGCGCGGTCCTTGGCGACGGCCCGCGCCGTGGTCAGCGCGGTCAGCACCAGCAGCGGCAGCAGGCCGTGGTTCGGCGCGACGACCTGCTCCACGTAGAAGTCGATGTTGGTCGGCACGAACTGGCCGAACTCGCCGGGCGCCGCCGCGCCGGCGCGCCGCGCGCGATCCCCGCCGACGCCGAGCACCCCGAGCCAGAACAGCAGCAGCACCAGGCGCACGAGCGACGGGAACGCGCACACCAGGAACAGCGCGATGCTCCACTTGCCGCGGAACAGGGACCGGAACTCGACGACGGCCAGCGGCCACAGCCGCTGCAGCCGGCCGGTCGGCCGGTAGGGACCCGGCCGGTAGTCGAGCCCGTGGACCGTCACCGCGCGGCCTCACTGGCGTCTGGCCGGTGCTGGTGCTGCTGCACCGCCCCGAGGAACACCTCCTCCATCGACCGCCGCCGCAGCACCAGCTGCCGCACCGCGCCGCCGGCCCGGTCGACGAGGCCGAACAGCGCCCGCGGCGCGCCGCGATCGTCCTCCTGCACCTCGGCCTCGTAGCGGCCGGCGCCGAGCGCGTGCAGCCGCAGCCCCGGCGCCGGGTGTTCGGGCAGCGCCAGCTCGGGCGGCTCGACCTGCAGCAGGTAGCGCCGCCCGCTGGTGCGCGTGAGCTCGCCGATCGGGCCCTGCGCCACGACGGCGCCCTGCTCGAGCACCACCGCCGCGTCACAGACCGCCTCGACGTCCTGCAGGATGTGCGTCGACAGCACCACCGACTTGCCGAGCTTGCCGGCGAGCTGCCGGACCAGCGCCAGCATCTCGTCCCGCGCGTCGGGGTCGAGGCCGTTGGTCGGCTCGTCGAGGAACAGCACCTGCGGGTCGTGCACCAGCGCCTGCGCGAGCTTGACCTTCTGCCGCATGCCGGCGCTGTAGCCCGACACCGGCCGATAGCGCTGCTCCTCGAGGCCGCACAGGTACAGGACCTCGTGCGCGCGGCGGTACGCGGTGCGCTCCGGCAGGCCGCTGAGCCGTCCGAGCAGGCTGACCGTCTCGAAGCCGTTCAGCCCCGGCAGGTGGCAGTCGCGCTCGGGCATGTAGCCGACCCGCGCGCGGATCTCGGCCGGCCGCGCGTCCGCCGGCAGGTCCAGGATCCGCATGGTGCCCGACGCCGGGCGCACCAGGCCGAGCAGCGCCTTCAGGATCGAGCTCTTGCCGGCGCCGTTGCGGCCCAGCAGACCGACCGCGCCGGTCGGGAACGTCACCGTGACGCCGTGCACCGCGGTGAACGCGCCGTAGCGGATCACCACCTGGTCGAGCGCCACCGTCATGGCCGCTCCGTGGCCGCCGGCGCCGCCGCGCGGTCGCCGGCCCCGAGCCACCGCGTCAGCGCGGCCTCGTCGCGCGCGAGGAACCAGAGGCGTACCGACCGCCGGGCGCCGTCGAAGTGGGTGTCGACGCGCAGCTCGCGGTGCGCGAACTCCGCCCGAGCCTGCACCAGGAACCCGTCCGATTCGCGGCGCAGCGGGTCGGCGTGCACCGCCATCCCGTCCGGGCGGAGGCACCCGCGCAGGTGCCGCAGCAGCGGCGCGTGGTGCACGGGGCGATAGCTGACGTCGGCCAGCAGCAGCAGGTCGAACGCGCCGTCGAGCGTGGTGGTGTGCCAGTCGAGCAGCTGCTCGCGGACCCGCGCGGCCCGGTCCCGGGCGACGTCCTGCGAGTCCTCCGGCAGCTGGGCCCGGCCGTTGAAGCCGGCGAACGCCAGCGCGTCGGGGTCGCGGTCGGCGAACGTCACCGACGCGCCGCACCGCACCGCGGCGGCGCCGGCCGCGCCGGTGCCGCAGCCGAGATCCAGCGCCCGCCGACCGGCGAGGTCGCCGCGCCGGCACAGCCACCGCGCCAGCGCGATCGCGGCCGGCCACACCGTCGCCCAATACGGCGGCTCGGCACCGCCGGCGCGGCGCGCGGCCGACGCGCCGGCGGCGCGCGCGTGGGCCGCCGAATCGTCCTTCGGCACCACCAGGGACAGCGTGCCGCCGGCGACCGGCAGCCGCAGCCGCCGCAGCGGATGGCGCCGCAGGCGCTGGTCTCGACGTGCGGCGGGCACGGACATCGCAGCCGAGGAATACCACGCGGCCGGCGCCGGCGACCGCGGATTTCCGGGCCGGTCCGCGGCCGCACCGCGCCGCGCCGGCCGGCGGCGGGGCGCCCCATGTTGGTCCCGACCCGGCGGCGCGCGTTGCCGACCGTGAGGGCGCGGATAGCCTTCTGCTGCCTCTGCGATGAACAAGCGCCCGTTCCGCCGCCACCTGCTCGCCCTGTGCACCTTCCTGGTGCCGCTCGGTGTGCTGGCCTGGATCGGTCACGCCGAGTTGGGCCGCCAGGCCGGCCAGGTGCGCGCCGCGCTCGACCGCGAGGCGCTGCAGTTCCTGCGCGCCGCCGCGCAGGCGCTGGAGCAGCGCTTCGACCGGCTGCTGCCGACGCTGGCCCGCGAATCCGAGGACCTGCTGGCGGAGCACGGGCCGGCCGGCACCGTGCGGCAGCTGCGGGCGCGCGGCTTCGGCGCGGTGCTGGACCTGGTGCTGGTCAGCCAGAGCGGGCGGCTGCGCTATCCGGAGCCGGCCAGCGCGCGGCTCGGACTGCCGTTCCACCGCGACGCCGGCCGCGACCCGCTGCGCGGCGACGACCCGCGCCCCAACGACCCGGTCGCCGCGACGCTGCACGCGGTCGACCTGCTGCTCCTGCACGAGCGCTTCGACGACGCCGCGCGCCAGCTGCGCGGCGCCCTGGCCGAGCTCGACGAGGCGGAGCCGGCCCGCCGCCGCGTCGAGCAGCTGTCGCTGCAGGTGCCGCTGCTGCTGCGGCTCGGCACCATCGAACGCCGGCGCGGCGACGACGACGCCGCCCGTGCGGCGTTCGAGCGCGCGCGCGACGGCGCCGACGACCTGCGCGGCAACCGGTTCTTCCGGTCGTTCGACCGGCTGTTCGACCACGACGCGCTGGTGTGCGGGCTGCTCGCCGAGACCGCGCTGTGCGAACTCGACGACGACCCCGGCGCCCGGCTCGCCCTCTTGGCGGCGATCGCCGACGGCCGCCGCGACCACCTGGGCGACGCGCTGCTGCAGGCCGCGGCCGAACGGCTGGCGGCCGCGCTCGACGCCGACGCCGCCGCCACGGCCCTGGCCGAGGTCGGCATCCACCTGCACACCCGCGCGTTCGCGGCCGACTACGGCCGCTACCTGCGCGAGACGGTGCGACGGCGCCTGAACGCGCCGCTCGACCCCGGCGACGACGCCCAGCGCGACCTGCGCCAGGTCATCACCGCCGGCAATCCCAGCGCGCTGCTGCTGCTGCGCCCGGCCGTCCTGGCCGAGACCGAGCGCGCCGACTGGATCGGCCTGCGGCTCGACCTGGGCCAACTGCTGGCCTCGGCGGTCGAGCCGTTCGTGCGCGGCGACGGATCGTTCGTGCTGGCGATCGCGGACGGCGACGGCGTACCGGTGGTAGCGGCGCCCGCCGCGCCCGACGACTTCGCGCCGCCCGCCCTGCAGAGCCACGGCATGATGCTGCGCGCCTACCCGGCCGACCTCGACGGCTACCTCGCCGACGCGCGCGCCGCCGACCGCAACACCACGCTGCTGGTGCTCGGCCTGTTCGCGGCCGCGGTGGTCGGCGCCCTGTGGCTGTGGCGCACGACGTCGCGTGAATCGGAGCTGCTGGAACTCAAGGTCGACCTGGTGTCACGCGTCTCGCACGAGCTCAAGACGCCGCTGTCGCTCATCAGCCTGTACGGCGAGACCCTGGCGATGAAGCGCGCGCGCGACGACGACCAGGCCGCGCAGTTCGGCGCCGTGATCGCGCGCGAGGCCAGCCGGCTGACGGCGATGATCCAGCGCATCCTGGACTTCTCGCGCCACCACGCCGGCACCCGCGACTACTCGCCGGAGCCGACCGACCTGCAGCGGGAGCTGGAGGCGATCACCCGGACCTACGAGCCGCACCTCGCGGCGCGCGGCGCGCACCTGGGCGCCGAGTTCGAGTCCGGCGTGATCGCCGCGGTGGATCGCGAGGCGTTCGCCGGCGCCGTGATGAACCTGCTCGACAACGCGGTCAAGTACGCCCGCGACGAGGACCCGGACCTCGAGCTGCAGCTGGTGCTGCGGCGCGACGGCGACCACGCCGTGGTCAGCGTGCTCGATCGCGGCCGCGGCGTGCCGCCCCGCGAGCTGCGCGCCGTGTTCGACAGCTTCTACCGCGCCAGCAACGCCGGCGAGGTGCGCGGCGCCGGCATCGGCCTGAGCCTGGTGCGCCTGTTCGCCGAGGCCCACGGCGGCCGCGTCGTCGCCGAGCCGCGCCCCGGCGGCGGCAGCATCTTCCGCATCCACCTGCCGGTCCACCGACCGGCCGCCGCGGCCGGCGCCGAGCCCCCGCCACCCGCGGCACCCGAGTCGACGTCATGATGGACACCCGCATCCTGTTGATCGAGGACGAGCCCGACCTGCGCGCCGGCCTGCAGCACAACCTGGAGCTCGAGGGCTTCACGGTCGACGCGGCCGGCGACGGCAAGCAGGGCCTGCGCAAGGCGCTGCAGGACAACCCGTCGCTGATCCTGCTCGACCTGATGCTGCCCGGCCTGCCGGGGCTCGAGGTGCTGCGCCAGCTGCGCCAGTCGGGCCACGCCACGCCGGTGATCATCGTGTCCGCCAAGGGCCAGGACCGCGACAAGGTGTCCGGGCTGGAGCTCGGCGCCGACGACTACATCACCAAGCCGTTCGTGCTCGGCGAGCTGATGGCGCGCATCCGCGCGGTGCTGCGGCGCACGCAGGCGCGCCGGCCGCAGGCCGGGTCCGTCGACGGCGCGGCGCCGGTGCTGCGGTTCCCGGACCTGGTGATCGACTTCAAGCGCTTCACGGTCACGCGCGACGGCAGCGAGATCCAGCTGTCGCGCTACGAGGCCGAGATCCTGCGCATGCTGGTGGCCCGCCGCGGCGAGACGGTGAGCCGTCGGGACCTCCTGCGCGAGGTCTGGGGCTACGTCCACCTGCCGACCACCCGCACCGTCGACAACCACATCGCGCGCCTGCGGAAGAAGGTCGAACGCGACGTCGACAACCCGCAGCACGTGGTCACCGTGCACGGACTCGGCTACCGGTTCGAGTCGCAGCCGCTGCCCGGGGGCGACGGCGCATGATCGACGCCACGACGCACGCGGCCCGCCTCGTCCTGGTGCTGGCCATGGCGGCCGGCGCCGCCGCGCAGGACCACGCGCCCTCGCTGCACCGCGCCTGGTTGCGCGAGGTCCTCGACCTCGACCTGAAGGGCGCGGCGCGCGGCTACGCGCGCGTGGCGGACGACGCCGCGGCCCCGACGGTGGAGCGCATGGTCGCCGGCGCCCGGCTCGTCGAGCTGCGGCGGCTCGGCGTGGACGCGCCGCCGCCGCCGGAGCTGGGGTTCGTGCCCGAGGGGCTGCGCGCGCACTTCGCGCCGTCGCCGACTGCCGCCGCCGACCCGGTGCTCGAGCGCGAACTGGAGCTGGCGGCCGGCGCGCGGGCGCCGCTGCGCGCGTTCCTGCAGGCCACCCACCTGCCGCCGCTGCGCCCGCTGGTGCTGGCGGCCGCGCAGACGGCGGCGGAGGAGGCCGACCCCGGGCGCGCCCGTGCGCGCCGGACGCGCACGCGCTACCTGCCGTGGAGCAACGACCCGGCGCGGGTGCTCGACCGCATCCGCGCCAACCAGATCGTCCAGCTCGAGCTCGACGGTCGCCGCGACGACGCCGCCGCCGAGCGCGCGATCACGTTCGCCAGCTGGCGCCCGGCGCCGTGGCCCGCCGACGCCGGCGCGGCGTGGCAGCGCGTGCTGGCCAACCTCGACAGCTGGCTGCGCGAGCGCGAACTGACCGCCGCGGAGATCGAACTGCTGCGCCGCCTGCGGGCGGCGCTGACCGCGGCGGCGCAGCGCGAGCCAGCCGCGGCGTTCGCGCTGATCGACCGCCTGCCGCTCTACGCGGAGCGCCTGCGCGTCGGCGTGGACGAGGGGCGCTGAACCTCCGGCCCGACGGCGTCGGGCCCGCGCGAACTCGACGACGGGCGGCGCGGCGCCGTCGCGCGGACTCAGCGGCGGTAGCCGGGCGGCGTGGTCTCGCCGCTGGTCGCGTCGGTGCCGCTCATCTCCGGCTCGTCGAACCAGGTGCCCTGGTAGAAGTCGAGCGGCTTGATCTCGGCGCTGTCCGGCGGCAGCTCGGTGAGCGCGTAGAACGGCGTGAACGGCAGGTCGAGGATGTGCACGCCGCAGTACAGGGCGTGCTCGACTGCGTGGTAGAAGAACGTGAACGGGAACGCCAGCACTTCGACGGCGGAGCCGCTGTCGAGCCCCTGACGCACGGTGCGCGCCGAGCCGTAGCCGTCGGTCGCGCCGCCGTAGAGGATCAGGAACGGCGAGCTGATGCCGATGAAGGCGTCCTTGCCGGCGCGGCGCAGCGAGCCGCAGGAGGCCAGCGTCGCGGCCAGGGTCACGGTGACTGCGAGGAGAGCTTTGCGAGCGTTCAAAGGGAGGTCCTCGATGGGGTCGGAGGGCTTGAGGGGGAGCGTGATGCAAGCCGGCGAGGGCCGCAGGGACAAGCGTCTCGTGCGAAAACCGTTGCGACAGCGACCCGAAGGACCGACCGCAGACGGCGAAGGGCCGGATCGCCCATTGGAGCCGCCGCGGCAGTCTGCTAGCGTGTCCGAGCCGCGTTGGCGCCCACAGGGGGCCCGCGCCGCGGAACGCCGCAACTGCATGAGCCACTTCGGGGCCGACATCTTCGACGAGGAACCACCTCCGCCGCCCCCACCCAGGTCCCCGCGCACCCGGCGCAAGGCATCGGCCCGGGACGCGGCCGACGACGAGACCGCGCCGCCGCCGACGCGAACCGGACCCGAGCCGGCCGCCCCCCGACACGCCGCCGTCGAACGGCGCGGGGACCGCGCGGAACCCGCCCCAGCCGCGCATGCGCCAACCGAGCATGCGCCAACCGAGTATGCGCCAACCGAGTATGCGCCTGCCGAGATCGCCGTCGGCGAACACGCCGCGGAGCGCACGGCCGCGGAGCCGCGGGGTTCGCGCCCGCGTGCGACGACGGCCGACGACGCGGCGCCGGACGACGGCTTCGAGGACGCCGACCTGGCGCGGTCCGCGCCGCATGCGGCCGACGAGCCCGAGGCCGACGGCCCGGCGCCGCACGGCGAGGACGAGCGACGCTCGCGGCGTCGACGCCGCGGCGGTCGCGGTCGGGGCCGCGACCGCGATCGGGACGCGCACGCCGAGCGCCGGCATCCCGACGGCGAGGTGCCGGCCGACGTCGAACCGCACGACGACCATCACCCGGAACGCGAGCCGGTGCGCGACGACCTATCGCACGGCGATCGACACCGCCAGGAGCAGGATCGCCACCCTCGCGATCGCCACGGCCGGGATCGCGACGACCGCGATCGCGAGCACCGGGATCGCGAGCACCGGCATCCCGAGCACCGGCATCCCGAGCAACGGGATCGCGGCGGGCGTCACCGCGACGATCGCGATCGCGGCCGTCGCGACCAGGCCCCGCGTCGGCCGGCGCCGCCACCGCCGCGACTCGACCGACTCGGTGTGCTGGTCGACCTGGAGGCGCTGCAGGCCCAGGCGCGCGAACGCGGCGGCGAGCTGTCGTTCCGCAAGCTGCTGAAGGGCATCGCGCACGGCTGTCCGGTCGAGCAGGCCGTGTGCTTCGTCACGCGTGCCACGGCGCCGTCGGTGCGGCGCTCGCTGACCGCCGCCGGCTTCGCGCTGCGCGAGCACGAGACCGCCACCGAGGCCCAGGCGGCGATGGCCGAGGCCGCGTTGTCGGTGCGCTGGCCGATCGACGCGCTGGTGCTGGCGCCGCTCGGCGCGCGGCTCGAGAGCCACGTCGACGAGCTGGCCGGCGGCGGCTTCCGCATCGAGGTCGCGAGCTTCGATGGCACCGCGCCGTCGGGCGCGGTGGCGCGGCGACTGGGGCCGGGCTGTCTGTTCGTTCCGTAGTTCGACGGTCCCGAACCGGGGCGCCCGGGTTATGATCGCCGGGCGCCCGCGCCGAAGAACCAGCGACAACGATGCGTCAAGGCCTCTGCACCCTCGGACTGATCGCCCTGCTGGGCACCGGTCCGCGCGCCCAGGCCCTGCCGACCGCCGCGGTGATCGCATCGATGACGCCGCAGGGCGAGGGCGCGCAGGACGCGCCGAAGGCCGAGCGCGCCGTGCTCTACGAGTACGACGGCAATCGCAGCCGCGCGCTGTTCGCCGCCTGTGACGACGACGGCGACGATCGTCTCGACCTGTTCGAGACGCGCGCCGCGATGGCCGACATCGGCGACCCGTCGACGACCGACTGGTTCCGCCGCCTCGACCAGAGCCGTGACGGCTACCTCGAGTGGCCGGAGTTCGACCGGTTCTTCCGCGACCTGGTGCGCAACGGCGGCACGCTGCGGCTGTGGCACCGCCGGCCGCTGGCGGTGATCGAGGACCCGGTCGCGACCGGCACGGTCGCCGCCCCCGCCGCCGACGGCTCGATGCTGTCGGTCTTCGACCAGGACCACGACGGCGCGCTCGACGGACGCGAGGCCGCGGCGATGTTGCGCGAGCTGAACCTGCCGAGCAGCCTGCTCGGCATGATGCAGGCGCTCGACACCAACCGCGACGGCAAGTACTCGGCGTCCGAGCTGCGCCCCGCGCTCGAGCGCCTGAACATCTCGCTGCTGGCGCCGAAGGCGGCGACCACGGCCCCGCAGACGCCGCTGCCGGCGCTGTGGGCCGCCATCGACCGCGACGGCGACCAGAACATCGACGTCCAGGAGCTGGGTCGGGCGCTGCGCCGCATCGATCCGCAGCTGCAGCGCTGGGCGCCGCGCATCCTGGCCGCTCGCGACCGCAACGGCGACGGCCGCATCTCGGTGCCGGAGCTGCCGGTCGCCGCCGAGGCCGAGGGCGCTCGCGGCCGCAACGGGGAACGTCGCCCGCAGGCCATGGTCGAACCCGCCGGCCGGCGCTAAACCGGTCGTGTGAACCGACCCTCGACGGGCGGGCGCCACGGGCCCCGCGGACCGTTCTCGCTGTGGATCGCGCTGGTCCTGCCGCTCGCCCTGCTGGGCTCGCTGCTGCCCACCGCGCCGGCGCAGGCCCCCACCGACGCCCCCCGCGCGTTCGAACGCGCGTTCGCCCACGCCGCGCGCAGCCGCGCCGCGGCCGCCGCGGCCGAGCTCGCCGCCGCGGCGGAGCGGCTGGTGCAGCGACCCGACGCCGACGTTCCGAGCCGCGTGGCCGCCGAGGGCGCGGTCGCGCTGGCGCTGCAGCTGGTCCGCCGGCAGCCGGCCGATCCGGGCCTGCCGCGACGCCTGCTGGCGCTGCGCGCCAGCCCGCTGGCGCGCGCCGCGCCCGACCTGGGCGACCAGATCGGCGCGCTGTGCCTGTGGGCGCTGGCCGAGGTCGGCGACCCGACGGCGCCGCAGCTGGCGCGCGAGCTCGGCTACGTCGGCGACGCGTGGATCTGCGGCCCGTTCGACAACGAGCGCGGCGCCGCGCTCGCTCGCGACCTGCCGGCCGAGACCGGCTTCGACCGCGAGACCATGTGGCCGGGCAAGCTGCGGCCGGTCGGCTGGCGCCGGCTGGCGGACGCCAGCGCGCTGGGGCCGATCGAACTCGGCGCGGTGCTGCAGCCCAGCGATCAGACCGCGTGCCTGGTCGCGGTCGCGCTCGACGCCGAGCAGGACACGATCGCGGCGCTGCACCTCGGCAGCGCCGGTGCCTTCGTCGTGCGGCTCGACGGCCAGGAGGTCGCGCGCCGCGACGTCGACCGGCGGTTCGCGCCCGAACAGGACGCGGTGGCCCTGCCGCTGCGCAAAGGCCCCAACCTGCTGACCGTCAAGTTCTGCCACCAGGATCTCGACGCGTTCACCGTGGCGCTGCGGCTCTCCGCCCTGGGCGGCGGCCCGTTGGCCGGCGTCGCGACCCTCGCCGAGGAGGCCGCGTTGGTCCGCGCCGCGGCGCGCGCCGCCGCCGAGCCGCGCGCGCCGGACGCCGCGGCGCCGAACACCCCGGCAACGAACGCGCCGCCGCACGGCGCACGGTCGCTGCTCGACGCCGACCCCACCACCGACGCCTCCCCGGAGACCTGCTACTGGCTCGGCATGCTGCACATGCTGCACGCCGCCGACGCCGAGGCCGACCGCCGCGACCGCGTGTTCGCCGAGCGCGCGGCCCGAGGCCTGCCGCAGGCGCCGCACGCGCGCATGCTGCTGGCCGCCACCCGCGTGCGCAGCGCGCGCATCGCCGCCGAGCTCGACGACAACGCGCGGCGCGCGGACTACGAGGCGGTGCTGACGCTGGACCCCGAGCACACCGGCGCCGCCGTCGAGCTCGGCCGGCTGCTGCTGCAGTCGACCGGCATGCACCGGCGCGCCGAGGCACTGGCGCTGCGCGCACTGGCCGCCAACCCGGACTGCGAGGACGCGCGCATCCTGCGCTCGGACGCGCTGCGGGCCGCGGGGCTCGGCGGCCTCGCCGACCGCGACCTGCGCGCCGCCGCCGCCCGCGACGACGCCTCGACCGCGGCGCTGCTGCTGGCCCTGCAGCGGGTCGACGACTCGGCGCGCGACCAGCGCCGGCAGTGGCTCGAGCGCCTCGCCGCGCGGATGGGCGACGGCAACGACCTCGCCGCGCTCGCGGCCCAGGCACTGCACCTCGGCGAACGCGACCGCGCGCTGCAGATCCTCGAGCGGGCCCGCCGCCTGCACCCGCTGTCGCGGCGCCCGTACGAGGTGCACGCCCGCCTGCTCGAGGGCGAGGGCGATGCCGCTGCCGCACTGCGCCTCTGGGGCCGCTGGCTGCAGCTGAGCCCCGACGACGACGAGGCGGTCGCGGCGCAGAGCCGGCTGTACGCGCTGCTCGGCCGCGGCGACGACCAGGTCGAGGCGCTGCGCGCCGCCGTCGAGCTGAACCCGAACCGCCGCGACGACCAGCGCTACCTCGAGTTCCTGGCGGCGGAGACCACGCCGTTCCACCGGCCGTTCGCGATCGACACCGCCGAGCTGCGCGCGCAGCCGACGCCGGCCGCGAGCATCGAGGGCAGGGACCCGGTCCACCACCTGCTGCAGCAGCGCGTCGTGCAGGCGCACCGCAACGGCACGACCAGCGAGTACCTGCACCTGTGCGTGCGCATCCTGACCGAGGAGGGCGCGCGCGCCTGGTCCGGCTACCGGCTGCCGTACTACTACGGCGAGCAGCGCGGCCGGATGCTGTCGTGCACGGTGCACAAGGCCTCTGGCTCCACGCAGGAGCCGCGCATCCGCGGCGCCGGCGTCGCCATGCCGCAGCTCGCGCCCGGCGACGTCGTCGACCTCGAGGGCCGCATCGACGACATCGGCCCGTCGTTCTTCGGCGACTACTTCGGCTTGGTGCACTGGTTCGCGCCGCGCGACGGCACCGCCGCGCTGCGGTCCGAGCTCACGGTCCTCTGCGAGCCCGGCCGCGACTACCGCTACCAGCTGGCGCACGGCGCGCCCGAGCCGGTGGTCACGGTCGACGACGACGGCCAGCGCACCTACGCGTTCCGCATGGACGGGCTGCCGCGCGACGTGCCCGAGCCGCGTCGGCCCGACGCCGGCGAGCGGCTGCCGCTGGTGCGCTTCACCACGTTCCGCGACTGGGACCACTTCGCGTCGTGGTGGTGGAACCTGATCCGCGGGCAACTCGAGACCAGCCCGGCGATGCGCCAGAAGGTGCAGGAGCTGACGGCCGGCCTGACGACGCAGGAGCAGCGCATGGCCGCGATCTACCGCTTCGTCACCACCGACGTGCGCTACGAGGCCTGGGAGTTCGGCGTGCACGGCTACAAGCCGTACAGCACGCAGGTGATCTTCGAGCGCCGCCACGGCGACTGCAAGGACAAGGCGCTGCTGCTGTGCGCGCTGCTGCAGGAGATCGGGGTGCACGCGGCGCCGGTGCTGATCCAGGCCGACGAGCTGCGCAGCCGCGACGACCTCGAGCTGCCGATGGTGCAGCACTTCAACCACTGCATCGCCTGGCTGCCGCAGCAGGACGGGCTCGCGGCCCGCTACCTCGACGGCACGGCGATCTGGCACCCGGTGTCGACGCTGCCGACCATGGACCAGGGCGCCGAGGTGCTGGTCGTCGACGCCGGCAATGCGCTGGTGCAGCCGACGCCGTGGGCCGAGCCCGCCGACAACGCGGCGCGCGTCGAGTACCTCCTCGAGTTGCAGCCCGACGGCAGCGCGATGGCGCAGAAGATCGAGACGCCGCTCGGCAACGAGGCCGTGCAGCTGCGCGCGGCGCTCGCCGCCGAACCGGCGCGGCAGCGCGAACACGTCGAACGCGCGCTGGTCGCGGACTTCGGACCGGTGACCGTCGGCGAGCTCGAGCGCAGCGACCCGCTCGACTACGGCCAGCCGGTGCGCCTGCAGGTCGACTTCCGGGTGGCGCAGCCCGGCCAGCGCCGCGCCGGGGAATGGCTGCTGCCGTCGACGTTCGGGCGCGAACCGCTGGCGACGCTGGTCGCCGACCCCGAGCGCACCCAGCCGCTGCTGCTGGGTGTGCCGCGCAGCGACGATCGCACGGTGCGCTGGCGGCTGCCGCCGGGCTGGCGACCGCGAACGCTGCCCGACCCGGTCGAGCGGCAGGCGCCGTTCGGCGAGTTCTCGGTGCGCTGGGCGCTCGACGGCGACCGCGTCGTGGTGACGCGCCGCGTGGTGATGCGCGCGCCGCGGATCGAGCCGGCGGACTACCCGGCGCTGCGCGACTTCGCTGCCGCGCTGCGCGCCGCCGACGCCCAGCGCATCGTGCTGCAGGAGGTGCGCTGATGCGGCGTTCCATCCCGCACGTGTCGTCGACCGCGCTGCTGGCGCTGCTGTCGATCGGCACCCCCGCGCCGGCACAGCAGCCCGGCACTGATCCGACGCTGGCCCTGGCGGAGGCGATGCTCGCGCAGGTGGCGCCGGCCACCGACGACCCCGACGCGTCGTACCGGGAGCGCTGGACCGCCGCGCTGGCGGCCCGTCGGTCGCCGGTCGCCGCCGCGCTGGCCGAGCAGGCCGGGCCGTCGATCACGGACCTGGCCGACCCCGATGGCGCCGCTCGCTGGCTGCAAGAACAGGACGACGCGCCGATGCACGGCCTGCTGCGCGACGAGTTGCACCAGCAGCTGGCGCGCCTGGCGGAGGCCGGCGGCCACCCGGCGCCCGCAGATCCGTTCCCGCACCGCGCCCGGCGCGTGGTGGCGGTCGGTCCGTTCGGCGACGGGGGGCGCTACTGGCTCGACGAGCCGTTCGCGCCCGACGTGGCGTTCCCGGCCCCGGGCGACACGCTGCCGGGCCGCTTCGGCCCGGTGACCGCGCGGATCGTCGAACGCGAGCCCCACCGGCCGGACCTGCAGCTGCAGGTGCCGAGCCGTCCTCGCGACGGCTGCTGGTACGCCGAGTGGCACGTGGTCGCCGACGCCGAGGCGATCGGCTTCCTGGAGGTCGCCTACCGCGGCGCGTTCCTGGCGCGCGTCGACGGCGTCGAGGTCGGCCGCAGGGACCCGGTGCTCGACCCCGCGTCGCCGGTGCAGCGATTCGCCGTGCGCCTGCAGCCCGGCGCGCACCGCGTCGCCGTGAAGACCGGCGACGACGGCGACGGCGCCCTGGCGCTGCGCCTCGTCGACGCGCTCGGCGCCCCGTTGGCGCAGACCCGCGAACAGGTGCCCGGCGGCGGCGACGATGCGCCGGCCCCGGCCGCGCCGGGCGACCCCCGCGGCGCCGAGGAGTTCCGCGACGCCGGGCTGGCGCTCGAGCAGGCGGCCACGGCCGCGGACGGCGATGCCCGCGCCACCCTGCGCACGGCCGCCGCATGGGTCGCCCAGCGCCGCAACGAGCTCGACCGCGCCCTCGTGCTGCTGGACCTGCTGCAGCAGGAGCCGCCGCAGACGCCCGCCGCGCAGCTGGTCCTCGCCGAGGTGCTGCAGCTCGCGACCACGCTGCCCGAGGAGCAGCGCACCGCCCGCGCGCGCGAACTGCAGGCCGCCGCCACGGCGGCGCTGCCCGCCGGTCACTACACGGCGGTGACGGCGCGCGCCCGCAAGATGATCGACCAGGACCAGCGCGAGGACGCGCTGCGCCTGCTGCGGGGCCAGGTCGCCGCCGACGCGGCCGGGCCGGCGACGTTCTCGGCGCTGTACGGCACGGCGCGGCGCCTGTCGTTCGACGCGGAGCTGCCGCGCATCCTCGAGCAGTGGATCGCCGCGTGTCCGGGCGACGTCACGCCGGTGCAGCTGTACTTCGACCGGCTGCGCGAGGCCGGCGCGCACGATCGGGCGCTGCAACTGGCGCGCGAACAGCTGCCGCGCCACCCGCTCGACGAGGGCCTGCAGCGCCGGGCCTTTCTGCTGGCGCTCGACGCCGGCGACCGCGCCCTGGCGGAGCAGGCGCTGGACGCGGGCATGCCCGCGTCGGCTGCGCCGAGCCGGCAGCTCCGGCGTCTGCGCTCGATGCTGACCCTGTGCCGCCGGTGCGGCGACCAGGACGGCCTGCGCCGCGCGCTGGCCGAGCTCGCTGCGCACCCCGACGCCGACGCCGGCACCTTCCGCGAGTGCGCCGAGGCGTGGCTGCAGCTCGGCGACGACGCCGCCGCGCTGGCCGCCGTCGAGCGCAGCCTGCAGCTCGATTCCGACCAGCCGCCGCTGCAGGAACTGCGCGCCCGCCTCGGCGGCGCCGCCGCTCCCGGCGACGACTTCGCCCGCTTCCGCCGCGACGGCGACGCGGCGATCGCGGCGTTCCAGCCCGGCCCGGGCGAGCAGGCGGCGTCGTCGAGCATGCTGATCGACCAGCGCCTGGTCGAATTGCTGCCGGACGGCAGCGCCGTCGTCGAGGTCCACGAGCTGCGCCGGGTCAACGACCTGCAGGGCGTCGAGGCGCTGCGCGCCGCCGAAGCGCCCGCCGGCGCCGACGAGCTGCTGCTGCTGCGCACCGTCGGCACCGACGGGCGCACCTACGTGCCGACCAAGGTCGACCGCAGCTTCGCCATGCCGCGGCTCGAGCCCGGCGCGTTCGTCGAGTGGCGCTACCGCAACCGCCTGCGCGCGCAGGGCGCCGGCGCCTGGCGTCTCGAGGACTTCCTGCTGGCGTCGTACGGCGAGCCCCTGCACCGCACCGAGTACGTGCTGATCACCCCGGCCGACGTCCCCGGCGAGCTGCGCTGGCGCAACCTCGACGCGGCACCCGTGGCCACGCCGCTCGACGGCGATCGCACCGCCCGGCAGGTGCTGCGCACCGACGTGCCGCGCATGCCCGAGGAGTCGTCGACGCCGGGCGCCGAACAGGTGCTGCCGGTGACCGGCTGGGGCGCCGACGCGTCGCCGTGGCCCCACCTGCGCCGCATGCGCACGGCGCTGTGGTGGCGCACGCGGCCGACGCCGCCGGTGACCGCGTTCGCGCAGGAGCTGTTCGCCGACGCCGCCGACGCCGGCGCGCGGGCGCAGAAGGCCTGGGCGTTCTGCCAGCAGGAGATCGCCGACGGCAACGACGGCGCCGCCACCGAGGTGCTGCTGCGGCGCAAGGGCAACCGCTTCGTGCTGGCGGTGGCGTTGCTGCGCGCCGGCGACGTCCCGGTGCTGGCCGGCGCGTGCGAACGCGCCCGCCGCCCGCTCACCGGCGAGGCCGAGCCGCTGTTCGCGACCGAGGACCGCGCCGCCGGCCAGTGCGTGCGCCTCGAGCTGCCCGAGGGCCCGGTCTGGCTGTTCGACGACGTGCCGCGCTTCTGGCCGTTCGGCGCGGTGCCGTCGCACCGGCGCGGCGCGCTCGCCTACGCGATCTCGGCCGCGGCCGCGACCCAGCACCGGCTGCCCGACGACGACGCTGCGGTGCAGATCCTGGTCGCCGACGGCACGTGCGCGGTCACCGACGACACCGACCTCCACCTGCAGGTCGAGGTCGGCAACTACTCCGGCTACGCGCTGGCCGAGCAACTGCGGCGGCGAACGGCCGACATCCGCAAGCTGGCGGTGCGCCAGGTCGCGCAGCAGTTCTTCCCGAACTGGCGCGTGCGTGACGCGGCGCCGGTCGGGATCGACCCGGGCGGCCAGCCGCTGCGCATCGAGCTCCACCTGCAGGACGCGGGGCCGCAGCGCTTCGGCGACGACCGCTGGCTGCTGCCGCTGCCGTTGCCGCCGAGCGACCTGCGCAGCTCGTTCGGCGACCGCGACGAACGCACGCTGCCGCTGCAGATCACGCGCGACGTGGACATGCGCTACCGCGTGGCGATGGACCCGGGCGAGGACCGCGAGTTCGCGGCGCTGCCGCCGCCGATCCTCGCGGCCTTCGGACCGCTCGACTACCAGCTGACGTTCACCCGTGACGGCCACGCCGTGGTCCTCGAGCGCCGCCTGCGGCTGCGGCCGGGCACCATCCAGGTCGCGGTCTACGGCGACTGGATCCGCCTGCTGGCGGCGATCGACCGCGCCGAGCAGCAGCGCCTCGAGCTCCTGCGCCGGCGCCGGTGAACCACCTCGCACACCTGTGGCTGGCGCCCCCGGCGGCGCTGCCGCGCGTGGGCAACCTGCTCGGCGACTTCGCCGCCGGCCTGGACCTCGACGCGCTGCCCGACCCGGTGCGCCGCGGCGTGGAGCAGCACCGGGCGGTCGACCGCTTCACCGACGCGCACCCGGTCTTCCGCCGGAGCCGCGCCCGGGTGGCGCCGCCGCTCGCGCGCTGGTCGGGAGTGCTGGTCGACGTGTTCTACGACCACTTCCTGGCCCGCGACTGGCACCTGCACGGCGACGGCCGCCCGCTCGACGCGTTCACGCAGGAGGTCTACGCGCAGCTGCTGCAGCACCGGCCGCTGCTGCCCGAACGCCTGCGCGCCGCGCTGCCGCGCATGATCGACAACGACTGGCTGGCGATCAGCCGCACCCGCGACGGCGTGCGGCTGGTGCTCGAACGCCTGCGCCGCCGCCTGCGCCGCGACGCGCCGCTCGACGACGGCGTCGACGACCTGACAAGGCACTACGACGCATTCGCCGCCGATTTCGAGGCGTTCGCGCCGGAGCTGCGCACCTTCGCCATCGATCGCTAGACGCGTTTTCCCCGGGAGGAACAGGGAGTACCCCAGAAAACAAACCACAGAGAGCACAGAGCAGACAGAGCAGAAAGCAACCGACGACGCTGACGCAGCCGCCCAGCAGGAGCCAACGCACCGAACGCGACGCACGCGCACACCGCAGAGGTCCTCGCCCGGCTTGGCGGATGCCTTGGCTGGGCGGGTGCTTTCTGCTCCGTGCTCTCTGTGTCCTCTGTGGTTCCTTCTCTGGTGCGCGGATGCCTGCGTGCCGCGTGACGGCCACCTGAGTCGAGCGCCCTCTGCTCTGTGCCCCTCCCGTGCTCTCCGTGCTCTCCCTGTTCTTCCGGGAGTACCCCAGAAAACAAAACCACAGAGAGCACAGAGCACACAGAGCAGAAAGCAACCGCCGACGCTGACGCAGCCGCCCAGCAGGAGCCAACGCACCGAACGCGACGCACGCGCACACCGCGGAGGCCTCGCCCGCCTTGGCGGATGCCCTGGCTGGGCGGCTGCTTTCTGCTCCGTGCTCTCCGTGTCCTCTGTGGTTTCTTCTCTGGTTCGCGGATGCCTGCGTGCCGCGTGACGGCCCCCTGAGTCGAGCGCCCTCTGCTCTGTGCCCCTCCCGGTGCTCTCCGTGCTCTCCCTGTTTCTCCGGGAGTACCCCCACCCCAGGACCAGCACCCGGCCGCAGCGAACCCGTCAGCGTCGTCGTACTCAGCGCGCGTCGTACAGCGACGCCATCTCCAGCCGCCGCGGCCCGTCGTCGTCGCAGACCGCGAACGGCGACGGATACAGCGCGCCGCCGCCGAACTCGCCCTTGGTGTTGGTCGCGTAGAACTGCACCTGGAAGTCCGGGCGGCCGCGGTCGTCGAGCAGGCGCCGCACCTTCGTCAGGCGCGCGATGCGGCGGCACGCTTCGAGGCACGCGTCGGTCGGCGACCTGCCGAGCGCCATCTGCTGCACGACGAAGCTGCTGCCGTTGCTCAGGATCGCCGCCTCGCCGCGGCCGGTCGCGCCGCCGGTGCCGACGTCGTTGTCGACGTAGTTGCCGCAGCCGAGCAGCGGCGAGTCGCCGACGCGGCCGGCGAGCTTGAACGCCAGCCCTGACGTCGTCGTCACGCCGCCGACGTCGCCGTGCGCGTCGACCGCGCCGACGTGGATCGTGCCGGTCTTGTCCTTGTACTTGTCGAACCACGACACGCCGTGCTCGCCGTTCTCCTCGGGATCCAGCCAGTCGTCGATCTGGCTGCGCTTCTGCTTCCACTCGACCCACTTCTTGCGCGACGCGTCGGTCAGCAGGTCCTGCTCGACGAAGCCGTGCACGCGCGCGAAACGCAGCGCGCCCTCGGCCACCAGCAGCACGTGGTCGGTGTTGCGCATGACCTTCAGCGCCACCTGCGCCGGGTGCACGATGTTCTGCAGCGCCGCGACCGCACCGCCGAGCCCCGACGGCCCGTCCATCACGCAGGCGTCGAGCGTGACCACGCCGTCCTCGTCGGGCAGGCCGCCGAGCCCGACGCTGTCGTCGTTCGGATCGGCCTCGACGACCGCGACGCCGGCCACCGCGGCGTCGACCGGCCGCCAGCCCTCGCGCATGTGCGCGACGGCGATCTCGACGGCGCGCAGGCCGTTGGCGCTCGACACGGCCACCGGGCCCTTGCGCGGGCCGGTGTGCGCCGCCGGCGCGCGCTGCGGCGCGGCGCAGCCGGCCGCCGATGCGGCGGCGGACAGTTGCAGGAAACGGCGACGCGAGAGCGAATCGGGCATGGGCGGGTCCTTCGTGCGAAGCCGGCAGGCTACGCCGCGTCCGGCCGAGAAGATACGCCCGGGCGGCCGTCCAGCCGGAGCCCCGCGAACACGGCCGCGAACCACACCG
The DNA here is from genome assembly GCA_050245995.1 of Planctomycetota bacterium. Taxonomy (GTDB): domain Bacteria; phylum Planctomycetota; class UBA1135; order UBA1135; family UBA2386; genus JBFWWV01. The sequence goes on along the minus strand of JBFWWV010000001.1, from coordinate 165,032 downwards.
TGCCCGCCGGCACGGCCTGGAACAGCACGCGCGCGTGCGAGGTCTCCAGGTGGTGCTGCAGGCCGAGATAGCTGCCGATGTAGACCACGTGCAGCGCGACGAAGCTGCCGACGAGCGCCAGCGTCGGCGCCCACAGCGCCGCCGACAGCGCGAGGCGCGGCACCAGCACCAGCGCGAGCCACGGCAGCAGCAGCACCGCGTGCGCGCTGGCGGGGCCGAGCACCGCGCCAAGCGCCCAGTCCAGCACCACCGGCGCGCGCTCGGCGAACTGCCCCACCAGCCGGTCGGTCATCGTGCCGCTGGCCGGGTGGTCCAGGAACAGGTCGTTGCGCAGCCCGAACACCGCGTTCCACGCGCTCTGGAACAGGACCACCAGCAGCGGCGGCCACAGCCAGCGCGCCCGCACCGCGCGGCCCAGCGCCTCGCCGGGCGCCGCCCGCCACGGCACCTCTTGGCGCAACAGCGGCGCCGCGGCGCCGGCGGCGAGCGCGAGCCCGACGTACAGCGCGCCCTCGTTCTTCGACCACATCGCGAACGCGAGCCCGAGCCCCAGCAACGCCGCGTGGCCGCGGTGCGGCGCCGCGCGCAGGCGCAGCCAGCCGTCGAGCGCCACGACCAGCCCGAGCGCCAGCATGCCGTCGGCGTAGGCCCAGCGGCACAGGTCCTGGAACTCGGTGGCCAGCAGCATCGGCACCAGCAGCAGCGCCGCCAGCGCCGATGGCAGCCGGCGCCGCAGCGCCGACGCCAGCGCCAGCCACAGCGCCAGCGCGCAGAGCTGGATCGGCACGCGGTTCTGGCTGTGCACGATCTCGCCGTTCAGGCCGTAGACCCACGCCTGCAGCAGCGGGTTCAGCAGCGGGTAGTCCGGGTGGTAGGCGAACCGCTGCGCCGCAGCGAACTCGCCGCGGTACCAGTCGACGTGGAGCGACTTCGCCTTCAGCGCCCACATGTTGGCCTCGTCCGCCGTGACGCACGGGTGGCTGGCCACGGCGAACGCGAGCAACGCGATGCCGGCCGCGCCGAGCGCGACGACCATCCACAGCGGCCAGCCGACCGGTGGAGCTGGCGGCGCGGCCGACGGCTCCGGCACCCGGCGACGCCAGATGGCCAACGCGACGATCGCGAGCGCCGGCGCCCACGGCCACTGCGCGGGCGGCACCCCCAGCAGCAGGCACCCGAGCAGCAGCACCGCCAGCGCGAGGCAGCCCGTCAGCCACGCCCACGCCGGGAAGCCGAGCCGATCGCCCGCGAACCGCAGGCCGCTGCGCTGGAGCACCAGCACGCCCAGGGCCGCCGGCAGCGCCATGCCCCACAGCAGCGGGAGCGCGTCGCTCACCGCGTCTCCTCGCGCCGCCACCAGCGCCCGCGCACGCCGCTGGACCGCCGCTCGCGCAGCAGTTCGAACGGCGCCGCGACGGGCAGCCGTTCGTCGCGCTGGCCGAGGTCGGCCACCAGCAGCGGACCCTCGCACGGTTCGGCGACCGCGTCCTGCAGCTCCGCTGCGCTCTCGACCAGGCGGACGTCGTGCGGCGCCGGATAGCGCAGGTTGTGCAGCACCTCGAACAGCAGCGAGCAGCGCTCGAGCACCGGCAGCCGCATCGGCTCCGGCAGCTGTTCGAGCGGCACGTAGAGCAACAGCCGGCCGGCGCTGCGCTCGTCGAACTCCGCCTGCAGCAGTTCGAAGTCCTCGGGCGGCAGTCCGAACCGCAGCTCGAACAGCTCCGGCGCCGGCCAGCCGACCTCGCCAGCGGCGCTCCACGCGGCGCGCACCGCCTCCCAGCCCGGTCCCAGCTGCGGCGGCACGCGCACCAGCAGCCACGCGGCGCCGAGCACCGCGAACCCCAGCTGCAGCCACCGGCGCCGGCGCGCGGCGGGTTCAGGCGGCATCGATGCGCGCGGCGGAGTTCATCGTGGCCGGGAGTCTACGGCGCCGGGCACCGCCGCGGAGCGCGACTCCGCGATCCGGTCGATGCGGCGGATCGGCCGCAACCCGAACGAGTGCCCTTCGACGCCCGGCGCTGCTGGCCCGCGGCTGGCGCAGCGCGCCGTGCCCGGCCCCTCCTGGAAGCTGCCGCCGCGCGACATCCGCTGGTCGGTGGCGTCGACGTCGGTCTGCAGCAGATCGCCCGCCGCGGTGCAGCCCTGGTAGTTGCCGTAGCGGTCGCGGCACCACTCGCGCACGTTGCCGTGCACGTCGTGCAGACCGAACGCGTTCGGCCGGAACGTGCCGACCGGGGCGTGCAGCGCCCAGCCGTCGTCCCAGCCGTCCCGGTCGGCGAGGTTGGCGTAGCCGAGCAACACGCGCGGATCCGCGCCGGTGGTCCAGGACGAAGTCGAACCGGCGCGGCAGGCGTACTCCCACTGCACCTCGGTCGGCAGGTCGAGGCCCTCGTGCAGGAGCCGCGCCCTCGCCGTGGGCCAGTCGACGTGCTCCACCGGGTGCACCGCGGTGATGACGCGGTCGCGCTGCGGATCGTAGGACTGGCCGGTGGCCCAGTGGCTCGGGTCCTCGCGGTACAGCCGCAGGTACTGGCCTCGCGTCATCTCGTACTTCGAGACGAAGAACGGGTCGAGCACGCCGGTGCGTCCGTTGTCCTCGCCGCGCTGCGCGTGCCGGTCGAAGAACGGCGCGCCCGGCTCCGAGGCCTGCGCCCCCCAGCCCACTTCGCCGCCGGGCAGCAGCACGAACACCAGCGCGGTGTCGCCGTCGACCGGCAGGCGGCCGGTCGCGGGATCGCGTTCCGGCACGCTGCCCGAACGCGGTTGCGCGAACTCCTCGAGGCCGCTGTCCGGGTCGGGCCCGAGCGGCACGAGGTCGGGCTGCTCCGGCAGCTCGAGTCCACCGTAGACCGCGGCGTTCGCGATGCGCGCCTGCACCGCGCGCCAACGCGCCGCCCGCGCCTCGTCGTGGCCGCGGTCCAGGTCCTGCGCCCACGCGAGAGCGCGTTCGACGCGCGGCACCGCGGTCGCGACGAACTGCTCCATCTGCCCCAGCGTCGGCAGCAGCGCGCCGTACAGGAAGCCGTCCGCGTCCGACGCGAACCGGTACACCCGCACCGCGGCGGCCTCCCGTTCGAGCTCGACGCAGCGACGACGCAGGGTCGCGAGCTCCTCGGCGATCCGGGCGCGCTCCGCCGGGTCCGTGCTGGCAGCCAGCCGCCGCTCGGTGTCGGCTGCGTAGCCGCGCTGCTTCTGCAACCGCTGCCAGGCGGGGCTCGTCTCGCGGTCGCGCTGCCGCACGTCCTCGGGCTCGTCGACGGCCCGCGCCTGCAGCGCCGTCACCGCCTCGCGCAGCCGCTGCAGCCGTTCGTGCGCCTCGGCGCGATAGCGCGCGAGCCAGCGCTGCATCGCCGGGATGCGCGCGGGCACCGGCGGATACAGCGCCGCCTCGGCGGCCTCGGCGCGGCGGATGACCTCGGCCGAGGCCAGGTGCTCGAACAGCGTCAGGTTGGCGCGCGCTTCGACCAGGCCGACCAGGGTGCCGGTGACGCCGAGCCCGAGCACGCCGAGCACCCCAATGGCGAGCGCCGTCGCGAGCCGGTTCTGTGCCGCGCGCTTCCGCAGCCGGTACCAGACGCCGCTGGGCCGCGTCGGGATCGGCCGGCCGGTCCGCACCAGCCGCACGTCGTACGCCAGCGCGTGCACCGTCTGGTAGCGCTCCTGCGGCGCGAGCGCCGTCGCGTGTTCGACCACCCAGTCGAGGTCACCGCGCAGCTGCCGCAGCAGCCGCGGTGCGTCGGTGCCGAACTCGCGCGGCACGGCGCCGGCGGCATCCGCGCGCGCGCGCAGCGCGGCGCTCGGCCGCAGCGGCCCGCTCGGCGTGCGTTCGCCGCGCGCGCCGGTGACCAGCTCGTGCAGCAGCACGCCCAGCGAGTAGACGTCGGTGCGCGCGTCGACCTGGTCGCTGCCGGCCGCCTGCTCGGGGCTCATGTAGCCCGGCGTGCCGAGCACCTGCCCGGGCAGGGTCCGCGCGTCGTCGTCCGCCAGCGCGTCGTCGTCGACCGCGGCGAGGCCGAAGTCGATGACCTTGACCGCGGCGCGCCCGTCGCGTTCGCACGCGAGCACGTTCTGCGGCTTGAGGTCGCGGTGCACGAAGCCGCGCAGGTGCGCGTGCTCGACCGCAAGGCACACCTGCAGGAACAGCCGCAGCCGCGGTGCCAGCGGCAGGCTGCGCGCGCGGCAGAACGCGTCGAGCGGCTGGCCGTCGACGAACTCCATGACCAGGAACGGCCGGCCGTCGCCCGTCGTGCCGGCGTCGAACACGCGGGCGATGTGCTCGTGCTCGAGCCGCGCGATCGCGCGCTGCTCGCGCCGGAACCGCGCCAGCACGGCGGCGCCGCCGAGCCCCGGCCGCACCAGCTTGATCGCCACCTGCCGTTCGAGCGGCGCCGCCGCGGCGCACAGGTACACCGCACCCATGCCGCCCTGCCCGAGCCGCCGCTCGACGCGGTACGGTCCGATCGCCGCCGGATCGACGTCCGCGGCGCGCTGCGCCGCGGCGCGCGCGCGGATCCGCGCCAGCAGGCGCGCGACGTCGCCGTCGTCGTCAGGCATCGGCCGCGACGGCGCGCGGGCCGTCGTCGTGGTCCCCCTCCTCGCCGCGGTCCTCCACGGCGTCGATCCCGTCGAGGGCGCCGCTGCGCAGCCGGCCGAGGTAGCCCGCGAGCTGCTGCACCGCGCGCTGGTAGCGCTTGCGCGCGATCGGTTCGCCGACGCCGAGCCGCCGCGCGATCTCGGCGTGCGGCCGGGCCTCGAAGTCGTGCGCCACCACCAGCGCGCGGGCTGGCGCCGGCAGCAGCTCGAGCGCCAGCCGCAGCCACGCCTCGTCTTCGTTCGCCGACGCCAGCTGGCTCGGTGACGGTCCGTCGAGGCACAGCACCGACTCGCGGTCGAGCGGGTGCTCGCGCAAGAGCTGCCGTCGCTGCGCCGCCCAGCGGTCGTGCTCGTGCCGCAGCGCGTTCTCGGCGATGCGCGCCAGCAGGGCGCGGAAGTGGTCGCCGTTCTGCAGCCGGAAGCGCGGGCCGTAGCGCAGGAACTCGAGCAGGGTCTCCTGCACGAGGTCGTGCGCGTCGGTGCGCGCCGCCAGCAACGGTCCGAGCCGGCTGCGCACGCGGCGTTCGATCCACGGCAGGTGCTGTTCGAGCAGCCGGTCGAGGGCCTGTGCGTCGCCGCCGTGCCAGCGGTCGAGGAGCAGGGTGGTGTCGAGCGGGGCGGACATCGGAGCGAGGCGAGGGCTGCCGACGGTGATGCGCGCCGGCGAGGGCGAGTGTAACCGTACGGCCCGCGTGCAGCCCGGGTCAGAACCGGCCGACCACGAGCGCCAGCCGATTCGACGCGGCGACGCCCTGGACCCGCGCCTGCGCGTCGAGTTCGACCACGAGGCTCTGCTCGTAGAACCGGAACCCCAGCAGCGCCGGGTCCTCGGGCACCGGCACCGCGAGTTCGAAGCTGCCGGCCTGCGGCGCGTGCAGCGTCGACTGCAGCACGTCGGTCTGCTGCAGGCAGCCGGGCAGGCCGAACGGCAGCACGCCGGCGAGCGGCACCGCCAGCTGCGCGGTGCCGCGGATCGCGATCGCGAACGCATTCGCCGGCAGGCCGGTCGTGCGCGTGGCGAAGGTGCCGCCGAGCCACGGCAGCGAGGTCGCGACCAGATCGACCGGACCGGCAGCGCCCTGGCACGCGCCGCCCTCGGAGGCGGCCTGCGCCGGGCAGCCGGACTCGAGCAGCGCCAGCGACGAGACGACGTGTGCGCCGGCCTGCGCGAACGAGCCGCCGACCAGGATGCGCCCGTCGGGCAGCGCCTGGATCGAGCTCGCCTGGTCGAACAGGCTCGGCACGCCGACGCCGGTGTCGACCGCCTGCCAGGTGGTGCCATCCCAGCGCGCGATGTGGTTGGCCAGCACGGTGCCCGCACGCCCGAACTTGCCGGCGACCAACAGGTCGCCGTCGGGCAGCTCGTGGATCGCGGCGACCTCGCCGCCGGTGATCGGGCCGGTGCTCGACAGGCCGGTCGCGAGCGGCGCCCACGTGGCGCCGTCCCAGCGCCGCACCGCCGTGCTGCCGCCGGTGAACGCCTCGCCGGCCAGCAGGTCGCCGGCGGCGGTGCGCGCGAACACCGTCGGCGCAGTCAGCGCGCCGAACGGCCCCCACGCCTGCCCGTCCCAGCGCGCCACGCGCTGCACCGCGATGCCGCCCGCGACGGCGAAGTCACCGCCGACGATCAGGTCGCCGTTCGGCAGCAGCAGGAGCCGCCGCGCCGTCGCGTCGAAGCCGCCGCCGAGCGCGCTCCACCCGGCACCGTCCCAGCGCGCGACACGGCTGGCCGCGACGCCGCCCGCCGTCGTGAAGAACCCGACCGCGTAGACCTCGTCGGCCGGCCCGACGGCCAGCGCGAGGCAGTTGGCGTTCAGCCCGCTGCCGAGCGGGTGCCACTGCACGCCGTCCCAGCGCGCGATGTTGGCCGCGGCGACGCCGGACATGTGGTCGAAGGCGCCGGCGACGACGACGTCGCCGTCGGACAGCCGCACCGCGTCGAACAGGAGCCCGCTCGGGCTGCCCTGCAGCGCGGCGCCGCCGCCGAGGTCCGACCACGCGAAGCCGTCCCAGCGCGCCACGCCGTGGACCGGAACGGTCCCCGCGTGGATCAGCGAGCCGGCCACGATCAGGCCTCCGCCGGGCGCCGGCACGGTTCGCGCGACCACGCCGACGACGCCGAACGCGTCGGGCACCGGACCGATGGTGTCCCAGACCGCGCCGTCCCACACCGCGACGCCATCGGCCCGCGCGCCGCCCGCCGCGTGGAACAACCCGCCGACCGCGACGTCGGCGCCGAGTGCTCCGACGGCGTACACGCGCTGGTCGACGCCGCTGCCGAGCGGCGACCAGGTGCCGCCGTTCCAGCGCGCGACGTGCGCCGCGGGCGCGCCGCCCGCCGTCGTGAACAGCCCACCGGCGATCAGGTCGCCGTTCGGCAGCGCGGCCAGCGACAGCACCACGCCGGCGAGGCCGAGGCCGAGCGGCTGCCAGCTCGTGCCGTCGAAGCGCGCGACGTTGCCGTAGAACGTGCCGCCCACCGTGCCGAAGTCGCCGGCCGCGACGACATCGCCGTTCGGCAGCTCCGCCAGGTCGTAGATCAGGCCGCCGAAGCCGCCGCCGAGCGGGGTCCACAAAGCACCGTCGAAGCGCTCGACGCCGGTCGACACCGAGGAGCCGTGCACCGTCACGCCGCCGCCGACGATCAGGTCACCGCCGCTCGTCTGCAGCACGCAGTCCGGCACCAGCGCGTTGCCCGGCGGCATCGCCGACCAACTGGCGCCGTTCCAGCGCGCGAGCTGCGGCACCGGCACGCCGCCCATCGTCGTGAACCAGCCGGCCGCCAGCAGGTCGCCGTTCGGCAGGATCGCGAGGTCGAACACGATGCTGTTGGCGCCGCTGCCGAGCGGCTGCCAGGCGCTGCCGTCCCAGCGCGCGACGCGGTTGGCGGCGCGGCCGTCGGCCGTTCGGAAGTCGCCGGCGGCGAACAGGTCGCCCTGCGGCGTGCTGGCCAGCGCCAGCACCTCGTGGTCCATGCCCGCGCCGAGCGGCCGCAGCGTGTCGAGCACCGGGTCCCACACCGCGACGTTGCGCGCGGCCACCGGCCCCGCGGCGTCGAAGCCGCCGCCGAGCACCAGCACGGTGGCCCCGGGACCCGGCCCGTCGGGGTCCCACGGCGTCATGCACTTCACCGCGCCGCTGACGCCGAACAGGCCGCCGGTGGCGGCCCAGGTGGGGTCGCACTGGGCCGGCGCGCCGACGATCGGCAGCGCGGCCGCGAGGCAGCCGAGGACCAGACGCGGACCCAGCATGGACGGCATGGCGGCTCAACATAGCAGGCCGCCGCCCCGCCGGGTCGGCGCGCGCGTGCCGACACCGCGCGGGATCGCGCACCCCTCGTGGTAGCATCCCGCGCCGTGTCCGAGGCCGCCCGCGAGATCTCCGCCGCGCACGTCGTGGGCCTGTCGCAACAGGACATGGCGGGCTACTGGTGGTACGCCGTGCGCCAGGGCTGGGTGCGCCGGGCGCTGCGGCGGCAGGCCGCGCGCGGGCCGTTGCGCTACCTCGACTTCGGCTGCGGCACCGGCGGGGTGCTGGCGAGCGTGCGGCGGGAGTTCGCGCCGGAAGAAGCGCTCGGCCTCGACGGCACACAGGACGCGATCGACGTCGGCCTCGGCCGCGGCCTGCCGGTGCGGCTGGCCGACTTCCGGCGACCGATCGAGCCGGGCTTCGCGCCGAACGCGATCACCTGCCTCGACGTGCTGGAACACCTGGAGGACCCCGTGCGCGCGCTGCGGCACCTGCGCGCGGTCGCCGACCCGCAGGCCCTGCTGGTGGTCACGGTGCCGGCGATGCCTTCCCTGTGGAGCCGGTGGGACGAGATCTGCGGCCACCACCGGCGCTACACGCGCGCGCTGCTGCGCGAGCATCTGCGGCAGGGCGGCTTCGAGCCGACCCGGGTGCGCTACGCGTTCTCGTACTGCTGGCCGCCGGCGTGGTGGCAGCGCCGCGTGCGGAAGCAGGTCCAGGAGTTCGAGTTCCCGCCGGTGTCGAAGGCGGCGAACGCGCTGCTGACCTGGGCCGGCGCGGTCGAACGCGCGTTCGGCGGGCCGCTGCCGTTCGGCACGTCGCTGGTCGCCGAGGCCCGGCTCGGAGCGGCGCCGGCGTGAGCGCGCGCCGCCCCCCGCCGACCGCGCTGCTCGCGGCGCTGGCGCTGGTGCTGCTGCAGTGGCCGGTGTGGACCGGCGCCGCCGGCCCGGTCGGCGACGCGGCGACCTTCCACCTGCCGTACCAGATGCTGGTCGGCGACTTCGCGCGCAGCGGCGAGCTGCTGACGTGGAACCCGTGGACCAACGGCGGCTCGCCCGACGGCGCCGAGCCGCAGGTCGGCGCGTGCTCGCCGATCGCGGTGCTGTGCGGCCTCCTGGGCGGCGGCACGCCGTGGTCGTGGGTGCTGCTGTGGCTGGTGCCCTGGGCACTGTCGGCCGCCGGCTTCGCGCGGCTGGCACGGCACCTCGGCGCGCCGGCCTGGGCGCAGGTCCTGCTGGCGCTGGCGTGGACGAGCAACGGCGCGTTCACCGGCCACGCCTGCCACACCTGCTTCGTGCACGCGTTCGCGATGCTGCCGTGGATGGTGCTGCTGCTCGACCGCGCGCTGCTGGAACGCGGGCTCGAACGGCTGCGCCTCGCCGCGTCGGCGGGCGCGTTCTGGGGGCTCGGCGCGCTCGCGGGTTATCCCGGCGTGGTGATGGTCTGCGGCCTCGTGCTGCTGGGCTGGACCGCGGTGAGGGTGCTGACTCGGGACGGCGGCGGCGACGGCGCTGCGCTGCCGGGCGACGACCGCGCCGGGCTCGGCGCGGCGGCGCTGTGCCTCGCCGTCGCGACCGCGGTGGCGCTCGTGGTGCTGGCGCCGACCTACGCCGCGTTCTTCGTCGAGGGCAACGGCTTCACCGGCCGCACCGCGCCGCTGCCGCGCGAGACCGCGACCGGCTGGAACAGCCCCGACCCGCAGAGCGCCAACCCGCTCGAGCCGGCGGCGCTGTGGACCGTCGCCCACCCGGGCCTCGCCGGGCTCGCCGCGACGATGCCGCAGGGCACGGCCGACGATCCGTTCCCGATCACCAGCCGCTCGTCGGTCGGCCTCGACACCGGCCTCGGCACCTGGGTGCTGGTGCTGGTGGCGCTGGCCGCCGGCGGCCGGTCGCCGCGGCGGCTCGGGCTGCTGCTGCTCGGACTCGCGTTCCTCGGCACCGCGCTCGGCAACGCGCTGCCGCTGCGGGCCTGGCTCTACGACCTGGTGCCGCCGACGCGGTACTTCCGGCACCCGGCGATCTTCCGGATCGGCTTCCTGTTCGCGATCGCGGCGCTGGCGGCGCTCGGCGCGCGGCGGCTCGACCCGCGCCTGCTGGCGCGCGCGGCGTTCGCGGCGACCGGCGTCGGCGGCGCGGCGGCGATCGCCGTGTATCCGGCGCTCCGCGTCCCGCTGCGCGCCACCGATGTGCTGTGGCTCGGCGCGCTGCTGGCGACGGCGCTCGCCACCGGCGTGCTGGCGGCGCGCGGCCGCGTCGGCGCGGCCCTCCGCGCACTCGGCGCACTGCTGGTGCTGGGCGTGCTGGCCGCGACGCTGGGGAACGCGCCGCTGCTGCACGCGCCGCCCGACCGCATGCAGCGCTTCGCCGCCGAGCACGACCCGTCGCTCGACCTCGGCGCGGACGGCTTCGACCGGCAGCTGCTGGCGGCGACGATCCCTTCGTGGAAGACCGAGGCGATCCTGGCCGGCGACCACGATCGCATCCGCGCCGACCTGGAGAGCCCGGTGGCGCGGCTGTTCGACTCGGCCAACCTGCCCGCCAAGACGCCGGTGCTGTTCGGCTACGCGGCGATGAACAGCGGCTACCACTACGGCCTCGCCTACTCGGTGCGCGCGATGCGCCTGGGGCTCGGCCGCGAGCGCGTGTTCTTCGCCGACAGCGCGCTGCACCGGCCGCTCACCCCGGAGGACTTCCAGGCCTGGATCGACGCGATCCGCGCCGACGACGTGCTGCCGCTGCTGGTGCACGACCGCGACGAGTCGCCGGCGGACCTCGCGGCGGCGATCCGCGCCGCGCGGCTGCGGCCGATCGACTTCGCGGTCGAGCGCTACACCCCGGCGGTGCTCGAGCTCACGGTCGCCCCGCGGGCGAGCGCCGGTTGGCTGCTGGTCACCGAGCGCTTCGCGCGCGGCTGGCGCGCCACCGTCGACGGCACAGCGGTGCCGGTGCACACCGGCTGCTTCCTGTGGCGCGCCGTCGAGCTGCCCGCGGGCGCCCGACGCGTGCGGTTCGAGTACGCGCCGTTCGGCTGGCCGTGGCTGCAGCTGCTGTCGGCCGCGACGCTGGCGCTGCTCGCCGCCGCGGCCGTCCATTGCGCGTGGCGCGCGCGGCGCCATACTGCCGCCGCATGACCGAGCAGGGCACAGGCGGCACTCCCGCGCCGGACGCGACGCAGGCGCCGTACCTGTCGGTGGTGCTGCCGGTGTTCGACGAGGCGCTGGTGCTCGAGCAGAACCTCGGCAAGGTGCGGGACTGGCTCGACGCCGCGGCGCTGATGCAGGGCCGCAGCTGGGAGCTGGTCGCCGTCGACGACGGCTCGCGCGACCGGTCGTACGCGATCCTGCAGCAGGTCGCCGCCGCCGAGCCCCGCCTGCGCGTGCTGCAGCTGCCGCAGAACCGCGGCAAGGGCGCCGCGGTGCGCACCGGCATGCTGGCCGCGCACGGCCGCTTCGTCGTGTTCATGGACGCCGACCTGTCGACGCCGCTCGACGAGTTGGGCCCGATGCTGCGCGCGCTCGAAGGCGGCGCCGACGCCGTCCTCGGCAACCGCCGCGCGCCAGGCTCGCGCATCGAGCGCCGGCAGCCATGGCTGCGGCAGACGCTCGGCAAGGGCTTCACGCTGCTGACGCAGTTCCTGCTGGTGCCCGGCGTGCACGACTTCACGTGCGGCTTCAAGGGCTTCACGCAGGACGCTTCGCAGCGCGTGTTCGCGCGGTCGACGCTGGACCGCTGGGCGTTCGACGCGGAGGTCGTGGCGATCCTGGCCGACCAGGGCCTGCGGCTGGTGCAGATCCCGGTGCGCTGGAAGCACGAGGACGACACCAAGGTTCGCCTGTTGGCGTCGGTCACCCGCTCGCTGGTCGACCTGGTGAAGATCCGCTGGCGCAGGATGCGCGGCGCGTACCGCTGATGCGGGGACGGCGAAAGCCGTCACGTCGAGCGTGCCCGTGCCGTTTCCGTGTCCGTGTCCGTTTCCGTGCCCGTGCCCGTGCCCGTGCCCAGGCGCGCGCAGCGCGCCGGTGCCCAGGCCGCGCGCAGCGCGGCCGGTGCCCGCCCGCGCGAAGCGCGGGCTGGGTCGAGTTGCGCGATCGATGAGGTACCCCAGCGCGCCCTTCGCGCGCGCGGGCACCGGCGTGCGCGCTGCGCGCGCACGCCTGGGCACCGCCGCGCTGCGCGCGGCCTGGGCACGGGGTGGCGCAGCGGCGCGGCGCGGCGGAACGGGATGCGCGGGGCCGTCAGCCCAGCTGCTTCCACTCCTTGACGCTCGGCAGCTCCTGCAGCGACGACAGGCCGAAGCGCTCGAGGAAGTGCTGCGTGGTGCCGTACTGCAGCGGCCGACCCGGCACGTCGGCGCGGCCGGTGACGCGGACCAGCTTGTGCTGCAGCAGGGTGCGCAGCATCGGGCCGGCCTTCACGCCGCGGATCGCCTCGATCTCCGCCCGCATGACCGGCTGCCGGTAGGCGATCACGGCCAGCGTCTCGAGCGCGGCGGGCGACAGCTTCTCGAGCTTCTTGACGCCGCGGAGACGCTGCAGGTACGGGAACGTCTCGGCCTTCGACAGGAACTTGATCGTCTCGCCGGTGCGGGACAGCTCGACCGGCAGCCCGCTCTGGTCGAGCAGTGCCTGCAGCGGCTCGAGCGCCTGCTCGACGTTCTTCTGCGTGGTGTCGCAGGCCTGCGCCAGGCGCAGCAGCGACAGGCCGTCGCGCTGCGTCAGCAGCAGCACGAACACCACCCGCGCGATCGCCTCGGGGCCTTCGAGCGCCGGCACCGGCGGCAGGCCGTCGTCGCCGTCGACCTCCTCCGGATCGTCCTCGACCTCGAGGGTGTCCTCGGCCGCGCGCAGCGCCGCCGCGGCGTCGGCCGCCGAGATCTCGTCGCCGTCGCCTGCGGCCGACGGCGCGCCCTCGTTCGGATCGCCCTCGGCCAGCATCATCCCGCGCTCCGATCGCAGCGCCGTGCGCCGGGCCTCGGGGTCCGCTGCGCCCGCGTCGACGGGCAGGTCGGCCCGCGAACCGCCGCGCGAACGCAGCACGTGCGCCGCGGCGTCGTCGTGCGGAGCGTCCTGACCGGAACCTCCAGCACCCTCGCGCCGCGACCCTGACCGGTCACCGCCGCCGGCATCAGCGGGGAACTCCCGCGAAATGTCGTCCATGGACGACAGGTTCTAGCGACCGGCGCCGGACTTGTCATCGGTCTTCGCCTCGAGCGCGCCGCGCCAGCGCAGCGTGTAGGCATTGGTCTCGATCGGCGTCAGCGGCTTCTGCTCCAGCTCGCGGTCGATCTCGGCGCGCACGTCGGCGAACGCGGCCTCGCGGCCGGCCAGCCGTTCGAGGCAGTAGACCAGGTAGAACCGCGCCGAACCGCGCGCCGACTTCTCGAACACCGGCGACAGCTCGCCCGGCTGCAGCTTCAGCGCCGCCTCCGCCACGGGGTGCGGGAAGCCCTCGCCGAACGGCGGCAGGAGCCCGCCGTCGCGCCGCAGTTCGTCCTCGGACAGGCGCAGCGCCAGCGTGGCGAAGTCGGCGCCCTCGCGCACCTTGCGGGCCGCGTCCTCGAGCACCTGCCGGTCCTTGTGGACGATGTAGCGCACCACCACGCGGTCCTCGCGCAGCGCCAGGTAGCGGATCACGTAGCCGTGGTAGAGCCGCTGGGCGATGCGCAGCTCGGCGGCGCGCTGCCAGTCGGCGAGGCGCATGCCGAAGATGCGCCAGACGTAGTCGGCGAACTCGACCTGCCCGCCCAGCTCGCTCTGCACCCGCCGCAGGAGCTGCGACTCCTCGCGGTCGGCCAGCTCGCGCACCCGCGCCGCATCGACCTGGATGCCGTACTGCCGGGCGTGCTGCGCCACTAGCACGTCGTAGACCAGCAGGTCGACCGCGTACAGCGCCAGCTTGGGCTCGGCGTCGAGCAGGCGCGCGAACGCCTGGCTCTGGCGCAGCGACAGGTCGCCGACGCGCGCCACCTCGGCGTCGGGCGACTTCGGGTCCGGCAGCAGCACCTCGGGCCCGTAGCCCTGCACCGGGCGAACCGGCTGCGGCTCCTGTACCACCGCCACCCGCGCCGGCGCCTCCCCCGCGGGCCCCGCCGGCGGCCACACCGGCGGCGTCGACCCGGGCAGCGGGCGCCGCGCCGGCGCGCCGGCGCAGCCCGCCAGCAGCAACGCCGCCGCGGTCGCCGCGGCGCGCGTCAGTACGCCTTGAACGTGCGCAGCCACTTGGTGCCGTGGCACAGGTAGCACGGGACCTTGACCGGCTTGTTGGTCTGCGGGTCCATCTCGGTCTGGGTGCCGAGCGCGGCGCAGGCGAAGCACGGCTGCACGTAGGCGCCGACCATCTGCAGCTTGCCGCCGAACTCCGCGTAGTAGGCGCGCAGCCAGCCGGTGCGCTCCTGGCGGTCGGCCGCCGCCCACCACTCGTCGTCGGTCTGCTCGCGGCTGCCGCCGGCGGCGCCGCGGCCCGCGTTGCGGCGCTGCTCCATCATCTTCTGGATCGCCTTGCGGATGCGCTCCAGCTCGCGGTCGTCGGCGGGGTTGTCGGTCGGCTTGTCCTCCTCGGCGCCCTGCTTGGTGTCCTTCAGGATCGCCGGCTCGCCGAGCACCCACGAGCCGATGCCGTACGAGAAGTGCTCGCTGCGGCGGCCGACCGGGTACTTGTCGCGGATCGCGAACAGCTGGTCGACCTCCTCGGCCTCGAGCTCGAGCCGCTGGGCGACGTAGGCGGCGATGTCGTCGCTCATCCTGGTCTCGGCGTACTCCTTGGCCGCGCCGAGCGTGAGCGCCTCCTGCATCTTCTTGTCGGCGACGTAGGTGATGGCCACGCGGCGCCAGGCGTCGGCGACCTTCTGCGCGTAGAAGCGCGTGCGCGCCTCCTCGAACCGGCGCTGGTCCTGCTCGAAGTCGGAGCGCAGCTTGCCGTTCTTGAACTCCTTCTCGTACTTCGCGATCAGCTCGCGGCCGGTCGCGAAGTCGCGCGGCTGCGCCCGTGCGGTGGCGACCTGCAGATCGTCGAGCAGCTCGCGCTCCTTGCCGGCCTCGATGTACAGCTCGACGCGCTTGAGCAGCGTGGCGACGCGCTCGGGCTCGCGCGAGTTGCCGAGCCGCTTCGCCGTCTCGAGGTGCGTGCGCGCGCGCGCATAGTCGCGGACCTTCATCAGCTCCTCGGCCAGCAGCTTGTGCAGGTCGGCCTCCTCGCCCGGAGTCAGCTCGGCGAGCTTCAGCGCGTAGTACTCGTCCGGCGTGTGGACCTGGGACACCGGCACCTCGATCTGCCGCACGCCGGTGATGTTCTCGCGCGGGATGCGGTAGGGCACGCCCTTGACCAGGAGCACCATGGTCTTGGGGTCGCCGTCGTCGACGATCCTGCCGATCAGGACCTTGGCGACGCCGCCGACCACGTAGCGCACCTCGTGCGCCGTCGCCATCGGCTCGCCCTCCTCCTGGCCGGCCAGCGCGTACTCGCGCTTGATCCGCATGGCGCAGTCGGGCGACAGGTGCTCCCAGGTCAGCTCGAGCACGCCGCCGTTGTCGAGCCGGTGCACTCGCAGCCCCTCGCCGTAGGCGTCCTCGACCTTCGCGAGCAGCACCTGGCCGTCGGCAAGCTGCAGGGTCTGCGCCGCCGCCGGGGCCACCGCCCACGGCAGCACGGCGAGCAGGAACGTCGCTACGCTTCGCTTCGTCATGATGTCACCTCGCAGTCAGCGCGCAGTCTCCTGCGCCCGTTCGTCGCGGAACCGGCGCACCCGGTCCCGCAGCGGGAGCTGACGCGGCAGCACCCGCAGGAACTCCTCGCTCACCAGGTCGCCGCGCTCCATCCACGACGCGCGCACCCGCAGCAGCCAGACGCCGGGGCGCTGGTCGTCGGTGGCCATCGACGCGGACAGGAACATGCCCGGCGACTCCGGCACCTCGGTGCGCTCGGGCAGCACCAGCTCGAGGTCCAGGTCGTTGAGGGCGCCGTCGCGGCGCCGGATCGCCGTGGTGGCGATGCGCTGCACGAAGCCCTCGACGGCCTCGGCGGCGACGATGCGCGCGTCGGTCGACCGACGCAGCGCCATGCTGTCGCCGAGCGACAGCAAGAGCGTGGTGATGCCGACCGTCAGGATCGACAGCGCCACCAGCATCTCGACCAGCGTGAAGCCGCCGGTCGCGCGGAGCTCAGCGCGCGCCATCGCCACCTCCGTTCCAGTCGTCCTTGCCGTGCGGCAGCGGCACCACGAACCGGACCGTGCGACCGATCCGCACGACCGCGCCGCTGCTGTGGGCCTGCGCGCGGGTGCCGCGCACGCCGCGGCTCAGGCCGCGCAGCACGTCGCCGGCCCGCTCCTGGTAGCGCACCCACTCGGAGCCGATCTTGGCCCAGCCGCCGTCGGGCGCGCCGGGGAAGCGCTCGCCGTTGACCAGCTGCAGCGCGCGGCCGTCGGGCGCCAGCGCGCCGGCCAGCAGACCCTCGCGCGGGCGGCTCTCGTCCTCGGCCACCACCAGCGTCACGCGCAGCGCGCGTGGGTGGACGTCGTCGGCGGGCTCGCGCAGGCTGTCGGGACCGAGGTCCTGGCGGAACACCGGGCCCTGCGTCGGGTCGGCGAGCCAGCCGGCGCGCGCGGAGTCCCAGACGACCTCGGGGCCGGCCGGTCCTTCGGCGTCCCAGTCGGTCGTCGTCTGCGACCACAGCTCGACGTCGGCGAACAGCAGGTCGCCGACCAGGCGCTCGGTGTGCGCGTGCAGCAGCAGCGACGGCAGCTCGGGGCTGCCGGGCCACGGCACCTCGAACGGGTCGACGCTGCGGTCGGGCCCGACCGGCAGCTGCTGGTCGAGCAGGAACCGGCCGACGCGCAGCTCGAGCAGCGCGCCGTCGTCGCTCTGCGGCCACTGCGCCAGCAGCAGCCGGCCGCGGCCGCGCAGGCCCGACGTCGCCTGCAGCATCGCAGCGCGCTCGCGCAGGCTCTGCGGGCTGGCGTCGGCGCCGAGGTCCAGCGCCGCCTGCAGCAGCAGCTGGTCCTCCTGCATGCGCTCCTCGACCGACGGCGCCAGCGCCACACCGGCGCGCAGCACGAACGCGCGCGCGTCGGTCTTCTGCACCTTGGGCGGCAGGCCCGGCGGCAGGCGCTGCACCAGCAGGCGATCGTCGGGCACGACCGGCTCCAGCGAGCGGCAGTCGGCCGAGATCACGCGCAGCTCGCGCTCGACCGCGACCCGCGCCGCCTCGGCGCGGTCGGTCAGCATCTGGCCGGCCTCGCCCTCGTCGAACAGGCGCACGCCCGAGTCGACGAACTGGATCAGCATGCCCATGAAGGCGACCAGGATGCCGAGCACGACCAGCAGCTCGATCAGCGTGAAGCCGGCGGCGCCAGCGCGACGGGACGTGGAGCGGCGGGCGCTCATCGCAGCGTCACCTGTTCGCGCAGGATCCGGGCGTCGCCCTCGTAGTCGAGCTCGACGTTGCGCACGCGCGGCGCGGTCTTCCACGCGTGCGACTGCCAGGTCACCAGGTCGAGGCAGCCGGGGCGGTACTCGGTCACGAAGCGGACCTCGAGCTGCGTCGCCTGCAGGTCCAGCACCTTGGCCCCGGTCTCGCCGGCGCTGCGCCGCAGCAGGCGCAGGAACGGCGACTTCGCCGGGTCGTCGCTCCACGGCGTGCGCGCGTCGGCGCGCACGTAGCACAGCACGTCGACGTTCTGGTCGGCGGTCTCCTCCTCCCAGGTCAGCGACCGGAAGTACACCGGCGCCTCGCGCACCGACAGCTGGAAGTAGCTCTGCTCGGGGTCGTCGTTCTGCGGCACGTGGCGGTCCCAGTAGCGGAACGGCATCAGGATCACCGGCTCGCCGGCGCCCGCCGATGCCGGCGCGGTGCCGTAGCGGCCGCGGAACAGGCCGCGCGCGCTGGCGCCGTCGCCGACCTCTCCCGGCGGGTACTGGCGCGGCATCTCCAGCGACGTCACGTCGCCGCTGGTGCGCGACCAGGTGTAGTGCAGCAGCTCGGTGCGGTTCAGCAGCAGGGTGCCGAACGTCGCCGGCAGCGCGCCCAGCGCCTGCACCGTCATCGTGTCGTCGCGCGCCCCGACCGCGCTGCCGAGGATCGCCGCCGGTCGGTGCGTCAGGAAGTGCACGCGCGCGCCGCGGTCGTGGCCCTGCGGGTCGGTGCCGAGCAGGCCGCGGCCGTTGCGGGCGATCGTGAAGGTGCCGTTCTGGTGGCTCTCGTAGGCCAGGACCTCGTCGTCGATCTGCAGCAGGCCGCCGCCCGGCGGGAAGTCCTGCGTCTCGTCGAGCCCGAAGAACACCAGGCCCTGCGGCTGCATGCGGCCGGAGATGCGCACCAGGAACTGCTGCGCCGAGTCGGGGAACTGCTCGTCGACGACCACCTCGCCGGCGATGTGGTCGACCACGTCGATCTCGTCGACCAGCGTCTGCACGAGGTCGCCGGCGTCGGTCGCCGCGCCGCAGCTCACCCACTCGCAGCTCGCCGCCGGCAGCTCGCCGCTGGGGAACTTCACCAGCCGGTCCATGGTGCGCACGTCGCGCAGCGGCGCGTTGGTGTTGCGCGGCTCGCCGCGCACCAGCTGCTGCACGCCGCGCTGGAACGCGACCAGCTGGAACGGGTCCGGGCTGGTCAGCTCAGGCGGCGTCTGCTGGCGCTGCAGGTCGCCGATGTAGAACCGCGACGACCAGTGGACGGTGTGCCACTCGACCGCCGGCCGGCTGGTGCCGCTGGCGGTGCTGCCCGTCACCAGGGCGACGCGGTCGTTGCGGCCCGGGCGACCCGTCAGGGCGCCGTAGTTGCCCCAGCTGAGGTCGAGGCGGTGGCACGGCAGCACGGTGCTGCTGGCGTGCGGGTGCGCGCTGGTCGCCGTGGCCGGGTCGCCGCGGAACGCCAGCGCCGCGCGCGCCGGCCCGATCTGCGGGAAGTCCGCCTCGATCCGGGGCACGTAGCCGATGTAGCCGGCGGTCGGCGTCACCTGCGGCCACGCAATGCTGGTCTCCGGGCTGGCGCCGGACACGCCGAGGGTGCTGATCGAGAACACGTTGACGACGGTCTGCCGCGTCAGCTCGAACCGCAGCTGGTCCCAGCGGAACCGGTTGCCGCGCACCAGCATGCTGGGCGCGACGATCGCGTCGTAGCGCACCCACTCGGTGTCGGCAGGGTCGCCGCCGCGCGGGTACAGCTGCACCCACTCGCTGGTGCCGGTGACGCTCGGATCCGGCAGGCCGCCGGTGTTGCCCACGGTCAGCGAGATCGGCACGACGTTCAACGTCAGCGAGATCGCGTCGTTGAACTTGGTCCCGTCGCCGGCCGCGAAGTTGTCGTTCCACTCGGTGACGAAGTTGTGCGCGGTGCCGTCGTACCAGTCCTTGGAGATCTGGCCGTCGTCGCCGGGCAGCTGCACCGCGCGCTGCACGCCGGTCAGCTTGTTGCCGTTGCGGCCGCCGTAGCGGATCACCTCGACGCCGCCGATGTAGGTGCTGGCGCCGACCTGCGCGCCGGGCGGGTCGAACTTGGCGGCGCTCTGCACCAGCAGCGCGTAGCCGCCGTTCTGCGAGAACGCCGCGGAGACCGCCTCGCTCGCGGCCCCCGGCGGCTGGTTGCCGGTGGTCAGCGGATCGGCGAGCTCGAGGTCGCCGGTCCAGGACGGATCGAGCCCTTCGCCGATCGACAGCGTGCTGCCGTTGGCCAGCTGCACCGAGATCGGCCGGCCGTTGTTGAGCCAGCCGCGCGCGACGGCGAAGCCGCCGATGCCGTCGACCGAGGTCTCGCCGAGGAACATCAGCGTGTCGGGCGACGGCAGCGCCGCGTAGCCGTACAGCTCGACCTCGGCGCCGGCCGGGTGGTCGGGGAACTGGTCGAGGTTGAGGCCCTGGCCGCCGAGCTCCTCGATGCTGATGGTCGGCTCGCCGTTGCCGTCGAGAGGGATGTCGGGCCGGTGCTCGCGGCCGATCTGCCGCGCGCCGCGACCGCCGATCGAGTCGCGGAACACGCACACGAACGCGTTGCCGTTGATCTCGGAGTACTCGAACAGCTCGAGCCCGATGCGCAGCACGCCCTCCGGCGGGAAGCCGTCGGTGTTCTCGACCTGCACCAGCAGGAAGCGCGGGTCGTTGCTGGCCTGGCCGGGCGCGCCCGGCGGGCTCTGCTGCGGGTCGTAGCCCGGGATCGACGAGGTGAGCCGCGTGCGGTAGCGGACCTCGCCGCGGGCGATGCCGTCGACCTGCACGGACAGATCGGTCGGCCGCCCGCCGTAGGCGGACACGGCGACGTGCACCGGCGTGTCGGGCGGCAGCGCCAGCTCGGCGAGCGGCAGCCGCCACTCGCTGGCGGTGCGCTGGACGCCGGCCGGCGACTGGCCCGGATCGGGGTCGAGCCCGGCCTCGTCGATCACCTCGTAGACCAGGTCGCCGTCGCGCACCGACAGCGCCATGCGGTTGCGGTCGCGGTCGCCGTCGGAGTAGTCGAGCAGCACGCCCGGCGCGAGCGCCTTCGGCTCGAACCAGGCGCTGATCGCGAACCGCCCCGCGCCGCCGCGCGCGTCGGCGGTGGTGAACGGATGCGTCAGCTCGTGCGTGCGCGTCGGCGCCGGCGCCGGCCCCTGGTCGCGCGGTCCGGTGTTGCGGATCAGGAACGGCCCGTCCTTGCCGACGTCGCGACCGCGCGGGTCGGTCGCCGTCGAGAACGCCTCGTGCCCGCGCCGCGTGCGGCCGGTGGCGCCCGGCCCGAGCGGCCAGTCGCCCGGCGCCACCGACGCCGGCCCGGGCTGGATCGCCGCGTCGACGGTGTCGCGCGACGGGAACCGGGTCTCGCCGAAGCCGGCGTCGGGGAACGCCGCCGCGATCAGGTGCGCGAGGTACCGCGAGATCGGGTCGTTGCCCTGCTCGCCGCCGCCCACCGAGCCGGTGTTGATCGGCCCGGTCAGCCAGAACGGCGCGCGCCGGTCGAGGCGGAACGCGTCCTCGAGCTGCTCCTGGGTGCGCCACGGCGCCTGCAGCAGCAGGCCCGGCTGCGCGACGGCGACGCCGGTGCGCTCGTGCCGCGCGGCGATCGCCTGCGCCGCGGTGCTGCGCTGCAGCGTCGCGGCGGCGCGGTAGCCGACCAGCGACCCGCTGCGGAACGCGATCGGCGCGGTGCCCATCTCGACCACGCTGTCGCGGCCGGTCAGCAGCATGCGGTACAGGTACAGGAGCCGCAGCTTCTGCTCCTGGCCGGCGTCGGTGAGGCGCGGCTGGAACACGCGCTCGCTGAGCTCGCGGAAGCCCTGGAACGGGCCCAGCTCCTGGCGCAGCCGCACGATCTCGTCGGCGAGGTCGCGGGCGTCGCGCGCCGAGAACGCCGGCATCGGCGTGATGCGCTGGGCGCCCGTGCCGTCGTGGACGCGCACGTCCATGCCCCGGCGGCAGCCGGCGAACAGCGCCGCCAGCAGCTCGGCGTCGGCGGTGTTGACGTTGACCGGCGCGGGCACCAGCGGCTCCACCACCGTGTCGGCGCCGGGGAACTCCTGCGTCACCGGGTGCAGCAGCGACAGCTCGAACGTCGACGGCAGCCGCAGCTCCTGCTCGCTGCGCGGCGTCAGCGTGCTCATCACCAGGCCGTATTCCATCGCGCCGGTGCGCAGGTTGCGGATGCGCACCGTGCTGCCGGCGCCCAGGTGCAGCGCCGACTTGACCGTCAGCGTGCGACCCGGCGGCACCACGTCGGCGAACACGCGCTCGGGCCGGCCCCAGCGCGGCGCCATCGACCCGTCGGCGTCGGCGCTGAGCACCGCCTCCAGGCGGTCGAGCTCGTGCCGCGTGAACGCGCCGGCCTCGGCGCGGGCGATCTCCGCCAGCTCGCCGACGCCGCGGAACGGCCGGCGCTCGTCGCGGACGCCGCCGGTGCGGCCGTCGAACGGCCACGCCACCGCCTGCACGCAGCGCCAGTCCAGCACCAGCGCCGACTCGGCGACCTGGTGGTCGCCGGGCGCCAGGAAGCCCTGCTCCACGAACATGCCGCGCGTGCAGTCGATCAGCGCGTTGCCGCGCTTGCCGCCGTAGTGGACCACCTCGTGGTCGACCCAGACGTAGCCTTCCTCGGGCAGGTTCTGCGCGTCGTCGAGCTGCAGCTCGGTCGCGTCGCGGCCGAGCTCCGCGGTCAGGTGCGCGGTGGTGCCGAGCAGGTTGCAGAGCAGCAGCGGCGTGATCGCGTCGAGCGACGCGAACCGCTGCAGGTCCCAGCACTCGCCGCCGAACCGCACCTTGCCGTCCTGCAGCAGCTCAGGGAACGCGGCCGGCACCGCCGCCGGGAACTCGCTGCGGTCGTCGCTGTCGGGCGTCGGGTCGTAGGTCGGATGGCCGAGCGCGACCTCGCCGAGCAGCAGGTCGCGCGCGCTGGCCGACAGCAGCTCGACGCGGCGCGCCTCGACGGTGCGCGCGGCGGCGTCCGCGCCGCGGCTCATCGACACCGAGAACGGCAGCGCCAGCAGCAGCAGCAGCGTCAGCGCCATCAGCACCGACAGCAGCGCGATGCCGCGCTCGTCACCCGGCGCACAGGTCGCCCGATCGCGTGGTCCACGGGTCATTGCAGCACGCCTCCGGCGCCGACGCGCAGCACCTCGGTGCGCTGCTCGCCGGCGACCTCCAGCTTGATCTCGGGCGGCGCGACCGGCTCGCCCATCGCGTCGAACGCGATCCGCACCCGCCCGCCGAGCAGGATGCTGTCGGGCAGCCGCATCGGCTGCGTCCACGCGTAGGCGAACAGCTGCAGCTCGTCGAACGTCGCGTCGACCGGCTGGTCGCCCGGCCCGACCTCGAACACGTCCTCCTTCTGCTGCAGCACGCGCTCCGCGAAGTCCTGGTCGGCGACCACGCGGCCGTCGATGGAGCACCACGCGCGGGTGCCGTCGGTCGCCAGCTCGACCGTGCACCACCGCCCCAGCGGCAGGCCGGTCGCGGCCTTCAGGTTGATCGCCGCGCCGGCGCGGCCCTCGGTGCCCTCGGCCATCAGCCGCGCGTACGGCCGCGCCTCGTCGTCGATCGCGAGGTCGATGCCGCGGCCGAGCCGCAGCAGCCGGCCGCCGCTGCGCCGGTGCAGCCGCACGTCGAAGCGCACCGCGAAGCCGGCGCGCAGGTCGATGGCGCCGGGCCCGAGCGGCACGCGCATCAGCGCCGACTTGTCCTGTTGGCCCGGCCGACGGCCCTGGCCGCAGCGGCCCATCGGGTCGGCGTCGCCGCCGAACGCCGGCTGCACGCCCGCGGTGGCGAAGCTCTGCCCGGGCTCGAACGTGACCAGCAGCGCCGGGTCGAGCCCGCGCGCCGACACCGTCGCGCCCATCCCGTCCACACCCGGCGCCAGGATCACCTCGGTCGGCAGCGCGCGCGTGCGGGCGTCGAGCGCCGCCAGCCGCAGCTGGCCGACCAGCGCCGAGCGCGCCTCGGCGACGCCGTCGCCGCGGCGCAGCATGCCGACGCCGAGCCCCATCAGCATCGCCAGGATGCCGGCGACCACCAGCAGCTCCAGCAGCGACATGCCGGCGTCGACGGCGCGGGCGCCGGCATTCGGGCTGGCCGGGCCGGCCGGGCTGGTCGGAGAGTCGTTCACGGTGCCGTGCGCGCGCTCACTGGCGCTCCGGCCAGGACAGGTCGTCGTCGGTGCCGAACTCGCCGTCCTGGCCCGCCGACAGCAGCTGGAACTTGGTGCCGACCGGGCGCCCCTCGGAGTTGCGCATCGCCTTCACGGTGACGCGACCGCCCTCGGGCGTGGCCACGGTCTGCGGCTTCTCGAAGCCGAGCGTCTCGGTGGTCTTCGAGAAGTACACCAGCGGCATGCCCCAGGCGTCGAGCACCTCGAGCCGGTCGCTGCGGTTCAGCACCGGCAGCGGCTTGTCGTCCTTGTCGCCGTCGGTGTTGCCGAGCGGGAACTCGCTGAGATCGGCGCCGGCGGCGACCGACTGGCTCAGGAACGCGACCAGCGACTCGATGCCGGTGTTGACGCCGTTGTCGCTCTTGAACTGCAGCTTCTTCTCCGGGTCGCGCAGGTCGTCCGGCGGATAGAAGTGGAACCGGCGCTCGAAGTTGTCGCAGCCCTGGCCGAGCCGCTGCATGTTGGCGATCGTCGTCGAGACGTTGCCCTGCTCGCGCGCGCCGATGATGTCCGGCAGGAAGAACGCGGCCAGCGTGCCGACGATCGCGATCACGATCAGCAGCTCGATCAGCGTGAAGCCGGCGGCGGCGCCGGCACGGGCGTGGGGTCGGTTCATTCCTTGCGGCGCTCCAGTTGGTAGTCGTCGAACCGCGCGTCGACGCGGGTGCCGCTGCGGGCCTCGACGAAGAACTGCGTCTGCAGCTCCTTGCTGTCGTTGGCGCGCAGCATCGTCAGGTCCTGCTCGTGCAGCACCTCGCCGTCGAACACGAACAGCAGCTTGAACAGGTTGTCGCCGCGGTCGAGCACGCGCAGCTCCAGGCGGTGCGGCCCCGGCGCGGCGGCGGCGCCGCCGACCGGCGTCTGCACCGGCTCCTGCCGGCCCTCGCGCAGCAGCCAGAACGGCGCGCCGTCGCGCAGACCGAGCTGCGCGGTGAAGTCGGCGCCGCCGCCGCCCTGCGCGCGGATGCGCAGGCCGGTCGACGTGCTGCTGCCCTGGTGGCCGGGGCCAAGCTCCAGCGTGCAGCCGACGGCCAGGAACCGGCCGCCCTTCTGGACCGCGTTCTGCCGCGTGGCGGTGGCCTCGCCGGTCTTGTTGAAGGTCCCCGCGAACACCAGCCGGTTGTCCTGGACCTCGGCCGCGGGCGTGCCGTCGACCTCCCAGATGTTGCCGCGCTCGGCGCGCTCGAACCGGTCGTCGAGCCGCTCCTTCTGCGCGTGGTCGTCGATGCGCAGCAGCGTCTCGTGCGCCCACTCGCGCATCGGATGCTCGCGCGGCAGGTCGGCGCGCATCCGCTCGAGCGGCAGCCGCGCGTCCTCGATCCGGTCGCGCTGGTAGTCGACGATGCACAGGCCGGCCTGCGCGAACTGACGGTCGCGGTCGTCGGCGGCCACGTCGCGCGCGCGCGCGAACGCCTCCTGCGCGCCGCGCAGGTCGGCGCCGCGGAAGTGCGCCATGGCCTGGGTCTCGAACAGCGGCACCAGCGGCTGGTGCACCAGCTGGACGGCGCGGTCGGCGTAGCGCATCGCCGCGAGCATGTGCTCGGCCTGGTCCTGGCCCTCGGCCTCGCGCCCCAGCCGCAGCCGCAGCTCGGCGACCTCGGCCAGCGCCGGCACGAAGTCGTCGCGCAGGCGCAGCGCCTGCGTCAACGCGTCGAGCGCGGTCGCGAGCTGCCCCATGCCCATCAGCGCCCGCGCGCGCAGGTAGTGCGCGTACGCGAACTGCGGGTCGGCGTCGAGGCTGCGGTCGGCCCAGGTCGCGGCCTGGTCGAACTGACCGATGCGCAGGTGGAGCAGCGACAGGCCGGCCAGCGCGCGGTGCCGCAGCAGCGGCGCGTCCTCGGCCGTGGCCTCGAACCCGCGCTGCGCCTCGCGCCAGCTGCCGAGCCGCACCTGGCACGCCGCGACGCCGAGCTGCGCCGGCGGACCGTAGCCGGCGGCGCTGGCGCTGCGGAAGCCGTTCAGCGCGTCCTGCAGGTCGCCGGCCGCGTAGGCGATCGACGCCGACAGGAACGGCTGCAGGCCCTGGGTCTCGGGCGCGCGCAGCTTGAACAGGGTCTCGCGGGCGCCGTCGACGTCGCCGACCCCGAGCTGACACCCCACCGCGGTGAGCACCACCCGCTCGCGGTCCGCCGCGTCGTGGATCGATCCCAGCATGCCGGCGGCGCGCACCGCCAGCGCGTTCGCCTCCTCCGGCCGGCCGCGGTCGCGCAGCAGTCGCGCCAGCGAGGCGAGCGGCCGCGCGTCGGTCGGCGCCAGGTCGACGGCGCGGCGCAGGTCCTCCTCGGCCGCCGACCACAGCCCGAGCCGGGCCTCCAGGTTGCCGAGCATCTCGTGCTTGAACGCCGCGGCGGCGCCGGCGTCGTCGAGGCCGCGGTACAGCGCGTACTCCGCGGCGAGGTCGCCCTTGGCCTGCAGCACGCGCGCCTTGGCGCGGGCGGCGACCAGGCCGGCGGCGGTGCGCTCGAGCACCTCGGCCTGCGCCATCGCCGCCTCGTAGACCGCGGCGTCCTCGCGCGCCTGCAGCAGCAACCAGTCGATCAGCTGCTGGCGCTCCTGCACGTGCGCCGCGTCCTCGGGCACCTTGCGCACGGCGCGGGCGACCTCGTTCTTGAGCGTGTCCGCCAGGCGGATCCTGACGATCGGCTGCCGCGCGTCGCCGAACGCCGCCTCGGGCGGCATCACCTTCTCCTTGTCGATCGAGAACTCGAGCAGATGCACGGTGACGCCCTGCAGCTGCGACTCGTCGCGCTCCTCGAGCTCGAACGGGTCGAGCCCGGCCGGCACGCGCAGCACGCCGAAGTGCTCGACGTTGCGGCCCTGGATCCAGACCTGGTCGTACTGGCGACGGTAGCGCTCGCGCTTCTGCTCCATCGTCTCGGGCCCGGCCGCCGGCGCCTGCGGCGCCTCGGTGCCGTCGCCGATCACGTCCCCGGACGCGCCCGGCTCGCCGGAGGTCAGCTCGGCGCCCTGCTCCACGGCGCCCGGTATCGCCAGCAGCTCGGCGCGCGACAGGTCCGGCCCCGGATCCAGCGGCAGCGCCACCAGGAACAGCGGCTCGCGCGCCGGGAACGGCAGGTCCCGCGGCGGCAGCGGCTGGGTCTCGCTCGGCTCGCGGAACCAGCGGCGCAGCGCCCCGCCGGTCTCGGCCGCGTCGACCAGCGGCGCCTGCGGCACCGGCGGCGGCTCGTAGCCGGCGCTGCCGGGCTGCACCTTCGGCGCGCGCCAGGGCTCGCCGCTGCCGCTCTTCCACACCAGGGCGCCGACGACGATCGTCGCCAGCACCAGGACCTGCTCCTTGCGCAGCGCCATCAGTCGGTCTCCTTGCCCGGTCGCAGCGAGATGCCGAGCACCGCGCCCTTGACGATCACCGGGTCGCCGCGGCGCCCGCTGTGGTTGACCTTCAGCCCGTGCTCGAGCGTCAGCGTCTTGCCGGGTCGGCGCAGCGACTCGAGGAAGCGCACGATCACCGCCTCGTCGGCGCGGAACTCGAACAGCACCCGCTCCTGGTCGAACAGGTCGTCGAGGTCGGCGCCGCTCGGCTGACCGGGCCGCAGGACCGGTCGGCGCGCCTTTCGCTTCTGCTCGACGGCGACCTTGGCGATCGCGACCAGGCCCTCGGCCTGCGGGTCCTGCTGGCGCGCCGCGTCGTGCGCCGCGTAGAGCCGCGCGCACACCGCATCGACCAGCTCGATGCCGAACAGCGCCGCGCGGATCTCGTCGGTGCCCTGCGGCGCCGGCGGCCAGCTGAGGTCGCGGTCGCTGACCTGCACGTCGCGCTCGTTGGCGGCGCGCAGGATCCGGATCTTGGTGTCGCGACCGACCTTGCCGAGGAACTCGTCGGGCGACAGCCCCTTGCCCTCGAACTGGAACGCCGGGTCCGGCTCGTAGGCCAGCTCGCGCTCGAGGCGCGCGCGCTCCTGCTGGAGCCGCGCGCGCTCCTGCTGCGCGGCCGTCAGCGCCGCGCTGTCGTAGGACTCGCCGCTCTGCACGCCCTGGGCCGTGCGCCGCGCCGCGCCGCGGTCGGGGTCCGGGTCGTAGACCGAGCCGATGACGCCGCGGGCGATGAAGAACACCGCCGCCCCGAGACCGCAGCCGAGCAGCCAGCGCCGGTTCTCCTGCAAGAACGCTCCGAGATCCATCAGCCTTGCTCTCCCGCGAACTCGATCGTGAACGTGAATTCGACCCGGCTGCCGACGCCCGAGCCCGGGGTCAGCGTCGGCACCGCACCGACCTCGGTCAGCAGCGGGTCCTTCTTCAGCTGCTGCGAGAACTCGATCAGCACGTTGCTGACGTTGGCGCCGTCGAGCTCCTTGCCGCTGCCCTTGACCTCGACGACGGTGGCGCCCGGCTGGTTGGCGGCGGCGCGCTTCTGCTCGACGTCGACCTGCGTCACCCACAGCTGCGGCGGCAGGTTGCGCGTCACCGCGCGCATCGCGCGCAGCGTCGCGTGCAGCGGCATCGCCTGCGCGGCGAGGTGCTGCACGACGGTGCGGTCGGCGACGTTCTCCTCGATCACCTTCTGCGCGTCGTCGTGCACCGAACGCACCTGGTTGCTCTGCCGCACGGCGGCGGTCTTGGCCGTGGCCGCCGCGGCGGTCTCGGCCTGCCGATCCTTGGCGTAGACCACCAGCAGCAGCACCGCGACGGCGCCGGCCAGCAGGTTGAACACGGTGCGCTGCGCGAACCGCCGGCGCTTCTTGACCGCCGCCGGCAGGATCTCGAGCTGGTAGAGCGACTCGTCGGCGCGGCCGACGGCGAGCCCCAGCGCGATCACCGCCTCGTAGCGCATCTGCTGCAGGTCGGACTTCTCCTCCTCGCCGAGCTCGTCGAGGTCCAGGTTGGCGAACGGGTCGAACTGGTCGACCGGGCAGCGCAGCGCCTCGCGCAGCAGGCCGCGCAGGCCGCGCAGGCGCGCGCCGCCGCCGCTGAGCAGCACCTTGTCGAGCTGCAGGTCGGCGATCTTGGTCTGCGCCTTGCAGAACGCGACCGAGCTCTGGATCGCGGCGACGATCGCATTGGCGGCGCCGCCGGCCGCCATCGTCACCTTCTCGGCCTGCCCCGACGCGAACCGGCCGCGGCTCTGCGGGTCGAGGTCGAGCAGGTCGCGCTTCAGCGTCTCGGCCTTGCGCGGCGACACGTTGAACGCGGCGGCGATCGCGTCGTCGAGCACCTTGCCGCCGCCGCTGAGGTTGCGCGCGAACAGCAGGTCGGTGCCCTTGACCAGCGCCAGGTCGATGGTCTCGTGGCCGATGTTGCACAGGCACACCACCACGTCCTCCTCGACCGGGCCGCACTTGAGGAACGCGTTGTAGAGCGCGACGCAGTTGGGCGTGAACGCCTCGATCGAGCCGCCGGCACCCTGCACGTCGCCGGTCATGCGCGACAGCGCCTCGTCGCGCGCCAGCGCCAGCAGCACCGTGTCGACGCCGGACTCGGGATCGAACTGCGGCAGCAGGTTGTAGTCCGCCGACAGCGACCCGCCCGACTGCTGCGAGAGGTCCTGGATCTCCAGGTCCATCAGGTTCTTCAGCTGCCAGTCCGGCGTCGGCGGCAGCTGGCTGTAGCGGAGGTTCATGTCGCGGCCGGACAGGCCGCAGACGACGTTCTTGAGCGGCTGCCCGCCCGGCCGCAGGCCGCCCGCGCCCTCGTCGGCGGGTGTCGCCGCGAAGCCGGTGACCTTGACGCCGTGCTTGCCGAGCCGGACCGACAGCGCCTTCAGGCTGTGGCTGCCGAGATCGACCGCGATGCCCTTGCCTGCCATCAGCGTCCTCCCTGGTTGCCGCGGACGAGCGCGGCGAGATCGGTCTGTCGCGCCTTCTCCAGCGCCTCCGCCAGCGCCTCCAGGCGCTGCTGCTGCTGCTGCTGCTGGGCCGCGTCGAGCGCCGCCAGCTGCTGCGCCGCGCGGTCGCGCATCGCCTGCAGCCGCTGCGGATCCTCGAGGTTGGCGTCGCCGAACAGCGCCCGCAGGCGGTCGAGCTCGGCGACGACGCGCTCGAAGCCGCCGCGCGTCTGGAAGAACTCGGCCTCGTCGAGGTCGGCATCGAGCTGGCGCAGGCGCTGCGCCAGCTGCTCCTGCCACTCGGCGCGGCGCGCCAGCGCGTTCGCGAGGGTCTCGGCGTCGTGCGGCACGGTGCGCAGCAGCTCGCGGACGGTGTCGAGCGCGCGGCCGGGCTCGCCGGCCTGCGCCTGCTCCTCGGCGGCGCGCAGCAGCTCGCGCGCCTGCTGCCGCTCGGCGCGGAAGCCCAGCACGAAGCGCAGCGCGGTCGCCGGCACCTGCAGGTGGTAGACGCCGCCGGCGGTGTGGCCGCCCAGCTCGGCCGGCGCGTCGAGCTCGATCAGGCAGCGCGTCGACGCGTCGCCGAGCAGCACCTTGTCGGTGCGGAACGCGGAGTTCGACTCGGCGCCGGCGAACCCGTCCTCGCCGGCGACGAGCAGGCCGCCGGCGCTGTCCTTGGGGAACTGCAGCTCGAGCGCGCTGCAGCCGGTGACGGTCACGCGCGCCTGGCGTTCGTCGCCGTCGACCGCGACGCTGGCGCCGAGGTCGGACAGCATCAGCTCGCCCGCGGCGTGCAGGCCGCGCAGGTCGGCGGTCACGGCCGCGCCACCGGGCACCAGCCCCAGCAGGGTCGCCGGCTGGTCGGGATTGTTGGACTGGATCGCGATGCTGGCCCCGCTGCCGAGCAGCGTTGCGGTCTCGCCGACCTTGCGCGCGATCGCGGCGGCCTGCCCGGCCTCGAGCAGCGCGACGTCGTCGCAGGCGACCGCGCTGCCCTCGCCGGGCAGCACCGCCACGACCTCGACCCGGCAGCGGTCGACGCCGTCGGGCACCGCCACCGCGGCCTCGTGCAGCTCCCACTCGGCCGACGCGCGCAGCGCGGTGCCGATGCGGTAGCGGAACGGCTTCTGCTCGTTGCTGCTCCAGAACGCCGCGCGCACGGCGCCGCGGCCGCCGCCGTCGGTGCGCAGCCAGGCCTGCACCTGCAGCGTGCGCCCGGGCAGCACCCGCTGCTCCTCGGTGGTCGCCATCACGGCGAAGTCGGGTCCGTCGCCGGCCCGCACCGACTCCAGGCCGCCGCGGCCGGTGTGGCCGACGCCGCCGGTGGCGAACCCGGCCCCCGCCACGCGCAGGTCCCAGCCCGCCTCGGTCTCGCAGCTGCCGGTCTCCTGCTGGAGCTTGTTGCCCGGAACGCGCAGCTCCGCCTGCTGCGCCGTGCCGCTGCGGTTGCCGCCGCCGCCGTCCGCGGCCGCGTTCGACGACCACCAGAGGTAGCCGCCGGCGCCGACCACCACGACCAGGACCGCGGCCATCAGCCCGGCCGACCGCGAGCCCTTGCGCGCCGCCTGCAGGCGCGAGGCGTCGATCCGGTCGACGGCGAACCCGTCGCCGGTCGGCGCGGCGTCCTCGCCATCGGCCCGGAAGCGCAGCCGGACGCGGCCGATCGCGAAGGTGTCGCCGCTGCCGAGGACCACCTCGGTGATCTTGCGGCCGTCCATCAGCGTGCCGTTGGTCGAGCCCAGGTCGCGCAGGACGTAGCGATCCCCTTCGAACGCGACCTCGGCGTGGACGCCGGACGCCTTCTCGTCGGCCACCACGAGGTCGTTGCCCGGTTTGCGGCCGATCTTCAGAGGTTCGGACCCCAGGGATACGACGTCGCCAGCGCGATCCCCATCGAGGATCTCCAGGACGAATTGAGCCATGCAGGAAGTAGGGACGGCCGGTGCGAGCGACCGTCGGGTGCGGGGGTTTGGGCTGGCACGGCAACCGGCGGCGACCGGGCGCAACCCGGGGACTAGGGTCCCGGCGGCCGACGGTTACGGCCTCCGGTGGAACGACCCTGGTGACGAGCCGCGAACGGCCCGGGGTACGGCGCCGGCCGCACGTGGCGACCGGCGGGACAAGCTACGCCCCGCCGCAGCGGAGTCAAACGCGCGGTGCCGGAGCTTCTGCCCCGGGCCCAGCGCCGCGCCAGTCGCCCGCGGCAGCCGCGGTCGCCCGCGCCGCGAGGGCCCGCATCAGCGGCGCGGCGTCGGCCCACGCCAGGTCGGGGATCCGGGTCGGCGGCCCGCCGGCCACGAACACCGACAGATCGCACAGGCCGAGCGGCCGCTGCAGGGGGCTGCGATGCACCGCAACCGCCTGCACCTTGGCGGTCGGCAGCAGCACCTGGTAGCGGCCGAGCATGCCCCAGCGCAGGTAGAGATGTCGCTGCCAAAGCGCCCAGGCCAGGTTGTGCCACAAGAGGCGGCCGAACAGCCAGGGCAACGGCAGCAGCATCAGCACCAGGAAGCCCCAGGGTCCTGCGATCGGGACCAGCACCGCGCAGGCCAGCAGCACCCAGACCGCGCCCTTCAGGAACACGCGGGCGACCAGCAGCCGCGACGCGCGTCGCGGCGGCTCGGCCGCGTCGTCGAGGCCCGGCAGCAACGCCGGCAGCCGCGGCTCGATCTCGGGCAGGGGCGCCATCGGCATCACCACGTCGTAGCCGCCCGGCGCCTCGTCCCCGGTGCCGCGGCCGGAGCCGGCCGAATCGGCGCGGACGACCGCGATGCCCACCAGTCGCCGCAGCCAGGTCTGCTCGATGCGCACGCGCTGCACCCGCACGCGCGGCAGCGTCTTCTGCCGGGTGGTCAGCAGGCCGTAGCGACACAGCAGGGAATCGGCGCGCAGGCTCAGCACGAAGCCGTGGAACACCATCAGGTTGCCGACCGCCGACGCCGCCAGGCTGAACGCCAGCACCACCATCACCAGCAGCACCAGGACGGCGGCGGCGATGCCCAGCGACCACTGCGACAACCAGCGGTAGAAATCGACGCCTGCGCCCTGGATCGCCGCCAGCGCGCCGAGCTGATCGGCCAGCTCGAGCGCGCCGAAGCCGGCCACCAGGATCGCGCCGAGCCGCAGGTCGGTGAGCCCGCGCAGCAGCAGCATCGCGCTCGGCGTCGCGTGCAGCCGCCACTCCGCCTCGGGCGCGAGCGGCGCGCGCGGCGCCCCGGCGACGGCGGGCTCCCGGCTGCGGCGCGCCAGCAGCACCTCGCGCAGATGCTCGGCCTCGGCGCGTCCGAGCGAGTCGAGCTGCGCCTCGACGCCCTGCCCCGAGGCGGTCTCGACGCGGACGACGGCCAGCCCGAGGAACCGGCGCAGGATCGACGACTCGAAGCCGAGGTCCTGGACGCGGTCGATCGGGATGCGCCGCTCCTGGCGGTTGAGGATGCCTTCGCGCGTGACCAGCTCGACGTCGGTCAGCACGTACTGGAACGTCAGGTAGCGCGCGAGGCCGGTGCCCAGCGTCAGCAGGAACAGCAGCGCGGCGAGCACCAGGAACCAGCGGTCGACGACCACGCCGAACAGCAGCGGGAACAGCGCCTGCCGCAGCCCGTCGATCAGCCGCAGGATCAGCACCGCCGGGTGCAGGTTTCCCTGCAGCAGCACGGCCGCCGGCGGGGCGGGCTCCGCTGTGCCGTCAGACGACATCGCGGCCCCGCGCGCGCAGGATGCGGTCGCGCAGGGCTTCGGCGCGCGCGCGCCGCAGGCCCGGCACCCGGAACGCGGAGCCCTCGTTGCCGGCGGTGAACACCACCAGCGTGGCCAGCCCGAACAGCCGCTCGATCGGCCCCCGCGTCAGGTCGACGTGCTGCATGCGCGGCACCGGCACCAGCCGCTCCTCGACGAACAGGATGCCGTAGCGCATCGTCAGCACCCGATCGTCGGCCGCGAACCGCCAGCGCGCGTACGCCAGCGGCGGCACCACCGCGGCCAGCAGCAGCAGCAGGCCGGCGAGGCTCCAGGCGGCGACCGGCAGCCAGTCGTGCTCGCCCTTGCGGGCGTGCAGGTACTCGGCGCCGACCACCAGCATCGCCGACAGCATCGCGGTGCGAAGCAGGTCGGTCAGGTACCAGTAGGCGACGACCCGCCGCTCGAGCCGCTCGTCGGGTGCGCGGAAGGCAGGGTCATGGCCCGTGGCGGCGAGCCCGTCGGCGCGGGCTGCTGCAGTGGCGTCACCGGCGGGCTCGTCGGAGTGCTCGTCGGAGTGCTCGTCGGCGGCGTCCGGATGCTCGGGCTCGACCATTGCCGCGAGCGTGCCATCACGGGCCAGCGCGTGCAACGAGCAGGGCGACTACGACCCGTGGCGTAGAATTGCGCGCGCGTCGGGCGTAGCCGGCGCACGCCACACGGCGAATGCCGCGGCGACGTCGACGCGCGCCGTACGGTCGACCCGCGACCGCGCGGAAATTCACGGCGCGCGACGCCGGTTGCGTAGGCCGTGGGCGATGACGAGTCGCCCGCCGGGGCCCTGGCCGAGCGCCGGGATCCCGCTATACCGGGACGGGTTCTCCGCCTCCCGCTTGCACCACCACCGAGGTTCGCCATGCGCCTCCACTCTCTCGCCGTCGCACTCACCGTCCTCGCCGGCGCCGCGGCCCAGTCGGGCATCGTCGGCAGCGTCCACGACTTCTCCTCGGCCTCGTTCAACGTCACCAAGGCCGGCGAGATCTGCGGCGTGTGCCACATCCCGCACGAGAAGGGTCGTCCGACCACGCAGCTGGGCAACCCGCTGTTGTGGGGCCGGTCGATGACGCAGCAGTCGTTCACCGTCTACACCAGCCCGTCGCTCGACGGCACGATCAGCACGCCCGACGGCAGCGCCAAGCTGTGTCTGAGCTGCCACGACGGCACCGTCGCCCTCGAGCACTTCAACGGCCAGACCAGCGGCGGCTCGACGTTCATGGCGCAGGTGCGCGCGTCGGCCGTGGTCCCCGGCCTGCCGGGCGGCAACATGGGCAACACCCACCCGGTGTCGATCACCTACGACAACATCGCCGACCCCGGCCTGCACAACCCGGCGACGCGCCAGTTCGGCACCGTGCCCGGGCGCTTCATCAACGACGTGCTGGAGGGCGGCAAGGTACAGTGCCGCACGTGCCACGACGTGCACAACAAGGACGTGCAGACGCCCGACAGCGGGCCGACCTACCTGCTGCGCGTCGCGGTGAAGAAGGCCTCGGCCCCGTCCGGGCTGTGCCTGACCTGCCACGACAAGTGACGGCGCCCCGCCCGCCGGTGCGGTCGATGCCTCGGTCCGCGATGACCGTCTGCGCGGCGCTGCTCGCCGCCTGCGCCGCGACCGAGCCCCGCGCGCCCGAGCCGCGGCCGGTCTACCCGCCGCCGCCCGACCCGCCGCGCGTGCAGTTCCTGGCGTCGTTCTCCGGCAGCGGCGACGTCGAGGCGGGGCCGTCGGCGCTCGACCAGTTCCTGTTCGGCGAGGCCGCCGAGGCCGAACGGCCGATCCAGCGGCCGGTCGGCGTGATCGTGCGCGACGGCGTGGCCTACGCGCTCGACGCGCAGCTGCTGTTGATCCACCGCATCGACATCCGGAGCCAGGAGCTCGAGGCGATCGTGCCGAGCGGCCGGGCGCAGCTGCGCGTCCCCACCGACCTGCACCTCGGCGACGACGGCATGGCCTACGTCGCCGACCGCGGCCGCCGCCAGGTGCTGGTGTTCGACCGCGACTGGAACCTCGCGCGCGAGTTCGGCCCGTGGGACGAGCCGTCGGCGCCGGTGGCGGCCACGACCTGGCAGGACCGCGTCTACGTCGCCGATCCGGCCGCGCGCTGCGTGCGCGTCGTCGACCGGGAGACCGGCGCCGAGCTCGGTCGGCTCGGCGACGACCCGGCCGACCACCAGAGCGCGCTCCGCACGCCCACCGGCCTCGCGACCGACGACGAGGGCTTCGTCTACGTCGTCGACGCGATCTACCAGCGCGTGCTGGTGTTCGACCGCGACCTCGCGTTCGTCGCCCAGATCGGCGAACCCGGCGACGAGCCGGGATTCTTCGGCCGCCCGAAGGCCGTGGCGACGCTCGACCGGACCGTCTGGGTGCTCGACTCGCTGTACGAGAACTGCCAGATCCTCGACAAGGCCGGCAAGCCGCTGATGTGGTTCGGCGGCGGCGGCACCGGGCCCGGCAACCTCTACCTGCCGCGCGGCATCTGGATCGGCACCGACGGCCTCGAGCTGTTCGCCGACCGGCTCGATCCCGGCTTCGTCCCCGAACGGCTGATCGCGATCACCAGCTTCTACGGCCCGCGCAAGATCAGCTTCTTCGCGCTGGGCCGCTCCGAGCTGCCGCAGTTCCGCGACCGCTACCACGAGCACGCGCTGCCCGAACGGCCGATCGGGCGCTGACCGCGCGCCGGCCGGGCAGCGCGCCGGCTACCGCGGGTACTCGCGGTTGTTGTGGACCTCGCCGTGGCACATCAGGTTGCAGCGCCCGCGGAACCGGCCCAGGTCGGTGAACGCCAGGATGCCGTTGTTCGGGTTGGGCTGCACGATCGCGACGTTGAAGTTGATCAGGTGCGTGTTGTTCGTGCTGTTGCCCTGGGTCGACGACACGCCGTGCGGATCGTGGCAGGTCGAGCAGCCGGTGTCGACGTGGTCGAGGTGCCGCTCGTGCTCGCCGAACGACTCGTCGTTGAGGATGCTCTCGCGCGAGTGGCAGTTGTAGCACAGGGCGTAGAGCCCGGCGTTCTCGCGGATGTTGTCGGTGCGGTTGTAGCGCGCGCCGAGCAGCGGCTCGTGGATCGAGCCGTGCGGCCCGGCCGGGCCCGAGCCGCCGTAGCTCGGCGCCTCGTCGCTGACGTGGCAGTCCCAGCACGCGACGCGGCTGGCCGGGCTCCAGCCCGGCCGCAGGCTCGGCATGTCGGTGTTGCGGCCGACGGACTCGATCGGATGGAACGACGGGTTCGACGGGTCGAACTCGAGCCGCACGTTGGTCTGCGGGTGCTGCCGCGTGATGTAGGGCGAGCCGCTGTTGTTGTCGGCGTGGCACTTGTAGCAGACCTCGTAGCCGAACGAGATCTCGTCGACCGGGTTGCCGTTGGTGTCGACGCCGTTGATACCGGTGAGCGGCCCGGGCACGCCGGGCGCCGCGGCCGTGCCCGACCGCGCGGCGTGCGGGTTGTGGCAGTCCTGGCACTCGACGTGCCGCACCATCGTCAGCGGGTTCTCGGTCGGATCGTGGATGCCGTCGCTCTGGATCACCGGGTGCGCGTACGGCTTGTTGATCTGCCGGAAGATGTCCTTCTGCGCGACGTTGCCGTTGTGACAGCGCGCGCAGTTGGCCTCGTCGGGGCTGAAGTTCAGGATCCGCGCGGCGCTGCCGGCACCGTGCGGCGTGTGGCAGTTCAGGCACGAGTTCTCGCCCACCGTGTCGTAGTCGGCGTGCGGCCACGGGTCGGCGCCCTGGCCGTTCCAGGTCGCCGTCGCCAACTTGTGCGACGCGGTGCCCCAGTGCACAGGCGCGTGACACGACAGGCACAGCTGGCCGTTGCGGTAGCTGGTGCGCAGGAAGTTGCCGTGCTGGTTGTCGTGCGG
Source organism: Planctomycetota bacterium (assembly GCA_050245995.1). Lineage (GTDB taxonomy): Bacteria > Planctomycetota > UBA1135 > UBA1135 > UBA2386 > JBFWWV01. Next base: position 128,216 of record JBFWWV010000001.1, on the reverse strand, counting down.
CTCGTGGCACGACGTGCACTGCACCTCGCCGTTGTGGTCGAGCGTGACCGGCGGCGTGATCGCGCCGGGCGGATGCCACTCCGGGCTGGTGCCACCGCGCGAGTTCGCGTAGTCGAACGACACCGGGTGGTCGTCGCGCAGGTTGGTGCCGATGTGCGTCGAGCGGCTCGGGTCGATGAAGCGGTTGCCGCCGGCCATCGCCAGCTCCTGGCTCATGCTGACGACGCTGCCGAGCGCGATCGTGCCGTCGTGGCACGACAGGCACAGCTTGGTCGAGCCGTTGGGCTGCGCGATGGTGCCCTCGAAGGTCGAGCTCTGGTAGGTCAGGTAGCTCGCGGTCGAGTCGTTGCGGTTCCACAACGGCGTCTGCGCGCGCCCGTTGTGCGGCGCGTGGCAGAAGATGCAGATCTGGTTCTCGGTCGCGGCGCGGAACGTGCCGGGGCCGGTCGCCGACAGGTTGTGTTTGCTGTCGACGATCGACTGCTGCGCCGGCGCGGCGAGCGCGAGGGCGGCCGCCGCCGCGGCCGGACGGAGGATGGCTCGGTTCATGGTGCACCGCCGTGGAGTCGCATCACGTGTACCCGCGAGTTGCCGGCGTCCGCCACGAAGATGCGGTCGGTCCGGTCGATGTGGATGCCGGTCGGCAGGTAGAGCTGGCCGTGGCCCTGGCCGGTCGAGGCGACCGCCAGCAGCAGCTGACCCTGCAGGTCGAAGATCTGGAAGTTGTCGAACATCGAGTCGACCACGTAGACGTGATCGGCCGTGTCGAGCGCCACGCCTTTGGGGTTGGCGAAGTCGCCCGGGCCGCGGCCGACGCGGCCGAACGCGTGCAGCGGCCGCAGGTCGGGCGTCAGCACCTGCACGCGGAAGTTCATGCTGTCGACGACCACCACGCGGCCGTCGGACGCCTGCGCCAGGTTGGTCGGGAAGTTGAACTGGCCGGGTTCGGTGCCGCGCTCGCCGACGCTCGCGCGCAGCGCGCCGTCCGGCGCGAACGCGAGCAGCCGGCAGCCCGTGGTGTCCACCACCAGCAGCCGCTCGCGTTCCGCGTCGTAGCACACGCCGGTCGGCCGGCCGATCACCTCGGGACCGCCGAAGCACCGCTCGGCCCGGCCGTCGTCGTCGAGCACCGTGATCCAGGCGTTGCCGGCGTCGCTGACGTAGACCCGCCCGTCCGGCGCCGCGGCCACACCGACCGGCGTGTGGAACGGGTGCTCGTCGTGGCCGCGCAGCACCAGGTGCTCGCCGGAGTCCAGCGACAGCCGGTGCACGCAGGCCGCGCCGGCGTCGGCGATCCACAGCACCTCGCCCTGCGCGCACAGCCCGGTCGGGCTGACCAGCTGCGCCTGCTCCTCGCCGACGAACACGCGCAGCAGCCCGCTCCAGAAGCCGGGGTGCCGCACCGCGTCGCTCGTGCGGCCGTAGGCGAACTCGAGCTCGACCCGCGGCACGGCGTCCGGCGCCGGCCACGCCAGCGGCTCGGGCGGCCGGTTGGTGAACTCGGCCGGCGCGGCGCAGGCGCCGAGCAGCGCCAGCAGCGCCGACGCGGCGCCGCGCGTCGATCGCGCGGTCGCCATCAGAACCGCCTCCGGAACGTCACCATCGCGCGCAGGATGTCGCGGTCGCTCGAGACCTCCCACTGCTCGCGGCTGCCGATCAGCGAGAACTCGACCGACGCCTGCCGCCACTGGTAGTGGAGCACGCTCTGCACGAACGTGCCCCAGCCGTCCTCGGTCCGCAGCTCGCTGCGGCGCACCTCGGTCCGCACCTCCCACCGGAACCCCTGGCCCGCGCGCCAGCTGACCGTCAGCAGCCCCGACAGCCCGCGCTCGCGCTCGTCCTCCTCCCGGAACCGGGTCTCGTACGCCTGCGCGTTGGCGTTCAGGCTCAGGCGCTCGTCGACCGGGATCCAGGTGTACCACGAGGCGCGGGTGCGCGAGTACGGCGTGAGCAGGGAGTCGTAGTCGATCCACTCGAGCTCGACGTTGTGGTCCAGGTAGCGGGCGCGCGCGGCGATGCCGATCTCGGTCGAGTGGTCCAGCGTAGCGTCGGAGACGCCCGAGACCAGATCCTGATCGAGCTCGGACCAGTGCGTCTCGACGCTGAGCACGTCGCCGAACGACAGCTGGAGCGACGCGTACTGCATGTCCGAGTCGAAGGTCTGGTTCAGCGTCGACGCGAACGTGTAGGTCACCAGGATCGTCTGCCCCGGCAGGATCGCGCTGCCGACCGGGAACACCAGCCGCGTCGCGGTGTCGATCGACTCCACCAGGTAGTCGGTCGGCGTCGAGTAGACGATCGCGCCGCTCTGGTCGGTGACCAGGATGCGGGCCTGGTCGACGTTCTGGTTGTCGAGGAACACCGGGTTGCCGAACGCGACCACGTGCGGCTCGTCGTTGACCGTGACATTGGCGCCGAACCGGCCGTCCTCGTCCTGCCGCGAGCGCGACAGCCGGTAGTTGGCCTGCAGCTGGCCGAACGACAGCTGCTTGCGGTAGGCCAGGCGGCCGGCGCCGCCGACCCGCCGCAGCTCGCCGGCGCCGATGCTCTGCTCCATCCAGTCGCCGCGCACGGTGGTGATCAGGCTGTCGTAGAGGCGGTGCTCGAGCTCGGAGAACACGTCGCTCCGGTCGGTGGTCTCGCCGGTGCCGCCGAAGTCGCTCTCGCCGAACGACACGCCGGCGCGGTGCTCGAGGTCAGGGCCGAGCTCGACCCGCGTGCGCGCGCCGAAGCTGGTGTTCTCGTTCTGCGTGTCGCCGGTCTGCTCGCGCCGCTGGCCGTCGACCGTGATCGAGTTGCGGTGGTCGTCGCCGAACCGCCAGGTCGCGCCGGCCAGCGCCTGGAAGTCGTCGTAGCGGCCGCCGGCGAGGTCGCTGTCGACCTCCTGCGCGAACACCTGGTAGTGCAGGTTCAGCGCCTCGCTGTTGCGCGTGCCGGTCGCGTTGAGCGTGTCGCGGCGCTCGCGGCGCAGGTCGCCGGACTCGCCGTCGAACCGGTAGGTCGACACCTCGACCTGCGACGGCACCACCCACTCCTTGGCCATCAGCGTCGCCCCGTGCCGGGTGATCACCGCGTCGTTGGTCGGGAAGAAGCTCTGCCGCACGCGCGCCTGGTTGCGCATCGCGAACAGGTGCACCGAGTACGGGTGGTCGCGCAGCAGCGCCGCGTGCAGGTCGTAGCGGTTGTTGTCGTCGTCGGAGCGCACCGTGGTGTCGACGCCCTTCTGGTCGATGCGCCGCTGCTCGAGGCCGAGGTCGAGGACGCCGCGGAACGTCATCAGCCGCGGGTGGTAGACCATGCCGTCGAAGTCGAACTGCAGGTTCTCGCGGAAGATCGTCTCCTCGGTCGAGGCGCCGGCACCGTCGGTGTAGGTCTCGTCGCGGTACTCGGCCTCGACGCGCGCCTCGGTCGAGAACCGGTCGACGCGGACGCCGCGCCCCACCGGTTTGTCGGTGCTGCAGGCGGCGAGCACCAGGAGCCAGCCGATCGGCGCGCGCGTCCCGGGCGGCCGCTCCGGAGCCAGGACCACCGCGGCGCCTACCACTCGCGCGGCAGGGACACCGTGGGCGCTCGCGCGGCGGGCTGCCCCTCACGCGCCCCCGGCAGCAGGTTGAACTCGAGATCCGCCGAGTGCGGGTCGTGACAGTCGACGCACTCGCGCTCGCCGTACTGCTCGTGCGCCGCGGCGGTCAGGAACGTCGCGCCGCTGTGGCAGCGGCCGCACAGCGCGCGCGTGCTCGCGAACAGCAGCATGCGCCGGTTCGCGGTCTGGTGCGGTTCGTGGCAGAAGATGCACTGCCCGGAGATCGCCGGCGCGTGCAGGTAGCGCTTCGGCTCGATCTGGTGGCACTTGAAGCACAGCTTCTCCACCGGCTCGAGCAGCATCGGCACGCCCTGGAAGATCGAGCTGATCTCCGCCGGTTTGCCCTCGCGGCTGGCGTGGCACTTCGCGCACTTGCCCTCGGCGTACGGCCGATGGATGGTGCGGTGCTCGACGATCTCCAGCGACGGCACCGCGGGCGCCGCCGCGCCCGACGCCGCGTCGGCCGGCGCGTCGGCCGGCCCGATCCCTGGCGGCGGCTCGGGCCCGAGCACCTCGGCCGCTGCGCCGGCCGGCGGCGGCACGCCGTCGAAGAAGAACCGCAGCACCTCGTAGCGGCCGGTGGCCGTGCACGCCGCGGTCCACAGCACCGTCAGGAGCCCCGCGAGCGCGAGGCAGCGCGCGCCCAACGCGCGATGGCAGCGCGGGCGCGACCGCGCCGCGTCGCGGTGGTGCGCGCGCGCAGCGAGACCGTCGGCATGGCGGTGGCGGCTCATGACCAGGGGCTCCGGGTTCGAGGTGCGATCCGCCTCATCGCCGGGGCTGAGGAATTCCGATCAGGCGGGGTGGTGCGAGATATGCGACGTCACCGTAGCAAAGCAGGAAGCACGTCGTTCTTTCTAGTGGCCGTCTGCTTGCTTCCGTCGGCGCGCGAACGCGCCGCGAACGCCGCGGCATCGGTCGAACGGCCACCCGCCGACTGCCGCCAGTGCCACGGCTCGCATACGCAACAGGGCCACCCTACGGGGTTCGGCGTGTCGGTGCGCCGCCCCGTCGACCTGCCGCTGGGCCCGGCCGCGACGGTCGAGTGCTGGACCTGCCACGAGGTCGACGCGGGGCACGAGGCATCGGGCGACGGCGCGCGGCTGCGGCGAACGGCGGCCGCCCTGTGCACGACGTGCCACACCGAACCGCTCGACGAGGCGTCGCCGCGATTCCACGCGGTGACGCTGGGCATGGCGCACGCGCCGTCGAAGGGCGACGCCGCCCGTCCGACCTCGCCCGAGCCGCTCGACCACCAGAGCCGGCAGTGCCTCACGTGCCACGACGGCGCCGCGGCGCGCGCGACGTCGAGCGCCGATCGCCGCGCGATCCTGGGCCACCAGGGCAGCCACGCCGCCGGCGCGCGCTACCGCGACGCGCGGCGGCGGCCGGGGCGCCAGCTGCGGCCCGAGGAGCAGCTGCCGGCCGTGGTGCAGCTCGTCGACGGCCGCGTCGGCTGCGCCAGCTGCCACTCGGTGTGGTCGCGGCAGCCGCGCATGCTGTCGCTGCCGATGCACGGCAGCCGCCTCTGCAGGGCCTGCCACGACGTGTAGACTGGTCGCCCCCGCGACCCATGCCCGACCCCACCACCACGTCGCTGCTCGTCCTCAGCGCGCTGTTCCCGCAGGACGCCCCGCACCCGCCGCAGGGCCCCGCCGGGGCGACACCCGACCCGGTGATCGCGACCGTCGGCGACCAGGAGATCCGCCTGGCCGACCTGATCGACGAGGTCAACCGGCAGATCCCGCTGAACTTCTACCACCGCCGCGTGCCGCCCGAGCAGATGGTGCAGTTCCAGCGCGAGGCCTTCGACAAGCTGGTCGTGAAGCACCTGATCCACCTCGACGCGCTCGAGGCCGGCCTGGTCGCCGCCGACGACGAGCTGCACGCCGAGTTCGACGCCGCCCTGCGCGAGGCCGGCCGCGACTACACGGGCCTCGAGGCCGGCGCCAAGGCGGCGCTGTTCGCCGAGGTGCACGACGCGCTCGAGCGGCGCGTGCTGATCCGCAAGAACGAGGAGCGCATCGCCGCGCGCCTGCCGCAGCCCGACGAGGCGCGGATGCGGACGCTCTACGACGACCGCATCGCCGAGGACCCGACCGCCTTCATGGCCCCCAAGGAGGCGCACTTCTTCCACCTCTTCGTCGCCGTCGATCCGGCCCGCATCCGCGTCGAGGAGGCCGAGAAGCGGGCGAAGATCGAGGCCGCGCTGGCCGAGGTGCGCGCCGGCAAGCCGTTCGCGACGGTGGCGCGGCTGTACTCCGAGGACGAGTTCGCCGCGCAGGGCGGCGACATCGGCTACCAGCAGGCCGGCTCGTTCCGGATGAAGGCGCTCGGCGACGAGGCGTTCGAGCTGCAGGCCGGCCAGACCTCGGCGGTGATCCGATCGCTGCACGGCTTCCACCTGCTGCACTGCACCGACGTCCGACCGCCGGTGCGCCGGACGTTCGCGGAGATGCGGCCCGCCATCGAGCAGTGGCTGCGCGACGAGCACCTGAAGCTCGCGCGCGGCCGGTGGCTGGCGGAGCTGCGCGGCAAGCACCCGGTGCGGCTGCTGCGCCCCGACGTGCTCGAGGCGCAGGGCGAGGGCGCCGCGGACCGCGACCGCTGACCCGCCACCCCGACGGCGTCGGCGCGCCGCGCACCGGGGCTCGGTCAGGCCGCGGCCACGGCGCGCCGCGGACGCCGCAGCAGCACCCAGCCGAGGAACACCGCCTCGACGCCGAGCCAGGTCACGGCCACCAGCGCTGCGCCGTGGACACAGCCGCGCGCGTGCAGGCCCGGCGCGCGCGCGCAGCCGGTCAGCAGCCAGGTCGCGAGCACCGCGGCGAACGCCAGCAGCACCAGCAGCGCGTGGCGGGCCGGCGCGAGGCGACCGGCCGCGTGCAGCCACGCGATCGCCGCCTGCACCAGCAGCAGCGCCAGCGCCCAGTCGGTCTTCGGGTCCCATTCCCAGAGGCGTCCCCAGCTCGCCTCGGCCCACATCGCGCCGGCCGCCAGCCCGGCCGCGAGCAGCAGCACGCCGAGGCGATGCGCGCGCACCAGCGGCCGCGCCGCGTCGGCCGCACCCAGCGCGGCGTGCGCCAGCAGCCACGCCAGCAGCAGCGCCCCGTAGCCCAGCTGCGTGCCCACGGTGTGCGCCGCGAGCCAGCCGCCGTGCGCGAATGCCGGCGGCGGCGGCAGCAGCGCGCGATCCCACGGCAGCAGCGCCGCGACGCCGAGCGTCACCACGCCAGCCGCCGCGGCCTGGATCCGGACCGGCCGTCCGAAGCGGCGCAGCGACAGCACGACGCCGAAGGTCACGGCGCCCCAGCCGGCGACCGCCATCGCCTCGAAGACGCCGACGCCCGGCGCCCGGCCGGCGACCAGTCCGCGCAGCAGGAGTCCCAGCGTGTGCAGGACCAGCGCGACCAGCAGCAGCGCCCGGCCGGCGCGCGCCGCGGCGACGCCGCGCCCGCGGGCCGCGAGCAGGACCGCCAGCGCCGCCAGATACAGCGCCGCGGCGAGATCGAACGCGCCGACGCGGCGGGACAGCAGCTCGAGCTGCACCGCGGCCGGGTCGGGAAAGGCCGAGCCGCTCGCCGTCCGCACCCGCTGCGCGAACGCCGCGGCGCGCGCGCCGAACTCGTCCGCGCGGCGCTGCCGGTAGGCCTCGGCCATCGCCTGCAGCTCGGCGAGCAGCGCCTGCGCCACAGCGGAGCCGTCGCCGCGCAGATCGGCGATCGACCCCCAGACCGCGTCGCCGCGCGCGGTCGGCAGCAGCCGCAGCGCGCTGCCGTCCATGAGCCCCGCCACGCGCTCCATCCGTTCGTAGACCTGCAGCGCCGCGCGCGCGACCGGCAACACCGTGACGCCGTCGGTCGGCGCGGCCCGCGCGGCCTCGACGTGCTGCCGGAACACCGCGTTGCCGAGCAGCTCGTCGTAGGGGAAGCGGCGCTGCGACGGCGACAGGCCGAGCGACCGCTTCAACGCGTCGTCCTCGACGACGATCCACGCGCGCTGCCGCAAGGTCGCCGGCGCCAGGTGCAGCCCCCACACGAAGTCGAGCGGCGAATAGCCGTCGTGTGCGGACCGTCCGGTGACCGCGACCATCGCGTCCTCGGCCCAGACGCCGAGCGGCTGCACGCGGCCGTCGGCCTGGATCGGCCAGGCCTGCGTCGCCTCGACGGGGATCGCCGGCGCCGCCTGGGCCGGACCGGGCGTCGCGAGCGCCGCCGTCGCCAGCAGCAGCGCCGCGGCGTGCGTTCCCGACGGCGCGCGGCCGCGCCACCGTCCGCAGCAGAGGCCGGCCGCCCCGAGCACCACCAGCAGCAACGCGATCCGCACCAGCGGCGCCCCGGGGTCGCGCGACACGACGAACTCCGCCGCGTCGGGGCCGCCGTCCACGCCGTGGACGTAGCCGCGCAGGACGATGCCGAACCCGCCGTGGTCGAGCGACCGGTCGGTGCCGATGGTCGCCGTCACCGGCGCCGGCCCGCCGTCGAGCAGCCGCACCTCGCCGCGGTAGCGCGCCGCCAGGATCGAGCCGGGGTGGAGGTCGACGGCGAGCGACTGCACCTGCAGCGCGAACGGCAGCTCCAGCTGCGCGGGCCGATGCGTGACGGTGACCTGACCGTGGTCCGGCGCGTGCCACGACGCCGGCGCGCCCGCGCGCAGCCAGGCGCCTTCGCCGGCCGCGGCGCCCGCAGTCCCGACACGCAGCCATCGCGCACCGCTGCCCGGCGGCGCCGCCGGCCGCGGCGTCGCCGTCGCCGCGGCGCGCGGGAGCGCCCGGTCCAGCACGATGTCGAGACCGAGATTGCCCAGCACGACCGAGCGACCGGGCGCGAGCGGCCACGCCGCGCCGCGCTCGGTCGGCGCCTGCAGCTGCACCCAGTGCCGACCGCCCGGCCCGGTGAGCACGCACACCAGCGTCTTCCGGCCGCCGCCGCCGACGGTCAGCGACACGGCGTCGACCAGCCCGGGGCCGACGCGCCCGCCCACCAGGTTGAACTCCGGATGCAGGCTGAACACCGTGTGCGTCTCGGCCGCCTCGCCGCGCCGCACGGTCACGATCGCCGCCGGATTCACCGGCGCCTGCGGATCGTCGATCAGCTGCTCGCCGATCAGGCGCGCGTGCACGAGGAACTGCCGCACCACCACCTGCACGTCGCCGATCGCGCGTTCCTGATCGAGCGCCGCGGGCAGCGCGAGCTCGACGGGCGCCAGGCCGTCGCGCAGCGTGAGCGTCAACGTCGCGTCGGCGCTGGCCCGCGCCGTCAGCCTGTCGTCGAGCGCCGCGGCGTCGTCGAATGCCACGTGCTCCACCTCGACCGGTCCGAGGTCCCTGCGCCGGAAGAACGGGCTGTCGGCCAGCAGCCAGACGTGGTGGACGGCGCTCAGGCTGCGGATCCGCAGCTCGACGCCCGGACCGTCCTCCGCGCCGCCGGCGGCGAGCCCGGCGACGAGCTCGGCGTCGTCGGCGACCTCCAGCAGGCGCAGCGGCGGCGCCCCCGCCGGCAGCACCAGTGGCCCGGGCTCGGGCACGCGGCCGAGCGCGACCGTGACGTCGCGATCGCCGCCCCACTGCACGCGCAGCCCGGTCGCATCCAGGTCGACCGCGCGCGCCGTGCCGCCCGCGGGAACGGTCACCCGCCCGCTGGTGCCCGCCGCGCGCGACAGCAGCGCGCCGGCCACCAGCAGCGCGACGCCCGCGTGCAGCACCACGAGCGTCCAGGGACCGCGCGGCGCGAGCGCGCGCGCCACCAGGGCCAGCACCTGCTGCAGGCCCAGCACCGCGAGGGCCGTGTCGAACCACCACGCGCCGTGGACCCGTGCGGCCGCAGCGCCGGTCGACGACACCATCGCGACCGCGCCGCTCGCCGCCAGCATCGCCGCGACCAGCAGCAACGACGCGGCGGTGGCGACGGGGCCGCCGAACACGCGCAGCGCCGCCGGCACGGACGAAGGCGCAGAGGATCCGACCGGAGAGCGCACGGCGTCAGCGGGCCTCGGGCTCACGGCGCAGCGACGCGACGTAGGCCGCCACGTCGGCGATCGCCTGCGCGTCCGCCAGCATCATCGCCATCGGCCGCATCTGCATCCCCGCCACGTCCTCCGGGTGCGCGCCGCGCACGCCGGCCCGGAACTTCTCCAGCTGCGCCGCCACGTACCAGTCCTGCTGGCCCGCCAGCGACGGCGCCTTCAAGCCCGCGTTGCCGCGGCCGTCCACACCGTGGCACGCGATGCACGTCGCGAACAGCGTCTGCCCGCGCACAGCGTCCCCGCCCAGGGTCGGCGCGCTCGCCACCGCCGGCAGACCCGCCGCGTACGCCGCCACGTCCGCGACCGCCTGCGCGTCCGCCAGCGTCATCGCCATCGGCCGCATCTGCATCCCCGTCACGTCCTCCGGGTGCGCGCCGCGGATCCCTGCCTTGAAGTTCTGCAGCTGCGTCGACAGGTACCACGGCTCCTGGCCTGCGATCGACGGCGCCTTCAGCGCCGCGTTGCCGCCGCCGTCCATCCCGTGGCACGCGATGCACGTCGCGAACAACGTCTGCCCGCGCACAGCGTCGCCGACCAACGCCGCCGCCGCAGTCGCGTCGTCTTCGCCGGCACCGTCGCCTTCCTCCTCGCCGCCACCCCCATCCTCGGTCGTCGGCTCGGTCGTCGGCTCGGTCGTCGGCTCGGTTGTCGGTTCGGGTTCGGGTTCAGGCTCGGGCTCGGGCTCGGCTGGGTCTCCGTTCGGCGCCGCTGCCGGCGCAGCCGGTGCCAAGGACGCGACGTACGCCGCCACGTCGACGATCGCCTGCGCATCCGGCAGCATCATCGCCATCGGCCGCATCTGCATCCCCGCCGCGTCCTCCGGGTGCGCGCCGCGCACGCCGGCCCGGAACTTCTCCAGCTGCGCCGCCACGTACCAGTCCTGCTGGCCCGCCAGCGACGGCGCCTTCAGTCCCGCGTTGCCGCGCCCGTCCACGCCGTGGCACGCGATGCACGTCGCGAACAGCGCCTGCCCGCGCGCGACGGAGCCACCGAGCGTCGACGAGCTCCCCACCGGCGGCAGGCCCGCCGCGTAGGCCGCCACGTCCGCGATCGCCTGCTCGTCCGCCAGCGTCATCGCCATCGGCCGCATCTGCATCCCCGTCACGTCCTCCGGGTGCGCGCCGCGGATCCCTGCCTTGAAGTGGTGCAGCTGCGTCGCCAGGTACCACGGCTCCTGCCCCGCGATCGACGGCGCCTTCAACGCCGCGTTCCCGCCGCCGTCCATCCCGTGGCACGCGATGCACGTCGAATACAACGTCTGCCCGCGCGCCGCGTCGCCGACCCACACGGTCACCGCGGCTGCGTCGCCGTCCCCCTCGTCCTCGCCGACGCCGGTGTCCTCGGCAATCGGCTCCGGCTCCGGCTCCGGCTCCGGCGTGGCGGCCGTCGCGTCGTCCTCGGGGCGCAGCGACGCGAGGTAGGCGACCACGTCGTGGATCGCCTGCGCGTCGATCAGCGTCGCCGCCATCGGCCGCATCAGCATGCCCGCGGCGTCCTCGGGATGGGCCCCGCGCACGCCGCTGCGGAAGTTCTCGAGCTGCTGCGCCAGGTACCAGTCCTCCTGACCGGCCAGCGACGGCGCCTTCAGCGCCGCGTTGCCGCGGGCAGAGGCGCCGTGGCAGGACATGCACGACGCGTACAACTGGCGACCGCGCTCGAAGTCGCCGCCCATCGTCACGGCGTGCGATGAAGCGGGCGGCAGGCTCGCCGCGTAGGCGGCGACGTCGAGCACCGCCTGCTCGTCGGCGAGCGCCATCGCCATCGGCCGCATCTGCATTCCCGGCATGTCCCGGGGGTCCGCCCCGCGGATCCCGGCGCGGAAGTTCCGCAGCTGCGTCGCCAGGTACCACGGCTCCTGCCCCGCGATCGACGGCGCCTTCAGCGCCGGGTTGCCGCGGCCGTCCATTGCGTGACACGCGATGCACGTCGCGAACAACACCTGCCCGCGCGCGGCGTCGCCGGCCGCAGCCTCGGCGACCGGTGCTGGATCGGCGTCGGGATCGGCGTCGGGATCGGCGTCCGGCGCGTCGGGGGTCGGCGCGGTCGCGGTCGCCGTCGGCGCGCCGCCGCGCAGCGCGACGATGTAGGCGACCACGTCCTGGATCGCCTGCTCATCGGCCAGCGCCGCGGCCATCGGCCGCATCATGCCGCCGGCGGTGTCGGCCGGATGCGCGCCGCGCGCGCCGGCCTTGAAGTTGCGCAGCTGCGTCGCCAGGTACCAGTCGGCCTGGAACACCAGCGGCGGCGCCTTCAGCGCCTCGATGCCGCGGCCGTCGATGCCGTGGCAGCCGGCGCAGGCGGCGAACAGCGGCGCGCCGCGCGTGGCGTCGCCGTCGCCCGTGGGCGGCGGCGGTGCGTCCGGCGGCAGCGCGCCGATGTGCGCCGCGACCGCCTCGATCGCGCGCTCGTCGGCCAGCGTCGCCGCCATCGGCCGCATGCTCGAGCCGCCGGCGTCCATCGGGTGCGTGCCGCGCCAGCCGGCGCGGAACTTGTGCAGCTGCGCCGACACGTACCAGGCGCCGAGACCGGCCAGCGCCGGCGCCCGCAGCGTGTGGTTGCCCGCGCCGTCGACGCCGTGGCAGCCGACGCAGGTGGCGAACAGCGCCGCGCCCGACAGTTCCTCGCCTGCGCCGGGCTCGGTCAGCGACCCGGCGGCCGCCGCGACCGACTCGATCGGACGTGAGCGTTCGGCAGTCGGCGGCTCCGGCGACGTCGGCGCAGCCGTCGGCCGACCCGCCCCGGTGTCCGCCCCGGGCGAGAGCAGCCCTTTGGGCCAGACCCGCTGTGGCGCCGGGTTGGGTCCGGCCACCTTGCCCGCGGCCTGCGCCAGCGGCTCGAGGGTCGGCAGTTCGCGGTCGTCGGCCCGCACCGGCTCGAGCGCGGCCACGTACGCCGCCACGCTGCGGATCTCGTTCTCGTCGGCCAGGCTCGCCGCCCAGGCGCGCATGACGCGGCCGGGCGGGTCGCGCAGGTCGGCGCCGCGCAACCCCTCGCGGAACGCGTGCAGCTGCCGCGCCACGTAGCGGTCCTCCTGGCCGGCGAGCGCCGGCGCGCTGAGCACGCGGTTGCCCTCGCCGCGCGCGCCGTGGCACGGCGCGCACGTCTTGCGGTAGATGCGGGCGCCCTCCTCGACGTCGCCGCCGAAGCCCACCGTCGGCGGCCGCTTCGCCGGCGGCGGCAACGCGCTCAGGTGGCTCGCCAGATCGAGGATCGTGTCGTCGTCGACGTTGGTCAGCAGCGCGCGCATCTGCGTGCCGTAGACGTCGGCGGGCTCGGAGCCGCGCACGCCGCGTCGGAAGTTGTGCAGCTGCCGCACGACGTACCACTGGCCCTGGCCCGCGAGGTGCGGCGCGTGGAACGTGCGGTTGCCCTCGCCGTTCTCGCCGTGGCACGACGCGCACAGGGCGAACTCGCGCGCGCCGTGCGCCGGGTCGGGCGCCCGTTCGGCCGCGGCCGGCGCCGGCAGCGAGCGCACGTAGGCGACGACGTCGCGCACCGCGGCGTCGTCCGCGAGCGTCAGCGCGAACGGCGCCATCTGCGCGCCGTAGAGGTCGCGCGGGTCGCCGCCGCGCACGCGGCCCCGGAACTTGTGCAGCTGCCGCGCCAGGTACCAGTCCCACTGCCCGGCGAGGCCGGGCGCGCGCAGCGCCGGGTTGCCGCGCGCGTCCATGCCGTGGCAGCTGGCGCACGCGGCGTACAGCTGCTGGCCGCGCGCGGCGTCGCCGTCGAGCGCGTGCTGCGACGGCGGCAGCCCCTTGTGTCCGAGCGACGCGATGTAGGCCACCACGTCGGCGATCTTCTGGTCGTCGAGCCCGGTCGCGGTCAGCTGCATCGGCGCGCCCGTCACGTCGTCCGGGTGCGCGCCGCGCACGCCGTCGCGGAACTTCTCCAGCTGCGCCTGCAGGTACCAGTCCTCCTGCATGCGCAGCGACGGCGCCTGCAGCGCCTTCTGTCCCTCGGCCTCGGGGCCGTGGCAGCCCATGCAGATCCACTCGTAGACGGCGCGGCCGGCGGCGACGTCCTGCGACGGCGCTGCGGCCGCGCCGAGGGCGGCGACGAGGACGGGGACCAGGAATCGCATCGCGGTGCTGCTGGGGACGAGGCCTGCGGTGGTGGTGCTGCGGTCGCGACCGCCGGCGGGTGCTTGCATACCGGCGGAACGGCGAGGATACCGCACTGGCAATTCCATCCGAGCCATGGTCTTTCCTTCGCATGACGACGCGGAGGGCCCGCGTCGTTCGAACAGTGGCCCATGGTCCGGCCCGCACCACCTCGGCACGCCCACCTCGGCAACGGACCAGCTCCCGTGAACCGTCCCCTCTCACTCGGCTGGCTGCTCGTCCTGGCCGTCGCGCTGTGCTCGCTGGCCTCGACCGGTCCGCGGCACCACCGCGCGCCGCAGGACCCGCAGCAGGACCCCCGACAGGACCCGTCACCGCGGCAGGCACCGACGGAGCTGGCGGGCAGGGACTGCTCGACCGCCGGCTGCCACGACGACTACCAGCGGGGCGCGAGCGTGCACGCGCCGGTGCGCGACGGCCAGTGCGGCGCGTGCCACCAGCCGAGCGGCGACCCCGAGCAGCACGCGTTCGAGCCGATCACGCTGGCCACCATCCCGGGCACCTGCCACGAGTGCCACCCCCGGGAGGAGCCGCGGCACCAGCACTTCCCCTACCGCACCGGGCTCTGCACGCAGTGCCACGACCCGCACCGAAGCGACCACCCGACGCTGTTCCGCAGGAAGAACGACGGCAGCCTGTGCTTCCAGTGCCACGACCGCGAGCACATCCAGAAGTCGAAGCAGGCGCACGGCCCGGTCGCCGTCGGCGCGTGCACGCTGTGCCACGACGTGCACGGCTCGGACGAACGCCAGTTCCTGCGCGCGCCGCGCACCGACCTGTGCGTGTCGTGCCACGAGTCGATGGGCCGCCACATCGCGGCCGCGGAGGTGCGACACCCGCCGGTGCAGCAGTCGTGCCCCAACTGCCACGACCCGCACGGCACCGACAACGGCATGCACCTCAAGCACACGGTGCCCGAGCTGTGCTTCGGCTGCCACGAGGACATCCGTCGGCTGGCGCAGGAGTCGCACACGCCGCACGGCGCCATCCGCGAGCCGCGCTCGTGCCTCAACTGCCACAACCCGCACGGCGCGCACCGGCCCAAGCTGCTCGAGGACGTGCCGATGACGCTGTGCCTCAAGTGCCACCAGAAGCCGCTCGGCAAGCTGGTCGGCATCGGCGAGCACCTCGAGAAGTACACGGACCACCACGGCCCGATCCGCGAGGGCGCCTGCCCGAACTGCCACAATCCGCACGGCTCCGACAACTTCCGGATGCTCGTGCGGCACTACGAGCCGGAGTTCTACACGCAGCGGTTCGAGCTGGCGGAGTTCAGCCTGTGCTTCGGCTGCCACGAGCAGGAGCGGGTGCTGGAGAAGTACACCGACAAGGTCACCGGCTTCCGCCAGGGCGACCGCAACCTGCACTACGTGCACGTCAACCGCGACCGCAAGGGGCGCACCTGCCGCGCCTGCCACGACGTGCACGGCAGCCAGCACCCGTTCCACATCCGCGACTCGGTGCCGTTCGGCATCTGGGACCTGCCGACCAACTACGAGCCGCTCGCCACCGGCGGCCGGTGCACGCCGGGCTGCCACGTGACCCGCGAGTACGACCGCACGGGCTCGCGCGACAAGAAATACTGACCTCTCGTCCCCCAGGAGTCGCGATGTCGAACCGCACCGTCCATGGCCTGCTCTCCTTCGCGGCGGCGCTGTGCGTCGCCGCCACCGCCCCGGCGCAGGATCCGGAGCCGCACGGCCGGCCCGAGCGAGGTGACCTCCTGCCCGAGTTCTCGGTGCTCGACGCCGCCAGCGGCGAACGCGTGCAGATCTCGGCCGCGCTCGCCGCGCCCGGCGCGGCGGGGCCGCTGGTGCTGGCGTTCGTGCACCGCGACAAGGAGCTCTGCACGCGCTTCCTTGGCGAGCTGGGCGAGCAGCTCGAGGCCCTCGGCGAGGACCGCGAGCGCTGCGCCATCATGCTGGTGTTCTCGGGCGAGGAGACCGACGGCAAGGCGATCGCGGCCGCGCGCGCGCTGCCGGCGCCGTGCCGCGTGTACCGGGACCCCGACCGCAAGGCCTACGAGGCGATGGGGCTGATCGCGTTCCCGACCGTCTACGTCGTCGATCGCGGCTCGCGCACCATCGAGCTGCTGCGGCGCGGCTACACGCTCACGCTCGCGCGCGAGGCGGTCGGCCGCCTGCGCATCGGCCTCGGTCGGATCACCGCCGAGGAGCTGGCGCGCGCCGAGAACCCGGCCCTCGAGCCGTCGCCGGAGATCAAGCGGCACGCGACCCGCGTCCAGCAGGCGCGGCTGCTGCTGCGCTCCGGCAAGCCGGAGCAGGCGCTGGAGCAGTTCGAGGTGATGCTCGGCGAGGATCCGCACGACCCCGCGGCGCTGGCCGGGCGCGCCATCGCGGCGGGCCGGCTCGGGCGCGCCGACGCGCTCGCGCTGCTGCAGGCGGCGCACGGCGAACTGCCCGACGACTCGGCGCTGGCGCTGGCCCTCGGCGAGGCGCTGCTCGCCGCCGACCGCCCCGACGACGCCGAGCCGCTGCTCCGCTCGGCGCTCGAGCGCGAGGGCGCGCCGGCCTGGTTCGCGCTCGGCCGCCTGCACGAGCGCGGCGGCCGCTGGAAGGAGGCCGCGCTCGCCTACCGCGAGGCCGCCAGCCGCCTGCTCCGCTGACGGGCCGCGACCTTCGCACTACGGCCCATCCCCGCGGCGCGGGCCGCGCAATTCGGCGCAGCGGGGGGACATTCGCAGAGGCAACCAACCAACCGACATCCCGGCCGCACGTCGGGGCGCGCTGCTGTTGCAAGGCCCCCTGCCGCACGGTGAAGATCCTCGAGCCATGAAGACCATGCACCTCACTCTGTTCGCGTCCGCCTGCGCCCTGCTGACGCCGGCCGGCACCGCCGCCCGCGCGCTGACCCCGGCGGCAGCACCCGCGATCGAGATCGTCGACGCGTTCCTCCCGCAGGGCCCCGGCGGCAAGCCGAAGATGCCGCCGAAGCTCGACAAGACCTTGCTGAATGCGTTCTTCGGGTCCGAGCCGGCCGCGCCGAAGTCGGACAACCAGGTGACGGACGACAAGGTCGCGCTGGGCCGCACGCTCTATCACACCGCGCTCGCGGCCGACGGCACCAGCTCGTGCGCGTCGTGCCACGACCTCGCCAAGTGGGGTCAGAGCGGCAACAAGACCGACGGCGCGCGCAACGCCCCGTCGACCCTCAACGCGTTCCGCCAGTTCGCGCAGTACTGGGACGGCCGCGCCGACACCGTCGAGGCGGCGATGGCGCACGGCCTCGCCGACGACGCGGCGCTGGTCGCCAAGGTCAAGGGCGACGCCGACCTCGCGGCGAAGTTCGGCGGCGACGTGACCGCCGCCGCCGTCCGCGACGCGATCGGCGCGTTCGCGCGCACGCTGGTCACCAAGTCGCCGTTCGACGAGTTCCTGGACGGCAAGAACAGCGCGCTCACGACCGACCAGAAGATCGGCCTGAAGACCTTCATCGACGTCGGCTGCACCGCGTGCCACACCACGCGCCTGCTCGGCGGGCAGATGTACCAGAAGCTCGGCGTCACCGGTCCCTACCCATCGGACGACCTGGGTCGCTTCGCGCTGACCAAGAACGAGGCCGACAAGAACATGTGGAAGGTCACCAGCCTGCTCAACGTGACCAAGACCGCGCCGTACTTCCACGACGGCGGCGTCAGCGACCTCGGCGAGGCCGTGCAGCTGATGGCCAAGATCCAGCTCAACCGCACGCTCGAGGCCGAGCAGGTCGAGTCGATCGTGGCGTTCCTCGACGCGCTGACGGGCCCGCTGCCCGAGGGTGCGGTCGTCAAGTAGGCCGGAACCCGCCGGCGGCATCGCGCCGCCCGCGGCCGACACCCCGAGGGAGCCGCACCATGCGCACGATCCCGCTCGCCGCCGCCCTGCTGTTCCTGCCGCATGCGAGCGGCGTCCAGGACCCGGCGCCCGCGGCCGGGCCGCGGCCGGCCGCGTCGTTCGCCACCGCGGTCGAACGGGCGCAGCAGGCGTTCGCCGCCGGCCTGCACGGCGAGACCGTTGCGGCGCTGCAGGCGGCGATCCTCGCCGTGCAGCAGCTGCAGCGGGCGGCGATCCTCGCGGCGCTGCCGGCACCCGCCGGCTTCGCGATCGACGACGTCGCACCGCGACGCGACGAGGCCGATCCGTTCGCGGCCGGCATCCAGTCGCTGGGGCTCGACGTCGAGCGCCGCTGCCGCCGCGGCGAGGAGACGCGCCTCGACTTCGAGGTCAGCACCAACTCGCCGCTGGCCCATGTGTTCGCGCGGCAGCTGGAGACGCCCGACGCGCTCACCGGCAAGGGCCTCGCGCTGCAGGCCTTCGGCGCGCACCGCGGCGTGCTCGACAGCCGCGACGACGAGCGCCACGAACTCACCGTGGTGCTGATCGGGCGCCACGTGCTCAAGGTGACCGCCGACCACCTGCCCCGCGCCGAGCTGCTGGGCATCGTCGACCGGGCGTTCATCGAGCGCCTCGCCGAGATCCTGGCGCGGTGACCGCGCGGGCCGCGCCGATCCGGTAGGCTCCGAGCCCGGACCGAATGCGCAACAACAAGAAGTACCACGACCGCATCGCCGGCAAGTACGACCGCATCTACGACACGGAGTACTGGCGGTTCTACCGCGACCTGTCGTGGCGCCACCTGCGCGCGTTCCTGCCCGCGGCCCGGCCGGCGCGCGCCGCCGACCTCGGCTGCGGCACCGGCTGGTTCGGCCTGCGCCTGCTGCGCGCAGGCTGCGACTGCGTGTTCGTCGACCCGAGCATCGGCATGCTCGAGCAGGCACGCGCCGCGGTCCAGGACGACGCCGAGGCGCGGCAGGTGACGGCCGAGTTCGTCCAGCAGGGCCTCGAGGACCTGTCGGAGCTGGCGGACGCCAGCCTCGACTTCGCCACCGGCCAGGGCGATCCGCTGTCGTTCTGCGAGTCGCCCGAGCGCGCGCTGCGCGAGCTGGCGCGCGTGCTGAAGCCCGGCGCCGCGCTGGTGCTGTCGGTCGACAACCGCTGCGCCGGCGTGCGCACGCTGATCGACGAGGGTCAGGGCGACGCCGCCCTGGCGCTGCTGCGCACCGGCCGCACCGAGTGGCGCAGCCACAAGAGCGACGAGCGCTTCGGCATGAAGATGTTCCTCGCCGAGGAGCTCGACACGCTGCTCGACAAGTCCGGCTTCACGGTCGAGAGCCGGATCGGCAAGACCTGCCTGCTGCAGCGCCGCCACGAGGAGCTGCTGGCCGAGCCCGAGGCCCGTCGACGCTGGCTGGCGGCCGAGGAGAGCGTCCACAAGCAGCCCGGCTGGTGGGCGCTGGCGTCGCACCTGCAGGTGGCGGCGCGGCGGCGCTGAGCGTCGACCCCGCGCCGGGCGACACGACGGGTCGCGGACCCGCGGCCTGACGTACGCTTCTGCGTGCATCGCCTGCTCTGCACGCTGCTGGCCCTGCTGACCGCCGTCGCGATCCACGGAGCGACCGCCCGCACGGGCCCGGTCGCGCCGCCGGCCGTCGACGCGACGGCCGGTCCCGTCGAACCCGCGCGGCCCGCGCCGCCCCCCGCCGCCGCGACGGCGGACGCCGATGCGGGGCCCGCGGTGGCCGCGTCTCAGGACGGGATCGGCGCGCCGCCGGCGACGACGGTCGTCACCGGCGCGTTGCGATCGGCCGACGGCCTGCCGCTGCGCGGCCGCCTCGAGTTCGCGTCCCCGGGGCACGACCTCGGCACGTTCGCCGCGCACGGCCGGTTCGCGGTCGCGCTGCCGGGCGCGGTCGCCGCGGCGCTGCACCTGCGCGCCGCAGCGCCCGGACACCTCACGCGCGCCGTGGACCTCACGGGGCCGCACGGCGACCGCATCGACGTCGGCGACCTCGTCCTCGAGCGCGGCGCCGGCCTGCGCGGCCGGCTCGTCGCCGCACCCGGTCCGCCCGCCGAGGCCCGGCTGCGCCTGGACCGCGCCACGGCGCCGCGCAGCACCGAGCTGGCGCTCGCCGCGGCGGACTTCGCGTTCGATGCGCTGCCCGCGGGCCCGTGCGCGGTCTGGGTGCGCGATCGGACCCGCGCCTGGACCCGCGTCGGGGCGCTGCGCCTGGATCCGGGCCGCGTGCTGGACCTGGGCGAGGTCGCGCTGGGTGCCGGCCGCGCGCTGGAGATCGCCGTGCACTCCGCGAACGGACACCCGATCGCCGCCGCCGAGGTGACGCTGCGCGACGGCGACGACCACGCGCTCGACGCGAGCCGCACCGACGACGCCGGCGTCACGCGCTGCGCCGGCCTCCCCGACGTCGTGCTGCTGCAGGTGACCGCCCTCGGCCACGACCCGCATCGCGCGACGCTGGATCTCGCCCGGGGCGCCGCCGACGGTCGGCCGATCGCGGTGACGCTGGAGCCCGTGCCGCAGCGCACCGGTACCGTGCTCTCGGCCCGCGACGGTCGACCGCTGGTCGGCGCGCGGATCGTGCGGTTGCCCGGCGTCGCCGACCGACGCGCGCCGCCGCCGCTGCTGCCCGACGACGCGCCGTCGGTGCGCTGCGACGAGGCCGGACGCTTCGCGATCGCGTGGCCGTCCGAACGGACCTGGGATCTGGTCGTCACCGCACCGGAGCACGCCCCGATCGTGCTGTCGGCGCCGCCGGCCACCGACGTCGGGGTCGTGGTCGCGCCGATCGCCGCCGCGGTGCGCGGCCGCGCCACGTGGGCCGACGGTTCGCCCTACCGCGACCGGGTCGAGCTGTGGCTCGAAGGCCGCACGCCTGCGGATCGCGGCGCGGTGCTCGGGCCGCCGCCGCCGTGCCCGGGCGGCCAGCTGATCGCGACGACGGTCGCCGACGTCGACGGGCACTTCGCGTTCGACGGCTTGCCGGCCGGCCGCGGCGTGGTCGCCCCGGCGGGCGGGCTCGGCGGCCCGGCGGTCGCCGTCGCCCTCGATCCGCGGCGCGTGGCGACGCCGCGGCTGCACGTGCCACCGCTCGGCGGCGTGCGCGGCTCCGCGCCCGGCGCGCGCCGCGTGTTCGCCTACGGCGGCCCCGCCTGCACCCGCGTCGTCGACGTCGACGCCCGCGGTCGCTTCCGCATCGACGGCCTGCCCGCCGGCACCTACCTGCTCGGCGCGTCGCGCACCGCCGCGATGACGGAGCTGCACGTCGCGGTGCAGGAGCACGCCGTCGGCCGCCTGGTCGGCGCGCTGGCGGTGCGGTGCGCGCCCGGCCGGAACGAACTCGTCGACCTCCCGCCGCCGGTCGAGCTCGGCGCGCTCGAAGGACGCGCCTTCCTCGGCGGCGCGCCCGCCGCGGGCAGCGCCGTCGAGCTGCGCTGCGCCGCCGGTGCCGGCGCGCGCCGCCGCTGCGGCGCCGTCGACGGCGACGGCCGCTTCCGGCTCGAGGCGCTGGTCCCCGGCGACTACGAGCTGGTGCTGCGGAGCGACGGAGTGGCCGCTCCGGCGCAGGCATGCCGCGTGCTGCCGGGCGCGACCGCGATCGTCACCGTCCAGGCCCCCCGAACCGATCGACCCGCAACCGATCGACCCGAACCCGATCGATCGCCGACTCGGCGGTGACCGGCAGGCCGCTGTGCCGCACGAAGTGCAGCCCGTGCCGGCCGGGTCCGACGTCCACGAAGTGCCGCACCCCGTGCTCGAGATGCAGCCGGCGGATCGTCGCGGCCAGATCACAGCTGGCCGCGACGTTGTCGGCGAGCTCGGTGCGCAGCTCGTCGGGGTCCTCCAGCTTCCGCTGCCGCAGGCTCGACCACAGCGGCCGCCGCGGCGGCCGCAGCGGCGCATCGACGAGCGCCGCGTGCAGCCGCGCGGCGAACTCGCGCTGGCTCGGGCCGTGCAGGGCGCACGCGGTGATCGGATGCAGGTGCCAGCCGTCGCCGATGGCCGCCTGCCGGGCGCCGCGCACGGCGTCGACCGGCCCGGAGAACAGGAACGCCCGCTCGCTCAGCAGGCTGACGGCCAGACCGGCGTCGAGCAGGCGCCGCCGCATCGCCTCGCGGTCGACCCCGCGCCCACGGCGGGTCGCGTACCAGGTCTCCCCGCCCGGGCCGGGCCGCGCGCGCAGCTCCCGCGCGAACGCGACGGCGTCCTCGAAGCGCGCCGCGCCCGCGTGGATCGTGCGGGCCAGGTCGCCGACCGAGTAGCCGGTGACCCAGTGCGCGTCGAGGCGGTCGGCACCGAGCGCCTCGACGCAGGCGAGCTGCATCGCGGCGATCGCCAATGCGGCCAGGCGCGCGTCCTGCAGCAGCGCCGCGACCGGGTCCGTCGACGCCGCGCCCGGCTCGGAGCCGACGCCCGCGGCGACCAGCGCAGGCGCGGCCGGCAGCGCGGCAGCGACCAGCTGCCAGCGCGCTCGGAAGCCGGGCAGCGCGGCGTAGTCGGCCAGCCGGGCGCCGCGCGCGACGCCGTTCAGGCCGGGGAACAGCAGGGCGGTGCGCAGCGGCGGGGTCATCGGTGGCGCCCGTCGCGGAGCCGCCCGTCCTCGAGGTGCACGACGCGATCGGCCGCGGCGACCAGCAGCGGGTCGTGCGTGGCAACCACGACCGAACGCGATCCGGCCGCGGCGCCGCGCAGCGCGTCGAGCACCACGGCGGCGAGGTCGGGATCGAGGTGCGCGGTCGGCTCGTCCGCGAGCACCAGCGCCGCGTCGCCGAGCAGCGCGCGCGCCAGCGCCACCCGTTGCCGCTCCCCGCCCGACAGCTGCGCGGGACGCCGCGCGGCCAGCGCCTCGACGCCGAACGACGCCAGCCGGTGCCGCGCCAGCGCTTCGGCCTGCGGATCGCCGTCGAGCAGCCGCGGCAGCGCGGCGTTCTGGACGACGTCGAGTTCGGGCAGCAGATCCGGGTGCTGCGCCAGGAAGCCCAGGTGTCGCCGGCGGAACGCCGCGGCGCGCGCGGCCCCGCGCGTCCAAGGCGACTGCCCGAGGATCTCGACGGTGCCCGCGCCGGGCCGGAGCAGGCCGCCGACGATCTGCAGCAGCGTCGACTTGCCGGCGCCGCTCGACCCCGTGATCGCCAGCAGGGTGCCGCCTTCGAGGTCGAGATCGACGCCGTCGAGGACGGTGCGTTCGGCGCGGCGATACGCCTTCTGGATCCCGCGCAGTCGCAATAGCATGCTCGGCCGTGGTTCGACGAGCGCGCAGTGTCCGCCGCAGCCGAGTCGTCATCAAGCTGATCCTCGCCGGCCTGTGCGACCGCTCGGCGCGGATCTTCGCGCTCGCGGCGCTCGCCGCGGCGGCCGCCTTCGCGACGCACCGCGCGGTCCGCGGGCTCGCCGACGCCGCGACCATCGCGCTCGAACGCGCCGCCGACGACGGCGCGCTGCCGTCCCTGTTGGTGCGACGCGACGGCGGCCTCGAGGCGCCGGCGCTGCGGGCGCTGGCCGATGTGCCGGCGGTGCGCGCCGTGCTGCCGCGGCGGCTCGGGCCCGCGACGCTGAACGGGCCCGCCGGGTCCGCCGCCGTGACGCTGGTCGGCGTGGCGGTCGCGGCTGAGGGAATGGCGCGCCCGGGCCGACGCGACTGGCTCGGCGGCGGTGCCGCGGCGGCGCGCGACGGACCGGAGATCTGGCTCGACGCGGACAGCGCCGCGCGCGCGGGTGTCGCCGCCGGCGGCCGCGCCCGGGTCGCCGTCGCCGAACGGGCGGTCGACGTCGCCGTGCGCGGCGTGCTCGCCGACGGCATCGTCGGCGTGGCGCTCGTCGAACTCGCGACCGCGCGCGCGCTGCTCGGTGCGCCCGCGGCCGACCACGCCGAGCTGCTGCTCGACCCGCGCGCCGACCCGACGTCCACGGCGCGCGCGGCCGCCGCAGCGCTGCCGCCGGACGCCGCGGTGCAGGACCGCCGACCGACGCGCGGAGTCGGCGGCGCCGGCGACGGGCTGCGCGCGACCTGGCAGCTGGCGGCGTGGCTGGCGCTCGCGCTGGCGTTCGTCGCGCTGCTGGCGACGGCCGTCGACCAGGCCGAGGCCCGGCGACGAGCGCACGCCGTGCTGGAGGCCGCCGGCGCGCCGCCGACGCTGCGGCTGCTGCTGGCCGCGGCGCCGGGTGCGCTGCTCGGCGCGCTCGCCGCACTCGTCGGCGCACCCGTCGGCGCCGCGCTCGCGGCCGCGATGGCCCCGGGCCTGGTCGACTGGGTCCGCCTGCAGACCGGCGTCGCGATCGCCATCGAGGCCGCGGCGGACCCGGCAGTGGCGACCGCGCGGCTCACGCTGCTCGGCGCCATGACCGGCGGCACCGCGGGCGTCGTCGCCGCCTTCGCCCACGGGCGTGCGCGGGGGCGCGGACGCGTGGACGCCGCGCTCGCGGCCGGCGCCGTCGCGCGCCGCCTGCTGGCGGTGCTGCTGCTCACCGCCGCCGCGTTCGCGCTCACCGGGGCACCGTCGCTGCGCGGCGCGCTGCCGGCGCGCGCGGCCGGCGTCGTGGCCCTGGTCGCGGCCATCGCGCTGGCGGCCCCGCTGGCGCTGCAGGCGGCCGGCGCGCTGCTGGCGCGGCGTCGGCGCGCGATCCCGGCCCTCGCCGGCGGCGGTCTGCGCCACGACGGTCGGCTCCGCGGACCGGCGCAGGCGCTGGCCGTCGTACTGGCGTTCGCCGTCGCGATCTGCGGCGTCGAGCACAGCCTGCGCGCGGCGCTGCCGGCGCTCGCCGACCGACGCTGGCCCGGCGACGTCGTGATGACGTCGCTGGAGACCGCGTTCGGGCTCGCGCCGACGAACGCCGTGACGGCCGCCCGCCTCGCCCGCCTGCCGTCGGTGCGCGCGACCGCGCCGGGCACCGCCCCCGGCACGCTCGACGTCTGGCTGCACGAGCCCGCCGCGTGGCCGGACTCGCGCCCGGCGCTCCTGCGGGAGCTGCCCGCCGGCACGATGGCCCGCGCCGCCGGCGAGCACCGCGCGCGATTCGCCGGACTGGCCGGCCACGCGCTCGACGGCTTCGACAGCCTGCTGGCGCTGCTCCTGGCGGTGGCGCTGCCGGGCGCGGCGGCATTCGTCGTGCTGGACGAGCGCCGGCGCCGCTCCGGGGACGAGGCGCTGGCGCGGTGCGGCGCCGGCCCCGCGACCCGGTGGCGCCTGCTGGGCACGCGCTCGCTGGCCGCCGGCGCCGGAGTCGGCCTGGTCGCCGCGACGTTCGGCACCGTCACCGGCCTGTGCTGGACCCGCGGCTCCCTGCGCCACGCGCTCGATTGGACGTGCGACTACGCCGTGCCCTGGTCGGCGTGCGGCGTCGCCCTGGTCCTGGCGCCGATCGTCACCTGCGGCGCCGCGGCGCTGGCAGCCGTCGGTCGGCGCGCCGACCGTACGGTCACACCTTGGTGAGCGTCGCGGTGCCCGCGGCGGTCGACGTGTCGTCGAACGTGATCGTCACGTTGCCGGTGACCTGGGTCGCGCTCCAGGTGCCCGTGAACGCGAACCGATCGACCGCCCCGGTGATGTTCTGGCCGCTGATGGTCAACGTGCCGCCGCCGCCGAGCGACCCGGTCAGGTCGCCGTAGACCGCCGACGTCGTCGGCGTCAGCGTGGCTCCCGTGGCGGACACCGTGGCCGTGAACGACTCCAACGCGGGATCGGCGCCGCCGAAGACATTGCCGCCCATGTCGAACGCGATCGTGTACGTGTCGCCCGCCTGCGTCACGGTCATCGTGACCGGCCCGGTGCTGCTGAACGTCGTGTTGTTCCACGTCCCGCTCCAGGTGCCGAGCTGGTTGGCCGCGACGAACGGACCACCCCCTCCTCCACCGCCGCCGCCGCCGCCGCAGGCCGAGAGTCCGAGGGTGAGGAGGAAGAGCGAAGTGAGGCTCGTGTTCATGGCCAGTATCCCTTTGCAACCGGCGCAGAGGCTACCAAGTGCCGCGGCGCGACCCCAGGACAACACCGGCCGCGCCCGCGGAAAGGAGACCGACGAGCTCCCCTCGAAGCCCGCGGCCGGGGGCGCACTCGCCGCGCCTCGGCCGGGGCGCGCCCGCGGATCCGCGGCGCGCCCCTCGAAGTGGGGTGGCTGACGGGATTTGAACCCGCGACCCCCAGAACCACAATCTGGTGCTCTAACCAACTGAGCTACAGCCACCACGCGCCGGTTGGGCGGAGCAATCTGCCGCCGAGCCGCGGCGCGGTCAAGCGCGCCGGTGACAAACTGGTGGGCGCGGCAACCGCCGCGCGCCGGCGGCGGCGGGCGTGTTCGGCGCGCCTGCGCGGCGATGTCGACGGCGGCGTCGCGCACCGGCGCGCGGTGCGCGGCGCGGCGCCAACGAACGCTTGCGCGCGCCCGCACGCCTCGCTAGCCTGCCCGCCCCAAACCGGCCTCCATAGCTCAGTTGGTAGAGCAGCGGATTCTTAATCCGCGGGTCCTAGGTTCGAGCCCTAGTGGAGGTACCAATCGCGCCCCGCGCTGCTCTGCGGCGACGGGGCGCGCTCGTTTGCGGCCGACCCCGCTCGGGAGACCGACTCGGCGACGGCTCGAACGACAGGCCGCGACGGGCACCGGGCCACAGGGGCGCATGACCCGCATCCCCCGCCCGTCTCGCCGCTGCATGCGCGACCCGACCCCGCTCGCCGTCGCGCTGCTCCTGCTCGCCATCGCCCCCGCCACCCCGGCCCAGCAGCCGGCCGAGGCCGCGCTGCCCGCCGATCGCATCGCCGCGCTCGACGCGGCGTTCGCGGACGCGGCGCGGAAGGCCGGCGTCCCCGGCGCCTCGGCCGCCGTTGCGCGCGGCGGCACCGTCGTGTGGCGCGGCGCGTTCGGCACGCGCGACCGCGGCGCCGACGGCGAAGCGGCGCAGGCCGGCTCCGCCGGCGACGACCCGGCGGCGCCGGTCGACGTGCACACGCTGTTCCAGGCGGCGTCGATCAGCAAGCCGATCACGGCGCTGGCGGTGCTGCGCCTGTGCGCCGACGACGTCCTCGACCTCGACGCGCCGCTGCCGCTGCAGCCCGGCGCCGTGCTGCTGCCGCGCGCCGACGGCACCGGCGACGCACCGGTGACGCTGCGCCGGCTGCTGTCGCACACCGCCGGCACGACCGTGCACGGCTTCCCCGGCTACGCGCTCGGCGCCGAGGTGCCGACGCTCGCCGACGTGCTGGCCGGCCGCGGCAACACCGAGCCGATCGAGGTCGACCTCGAGCCCGGCACCTCCCACCGCTACTCCGGCGGCGGCTACTGCGTGGTCCAGCGCGTGCTCGAGGCCGCGCGCGAGCAGCCGTTCGCGGCGCTGATGCAGCAACTGGTGCTCGGGCCGTGCGACATGGCCGACAGCACCTTCGCGCTGCCGCTGCCCGAGGCGCTCGTCGCGCGCGCGGCGCACGCGCACGACCAGGACGGCGCACCGATGGCGGCCGCCTGGTACCAGCACCCCGAAGGCGCCGCCGCCGGCCTGTGGACCACACCGGCCGACCTGCTGCGCGCCGCGCTGGCGGCCGTTGCGGCGCAGGACGGCGCCGAGGGCGCGCTGCTGCCGAAGGACCTCGCCGACGACATGCTCAGCGTGCAGCCCGGGACCGAGCACCAGGGCCTCGGCTGGATGGTGCGGCGCGAGGGAACGCAGTGGATGGTCGGGCACGGCGGCGCCAACCAGGGGTTCCGCTGCGACCTGCGCCTGATGGGGCGCGACGGCGACGTCGTCGGCTGCTGCGTGATGGTCAACTGCGACCGCGACGACGCCGTGCCGGCGATCCTGCGCAGCCTGCTCGGCGCGGCGATGCGGCCTGCGGACAAGTGAACGGCGCCCGCGCGGGCCGGCTCAGAGGTCGGCGCGCGCCGCCGTCTCGCTGACCGGCGAGTGCTCGGCCTGCACCGGCTCCTTCGGGATCGTCAGCACGAACTCGGTGCCCTGGCCCTCGGTCGACTCGAACGTCACCTGGCCGCCGTGGCCCGCGACGATCTCCTTGATGATGTGCAGTCCGAGCCCCGAGCCGCTGATGCCGCCGGTGTTGCTGCCGCGCTCGAACCGGCGGAACAGCCGGTCGCGGTCCTTCTGCGGGATGCCGATGCCGTTGTCGCGCACGTGCAGCTGCCACTGGTCGTCGTCGTCCTCGACCCAGACCTTGATGACCAGCTGCCGCTCCGGGTCGGCGTACTGGATCGCGTTGCCCAGCAGGTTCGACAGCGCGCGGGTCAACGCCCACTCGTCGGCCAGGATCGTCGGCAGCGGCTCCACCCGCAGGTGCGCGTCCTTGTCCTGGAGCTGGAAGCGCAGCGTGTTCGCCACCGACGCCACGGTCAACGTCAGGTCCACCGGCTGGAACCGCAGCTGCACGCCGTCGTGGTCCAGCCGCGAGCTGTCGAGGAGGTCGCGGATCAGCAGGTCCATCTGCTGCACCGCGAGCAGGCCGTTCTGCACCGCCTGCCGCACGGGGTCGCTGAGCTCGCCGAGGTAGCCCTTGTCGAGCGTCGACAGCATCAGCCGCACGGCGCTGACCGGACGGTTGAGGTCGTGCACGGTGTTCTGCGCCACCTCGACCAGCTCGCGCACCTTGCGCTCGAGCAGCGCGCGGTGCTGATCGAGCTCGCCGAAGCGCTCGGCGAGCTGCAGGTTCGACTTGACGCTGCTGCCGAGCAGGGTGTCGTCGTCGAGCTCGGTCTCCAGCTCGGCCTCGAAGTCGATCTCCTCGTCGAGCTCCAGGTCGGCGTCCAGCTCGGCGTCGGTGATCACCTCGTCGCCGCGCACCTGCACCGGATCCGCCGCGAGCATCTCGCGCTCGGCGACCGTGAGGCGCGCCTGCGGCAGGTCCTCCGGCGCCACCTCCGCCCGCTCGTGGCGGATCTGGTCGCAGATCTCCCACAGCTTGTTGCGCGCGCCGTCGGCGACCTCCTCGGGCGACACCTGGCCGCGGCCGAGGTTGTACTGCCGCACCTTGCTGGCGACGAGCAGGCCGGCGGCGTGCACGAACGCCTCGAACACACCGTGCCCCTCGGTCGCCACCGACGGGAACGACTCGACGTCCGGGCGGAACTTGAAGTGCCGGTCGAGCTCGCTCTCGCCCAGGATGTCGTGCAGGTCGCGCTTGTTGTACTGGACCACGACCGGGATGTCGGCGGCCGTCGAGGCGCGCAGGTTCTCGATCATGCTCTGCAGCGACTCGAGGTTTTCCTGCAGGCGGCTGCGCTGGCTGTCGACCACGAACACCACCGCGTCGGCGCCGGCGAGCACGTACTTGCGCATCTGCCGGTACTTGGGCTGCCCGGGCACGGTGTAGCCCTGGATCCGGATCTTGAAGCCACCGACGCTGCCGAGGTTGATCGGCAGGAAGTCGAACAGCAGGGTGCTGTCCTCCTCGGTGTTGATCGACACCAGCTGCACCTCGTTGCGCGGGCACAGGATGCCGTGCACGCGCTGCAGGCTGGTGGTCTTGCCGCCGACGCCTACGCCGTAGTAGACGAGCTTGGCGTTGATCGTACGTTCCGCGACGTTGATGAAACCCATGGCGCTGGCGGGAGAACCCTCCCGAGCATCGGCATGCCCGGGGCCGGGCCTTCACCATCCCGCGGGGAACTCGACCGTCGGCACCAGGCCGCCCCACCAGCACGGCGCCGACAGCGCGGTCCGCAGCGCCGCCGACACCGCCGACGCGTCGATGCCATCGAGCCGTCCGGCCGCGTCGGCGAGCCCCCAGTAGCCCAGCAGGCACAAGGTCTCGGCGCGCGCCCCCAGCAGCTGCGGCAGCTCCCGCAGCGCCCGCAGCTGCGCTTCCGACCAGGGCGGCGCGCCCCACTCCGCCGCGAGCAGGCGCCGGGCGGCTTCCAGTTCGCGGGGGCCGACGGGCTCGTCGCGCAGGCTCGCGAGCAGTTGCTCCAGCTCGCGCTGCGGCCGCGCGGGATCGGCGTCGGGGCCGCGGCGGCAGAACACCGCGACCGGGTCCCCGAGCAGCGGCCGGCAGGTGACGAACGGCGCCCGCGCCAGCACCTCGCCGCCGCGGAACGCGCCGAACCGCGCCTGCGCGCGGGAGCGCGCGACCTCGACGCCGATCAGGAACGGCAACGCGTCCGGCCCCGGCGGCGGCGCGGCCACCGCGGCGGCGACGAATGCCGCGTCGACGCGCGGGTGTCGCTGGCGGAGCGCCGGCGGCTCCGGCGGGGCGCCGGCCACGGCCGCGGCCGCGGCACCCGCCGGCGCGGACGCGGTCTGCAGCGCGCCCACCGCCCGGCGCAGCGCCTCCAGGCCGTCGACGGCGCCGAGCACGAGCACGCGCAGCCGCGCGGGCGGTGCCATGGCCGCGGCCACCAGTTCGGCCGCCGACATCCCTTGCAGCGCCGCGGGGTCGCCGAGCAGCGCCGTCGCCGCGGGTGCCGGCGCCAGGGCCCGCCGTGCCCGGCCGGCCAGCAGCTCGCCCGGATACAGCCAGTCGGCGTCGTCGGCGGCCAGCGCCGCGCGCGCCAGCGTCCGCGCGGCCCGGTCGTCGGCGCCGCCCTGGCCGGCGCCGCCCAGCGCCGCGAACCACGCCGCCGCGGCGCCTTCGTCGGCGCGCGGCAGCACGACGGTGTACACCGCGAACCAGTCGCCGACCGTGAGGCCGGTGGTCGGTGCAGCCCCCGGCCACGTCCGCTGCGCCAGCGCCGCGTCGGCCCACTGCTGCCGCAGCAGCGCCGCGGCGCCGGCCACGGCGCGGCGACGGCCGGGCGCCGCGCCGTCCAGCGGTTCCGCGGGCCAGAGGACGGTCACCGCCTGCGCCGCCGTCCCCGGCACCGCGATCGACTGCACGGCGGGGCTCCCCGCTCCCGCGACCGGCGGCGTCTGCGCCGGTCCGGCGGCCGGCAGCAGCAACGCCAGCGCCGCGGCCCCGCGCCGCTGGCCGCCGGTCACGTGCGCCCTCCCGTCAGCGTCAGCACCTTGTGGCCGATCGCCTCGGCCAGCTCCGAGTCGTGGGTCACGACGACCAGCGCCAGCCCGCGCTGCTCCCGCAGCTCCATCAGCGTGTTCACCACCGCGATCGCCGCCGCGCGGTCGAGCGACGCGGTCGGCTCGTCGAGCACCAGCACGTCGGGGTGCACCGCCAGTGCCCGCAGCAGCGCCGCGCGCCGCCGTTCGCCGCCGGACATCTCGGCGACCGTGCGCTCCAGGATCGACGCCGGCAGCGACAGGCTGGCGAGCGCGCCGCCGATGTCGAAGAACGGCGCGCGCGCCTCGTCGAGCAACGACCCGAGCGTGCGGCCCGGAGTCAGCGACGACGCCGCGTCCTGACACAGCAGCTGCACGGCGCCGCGCCGCATCGGCCGGTCGACCCGCCCGGAGTCCGGCGGCAGGTGCCCGGCCAGGATGCGGGCCAGCGTCGTCTTGCCCTGCCCCGAGCCGCCGACCACGACCACGACCTCGCCGCGGTGCAGTTCGAGGTCGACGCCGTTCAGGACGGCGCGGCCGCCGAGCCGCTTGGCGACGACCTGCGCCCGCAGCACCGGCACCTCGCCGGCGGCGATGCCCGCCGCGCCCGTCGGCCACGGCGGCGGCGACGCCGCGCCGGGCACGAACGCGCCGTCCTGCAGCACCAGCACCTCGGCCTCGAGCTCGCGCAGCAGGCGGTGGTCGTGGGTCGCCAGCAGGATCGCGGCGCCGGCGTCGCGCAGCGCCCGCAGCCGCGCGGCGACGACCGCGAACGTGCGGTCGTCGAGGCTGGCGGTCGGCTCGTCGGCGACCACCAGCTCGGGCCGCCGCAGCGCGGCGACGGCGAACAGCACGCGCTGGGCCTGACCGCCGGAGATCTGGTGCGGGTGCCGGCGCACCAGCCGATCGGCCTCGTCGACGCCGAGCTCCCGCAGCGCGGCGGTGCACTCCGCCTGACTGCAGTAGGTCGCCTGCCGCACCTGGTCGCCGACCTGCTGCAACGGGTCGAGCGCGGCCTGCGCGTCCTGCAGGAGCCAGGCCGTGTGGTTGCGCAGGATCTGCCGGCGCTCGACCTCGCGCAGCGCGTTCAGGTCGCGGCCGAACGCCTGCACCGCGCCGCGCACGTCGTCGCCCGCCGCCGGCGCGATTCCGAACAGCGCCTGCAGCAGTGACGACTTGCCGCCACCCGACGGCGCGAACAACCCGACCGCGCGCCGCGGGTGCAGGTGCAGCCGCGGCAGGCCGACGCGGAAGCCCGAGCGGCGTTGCAGCTGGAAGCCTTCGACGGCGAGCACGGGTTGCACGCGGTGCATCGCACGGGATCGGCGCCGCCCTATCAAGCCGCAAGCGGCCCCGGCGGCGCGGGCCGGGGCCTGGTTCCCCTTGCGGGGACCCCGGTGCTCCCTCTAGAACCCCTGGCATGACGCACGTCATCGCCCAGCCCTGCATCAACGTGAAGGACAAGGCCTGTGTCGACGTCTGCCCCGTGGACTGCATCCACGGCAAGGACGACGAGCCGCAGCTGTTCATCAACCCCAACGACTGCATCGACTGCACCCTGTGCGTCGACGCCTGTCCGGTCACGGCGATCTTCGCCGAGGAAGACCTGCCCGAGGAATGGAAGAGCTTCGCGCAGACGAACCGCGAGTACTTCGAGAAGGGCTGACCGCCCGCGGTCCGGACCCGGCGCGCCTGCGCGGCCGGGACGGCCCATGTCCGCCGCCCCGCGCGTGAGCCCTTCCCGCTACAGCCGACAGGAGCGCCTGGCCGGGATCGGGGAGCAGGGTCAGCGTGCGATCTGCCGCTCGACGGTGCTGATCGTCGGGCTCGGCGCCCTCGGCACCCACAGCGCCACCTCGCTGGCGCGCGCCGGCGTCGGCCGGCTGCTGCTGTGCGACCGCGACATCGTCGACCTGGGCAACCTGCAGCGGCAGGTCCTGTTCACCGAGGCGGACGCGCGCGACGGCACCCCGAAGGCGGTCGCGGCGGCGCGCGCGCTGGCGGCGGCGAACTCCACCATCGCGATCGAGCCGCTGGTGGCGCACTGCAGCCGGGCATTCCTCGACGAGTTGCCGGCGCGGCCGGACCTGGTGCTCGACGGCACCGACAACTTCGCCACCCGCTACCTGCTCAACGACTGGAGCCGGCGGCACGGCGTGCCGTGGATCTACGCCGGCGCGGTCGGCGGCGAAGGGGCGGCGATGGTCGTGCGGCCGGACGGACCGTGCCTGCGCTGCCTGTGGCCGGAGGCGCCGGCCGCGCACGACGTCGGCACCTGCGAGACCGTCGGGGTGCTCGAGCCGGCGATCGCTGCGGTCACCGCGTTCCAGACCGCCGAGGCGCTGAAGCTGCTCAGCGGCAACGCCTCGGCGGCAACGCGCGGCGTGTTCACCTGCGACGTCTGGCGCGGCAGCTACGCCGTGCTCGGCGCGGCCACACCGCCGAGCCCCGACTGCCCGGTGTGCACCGGTCGCGACCATCCGGCGCTCGCCGCGGCACCGCCGCAGGCCGCCGTGCTGTGCGGCCGCGACGCCGTGCAGATCGACCTGCCGCACCGCGCGGCGCTCGACCTCGACGCGCTGGCGCGCCGGCTCGACGGCGTCGTCGGCGACCTCGAGCGCACCCGGCACTACCTGCGGTTCGCCGCCGACGGCGTGTCCGTGCGCGTGTTCCCCGGCGGCCGCGCCCTGCTGTTCGGCGTCCAGGACCCGCTGCGGGCGCGGGCGCTGTACGATCGCTGGATCGGCACATCCTGACGCGCCGCCCCCTTCCGATGACCTCGCTGTACCTGGACCACGCGGCGACGAGCTTCCCGAAGCCGGCGCCGGTGCTGGCGGCGATCCAGCGCTGGTACACCGAGCTGGGCGTGTCCAGCGCGCGCGGCAGCTCGCGGCGCTGCGCCGAGGTCGCGGCGATCGTCGACCGCGCGCGCAGCGGGATCGCCGGTCTGTGCGGCGTGGCGACGCCGCGGGTCGCGTTCACCTCCGGCGCGACGGAGTCGATCAACCTGTTCCTGCGCGCGGTGCTGCGCCGGGGCGACGCGGTGGTGACCACGGCCTTCGAGCACAGCTCGGTGGCGCGGCCGCTGCAGCAGCTGGCGCGCGACCTCGAGCTGCAGGTCCGGGTCGTGCCGCCGGACGCGGACGGCGGGCTCGGGGTCGACGCGGTGCGGGCGGCGGTCCGCGCCGCGCGACCGCGCCTCCTGGTCTTCACCCACGCCAGCAACGTGACCGGCGCGGTCCTCGACGCCGCGGCGTTCTGCGCGGTGGCGCGCGACCTGGGCGCGCTGTCGCTGCTGGACGCCAGCCAGACGATCGGCCACCTGCCCGCGGCGGTCGGCGCCGACGCGGTGGCTGCCTCGGCGCACAAGGCGCTGCTGGGGCCGCCGGGGCTCGGGTTCCTGGCGGTGCAGCCGTCGCTGGACCTGCCGCCGCAGAAGCAGGGCGGCACCGGCAGCAGCGCAGCGCTCGCCGAGCACCCGACGACCTGGCCGCTGGCGTTCGAGGCCGGCACGCCGAACACGCCGGCGATCGTCGGGCTCGACGCGGCGCTGCGGTACCACGCGGAGCAGCCGCCCGGCGCCGCGCTCGGGCGCGCCCTGGCGGCCCTGCAAGCGCTCGAGGACCGGCTGCGCCGGGACCCGCGCTACCGGCTGCTGGCCCCCGCCGGGCCGCGGGTGCCGGTGCTGTCCTTCACCCACCAGGACCTGGACGCGGCCGAGGTCGGCGCCATCCTCGACGACCACGACGTCCAGGTGCGGACCGGCCACCACTGCGCGCCCTGGATCCACGCGCACCTCGGCACCGCGCTCGGCGGCACCGTGCGCGTGAGCCCCGGCGCCGACGTCAGCGCAGACGACATTCTTCGGGTATCGGCAGCGTTGGCGCCCTGAGGAACTCGTACAGGTCGACGGCCACGACGAAGAAGTCGTTCTCGTCGCCCAACCCGGCGGGCAGGAACCGCAGGTGATCGGGCAGGCCGACCTCGTAGCGATGCCCCGGCAGGCTGCCGGACAGCAGCAGGTCGCGGAGCAGCCAGCGCTGCGCCTCCCACAGGCCGAGGCCCGGATGGCTGCCCCACCGCCACAGCGCCTCCTCGAGCAGTCGGCGCGCGGCCGCGCGCGGCAGACGACCGTCGGCGGCCAGCACGGCGGCGCGATCGAGCTCCGGATCGTCGATGGTGCGGTCCTTGGGGATGGTGGCGCCGCTGGCCCAGCGCACGAAGAACCACTCGGGCACGCCGTCGAGCGACCAGTCGATCGGCACGGTCGCCGGCGCCGCGCACAGACGCCACGCGAGCGCGATCGCGACGTGGCGCCGGATCGCGAGGTCGCCGCTCCACGCCGCGCGGTCCTCGAGCACGGCCTCGACGCCGCGCCCGAGCACGTACTCGACCGCCAGCCGGCTCAGGTCCGCGTCGAGCAGCTGCGGCGCGGGCTCGAGCCAGCGCGCGAGCTGCCGTGCGCTGTCGGCATCGGCGGCGAACCACTGCAGCAGCCGCCGATCGACGCCGCCGAACTGGTCGGCGGAGACGGCGCCGGCGCGCCCGAGCACCAGCGCCGCGGCCTCGCGGGTGGTGCGATGCTGCGGCCCGGAGGCGTTCAGCAGCTCGCGCGCGCGCGCCACGACGTCGGAGTCGACCGCCGGCCGGCTGCCGGGCTGCAGCAGGCTGCCCAGCAGCAGGCCGCGCCAGACCAGGTTGGCGTGCGCCGGCGGATCGCGCCGCAGGAACGGCTGCAGCACCGAGTCGGGCACCGGTGTGCCGGCGAACAGCGCCGCGGCGACGACGCCGGCGTTGCCCTCGCGCAGCAGCGGCTGCGGGAAGTCCGCGCCGGCGCCGGGGAACCGCGCGCTGGTCAGCAGCGCGGCGACCTGCAGCAGCGGCTCGGGCTCCTTCTGGTTGCGCCCGAACACGCGCGGCCAGAAGTCGGCGACCTCGCGCGTACGGCCGGGGCCGAGCGCCAGCAGCAGACAGGTGACCAGCCGGTCCTGCAGCGGGATGCGATCGTCGTCGAGCTGCGACAGCGTGCGCTCGTCGCCCAGCACCCCCTCGGCGAGGAGGGCGGCGCCCTGCACGGTCATCCGGCGCCGCATGTTGGATTTCTCGGCATCGCGCATCGCCCAGAGCACGGGAGCGACCACCGTGCCAAGGTCGCGGGCGAGTTCGAAGCCGACCGTGACGTCGCGGGTCGGGACCTCCAGCAGCAACGCGGCGAAACGCCGGCGGAACTGGGCGTCGTCCGCGGCCAGCACCGTGACGGTCGGTCCGCGATTCTGTCCGGGCGCGCCTTGGGCCGCCGCCAGCGCAATGCCGATGAACGCGAACGGTGCGACCGACCGGCGCCGCGCCCCACGTCGACGTGGGGCGCGCGCAGCGGGCCGTACTACGGGTTGGACCATGAGTGACGCGCAGGAGATCCTGAACAGTGAAGAGGTCGAGTTCCTGCTCGAGGCCTCGGCCGCGGCCGCCGGGCAGGAGACTCCAACCGCCGCCGGAACACAACAGGCCGCCACCATGCGTGGCGACCTGCAGCAGATGAACCTCGCGGACATCTTCCAGACCATCGGTCTGACGAAGATGGAGGGAATCCTCAAGGTCTGCAACCCGGTCGAGCAGCGGCTGGTCTACTTCCGCGAGGGCATCGTCCAGATCATCGTGCCGCCGCGGTCGTCGATGCGGCGCCTTGGGCAGCGGCTGGTCCAGGCCGGCGTGCTGGACCCCGAGCAGCTGCGGCTGGCCCTGCTCGAGCAGCGCAAGGAGCACAAGCCGCTCGGCGACCTGCTGGTGTCCGGCGGCTACGTGCCGCGCGAGCAGATCGACGAGATCGTCGCGCTGCAGATCACCGAGGAGCTGTTCGGCCTGTTCACCTGGGAGCACGGCGACTTCGAGTTCTACAAGGGCCCGCCGCAGGACCCCGCGCTGAACGAGCGCCTGGAGGAGTGCCCCCAGTTCGAGGTCAACAGCCTGCTGCTCGAGGTGGCCCGCCGCTCGGACGAGTGGGAGAGCATCCTGCACTCGCTGCGCAGCCTCGACGAGGTTCCGGTGCCGATGGACAACGACGCACCGCTGGACCTCGACGAGGTGCATCGCTCGGTGCTGGTCGCAGTCGACGGCCGCCACACCTACCGCGAGCTGGCCGACATCGCCGTGATGTCGGTGTTCGACTGCGCGCGGGCGGCGCGCGACCTGATGGACCAGGGGCTGATCGGCGTCTCGACCGACGCCCACATCGTCGACCTGGCGCAGAGCCATCTCGAGCAGGGCCACGCCAAGATGGCGCTGGTGCTGTCGCAGATGCTGTGCGATCGCCGGGACGACCGCCCGATCGGCATCGTCCGCGACGTCGCCGGCATCATGCGCAGCGCCGGCGAGTCGGCGATGGCCTGCCGCCTGCTGCTCGAGGCCGCGCAGCTGCAGACCGACGCGCAGCTGGCGCTCGAGCTGGCGCAGGAGGCGCGGGCGCTCAACCCGCGCGACCTCGGCGCGCTGAGCTTCCTGCGGACGACGATGATGGCGCACCTGCCCATCGACTCGCCCGATCTCGAGTCCGTGACGCTGACGCTGCTCGACGGCCTGCTGATCGACGGCGACCTGGAGAGCCTGTTCGCGATCGTCGACGAGACGCGTCAGCTCGAGACCTACTCGCCGTCGATCATGGTGCGCGAGGCCCGGGCGCTCGCCAAGCGCCGCGAACGCGACGCCGCCATCGACGTGCTGCTCGCGGCCGCCGCGGTCTACGAGCAGGCCGAGGACAAGAAGCGGCAGCTCGAGATCCTCGAGCTGGCGTTCCGCCTGGATCGCGAGCGCAAGGACATCCACAAGACGATCAAGGCGCTCCGCACCACGCCGCAGACGCGGGCCGCGCAGATCGGCGCGATCGCTGCCGTGGTGGTGCTGCTGGCCGGCTCCGGGGTGATCTGGTTCCTCGGCAAGCTGCGCGAGGACCGCCTGCTGCAGGCCACGACCGAGATCACCGAGCTGCTCGCGGGCGACGACCGGGACGGCGCGCAGGCGGCC
Source organism: Planctomycetota bacterium (assembly GCA_050245995.1). Lineage (GTDB taxonomy): Bacteria > Planctomycetota > UBA1135 > UBA1135 > UBA2386 > JBFWWV01. Next base: position 90,694 of record JBFWWV010000001.1, on the reverse strand, counting down.
GTGAACCGCTGGCTCGAGAGCCTCGGCGAGTGCCCCGAGATCGACGACCTGCAGCAGCGCGTCCGCTTCGCCGTCGCGGCCGAGCATCAGCGGCTGCGCCGCGAGGCGAAGAAGGCCGCCACCGACCGGCTGCAGCAGGCCGGCCAGCTGGTCATGGCCGGTCGGCTCGACGAGGCGTTCGCGATCTACGACGAGCTGCGGGGCGACTCGGAGCTCGTGCGCGACGTGGAGGAGGCGTCCACGACGCGCCTCGACGCGCTGCTGCGCGACCTCGACGAGGTGCAGAAGAACCTGCCCTCGATGTTGCCCGAGCCGCCGACCGAGCTGACCGAGCGCCAGCAGATCGAGGACACGCTGACGATGCTGCGCCGGCAGGTGCCGCCGCGGCTGCGCGAGGCGGCCCGCCTGCTGCTGCGCCAGCGCGACGGCAAGGGTCTTCCGGCCGCCATCGACGCCGACCGACGCCAGGCATTGTCCGAGGTCCTGGGCCCCGCCGCCGAGCTGCTCGACCGCGGCACCCGCCTGATGCAGCAGTACGAGGCCGCGTCCGCGCGCAACGACGAGCAGCGCCGGCTCGATCCGCTGTTCAAGGCGGCGCTCGAGCACGAGCGCCGGCTGGAGTTCGAGGACGCGCTGATCGCCTACCGCCGGCTGGCGGTCGCGGACGCCAACACCGCCGACCTGCGCGACCACTTCCTGCGCAAGGTGCAGCAGCTCGAGGGCATCGTCGGCGTCACCGCGGCGATCGCGGCCGCGACCGCGGCCGGCGACTTCGCGACCGCCAACCGCGAGTTCCAGGCGCTGCGCCTGGCGCACCCGCAGATCCCGTTCCAGCAGGTGGTGCGGCTGCCCGTGCGGCTGCGCTCGTCGATGCCGGGCGCGCAGGTGCTGTGGAACGGCGAACGCGCCGGCGTCACGCCGCAACTCGCCAGCTACACGCCCGGCACGCAGAACCTGCTGGAGCTGAAGCTCGAGGGCTTCGAGCCGGTCTCGGTGCCGCTGCCGCTGATCCACGACGGCAGCCTCGACGTCGTGCTCACGCTGCTGCCGCGGCGGACCGTGGAGCTGCCCGGCATCGTCGACCAGCAGATGACGTCGGCGGGCTCGCGCGCGTTCGCCGTCGACCACGACGGCGGCGTGCTCGCGTTCGACACCAGCCGCGGCGCGCTCGCGTGGCGGGTCGAGACCGGGGACACGGCCGGCTTCCTGACCGCGCCGATCCTGTACCAGGACAGCCTGGTCGTGGTCGGCTCGCTCGACGGCCCGCTGCGCGCGCTCGACCCGGCGACCGGCGACGTCGTGTGGCGCCGCGACCTGCGGCCGATCGAGTTCGCGCCGGCGGCGCTCGACGGGCGCCTCGCCGTCGTCGACCAGTCGGACACCCTGATCCTGCTCGACCCGCGCAGCGGCCAGCCGCTCGAGCGCGTCGACCTGCCGGCGGCGCTGCGCAGCGACCTGGTCGGCAGCCGCCACCGCGTGATGATGGCGCTCGCCGACGGCACGGTGATGGCCGTCGACGTGAAGGAGCTGCAGGTCGCGTGGCGCTCGCAGCCCGGCGAACTGGGGCAGACGCTGCAGGCCACCGACGACGGCCTCCTGGCGCAGCGCGACGACGGCGAGCTGACGATGGTCGATCCGGCCACCGGTCGGGCGCGCTGGACGCAGCAGCTGCGCGGCACGCCGGCGGGCCGCCCGTCGTGCACGAACGGCCGGCTGCTGGTGAGCCTCGACGAGCGCCTCGTGCTGCTCGACGCGCGCACCGGCAAGGAGCTGTGGACCACCGCCCGGCCGCCGGCCGGCTGGCTCGGCCCGGCCCGCCTGCTCGGCGACCAGATCGCCGCGCCCACGCGCGACGGCGCCGTCCTTGTGTTCGCGCCCGATTCGCCGGCGCCGCGCTACCGCCTGCGCGGGGACCGCGACGTCTCGCTGCACGGCGACCGCCGCACCACCGCGGTGCTGTGTGCCGGCCGCCGCGCCGCGTTCTTCGTGCGGATGCCCTGATGCGGAGGCCCCGTGCATCGCTCCCGTGCGGCCGGCTCGACGACGAACTGCCGATGGCAATGGCGCAATGACCTCGTCATTGCGGCGCATTGCCGCGACGAAGGCCCGTGGCCGCGCTTCCCGCGGCGTGTAACCGGGATTCTCGCGGATTTTTCGCAGGCGCCCACGCCATCGGCGAAGGCACACCGTCGTCCGATCGACACGACCCGTCCGATTTCCGCCACTGTCGGCGTCACGTCGACGTCATGCACGCGAATCGCGCGATGCCGTCGCGATCACGGCGCGCGGTTGCGGCGCCAGCGACACTGCCGTACGGCGCAGCGCGCGCCGACACCGTCGCGCGCGTCGGACTTCCGTTCGCGAGCCGCGGCGGGCAGCATGCGGATTCGCGGGCACCGTCGAGCACCCGTCGCCGGCGAGGGGAACACGCCCGTGGTGTGGGCTCGTCCAACGCACTCGAACCATGCGCCCTGGACCGCTCCCCCCGGCCAGCGGCGCGCAGCCGGACGGGCATGGCACGTGGATTGCTCCAATGCGTGCGACCTCACCTGCCAAACGCTATGCGCCAGTATCTGTTGACTGCCTCTCTTCTCCTCTCGCTCGGCCTGGCCGCTTGCGCCGACCACGCGGGATCCTTCGTCGCCGTGGATCAGGCGCCCCAGCCGCCCATCGGTCCTTCCGACGGCAACACTGTCGGCTCCAACCCGATCGCCGACACCGGCTCGGCTGTCCCCGGCAACGGTGACGGCTTCGACGGCGGCGGCGGCAACCCGCCCGCCGGCGGCGGCGGCTCGTCCGGCGGCGGCAAGGGCGACGGCGGCGGCAAGGGCGGCGGCGGCAGCACTGGCGGCGGCGGCAGCAACGGCGGCGCCGGCGGCGACTCGGGCGGCTCGCCCGTGCCCGAGCCCGGCACCATGCTGCTGGTCGGCACCGGCCTCGCCGGCGCGGCGCTGATGCGTCGTCGCCGTCAGCTCAAGGAAGAGCTCGCCTCCTAGCAGGTCCGGCCGGCCCGACCCGCGCCACCCTCGTCCTGGGCGCGACCCTTCCGGCCGGCTGCTGGCGCTCCCTTCCCTTCCACTGTTCACGCAACGAGCCGCGACCCGCCGGGTCGGCGGCTCGCTGTCGTTGCGGCCGGTGCCTACGATCGCCGCCCCGTGCCCGGCCCGCCCCGCCACCGTCCGTATCCACCCTGCGCGCTGCTGCTGGGACTCGCGAGCTGCGCCACGCCGACGACGGATCGCGGTGACCACGCGGACGCGCAGCGCCGGCTCGCCGCGCGATGCGACGCGCTGGTGGCTGCCGCGCCGGGCGACTGGCCGGTGGCCGTGCCCGCGGTGCTCGACGGCGGCCCCGCCGCCGCCGGGCCGCTCGCGCAGGCCCTGCGCCGAAGGCCGGACGGAGCCGGCGCCGAGGCCGCGCTCGCGGTGCTGGGCCGGCTCGGCGGCGATGTCGCGCGCGAGCTGCTGCTGGAGCGCGTCGCCGATCGGACGCCGCTCGCCCCCGCCGCGGCCCTGGCCCTGGCCGACTGCGGCGCCGACGCCGACCGCCCGGTGCTGCGCGCGGTGGCAGCCGACCGGCTCGCGGACCCGACCCTGCGCGCGGCGGTCGCACACACCCTGCTGCGCCTGGGCGACCGCGCCGAGGTCCGGGAGCTCGTGCGGGCCATCGCCCTGGCCGACACGCCCGCCGGCCGACCACTGCAGGACCGGCTCGGCCTGCCGCACAAGACGCGCTGGGCCTACGAGCGCTACCTGCTGATCACGGCGTTGCGCGCCGTGGCGAACGGCGACTTCGGGCTCGACACCGACGCGTCGTGGCCGATGCTCGAGCAGGCCGCCGCGCGCGTCGACGAGTGGCTGCAGCGGGCGCCGCGCTGAGCCGCGACGCGCCGGAGCGCGTTCACGGGTAGATCTTGTAGAGCATGCGCGGGTACGGGATGCACTCGCGCAGGTGCTCGACGCCGCAGATCCAGGCCAGCGTCCGCTCGAGACCGAGCCCGAAGCCGCCGTGCGGCACCGAGCCGAACCGCCGCAGGTCCACGTACCAGCGGAACGCCTCCTCCGGCAGCTGGTGCTCCCGGATGCGCTGCTGCAGCAGCTCGAGGTCGTCCTCGCGCTGCGCGCCGCCGACGATCTCGCCGTACCCCTCGCTGGCGATCATGTCGACGCCGAGCGCGATGTCGGGGTTGTGCGGGTCGCGCTTCATGTAGAACGCCTTGATGGCCGCCGGCCAGCGATGCACCATGACCGGCCGGTCGAAGCCCTCGCCGATCGCGGTCTCGTGCGGCGCGCCGAAGTCCTCGCCGTACGGGAAGTCGGTCATGCCGGCGGCGTGGATCTTCTTCACCGCCTCGTCGTACGTGATGCGCGGGTACGGCGTCTCGGCCGCCGGCCGCAGCTTGTCGACGTCGCGCTCGAGCACCGCGAGGTCCTCCGTGCACTCGTCGAGCACCGCGCGCACGACGCGCGCGACCATGCTCTCGGCCAGCTCCATCACGTCGTCGAGGTCGAAGAACGCGGCCTCCGGCTCCACCATCCAGAACTCGGTGAGGTGCCGCCGCGTCTTGCTCTTCTCGGCGCGGAACGTCGGGCCGAACACGTAGACCTTGCCGAGCGCCATCGCGCTGGCCTCGCCGTACAGCTGCCCCGACTGCGTCAGGAACGCCTTGTCGCCGAAGTACTCGACCTCGAACAGCGTGGTCGTGCCCTCGCAGGCGTTCGGCGTGAACATCGGCGAGTCGACGCAGGCGAAGTCGCGCTCGTGGAAGAACGCGCGGATCGCGCGGATCGCGCAGTCGCGCACGTGCATCACCGCGGTCTGCTTCTTCGAACGCAGCCACAGGTGACGGTGGTCCATCAGGAACGCCGTGCCGTGCTCCTTGGGCGAGATCGGGTACGGCTCGGCCAGGTGCACGACGTGCACCTGCTGCGCCTGCAGCTCGACGCCGCCCGGCGAGCGCTCGTCGGCCTTGACGGTGCCGACCACCCGCAGCGACGACTCCTGCGTCAGCTTGCCGGCGGCCTCGAACATCGCGTCGTCGACGTCGCCCTTGAACACCACGGCCTGGACGATGCCGGTCCCGTCGCGCACCTGCAGGAAGTGCAGCTTGCCCTTGCTGCGCATGTTGTAGAGCCAGCCCTGGACGAGGACGGTCTCGCCCACGTGGTCCTTGAGGCGGCGGATCGGGACGGCGCGGTGGCCCTGGAACGACTGTTCGGTCATGACGCGGATTCGGGCGGCAACACTGGCCCAAACCCGGTCCGGGGGCAAGCCGGCGGCGGGCAATCGGCCGCACGGCGCGTGCGCCGGCCCGCGGCCCGCGTCGTCAGCGCGGCGCGCGGAACGCGTTCAGTGTGTCGCCCGAGTGCAGCACGTGCTCCATCGCGCGCAGCGACGGCGCGCCGGCGAGCAGCTCCTCGAGGTGCACGTGCCGGTGCATCGGGAACGCCGCGGACACCTCGTGCGCGTCGATGATCAGATACAGCAGGCCACCGGGCGCCGTCGCCTGGGCCAGCCGCTCGACCGTGGCGGCGGGATCCGGCACGTGCTCGATGACCGAGTCCGAGAACACCAGGTCCCACTGCCGTGCGGACGGCAGCACGACGCGGTCGCTCGGCGTGAGCAGCACCTCGACGTCCTGGCCGGTGCGTTCGAAGTACCAGCGCGCGAACCGCGCCGCCGGACCGTCCACGTCGACGTAGGTCACCTGCTTGCCGAGCTCGCGCAGCAAGGAGCAGCTGAAGCCGAGCCCGCCGCCGAACTCCATCGCCGTCCGCCCGGCGCGCTCGAGCCACCCCCAGTGCCCGAACCGGCGGTAGACCTCGCGCCGCTGCGCGCGGGTCTGGCTGCCGTACAGCAGGTCGAACAGGTACTCGTCGCTGCGCTCGTAGAACACCTTCGCCTTCGCCTGCCAGTCGGCGCCGGCGCACTCCTGCCAGGCGACCTGGTTGAAGTTGCCGAAGTTGCGCGCGCACTCGGCGATCAACTCGACGGGCTGGTTGGTGTACTCGGCGTACAGCTGGTAGACGTGCGTGTCTGGGTCGAGGTGGGTCGGGGTCGGGGTCGCGGTCACGGCGGGCTCCGGTGCGGGTGGTGCAGGGAGGGTGTCTTCGGTGCTATCGACGGTTCTGGGCCGGAGGCTGCAGGGGATCCGGCTGCCGGGGATCGGGCTGCTGGGGATCGGGCTGCTGGGGATCGGGGCGCCGTGCCCAGGCGCGCGTAGCGCGCCGGTGCCCGTGCCCAGCGGCGCGCAGCGCCGCGGTGCCCAGGCCGCGCGCAGCGCGGCCGGTGCCCGCCCGCGCGCAGCGCGGGCTGGGTCGATGGGCGCGATTGCGCGGGGTACCCCAGCGCGCGCTTCGCGCGCGCGGGCACCGCGGCGCTTCGCGCCGCTGGGCACCGGCGCGCGCGCTGCGCGCGCACGCCTGGGCACGGGCACGGGCACGGGCACGGGGCGCCGACCTTGCCCCCGCCCGCGCGGCGCGCCGGCCAAGGGGAAGGTCGGCGCGACGCTCAGCAACGCGACGTCCCGGATCGCCCCGTTCCGCACCAGCACCCGCCCCTTCTGCGGCATGTGCCGGCGCTCGCACTCGACCTGCACCTCGACATCGCCGTCCAGGCTCGCGTGCTGCAGATCGCTCAGCAACCGCAGGTGCGAGTAGCCGAGCTGCAGCAGGCGCGCTTCGACCACGGCCCGGATGCGCTCGCCGGCGCTCGCGGCCAGCGCCGGGGTCTCGCCGGGCTCGGCGGCCGGGACCGGCTGCGGGATCCGGACGATGGCCTCGCCCAGCTGCTCGCCGAACCGTTCGCCGAGACGCGCGGCGACGTCGCGCAGGTCGGCCAGGTCCTCGTGCAGGCGGTCGAGTTGACCCTCGATGCGCATCAGGCGCTCGGGGTCGCCGCCGGGCAGCTGCCCCGGCAGGGCCGCCAGCCGCTGGTCCAGCGAACGCAGCAGCGCCAGCCCGCGCAGGTGCTCCTCGAACCGCACGATGCGCAGATGGACCAGTACGTAGCCCACGAGCAGGGCGGCGAAGAACAGGCTGAACTGCCAGGTTTCCATGTCCGGGTCGGCGCGGAGTGTAGCGCACCGACGCCGGCGGCGACAGCCACAGTCCGCGACCGGGCCGGGGCGCGGCGGGTGCGCGCGCGGATCGTCGCCGTCCGGGCGACGTCATCGGCCGTTCGGCGCCGTCCGAACGGCGTCGCGCCCGGCGTCAGCGACCGCGGCGCCGGTGCACCACGACGTACCAGGGCACGCCCAGCGCGAGGATGCCGACCCCGTACAGCGCGTTCTGCCGCTCGGCCGGGTCCATCAGCAGCACCACGACGAACAGCACCGACACGGCGATGAACAGCGCCGGCGTCCACGGGTAGCCGGTGCACCGATACGGCCGCGCGGCGTCCGGACGCGCGCGCCGCAGCCGGTACACCGCCGCCACCGTGAGCGCGTAGAACAGGAAGCCGGCGAACACCACGAACGTGGTCACGTCGTGGAAGAACTCGAGCGTCGCCACCAGCGCCGCCGACCACACCGCCTGCGTCCAGATCGACACCACCGGCGTGCCCCATCGCGGGCTCACGCGCGTCAGCGCCGCCGGCACCAGGCCGTCCTGCCCCATCGCGTAGAACGCGCGCGGCGACGACAGCATGTTCGGGTTGGCGGCGCCCATCACCGAGACCGCGACCAGCGCGGTCAGGTAGTGCGCCAACTCCGGCGAGAACGCGCGCGCCACCGTCCGACGGGCGACCTCGAGGTCGTTGCCGTCGCGCGGGATCGACCGGATCTCGTCGAACGGCACCACGTGCAGGTAGACCGCGTTGATCAGCACGTAGACCGCGATCAGGATCACGATGCCGACGATCAGGCCGAGCGGCAGGTCCCGCTCGGGGCGCTTCATCTCGGCGGCGTTGAACGGCAGCTGGTACCAGCCCTCGTACGCCCAGAAGATGCCGGTGAACGCCGCCGCCACGCCGGCGATCGTCAGGCTGGTGGCGGCGGCCTCCTGCGCCGGCGCGGCGGCCGCGGCGGCGTCGCCGCCGCCCACCACCAGCATGCCGCCGACGGCGATCAGGCCGAGCGCGCCGACCTTGGCGAACGTCGACACGTTCTGCACGATCGCGCCGAGCAGCACGCCGAAGTGGTTGACCAGCGCCAGCGCCGCGATCATCGCCACCGCGAGGCCGATCTTCGCGCCGCGCGCCTCGGCGACGTCGATCCCGAACAGCGGCAGCAGGTTGTCGGCGAACGCGATCGCCAGCGCCGCCACGGTGCCGCTGTTGATGACCCAGAAGAAGGTCCAGCCGTACAGGAACGCCACGCCGCGGCCCCAGCCCTCGCGCAGGAACGCGTACTGGCCGCCGGCCTCGGGGAACATCGCGCCGAGCTCGGCATAGGCGAATGCGCCGAACAGGCACACCAGCCCGAGCACGACCCAGAACGCGTAGATCCAGGCGACCGACGGCAGGCTCTGCGCGACGACCAGCGGCTTCATGAACACACCCGAGCCGATCACCGCGCCGACCGTGATCGACACGGCGCTGGTGAGGCCCAGGCGACGCAGCAGGTGACCCTGGGTCATGGTGCGCTCGCGGCCGCGATCACAGGAGACGCGTGACGCCAGGCACGGCGACCGTCGCCGCCGGCGGCTCGCTGTCCCACGACAGCACGTCGGGCATCAGCTGCTCGGTCGAGTCCCAGGCCTGCTCCCAGGTCACGGCCTGGCCGGTGTACGCCGCCAGCCGCCCCATCAGCGCCATCATCGTGCTGTTGCACATGTAGTCGCCGTTGTCGATGCGCTGCCCCTGGCGGATCGCCGCGAACATCTCGTCGTGCTCGGTCTGGTACATGTCGCGCATCTTCATCTCGGCGCGCCACGCGTTCTTGCCCAGGATCTCGTGGCGGAACACGTTGGCGGTGCCCTCGGTGCCCATCACGTACTCGTTCACGTCGCGGAAGCAGTTGTTCTGCTGCCGGCAGTGGCTGAAGCCGCGGGTGCCGTCCTCCCACTCGTAGACGGTGCTGAAGTGGTCGAACACGTGGCCGTACTTGGACTCGGTGCGCTTCTGCCGGCCGCCGAGCGAGTAGCACCGCACCGGGTACACGTCGCGTTTGATCCACGCCATCATGTCCAGCGTGTGGATGTGCTGCTCGGCGACCATGTCGCCCGACAGCCACGTGTAGTAGAGCCAGTTGCGCAGCTGGTTCTCGAGCTCGGTCCACTCCGGCTGGCGCTGGTGCAGCCACAGCTCGCCGGTGATGTAGTTGCCCTGGATCGCCAGGATCTCGCCGACCGCGCCCTGCTGCAGCCGCTCGACGATCGCGCGCCGCCCGTCGTGGTAGCGGTAGCACAGGCCGGACACGATGCTCAGGCCCTTGGCGCGCGCCAGCGCGCACGCGGCGCGCACGCGGCGCAGCCCCGGCGCGTCGGTCGCGACCGGCTTCTCGGCGAACACGTGCACGCCCTTCTGCACCGCCTTCTCGATCTGCATCGGCCGGAACCCCGGCGGCGACGCCAGCAGGATCACGTCGATGCCGCTGTCGAGCACCTTGTCGATGCAGTCGAGGCCGGTGAAGCGGCGCTCCTCGGGCACCTGGATCCGGCTCTCGCCGCCGCTCTGCTCCATCGCCTCGGTCAGCCCGTCGAGGCTGCCGTCGATCCGGTTCCGGAACGCGTCGCCGACCGCCCACAGGATGTTCTGCGGGTCGGCCTCGAGCGCCTGCCGCGCGGCGCCGGTGCCGCGCCCGCCGCAACCGACCAGGCCGATGCGCAGCGGCTCGGCGCCGCCGCCGTGCACGGTGCCGGCGCGGTGCAGGGCCTGCAGCGAGCCGCCGGCGGTCAGCGCGGCGGCCGACGCGGCGGCGGACTTCAGGAACGAACGGCGACTTGGCTCTGGGTCTCTGGTCACGAAGCGACTCCGGCGAGGCGTGTTCCGAGGGCGGTGATCCGAAGGCGGTGATCCGATGGCGGGGGCTGGGCCGGCGCTGCGGAACGCCGGGGCGGAGGCTCGCGTCCGCCGGTGCGCAGCCTATCCTCGCGGCCACCGTCCCCAACGCCCGAGCCCATGGAACCTGCATCGCCTGCCCGCGCCGCCCGTCCCGCACCCCACCCAGCAACCCCGGCCGCCGGCGCACCGACCCGCCGCCAGGTCCTCGGCGCGGCCGCGGCGGCTGCGGCGCTGGCCGCCACCCCGGGGTTCGCGTTCGCGACCGCGCGCGGCCCCGCCCCGCGGCGGCGCGCGCCGAAGAAGGCCGTGAAGTACGGCATGATCGCCGCCGGAGACGGCGTCGCAGACAAGCTGCGGCTGCTGCGCGACTGCGGCTTCGACGGCGTCGAGTTCGACAGCCCGAGCGACCTCGACCGCGACGCGGCGCTGGCCGCCGCGAAGGACGCGGGCCTCGAGGTGCCCGGCGTGGTCGACTCGGTGCACTGGCAGAAGCCGCTCAGCGCCGCCGACCCGGCGGTGCGCGCCGAGGGCCTCGCTGCGCTGCAGCAGGCGCTGCGCGACGCAAAGGCCTACGGCGGCACCTCGGTGCTGCTGGTGCCCGCCGTCGTCCGCAAGGACGTGCCGTACGCCGACGCCTGGGAACGGTCGCAGGCCGAGATCCGGAAGGCGTTGCCGCTGGCCGAGGAGCTCGGCGTCGACATCCTGATCGAGAACGTCTGGAACAACTTCCTGCTCGGCCCGACCGAGCTGCAGCGCTACGTCGACGAGCTCGGCAGCGAACGCATGGGCGTGCACTTCGACCCCGGCAACCTGGTTCGCTTCGGCTTCCCCGAGCACTGGGTGCCGATCCTCGGGCCGCGGATCAAGAAGGTCGACGTCAAGGACTTCGACCGCAAGCGCCACAGCTTCGACGTGGCGCTGGGCGAGGGCGACACCGACTGGCCGGCGCTGATGAAGGAGCTGCGCGCGATCGGCTACGACGGCTGGTTCACGGCCGAGATGAAGGGCGGCGACGGCGACTACCTGCGGGATCTGGCGCGCCGCATGGACGCGTTCCTGCTGCCGTGACCGATCTTGCCCGATCCCGACCGGCGCCCGCGCGCGGCCGCCGCGCAGCGACGTAGAATCCGCGCCATGCTGCCGTCGCTGTCCCTGGCCCTGGTGCTGCTGGCCCCGCAGGCGCCCGGCGACCGCGGCCCGCGGCCGAGCGACGCCGCCGCGACCGCGACGTCGCCCGCCGCACAGGAACCCGCCCTCGACCCCGACCTGCTGCGCGCCTGCGCCGCCGCCGCCGACCGCGGCCTCGACTGGCTGCGCGCATGCCAGGGCAAGGGCGGCGCGTGGACCGGCATCGTCGGCCACAAGATGCAGGACGACTACTACGAGCTCGACATCGGCATGCCGGTGCCGATGCAGCGCGATCGGGGCCAGGGCCACCTCGGCGTGACCGCGCTGTGCGGCATGGCGTTCCTCGCCGCCGGGGACCTGCCTGACCGCGGCGCGCACGGACAGACCGTGCAGCGCACCATCGACTACGTGACCCGCTGCTGCGAGGACACCGGGCTGTTGACCGACGCCGGCACGCGGATGTACAGCCACGCCTTCGCGACGCTGTTCCTGGCCGAGTGCTACGGCATGGCGGGCGGCAAGCCGGTCAAGGAGGCCCTCGAGCGCGCCGTCAACCTGATCGTCGACAGCCAGAACCAGTACGGCGGCTGGCGCTACAACCCGTTCGACCGCGCCATCGACCTGTCGGTCACCGTGTGCCAGCTGCAGGCGCTGCGCGCCGCGCGCAACATCGGCATCAAGGTGCCCGAGGAGACCATCCGTCGCGCCGTCGACTACGTGCTGGCCAGCCACGTCGGCGGCGCCGGCGCGTCCGCGCGCGGCCGCAGTCGCGGACGCGGTGGCAGCCTGGGCGGCGGGCAGTTCTACTACAAGATCTACGGCAGCGGCGCCTACGAGAAGCCGAACGAGTACGCGATCAACGCCGCGGCGCTGACCGCGCTGGCGTCGGCCGGCGTCTACGACCCGGACCTGCACCAGCCGACGCTCGACTTCCTCGATCGGCACTACACCGAGCTCGCCAACGGCCGCCACCGCCAGCACTACTACTTCTGGTACGGCAACTACTACGCCTGCCAGGCCTTCTTCCAGGCGGGCGGGCCGCGCTTCCGCACGTGGTACGAACGCCTCGCTCGCGACCTGATCGCGATGCAGCGCCCCGACGGCAGCTGGGTCAACGACTGTGGACCCGGTGATGAGTTTTCCACGGCGGTGGCCTGCCTGCTGCTGCAGCTGCCGCGGCAGTACCTGCCGATCTTCCAGCGCTGACCGGCCTTCGGCGCGCGTCGCAGGCCGTCGCGCGCGCTCGCGCAGCGCGGTGGAAAACCGCGGTTCAGCGTCCGTTCCGGGCCCGGAAGCTCGGTTTCTTCGCCCTTGAATCCCGTCGTGCAGCGGCCAGGATGGCGGGTCGGTCAAACCACGGTCAGCTGGCCTCCACGGCCAGACAGGGAGCATGTACCACACCACCTCAGGCGTTCTGTTCGCCGCGAGTCTCGGCGCCGCCCTCGCGGCGCAGGGGCCGTCCGATTCCGTCCCCTCCGCCGACGCGACGTCGGCGCCGGCGTCCGCCGGCACGACGACTCCGCTCGACGGCGCGCCGCAGCCCGACGCACTCGGTCGTCCCAGCGACCTGTTGCGCGAGCTGCGCCTCGCGCAACAGGATCCCGACTACTCGTTGCGCGCGCTGTTCCAGCAGGCGCACGGCGACTTCATGCTGGCGCACGAACGCTTCGATCCGATGATCGAACTCAGCGCGGGCGCGCTGCCCAACGGCAATGTGTCCAGCGAGCCGGGCGACTTCGACCTGTTCACGCTCGGCGCCGACGTCGACGTGCCGGTGATGATCGCGCCCGACTCGTTCCTGCGCTTCGGCACGTTCTTCGGCAGCCGCCACTACCAGACCAAGGGCATGGGGTCGTCGTTCGGCGACGAGACGCTCTACGACGCGGGCGTGCACGTCGGCCTCGGCTGGTTCGTCACCGACGACGTGCTGCTCGAGCTCGACCTGCGACCGGGCTTCTGGTCCGACTGGGACGGCACGCTGCACCACCAGGACTTCGATCTGCCGGCCAGCGCGCTGGCGACCGTGCGCTACAGCGAGCAGCTCTTCTTCAAGCTCGGCGCCCGCTACAACGAGGTCTACGAGGACGCCAACCTGCTGCCGTGGGTCGGCGTGTCCTGGACCAACGAGTTCGTGCGCTTCGACCTGATGCTGCCCGAGTCGCTCGAGCTGTCGCTGTGGCCGTCGCCGGACTTCGGCGTGCTGTTCGGCGCCGAGGCGCGCGGCGCGGAGTACCACGTCCGCGGCCCGGTCGGGAGCGGCAAGCCCCGCAACGACATCCGCGTGCAGGAGCTGCTGGTCTACACCGGCGCGACCTGGCGCTTCAGCGACTACACGTCGCTGCAGGTCCGCGGCGGCGCGGCGGTCGCCGGTGACTACAAGGTCGACGACGGCACCAACGCGCTGCCGTCCATCACCGGCACGTTGGATCCGTCGTTCTTCGTCGACGTCACGTTCGGCATCGACTTCTAGCCCGCGCTCTCGCGGGCCCCGTGCACGCGAGAGCGCCCTAGCCCGTGCCCGTGCCCGTGCCCGTGCCCAGGCGCGCGCAGCGCGCCGGTGCCCGCCCGCGCGAAGCGCGGGCTGGAGCGACGGTGAGGATCGCACAGAGCGACCCAGCGTGCGCTTCGCGCGCGCGAACAAAGGCCAGCGCCAGCGTCGCCGCACGGCGCGGCCGAGTCGCACAGTCCAACCCATCGCGCGCTTCGCGCGGCCTGGCACGGGACTGCGCGTCTAGCCGCGAGCGACTCGCTCGTACAGCGCCGTGTATCGCGCGAGGCACTCCCGCAGCTCGTAGTGGCGCTCGCAGTGCTGGCGGTTCGCTTCGCCCTCGCGGCGACGTCGCCCCGGGTCGGCCGCCAGGCGGTCGAGGGCGCGCGCCAACGCCATCGGATCGCCGGCCGGCGCCAGCCCGTCGCGACTGCCCTCGGGCAGCATGCGGCGCACGTCGCCGACGTCGGTGGCGGCCACCGGCAGGCCGGTGGCCATCGCCTCGAGCAGCGAGATCGGCATCTGCTCGGTCCGCGACGACAGCGCGAACGCGTCCATCTGCCGGTAGAACGGCGCCGGATCGGTGACGCTGCCCTCGAACGTCACCCGCGCGCCGAGCCCCAGCTCGGCCGCCAGCGCCGTCAGCGCCGGCCGCTCCGGGCCGTCGCCGACGAGCCGCACGCACGCGGCCTGCTGCATCGCCGCCACCGCCCGCAGCAGCGTCGCGTGATCCTTCTCGGCGCGCAGCCCGCCGACCGCGCCGACGGTGAACGGCCGCGCCTCCACCGCCCCGGGCGGCGGCGGCGCGAAGCGCGCGGTGTCGACGCCGTTCGGCAGGTGCACCGCGCGCGTGTCGTCGAGGCGCCACTCGCCGCGCGCGATCGACAGCAGGTTGGCCGACGGCACGACCACCGCCGCGCACCGGCCCAGCACGGCGCGACGCAGCAGGTTCCGCCGCAGGTGCCGGCGCTGCTGCTCGGCGGGACCGAAGCCCTCCTCGTGGTGCACATGGCGGGTCCAGCCGAGCCAGCGCGCGGCGGCGCACGCCTCGATCGCGCCCCAGTTGTAGGTCAGCAGCAGGTCGGGGTCGCGCGCGCGCAGCAGGCGCACGAACGCGCGCGCGCTGGCAGCGACGCCGCGGCGCGGCGGCGCCGGCAGCAGGTCCCAGCTGCGGTCCCTGGCCAGGAGCGCGCTGGCCCCCGTGTCGCCGTCCATCGCCAGGATGTCGTGGTGCCAGCCGGCGCCCATCGCCGTCACGAGCTGCGTGGTGCGGACCTGTGGCCCGCCGCGGCCGAACGTGGCGAACACGTGCAGCGCGCGGCGCGGCTCTGCTGCGGCGCTCATCGGCCGGCGTCGGGGCCGGGCGTCGCCGCCGTCGCGCGCCCCGCGGCCGCGGTGGCGACCGGCGCCGGATCGACGTCCCCGGACCGGATCGCCCCCGCGTCGCCCTGGAACAGGCGCTGCAGGAAGCGCTCGCGATCGGCCTCCGGCGCGAAGCCGAGGTCGCGCGCGGCGTCTGCGCAGTCGAGTTCGGCCGCGAAGCTGCGCGAGCGCAGGTCGCGGATCTGCGGGAACTCGCGCGGGCGGCGCGCCAGCACCTTCACCAGGTGCTTGCCGACCTCCTGCAGCCACATCCAGCGCAGCGGCGCGCCGTGGAAGTGGTAGTCGCGCCCGGTGCGCAGCCGCAGCTCGTGCACGAACTCGCGCGCCGTCGGCCGCACGGGCCCGGCGAGGTTGTAGCTGCGGTTCCGGGCCGCGTCGGCGAACAGCGCGGCGCACAGCCCCGCGGCGCAGTCGTCGACGAGCACCAGCGGCAGCGGCACGTCGCCGCGGCCCCAGCCCACGCAGTGGTTGTCGCGCACCCACAGCCCCAGGCCGGAGTGCTCGTACGGGTTGCCGTGGCCGAGCACGATGGCCGGCCGCACGATCACGACGTCGAGCCCGGGACGCCCCGGGTCGCCGCCGCGCAGGTCGAGCAGCTCGCGTTCTGCGGCGACCTTGCCGCGCGCGTAGGCCGCGCGCAGCTGCGGCTTCGGGTCGGCCGAGGCGGCGCCGGTGACGCGACCGCGATCGCCGAGGTAGAGCGCCGCGGTGCTGCTGGCGTAGACCAGCCGGCGCACCGACGCCGCGCGCGCGGCGCGGCCGGCGGTCCGCACCGCCGCGGCCATCGTCGCCTCGACCTGCGCCGGATCGTCGCCGGCGACCGTCGCCAGGTGCAGCACGCAGTCGGCGCCCGCGAACGCGCGCGCCAGCACCTCGGCGTCGACGGCGTCGCCCTCGAACACGCGCACGTCGGGCCGCCGCATCCAGGTCGGCAACAGGCCCGGCCGGCGCAGCACCAGCGTCACCGGCTTGCCCTGGTCCAGCAGCTGCTGCACGCAGCGACGGCCGACGAAGCCTGCGCCGCCGAGCACGACGACCTCGCCGGCGCGCGCCGGCCCGGGGTCCGCGGGCTCGTACTTCGCCACCGGGCGATCGCCCGCGCCGGCCGCCGCGGCGGCCTGCTGGCACATCCGCAGCACCGCGGCGCCGGCCGCCGCCGAGTTGTCGAGCGCCGAGCGCTCGCGCACTGCCTGGTGGAACTCCGTGAGGCTGCGACGCATGCCGCGCAGGAACGGATCGTCGGGGAAGCGCAGCTTGAACAGCCCGAGGCCGTAGCCGAGCACCGACATCGCCGCGCGCCGCAGCAGGTGCAGCCCGCCCGCCGCGAGGTTGCGGCCCTGGTCCAGGAAGTCGAGCCAGCGCGTCTTGCGCGTGAGCCAGCACGCGTTGCGCTGCAGGTCGACGAACGCCGCCCCGTCGCTGCCGATCGCGTGCACGGTGGTCTCGGTCATCGACCGGCCGAACGCCATGCGCACCGACGCGGAGCCGCGCTCGCAGGTCAGCTGCAGGTTCCACTCGTCGAAGAAGCGCGCGCCGTTCGGCAGCGTCCGCGGCACGGTCGGCGCCGCCGTCATCGCGCGGCACTCGCCGAGCAGCCGGTGCACGATCGAGAACACGTGCACACCCTGTTCGAGCAGGATGTTGGCTTCGCTCTGGAACATGAAGTGGCCGACGTCGCCGGTCTGCAGCTGCCGCAGCGGCACGTTGTGCACCACCGCGATGTGCTCGAGCCGGCCGAGCCGGCCGGCGGCCAGGTGATCGACGAGCCGCACCACGCCCGGGTGACACGCCTGATTGTGGTTGACGCCGAGCACCGAGCCGTGCGCGCGCGCCGCCCTGTCGAGCTCGGCGATGTCGTCGAGGCGCAACGCCATCGGCTTCTCGACCAGCACGTGCAGGCCGTGCTCGAGGCAGCGCCGACCGATCTCGGTGTGCAGCGTCGGCGGCACCAGCACGTGCACGGCATTGGCGACGCGCGACGCCAGCAGCTCGTCGAGGCTGCCGAACACCTTTTCCACGCCGAACTGCCGCGCCAGCCGTTCGGCGCGCGCCGGCACCGTGTCGCAGAGCGCCACGACGCGCACGCCGGGGACGCTGCGCAGGACCTGCAGGTGCACCGCAGCGATGAAGCCGCTGCCGATCAGGGCGGTGCGGGTCGTGGTCGGGTCGGTCGGGTCCGCCATGCTCGAGGTGTGCAGTTTGGCGACGGTGGCGGGCTCGGACCACGCCTTGGTCGCGTTTGCCGGCGGCTCGCCGGCGTGTCCCGTTCATCGTAGACCGCGGGCCGCGGACTTGACCCCGAGTGCCGCTGCCATCGGGCGTTCTGTCCGCGTCGACCGGGCCGGCGCCGCCTTGCGCGCCGGCGCGACGCTCCCATGATGGCGCCCTCGTCCGCCCGCTCCCGCTCGCGCCATGACCTCGACCCGCCCGGCCCCCGTCCCGCTCGCCCCGACGCGCCTCTGGCCCGCGCGCACGCGCACAGCCCTCGCGCTCCTGCTCGCCGCCGCCGCGGTGCCCGCGCAGGACGCGCCGCCGATGACGGTGGCGCCGGAGCGGGAGAAGCTGTCGCTCGAGCTGCTGCTGCAGCGCGGCGGCGAGCTGCTGGCGCCGCCCGCGACCGCGCGCTGGCTGCCCGAAGGCCACCGCGCCGCGTTCGTCGAGGGGGATCCGCCGCAGCTGGTGCTGCGCACTCCCGGCGCGGACACCGAGGTGCTGGCCCCGGTCGCCGCCCTGGTCGCGCGGCTCGGCCTCGAGGGCCAGGAGGACGAGGCGCCACAGCTGCCGCCGTGGTCGATGCTCGACGCCGCGACGCTGCGCTGCGAGTTCGGGCGCGCGGTGTGGCATGTGCCGATCGGCGACGGCGACGCCGCGCGGGTCCTCGAGTGGCCGGAGGCCGACCCCAGCGACTACGGCGAGCGCGTCGCGGTGGCGCCCGGCGACGGCCACGTCGCCTGGGTCCGCGCCGGCGACCTGAACGTCGGCGCGCGCGACGGCGGCGTGCGGCGCATCACCTGGGACGGCGGCGCCGACATCGTCTACGGCGACGCGGCGCACCGCGCCGAGTTCGGCATCCAGCGCGGCCTGTTCTGGAGCGACGACGGCCGCTGGCTCGCGTTCTACCGCGAGGACCAGCGCGGCATCGCCGGGTACCCCTACCAGGACCTCGACGCCATGCCGCCTGCGCCGCGCCACGGCCGCTATCCGATGTCCGGTCGCGCGCACGGCAAGGTCACCGTCGGCGTCTACGACACCGCGACGACGGCGTTGGTCTGGCTGGCGCACGATCCCGACCAGGACCCGTACTGGACCAACCTCACGTTCACGCCCGACGCACCCGAGCTGTACGTCGCGCTGGTGTCGCGCGGCCAGGACCGCGTCGAGCTGGTGCGGTTCGACTGCGCCACCGGCGAACGCGGCCCCACGGTGCTCACCGAGAACGACCCGGAGTGGATCGAGCCCGAGCACGGCCCCCGCCTTCTCGACGGCGGCCGCTTCGTGTGGTGGTCCGGCAAGGACGGCTGGCGGCACCTCTATCTGCACGACCGTGACGGCCGCGAGCTGCTGCAGCTGACCCGCGGCCCGTTCGACGTGCAGGAGCTGCTCGGGGTGGCGCCGGATCGGTCGGCGCTCTGGTTCGCGGCCGCCGGCGACGACCCGCGGCAGCTGCACCTGTTCCGCGCCGCGCTCGACGGCAGCGGCGTCCGGCAGCTCAGCCAGGAGCGCGGCAGCCACGAGTACGCGCTCGCGCCCGACGCGCGGTTCGCGTTCGCCACCTGGTCGAACACCGAGACGCCGCCGCAGCCGCGCTTCGTCGACCTCGGCACCGGCGCCGTCGAGGCGCTGCCGAGCCGCCCGTCGCCGCTGCTCGAGGTCGAGCTGCCCGATCAGCGCGCGTTCCAGATCGACCGCGACGACGGTCCCACGCTGTACGGCAACGCGCTGCTGCCGCGCGGCGCCGCCGACGCCGGCACGCGCCTGCCGGCGCTGCTGTACGTGTACGGCGGCCCCCACGTCCAGCTCGTCAAGGACCGCTGG
Source organism: Planctomycetota bacterium (assembly GCA_050245995.1). GTDB lineage: Bacteria > Planctomycetota > UBA1135 > UBA1135 > UBA2386 > JBFWWV01. The sequence continues at coordinate 71,718 of JBFWWV010000001.1, read as the reverse complement.
CTCGCCGGCGCGTCGCCGCTGCTGCACGCGCTCGCCAACCGCGGCTACGTCGTCTGCCGGCTCGACAACCGCGGCACCCCCAACCGCGGCCAGGCGTTCGAGCAGGCCGTGTTCCGGCAGCTCGGCACGCTCGAGGTCGAGGACCAGCTGCACGCCGTCGACTGGCTGCGCAGCCAGCCGTTCGTCGACGCGGACCGCATCGCCGTGCACGGCTGGTCGTTCGGCGGCTACATGACCCTGCGCCTGCTGCTCGCGGCGCCCGGCACGTTCCGCTGCGGCATCAGCGGCGCACCCGTGACCGACTGGGCCATGTACGAGACCGGCTACACCGAGCGCTACATGGACACCCCCCAGGAGAACGCCGCCGGCTACGAGGCCTCCAGCTGTCTGCCCATCGCCGGCCGGCTGCGCGATCCGCTGCTGCTCGTGCACGGCACCGACGACCGCACCGTCATGTGGTCGCACTCGCTGGCGTTCGTCGACCGCTGCGTCGACGAAGGCGTGTTCCTCGACTACTTCCCGTATCCCATGCAGACCCACGGCCTGCGCGGCAAGGACGCCGTGCACTTCCAGCGCCTCTTGGGGCGCTACCTGGATCGCCACCTGCGCGGAACGGGCGATTGAAGCGCGCGCGGCGCCGCTTCCCTCGCGCGGTCGCGGGCGCTACCGTGCCGTGCACGTCGGGCCGTAGCGCAGTCTGGTAGCGCGGCTGGTTTGGGGCCAGTAGGTCGGAGGTTCGAATCCTCTCGGCCCGACCACTTCTCGCGCTGCGCGCGAGAAGTGGGAGGGCCGAGGGACTCGGCCACCCACGACCGCTCGCTCCGCGAGCGGGCGCAGCCTCGCGAATCCTCCGCGCCATTCCTTCTCGCGCTGCGCGCGAGAAGTGGGAGGGCCGAGGGACTCGGCCACCCACGACCGCTCGCTCCGCGAGCGGGCGTAGCCTCGCGAATCCTCCGCGCCATTCCTTCTCGCGCTGCGCGCGAGAAGTGGGAGGGCCGAGGGACTCGGCCACCCACGACCGCTCGCTCCGCGAGCGGGCGCAGCCTCGCGAATCCTCCGCTCCGCGTGCCGGCCTGGCCTCGCGGAACGGTGCCGTCGCGCGGGCACGTTCGCCGTCTGCGCTCGCCGCCTACGCCCTTCGCCTGAGCCCCTTCCGCGCGCATCGGCCCGTTTGCGCAGTCCCCTGCGCGTGCTCCGATGGCTCGCGTCTCCTGAGAGCCCGGGGATCGGCCGGGCCGCACTTGCTCCTATCGATCTTCGATCGCCCTGCGGCGATCGCAGCACCACGCGCGCCCCGGCCCGGAGCACCAGGGTCGGGGCGCTCCTTCGCTCCCGGGCGCCGGGGGCCTGCGCAGTGGATCCCGCCCGAACGGTCCGGTGACGGGCTGTCGCGGCGCCGCAGCCCGTGCTCCACTGCCCGTCGGTGAATCCTCGGCCCCACCCCGAGGCTTGGCCCGCTATCCGCCGCTATCCGCACCTCGGCGTCCTCCTCCGAGGGCTCCACGTCCCCCCTTCGCTCCATGCACCTCGTCCCCTCGCAGCAAGGCGAACGGCGATCGCTCCGCGGGCACGACGGCCGCGCGCACGCGCCGGCGCCGTCGTTCCCGACCGAGTGGTCGCAATGGCTCGACGCCCTGCCGTTCTACGGCCACCTGGAGCCTGGCCAGCAGGCACGCCTGCGCGCGCGGACGGCGACCCTGGTGGCGCGCGTCCGCTGGCTCGGCTTCGGCCTCGCGATCACCGACGAGATCCGGGTGTCGATCGCGGCGCAGGCCGCGCTGCTGCTGCTGGGCCTGGACCTCGACGACTACCCGAACGTGCACACGATCGCGGTGCACCGCGAGCCGTTCGCGACGACCGCGGACGCGGCCCGACCGGCGCGCGACAGCGTGGGCGAGGTCGGCGCCGACGGCGCGGTGCACCTGGTGTGGGACGCCGTGCGGCGCGGCGCCCGCGACCCGCACGACGGCCGCAACCTGGTGTTCCACGAGTTCGCGCACGCGCTGGATCTGCTCGACGGCCGCGCCGACGGCTGCCCGCCGCTGCCCTGTGGCGCGCCCGCCCACCTGCACGCGCGCTGGATGCGGCAGTGGAACGCGGCGCTGCGCAACCTGCGCGTCGACGCCGCCAACGACCGGCCGACGCTGCTCGACACCTACGGCGCACGCAACCTGGCGGAGCTGTTCGCGGTCGCGACCGAGTGCTTCTTCGAGCGCGGCGACGAGCTGGGCCACCGGCACCCGCAGCTCTACGAGCTGCTCTGGGAGTACTACGGCCAGGACCCTGCAGCTGCGGCCGACTGACGCGGGGCTCTGGCCCGGGCCCGGCTGCCCGTCACCGCGGACGTCCGGTCCCGCTGCCCGACTCCAAACGGTGCTGCTCGATCCAGGCCGACGGCCGCAGCCAGTCGTCGACCGCCCGGCGCGGGCCGTATCCCGAGCACCAGCCGATGAGGTCGGCCGGACGCGCGGTCGGATGGCTGCTGCCCATGAGCAGCGACAGGAAGACCGCCGGGCCACCGCTGCGGGGCCGGACCTCGACGGTGTCCGGCCCGCGCTGCACCAGCTCGATCTCGCCGCGCACGACCTCCGCGCCGAACTGCAGGCCCGTGGTGCGCGCCTCGTCCTCGAGCTCGGCGCGCCACGCCGGCGCGACCTGGAAGTAGGGGCCGCGATGGATGCCGAAGTGCAGGTGAACGGGGTAGTCGCCGTTCTCCTCGCTGCGGTCCGCGCCGATGCGACCGATCACCTCGCCGGCCGTGACGGTGTCGCCGACCTGCACGCGGCGATCGGCGGCCAGGTGCACGTAGACCGAGCAGATCTCGGTCATGCCGCCGTGGCGCGCGGGATCGAGGCCGTGCTCGACCACGATCACGTTGCCGAGGTTCCAGTGCATCCGGCCGCGCTCGTCGCGCCAGCTGGGGCTGAAGTCGGAGTACCGCACGACTCCGTCGCCGATGGCCCGCACGTCGAGGCCGGCGGGCAACCACACGTCCTCGGCGAGGTGATGCGTGCCCCGGAACGGCGAGTCCGCTCGCGTGATGAGCACACCGAAGTTGCCCCAGCCGCGCAGCCCCGCGCGGTAGCGATCACAGGGGAACACGAAGCCCGCGGCGATCGGCGCCGGCGGGACCTCGGACCGTCCGACGGTCTGGCCGGACTGTGGAGGCGCCGGCGCCGCGGCCGGGTGCGGCGGCGCTGGGTCGGGCTGCTGGGCGACGGCGACGCCGGCCAGCAAGGGAGCGACGAGCGCCAGGACCGAGCGGCGCCGCTGCGGCGCCCGAGACCGGTGATGCGGTTGCACCAGCCCATCGAAGCCGTTCTGCGTCCGCGCGGCATCCAGCTGCGGCCCCGGCGGCAACATCTCCGCATTCCCTGCATCTGCGCATTCCCTGCACCGGTCTGCCACCCCGGCCCGCTCGCGGGGGCCGCGCTCTGCTCGCCGGTATCGCTTGCCATCGCCTCCCGGGTGCGGTCCCATGACCCGGATGCGCGTCCGGACGCTCGCGTTCCTCCTGCTTGGCACAGCCACCGCGCTGCCGGCGCAGGGCGCCATCCTCGACGTGCTCGACGGCGAGACGCTCTACGACGGCGGCTGGCTGGCGACGATCGGTCACGAGCTGCAGCGGCGCGACACGCTGCGCACCGGCAGCGACCGGGTCGCCGATCCGCTGGCGACGCACGAGCTGGAGCAGCGCACGACCTTGGGTGTACAGTACGGCCTGCGGCACGACCTGCAGCTGGGGCTGTCGCTGTCGTGGGCGCACCTCGAGGCCGACAGCGCCCTCGGCAGTCAGGAAGCGGACGGGTTCGGCGACCTCGGCCTGTTGGTGAAGTACCGATTCCTTCGACTCGACGAACGCGGCTCGGCCACCAACTTCTCGGTGCTCGGCGGCGTGTCGCTGCCGACCGGCGACGACGACCAGCAGAGCGGCGGCGTCGAGCTGCCGCCCGATCTCCAGCCCGGCACGGGCAGCGTCGACCCCATGCTGGGCGCGGCGGTCACCCACGAGCCGGGGCGCTGGCGCTTCAACGCGGCTCTGATGTGGCAGCTGCACACCGACCTCGACGACGACGGCGACCGGCGCGGCGACGAGCTGCTGCTCGAGCTGGCGGCCGGCAACCGGTTCTGGCTCGAGCCGTATCCGGGCCCGTTCATGCGGCTCGACGGCATCGTGCGCTGGTACCGCGAGGGCCGCGACCGCATGGACGGCCCGCTGCCGGACACCGGCGGCGAACGGTTGGCCGCCGGCCTCAACTGGGCGTTCCGCCCGCGCCCGGAGTTCGACATCCAGGTCTACGCCGAGGTGCCGGTGCACGAGCACGTGCGCGGCACGCAGCTGGGCCACGACTGGCAGCTGGACATCACGTTCGGCTACCGCTTCTGACGAAGACCCCTGCGAGGAACCATGACCATGCGCCGATCCACGCTGTTGTTGACGACGATGCTCGCCGCGTGCGCCGCGCCCGGCGTCGACCTGCGGCCGAGCGCCGACGACTTCGCGTTCCTCGAGGTCCGCCTGCGCGGTTGAACTTGAAACGAGGAGCTGCTGGGCCTCCAGCGGCTCTTCGAGGACCGGTTCGGTCCTACCCCGCAGATCGACCTCGACCGCCAGATCGCGCGCGCGCGCGTGCCGGCGCCGACGACGTTCGACTTCACCGACCTGGCCGACGCCGTGGTGCGCAACAACGTCGGCGTCGACGGCATCCTGGTCGCCGTGCGCGCGCGCTGCGAGGGGGCCACGGTGCGCGTCGAGGCGACGCGCCAGACGCTGCCGGCGACGACCACCGCCGAGACCACGGCGACGCAACCGTGGCTGTGGTTCGAGGTCGAGGGCTGGGACGTTCCGGGTGGCGCCACCGTGCGCTGCATCGGCGCCTCGAGCGGCCCCGACGACCGACCGCAGGTGCTGCCGGGCGGTTGAGCCCATTGAGCCGCGCGAGGGCGGCGCTCCCATGGCACGGCCGTTGCACACGACGGCCGCCGCGCCAGCGCGAGGGGTTTCGGAACCGCAAGCCCCGCCGGCGCCGCACTGTCCCGATCACCCCGTCCGCTCTCCGCCGGCCAGCCATCGGCAGGCCGTCAGCTCGCCGTTCCATGAACCCGACCCTCCTCCGGGCGACGGCTGCGGCCATCGCATTCTGCAGCATTCCGCTCGCCAACGTCCGCGGCCAGAGTCTGGTGCGGGACATCAACACGTCGACCAGCGGCACGCCGGTGTCGCACTCCGATCCCGGGCCGATGACCACCTGGAACGGCACGACCTGGTTCTTTGCGACCCGCAGCGGGTTCGGTCGCCGGCTGTGGAAGACCGACGGCACCGCCGCCGGCACGGCGATCACGGGGCCGCTCGCGCTGGCCGGCGTGACGCCGGGCGCATTCGGTCCCGACCTCGGATCCCACATGTACTTCACGGTGGACAACGGTGGCCTGCCGCAGCTGTGGCGCACCGACGGCACGGACGCAGGCACGGCGCTGTTCCTCGCGCTCAGCGAAGGCCCACGGAACCCGGTCACGCGGCAGCTGGTGCGCGTCGGCGGACAGATGTTCTTCCGCGCGCACGACACCGTCCACGGCGAGGAGCTCTGGGTCACCGACGGCACCGCGGCCGGCACCCACATGACCCGCGACCTGCTGCCCGGCCCGCTCGACTCGGTGCCGAACGCCATGATCGCGTTCCAGGGGCGATGCTTCTTCGCCTCGAACGGCCTGCCGACGTCGCTGGGCGGCAGGACCCTGTGGGCGTCGGACGGCACCGAGGCCGGGACGGTCCAGGTCGGGCCGGTCGAACTGCAGCCGTCGCAGTTCGCGGTGCTCGGCAGTCAGTTGTTCTTCAGCGGCCGCGACGCGAGCGCCGACTTCGAGCTCTGGTCCAGCGACGGCACCCCGGCGGGCACCAGCCGGTTCCTCGACCTCGCGGTCGGCGCGAGCTCGGCGCCGCGCGACCTGGTCGCGGTCGGCGGCCAGCTGTTCTTCACGGCAAACGACGTGGTGAACGGCCGTGAGCTCTGGGTGAGCGACGGCACCGTCGGCGGCACGAACAGGATCGACCTGGTTCCCGGCGCCTTGGGATCGGATCCCGCCGGCCTGAGCGCGTTCGGCAACCGCGTGCTGTTCGCCGCCGACGACGGCGCGTCGGGCGTCGAGCCGTGGATCAGCGACGGCACGGTCGCCGGCACCTACCGGCTGGCCGACGTCGCAGCAGGCGCGAGCTCTTCGGATCCGCGCGACTTCCGACCGGTCGGCGCGCTCGCCCTGTTCTCGGCCATCGACCCGGTCGCCGGCCGCGAACCCTGGGTCACCGACGGCACCCCGGCCGGCACCTTCCGCCTGCGCGACGTGCATCCGGGCGCCGCTGCGCCGGCCTCGAACCACCTGGCGCTCGGGTTCTGCGCCAACGGCACCTTCGCCTTGTTCGCGGGCGACGATGGCGCGGTGGGCAACGAGCTGTGGCGCACCGACGGCACGACCGCCGGCACGCAGCTGCTCCTCGACCTCAACACCGTGGCCGCCGGGTCCTCGCCGACCAACCTGCTCGGCTGGCGCCAGCGGCTGTACTTCGCGGCCGACGACGGCATCCACGGCCGCGAGCTGTGGACCAGCGACGGCACGACGGCGGGCACGCAGCTGCTGGTCGACCTGGCGCCCGGCGCCGCGAGCAGCAATCCCGAGCCGCTGTTCCCGTTCGACGACCGGCTGGTGTTCCTCGCCGATCAGGTGGTCGGCGCGGAGACCCGACGGCGCCTGCACGCGACCGACGGCTCGGCCGCCGGCACCACCCCGCTGCCGGATCTCGGCGGCTCCGTCGTCGAGGCGGTGACGGCCAACGGCCAACTCGTCGCGCTGACGCGATCGGCGACCAGCTCCACGCTGTGGGCCCTCGACGCCCTCGCGACGGTCCCGCTCGCGACCTTCTCGCACCCCGGCGGAGAGCCGCGACCGGGCGACCTCGTCGTCCACGACGGCGCGGTCTGGTTCCGCGGACTCGACGCCGCGGCCGGCGCCGAGCTGTGGCGCACCGATGGCACCGCGGCCGGAACGGTCCGCGTCCACGACCTTCGGCCGGGGACGGCCAGCAGTCGCCCCGAGCACCTCACGATGTCGTCCGGACGGCTGTACTTCACCGCCAACGACGGCATCGCGGGTACCGAGCTCTGGATGCTGAACGGCGCCGCGCCGACGCTGGTGAAGGACCTGACGCCGGGCCCCGGCAGTTCGTCACCGGAACGGCTCGTCGACGGCGGGACGTTCCTCGCGTTCGAGACCTCGGCCGGGCTGCACCGCACCGACGGCACGGCCCTCGGCACCTACTCCATCTACGGCATGCTGCCGCTGGAGCCGGTGACGCGGGTCCAGGACCGCCTGTTCTTCAGCACCCACCGCGGGTTCGGCAGCGAGCCTTGGGTCACCGACGGGACCCTGGCCGGAACACAGTCGCTGGGCGATCTGTGGGCAGGCGGCGGCTTCAGCATGACCCTGGGTGACGTGTTTGCGGCCTGCGGTTCGAGCCGGATCGCGCTGTTCAGCGCGCACAACGGCGTGCACGGCAACGAGCCGTGGATCACGGACGGCACCGAGGCCGGCACGCACATGCTCGCCGACCTCGACATGGTGAGCCCGATCGGCTCGTACCCCCGGGACTTCACGCGCGCGGGGGCGACGATGTTCTTCTCCGCCACGGTGCCCGGCATCGGCCGCGAGCTCTACGCGGTGCGCCTGGTCGACACCGGCGCCACCCTCGCCGAGCCCTATGGGTCCGGCTGCCCCGGCACCGGCGGGCTGGTGCCGCGCGTCGCGGCGCTGGGCGAGCCGACGCTCGGCAACCCGGCGTTCGCGCTGCAGGTCGAGGACGGCTTCCCCGGCTCGTTCGCGATGTTGGCGCTCTCGGCCGCGCCCGCCTACCTGGTCGCGGGCGGATGCCACTACGAGATCGCGCTGCCGCCGCTGCTGACGATCCTGCTGCCGACCGACCCCGCCGGCGGCGCGACGCTGCCGCTGCCGATCCCGAACGACCCCGCGCTGCGCGGCGTGCCGCTGTTCCTGCAGTTCGGCGTGTTCGACCCGGCGGGCTCGGTGTTCGGGATCGCCAGCCACACGCACGGCATCGAACTCATGATCAACGGCTGAACGCGGCGGCAGGTCGAGCTACGCTGCGCGGCCCTGATGTCGACCGCCCGCTGCGCCCTGCTGTTGTCCCTGATCGCGGCGCGCGCGGCGCCGCAGGAACCGCGCTTCCCGGACCGGCCGGCCCAGGACGCGCTGAGCTACGCGCTGGACCTCACGGTCGACCCGGCCGCGGCGCGGCTCGAGGGCACGGTCGCCTACCGGTTCCGCGCGCTCGAAGAGCCGCTGACCGCGATCCGCCTCGACGCGCGCCGCAGCGACGCGTGGAGTGTCCGGTTCACGCGCGACGGCGCGCCGTGGGACGGCGACTGGGGCGAGGACCACGTCGTGCTGACCCTGCCGGCGCCGGTGCTGCCCGGCGGCGAGGTGACGTTCCAGGCCGCGCTGAGCGGCACGCCGGTCGACGGCTTCTACTTCCAGGACAACGCGCACGGCGAGCGGATGGCGTTCACCGACCACTACTCGATCCGCGCCCGCGGCTGGCTGCCGTGCGAAGACCACCCGGCCGACCGCGCCCGGTTCTCGCTGCGTCTGCGCTATCCGGAGGGCAACGAGGCGTGCGCCTACGGCGTCGAAGTGCCCGCCGATGCCGCCGACGCCGCCGCAGACGCCGCGCCCGAGGGCTGGCGCCTGCTGCACACCGCCAGCGACGTCGAGATCCCGCCGTACATGTGGGCCATGGTGATCGGCCCCTTGACGCGCGTGCCGGAAGCGGGCGACGCGCGGCTCTGCGACCACCTCGTCTACCGGCAGGACGTCGACCGCGCCAAGGCGATGCTGGTCCACCACGCGGCGTGGATCGCGGCGATGGAGCGCACCTTCGGCCCGTACCCGTTCGGCAAGTACATGACCGTGCAGTGCCCGACGCGCTGGGGCGGGTTCGAGGCGCCCGGCACCGTGCAGCTGTCGGAGCAGCTGTACGCGGCCGGTGCCGCCGGCGTCGGCACGCTGGCGCACGAGCTGGTGCACATGTGGTTCGGCGACGGCACCGGCTACGCAGAGTGGCGCGAGGTGTGGCTCAGCGAGGGCTTCGCCAGCTACTTCGGCCCGTGGCTGATGGCGGAGTCCGGCGGCCCGACGCTGGCGGAGAGCATGCAGCGCCTGCGGGACGCCTGGCTGCGCAGCCGCGACGGCCGCACCAAGACCGTGCGCGACGACTCGTTCGTGCACCCCGACCAGGCGCTGAACGCCAACACCTACCCCAAGGGCGCCTGGGTCCTGCACATGCTGCGCGGGGAGCTCGGCGACGACGCGTTCTTCGCGGCGCTGCGCGCCTACGCGACGGAGTGCCGCGGCCGCTCGGTGACCACCGCCGACTTCGTCGCGATCGTCGAGCGGAGCACCGGCAAGGACCTGGGCTGGTTCTTCGCGCAGTGGCTCGACCGCGTCGGCTGCCCCGAGCTCGAGGTGCGCGCCACGGGTGGCGACATCACCGTGCGACAGGTGCAGCCGAATGCACCCTATCGGTTCTGGCTGCGCCTGCGCTGGAAGGACGCGACCGGCGCGCCGCAGCAGCGGCGCATCCTGGTCGAGGACGCGCAGCACACGCTGCAGGTCGACGGCGACGTGCGCGAGCTGCAGGTCGATCCCGATGTCGAACTCCTGTTCCGCGAGCGCTGACGTGGGCGATTTCGACGACGAGGACGACGACCGTTACGACGACGGCGACCGCGAGCGCGGCCAGCGCCCGCCCGCGCCGGTGCGCCGCGGCGACCACGTGACGCTCGACGTCGAGGCGTTCGCCGACGGCCCGGACATGCTGGCGCGCATCGACAGCTACGTCGTGCTGTTGCCCGGCGCGCTGCCCGGCGAACGGGTGCGCGCGGCGATCCAGAGCGGCGCCCGGAAGTTCGGCCGCGCCCGCGTGCTGCACGTGGACCGCGCGTCCCCGGACCGCGTCGAGCCGCGCTGCCGCCACTTCCTCGACTGCGGCGGCTGCCACTGGCAGCACGTCGGCTACGCGGCCCAGCTGCGGCAGAAGCAGGCGCGCGTCGAGAAGGACCTCCGCTTCGCGCTCGGCGACGACGCGCCGCCGGTCGAGGCCTGCGTGCCGGCGCCGGAGCCCTACGGCCAGCGCCACAAGGTCGCGCTGCACCTGGTGCCCGGCGGCCGCAGCGCGCTGCTGCCGGCGCTGCACCGCGCGCGCGACGTCGACCTAGTGGCGCTGCGCGAGTGCCCGGCCGTGGCCCCGAAGGCCTTCGCGCTCGGGTGCCGGGCGATCGAGCTGCTCGGGGAGCTGCGGCTGCCGCCGTTCGACCCGTTCACCGGCCACGGCCTGCTGCGCAGCGTGCTGGTGCGGCACGCGGCGGCCACCGGCCAGAGCCACCTGCTGGTGGTCGCAAGCGGCGAGGTGCCCGAGTTGCGGCACCTGCTGCAGCCGTTCCTCGACGCCGGCGCCACCACCGTCAGCCTCAACCTCAACGACGGCCCGCCGGGACGACTGCTCGGCCACACCACGCACCTGCTGACCGGGCCGCGCCGCATCGACGAGATTCTCGACGGCACCACCTACTGCATCTCGCCGGACGCGTTCTTCCAGACGTCGCCGCACGGGGCGCGCGAGCTGGTCCGCGCCGTGACGGCCTGGCTGGACCCGGGCCCGCGCGACGTCGTCGCCGACCTGTACTGCGGCGGCGGCCTGTTCGCGCTGCCGCTGGCCGCGCGCGCCGGCACCGTGATCGGCGTCGAGGACTCCGGCGTGTCGATCGCCGACGCCGAGGCCGGCCAGAAGCGCAACCGCCGCCGCAACGCGCGCTTCGTGCGCGGCGCGGCCGACCGCGTGCTGCTGCGGTTCGGCAACGAGCTGCCGCGCCCCGACCTCGCGGTGCTCGACCCGCCGCGCGCGGGCGCCGGCCCGGCGGTGCTCGAGCGCCTGTGCGCGCTGCGGCCGCGCCGCATCGCCTACGTCGCCTGCGAACCGTCGGCGCTGGCACGCGACCTGCTCACGCTGCGCGGCCTCGGCTACGCCGCGCGCTCGGTGCTGCCGGTCGACATGTTCCCGCAGACCTGGCACGTCGAGGCGGTGGCTCGGCTCGAACCGATCGCCGGCGCCGATCCGGCGCCCTGATCGGCGGCGCCGCCGCCAGCCGAGCCGCCGACTACCAGTCGTCGTCTTCGTCGAACCGGCGGCGACGACCGCCGAAGTCGTCCTCGGAATCGTGCTTCCGCCGGGACTTCTTCTGGTTGTCGTACTTCTTGGGGTCGGACGGTGGGGCGTCGACCCAGTTCGGGCGCGGTCGGGCATGGCCACCGGCACCGCCAGCGCCAGCGCCACCGCCACCGCCGAAGCCGCCGCCACCACCCCCGCCGCCACCGCCACCGCCGGGACCACCGCCGCTGCGCATGGCCGGGCGTGGTCCGCCTGGGCCGCCGGGTCCGCCGGGTCCGCCGGGTCCGCCGCCAGCGCGCGGCGGGCCGCGTCGGTCCTCCGCCTCGTTGACGCGCAGCGTGCGGCCCCCGAAGTCGGAGCCATCCAGGGCGGCGATGGCCTTCTTGGCGTCGTCGTCGTTCGCCATCTCGACGAACGCGAAGCCGCGGGGTCGACCGGTCTCCCGATCCATCACCAGATGCACGGTGGCCACCTGGCGGCCATCTTGCCCGAACGTTGTCCGCAACCCCGCCTCGTCCGTGTCGTACGGGAGGTTGCCCACGTAGAGTCTCTTACCCATTCCGGTCCGACTTCCTCGCTCAGACAACATGGAACGCAGCCGGGCCGCCGAGGAAGTCCACACCTGACGTGCGCTCCGGACCGGTCGCGAGATCGGACATTGCCACCAGCGAGCGGGACCGTCCGAACCCGGGGCGGATGATAGTGTCCCCGGCTGGGACGGGAAGCACCCTCGACCGAATCCGGCCGAACGTCGACGTGGAACCGCGGACCGGCGAGTCGTATCCACGGCCCCATGCACCGACCCGAGCAACGGAACCTCTTCCCCCGGACCTCCCGGATCGCCGTGTGCCTGTGCATGCTGACCGTCGCCTGCTGCGGCGGCGGCGAGTCGCGGCCGATCGCCGACCGCCCGCCCAACGCGACGACCATCCCGCACGAGGAGCCGCGTCCCGACGCCCCATCTCCCACCACCGAGCCCATGACCGAGTCCGACGATCCCACCCCGAACGTTCCGCCCGCCACCGGTGCCGCCGCCGCGGCCCAGACCATCACCCTCGGCGCCGGCTGCTTCTGGTGCATCGAAGCCGTGCTCGAACGCGTCGACGGCGTCCTCGACGTGGAGAGCGGCTACATGGGCGGCACCGTGGACCAGCCGACCTACAAGCAGGTCTGCACCGGCGACACCGGCCACGCCGAGGTGGTGCGCGTGCGCTACGACCCGGCCCGGCTGCCGCTGTCCGACCTGCTCGACTGGTTCTTCAAGGCGCACGACCCCACGACCCTCAACCGCCAGGGCAACGACTACGGCACGCAGTACCGCTCGGCGATCTTCTTCGAGAGCGACGCGCAGCGAGCGGTCGCGGAGGCGGCCATGGAGCGCGCGCAGGAGGAGCACGGCGGCCGCGTCGTCACCGAGATCACGCGGGCGTCGGCGTTCTGGCCGGCCGAGGACTACCACCAGGACTTCTTCGCCAACAACCCGACCCAGGGCTACTGCCGCGCGATCATCCCGCCGAAGTTGAAGAAGCTCGGCCTCGACGGCGACGCCGCGAAGGCCAAGTCGACCGAGAAGTAGGCGCCCGGCAGCAGCAGATCGGAAGGGCGCTCCGGCGGCGACGGCGGCGCTACTTGTCGCGGCCGCCCGGCTCGGCGGCGCCGGCCGCGTCCTCGTCGCGCCGCGTGAAGCGCTGACGCATGACCTCGACCTTCTGCGCGCCGATCGTGTCGTGAACCGACACCGCGAAGCCGTCGGCGGTGAACTCGAGGTGCAGCTCGAACGGCCGCCCCGTCGTCGACGCGGCGTCGACCAGCGTGCCGCCGAGGACGAGTTCGCTGGCGTCGGGCGCCTTCGGCGGCGGCCCCGAGCAGTCGACCGCCCACGTGCTCATCGAGTCGCGCCAGCTGCACGTGTACAGCGAGTGCATGTTGTCGAAGCCGAACACGTAGAGCCCCTCGAACAGCACGCCGCCGATGCGCGCGGTGAGGTTGACGACGACGTAGCGCCCACCCAGCACGGCGGCCGCGCGCGCCGTGCCGCGCGTGGTCTGCGCCTCGAGCCCCGGCGCCTGCAGGGTCATCTCGACGTCGAACGCGCCCGCCAGTCCGGCGAGGCGGCGGTGCGGCTCGCCGGGCTGCGCCAGCCGCATGGTCGTCGCCATCGCCTGCGCCAGCTGCAGGGCGTCGAGGTCGCCGGGCGCCCGCGTCGGCGCCGGCGCCGGCGCCGCGCCGCCGGGTTCGGGCTGCGGCGGCGCGCCCTGGGGGTCCTGCGCGCGCACCCCCACGGCGGGCAGCAGGAAGGCGAGGACCAGGGCAGGGCGCAGCACGGCGTCGCGGAGGTTCATGGCCCGAGCATCGGCCCGGGCGTGTCCGACCGCAACGGCGCCGGGGATCCGGTGTAGATTCGCGCCGGTCCCGATCGTCTGCACGGCATGTTCGATCCACTCCGTCGCTCCGTCCCGTGGCTCGCCGCGGTTCTCCTGTTCTCCACACAGCCGCTCGCGGCGCAGACCGATCGCCTCGCGCTGTCGGGGCTGGACCCGGTGGCGTTGTGCCGCGGTCAGGAGGTGCCCGGACGCGAGGACCTGACCGCGAACTGGTTCCGCTACGTGTACCGGTTCGCCGACGGCGACTCCCTGGCCGCGTTCCGCGCCGACCCGGAGCGCTGGTGCATCCAGTTCGGCGGCGGCTGCGGCCGCATGGGCCCCCTCAGCGGCCGCGGCGATCCGGACCGCTGGTGGGTCTACGAGGGCCGCATCTACATCTTCGCCTCCGAGCAGTGCCGGAAGGCGTTCCAGCAGGCACCGGAGCGGTTCGTGCCGCAGCCGCTGCCGAAGGCTCCGGCCGACGCCGACGCCGCACGGAAGGGCCGCGACGCGATCACGCGCGCCGCGGCGGCGCTCGGCAGTGGCGAGACGCTCGCCGCGTTCGCCAGCGTCCGATTCGAGCGGAGCTGGACCACCGCGGACCGCGACGGCGACCGCAACGACGCGGTCCAGGACACGGTCGCGCTGCCCGACCGGGTCCGCCGCGACCAGCGCTGGGGCGACTACGTGTTCGCGTCCGTTGCCGCGCCGCACGGCGACGACGCCGGTTTCTTCGTCGGCGACGACGGCATCGTGTTCGCGATGCATCCGGCCGGCGCCGCGGAGCTGCGCGCCGAGGCGCTGCGCCACCCGATCGTGCTGCTGCAGCGGCGGGACGACCCCGGGTTCTCGGCCGTGGCCATCGGCACCGACACCGTGCAGGGCCGCGCGGTCGACCTGGTGCGGGTGCGCTGCGGCGCGGTCGACACGACGCTGGCGATCGCGCGCGACGACGGCGCGGTGCTGCAGCAGCGGCTGCGCGCGCGCACGCCGAGGCTCGCCTTCGGCGACCTCGTCGAGACCTACGGCGACGTGCGCGCGGTCGCCGGCCTGCGGGTGCCGTTCCGCGTCGAGCAGTCGTTCGACGGCGGCGAACCCGTGGCCTTCACCTGGGACGCGATCGAACCGGGCGGCAAGGTCGACGACGCGCTGTTCACGGCCCCGCACGGCGGGCGCTGACGCGGGTTCGGGTGGCCGCCGCGCCGGCGGCGGCGTAGAACCCGCGCTCGATGCCCGCCTCGACCCCAGCGCCGACGCCGCCGCCGGTCGACCCGTTCGACCCGGCGGGCTTCCGCGCGCTCGGCCACCGCTTCGTCGACCTGATCGCCGACCACCTGGAGCACACCGCCGCGCCGGACGGCCGCGTGCTCGACCTGCCGCCACCCGCCGAACGGCTCGCGTCGGTGCCGCCGCTGCCGGTCGTCGGCGCGCCGCCCACGGCCGAGGCGCTGCTGCACCGCCTGCTGGCCGAGAGCAACCGGCTGCACCACCCGCGCTACATGGGCCACCAGGTGTGTCCGCCGCAGCCGGTGCTGGCGCTCTTCGAGCTGGCCAACGCCGTGCTCAACAACGGCATGGCGGTCTACGAGATGGGCCCCGTGCAGACCGCGATGGAGCTGCGCGCGGTGCGCTGGATGGCAGGACGACTCGGCCTGCCCGACGGCGCCGACGGCGTGCTCACGTCCGGCGGCTCGGTCGGCAACCTGACGGCGCTGCTGGCGGCGCGCCAGCGCCACGGCGGCGACGCGTGGCAGCGCGGCGGCGATCGCTTCTGCGTGCTGGTCAGCGAGCAGGCGCACTACTGCATCGGCCGCGCCGTGCGGATCCTCGGCTGGGGCGACGGCGGCGTCGTCCCGGTGCCGGTCGACGACGGGTTCCGCATGCGCGCCGATCTCGTCCCCGACCTCTGCGCGGCGGCCCGCGCCCGCGGCCGCGAGCCGATCGCCGTGGTCGCCAGCAGCTGCACCACCGCGACCGGTTCGTTCGACCCGCTGCCACGGCTCGCCGACGCGTGCCGCGCGCTCGGGCTGTGGCTGCACGTCGACGGCGCGCACGGCGCCTCGTACGCGCTGAGCCCGAGCGTGCGCGAACGGCTGCGCGGCATCGACCGCGCCGACAGCGTGGTCTGGGACGCGCACAAGCTGCTGCAGGTGCCGGCGCTGGTGACCGGCGTGCTGTTCCGCGACGGCGGCGCCGGCGCCGCGGCGTTCGCGCAGCAGGCCAGCTACCTGTTCGAACAGCGGGCCCAGGACGAGTGGTACAACCGCGGCCACCGCACGCTCGAGTGCACCAAGCGCGGCCTCGGCGTGCTGCTCTATGCCGCCGTGGCGCTGCTCGGCGAGCCGGCGCTGACAGCCAGTCTCGAGCACGGCGTGGCGCTGGCCCGGCACCTCGCCGCGCGCGTACGCGACGCCGCCGACCTGGAGCTCGCGGTGGCGCCCGACTGCAACATCGTCTGTTTCCGGCACCGGCCGGACGGCGTCGCCGCCGCCGACCTCGACGCGCACAACCGCCGCATCCGCGAACGGCTGCTGCGCGCCGGCGCCTTCTACGTGGTGCAGACCGCCCTGCCGCAGGGGCTGTTCCTGCGCGTGACGTTGATCAACCCGCGCACCACGCCCGCCGACGTCGACGCGATGCTCGCGGCCGTGCGGGCCGCCGCACGCGAAGCATCCTGAAGGAGGGCCCACCGCATGCGCATCGAAGTCCCGCCGAAGCACGCCAACCGCCTGCTCAACCACGGCCCGACCACGCTGATCACGACGGCGCACGGCGCCCGGCGCAACGTCATGGCCGCCGCCTGGGTGATGCCGCTCGACTTCGAGCCGCCGAAGTTCGCGGCGGTCGTCGCCGAGGGCACGTGGACCCGCGAGCTGCTCCTGGCGTCGGGCGAGTGCGTGCTGCACGCGCCGACGACACAGCAGCTGGACCTGACCTGGGCGGTCGGCTCGCGCAGCGGCCGCGACGGCGACAAGTTCGACCAGCTGTCGATCGCCACCGAACCCGCGGCAGTGGTCGCCGCGCCGCTGATCCCCGACTGCGCGGCGTGGCTCGAGTGCCGCGTGCTGCCCGAGCCCGCCGTGCAGCAGCGCTACGACCTGTTCGTGCTCGAATGCGTGCGCGCGTGGGCTGACGACGCGCTGTGGCGCGACGGCGACTGGCGCTTCGCCGACGGCGGACCCCGCACCATCCACCACCGCAAGGGCGGCCTGTTCTTCGCGACCGGCGCCGAGTGCGCCGCGCGCCGCGACCCGCGATGACCGCGCGCCGCTGGATCGCCGTCGGACTGACTGCGCAGGCCGTGATCGTCGCCACGTGGTGGCTGACGCTGCTGGCGCGGCCCGACCTCGCCGCGCACTTCCTGCCCGCCGGCTGGCCCACCGCCGCGCTGTTCGCGTTCTGGCCCGCCGACCTGCTGCTGCTGGTCGCGGGCTCGGTCGCCGGCGCGATCGGCATCGCCCGTCGGGCGCGCTGGGCCCCGGCGATGGCGTGGGCGCTGGCCGGCGCCGCGCTCTACGCGACGCTGTTCTGCCTCGGGGCGCTGCTGTCGACCGGCTCGGGCGTGCTGGCGGTCGCGGCGATGCTGCCGTGCGCGATCGGCAGCTGCGCCTGCGCCGCCGCCGCGGGGCGGGTGCGGTGAGGCTCTACCGCCCCGCCGTCGTCGCCGGCGCCGGCCGCAACCTGCTCAAGACGGCGCTGCAGACCGCGGCGTTCTGGGGCCTGTTCCTGTTCGTACTGCCGGCCGGACTGGTCGCGCTCGGCGACCGGGCCGGCCTGCCGCGGTGGCCGCTGCCCTGGTGCGGCGGGTTCCTGTTCGCCGTCGCCGGCGGCCTCGGCCTGTGGAGCGGCGCGGTCATGGCCGTGCGCGGCCGCGGCACGCCGCTGCCGATGGACACGGCGCGCGAGCTGGTGCGGAGCGGGCCGTATCGCTGGGTGCGCAACCCGATGGCGCTGGCCGGCATCGCCCAGGGCATGGGCGTGGCGCTGTGGACCGGTTCCGCGCTGGTCCTCGCCTACGCCCTGTCGGGCGCGGTGCTGTGGCACACGGTCGCGCGACCCGGCGAGGAGCGCGATCTGGAGCAGCGCTTCGGCGACGCCTACCGACGCTACCGCGCGGCCGTGCCGCTGTGGCTGCCGCGCCGGCCGCGCTGAGCCGCGGCGCCTATTCGAGCACGATCGTCGCGGCCAGCGCCGAGAACGCCTGCGCGCCGTCGTCGTAGGTGCCGAACGCGCCGATCCGGAACACGCTGCCGGAGCGCAGCACCAGCTCGGCGCGGAACGCGTCGAACGTGAAGAACACGTCGACCTGGCCGGCCTGCACGATGCGGTAGACCCCGAGCCCGAGCAGCGGCACCAGGGTCGGTGCCGGCGACGCGCCGACGGCGACCGGCGCGAAGCCGTCGCCGACGGTCGCGATCGCCGCGCCGCTGACGTCCAGGGTCAGCGCGCTCGGCGTCGACGACGCGATCGCCGCGCCGCTCGCCGGCGACCACTGCAGCAGCAGCGCGCGCCCTTCGCTGGTGCGATCGACGATCGACAGCGCCTCACAGTTCGAGTCCGTGCCGACGTCGACCGGGTTGATCCAGGCGAACACGCGCAGCCTGCTGCCGGTGGTGATGCCCGTGGTGTCGAGCCCGTCCACATCGACGGTGAACGCGTTCTCCAGGGCCTGGCTGTTGCCGCCGACCACGAAGTTGAAGGCGCTGTCAGGGCGCAGGTCGAAGCGCGCGACGTCGAGCGTCAGCACGCCGCCGGCGGCCGGCCCGGCGGCGATGCCGAACACGCTGGTCGGCAGCATGCGGACGACGCCGGTGGCCGCGGTGGCGTCCATCGCGGTGCCGGTCATGTCGCCGAACACCCAGACCAGCTGCCCCACGTTGAGCGCGTCGCTGTCCAGCGAGTTGCCGGCGCCGCGCCGCAGGACCTTGGTGCTGGCCCGCGCCAGCGTCACCGTGTGCGCCGCGTTGAAGCGCCGCGTCGACGTGCCGACGTCGAACGACCGACCGGTCACGGTCAGCGTCGGGTCGGTGCCGGCGCCGGTGTTGCGCGCCGTGACGTGGCCGAGCACCCAGTCCTGGCCGTTGCCGGGGACGCCGGCGCCCGTCTCGACCGCGGCCGCGACCAGCACCCGCTCGCGCGGGTCCAGCGTGCCCTGCACGAACACCCGTTCGCCGGTGTGCGCGGCCAGCTGCGCCAGCCCCGAAGCACCGAGCGCCACCTGCCCGTCGACTTGGAACACCGTCAGCGCGCCGGTGCGCACGACCACGGTGGCCAGCGTGTTGCCGTCGAGCGCCTTGCGGTCGACGGTGAACGTGCCGGCGGCCGCGTCGACCCCCGCCAGCACGGCGGACGCGACGACCGGCCGGGGATTGCTCGGGTCCAGGACCGCGCTGAGGACCGGCGCAAACGTCACCGTGTTGATGCCCGCGTTCACGGTCACGCCCTGATCCAGGTCGAGGTCGAGCTGGAACAGGTGATGCCGCGCCACCCGCACCAGCGGCCGCGCGCGCACCGAGAAGTCGACCTGCACGCTCACGGTGCCGGTGATCGGGTTGCCCGCCGTGTCGACCACCGCCGCCGGGCTGGTCTGGCCGACGATCGCCACCGCGGCGCTGCTGAAGTCGAGGTCCATCGTCATCGAGCGGTAGGTGCCCGACTCGAGCGTCACCGCCGTGACCAGCTCACCCACCGTGGTCAGGTCGGCGAAGTCGATGCGCGCGGCGCGCGGCATGACGCTGACGGTGTCGCCGCTGGCCTTGGTGAGCACGATGTTGGCGACGTCGACCTCGAACTGCACCAGCTCGTCGGACGCGGCGTCGGTCAGCACGATGCTGACCTCGCCGGTGCCGCCGTTCGAGCCGTTGTTGCAGGCGGCGGCCGGCCACGTCGCGGCCAGCAGCAGGAACACGGGGGATACACGTCGGCGCATGGTCGTCACTGGACAGGAGGTCGGGGGGAGGGGACGCGGACTGCCGGTCTCATCGGCGCTTCGGCCGGAGTACGTTGACCCGGCTGCAACCCGAATGGGGTCAGGTCCGGTATAGACGGCGGACATGTCTCGCATGGCGGCCCCCCGAGAGACGGACGCGACGTTCGCCCAAATGGTGCAGCAGCACCGTGCAGCGGCCCTGCAACTGCTGCGTCGGCTCGCGCCCGCTGACGCCGAGGACCTTGTGCAGGAAGCACTTGCGAAGGCATGGCGCTACCGAGCGTCGTTCGTGCCGGGCGCCTCCAGCGACGGCGGCCGGGCCTGGCTGATGCGGGCGGCCTTCCGCGCCTTCCTCGACCACCGGCGCCGGGTCGGGGCGCCGGCGGCGGTCGACCCGAGCGAGCTGGCCCAGCGCGCGGCGCCCGGCCGCTGCCCGGCCGCCGACCGCGACGAGCTGGCGCGCGCACTGCTGCCGCTGCGGCCGCTCGAGCGCGCGCTGCTGCTGGGCTTCCACGGCGAACGCTGCTCGCTGGACGAGCTGGCGCGGCGGCACGGCCTGCCGCGCAACACCGTGAAGTCACACCTGCACCGCGCGCGGCGCCGCCTGGCCGCGCCCGAGGACCCGGAGGCCCGCGATGAGTGACCACCCCCTGTTCGGCGACGCCGCGTTCGACGCGCGGCTGCAGCGCTGCCTCGACGACGGCGTCGACCCGCTCGACGACCGGGCGATCTGCGACTGGCTGCTCGAGCACCCGGATGCGCTGCCGGCGGTGGCGCAGCTGCGCGAGCGGCTGCAGGGGATGGCTGCGGCCGGCGCTCCGCCGGCCGCCGCGACCGCGCGGCGCCGCCTGGTGCCGCGCATCGCAGTGCTGAGCGCGGCGACCGTGGCGCTGTGCGGCATGCTGCTGCGCGGCGCCGGCAGCGCGCCGCCCACGCCGGCGCCCGTGGGCCGCCTGGTGTCGTGGTCGGTCCACCAGCGCGACAGCGGCCACAGCGCCGCCGTCACCGCCCACCGCGCGGTCGCCGACTCGACGCGGCTGCGCATCCGAGTCACCGACACCTGGAGGATCCTGCGATGACCCGAGCCCACGCGGCCCGCCTTCCCGCGACCTGTGCCGCCGTCCTGTCCGCGCTCGCGATCGCCCCCGCGCAGCGCATGCCCGTCCCCGACGACGACGGCGGCCGCATGGTGCAGCTCGTCGACGTGCGGCCGCTGCTGCTGCACGACGGCCCCGGCTTGCGCATGAAGGGCGCGCCGCCGCCACGGCTCCCGGGCCTCGCCGAGTTCCTCGGCGCGTTCGCCGAGCCGAAGCCGGGCGCCGGCGACGCGATCGAGGTGCTGGGCGGCTCGCACGTCTGCGTGCTCGGCCCGCCGGCCCTGTGCGACTGGGTCGCGCGCACCGTCGCCGAGGCCACGCGGCGCCGCGAGGCCAACGAGCTGTTCGACTTCGAGATCCGCATGCTGCGGCTCGGCGACGACACCTACAAGGCGGTGCTGGCGCCGTTCTTCGCCGCCGCACCGGCGCAGCCCGACGCGGAGCATCCGTACTGCATCGTCGTGCAGGACCAGCTCGGCGCGCTGCTGCTGGAGCTGAAGAATGCGACCGGCGTCGAGATGCTGCAGGCGCCGCGGCTGCTGACCGCCCAGCTCAACCGGTGCTCGCTGCAGACCGGCGACTTCGTCGACTACGTGCGCGACTTCGCCGTGCGCCGCAACGGCGCCGCGGCGATCGCCGACCCGATCGTCGACCGCGCCTTCGACGGCATCCGCGCCGAGGTCCGCGCCGTGTCGCTCGCCGACGATCGCATCGCCGTCGAATGCGCGTTCGAGCACGCCCAGGTGCAGCGGCCGCTCCCGACCAGCGAGCTCGACCTCGGCCTGCAGCAGAAGGTCACCATCCAGCTGCCGCGCATGCGCACCGTCGCGATCGAGCAGCGCGCGGTGTTGCCCGACGGTCACGCCGTCGTCGCCGCCAGCCAGTGCGAGGACGGCGAGTGGTTCGCCACGATCCTGCGCGTGCAGCGCCGGCTGCCCGACCAGCCGCGCTGATGCGCGCGACCGCTCGCGCAGGGCGAGTTGCCCGGACCACCACAGTCATATTGTCCGACCTTTGACCGCCGCCGCCGCCGGTCGTTCGATCCGCGGCGGAGGCCACCATGACCGATTCGTCCGAGCCGGGTCTGCAGACCCTCGCCATCCACGCCGGCACGCCGGCGCCGCGCATCCACGGCGCCGTCAACGTGCCGGTGTTCCAGTCGACGGTGTTCGAACAGGAGGACCCCGGCGCCTACGCCGACATCGTCTACCCGCGCCTGTCGACGACGCCGACGCATCTCGCGCTCGGTCGCAAGCTCGCGGCGCTCGAGGGCGCCGACCTCGCGTTCGCGACCGCCAGCGGCATGGCCGCGATCACGACCACCATCCTCACTGCGCTCGGCGAACGCGGCCACCTGCTGCTGCAGGACAACACCTACGGCGGCACGCACTGGTTCGCGCAGCACGACCTGCCGAAGTTCGGGCACGAGATCGCGTTCTTCGACGCGACGCAGGGCAGCGACGGCTGGCACCGCCTGCTGCGGCCCAACACGCGCGCCGTCTACGTCGAGGCGATGACCAACCCGCTGGTCAAGGTCGCCGACCACCGCGCCGTGGTCGCGTTCGCCAGGGCGCACGGACTGCTGGCGATCGTCGACGCCACGTTCGCGACGCCGGTCAACTTCCGCCCGCTCGCGCTCGGCTACGACCTGGTGGTACACAGCGCCACCAAGTACCTGAACGGCCACAGCGACCTCGCCGCCGGCGTCGTCGCCGGCCGCAGGGAGCCCTGCGCGCGCGTGCTGCACATGCAGAACCACCTCGGCGGCAGCCTCGATCCGCACGCGTGCTTCCTGCTCGACCGCGGGCTGAAGACCCTGCCGTTGCGCATGCGCGCGCACAACGAGAACGCGCTGGCCGTGGCGCGCTTCCTCGAGGCGCACGGCGCGGTCGAGCGCGTTCACTATCCGGGGCTCGCGAGCCACCCGCACCACGCCCGGGCCACCGAGCTGTTCGCCGGCTGCGGCGGCGTGCTCGCGTTCGCGGTGCGCGGCGGCGCCGCCGACGCCGACGCGGTGATCCGGCGGCTGCGGCTGCCGATCGCCGGCCCCAGCCTCGGCGGCATCGAGTCGCTGATCTCGCGGCCGGCGGCGCTGTCGCACATGAGCCTGACACCGCAGGAGCGCGCCGCGCTGGGCATCGGCGACAACCTGCTGCGGCTGTCGGTCGGCTGCGAGGACACGCGGGACCTTCTGGACGACTTCGCGCAGGCGCTGGGATAGTCAGGTCAGCCGCGTCGCTGCCGACGACGCCCTGCCGCGGCTCGCCGGCTCGGGCGCGAGGTCGCGGCCCACGACACCGGACTCACCGGCACCAGCACGAGCAGCCAGCCCCACCACCACCGCGGCGAGACGGGGCCGCGCGTCAGCCCGCGCCGCGGCGACGTCGCCGCGTGCCCTTGGGCGCCAGCAGCACGAACCACGAGCTGATCGCGGCGGTCAGCGCCGGCAGGAACATGCGCTCGCCGACGAAGGCGCCGATGCGTTCGAGGTCGGCCTGCGGCACGCGCGCGTGCAACGAGCCGGTGCCAGCTCCCGGATCGACGCGGGCCGCGTCGACCATGCCTTCGAGCCACCAGGCCTGCGCGACGAACCACAGCAGCACGCCGACGCAGAACACCTCCAGCACCCGCCGCGCCCAGCCGCCTTCGAACAGGCCGAGCCCGGCCACTGGCAGCAGGTACAGCAAGGTGAAGAACACCGCGGCGTCGGCCCAGATCCAGCGGTCGGCCTGGTCGAGTCCGACCGCGGTCAAGAGCAGCACCAGGGCACCGCCGAGCAAGAGCGCATCGCGGCGCGAGGCGCGATCGAGCGCGTGCCGGCCGATCGGATGCAGCAGCAGCAGCAGGTTGAAGATCGGCACCGTGCACGCGGTGAACAGCACGATGCCGAGCCAGGCGTAGCCGGCCATCCACGCCGCGTCGAGGTAGCCGGCCGCGTTCAGCGCGCGTCGGCCGACGAACGCCAGCGCCCACGCGCCGAACAGGATCTGCTGCTGGCGGCCCTGGCTGAAGCGCCCGAGCCACAGCATCCACGACAGCAGCAGGCGGTAGATCGGATTGCGCGCCTTCAGCGCCTCGACCAGGCCGGCGCGCGCGCCGTCGAGCGACGGGTCGCGCCGCAGCGACTCCTGGAAGTGGTGCAGCGCGCCCTTCGCGTCGCCCTGGTGCAGCAGCGCGTAGCCGCGCGCCTGGTGGGTCTCCGGGTTGTCGGGGTCGCGCGCCAGCGCCGCGTCCATCGTGTCGACGGCCTCGTCCTTGCGGCCGAGCTGCAGCAGCGCCATCGACCGCAGGTTGAGGCAGTCGACGTCCTCGGGGTCGGCCGCGAGGCCGGCGTCGGCCGCGACCAGCGCTTCGGCCCAGCGGCGCTGGCGCATGCGGACCTGCGCCAGCAGGCCGTGGCCGGCGGCGTCGTCCGGGGCGAGCTCGACGCAGCGCTGCGCCGCCGCGGCGGCGGCGTCGAGGTCGTCGCGATCGACCAGCACCGCCGCCAGCATGTGATGCGCCCGCGGGTCCTCGGGGTCGAGCCCGACGCCGGTCCGCGCCGACGCCAGCGCCTCGTCGAGGCGGCCCTGGGCGCCGAGCGCGATCGCCAGCAGCGAATGCGCGGGACCGAGGTCCGGCGCCACGCCGAGCAGCCGCCGCAGCTCCTCCTCCGCCAGCGCCCAGCGCCGCTGGCTCACCAGCAGGTGCGCCCGTTCCCAGCTCGCCCGTGGATCCATCGGCGCCGCGTCAGAGCCGCAGGTAGTCGCGCAGGTCGTCGTAGAGCCCGGCGTCGTTGGCGTAGAGCACGTAGTTCTTCGCTGCCGCGAACCACTCCTGCGTGGTCGGCTTGTGCGCCTTCGCGGCGGTGAGCAGGTCCTTGGTCACCAGCGGCTCCGGCACGCCGCTCTGCAGCGCATCGTCGAGCTTGCGCTCGATCGCGCGGTCGACGATCGCCTGCAGATCGGCGCCGGAGCAGCGGTCGGTCTTCTTCGCCACCGCGGCCGTGTCGACGTCCTGCTGTGGCTTGCCGGCCAGCAGCAGCCGCAGGATCTCGGCGCGCGCCTCGAGATCGGGCGGCGGCACGAAGATCACGCGGTCGAACCGACCCGGCCGCCGGAACGCGCTGTCCATGTGCCACGGCGCGTTGGTCGCGGCCAGCACCAGCAGACCGTCGTTGTCGGCCGACAGCCCGTCGAGCTCGGCCAGGAACTGGTTGATGGTCTGCCGTCCGGCACTGTGCTTCATGTCACCGCGGCTGGCGCCCAGCGCGTCGACCTCGTCGAAGAACAGCACGCACGGCCGGTGCGCGCGCGCGGTCGCGAACACCTCGTGCAGGTTGCGCTCGCTCTGGCCGATCCACATCTCCAGCACGTCGTGGATGCCGACGCTGAGGAAGCGCGCGTCGACCTCGCCGGCGGTGGCGCGGGCCAGGAACGTCTTGCCGCAGCCGGGCGGGCCGTACATCAGGATGCCGCCGCCGGTCTTCTTTCCGTACGCGCGGTAGAGGTCGGGCCGCTGCAGCGGCAGCACGATCTTCTTGCGGATCTCGTCCTTCAGGGCCGCGAGGCCGCCGACGTGCACGAACTTGACGTCGGACCGCACCGGCTGCAGCCGGCCGCCGCCGCCCCTGGTCTCGTCGCCGCCGCCGTCGCGCACGCGCCCGTCGACGACCTCGGCGGCGGCAGCGTCGCCGGGCGCCAGCGACACGCCGAGGCGCTCGCCCAGCTCCTCGTCGCGCAGCTCGGGGTCGTCGTCGATCGCCGCGCGGTAGGTCCGCACCGCGCGGTCGACGTCGCCCTCGGCCAACAGCAACCGCGCCAGCTCGACACGCGCACGCCCGCTGCCCTGCTCGACCAGCTGCTCGAGCACCACGTGCGCGGCCGAGTTCTTCTGCTGCGCGCGGTAGTTCCGCGCCAGCAGCAGCAGCCCCGGCTCGGCGCGCGGCTCCTGCTTGACCAGCACCAGCAGCTCCTGCTCGGCCTCGGCGTAGCGGCCGTAGGCGAACAGCGTCTCGCACAGGTGCAGACGCAGCGGCGCGTTCTCGGGGCTCGCCGCCAGCGCCAGGCGCAGGGACCGGATCGTCGCGTCGGCGTCCATCGGCAGGGCAGTAGGCCAGAGCCGTGCTCTGCACGCAAGCAGACCCGGCCGAAGCGCAGCGCCGGGCGTGACTGCCGTCAGGGACCGACGACTGCCCGGATCGCGTTGCTGAGCAAGGGCGCGCCCGACGTGCCGAAGTCCGGGATCGACGCGAACTGGAACCACACCTCGCCGCCCTGCAGCGCCGGGACGGCGGGCACCGGGACGCCCACCGACTGGGCGCCGCTCAGCGCCCACGGCACGACGGCGAACAGCCGCGATGTCCCCAGGTCGATCAGCACCGGACCGGCGATCCCCGGCAGCGGCACCGGTGTCGGCGACGGCGCCGGCGCGAGCACGAGCCAGCAGTCGCCGGACAGGCCGCGGATCGGCACGGTCGAAGTCAGCACCTGCCCTGTCTGCCCGAGCCGGAGCGGTGCGGTGAGCACGCACTGACGCACGTGGTTGGCGAACACGATGGGCGCCAGCTGGGTGCCGCTGTCGACCAGGATGTCGGTGTCGCCGTCGTCGTCGACATCCCCCAGGGTGACCTGGATCGCCGAGCCGAGCCGCGTGGCCCCCGCCAGCAGCGACGTGCGGTCCCGGAACACGCCGGCGCCGTCGTTGAGCAGCAACACGACCGGCTGGCCGTCGTTGGTGCCGTTCCGCATCCAGGTCAGCAGCACATCGTCGTCACCGTCGGCGTCGTAGTCCGCGGACAGCGCCATCGAGCCGCCAAGGGAGCGGTACGGCAGGCGCGGGATCGAGGTCAGCGTGTAGTCGGAGAACGAGAGGCCGCCGTTGTTGCGGAACACGCCGAGGTTGGCCACGAACAGGTCGAGGTCGCCGTCGCCTTCGAGGTCCAGCAGTCCGATCCCGGCGGCCACGCCCACCGTCGTGCCGTAGCCGGAGTCGATCGTGACGCGGGTCGGGAAGCGGCCCGTGCCGTCGTTGAGCGCGATGCCGAAGCGGTCGTACTCGGACCACATCAGGTCCTGGTCGCCGTCGCCGTCGAAGTCGGCGTTCGCGGTGGCGCCGAGCCCGGGACCGAGCAACGTCGGCGCGCCGAGGACGCCGCCCTGGTTCTGCAGCAGCAGGAGCCCGTCGCGCGCCTGTGCCAGCACGTCGATCCAGCCGTCGCCGTCGACGTCGACGAGGCCCAGGCCGTGGAAGCCCGCGAAGCTCATGCCCACCTGCACCACCTGCGCCTCGGCCAGGGCCGCGCCGCTGTTGGCCAGGATGCGCACGGCCTCGGCGTGCTGGAACGTGTGGTCCGCCACCACGAGGTCCTGGTCGCCGTCGTGGTCGATGTCGCAGAACCCCCAGCCGTAGTTGTTGTAGACCCGCGGCGTCGCGGTGTGCGCCATCGCGTAGGTGCCGTCGCCGTTCGACAGGCCGACCGACACGGCGTGGTCGGAGAGCAGCACCAGGTCGTTGCGACCGTCGCCGTCGACGTCGCCCAGGGCCGGCCAGATCTTGAGCGGAGTCGGCGACGGCAGCATCGCGGCGAACGCGGGGAACGCGAACGCCCGGAACTGCTGCCCGGTCACCGGCGCGACCGAGGCGCCACCGATCACGACGAACAGGACCATGCGCGCGCGGATCATGCGGTCCGCATTCTACCGCCCCCGAGGGTCGCGCACTCCCCCGCGATCGACGGCCGCCGCTCCCCCCGGTTAGACTGTATCGAGCCCGACAACGCCCCATGCACCTGCACCTCTCACTTGCAGCAGTCTGGATCTGCAGCGCCCTGATCGGCCAGCAGCGGGTCTTCGAGGTCACCGACCAGCGCTTCGCGCCGCTGACCGGCGGGTTCGGCATCGGCTCGGCGCTCGCGTCGAACGAGGCCGTGGCCGACTTCGACGGCGACGGCGACCTGGACGTCCTGCGCCTCGACCCGTTCGTCGCGCACGACGTCGCGCTGCTGCGCAACCGCGGCGACGGCAGCCTGGCGCTGGCGCCGACCGACCGCTGGCCGCTCGCCGCGACGTCGGCGTCCTTCACCGCGGTCGGCGACATCGACGGTGACGGCGATGTGGACGTGGCGGCGGGCGGCACCCTGTTCCCGACGCCGGCCCCGCTGGTGCTGCTGCGCAACGACGGGGCGCTCGGCTTCACGGACGTCAGCGGCACGCAGCTGCCGGCGGCACCGGCGGTCACCGCGACGCTGGCGTTCGCCGACGTCGACGGCGATGGCGACCTCGATCTGATCGCGGCCAACACGGCCGCGATCCTCGGCGGGACCTTCGCCAGCTTCGTGCACTGGAACGACGGGACGGGCACGTTCGGAACCTCGACCCAGCTCGCCGGCGGCGCCGCCAGCACGACCTCGATCGCGGTGCTCGACTACGACCTGGACGGCGACCAGGACTTCGCGATCGGGCTCTTCGGCGGCAACGCCCGCCTCTACCGCAATGACGGCGGCGGCGCCCTGGCGCTGCTGTCGCTGCCGATCACGAACGTGTCCCTGTTGGTGGCCGGCGACTTCGACGGGGACGGCCTGCCGGACCTGTGCGCCAGCTTCGGACCGGCCGGGTTCTTCCTGCGCAACACCGGGACCGGCTTCGCCGCACCCGCGCCGCTGCCTGCGGGCCTGCTCCCGCAGCGTCCGAGCACCGCGGACGTCGATGGCGACGGCGACCTCGACGTGCTGCAGCGGACCTCGACCGGCAGCGTCCAGTTCTGGCAGAACCAGGGCAGCGCCGTGTTCGTCGACGCCAGCGCCGGCATCGTCGACCACCTCGGCATCGGCGCCGCGCCGATCCGCGTCGGCGACTTCGACGGCGACGGCGACATCGACCTGTTCGCCGACGAGATCGTCTTCCAGGACGCCGGCGGCCGGTTCGTGCGCTGCGTCGACGAGGAGCTGCGCGCCACGGCGACGACCGTCGCCGCCGGCGACCTCGACGGCGACGGCGCGCCCGACCTGCTCCAGTTCGACGCCAGCGGCGGCATCGGCGTGCCGGTCGCGACCTGGGTGCTGTGGAACGACGGCTTCGGCCGGTTCCCGCGGACGGCCGTCACCGCGCTGGGTTCGAGCCTGCCGACCGGTGCGCAGCTGCTCGACTTCGACGGCGACGGCGACCGCGACGTGCTGGTGGCCGGCACGACGCGCCTGTGGCGCAACGACGGCAGCCGCGCGTTCACCGACGTGACCGCCGCGGCGCTGCCGCCCGCGACCGCGACGGACGGCGGCGCCGCCGCCGGTGACGTCGACGGCGACGGCGACCCCGACCTGGTCGTCGCGGCCCAGGCCGGCCCCGCCCGCCTGCTGCGCAACGTGGGTGGCGGGTTCGTCGACGCCACGGCCGCAGCGTTCCCGTCGGGCTCCAGCGGCCTCGCGACGCCGACGCTGGGCGACGTCGATGGCGACGGCGACCCCGACCTCCTGGTGCGCGCCGGACAGGCGCTGCGCCTCTACGCCAACGACGGCAGCGGCGGGTTCACCGACGTCACCGCGGCGCGCCTGCCCGCGCTGCCGACGCCCGTCGCCAGCGTGTCGATCGCCGACCTCGACGGCGACGGCCGGGTCGACCTGGCGGTCAACGCGGCGAGCAGCGCCCGCGTCCTGTTCGGAACGCCGAGCGGCGCGTTCGTCGACCGGACCGCCACCGCGTTCGCGCCGGGCCAGCTCGGCCAGGCCGCGTTCGGCCCCACCCCGATCGACTTCGACCTCGACGGCGATCTCGACCTGGTGGCCGCCGACGCGCTGGCCGGTCTGCGCCCGTACTCGTTCTTCGCCAACGACGGCGCCGGCAACTTCGCGCGCGGCGCCGAGGCGCCGGGCCCTGGCATCGCCGCCGACCTCGACGGCGACACCGACACCGACCTCGTGGTCGGCGGCAACGCCGTCCGCAACCTCGCCGTGCACCTGCTGCTGCCGGTGCCGCCGCGGGTCGGCCGCGATTGCCGGCTCGAGCTGTCGGCGCGGCCCGGCTACGCGTCCGCGGCGCAGGACGCGTTCCTCGCGTGGGCGCCGGCCCCGGCGCAGATCCAGGTGCCGGGATTCGGCCTCCTGCGCCTCGACCCGGCGACGCTGCAGGCCGACCGCTACGCGCGCATGCCTGCTCCGGGCGGCCGCGTGGAGTTCGTCTACGCCGTGCCCGCCTCGACCGCGCTGCTCGGAGCCTCGGTGTTCTGGCAGGGGCTCGTGTGGCAGGTCGGCGCGCCGCTGGCCACGGGCCTCACCAACGCCGTCGCGACCGACATCCGCTTGTGACTGGCCGAGCGGGCAGGCTGCCGCGTCGGCGCCCGCCGACGCGCCGCCGGACCCGGCGCTCGCAGTGACGCGGGAACGGCGGCTCGATCGCCGCAGGCCCCGCGACCGGTCGCGGAGGCGCGGGCCGCGTCCGATCGGGTCTCGTGGCGGCCGCCGGTCCGCGCTGGCCCGGCGGCGCGCGGATCGCTAGCTTGTTCCGCCGCGAGCCCGAGCTCGGATCAGCTGAAACCCCGCAGTCCCCCCGCTCCCATGCCCACGTTCGACCTCTCCAAGTACGGCATCACCGTCAAGAACGTCTACCGCAACGCCACCCCCGCCGTCCTGTACGAGCAGGCCCTGCGCCGCGGCGAGGGCGAGATCGTGAGCTCGGGCGCGCTGGCGACCCGCAGCGGCCAGAAGACCGGCCGTTCGCCCAAGGACAAGCGCATCGTCGACGCGTCGCCGTCGAGCGCCGACATCTGGTGGGGCAGCGTCAACATCAAGCTGTCCGAGAAGACGTTCATGATCAATCGCGGCCGCGCGATCGACTTCCTGAACACGCGCGACCAGCTCTACGTGATGGACGGCTTCGCCGGCTGGGCCGAGAAGCACCGCATCAAGGTCCGGATCATCTGCCTGAACGCGTACCACGCGCTGTTCATGCACAACATGCTCATCCGCCCCACCGCGGAGCAGCTCACGTCGTTCGGCGAGCCGGACTACGTGATCTTCAACAGCGGCCTGTTCCCGGCCAACCCGCTGACCAACGAGATGAGCAGCTCGACGTCGGTGGACCTGTCGTTCGAGCGCGGCGAGTTCGTGATCCTCGGCACGCAGTACGCCGGCGAGATGAAGAAGGGCGTGTTCACGATCATGAACTACCTGATGCCCAAGAAGGGCATCATGTCGATGCACTGCTCGGCCAACGAGGGCGAGGGCGGCGACGTGTCGCTGTTCTTCGGCCTGTCGGGAACCGGCAAGACCACGCTGTCGGCCGACCCGCGTCGCAAGCTGATCGGCGACGACGAACACTGCTGGTCGGACGAAGGCGTGTTCAACATCGAGGGCGGCTGCTACGCCAAGTGCATCAACCTGTCGCCCGAGGGCGAGCCGGAGATCTACAACGCGATCCGCTACGGCAGCGTGCTCGAGAACGTGGTCTACGACGACCCGACGCGCACGGTCGACTACACCGACCAGTCGATCACCGAGAACACGCGCTGCAGCTACCCGGTCGAGTACATCCCGAACGCCAAGATCCCGTGCACGGGCGGACACCCGAAGAACGTGATCCTGCTGACCTGCGACGCGTTCGGCGTGCTGCCGCCGGTCAGCAAGCTGACGCCGGACCAGTGCATGTTCCACTTCGTCAGCGGCTACACCGCCAAGGTCGCCGGCACCGAGATGGGCGTCACCGAGCCGGAGGCGACGTTCTCGGCGTGCTTCGGCGCGGCGTTCATGGTCTGGCACCCGGCCAAGTACGCCGAGCTGCTGGCGGCGCAGATCCAGAAGCACGGCTCGCAGGCCTGGCTGGTCAACACCGGCTGGAGCGGCGGCGGGCACGGGGTCGGCAAGCGCATGAGCCTGAAGCACACGCGCGCGATCCTCGACGCGATCCACGACGGCTCGCTGGCGAAGGCCGAGACGCAGGAGGACCCGGTGTTCGGCCTGCACGTGCCGAAGAGCTGCAACGGCGTCCCGGCCGAGATCCTGAACCCGCGGAACACGTGGCAGGACAAGGCCGCCTACGACCAGAAGGCCAAGCACCTCGCCGCGCTGTTCGTGAAGAACTTCGAGAAGTACGCGGACCGCTGCAGCGAGAAGCTGCGCGCCGCGGCGCCGCGCATCTGAGCACCGCCGTGACGACCAATCCCTCCGACCTGGTGCCGCTGCTGCAGAACACGGCGGCCTACATCCGCGAGATCCAGACCCTGCTCCAGCAGCAGGGCGTGCGCTGCTGGACCGGACCGCTGCCGAGCGGTTGAGGCACGCGCGCGTGGCTCGCGGTCGCGGGCCCCGACGAGGCGCGGGCGCGGCAGCTGTACGACGAGTACAGCGACCGCCAGCTCGACGACTCCGCGCGCACGCGCGCGCAGACCGTCGCCGACTTCGACGCCGACGAGACCGAGTGCCCGGCGTGCGGAACGCGCTTCCCGACGGCCGGCGCCGAGCGCTGCCCGGACTGCGGATTGCGGTTCCGGATCTAGAATCCGGATCGGCGCCGACGCCGCCGACGCGCGCGGGCGCGGAATGCAAGTGCCGCGCGGCGCCCGCACAGCGTCGATGCCACCGCGCGCTCGCCGCGGCGCGCGCGGCGCTACCATCGCATGGGGCCTGCGGCGACTTCCCTTTCGGGACCTCCGTGCTACCCTTCTTCGCTCTCATAGAGAGAACCACTGCACTCCGCCCACCCATGCGCACAACTGTTCTAGCTACCACTCTGGTCACAGCGCTGCCCGCGTTCATTGTCGCCGCCGGCGACGCACGCGCGCAGACCCCGACGTACGCGGCCTGCCGCGACGCCGGTCCGGACGCGTTCGCGTCGGGCAGCACCAGCAATCTGTTCGCCCTCCCCGGCGTCGCCACCGACTTCGTGCTGGCCGCGGGCGGCCAGCTCGTCGAACGCGGCGACGGCACGGCGCGGTTCTCCGCGTTCGTGCACCGGAGCAGCCAGATCGACCGGCGACTGTGGATCGAGCTCGAGCTCAGCGGCGAAGTGCTGCCGGGTGACCCCAGCCACCCGCCGCTCGGCGCCCTGGCGCCGCAGCTGCTGCCGCAGGCCTACGCGCCGCAGGGCCCCGTCGATCTGTCGTCGTTCCGCTACTTCACGGCGGGCTCCGGCTCGATGCGCGGCTTCGGCGCCTACGCCGGCGCGTTCGCGTCGCTGCAGCTCAGCGCGCCCCTGCAGGTCGGCGTCGGCGCCAACAACCGCAACGTGCTGTCCGGCCTGGCCGCCAACCTCACCGTGCAGATGCTGAGCCAGCCGCTGTATCTGACGCTGAACCCGAGCGACGAGGCGCAGCTGCGCGTCACCACCTCGGACGGCCACACCCAGTGCGCCACGCACGTCGACCGCGACGACGGCCTCAGCGCCGGGCCGGTGCGGCAGGCGCTGCGCGTGCCCGGCCTCAGCCTCGACTACGTGTTCGTGCCCGCCGGCGAATGGACCGAGCTGGCCGACGGCTCCGCCGTGCTGGCCGGCACGATGCGCCGCGAGGACGACTTCGAGGACCGCTGGGAGCTGAACCTCGTCCTGCAGAACCGCGTCGATCCCGGCGACGGCACCTGGCCGCCGGTCGAAGGGCCCGTCCTCGGTCTGCTGCCCACGGCCTACCTGGCCGCCGGCGGCATCGTCGACCCCGACTCGTTCCGCTACTACGGCACCGCCTCCGGCACGCTGACCGGCGGCGGCAGCAACGAGGGCGGCCTCATCGACCTGCAGGCGGCGCGACCGGCGCAGGTCGGCGTCGGCGCCGATCAGGGCAACGCGTTCTTCGGCCTGCACGCCGAGCTGACCGCGGCGGTCCAGAGCCAGCCACTGAGCCACACGATCGCGGTCACCGGGCCGGTCGAGGTGAACGTCAACGTCTCGACGCTGTGCATCCTGCCGTATCCCAACCAGACCCCGGGGCTGCACCTGGTGCTCGACAACGTCACCGACCAGTTCGGTGCGATGACCGGCGCCAACCTCGCCTGGGTCGAGCAGATGACCATCGGCTCGCGCACGATCACCACCGGCAACCCGCGCAACTTCGCCAACGGCTACCTGAAGGTCGTCAGCTCCTCGCTGGTCGAGGTGCACCCGCCGCAGGCGCTGCCGCCGGGCACCTACACCACCCGCGTGTTCACCCGCGCGATCGCCGGCGGTTTCCGCCAGCTGACCGCGAACCTGCCGGCTGCGCCGGCGGTCCACACGTCGCCCGACCGCTTCGTCGGCGAGGCCCAGGACTGGTTCGTCAGCCATGGCAACCTCGGTCCGACGGTCGCGGCCATCACGCTGAGCACCTCGCCTGTGCCGAGCGTGATCCCGGGCGTGGTCTCGCTCGGCATCGGCGCCAACTTCAGCGACCTGTTCACCCTGGTCGTGCTGATCACCGACCCGGCGACGGGCGCGGCGCGGTTCCACGCGCCGGCGATCCCGCCGAGCGTGCAGGGCGCCACGATCTACTGGCAGGCCGCGCTGCTCGACCCGGTCACCGGCGCGATGCCGGCGATCGTGTCGAACGTCTCGCAGACGCTGTATCAGTGAGCCCCCGCGGGGGCCGCAGCGCCCCCGTCGCGCGACCCGGCGACGCACCGTCGCGCCGTCGCGCCCCCTGCCGCCGCCGCGGCCGCCGCCCGGGCGGCGGCCGGCGGGCAGCGGGAAATGCGCCACGGAAGGGACCGCGCCGCCCGCGCCGTCGTAGCCGCGCGGCTACGGTTTTCCCCCAGCGCCCCGCGCGCACCCGGCGTAGACTGCCGGCCTTTTCCCTTCCGGAAGCAGAGAACCCTTACCGCCATGAAGTCCCTTCTCATCGCCGGCTGCGCCGCGCTCCTCGCCTTCGCCGCCCCCGCCCAGGTCAACGGCAGCATCAACCGCAACGCCCCGACCGTGATGCACAGCATCACGATGGGCGACAACAAGCTCGAGGTGTCCTACACCGCGATCCGCTTCGGCCAGGGCCAGTGGCAGCAGATCCTGGACAACGTCGACTCGCACGAGCGCTTCAACGAGATGGCGATGAAGCGCCCGATCGGCAGCGTCAAGTCCAGCGTGCCGGTCATGGCCGCCGGCAAGATGGTGCCCGCCGGCGAGTACTCGATGTACTTCACGGTCCACGAGGGAGCCGGCTGGGTGCTGAACCTGAAGCCCGCCGAGGGCGAGGCGATCCGCTGGCGCCTGGTGCTGCAGCCGAGCGGCCACGAGAACGAGTGCATGCGCATCAACCTCGACCCGTCGGCCGAGAACGGCGCCTGCATGCTGTCGATCGCGTTCGGCGAGCAGATGGTCAGCGTGCCGGTCAAGGTGCGCGCCGAGGGCGAGAAGAACGGCTGATCGCCGCCAGCGCGCCGGCCGCGGCCGGCGCGCGCCGCCGCTGCCTCACTCCTCGTTGCGGCCGCCGAACAGGCCGAGCCGCATCGCCCAGTAGAGCAGCATGAGCAGCGAGCTGGCGAACGCGGCCACGTAGGTCAGCGCCGCGGCGTTGAGCACCTTGCGGGCGCCCGGCATCTCGTCGCCGAGCAGCACACCGCCCTGCTCCAGGGTGACCAGCGCGCGGCGGCTGGCGTCGAACTCGACCGGCAGCGTGATCAGCGTGAACACCGTGCTCGCCGCGAACAGGGCCAGGCCCACCAGGCTCATCACCGGCGCCCCCTTGACCCCGCCCATGAACAGGGCCAGGACCACCACCCAGATGCCGAGCTGGCTGCCCAGGCCCGCCAGCGGCACCCACGCCGATCGGAACTTGAGCGGCGCGTAGCCGCGCGCGTCCTGGATCGCGTGCCCGACCTCGTGCGCGGCGACGCCCACGGCGGTGATGCTGTCGCTGCCGTAGACGGTCTCACTGAGCCGCAGCGTCTTGGAGCGCGGGTCGTAGTGGTCGGTGAGCTGCCCGGGCACCGGCTCGACCGTGACGCCGTCGATGCCGTTGGCGCGCAGGATCACCCGCGCGACGTCGGCGCCGGTGAGCCCGCGGCGGGTGCGGACCTGACTGAAGTGCGCGGCCGTGCCCTTGACCCGGGCCGCGGCCCAGAAGCTGAGCAGCGCGCCGACGCCGAGGACCAACCAATACAGCGGATCGTTCCACATCGAGTGAAGTTGCCTCCCTTGGGAAATCGCCGCCCGTGCTAGACCCCGGGAGGCGCGGATTCCAGGGCAACCCGGCCTGGGACAGACGGATACCGACACCCCGGCCGGCCCCGACCACAGGCCGCCCGGAGGACGACCCGGCCGGCGTCCGGGCGGGCGCCCGGACGCCGCACGGCACCGCGCCCCGCACCGGCCGCGCCAGGCCGTACGGGAAACTACTCGTTGCAACAATGATTGTCTCCGGCTACCTTCCCGCCCGTGTCGAAGCTCCGCTCCGAGATCAAGCAACAGAAGCCGTTCGCCTCGCTGGCCGAGGAGACGCTGCTCAATCTCGTGCGCACCGCCGGCCACGTCGAGGCCGCGCAGGCCGACCTGCTGGCCGGCTACGGGCTGACGCCGGCCCAGTACAACGTCCTGCGCATCCTGCGCGGCGCCGGCCCGGACGGCCACCCGTGCCAGGAGATCGGCGCCCGCATGGTGTCGCGCGTGCCCGATGTCACGCGGATCATCGATCGCCTCGAGGCGGCCCAGCTGGTCGCCCGCAGCCGGGGGACCGCCGATCGCCGCGTCGTGTTCGTGCGGATCCAGAAGCGGGCCCTGACCCTGCTGGGCCAGCTCGACAAGCCCATGACCGACCTGCCGCGGCGGCTGTTCGGCCCGCTCGAACCGCGCGACCTGCAGACCCTGAACGACCTGCTGGTCCGCGCCCGCGATCCCGCCGACTGACCCAGCGGGTGGCCGGAAGGCCCGGTGCCGCGGCCCGCCCGCCCCCACGTCCGAACCCGACTCTTTCGTCATCCAATACTTGTTCTAACAACCTTCTTTCCAACGGAGATCTGCCGATGAACGTCCTCGATCGCCTCCTTCCCCGCACCTCCCCCGACCTCGGCCTGCTGGCGCTGCGCGTCATGCTCGCCGCGGTGTTCCTGTTCCATGGCAGCCAGAAGCTGTTCGGCTGGTTCGGCGGCTACGGCCTGTCGGCGACCATCGACTGGATGGGCAGCATCGGCATCCCGGCGCCGGCCGTGTCCGGCACCCTGGCCGCGTTGACCGAGTTCGGCGGCGGGCTGGCGCTGCTGACCGGCGTGCTGTTCCGGCCGATGATGCTGCCGCTGGCGTTCACCATGTCGGTCGCCGCGTTCGTCGGGCACGGCGGCAAGGGATTCGACGTGCAGCAGGGCGGCATGGAGTATCCACTGACCCTGATGGTCGCCGCCGCGAGCCTGTTCCTGACCGGGCCGGGGCGCTTCGCCCTCGGCGCGACCCCCGCCCCCACCCGCCGCGCGCAGGAGGCGCACGCATCGTGATCACCCATCGCCCGGGCACGGCCCGCGGCCGCTTCGACCACGGCTGGCTGCGGACCGCCCACACGTTCTCGTTCGC
The DNA here is from genome assembly GCA_050245995.1 of Planctomycetota bacterium. Taxonomy (GTDB): domain Bacteria; phylum Planctomycetota; class UBA1135; order UBA1135; family UBA2386; genus JBFWWV01. Next base: position 34,669 of record JBFWWV010000001.1, on the reverse strand, counting down.
CGACTACGTCGATCCCGCGCACATGGGCTTCCGCTCGCTGCGCGTGATCAACGAGGACCACATCGCCGCCGGGCAGGGCTTCGGCACCCACCCGCACCGCGACATGGAGATCCTGACCTGGGTGCTCGACGGCGCCCTGGCCCACGAGGACAGCATGGGGCACGGCGCCACCCTGCGTCCGGGCGAGGTCCAGGTCATGTCGGCCGGCACCGGCATCCTGCACAGCGAGTTCAACGCCAGCGACGGCACGGACACGCACCTGCTGCAGATCTGGCTGCTGCCCGAGCGGCGCGGACTCGAGCCGCGCTACGACCAGAAGGCCGTGGACCCGGCGTCGATGCAGGACCGGCTGGCGCACCTGGCCGGACCGCCCGGCGCCGGCGCCGTGGTCGATCTGCACCAGGACGCGCACCTCTACGTCGGCCGCCTCGGCGCCGGCGCGGCCGTCGAGCACGCGCTGGCTGAGGGCCGCGGCGCCTGGGTGCAGGTCGCCCGCGGCCGCGTGCGGCTCGGCGAGCTGCAGCTGCAGCAGGGCGACGGCGCGGCGCTCGAAGGCGAGGCGGCCGTGCGCCTGACCGCGCTCGAGCCGGCCGAGGTGCTGGTGTTCGACCTCGGGTGAGCTGGGCCGGCGACCGTGTGGACGGGCCGGAATCGCGCAGGACCGGGCGCGGCCCTTCCCAGGCGCCGCGCCGGCCCTATCCTGCCGGCTTGCGCTCCGACGCCGCTCCCCCGGGCCCCGGCGTCCAGACCCCACGCACCCGACCCCGAATGCGTAGCCTGCTCCTGCTGCTGCCGCTGCTGGCGGCCTGCTCGTCCCTCTCGTCCGAAGACGCCCAGCAGCTGGCCGCCTACCAGCGTCGCGCCGGCATCTACTTCGAGGGCGGCAAGTACGACCAGGCACTCGGCCAGGTCCAGCGCGGCCTCGAGCTCGACGCCGACGACTACAAGCTGCGCTCGATCCGCGCCGCCATCCTGCTGCGCACCAGCGGCCCTGCCGGCGGCCGCGAGCACCCGCGGCTGGACGCCAGCCTCGACGAGTTCGCCGAGGTGTTCGCCCAGCGCTCGCCGTCGCGGCACGACCGCCACGTGCTGTTCTACTACGCGCTGGCGCGCGAGAAGCAGGGCATGCGCAAGCTGAGCGAGGCCGCGCGCGTCGACCGCACCCAGCCCGACGCCGACGAGCTGACCGCGACCGCCACGGCGGCCTCCGAGGCCGCGTTCGAGGGCGCCGTCGAGCTGCTCTCTGTGCTGCTCGAGCGCGGCGAGATCCCGCGGCTGTGCCACTTCCACCTGCTGCAGATCGCCGCCGCGCGCGGCGACTCGGCCGGCATCCTGGCGCACGGCGACGCCTACCTCACCGCCGCGGCGGCGGAGCAGGAGCGGGTCGAGCTGGAGCTCGACCAGACCACCGTCTACGGCTACGAGCAGGACCGCAAGCGCTCGCTCGAGGCGCTCCGCCAGCAGGAGGTCGCCGTGCGAACGATGATGGCGCAGCAGCTCTACCAGAAGGGCGACTACGCCGCCGCGCTGCCGCACGTCGACGCCGTGCTGCGCATCGACCCGTCGCGCAGCGATGACCACTACAACCGCGGCCTGATCCTGCTCGAGCTCGGCCGCATCGACGCCGCCAAGGCCGACATGCGGACGTTCCTGGCGACGACCTCGCTGCCGCCCGACAGCCCCAAGGTCGTCGACGCCGTCCAGGCCCTCACGCGTTCCGGTCGCTGACGCAGCGCGCCGGCGCCCGACCACGCCCCGATGACCGCCGACCGCGCAGCGCCCGACCGCACGCGGCGCGCCCGCCTGCCGGCCGCCGCACGCCTGAAGACCCAGCGCCACTTCTCGCGCGTCTACCAGCGCGGCGCGCGCGCCGGCGGCCAGCTGGTCACCGTCGTCGCGCTGCGACAGCGCACCGGCGACGGCGCCCGCCTCGGCGTCTCGGTCAGCAAGGATCACGGCGGCGCCGTGCGCCGCAACAAGATCAAGCGCCTGCTGCGCGAGGCGTTCCGGCTCGAGCGCCACGCGTTCCCGGCCGAACTCGACGTCGTGCTGATCCCGCGCCAGCGCCCGGGCAAGCTGCTGCTGGCGGAGCTCCGCGCCGAGCTCTGCGCGCTGGTCGAGCGCATTCTCGCGGGCCGCGCCCGTCCCAACGGCCCGCGTCCGCGCCGCGCGCCCGGGCCGCAGGACGAGCGGCAGGAACGCCGGCCATCGCGCGAACGGCCACGCGGGGACGCGCCGTGAGGTGGGTGCTGATGCTGCCGGTGCGGCTGTACCGGCGCTGGATCTCGCCGATGAAGCCGCGCTGCTGCCGCTTCGACCCCACCTGCTCGCAGTACGCGCTCGACGCGCTGCGCCTGCACGGCGCCGCACGCGGCACCTGGCTCACCGTCCGGCGCGTGCTGCGCTGCCACCCGTTCACGGAGCCGGGGCACGATCCGGTGCCGGCGGCCCGCACTCGCGACCGCGACGCGGTCTGACCCGCACGGCGGACACTCCCGCGCTCACCGCAGCTTCCAGACGTAGATCGACTCGTCCTTCGGACCGACCCAGCACGGCAGCACCTCGATCAGCTCGCAGTCGCGGCGCAGGGCCTGGCGCAGCGTGCCGTCGCGGTCCTTCTCGCGCAGCTCGGGCAGCGCCGCCGCGAACAGCAGCGCGCGGCCCTCGACGACGGCGAGGTCGCGCAGGCTCTTCACGTAGTCGAAGCCGTCGGTGCGCTCGCCCTCGTGCATCTGGTACAGGTGGTGCGGCTCGATGCTGACGACCAGCGTGTCGTCGGGATCGATCGCCATGTCGGCGGCGCTGCGGTAGTTGTTGGGCCGCAGGTAGTACATCAGCACGGGTTCGTGCGTGGTCGCGACCAGCAACGGCGTGTCCCCCGCGGCGTGCTGGACGATGGCGCTGGCCTCGCGCCACCGGCCGCGATCGCCGTTCTGGACGCGGAAGTACAGGTAGTCGTACGACAGCATGTCGACCGCCAGGATGCCGGGCAGCACCAGCGCCGGCAGCAGGCGGGTCCAACGACCGGGCGCGCGGTGCGCCGCCACCAGGACCTCACCGAGGCGCACGCAGGCCACGGCGGCCAGCAGCACCAGCGCCGGCAGCGCGCACAATGCGTAGCGCGCGGTCACCTTCACGACCATCGAGCCGACCACGCCGAGCAGCAGCAGCGGCAGCAGCGCCCACAGGCTCAGGAACAGCGCGCGGCCCCGCAGGCGCGGCGGCGCCAGCAGCACCAGCCCGGCCATGCCGGCGCACACCAACGGCACGCGGAAGTAGAACGCAGTCGTCTGCACGAGGTGCAGCAGCGACGGCGCGGTCTCCTGGCGCGCCATCATGAAGATCCGCAGCGGCGGGAACAGCTCGAGCACCAGCGGCAGCAGCAGCAGGGTGAGCCCGCCGGCCGCGACCAGCACCAGCGGGCGCCGGCCCTCGAGCCGCCCCGACGCCAGCAGCGGGTATGCGACGAACACGGGCAACAGCAGCAGGCCGGCGGCGTGGCAGCTGCCGGCGACCAGCGCCAGCGCGACGCCGACCAGGTACCACGGCCGCGACCGCCGCTCGACGCCGATCCAGAACGACCCGGCCGCGGCGACCGCGAACAGCCCGACCAGCACGTAGGCGCGCGCGTTCTGGCTCCAGTAGATGTGCCACGGGTTGATCGCGAGCAGCAGCGCCGCCAGCAGCGCCGCGCGCCGGCCGACCAGCCGCCGGCCGAACAGCGCCAGCAGCGGCACGGTCACGATGCCGCAGAAGGCGAACGGCAGCCGCAGCCAGCCTTCGGTGAGCTGGCCGAGCCAGCCCGCCTCCATCAGCCACCGCAGCAGCAGGTACGACGTCGGGTACCAGCCGCGCGCGCTGGCCGCGAAGTCGTCGAGCGGCATGGTGACGTCGCGCCACGTGTGCGCCTCGTCGACCCAGATCGACCAGTCGCCGATGTGCCACAGCCGCAGCGCCGCGGCGACCAGCGTGATCGCCGACAGCAGCCACAGGTGCAGCGGTCGGAACGGCGCGACCGCGGCCGACACCGCGATGGCGGCGGCCGGATCGACCGCGGCGTCCGGGCGGGCTGCGGTGGCTGGCGGCAGGGTCACGCTCATGGGCGCAGCTCGGTCCAGCCGTAGACATCGGCAGATGCCGGTGGCACGACCAGAATCCGGATCGGAGCGCCCGATGCCATCGCCCGCAGCCAGCGCTGCGCGCCGGGATCGGCGCCGTCGATGCGCGCCCTGCCGTCCTCCGCGAACCGGAGGACCCCGCTGCCGGCGGCGCTGAACACGGCGGCGACCCAGCCCGTGTGCGCAGCGGGGCAGGTGATGGAGACCGCCTCGACGCCGCCGTCCGCGCCGCGCGCGAGCGCCGCGCGCACCTCCAGCGACCCCGCGGCGAGCGGCGGCGACGCCGGCGCCAGCGGCAGCGGCTCGCACCGGATCCCGTCCCAGCGGTAGCGCGGCAGGCCCAGGCGCTGCAGCCAGCGCGCGGTCATCGCGTCGCGGCGCGCCGCCAGCACGTCGGTGGCGCGCGCCGCGAACGGCGGCCGCAGCCGCGCCGCCAGCGCCAGCGCCTGCTCGTCGGTGACGACCGGGTCGAGCTCCAGCGCCACGGCGGTCTCCGACGCGAGCACCCGGGCCACCGCGTCGAGCGGCGCGGCCCCGTGCGCGCCGGTGCGGGCCGCGCGCCAGGTGAGGACGTAGGCCGGCGCCGCCAGCAGGGTCGCCAGCGCCAGCGACCACAGCGCGCGGTCGCGCAGCAACGGCATCAGCCGCGCGGCGACCGCGACCGCCACGGGCACCGAGAGCGCCATGGCCCATGCCGGCAGGGGTCGCGTCACCCCCAGCAGCGGCACGCCGCCGGCCAGCACCACCGCCGCGGCCGCGCCGAACCCGCCGGCCTGCGCGCCGCGGCGACCGGATCGGGCGACCAGGGCCACCGACGCCGCGGCCGCCAGCGCACACCACGGTGCCAGCTGCCAGCGCAGGGCCCCGCCGCGGTCAGAGGCCAGGCACTCGGCCGGCGTCGGCGTCCACGGCATGCGCGGCGCGCAAGCCAGCGCGGCGGCGGCGGCGGCCAGGGCCACTGCCGGCAACAGGATCGACCAGGGCGGGCGCATCACCAACGCGCGCAGCGTAGCCGTACGGGCACGCGGACGACGCGGCCGATTGAGTTCGCGGCTCGGATCCGGCATGGTGCCGGACCGTGAGCGGCGCCCCAGCGACTGCGAGACCGTGACGCCGGCACCCGGCAACCGCCGCTGGCCGTGGCTCGCGCTGGTGTGGCCCGTGCTGCTGCTGCTGCCGTGCCTGGTCGGCGCGCGGACGTTCCTGCCGTACGACACCGCGCAGTTCGCCCCGTCCGGCCAGCTGCTGGCGCCCGACGCGCTGCAGGCGCTGAACGCCGAGAGCAACTTCGACGTCACCGAGACGCCGGTCTGGTTCGTCCCCGAGCTGCAGCGCGCGCGCCGCAGCCTGCTCGAAGAGCGCTCCCTGCCCAACTGGAACCCCACCGCGCGCACCGGCACTGCGCTGCTGCCGCACGGGCACGACGGGATCCTGTACCCGCCCGTGTGGCCCGCGCTGCTGTCCGCCGACCCGAGCGGCTGGCTCGGCTGGCTGGCGCTGATCAACCTGACCGTCGCCGGCGGCCTGATGTTCGGCTTCCTGCGCGCGCAGGGCCTGCGCCCGGCCGCCGCGGCGTTCGGCGCCGTCGCCTGCGCGATGTCGACCACGCTGTGCGCGAACGCCCACAACTACCCCCGCCTGTCGAGCCTCGTGTGGCTGCCGGGGATGCTGTGGGCGCTGCGCGCAGCGCACGACCGGGACGGCGCGCCGCGGCTGCGGGCGCTGGCGGGCTTCGCCGGGTGCTTCGCGCTGACGTGGATCGGCGGCTTCCCGCCCTACGCGCTGCCGTGCGCGCTGATCGCCGCGCTCTACGGCGTCCGCCTGTGGCTGCCCGAGCTGCGGTCGCGGCCGCGCCCGGTCGCCGTGCGCCGCGGCGTCGAGGTCGGGTCGGCGGCGCTGCTCGGCGTGCTGCTGTGCAGCCACTACCTGCTGCCGGCGTTCGCGTTCTTCGGCGAGAGCGCCCGCACGCTGCACCCGGACCTCGACCGCCTCTCGCAGTCCGCGTTCGACTGGTACGGCTTCCTCGGCTGGCTGGTGCCGGACCTGTTCGGCCGCCCGGATCTCACCACCGCGCTGCTGCCGTACGACCGCGCGCCGCTGCCGCTGCTGCTCGGCCATCGCACGAGCTGGAACGGCACACCGCTGCTGCCGACGTTCAACGCGACCGAGTACGCGCTGTTCGCCGGCTCGCTCGCGCCGTGGCTCGCGGCCCTCGCGCTCGGCAGCCGCCGCGCCCCGCACCGTTGGCTGCCGTTGCTGCTGCTGACCTTCTGCGCGGCCATGGCGCTGTTCGCGTGGCCGCTCGGCCACCTGTTCGCGCTGCCGGGCATCCAGGTCGTGCCGCCGATGCGCTTCCTCGGCCCGTGCAGCATGCTGCTCGCGTGGCTCGCGGCCCAGGGGCTCGACGGCGCGCTCGACGCCGACGTCGACGCCGCCGCACGGCGGCGCGCGCGGGTCGCAGCCGGCGTCGCGCTGGCCGCCGCCGTCGTCGCCGCGATGTTCGCGTGGCGCTTCGCCGACCCGACCGTCTTCCGCTCCTGGCAGCTGGCCGAGCGCCTGGCCGCGCACTACGCGCCCGCCGCGCCCGACCCGGCCGGCATCACCCCCGAGCGCATCGAGCAGCTGTTCCTGCGCGCGCCGAACGGCACCGAGTACCCGCGCGTCGGGGCCGAGCTGGCGCACGGCTCGCTCACGGTCGCGGCGGCTTCGCAGGTGCTGGCCGCCCTGGTGCTGTTCGCGCTGTGCTGGCGCGGCCGCGCCGCCGCGCGCGTGCGCGCCGCCGCCGCGGTCGCGGCCGTGCTGCTGACCGGCGGCGAGCTGTGGCGCGCCGGCCGAACCTTCGCGCGCGGCATCGACGGCGACACCGCCAGCTGGACCGCCGTGCACGAGTTCCTGGTCGAGCAACGCGCGGCGCAGGCCGCGACCGGCGGCTTCATGGTGGCGCGCGCGGCCCCGCTCGGCGCGGACGGCGCGCTGCCGCCGCCGCAGTCGATGGCGCCCGGCACGCTCGGGCCGCTCGGCGTGCGCGACCTGCAGGTCTACACCTACTTCGACAAGCGCTCGATCGCGCCGTTGCAGGCCGTGCTGGCGCGCGCCGTCGGCGCGCCCGAGGCGGACCGCGTCACCGGCAAGGGGTACCTCAGCGCCTGCCTGCCCGACGATCCGCGGGTGCTGCAGCACCCGCTGCTGGACCTGCTCGGCGTGCGCTACGTGTTCGCGCCGGGTCGGCCGGGGGCCTCGCCGCTGCAGCACGCCGGGCCGCGCGTCGGCCCCGAGCTGCGCGGCCCCGGCGGCGAGTTCTACGTCTTCGAACGGCCGACCGCGCTGCCGCGCGCCTTCGTCGTCGGCCGCGCGGAGGCGTGCGCCGACGACGACGCCGTGGTGGCGGCGCTGGCCGACCCGGCGTTCGCGCCCGCAGCCGCGGTGCTCCTGCTGCAGGCGGACCTCGACGCGCTGGGTGCCGCGGCGCCGGCGCCGGACGCGGACGCCGCCGCCCGCGCGGTGCGCTTCGCGCGCGACCACGCCACGGACGTGGTGCTCGAGGTCGCCGACGGCCCGGCCGGCTGGCTGGTGCTGGCCGACACCTGGATGCCGGGCTGGACCGTCGCGATCGACGACGCCCCCGCGCCGCTGCTGCGCGCCGACCACGCGCTGCGCGCGGTGCCATTGCCGGCGCGCGCCTGCACCGTCGAGTTCCGCTACACGGCGCCGCGCCAGGGGCCGGGCGCCGCGCTCCTGGCGCTCGGGCTGGCCGCCCTCGCGCTGCTGCTGTGGCGCACGCGTGCCTCAAGCCGGGCCCGCTGAGTCGTCGAAACTCCAGCGTGGAACGTCCCTTGCCGGCAGCCCTTGCGGGCGCACCCGCGGTGCGCGGCGACTGCGCCCGCGCGTCGCTGCCCGAGGCGGGTCGGGCGTTCCGCCCACGGAGCGTCGCATGAGCCTGTTCGGCACCGGGCGCCGCGAGGGCGTGCTGTCGGTCCTGGCGCTGTGCGCGTTCGCGCTGCTGGTGCACGCGCTCGGCGTCGGCACCGGCATGAGCGACGGCTTCGAAGGCGACCTCGCGCTGGCGCGCGGCATGGACATCGCGCACCGGCTGGTCGCCGCGGGCGAGCTGCCGCTGTGGGATCCGACCGGCGCCGGCGCGCCGATCTGGGCGCGCGGCGCGCAGGTCCTGTATCCGCCGTGGTGGCTGCTCGGCCGCGGCCAGGACGCGCTGTGGCTGCCGGCGCTGGCCGCGCTGCACGCGGCGCTGGCGTGCGCGCTCGGCTACCGCTTCCTGCGCGCGCACGGGCGCAGCCGCTACGCCGCGTTCGTGTGCGGCGCGACCTACGGCCTCGGCGCGCACGTCGGCGCGCTCGGCGGCAACCTCGCCGAGCTGGCGGCGCTCGCCTGGGCGCCGCTCGGGCTCGAGGCCTTCCTGCGCATCGCCCGCGGCGAGCGCCAGCGCCATCTCGCGGCGTGGCTCGGGCCGGCGCTCGCGGTGCCGTTCCTGACCGGCGGCGTGCTGACCGCGTCGTGCTCGCTGCTGCTGGTGATGCTGTGGCTCGGCGTCTACGCCGCGCGCGAACGGCACCGCCGCGGCCGCCTGCTGGCGATCGGCGCGGTCGCGCTCACGCTGGTGGCGCTGCTGACCGCGCCGATGTGGCTCGGCTCCCTGGAGGTGCCGCCGGCGCCGCGGCTGCCGGTGCCGCAGCTCGACCTGTCGACCGCGCTGCAGCGCATCGCCGGCCCGGTCCTGCTGTTCCTCGCCGTGCTCGGCGCGCTGCGCCGCCAGCGCAACGCGCCGACCGGGCGCTGGCTGCTGCTCGCGGGCGCCGGCGCCGCGGTGGCGGTGCTGCTGCCGCACGTGCCGTCGCCGTGGCCCGGCCCGGCGCCGTGGCAGGAGACGCCGGCTGCGCTGTGGTGGCCGGTCCTGCTGGCGCTGGTGCTGCTCGGCAGCAACGGGCTCGACGACTTCCTCGATCTGCCGCTGCGCCGGCGCGCGGCGACCGCGTGGACGCTGATGCTGTGCACGCTGGTGGCGCCGCTCGGCTTCCTGTTCGGCGAGGTCGACAAGGGCTTCCACGTGCAGGCGGCGGTGATGCTGTCGCTGGCGGCGCTGTTCGCCTTCTGGCGCAAGCTCGGCATCCTGGGCTTCAAGACCGTGGTCGCGGCCGCGGTGCTGGTGTGGCTGGCGGCAGCCACCCTGCACGAGCAGGCCCGCGCGGTGCGCGCGCCGCTGCCGATGGCGCAGCTGGCCGGCCTCGGCGGCGCGCCGCAGACGGCCCCCCTGCTGCTGGCGGCCGCCCCCGCCGGCGAGAGCGCCCTGCCGCTGCGCCCGCCCGAGCGCGCGCGGCTCGAGTTCGAGCTGCGGCCCGGCGACTGCGACCACGTCGACACGCCGCTGCCGCGCCCGGTCCGCGACTGGACGGAGGTCGCCGACCTGCCGGCGCACTACCAGGCGAGGCCCGACCCGTACGCGCGGGCGACGCTGGTGCGCGAGGGCGCCAACTGGTCGGAGTACTTCGCCGACCTGGCGCACGGCGCCGGCGCGCTCGTCGTCGCCGACACCTGGGCCCCCGGCTGGCGCGCGACCGTCGACGACGCGCCGGCGCGGGTGCACTGCGCGGACCACGGCGCGCGCGCCGTGCTGCTGCCGCCCGGACGCCACCGCGTGCGCTTCGAGTACCGCCCCGCGGCGCTGCACCTCGGCGCGCGCCTGTTCGCCGGCGGCCTCGGCTTCTCGATCCTGTGGGCACTGGTGCTGCTGGTGCGGCGCTGGATCGAACGCCGGCGTCAGCGCAAGGCATCCGGCCGCGGGCGCGGCCGCGGCCGCCGCAGCCAGAGCGCCAGCAGGGCGCCGGCCAGGGCGAGGCCCGCCATCGCCCAGAACGCGCCCGCGCCGCTGCGCTCGTAGACCTCGCCGGCGAGCCGGGTGCCGCACACCATGCCGAGCCCGGACGTCGCGGCGCCGAGCAGCCCCTGCGCCGACGCCTGCAGTTCCTCGGCGACCCGCCGGCGCAGGAACTGCAGCGAGCCGAGGTAGGTGCAGCCGAAGCTCGCGGCGTGCAGCCAGTTGACCGCGGCGATCGCCCACGGGTCGACGGTCAGCGCCAGCGCCGACCAGCGCAGCACCGCGCCGGCGCCGCCGATCAGCAGCAGCGTCGTCGGCCGCAGCCGTTCGGCCGCGTCGCGGATCGCGAAGAACAGTACGATCTCCGCCAGCACGCCCTCGGCCCACAGCCAGCCGGCCACGCCCTCGCCGATGCCGTGGTCGCGCCAGTGCAGCGTCGACAGCGCGTAGTAGCCGCCGTGGCTGCCCTGCAGCAGCGCCACCGCCACCAGGAACGCGCAGAACCGCGGCTGCCGCAGCAGGCGGCCCAGCGGCGCACCCGCCGCCGTATTCGGCGCGCGCCGCACGCGCGGCAGCCACAGCGCCGCCGCCAGCGTCGCGAGCAGCAGCGCCAGGATCGACCAGAACACCAGCGCCGACGGCGACCGCTCGAGCAGCGCGCCCACGGCGACGATCACCACCAGGAAGGACACCGAGCCCCACAGCCGCACCCGCGGATAGCGGAAGCCGTGCGCGCGCGCCGCCTCCAGCGCCAGGTTGTCGGTCAGCGGGTGCATCGGCGGATACACGCAGCCGAACAGCACGCAGCCCAGCAGCAGCGCGCCGTAGCCGGGCTCCAGCGCGAACGTCGCGAACGCGGCGAGGCTCAGCGCCGACAGCGCGATCAGCGTGCGGCGCGGACGGCCGGTGCGGTCGACGTGCTGCGCCCACAGCGGCCCGGCCACCGTGCGCGCCAGGATCTGGCCCGACTGCACCTCGGTGACCTGGCGATGACTCAGCCCGCCGACGTCGTGCAGCCACACCGGGAAGAACTGCATGTAGACGCCGAGCACGGCGAACGAGGCGGCGTAGAACGCGGCGAGGCGCTGGAACACGCGGGCCGGCAGATCGGGGCGGGGCGACGGGTCGATCGCGCCATCGGATCGCGGCCGCCCGGCCGCCGCCACGATGTTGTGGCCGAACGCCGCCGGCACGAAGATGCGCGCCGCCGCGGGGGTGGCGGAACGGCAGACGCAGCGGCCTTAAAAGCCGCAGGCCGGCAACGGCCGTGAGGGTTCGAGTCCCTCTCCCCGCACCATCCGTCGCCTGACGGCCGCCCCGCTACTCGTCCCGGAACCCCAGCGCCACCAGCAGGCACGACCCGTCGTCGATCACCTGCACGCCCGCCGCGCGGGCCACGGCCGAGGCCGCCGGGTCCTCGGCGCCGGGCTGGAACCACAGCCAGCCGATGCCGTGCGCGACCGCGTCCTCGACGATCTGCGCGGCGGCCTGCGGCGGCGCCACGACCGAGGCGGCGGCGATTCCGGACGGCACCTGCCGCAGGGACGGGTAGGCCACCACGCCCTCGACCTCCGCGGCCTTGGGGTTCACGGCGACGACCGGCAGGCCGTGCTGGCGGTAGCAGCGCAGCACCTTGTTGCCGTACTTGCTGCGGTCGGCGGACGCGCCGACCACGGCGAACGAACCCTGCTCGAGGAACGCCCCGATGTCTCCGCGGTGCTGTCGCATGATCGCGCCATCATCGGCGCGGCCGGCCGCTACTTCCAGTCGGCGCGCCGGCCCAGCGTGCGCGGCACCTCGTCGGCGTTGGCCACGGCCCAGCCGGTCCAGAACGCGAGCCGCGCCACGCGCTGCATCTTGTCCGGGTCGAGCTTGTCGGGGGTGTCGGTCACCTGGTGGTAGTCGGCGTGCTCGCCGGTGCAGAAGAACACCACCGGGATGCCCTTGCGCGCGAAGTTGTAGTGATCGCTGCGCTCGTAGTACTTGTCGCCGTCGGTCAGCGACATGCCGAGCTGCTCGCCGAAGCGCGCCGCGTCCTGCACGATCGTCGAGAACATGTCGTGCCGGTGGCTCGGCGTCACCATGACCTCCATCGGCCCGGACTCCGGCCCGCTGCGGCCGATCATGTCGGTGTTGACGTCGGCGACGATCTCGCCGTCCCAGGTCGGGTGGTCGGCATAGTACGCCGAGCCCCACAGCCCGAGTTCCTCGCCCGACACCGACAGGAACACCGCCGACCGCCGCGGCGGGGCGCCGTCCGCCACCGCCTTCGCGAACGCCGTGGCGATGCCGAGCAGGCCGGCGCTCCCCGAGGCATTGTCGTCGGCGCCGCGGAACACCTCGCCGTCCATGCGGCCGCCGACGTGGTCCATGTGCGCCGAGAACACCACCGCCTCGTGCGCCAGCTGCGGGTCGGCGCCGCGCAGGCACGCGACCACGTTGCTCGCGGTGGCCTCGTCGTCCTGCTCGACCTGCAGCGCGACCCTGGCGGGCAAGGTCGTCTTCGCCGCCGGCAGCTCGCCGTCGCCGTCGAGGAACTCCTGCAGCGCCGCATGCTCGAGCCCCATCTCCGCGAACACCTTGGCCGACAGCGCCGGCGACAACACCAGCGACGGCGGCCCGTCGGCGCCGCCCAGCATCCGCGCCATCGCGGTCATCGACGCGTCGGCGCCCGGGAACCGCGGGTTCATCAGGTCCTTGCCCGGCGACAGCGCCAGGTAGTTGAGCACGTCGATCAGCCCGAGCGGGTCGTCGACCAGCGCGAACACCACCAGCTTCGCGCCCTGCTTCTGCAGCGACGCGGTCGTCCGCGACAGCGTGCCGAACGCACGGAACGACATCATGAACTTCTGCTCGACCGAGATGTCGCGGTCGACGCGCCCCTTCGGCATCTTGATCAGCACCAGCGGCACCTCGTCGGTGAGGTCCTCGTCGGCCGCGACCTCGGCGCTGCCGCCGCGGTTGCGGCCGCGCCCGCGGAACTTCAGCACGCCGTCGCAGGCCAGCTGCACCGGGCCGCCGGTCAGGACCGCGTAGCCGTGCCTGGTTTCGATCGGCCCGAACCGCAGCACGCTCGCCGGGTCGATGTAGGTGCGGGTGACGCCGTAGCGCTGGAAGAAGGTGCGCTCGCCGTCGACCACGTCGCCGAGCGGCTCCAGCCCCAGCGACCGGAAGTGGTCGGCGATGTACTGCGCGGCCTGCTCCTGCCCGGGCGATCCGGTCAGGCGGCCGCCGAGTTCGTCGCTGGCCAGGAACTGCGCGTGGGCCAGCAGCCGTTCGCCGCGGATCGCCGCCATCGCCGGCGGCGCGCCGTCGGGCAGCGCCGCCGTGGGCGGCGCCCCGGCGGCCACGGGGGCCTGCGCCCGCACCGCGGGCAGCGACGACAGCAACAGGGAGACGAACGAGACGACGGCGGCGACGTGGAGCATGCGGTGGAAGGGGCTCGCGGGGGTGCGCGGCGGGAGGCCCGAGAATACGTCGAGGGTTCGCCGCGTCACCGGCGGTCGCGGCACAATGCCACGGGCGGCCCATCGTGGCCGGCTCCCCGCCGCAGGCTGTCACCCGACGCGCCCCATGGACCAGGAACCTCGCCCGCTCCCCGCCGCCGCGCCGACGCGCCGCGCCTTCCTGCTGGCCGGCGGTGCCGGCGCCCTGCCGCTGGCGCACGGACCAGTTCGCCCCGGCGAACCCGACGACATGGCGGCGCTGGCGCGGCTCGCCGACCTGCGCTTCACCGACGAGGAGCGCGTGCAGGCCGCCGAGCGCCTGCGGCGCCAGCGCGACGACTACCGCGCGCTGCGCGGCGCCGGCATCGGCTTCGAATGGCCGCCGTGCGCGGTGTTCGAGCCGGTGCCGCCCGGCGATCCGCCGCCGCGCCCCGGCCCCGGGATGACCTTCGCCGTGCCGGCGGCGACGCCGGTCCCCGCCGCCGACGACGACCTCGCGTTCGCCGAGATCGGACAGTTCGCCGCCTGGCTGCGCAGCGGCGCGGTGACGTCGCGCCGGCTCACCGAGCTGGCGCTGCAGCGGCTGCGCGCCGCCGACCCCACGCTGCACTGCGTGGTCACGCTGCTCGCCGATGAGGCGCTGCGCACGGCCGACGCCCGCGACGCCGAGCTGCGCGACGGCCGCCCGCGCTCGCCGCTGCACGGGATCCCGTTCGGCGCCAAGGACCTGTTCGCGTGGCCGGGCGCGCCGACCACGTTCGGCGCCGCGCCGTTCCGGGATCGCGTGTGGGACCTGCGCGCGACCGTCCTCGACCGCCTCGACCGGCAGGGCGCCGTCCTGGTCGCCAAGCTGTCGCTCGGCGCGCTGGCGATGGGCGACCTGTGGTTCGGCGGCCGCACGCGCAACCCGTGGAACCCCGAGCAGGGTTCCAGCGGGTCGTCGGCCGGCTCGTGCGCCGCCGTCGCCGCCGGCCTCGTGCCGTTCGCGCTCGGCACCGAGACGCTCGGCTCGATCGTGTCGCCGTGCCGCCAGTGCGGCGTCGGCGGCCTGCGCCCGACGTTCGGCGCGGTCAGCCGCCACGGCGCGATGCCGCTGTCGTGGACCATGGACAAGCCCGGTCCGATCGCGCGCAGCGCCGTCGACCTCGGGCTGGTGTTCGACGCGATCCGCGGCGCGGACGGTCTCGATCCGGCCGCGCGCGACGCGGCGTTCGCGTTCGACCCGCAGCAGGACCTCGACGGGCTGCGGATCGGCGTGCTCCAGGGCGAACGGCTCCGCTGGCGCGACGAGGACCGCGCGTTCCTGGCGTGGCTCGAAGAGCGCTGCGGCGCGCCGGCGAAGGTCACGCTGCCCGACGCCGAGTACGGCGCGATGCTGCTGATGCTGCACGCCGAGGCTGCCGCCGCGTTCGACGAGCTGCTGCGGAGCGAACGGCTCGGCGAGCTGCCCGGCCAGGACGACGGCGACTGGCCCAACTCGTTCCGCGCCGCGCGCTGCATCCCGGCCGTGGAGTACGTTCAGGCCAGCCGCCTGCGCGCGCGGCTGGTGCGCGACACCGCGCAAGCGCTGCGCGGCGTCGATGTCCTGATCGCGCCGACGCACGGTGGCCCGACCCTGGCGTGCACCAATCTGACCGGGCACCCGACCTGCGTGCTGCCGGTCGGCGCGGACGCGGCGGCGAACGGACGGCCCACGGTCCTCGCGCTCGTGGGGCAGCTCCACGGCGAAGCCGCGCTGCTGCGTGCGGCGGCGGCCTGGCAGCGCGAGACGTCGTGGCATCGCGCGCGGCCAGGCTGAGGCACGGGCCTCCGCCGAGGCCTCGGTGCCCCACCTCGCCGCCGCGCCGTGCGGCCAGTCCACGTGGGTGACCACGTCTGCGACCGACTCACCGTCGCGCATCGACCGTGCTAAGGTACGCGCGTGCCCGTCGTCGAACGTCCTCGCCTGCGCCAGGCTCGCCTCGGCGCCGCACTCGCCGCCCTCTGCGTCCTGCTCCTGGTCCGCTGCGTCGGCGGGCCGCCGCCGCGGCAGCACGACGAGATCGTCGCCGCCGGCGCGCTGTTCCACACCGACACGCAGGTGGTGCTGTGGTACGACGACGGCGGCTACGACGCCTACCAGACCAGGAAGCGGTTCACCGACGATCCCGAGCCCGACGGCAAGCTGCGCTATCGGCCGGTGCGCGCCGACCTGCCCGAAGCGATCGCCGCGCGCGTCGCCGACGGCGGCTGGCGGCTCGAGGACCTGCAGCAGGTCGTGCACCAATTCGTGCTGCACTTCGACGTCTGCGGCACGTCGCGCCGCTGCTTCGAGATCCTGCACGACAAGCGCAACCTGTCGGTGCACTTCCTGCTCGACACCGACGGCACGATCTACCAGACGCTCGACCTGCAGGAGCACGCGCACCACGCGACCATCGCCAACGCCACGTCGATCGGCGTCGAGATCGCGCACCCGGGCGTGTGGCCGCGGCCGCGCCACCCGGACATGCTGCGGTGGTACGACCGCGACGAGCGCGGCTGGTTCATGAAGTTCCCCGCGTTCCTCGGCGAGACCGGCCTGCGCACCCAGGGCTTCGTGCCGCGCCCCGACCGCGACGAGGTGATCGGCGGCCGGATCCACGACAAGGAGTACTACCAGCTCGACTTCACGCCCGAGCAGTACCGGGCGCTGGCGCACCTGGCGGCGGCGCTGAGCCGGGCGTTCCCGCGCATCCGCCTCGACGCGCCGCGCACCGCGGACGGCGCCATCGTCACGACCAACCTGGCGCCCGAGGAGCTCGCCGCGTTCGACGGCATCGTCGGCCACTTCCACGTGCAGCGGAACAAGCAGGACCCCGGGCCCGCGTTCCAGTGGGAACGGTTCCTGCGCGAGGCGCGCGCGCTGGCGGGAAGCGCGGACGGGTGACGCCCGCGCTCGCCGCGGTGGCCGCAGCGGCGCTGCTCGCGCCGCAGGACCCGATTCGCGACCTCGCCGCCGAGCTCGAGGTGCTGCGCGCCCGCCACGAGGTGCCGGCGCTCGGCGCGCTCGTGCTCGAACACGGTGCGGTGACGGCGGCCGGCGTGACCGGGGTGCGCCAGCTCGGCGCCGCCGCCACCGTCGCGCTCGACGACCCCTGGCACGTGGCGTCCTGCGGCAAGGCGATGACCGCCACGGTGATCGCGCGCTTCGTGCAGCGCGGGCACCTCGACTGGCACACGACGCTGGCGCAGGCGTTCCCCGACCTCGCCGCTGGCATGCACGAGGGTTACCGCACCGCGACGGTGCGGCAGCTGCTGCAGCACTGCGCCGGCCTGCCGGCGAACACCACGGCGACCGGCGGCTTCGACCGCGTCGTCGAACGGGACCAGTCGCCGCGCGCGCAACGCCGCCGCATCGCCGCGGTCGCGTTGGCCGAACCGCCGGCGACGATGCCGGGCACCGCGGCGGTGTACTCCAACACCGGCTACCTGATCGCCGGCGCGCTGCTCGAGGACCTTGCCGACGCGCCGTTCGAACAGATCCTGCACCGCGAGCTGTTCGACCCGCTGCGCATGCGGTGTGCGGGGGTCGGCGCCCCGCGCGGTGACGCACACGGCGACGGCGTGCCGTGGGGTCATGCCGCGGCGCTGGGTCGGACCGCCGCGCTCGCGCCCGACCTCTCGATGGCGCAGCTGCCGCCGTTCTACGCGCCGAGCGGCGACGTGCACCTGTCGCTCGCCGACTGGGCCGGCTTCGTGGCGCTGCACGTGGAGCCGCCGCCCGCCGAGCACGCGTTCCTCGACGCGGCAACGCTGGCCGCCCTGCACGCGCCCGGACCCGACGGCCACGCCTGCGGTTTCACGGTGATCCAAGCCGACTGGAGTGACGGTCCGGTGCTGGCCCAGCACGGCGCCACGGGCCGCTGGCACGCGTTCGTGCAGGCGTCGCCGCAGCACCGCGTGGCGTTCCTGGCCGTGTGCAACCGCGGCGGCCTGCCGGGCACGGCCGCGTGCACCGAGGCCGTGGCCGCGCTCGCCGTGGCGTGGCGGGAGGCGCGGCCGGACCGGGATCGCTGAGTCCGGCAACCCGGCGCGACGGCCGCCGCCGACTCAGGAGAACGACCAGGCGGCGAACAGGATCAGCTGCAGCGGCGACGTCACGAGGTCGAGGGCCACGGTGGCCGGCGTGAGCAGCGCCTTCACCGCGGTGTCCGCGACTCCCCGTCCCGTGTGGAGGTGGGCCACGTAGGCGTCGAGCAGCGCCGCGTCTGCGGCCGGCGGTTCGCTCGTCCAGCTGCCGGCGCACCCCGCGTCGACGGCGACCCGGAGCGCCAGTAGATCGATGCGCAGGCCGTCGGCCGGACGCAGGTCGTCGGGCAGCGCGTCGCGCAGGCTGCCGCCCAGACGCACGCCGGCGCTCGGCGGTCGCGGGTCCGACGGGCCGGAGAAGCTCAACCGACACTCGACGCCCGTCACGATGCCGCGTGCCTGCAGCTCCAGCAGCTGCGCGAGCGCCGTCGCGTGCTCCTCGGGCACCAGCCGCAGCCAACGCTGCGCCGGGTCGCGACCGTAGCCCGAATGCAGGTGTTCGGGCAGCTGCTCGACCGGCACCAGCAGGGTGGCGGCACCCGCCGCCATCGTGAACTCGTCGCCATCGCGCTGCGCCTCGACCAGCGGCGGACCGCTCCACATCCCGAGCGTGAAGCACGACTGTGCGGCGAACGCGCCGAGCGCCAGGCCCCACGCGATCATCGTCCTGACCGCGGATGAACACTCCCTCTGCATCGCCGTACCATAGACGCGGCCCGAGCGGCTGGACAGCGGGTGCAGCGTATCCTCGAATCCGGCGATGGCCCCGGCCGACGCATTCCTGATCCGTCCGATGCGCCCGACGGACGACCCGGCGGTCGCCGCGATCATCCGCGACGTCATGACCGAGCATCGCTGCACGGGCCAGGGGTTCGCGATCCACGACCCCGAGGTCGCCGCCATGCACGCGGCCTACGCGGCGCCCCACGCGCGCTACTTCGTCGTCGTCCACCGCGGCGAGGTCGTGGGCGGCGGCGGCTTCGCGCGGCTGGCCGGGACGACGCCGGCCGACGCGACCTGCGAGCTGCGCAAGATGTACTTCCGCCCGGCGGCGCGCGGTCGCGGCCTCGGCCGCGAACTGCTGCTGCTGCTGCTCGACGAGATGCGCGCCGCGGGCTACCGGCGCTGCTACCTCGAGACCACGTCCTGGATGCAGCAGGCGCAGCGGCTGTACGCGGCGGCCGGCTTCGCAGAACTTCCCGGCCCAGAAGGGGAAACCGGCCACCACGGTTGCGATCGCCACTTCGCGCGGCCGCTGTGAAGCCGCGGTGCCACAGGCACCGCATGGCACCCGCCGACCCGATACGTGGAAACCCTCGCCGCGCCGCGCCGCACGCCGCCGCAACACCCGTCAAGGCCGCCGCGGCCGCGGACCGAAGTGCCGCGGCAGGAGGCATCATGCAACACCGGAGAATCGGAATCGCCGTACTGCTGGCGGCGAGCTGCTGCGCGGCGCAGGACCAGCAGGACAAGAAGGACAAGCCCAAGTTCGAGATCACACCCGCGATCCAGCAGGCGATCGACACCTGCGCAAGGCAGGTCGTGGCCTGGGCCGCCGAGCGTCCGATCACGGCCGCGGTCGCCGCGCAGAACGAGCGCGGCCCGATCGCGGGCATGGACGAGAAGACCTGGAAGGGGCTGCGCCGGCGCTCCGACGAGATCGCGGCGTTCACCAAGAACCCCGCGGCCGAGCTGCTGGCCGCGCGCGTCAAGGCGACGGCCGGCGTCGTCAGCGAGGCGTTCCTGAGCGCCGCCCGCGGCGAGAAGGTCGCGTTCCTCGAGAAGACCAGCAGCTACATCCACGCCGGCAAGAGCAAGTTCGACGTGCCGTTCCACAAGCTCCAGCGCTGGCAGGGCGAGCCGGAGTTCGACGAGTCGAGCCAGACCTACGCCGTGCAGATCGCGGTGCCGGTGCTCGATCCCGCCGATCCGAAGAAGGCGATCGGCGTCTTGGTCATCGGCCTCAACCTGACCGAGCTGGCCAGGCCGGTGCCGGCGCCGGGCAAGTGACGCGCACGCCATGACCACGGCAACGACGCTCTCCGCTCCGCGCCGCGGCTGGCTGCGCCGCCGGCTGTCGGTGCGCCTGCGCCTGCTGGGGCTGCTGGCGCTGGCGACCGGGATGGCCGCCTGGCTGACGCTGTCGGTGCTCGATCAGCTGCAGCAGGTGAACGCGTCGTTCCAGGAGGTCGCGGGTCGCCACCTGCCGGCCAGCGAGCAGCTGGGGCGCCTGCGCCAGTCGTTCCTGCGCGCGGTCGTGGCCGAACGCAGCCTGCTGTTCCAGAGCACCGGGTCCGAGGATGCCGCCTCGGGCCGCGCCGAGCACGATGCCAGCGTCGCCGACGCGGGCGACGCGTGGTCGCAGCTCGCGCAGGCGGCGCCGGACCTCGCGGCGGGCAGCGCCTTCGCCGCGCTGTTCGAGACCTGGCGCAGGACCAGCTACGAGGTGCTCGAGATCCTGGCCGAGGACACGCCCGCGGCGCGGCGCGACGCCATCGACCTGTCGATGACGGCCGGGCAGCAGGCGGTGCTCGCCGTGCGCAACGAGCTCGACGCGGTCACCGCCCGCACCCGCACCCGGGTCGCGTCGGCGTCGGCGACGGCCGCCGACGGCGCCGCGCGCGTGGCGACGGTCACTCGCACGCAGTTGTACGTCGGCATCGCGGTGATCGCGGTGCTGGGCCTGTGGATCGTGCGCACGGTCGCGCGCCCGCTGCGTCTGGCGGCGACCGCGCTGGACCGCGTCGCTTCCGGGCAGGGCGACCTGCGCCATCGCCTCGACGAACGCGCGTTCGGCGAGGTCGGCGACCTGGCGGCGTCGTTCAACCTGTTCCTGCGGGGCCTGCGGCAGATGGTGCAGCAGATCCGCGACACCGCCACCCGCGTCCACGGCGCCGCCGACGAGCTCGGCGAGGCCAGCCGCAGCTTCCAGGCCGACGCCGAGTCGATGCAGCGCCGCTCGACCGACACCGACCAGGCCGCGCGGCACGTGCTGGAGATGACCCAGCAGTCCGAGGTCACCACCGGCGAACTCAACAGCAGCATCCGCGGCATCGCCGAGAGCAGCCAGGGTTCGGCCGAGCGCGCCGCCGAGGGCGCGCGGCAGGTCGCGACCACCTGGGACCTGGTCGATCGGATGGGACGGGACAGCGAGAACATCCGCCGCGCCCTCGACGTGGTCGAGTCGATCGCCAGGCAGACCAACATGTTGTCGCTCAACGCGGCCGTCGAAGCGGCCCGCGCCGGCGAGGCCGGCGCAGGCTTCGCGGTGGTCGCCGCGCGCGTGAAGCAGCTCGCGCAGGAGAGCGCCAAGGCGACGGTCGAGATCTCCGGGTACGTCGACGAGTTCCTCGAGCGCGTCGCGACCACGGTCGCGTCGATCGACCAGATCAAGGTCGCCGTGGCCGGCATCGACACCGCCAGCGCGGAGTGCGCGGCATCGGTCGAGGAGCAGAGCGCCGTCACCCAGGAGTTCGCCGACTCGTTCCGGACCATCCGCCGGTCGAGCGAGCAGATCCGTCGGGAGACCGGCACGATGCGCGAGCTGGCAGCCGCCTCGAACGAGCGCGCCGCCCGGTCGCTGGCCGCGGCCGCCACGCTCACCGACTCCGCCGGTGAGCTCACGGCGCTGGTCGGACGCTTCCAGCTCTGACGCCGTCGCCGCCGGTCGCCGCCGATCCGCGCGGCGCGCGGCGCGTACGCCCAAGGGCGCACCCGACCGAGTCGTGCGCCCCGAGCGCAACGGAATCGCGGCCGCCCGTGTCCCCGCATTGCAGGCGCGCGCAATGACACCACGGCGAGCCACATTGCCCGTGGCTTCTTGGCCTCTCACCAACCTCACCCACCCCATGCAAACCAAACTGCTCTGCGCCACCGTTCTGTACGCACTCGGGGTACCCGTTTGCGCACAATCCAGTCTCCCCTCGGGCGCGCCGCCGTCGCTGCGCAGCATCGACGTGCCGCGCGTCCCCGGCCTCGAGCGCATCGTCCGCGACCAGCGCTGGGCCATCGTGCTCGGCAAGGCGATGTTCTGGGACCAGCAGGCCGGCAGCGACGGCATGGCCTGCGCCAGCTGCCACTTCCACGCCGGCGCCGACAACCGCGTCCGCAACCAGCTGTCGCCGTCGCTGAACCACCTCGACCCGTCGCGGCAGGGCGTGTTCGACCCGACCCGCACCGGCGCCGGCGGCCCGGACTACACGCTGCGCGCCGCGGACTTCCCGTTCCACGTGCTGTCCGACCCCGACGACCGCGAGTCGACCGTGCTGTTCGACCTCGACGACGTGGTCTCGTCGTCCGGTGTGTTCCGCGCCGCCTTCGGCTCGGTCGGCGCACGCACGACCGGGCTCGACGACTGCGTCGCGCTGCCCGACGCGCTGTTCACCACCGACGGCCGCAACACCCGCCGCGTCGAGCCGCGCAACTCGCCCACGGTGATCAACGCGGTCTTCAACTTCCGCAACTTCTGGGACGGCCGCGCCAACAACGTGTTCAACGGCCTGGATCCGTTCGGCCCGCGCAACCGCGACGGCCGGGTCCTGCTCTCGACCGGCCGCACCGTACATCCCGTCGCCCTGCGCCTGAAGAACTCCAGCCTGGCGTCCCAGGCCGTCGGACCGCCGCTCAGCGACTTCGAGATGTCGTGCAGCGGCCGCAGCTTCCCCGACGTCGCCCGCAAGCTGCTCGATCGCCGCGCCCTCGAGCTGCAGCGCGTGGCCTGCGACGACAGCGTGCTCGGCGACCGCGTGCACCCGAGCGGCTTCGGCCTCGACATGACCTACGCGGAGCTGATCCGCGCCGCGTTCCGCCCCGAGTGGTGGTCGGCGCCGACGAGCTTCCGCACCACCGCCGGCGACACGATGATGGAGCACAACTTCTCGATGTACTGGGGGCTCGCGGTGCAGCTGTACGAGAGCACCCTGGTCTCGAACCGGAGCCCGTACGATCGCTTCGCCGAGGGCGACCGGCACGCGCTGTCCCCCGCCGCCCGCGCCGGGCTCGACGTGTTCCTGGGCGCCGGCAAGTGCGTCAACTGTCACAAGGGCCCGGACTTCACCGGCGCCGGCTGGGTGCTGCAGCAGGAGCAGCGCGAGGGCGGCCTGATCGAGCACATGCTCATGGGCGACGGGCAGGCCGCGCTCTACGACAGCGGCTTCTACAACATCGGCGTGCGGCCGACGGGCGAGGACCTCGGTCTCGGCGGCCTCGATCCGTGGGGCAATCCGCTCTCCTTCGCGCGGCAGATCGCGTTCGCGACGACCGGTAGCGACGGCGACGGCGACCACGACGGGGATGGCGAGGGCGACGACGACGACGACGACCTGCAGCTCCGCCTGCGCGCCATCGACCGCCTGCTGGTTGACCCGTCCACGTTCGAGGAGCCGCTGCACCTGTCCCGGCGGGCGACGAACCTCGACCTGTTGGCCGCGCTGCAGGCCGCGCGCGACGCGATCGACGGCGCGTTCAAGACGCCGGGGCTGCGCAACGTCGAGCTGACCGGGCCGTACTTCCACAACGGCGGCCAGGCCACGCTCGAGCAGGTCGTCGAGTTCTACGACCGCGGCGGCGACCGCCGGCGCACGTCGGGTGGCGGCAACACCACCGGATTCGGCCCCAACCGCAGCAACCTCGACCCGGACATCGAGAGCCTCGGCCTGTCCGGCGAGGACGCGCGCAACCTCGTGGCCTTCCTCAAGGCGCTCACCGACGAGCGGGTGCGCTGGGAGCGGGCGCCGTTCGATCACCCGGCGCTGACCGTGCCGCACGGTCACCACGGCGGCGCCCACCCGCAGCTCGGGCCGCTCGACCACGCGGACCGCGTCGAGACGCTGCCGGCGGTCGGCCAGGGCGGCCGCGGCGCGCAGGGGCTGCCGCCGCTGCGCCCGTTCCACGAGCGGCTGCAGTAGTCGCCCGGCCCCCGGCGCACCCGGGCGGCACGCGCCGTCCGGGCGCGACTGTCCGGATCCCCGACGTGCCGTGCGCCAAATCGGGACCTTGCCGTGCCGAGGCAGGTAGCCGACTTGCCACCCGGCACTAGATCTGCACGGCCAGCCCGCAAGGCGCGGGCCCCCGAGTGCCGAAACAGCAAGGCGCAAGGCACTCGCTGCACATGGACTGGCTCTATTCAACCTACGGGGCGCTCTCCGGAGCGCCATCCTGGCTCGGCACCCTGGCATGGCTGGCCGCCCTGCTGATCCCGACCTTCCTCGGCGTGCGGCTGTGGCAGTTCGCGACCGTCTTCACCCTGATGTTGTGGGCCAGCGGGCCTTCGACCTGGGTGTGGTTCGTCGCGGTGCCGCCGATGGCCGTGCTGCTGGTGACGCCGCTGCGCCGCGCGCTGCTGTCGGCGCGGATCCTCAAGCTGATGCGCGACGGCGGCTTCCTGCCGCAGATCAGCGAGACCGAGCGCACGGCGATCGCCGCCGGCACGGTGTGGCTCGACGGCGAGCTGTTCAGCGGCAAGCCCGACCTCGAGCGGCTGGCGTCGGCGGACTACCCCGACCTGTCGCCCGAGGAGCGCGCGTTCCTCGACGGCCCGGTCGCGCGCGTGTGCGAGATGACCGACGACTGGGAGGTCTACCAGCAGCGCGACCTGCCGGCCGCGGTCTGGGACTACCTCAAGCGCGAGCGCTTCTTCGGCATGATCATCCCGAAGGAGTACGACGGCCTCGGCCTGTCGGCGTCGTGCAACAGCGCCGTCGTCACCAAGCTGACGTCGCGGTCGCTGCCGCTGGCGATCACGGTCATGGTGCCGAACTCGCTCGGCCCGGCCGAGCTGCTGATCCACTACGGCACCGAGGCGCAGAAGGACCGCTGGCTGCCGTCGCTGGCGCGCGGTGAGGAGATCCCGTGCTTCGCGCTGACCGAGCCCGGTGCTGGCTCCGACGCCGGCGCGATCAACGCCACCGGCGTCGTGTTCCAGCGCGACGACGGCACGCTGATGCTGCGGCTCAGCTGGAACAAGCGCTACATCACGCTGGCCGCGGTCTCGACCGTGCTCGGCCTGGCGTTCCAGCTGCACGACCCGGAGAACCTGCTCGGCAAGGGCCCGTTCCCCGGCATCACCTGCGCGCTGATCCCGTCGAAGACCCCGGGCGTCGTGCTCGGCCGACGCCACGACCCGCTCGGCGTGCCGTTCTACAACTGCCCCACCTCGGGCAAGGACGTCGTCGTGCCGCTCGAGGAGGCCGTCATCGGCGGCCGCGCCGGCGCCGGCCAGGGCTGGCGCATGCTGATGGAGTGCCTGTCCGCGGGCCGCGGCATCTCGCTGCCGGCCTGCAGCACCGGCGGCGCCCAGCTGACCGCCCGCGCGGTCGGCGCCTACGCCGCGGTGCGCCAGCAGTTCGGCCTGCCGATCGGCCGGTTCGAGGGCATCGAGGAGCCGCTGGCGCGCATCGCCGGCTTCAACTACGTGCTCGAGGCCGCGCGCCGCTACACCTGCGGCGCGCTCGACAGCGGCGCCAAGCCGGCCGTCGTCACCGCGATCGCGAAGTACAACACCACCGAGATGTGGCGCACGATCGTCAACGACGGCATGGACGTCCTGGGCGGCGCCGGCATCTCGCGCGGCCCGCGCAACCTGCTGGCGCACGGCTACACCGGCACGCCGATCTGCGTGACGGTCGAGGGCGCCAACATCCTGACGCGCACGCTGATGATCTTCGGCCAGGGCGCGATCCGCTGCCACCCGTTCGCCTACGCCGAGATCGAGGCGCTGGGCAACAACGACGTGGCGCGCTTCGACAAGAGCCTGTGGGGCCACATCGGTCACGTCGTCCGCAACGGCGTGCGCACGGTGCTGCTGGGGCTCACCCGCGGCCGCCTCAGCGGCTCGCCGGTCGGCGGCCCCGCCGCCCAGTACTGGCGCAAGCTGGCCTGGGGCTCGGCGACGTTCGCGTTCTGGGCCGACGTGGCGATGGGCACGCTCGGCGGCAACCTCAAGCGCAAGGAGAAGGTCACCGGCCGGTTCGCCGACGCGTTCAGCTGGCTCTACCTCGGCACCGCGGTGCTGCGCCGCTTCGAGGCCGAAGGCCGCAGACCCGAGGACCTGCCGCTGCTGCAGTGGAGCATGGACACCGCGTTCGCGCGCCTGCAGACGGCGTTCGAGGGCCTGTTCCAGAACCTGCAGGTGCCCGGGCTCACCTGGGCGCTGCGCGGCCCGGTCACCTGGCTCGCGCGCATCAACCCGTTCGGCCACGGCCCGAGCGACCGGGTCGCCGGCAAGGCGGCGCGCACGCTGCTGCAGCCCGGCGCCCAGCGCGACCGGCTCACGCCCGCGATCCACGTGCCGCAGGACCCCGCGTCCGCGCTCGGCAGACTGGAGCACGCCCTGCAGCTGTGCCTCGACGTCGAGCCGGTGCACAAGAAGCTCAAGCAGGGCATCAAGGAAGGCCGCCTGCCGAAGGCGCGCCCCGACCAGCTGCTGGACCGCGCCTGCGAGATCGGGCTGCTGACCGAGGACGAGCGCAAGCTGGCCCGCGACGCCGAGGCGGCGCGCGCCGAGGCGATCGCGGTCGACAGCTTCACGCTCGAGGAGTACCAGCGCGCCGCCACCGGCACGGTCGCCGCGCCGGCGACGGTGCGCAGCGCGACCTGAGCGAAGGCGGGGCTCCGGATCGCCGGTCGGGAGTCGACCGGCGATCCGAGCGGGCTACCATGCGCGGGTGTCCGCCATGAGCCCGCCTGGTCCGCGCTGCGGGCCCGTTGCCAACGCAGCCGACGCCCGGCCGCACCTGCGGCCATGACCGCGGCCGAGCCCAGCCGCCGCCGCACCGCGCGCTTCGGCGCGCTGCGCCACGCCGTGGCGCGCCTGCTGCGCACGCCGCCGCACCGCGCACTGGCCACCATCGCCAGCGGCCGGTGGCGCCCGCTGCTGCGCGGCATCCACGGCGTGCGCCTCGCCGTGAGTCGAACATGGCTTCGCGGCCAAGGCCTCGAGATCGGCGCCGGTCCGGACCCGCAGCCGCTGCCCGACGGCTGCACCTGCCGCTACTACGACCTGCGCACGCCCGACGAGCTGCGCGCGCTGTTCGGCCGCGACGCCGCGAGCATGCACGACGTGCGGCCGATCGCCACCGCTGCCGCCGACTTTCCCGCCGGCGCCGACTTCGTCATCGCCCACAACGTCCTCGAGCACTGCGCCGACCCGATCGGCGCGCTGCAGGGCTGGCACGACCTGCTGCGCGACGACGGCGTCGTCGTGCTGTCGCTGCCGGACATGGCCCACTGCCCCGACCGCCTGCGCGCGGTGGCGACGCTCGAGCACCTGCTGCTCGACCACCTGCTCCAGCGCGACGAACGCGCGTTCGAGTCGCGCGAGCACCTGTTCTCGTTCGTGAACGGCTGGAACGATGCCGGCGCGTTCGCCGGCAAGTCCAAGGACGAGGTCGCCCGCATGGCGCACGGGTGCGCCACCGCTGCCGAGCAGAACGACTGCCACTGGCACGCGTTCGACGAGGCGCTGGGCCGCCGGCTGATCGCGGCCACCGCGCGCCTCCGAGGCCGCCGCGTCGAGTTCCTGAACGTCGCCGCGCCGCAGCGAGCCGGCGCGCAGAAGACGACGTGCGACCTGATCTACGTCTATCGGTTGCGGCCGCGGGCGGACGGCGCCGGCGATGCCGTGGACCCCGATGCCGCCGAGGTCGATGCGGTGCTCCGGCGGCTGGCGGACGACCTGCGGCGGGCGCAGGCGCGGATCGGCGCGGCGCTGGGCGCGGCGGGTCCGGCGGAGCGCTGACGCTCCAACGACAGAGCCCGCCGGGGGCTCAGTTCAGCTCGGCCGCCACCAGGTTCGCGTTCGGCGCGAACGCCGCCTCGATCCGGATCAGGCCCACGCCGCGCGCCAGGAACAGCACGGTGCGCGTGACCTCGGCGGTGCCGCCGATCGGCACGCGCTGGCGCACCAGCTCGACGCGCACGACGTCCGGGAACGAGCCGGCCGGCACGGTCATCGCCGGCGCCCGGGTGATCGTGACGCCGTAGTCGATGTCGCCGATCTCGATCGGGTTGATGCCGTCCGGCATCCGGTAGAACTCGTAGCCGGTGCCGTCGGTCAGGACCTCGCCGGTGCGGACCGTGGTCTGGAACAGCCGCAGCGGGTTGTGGCGCTCGACGATGTCCTGACCGGGCTCGTAGTGGTACGAGCCGTGCGCGACGGTGAAGCCGTTGGCGAACTTGCTCAGCGGCAGGCCGTCGACCACCGCGCCGCCGGCGGTGAAGAACGACACCGACGTGAAGCCGATGTTGGGCAGCGGCGGCTGCGGCAGCGCAACCGACGGGTCGTTCACCACGACCACGGTGCCGTCGCTGAACGCGTAGCGGTCGCCGGTGGCGAGCGGCAGGTAGTCGTCGATCGTGACTTCGTCGACCGCAGCGACCCAGTAGGTCGCGGCGCCGGCCATGGCCACCGTCACGCGTTGTGCAGCGGCGTCGATCGCGGTCGGCGTGAGCTGGCTCACGACGCCGGTGGCGTCGCGGCGCTCCACCACCAGGTCCTGCGCGACGACGCCGAACGGCAGGCGCGAGGCGTCGAACGGCAACCGCAGGGTCGCCGCCGGCGTGAACGCGAGCCCCGTCGGGCCGAACTCGGCGGCGACGCCGACGGCCGCGAAGCCGATGCGCGGCGAACTGCCGACGCTGGTCGCGGAGATCTTGGTGGTCGACACCAGCGCGGCCGGCGGCACGGTCAGCTCGACGCCGGCCAATGCGCCGGTGCCGATCAGCGAGCCGCCGGCCGGGCCGACGTCGGCGGTGACGGTCGTGGCGCCGCCGCCGCCGCCACCGCCGCCACAGGCGGGCAGCACGGTGAAGGCGAGCAGCAGGGTCGGGACGAGAACGGACGGGAACGGACGGATTCGCATGACAGGCTCCTTGGGTCTTGGTTGCCCCCCTCTCGCGGGGGTGGCGCCGGACCCGCAGGAATCGCGCGAGATTTCCGGCGCCGCCCGGCCGGCGCCGCCCGGCGGCCATGGCACCCCCCGCGGGAGAACCATGGCGCCCCGGGTCACCGCAGCTAACCTTGCGGTCGCCCGGATCCGGGCGACCCCGCGATGCTGTTGTTCGTCGTCTCCGTCACCTTCGCGCTGGTCGTCTCGTTCCTCTGCTCGATCTCGGAGGCGACCCTGCTGAGCGTGTCGCAGGGCCGCATCGAGGCGCTGGCGGCGCAGGGCCGCCGCGCCGGCCACATCCTGCGGCGCTTCAAGCAGCAGCCGGACCGGCCGATCGCGGCGATCCTGGTGCTCAACACGGTCGCCAACACCGCCGGCGCCACCGTCGCCGGCGCCACCTTCCACGACGCGTTCCCGGGCGTCGCCGACGTCTGGTTCGTGATGGTCTTCACGGCCTCGGTGCTGCTGTTCACCGAGATCGCGCCGAAGACGATCGGCGTCGTGCACGCCGGCGCCGTCGCGGTGCCGGTCGCCCACCTGGTCGAGGCGCTGGTGATCGGCCTGCGGCCGGTGCTGTGGCTGACGCGCTTCGTGTCGCGGTTGGTGGGCACCGGCTCGGCGCTGCACCAGCACTCGCTCGAAGAGATCCGCCTGCTGGCCACGGCCGGCCACGCGCAGGGCGCATTCGGATCGCTGACCGCCGAGATCATCGCCAACGCCACGCGCCTGCGCGAACAGCGCGTGCGCGACGTGATGCTGCCGCGCAACCGCGTCGCCTACGTGTCCGGCACGCGCACCACCGAGCAGAACCTGAAGCTCGTCGCGCGCACCGGCCACAGCCGGTTCCCCTACACCCCCACCGGCGAGCTGGACGGCGCCACCGGCGTGGTGCTGACCAAGGAGCTCCTGTTCCACCTGCGCACGCAGCAGGAGCCCGACTGGCAGCAGCTGCTGGTGCCGCTGTTGATCGTGCCG
This sequence comes from Planctomycetota bacterium, assembly GCA_050245995.1. GTDB lineage: Bacteria > Planctomycetota > UBA1135 > UBA1135 > UBA2386 > JBFWWV01. Next base: position 5,364 of record JBFWWV010000001.1, on the reverse strand, counting down.
GAGACCGCCAAGCTCAACTACGTGCTGCGCAGCTTCCAGCGCGAGAAGCGCCACATGGCGCTGGTCGTCGACGAGTACGGCGCCGTGCAGGGCATCGTCACGCTCGAGGACGTGCTCGAGGAGATCGTCGGCGAGATCCAGGACGAGCTCGACGACGACGAGGCCCACGTGATCGCGCGCGCGGACGGCTCGTTCTACTGCCGCGGCGCTGCCGAGGCGCGCAAGGTGTTCGAGCGGCTCGGCCTGCGCGACGTCGACACGCAGAGCCAGACGGTGTCCGGGTTCCTGACCGAGCAGCTCGGCGACGTGCCGTGGGCCGGTGCGGAGGTCGACTTCCGCGGTTGGCGCTTCGCGGTCACCAAGGCCAACAACCGCCGCGCCGAGCGCGTGCGCATCGCGCCGGTGCCGGCGCCCGGCAGCGACCCTGCGCCGGCCGAGGGGCCGGCCGCCGCGGGCGGCGCGGGCGGCGCGGGTGGCGACGGCGCGCCCCCCACGGGCTGATCGCATGCCGGCCGCTACGGCACGACGTGCCCGGTGGCCGGATCGACGCGCAGCCCGAGGCGCTCGCCCTCCTGCGTGTAGAACAGGAACGCGTACATCATCTCGTCGACGGTCTGCTGGCCGAACCGCACCGTCGCGCCGGGGTCGGGGTTGAACGGGTTGCTGGCCGAGTTGTCGAAGTGCGCGAGCGCGCGGATCCGGGTGCCCTTCGCGAACGGACGCCCGGCCTGCTCCCAGCGGAACGACTGCTGCCAGTCGAAGTTGTAGTTCGGCACCACCAGCAGCGTCTCGCCCGCGCCGTCGGGCGGCTCGGCGAGTACCGACATGTCGCGACCGCGCAGGTGCATGTGCACGAACAGGCCGATGCCGCGCGCGTCGCACGGCAGCGTGCGCGCCGCCTCGACCGGGTGCGCCGCAGCGCCCGGCGGGATCGCGAAGCGCCGGTCGTGCACGATCAGCACGCGCAGCTCCTTGTCGACCACGCCGCGCGGGAACCGCAGCCCGACGCGCAGCCGGTCGACCTCGGGCTGGCCGGTCGTCACGTAGTGCGCCTGCAGCACCAGCGCCGAGCCCTTCGGGATCCGCACGGCGGTTCCCGGATCGAGCACCATCGCGTCGCCGCCCGGCACCTGCCCGGTGACGAAGCCGTCCTGCGAGAACGGCGTGCCCCAGGCCGCGCGCGCCAGGTTGCAGTGGTGCAGCGCGTTCTTGACCGACGGCTTGATCTCGATCGCCTCGACCCAGGTGTCCTCGGCGAAGTGGAACGGCAGCACGAAGTACTTGTACGGCAGGTAGCCGTCGGCCGGCAGCCGGATCGGCACCGGCACCTTCAGCACGAGGTCCGGCTCGCCGATGCGCCACTCCTGCTGCGGCCACACCCGCGGCGGCGGCGCGTCGGCCGGATCGCCCTCGGGTCCGCCGGCGGCGACCCAGCGCGCGACCGTCGCGCGCTCCTGGTCGTCGAGCGCGCGCAGGTTGACGAACTCGGTGTGGCGACGATCGCCGTACCACGGTGGCATGCGCCGCTGCGCCACGACCTCCCCGATCATCTCCAGCCGGCGGCGGCAGTCCTGCAGCGACTCCAGCGCGAACGGCGCCTCGCCGCCGTCGCGGTGGCAGTCCTGGCAGTGACGCTGCAGCAGCGGCGCGATGTCGGCGTGGAACGTCGGCGCCGCCGAGGTCGTCGCTTCGGCGGCCGCGGACGCCGCCGCGTCGATGCGGCAGCCCTCGACCGCGGTGGTCGCCACCTCGGGCGCGCGGCCGGCGAGCACGTCCTCGAGCGCCAGCCGCAGGTCCTCGCGGCCGCGGCCCGGTGTCGTGCCGGCGTAGCGATACTGCCCGTCGACGCGCCCGCGGTAGACCACGCGCCGCCCGGCGTCGAGCACCAGCGCGGTCGCGGTCCGGTCGACGCCGGCGGCCCGCGCCAGCGCGCCGTCGAAGTCCATGACGAACGTCGCGCGCGGCGCCAGCTCGACCTGCTGGCCGGCTGCGCGCACCAGCGGGTCGTGCGGGTCGACGCCGACCACCAGCACGCGCACGCCGGAGTCGGAGTGCGCCGCCGCCAGCTCGCCGATGCGCGACAGGTAGCGCCGTGCGATCGGACAGTCCACCGTGGTGAAGAACAGCACCGTCGCGCGCGAGCCGGCGAACTCGGAGAGCTGCCGCGGCAGCCAGCGGACGTCGGTGACGCGCGCGTCGAGCGGCGCGTCGGCCGCGGCCGAGACCGCCGACACCGGCGCCGCCTGCTGGCCGAGGACCGCGGCGACGGGGGCGGTGGCGACGGCGAGGACGGCGGCGAGGCGACGCATGGCGCTACCTTCCTGCGCGCGGCGGCGCCCGTCCACTCCCGCGCGCGGCCGTTGCCCGGAACCGGCGGTTCTGGTGTGCTGCCGGGCCGTGCCCCGAGCCGCCCCGGTACCCGCGACGCTCGATCCCCTGCTGGCGGCGCTGGCGCGGGGCGTGATCGCGGACCGCGCGCGTTCGTTCGCGGCGCGCGCCCAACTGCTGGCGGCCTGTCGCCGGCGGCTGGCGGCGTCGATCGACGACTGGGCGGCCGCGGCCGCGACCGGCAAGGGCGCCGCCGACGACCCCGCGGTGCTGGCCGAGGAGCTGGGCCACGGCCCGCTGCCGGTCGCGCGCCACCTGCTGCTGCTCGAAGGCACCCTGCGCGGCCTCGCGCGCGGCCGGCTGCCGCGCCTGCGCGCGCTGTCGACCGCCGCCGGGCCGCGCGTGCGCGCGGTGCCGCGCGGGCTCCGCGACCGGCTGCTGCTGCCGGGCTACCGCGCCGACGTCGACTGCGAGCCCGGCCAGCTGCTGCAGGCGCCGCCGCCCGGCGGCCAGGGCGTGCACGTGGTGCTCGGCGCCGGCAACGTCAGCAGCATGCCGGTCGGCGACGCGCTCGACGCGCTGTGCCGCCGCGGCGCCGCCGTGCTGCTGAAGCTGAGCCCGCTGCACGCGGCGCTGCAGCCCGTGCTCGAACGCGTGCTGGCGCCGCTGATCGAGCGCGACCTGCTGCGGCTGTGCTGCGGCGACGCCGACCTCGGCGCGCCGGCGTTGCGCGACCCGCGCGTCGCCGCGTGGCACCTGACCGGCGCGCCGGCGACCCTGCAGGCGATCCTGCGCGACCCGGCCGCCGCGGCGAAGCCCTGGACCGCCGAGCTCGGCAACGTGACACCGGTCGTCGTCGTGCCGGGCATCTGGTCCGACCGCGACCTGCGAACGGCGGCCAACCAGCTGGCGGCGTGGTTCGGGCACAACGCCGCGGGCAACTGCGCGACGCCGCGGCTGGTGCTGACCGCCGCGGGCTGGCCCCAGCGGGCCGCCTTCCTGCAGCACCTCGGCCGCGCCGTCGACAGCCTGCCGCCGCGGCGGCCGTTCGACCCGCGGGCGCGCGGGCGGTTCGCCCGTTTCGCCGGCGACGCCGCGATCGCGTCCGTCACCGACGGCGAACGGCTGCCGTTCGTGCTGCGCACCGGCGTCGATCTCGACCGCGAGCCGCACCTCGCCGCCGAGGAGTCGTTCGCGCCGGTGCTGTGCGAGGTGGCGGTTCCGGGCCAGGACGCCGCCGCGTTCGCCGATCGCTGCCTGGGCCTCCTGCGCGAACGCGTGTCCGGCGCGCTGTGCGCGCACGTGCTCGCGCCCGAGCCGGTGCTGGCGCGCGCCGCCCACGCAGTCGCGCGGCTGGTCGACGCGCTGCCGCACGGCACCGTCGCGATCAACACGTGGGCCGTCGTCGGCTACGCGCTGCTCGCGCCACCCTGGGGCACCGGCGCCACCGCGCAGGGTGCCGCGCTCGGCCGCGGCTTCGCACACGACACGCTGTGCCTCCGGGCTCCGCGCCGGACCGTCGTGCAGGCGCCGTTCCGGCCGCGGCCCGCGCCGCCGTGGTTCGCAGATCCCGACCCCGCGCCGCTGCTGCGCGCGCTCACCTTGGTGCACACGACCCCCGGGCCCGGCCCGGCCCTGCGCGCGGCCACCGCGGCGCTGCGGCGCGGCCGACTCCGATGAGCGCCCCTGCCGCAGACCCGAATGCAGGCGACCGCGCGCCGAGCGCCTGGACGGTGCGCGTGCTCGTCGCCGTGCTGTGCGTGATCTGGAGCAGCACCTGGTGGGCGATCCGCGTCTGCCTCGAGGACCTGCCCCCGTGCACAGCGGCGGCCACGCGCTTCCTGCTGGCCGGCGCGCTGATGGTGCCGGCGACGGCGCTGCTGCGGCGGCGCGAGCCGGCGCCGGCGCCGCCTGCGTGGCTGTGGATGGTGCTCGGGCTCTGCAACTTCGCGCTGTCGTACGGGATCCTCTACGCGACCGAGACCCGCGTGCCGTCCGGCATCGCCGCGGTGCTGTGGGCGGTGTTCCCGGTGCTGATGGCGCTGTCGGGCCGCTGGTTCCTCGGCGAGGCGCTGCGGCCGCGGCAGGCGCTCGGCTTCGCGGTGGCGTTCGCCGGCACGGTCGCGATGTTCGCCGGCGACCTCGGCGGCGACCGCGCGGCGATCCTGCCGTACGCGCTGCTGCTGCTGCTGAGCCCGCTGGTGTCGACCGTCGGCACCACGCTGGTCAAGCGGCACGGCAGCGGCAGCAGCTCGCTGCTGCTGAACCGCAACGCGATGCTGTTCGGCGGCGCGCTGCTGGGCCTGGCGGCGCTGCTGCTCGAACGCGACGCCGCGGTGCACTGGACCCCACGCGCGCTGGTCGCGACCGGCTTCCTGGCGGCGATCGGCACCGCGCTGACCTTCGGGCTCTACTTCTGGCTGCTGCGCTGGTCGCAGGCGAGCCGCCTGAGCCTGATCGCCTACGTGACGCCGTGCCTCGCCCTGGCGTTCGGCTGGCTGGTCGGCGACGGCACGGTCGATGCGTTCACGCTCGGCGGCACGGCGCTGACCGTCTGCGGCATCGCGCTCGTCGTTCGCCGATCGTGACGCCAGTCACGCGTTCGGTGCGTTGCCTCTTGCTGGGCGGCTGCGTCAGCGTCGGCGGTTGCTTTCTGCTCTGTGTGCTCTGTGCTCTCTGTGGTTTGTTTTCTGGGGTACTCCCGGAGGAACAGGGAGAGCACGGAGAGCACCGGGAGGGGCACAGAGCTGAGGGCGCTCGACCCAGGGAGCCGTCACGCGGCACGCACGCATCCGCGAACCAGAGAAGAAACCACAGAGGACACGGAGAGCACGGAGCAGAAAGCAACCGCCCAGCCAAGGCATCCGCCAGGGCGGGCGAGGCCTCCGCGGTGTGCACGTGCGTCGCGGTCGGTGCGTTGCCTCTTGCTGGGCGGCTGCGTCAGCGTCGGCGGTTGCTTTCTGCTCTGTGTGCTCTGTGCTCTCTGTGGTTTGTTTTCTGGGGTACTCCCGGAGGAACAGGGAGAGCACGGAGAGC